>NZ_JAMXFA010000100.1 GCF_025370785.1 Laspinema olomoucense D3b
AAATAAAACGCCATACTACGATGGCCGAAATTATTCTCGATACCCGCGAAAGAGATCCGCTTTCAGCTTGATAGTAGTAACGGTTTCATCGTCAAGTTTAATGAGGGGCAGGGCAGCTAGATCTCTCAAGGACTCACTCGTAAAATAGGAGAAATTGGTCATGCAACAAGTCGTCTACAAAAAATTTAAAGCTAATCAAGTCAATCAGCCATCGGATAAAAAGCCTTTTGTGGTTTTTGAAAATGTTTCTAAAACCTATAAAAGTGCGCGAGGTTCTCACACGGTTTTACAAGATGTCAATTTAACCGTTAATCGGGGCGAATTTATCTGTGTGATCGGTCATTCCGGTTGTGGAAAATCTACCTTATTAAATATGGTGTCCGGGTTTAATACCCCCTCTACGGGTTCGGTGACGGTGGGTGGAGAACCTGTCCTTAAACCCGGACCCGATCGCATGGTGGTTTTCCAAAATTACGCCCTCTTGCCTTGGTTAAGTGCTTTTGAAAATGTCTATCTGGGCGTTAATGAGGTTTATCCCCAAAAATCGAAACTGGAAAAAGAGGCGATCGTCAGAGATCATTTAGCGATGGTTGGTTTAACCGAAGCGGCGGATAAAAAACCCAACCAAATTTCTGGGGGGATGCGTCAACGGGTTTCCATTGCCCGCGCTTTGGCCATTCGTCCTAAAGTTCTGATTTTAGATGAACCTTTTGGGGCTTTGGATGCCATTACTAAGGAGGAATTACAAGAGGAGTTATTACAAATTTGGAACGACCATCGCTGTACGGTGTTAATGATTACTCACGATATTGATGAGGCGTTATTCTTGGCGGATAAATTGGTAATGATGACCAATGGCCCCGAAGCCAAAGTAGGCGAAATTATGGAAATTCCTTTCTCCCGTCCTCGCGATCGCGAGCGCATTATGGAAGACCCCTTATATTACGATTTGCGTAACTACGCCTTAGACTTCCTTTATAACCGTTTTGCCCACGATGACACCAAGGATTAACCGTAAAAAGCCTTGCTCGGGGAGATGATAACAACAGTTTCATAAGCGATGTCAAAAATTTTTACTGTTGTCCCTCCCCCCTCCCAGAGTCCTCCCCTTACCAAGAGCAGGATTCGGGGAGGGGGGCAAAATCTTTGTTTATATCTCCGGTGCAAATCATACACAGACCCTTGTCATTTAAAATGTAAAATAGGATAGCTTAAAAA
>NZ_JAMXFA010000079.1 GCF_025370785.1 Laspinema olomoucense D3b
GGGTAGAGGGGTTTAATTGTCTTTTCTGTATTTTTTCAAGTCAGCAAGTATTTGAATATTTTCTCGGTTAACTGTTAATAATACAGGACAATTAGTGGAGTTCTTTAACTTCTCTAGTAGCTCCTGTTCAGTGTTTGCCTTATGAACAATTATCGCTGCTAACATCAGTTTAAAAGGGTTCCCTAGCTTGAAATTTCGATTAATGTTGAGTTCAGCATTGAAGTCTCTACAACCGTTTAAGATGCGTTCAAAAATTTCTGTCCGGAGTGCCTTTATATCTCCTTTGCGGGTTTTTGTCAGGGTAAGTAACTCAAACCCAGTACCTACAGCATGAGTTTTTGAAAAATTGAAATAGTCAACCCCTGGTAAAATTTCAGCACCATACTCAGCTAAATCTTCAGTCGTTATTTTTTGCCAGAATTTTTTATCTAACAGTTCTTTACTTAACTCTGCTAACTTATGCTCGTTAGTTTCAAAATTCTTTAGCTGTGATTCGTTCAAGAATAAAAATTGTGACCGGGATATTAACTTCATAGCTTTGTAGGTACGAGTGCTAAACCCCAAAGGATGAGCAATTTCCTCTATTTCCTCTCTGTCTAAAAATTTAATTGCGAGTCTATTCGCCTCACCAAATTTAATCAACTTAAACTCATCATAAATCAATGGTTCAGTGTAACCTTCCTTTAGAGTGCGGCAATACCATTCAATCAGATTATTTGTATTACCTCTAAATGACCTCGCTTTCAGATAATTTTGTTGTGCTTCAAAATCATAATCAGTCCCTTCAATGAGTATCGTTTCATCTCCCAACCCTTTAGAATAGTTACCCGCGTTCGTATTAAAGAACCGAGTGAATAGGGTAGTTTCTACAGGTTTAGTAGAAGAGTAGAAAGTTTCAGTTTTGAGTTCAAAATTAAATCTGTTAGCGGGGATATGATTAGAATCTATTTCATAGAAGTCTAGTAAATGTTTTTTGAAATTATCATCAAACCATTGTTGGGAATAGTCTGTATTATTGTTGGCAATTGTTGAATCATAATCAAAAAGATAGTGCGGATTTTTTGCTAGAACTCCTCTAAAGGTTTGTCCTAGGGGTACAGTTAGCCAATTAAAGCAAGTGCCATCGGTTATCGGTCCGAATCCGTTAAGCGTGTTAAGCATTAACCAGGCTCCTGACCTTGCTCCTGATGTAATCTGATTGGATGCCATCAAATTATTAGAAGCTAAATAGAGACAAGCCATTACACCATATCCAGAATTTCCAAAAAGTTTGTAAATTTCCTGTACAGGTTTTTTTGCTTTCTTATAGATTGCCCTCTGATTTCTCAACTGATTCCAATATTTACCAATATCAACTCTTAAAGTTGCATTCGAGTTATAGTATTGACTTTTAATTGTCTTCAATCCGCTCTTTTTGTCAAAATTGTCTGTATAGGGTTCATCTGGCAATTCGGATCGAAGTTTAGCAACTTCTTCTAAAGTATCGCAAATTAACTCAGCAGGATGGAAAGCTAGGCAATCAACTTTTAAATCGAGATATTCCTGATACCAACTTTCTGGTAAAAGTTTTAAGCAATCAATTGTATCTTGATTGATTAAACCAAATTTAATTTGTTTAAGTAGTAGTGTAGAAGTCGCGTTCTTTTTAGGAGTTTTAAAAGCGTCAAACAACTCAATTGATTTTCTACTTTCATTCAAATCGAACTCATTGGGCATTAATACTTTTTCTTTCTTGAATCTTAAATCACTAAGCACTAAAGTATTAAAAGCATTTTTTAAATCTCCACTAACACGAACAAAAAATCCGTCCCTAGGTGCATTCGTAGTCTCTATAAATTCTAAAACTTCTCTTAAAGTTGGTGCTGATTTAGGGTATTTGAAAGTAAGGGTAACAGGTTCCCCTAGATAAATGTGCATATTACTCATAGATGTTGCATAGCAACTTGACAAGTCACAATCACTTAACTTTCCTTCAATTAATGGATATTTTGGAGTGCGACTAAACAATAATCCGCCTACTGTCATAAACGGTTGAATTCCGAAATTGTTTAGTTCTATCCGTTGCAAGTTTTTTACTTTAGTTTGACCTAGCAAGCTCGTTAACAATTTTAATTTTTCTTTATCTCCTAACGCTCCAATATCAGTTTTTACTAAGTCGATAATAAACCGAGAAACAGTTGACCCGGTAGTATCCGCTATATCAACATTTTCTAAACCAAAGTCGGATCGAATATGGTTTAATAGCTCCTGTTGTTTTTCCGATAAGTCAGCACTTGTAAATAAATCCTTGGCATTGTATTTTGCAGCATCTAAAGGCATTTTATCAGCAAAAAGGCTAAAGTGTTCTTTAACCGATGATTCTAGCCCAAGTTGCGATCGTATCTCAGGAGTATCGATTTCTAGCTTTCTTATTTCCATTCCAAGTGATTTACAGTTCCCATCAAGACTGCGATTAGTTAGGGGAGGGATTCTGTGGTAACTGTCTCTAAAGTTGACCTTAATCTCATATAACTTGTTATCGATATTTGCATAAAAGGATAACGGTTTTCTGAGTTTAAAGGTGCGATACTGAGTGAGATAAGCATTAAGCAATTGCTCCTGATAGAGAGTTCCTCCAATCTTGAAAATATCAGCAGTCGCAAAAAAGAATTCGATTTCGATTTCTAACGTGGGAGGAACTAGATCAAGGTGTGATTCTTTTTTCTCTCTCCGATAACGGATTGCACTTCTATCAAGGTTGTACTCGGTCAGTAACTCATCAAACATCCCCTGGGTTAAAGCGATTTCATAAGCCTTTTTGATTCCTTTAGCGGTAGACTCGCACTCAAAAATACTTTCTTGAATTTCTAATAACTCAGTTGTTAACGGTTCTAAATCTTCCTCACTTAGGGGTTCGACTAAAAATTTATGGAGTTCTAAAAGAGTAATTATAGGATGAAAATCATTGGTTAATTCTGATTTCATCCATACAGCAGCATGATCGTTTAATAGGGGTGCATATATACCTATGCACTCTACTACCATTTTTTTACTATCTTGATATTCCGTATCAACAAATAACTTTAATTTATCTGGCAATTGACTAGCAGGGGACAATTCTACTATTTCTAAATCACGGGTAACAATTAATGGCATAATTCTCCTGATTTTCTAACAGAATGATAAGGCTAGAACTCAGTCCTAGCCTTAGTTTTATCAATTTTATTTTTTTGCAAACTTGATAGAAGATAAATCAATAGTTTGCAGGGTCTTACCCTTAACAACTTCTAATTTGAATTGGACCTCTTTACCTTTTAAAGTTTCAAGGTCAAAATTCTCGACTTTATCAGCTAACAATTCAGACTCTTTAATCATCCCTAGATTTAGACTTAACCGGGTTAGTTTGTTATAGTCTAAGTTTTCATTCTCTTCAGTCTTACTTTTCTTGTTACTTTTCTTGTCCGGTTCGCCATAAGGAAACTTTTTAGAGTTCAAATTTTGTCCTGTCCACAATTTAAAATTGATAACCTTAGAAGTGCCTTGCGACTCGATAGTAAATTCAAATTGCTCCTGATTGAAGTTACTCTCGCACTCTTCTATGTTGACAATTGTTCCTGTAACATAACCATGATCATCGATAACCGGCTTGTTTGCTTTTTTGGTAGATAAAGGCATGATCGTTTTTTCCTAGTTTTTACGAGTTTTTACAGTTCCCCTTGGGGATCCCCTTGGGGGTGAGGTTTGACCCTCACTTATAGACTAACCTAAAAATGCGTTGAACGTCAACGCATTTTTGTTAAGTTTTATTACAATTTGATTTGACGTGACGTGCTGACGTGATTTACAATGGTATGTAGAGGATCTGATATAAAACAGGAGATAAATCATCATGAGTACCGTTGTTACTGGCTACACAAGGCAAGAAACTGCCGCACTTTGCGATGTTAACCCGTCACGACTTTCTTATCTTGATAGGTTAGGGGTGGTATCCCCTCAAAAATTTGGTAACCCTAAAAAACCATCATGTTTTTATTCTTTTAAACAATTGCTAGAACTGAAAGCAATTTTTAAAATGCGTAGTGAAGTATCACTACAAACAATCAGAAAAATGATTGATTTTTTGGAGGAATGGGGAGAGGATAAAACCTTACATGATAAGGAAATTATTGTGTTTGGGGAGGATGTTTACTGGCTAACTGAAGAAAACTCTAAAAAAGTGTTGATTCAATTTGATAAAAGTATCAATTCAAAACAATACGGTATTTTAGAGGTGATTCTTATTCCTTCTTTAAACACTTTAAAGGGTGAGTTAATCGAGATGGCGAATTCTTCTCCTAAGATGAAACGATTGAATATTTTAGAAAGAATTCCAGCCTAATAATTCCATAACCCTGTACCAGTAAAGGTTACAGGGTTTTTTTATTAGTTTAATAAATCTTCAAAGTCGCAAGGGTTGAAAGTGTTTTCAAGATTTAAAAAGTTTGTTTTATCCTTTAACTTAGAAATAGTATCAGTATAGCTTTGAAGTGCTTTTATTTCATCTAAAGGGAATCTACCCTCACCCTTTGCCCAAGCTATAGCCCGCGCTTCAATCCCTGCAATAATTATTTGATAAGTAGAGGTTATCGACTGCGATAATTTCTCAGAAGTTAACTCGTTTGATATTTCAAATTTGAGCGGTTGTAACTCATTCTTTTTAACGCCATAATCTACAATTTCTGAAGATTTTGGAGGATGGTATCCCTCTATATGTCGAGTATGTCTACATACTGACGCTTTAGATATTTTTAGCCCGCGATCGCAACAAATTTTTGCTACTTTCTCAGTTGACTCACCGGATAGGAGCAATAGGTCAATTTCGGTCCTGATGTCAGAATTGCAAAGTAAACACTTAGTAGCCATATAAGTAAATCTTATAATTAATGAATGATTCAATTATAGTCCAGTATCTTAAATGGTGTAGGATGAGTTTACCGTCAAGTCGCGTAAATTTAAGAAAATGCAAACAACCTACTATCAACCGGGCTATGTTAAGTCTAAACCATACCCTGAAAGGCTTTTAGCCAAAAAGAACGAAAAAATGGATCCTTTAGAATTTTGCACCAAATGGTGTCAACTAAAACCCGGTGAATGGGGGTTTAAGGTAGAAGCCGTGCGACTACTGCATACCGTTACAGGAGCTAGTATCCGTACAGTAGAAAGATGGGGGGAACGGTTTGAGTCTTGTCCTAGCTACGTTCCCAGATTATTGATGAAAGAGGATATCTTGCGCGAAATGGAAAAACAAATCAAGCGCAATCAAGACTTGTAATAAATCTTTACATTAAAAATTATCCGCACTATGACGGTAAACCTATTGACCGCCATAGTGCGGTTGTTTTATGGTGAGGTTGGAATGAGAAAAGTTTGATAACCGAGTGAGGCTGGAATGAGAAATGTATGACGTTACTCCCGAAATTATCGCGATATCCCACCAAAATGCTCAAAACTTTCTCAATTTGAGCAAGGCAACCTACAGTAGATCACTGGCATCGTGCCATCAAATAGCTGCTGTATTCAATGAATGGGATTATGTACCCGGTTCAAAATCACTTAGTTGTGATGCCTATAAAATCCTTCAAATTTACAGAGAATTAATCTCTAAATTTGGGGTTCAGTACGCACAAATAAACTTGAATAAGGAACTCGAAAATCATGGCTACCAAAAAAGCGACAGAAACAACCAACAATCAAGACACCAATCAAGTCAACAATCCGACTTCACAGAATGGGTGCAAACACTCTGAAATTCGTAATAATTTCCGCGCTCAAACACTACTAGAACAGGGAAAACTCGACGCTGAAAAAGACGCGAGAATTTATTTTCAAGCGTACAATCAGCACCTTAATTCCCTGTTAGACCGGGGAACCGTTGCACTTTCTAAAAAGCGACTAACCGAGTGCAACCTCTACCCTGATTTTGAGGTTGTAGAATCAACCGTTATCGAAGAGATGAAAGCATTTTCACCGGGTGAGAATGCTACCCTTTTTTTACCACAATAGTCGAGTTTACAGGGGGATTGATTTGATGCCTATTCAAGGGATTAGTTATGGGTTAACGCTTGCGTTAGGGGTAGCAATTGGCATGAGTATGGCTGATATGCCCAATGATTTGTACGTTAAAAACCTAGAACAGAAAAACACCGATAGAGGCAGTCAAATCAATTCCCTATCGTCTCAATTAGAATCATGCCAAAAACGAAATGATTCGATTTTATCCGATATCCAAGGGAGAATAAACGTATGGTCACGCGGGGAGAGTTCAACCGATTAAAAGAACTAAAGGAACAAAAAATCAGAGGGTTAGATTTGGCTATTTTAGATGAGAAAATCAGCCAAAAAACCTACGCGCTAACGGGTGAAAAAGTGATGACTTCTATCTCGCAAATAGCCGTACAATCAGCACAAGAATCATTGAATCAAGCGCGGCTAAATCTATCAATCCAGAAAGAGAAATCAAATCAGTTAGGTGCTACCGCTAGATTTGAACAAGGCATGACCCGGCTACACGCTGAAACCCTTACTGTGCAAGCACAATCCGCTATGTTGAAACTCTCCGAACTGAAGGCTAATTTCAGGGAAGATAGCGAATTGTTCAAGCTAAAATTCAGACAGGAAAACCGCTTTCTAAAATAAAAAATGCACATTAAAGCACTTGCAATCGGAATGGTTTATAGCACTCCCATTATCGGTTTTATAGCGGCGACTTCTGTCACCTTTAAAACCCTTAAATATATTGGTTTTAGCTATTCTTTACTAGCACCCATTGCGAGTGCTTTTTTACTTGAAAAAGATATTTCCAGTAAAGTTAAACGACTACAAAAAATTGTAGAAGCTAACGAGAGATTACTAGCTGATAAAAGCTATGAATCAAGCGTTTTAGAATCTGATATAAACACTCTCAAAACAGATTTTAATAATCAATTGGCATCGATTAAAAAGGACTGTGATAAACAGATAACGGCTATCAAATCACAACAGAATATTTTATTAAAAACCGCTAACGAAAAAGTATCACAGTTAGAAGCCGAAAGGGTAGGTTTAATTATTCGGCATAAGGAAGAAGTTAATAAACTAGAAACCCTTGTAGCTAATTGGCAGAAACGAGAGAAAGAACTCGTTAGTTATTCCACTAAATTAACCGAGAAAGAAAATGATTTAAAGAGAGGATTAAAAGACTTTGAATTAGAGAGGAAGTCACTAGAACTCGATAGGAAAAACCTAGAAAATCATCTCGAATCACAGAGAGTTCAGTTTGACTTTGCCTTGTCCCAAAGTGAATCAGCTATCGGAGAGTTACAGCATCAAATAGAAGCCTTGAACGATGAAAACATTAATTTAAGGCAACAAGTCACTATCTTATCTAACGAGCTAAGTAAACCAGAAAATCAAACGGCTAGGGTTATTTTAGAGCTATTCAGTCAGAATAAAATCAGAGTAGACTATCTGGAATCGACTAATAGCAACGGAGTATGGAAACATATTTACAAGCCACAATCATCTAATTTTAACGAGTGCCTTAAATCTATTTCGGAGCAATTACCGGGTCTAATAGATATCGATAGCCCTCCAAATTACACGGTTAGAAACGGCAAAGTCACATTTTTAATTGATTCCAGAAAGGATATAGATAGGGTCAAGTTTGCTCCTGATAATTGGCTTGAAAAGTTAGCGTTAGCTGATGAAAACTGTCTGATTCTAGGAGCCAGAGGAACCGGAAAAAGTGAACTTGCTGTTAATTATTGCGCTTTACTGTTCAGCCTCCGGAATGACTTCAGTATCAAGTTCATTCAACCGAAACCGGATGAGTTCAGCAAAATAGACTTAGGCGATCGCATCATAACTCCAGACTATCTGGGTTTTGAAGGGTCGCGCTATCCCACTGCCTATGATGGACTGTTAGAACTCGACAGCATTGTTATGGAACGCAACAGGGTCAACACCGATAATTTTGAAAATCCACCTAATTGGGAACCGCAATTTTGGATAATAGATGAATTTCAGCAATTGATTTTTAGGGCTGATTCCTTTGGGCATAAGTCTAAAGATATTTCAATGATTATCAAGAATGCGGTTTCATTGGGAAGGTCATTAAAAATCTACGTTTTAGCAATCGGTCAAGTCGCTAATGTATCTCAATTTCCGGGATGGAATAAGGCTGATTTTCATCAGTTCAATCAAGTTTATCTAGGGGATAGTATCAAGGTAGGGATACCCTATCTGGCAATTGATAGGGGGGAAGAAAGCGCATTAAATAGCGATTTTAAATCTATTTCAAATAGTCCTATAAAATATTACGGATTATGTTACCAAGATTCTAAAAAGTTTTTCGCCCAATTACCTAAACCGAGAGAGTATTGCAGACACAATAAGCCACAAAATCCGACACAATCAGCCACAATAGAATCTACTTACTTACCTCTGCCACAACCGCCAAAAACCTTACCGGGTGATGGTTACAGCGAATCTATGTCTGTAGAAGTAAGTGCCACAACAGCTAAAAAACCCGGTTTATTAGAATCTGTTGTTTGTGGCAATTGTGAGTCTATTAATGTTAGAAAAAATGGAAAATACAAAGGAAAACAGCGTTATCGGTGCAATGATTGCGGTTCCTCTTTTTCACTCTGATTTGAACGGTGACAACAATGCAGGGTCAAGTTTACCGCTAACAAATAAATCTACTGCCAGTGATTCGACTTCTGTTTTCAAACCGTCCCGTACCTGTTCAAGATTTTCTGAAGTAAAAACTGTTTTGTAGTGTAATTCTAACAGCTTATAAAACTCCTGAGAAAGAGTGTAATATTTATCCCGTTCCTCTTTCAGAGTGCTGTTAATAATCCTCTGTTTAGTCTCAACAATCTTTAGATAATCCGCTAACGCTGTCTTATTACCATTCTTAACTAGGTTGTAGTAATGGTTTAATAGCCTTTCTAATCTTTCGAGTTCCTTATCCATAAAACCTCTAAATAGTGCCTATCCGCCTAAGTTAATTTAGACGGATAGGTGAAATTTACTTTTTCACAAGCGATCGCAGGGCAACTAGCCGTGCAACAGGGTTCAGCGAGTTGATCCGTTGCTGTTCAGAAATAGAGAGTTTTGAGAAAGCACTATAAACCTGTTCCTCTTTCACTCCCTTAACCCGTCCCTGTTCCTCTCTGTAGAGATGGATATTATGAAGCGCGTAAATACGCTGTTCAGAGGGTAGAGAATCAATACGGTAACGTTCCTCTCCGGATAAACTTTGATACTCTTCACTGCGATAAATTTCTGCAATTGTTCTAGTCATTTTTACCACCGTTGATAATCGTTAATTTCAGTTTAGCCTTATTCTCGGTTTTCTGTACCATTTCTAAATCTAAATCCTCACCAATCAGATACAGAAAATAAATCAGTTGCGAAATTAAATCTCTCAATAAGTGCTTTTCCTTTCGATTTAGCCTACGATGTTTTAATAAAGGGAGTACCAGATTAGTCATAGCCGCTAACAGGGAAAAGCAATGATTCAGATAGTGAGGAACGTTACACAATATATTATTCATTGTTCAAACCTAAGTTAATGAGTTGGTAGAGGCACTCTACCGGGATTCATAGAGTGCCAATGGGTTTAAGCGTTGATATCGTTTATCAAATCTTCTAACCCTGTTACAGTTACTTTCTCGTAAATTAAGGCAGTGGCTAAGTCACTATGCCCTAATACTTTATAGCTCCAATTTGTTAAGGAACGCGATTCTTTTTCATCATTTGGAAAGGATTGATAACTTGCAATTGTGTACAAATCACGACAAGTTTTATAGGAAAATACTTCCCCATCTTGACGATTGTCACCATATAAAAACTTGGGAAAATTAAATTTTGCCATCACTACAGACATTTGTCGAGATAGTGCTGTTGAAAATCTCCTGTTAACTTGTTTGATATTTTTACGGGTTTCATCAGGATTTTCTAAATTAGACGGTAATCGTTTCCCCTTCTCTCCTAAAAACTTTAACGCTTTGATAACATTTTCAGCCGGTAAAAGAGTTGCAATTTCAAACACTTCATTAAACTTGTCGTTCTCTTTTTTACCCTTACTTTGACCCTTGAAACTTAGCCAATTATTTTTACCAGGGATAGGAGAAAACTCAGCACTACAATGAATTTCCCCCATCCGTCGCCCTGTCGAAAAAATCAACGCGATCGAGATATCCTCCCATCGTGCTTTTTCTAAATCTCCTGTCAAAATTTCCTTACACCACAAATAAAACTCTTTCACGTTTATCTCGGTTAAATTACCAGATACCGCCATCTTTTTGGCATAATAAACATCATTAGCTTTTTGGCGTTCCCGGTGATAAATCGTCTTGATAGGAGTAGCAAACAATTTATTAAACCACCGATAACGGATATCCCATTCATCCTGATCATTAGAAAACCATGATTCGATTTTAGATTCTAAACCCTCTAAAGTACGTCGGACAATTTGCTGATTAACTTGGGGTGAATAGCCATAAGAATCGATTAAAGCTACTAACTTACGTTGTTCAACGTCTAAATTGTCGATTAACTCATCCTCGGAATCAGAACGAATCATTCCCCGAATATTTCGCAAAAGTTTTTGAAAATCATCTGAAGTTTCACATTTTGATAATTCAATATCTTCTTCAGAGACTTCTTCAGAAACTTCTTCAGTGGGTACTTCAGTAGCTTCTTCAGTATCTTCTTCAGTGGTTTGTTCAGTGGCTTTAATAGCCAGTTTAGAGGGTTTAGAGGGTTTAGAGGGTTTAGAGAGTTTAGACTCAGCTTTTAAACGCTCTTTTAATTCAAGTAATTGATTAACAAGCATATCATTACTTTTATTTTTGACATCGGTAATTAAACATTTTTCCGCAAAATCTTCTAAATTACTACGTTTCATAGATTTCAATTGTGTTTTTGAAAATACTGGTAAACCCCAATTCATAGCAGGATGATTTTTTAGATTAGTTACAACCTCTTTTTGTGTTGAATCTTTAGAAACTTCTTCACCGACTTCAATAGCCGGTTTAGAAGATTTAGAGGATTGATTATATCCTTCTTCTAAATCTTCTTTCAACTCGATTAATTCTTGAACCATTACAGGTTTTGTCATGTTTTCTGCATTAGGAATTAAACAATTTTTTGCGAACTCTAATAACTCTAATTTTTTCATAGAGTTCAACTTGGTTTTATTGTAAGAAAGTAGGCGATCAACATATACTTGTTTGATTTTTGCATTAGTCATTGGATGATCCTCTCTATGTTCAGTTTATTGCGTACTTACATAATAACCACAATAACCACGATATGTACAAAACTGTAACATTTCTTTACAATTGCGTATCGT
>NZ_JAMXFA010000101.1 GCF_025370785.1 Laspinema olomoucense D3b
TAAGCAGTCATGCAAAATTAATTGCATATTTACCAAGTTTAATGTAAAATATGCAATATTAGGCATTAAAACGCAGAAAAAGGAGAGTCAGCCATGAAATTTATAAATTTATGTCCCGAAACTGAAAAAATGCTAGAAAGAATTTATCATGATAGCCAGCATCATAAAGTTAGGCAAAGAGCTCATTGTATTCTTTTAAGTCATAGAGGATTTAAAATGGAAAAATTATTGGAAGTTTTTAAAATAAGTCGTCGAACCCTGCAATACTGGTTTCAACACTGGGAACAAAGTAAATTACCGGGGTTGTATGACCAACCGGGAAGAGGAAGAAAACCCAAGTTAACAACTCCTCAAAAACAGCAAGTTAGGGAGTGGATAAAAGCCGAACCTAAAAATTTAAACAAGGTCATTAACCAAGTTCAAGAGGAATGGGGAATTAAGGTAAGTAAAGATACAATAAAAAGAGGAGCAAAACAGTTGGGAATGACCTGGAGGAGAATGAAGAGAGGACTCGCTGGAAGTCCCTTTGACTGGGAATATGAGTTCAAGTTAGAAAAACTAAAAGAGCTAAAAGAATTAGATAAAACCGGAAAAATTGACTTACGATTTTTAGATGAATCAGGAATGTCTTTAACTCCCTCAATACCTTATGGATGGCAAGATAAAAAAGAGAGAACTGTGATTCCCAGTGCTTCTAGTAAGCGCCTAAATATATTAGGAGTAATGAATCGCCAAAATGAATTAGAATATGAGTTGTATTCGGGAAACTTAAACAGCGCCAAGTTGATTAAGTTCTTAGATAAATTTAGTAAAAAGATAACTAAAAGAACTGTCGTAGTAATGGACCAAGCCTCAATTCACACCAGTAAGGCAGTCGTGGGAAAGTTAGAAGAATGGGAGACTAAAAACCTGGAAATATTTTGGTTACCTCCTTATTCCCCGGAACTGAATTTAATTGAAATTTTATGGAAGTTTATCAAACATGAATGGATTAAAATTGAAGCTTATAAAAACTGGCAAAATTTAGTTGATTATGTCACTAATGTCCTCGAAAATCTAGGAAAAGAATATGCAATTAATTTTGCGTAACTGCATA
>NZ_JAMXFA010000010.1:0-96185 GCF_025370785.1 Laspinema olomoucense D3b
CTGTTTATTGGTGCAGGAATAGGGGCCTCTTGTTCATTTACCCCCCCTGCTTTTTATAACTTTTTCAGCAAACCCTAATATAGTTCTTGTAAAACTCTGAAATTTGCAAACCCCGCCATTTTTAATGGGTTAATGCCACTCTAGTAATAATGATGGCCTAATCAGCCAAATAAAATCAGCAAAACTTAGTATGAATAAAATTATAGTTCATCAAGTAGATATTACCCACTACCGCTTAATCGAACTATCCAAACTGGCTGATCAAGCTAAACCCTTTTATGATTGGGTCGAAAAGACTGCCAAGAGAATAACAAGCTCCCATCAAGAATTAAATGCAATTTTGATGTCAGCCCATAGAGCGCAAATCGAATCTATTATTTATGCTTGCTATCTAGAATCTGAAGAAAAACGCCCTTTGCTCTTTGATGGAATTGGAAGAGTTTACCCACACCCCAAAGCCTGTTTCTACTTTTTTGCCTGGATGATTAGAGATGCTCCTCAGCAAAGACTAGCCCCTCTAATTGCTCGCATGAGAAAGCTAGAAATTCTGGATAAAAGAGGTGCAGAAACCGATACACTGGTTGAATTAATACTGGAATATAGATCATTCGTCCGCAGTTTTGATTGGCTGACAGTCCGAGAAGTGGTCATTGATCGCCTAGAAGGTTCACGGCGAAGCATCAAAGGTCATCACCTAGAGGCGAGTGTCAGAACCGCCTTAATTACAGCCTTCCAAAACTATTTTGCAATCTATGGCAACTATGGCAAGTACCAGCAAATTGCTATAGCAGATAAACAGATTAAAATTGGTAACCATACCGTCGATGTTTCTGCTGTCCTGACCCCTTTAGAGGGCAACTCAACAGAAACAATCTTGTTGCCCATTAAAACGAGAGAAACGGAAGGGGGCGGCCATGCACATCTATTCACCCGAGATATAATGGCTGCCGTAAGTAAGCTAAAAGCCGATGATAGCCGCTATCATATCATCGCGGTCATTATAGCACAGAATTGGTCGGTTTCTGAATTAGGCAATATTAATGCTCAGATTGACAGAGTTTTTCATTTTAATATGAATCCTAACAATTTTCTAGGCTTTGATGATAGCACTCAAATTGAGTTCAACAAATATATTCAAAAAATTTTAAATCATGGATAATCTTACCTCCATAATCAACACAGTCATTCACGGAGACGTCCGCACTGCCTCTCCAATCATTCCCGAGAACTGCATTCAAGTAATCATTACTAGCCCTCCCTATTTCGGCCATAGAAACTATACGGGAGAAGAAGATTGTCCCGATGAAATTGGCAGAGAACAGACCCTCGATGATTATATTGAAAACCTAGTCACTTGCTTTACCCGATTAAAGCCTAAATTGAAAGAGAATGGATTACTCTGGGTCAACTTAGGCGACACCTACAGAAACAAAGAACTCATAGGCGTTCCTTGGCGGGTCGCATTTGCATTAAAAGATAGCGGATGGATTCTCCGCAGCGATATCATTTGGAAAAAGCCCAATGCCATGCCTTCATCGGTTAAAAATCGACCGACCACCGAACATGAATACATCTTTCTCTTTTCTAAAACCAGTGACTACTATTACGATGCTGATGCCATCCGGGAACCTCATGTTACTTTTTCCGAACACTCAAAAATGAAAGGTGGAAGGAATCACTTTGGCAAACGAAATAGCACCCCAGAAAATGGTAAAAACTCAGGAAATCAGAACCTCCATGATAGCCGATGGGATCAAGCGTTTCACCCGAAAGGCAGAAACAAGAGAACCGTTTGGGAAATTCCCCTAGGGAAATTCAGAGATACCCATTTTGCAGTCTATCCAGAACCCTTAGTCGAAATTTGCCTATTGGCCTCCACTCAAAAAGGCGATATTGTACTAGATCCATTTACCGGGTCCGGGACAACGGGCGTGGTAGCACTCAAGCATGAAAGAAAATTTATCGGTTGTGAATTGGTCAAAAAATACCAGGAAATGGCGCAAAAAAGACTCGATGAAACTATTATTCAACCGAGTTTATTCTAAGTTGGCCCACGAGAACTAATTCCACCCCTATTCAGCAACCAAAAAAAAGGTTTTTGCCATAATTTTGCACCTAATCCAGACATCTATAAAAACGATTTTTCCAACTGGATTGGGGTTCAGTTATTTGGGAATTAGAGCGATAAATTTTTTCAAAAAATCGGGCTTGTTTAGCTCTTTTTCTTCTCGGCTGAGGTGTAGGTCTGATTTTCCTGCCCCTAGAGTAACGGAAAGAGGTATCATCCAACTTTTTGGTGCTGACAAGCTTCAGCGATCATGGTGCGAATTTCGGTGCAAAGACGATCAAAACTTAACCCTTGTTTTTGGAGAATGGTTTGGACTGAGCCTTTGAGTTGCAAATACTCTTGGGGAGTAATATCTTTTGCCGTCATGACTACGACGGGAATCGATCGCCACAGGGGATATTGTTTTAAAGCATTTAAAAATTCAAATCCATCCATTTCTGGCATCATCAAATCCAGTAAAATCAAATCCGGGGGATGAGCGGCGATCGCCTCTAAACCTCGACGACCATTCTCTGCTACAAGAGTTTTCCAGCCGTGGTTCTCCAAGACGCGCTTGAGGAGTTCCCGAGTCGCCGGATCATCTTCCACAATCAGAATGGATTCCACGGGACCTGTTTCTGGAGAGGATTCTTCTTGGCGTTGCTGATATTTATGCAGAAGTGCGATCAATCGATGGCGATCGATGGGTTTAGTCATGTAATCTGAAGCACCTAGAGCCATCCCCATCGGCTTATTATCCATCATCGTCAGGACAATGGTAGGGATATCGGCAAGTTCTGGGTCAGCTTTCAGGGCGCACAGAACGGACCAGCCATCTTGATGAGGCATCATCACATCGAGGGTAATGGCATCCGGGTGCAGTTCCTTCGCCAGTTCTAATCCCCGATCGCCTGTGGAGGCGACTGCCACCCCCCAGCCTTCTTTCCTCAAAAACCGCTGCATCAGCTCATGAACCGTAGGGTCATCATCAATCACCAAAACCATTTTTGCCGTCTCTGGGAGTGCATCTAAGTCTGCCGTGGAGGAGCAATCCTGTTCTAGGTTGGGGAGGGTTTTAACTTGTGCGGGCAGGAGCATCGTAAAAGTAGACCCTTCTCCCTCCCGACTGGTGACCGTAATATCACCCCCCATCATCTCACAAAACCGCTTGGCGATCGCCAATCCCAGGCCCGTCCCGCCATACTTCCGGGTAGTGGAGGCATCCGCTTGAGTAAATGCCTCAAATAACCGATTGATTTGCTCCGGTGTCATCCCAATTCCTGTATCCTTGATTTTAAAGCAAATCCAATCGGATTCAGAGTGAGGAACTCCTGGCGTTAAATAGCCCGTATCTGTCGGTTGTGCGAGCACTGCACAGAGGACCGCATCGGCAGAATCTTGGGGTTGAGGGTTGGGGATGCGGGTGACTTCCAGGGAAATAGTGCCATTTTCTGTAAATTTGGCGGCATTGGAGAGGAGGTTAAATAAATTTTGTCTAACTTTGGTTAAGTCAGCCCACATTGAGCCAAGTTCCGGCGCAAACCGAACAGCGATCGCATTGCCATTTTTTTCGATTAGGGGTTCAATGGTGCTGACCACTTCTTGGAGGGTAGGTTCAATGTCGAAGGGTTCTAAGTACAGTTCCATGCGACCCGCTTCAATCTTAGACAGGTCGAGGATATCGTTAATAATCCCGAGTAAATGCTTTCCGGCACCGTGAATTTTTTGCAGATCCAAGCTCAAGTCTTGTTGGCCCATATCTTCGGCATCTTCTTGTAACATTTCACTGTAACCGAGGATGGCATTGAGCGGGGTCCGCAGTTCATGACTCATATTCGCTAAAAATTGACTTTTAGCGCGGTTGGCAGCGATCGCCGCATCTTTTTTCTCTTCTATCGTTTGGTTTGCCAGTTGGAATAGCCGAGAGTGAGCGACTAAGAGGATATGTAAGTCTAAAAATCGCACTTGTCCATCGGGGAGGACCAGGGCGATCGGTTCATAAGCTTGGTGGGGGTCCCGGGCCAGGGCAATATCAACCGCTTTGTGGATTTTACAGGATGCCGGGAGATGCAGGGGCGGGGAATAGATGCCCGATTTGATTTCCACCGTTTGGATCGTGTTCCACAGGACGGACATGGGGCGTTTGAGATAAATTTCTAATCCGTAGGGACGACTAAGCCATTCAAAAAATTTCCGGCGGGAAATGATGCCTGGGGGTTGTTCATCGGAAATAATCATCACCCCGGGTAACTCCGGGTGAGTTTGAAATGCATGGCTGACAACCTGTCCCAGGGTAGAGGCGGGGACTTGAAAATCATGGGAAGGTAAATCAGCTAAGGTTGAATCCAGGGTCAGTTGGTCTTGTTCTGGATAAAGCACGATCGCAGTCCTCCCTATACTGACACGGGAACAACTGGGCTGAATCGGAACCCTAGGGGGACCGGGTTGCAACCTAGGAGTTTTACAGTAGAAACAGCCGCACCCGATCGGGTGGGGCTATGGGAAAAAAGCCTGCCTGCACGGGCTAAAGAGGAAAGGAGGTCTTTGACAACCGGATGGAGGATGAGTCGGGTCACTTGAGACTGTCCCTTGCCAGTTGTGGCAAGGGGAAGTGCTATATGCCTACTTTCTTTTCTTAACCCGAGCTCGGTTTTAACCCCTATCATCCTTCCCCTCCTTCAACTGGATACTTTTCACAACAATGCCTGAACTCGTCAGCGGTTTTGGGTGGTTGTGTTATTCCATTAGGTTAGCGGGAAACTGAAAGCGGTAAGGTAGACGGACTGTAAAGGTTGAGCCCGACCCGATTTCGCTAGAAACCGAGATCGCCCCTCCCATCATTTCACAGAATCGCTGCCCGATCGCCAGTCCCAAGCCAGTTCCCCCATACTTGCGGGTGGTACTGGGGTCAGCCTGAGTAAAGGCATTAAAAATCTGCTCCATCTGGTCCGGTGTCATACCAATTCCGGTATCACTCACCCGAAATTCAATCCAGTCCGGGGGAGGATTGGGGGGAAATATCCGGTCGGGAATCAGTCTCACTTCTAAGGTAATTGTCCCATTTTCCGTAAATTTAGCGGCGTTGCTTAATAAGTTTAACAGCACTTGCTGAACTTTATTTACATCCGAATACATTTGGCCCAGATGGGGGGGAGCATTAACCTGGAGGTGATTGCCGTTTTTCTGAACTAAGGGGTGAATGGTCACCACTGCGGCATCGATCACTTGGGCAACCTCGAAGGTTTCGAGGTAAATATCCATTTTACCCGCTTCAATTTTGGAAAGGTCAAGAATATCATTAATTAGGCTCAAGAGATGCTTTCCTGCAAACTGAATCTTTTTCAGGTCAGGAATAAAATCGGGGACGCCAATGTCTTCGGCTTCTTCTTCGAGAATTTCACTATAGCCCACGATCGCATTCAGAGGAGTCCGCAGTTCATGGCTCATGTTCGCCAAAAACATACTTTTGGCTTGGTTGGCAGCTTCGGCAGCTTCTTTGGCCTGGTAGAGCATGATTTCTGCTTGTTTGCGACTGGTAATGTCTCGAATAATGACGATAATTTGGTTTTCCAGCAAAGGGAGAAGTCGCGCTTCAAAGTATTTGATGCGATCGTTTATTCGTAAAGCATATTCTCGATAAACTAAATCGCGATTTTCTTTAACTTCCTGCAGAGCTTGTGTAAAGGTTTGACTGACAGTGGAGGGGAGAACTTCATGAATTTTACAGCCTAGGAATTGTTCCGGATGCCGGTAAAGGTCGGATACTTTGCCACCTTGATAATCTAAAATTGTGGCATTGGTATCTAGTTTAAAGTATAAATCCGGAAGGGCTTTAAAAATGGCTTGCAGTTCCGAGGTTGTATGGTATAATTTTTGTTCATACTGTTTGCGTTCGGTGATATCTCGGGTAATGGAGACCACACAGGGAACGCCCTCTAAGACGATGGATTCGGCACAGAATAAGCCGACTCGGATTTCCCCGGACTTCATTTTAAAGTGGATTTCGCGATCGCTGACTCGACCCGAGGTTTGTAATTCGTCAATACAGGCGCTTTTTTCGGCTTCATAGACCCAAACATTCAGCTCAGTCGAGTTGTTGCCGATGACTTCAGCCCACTCAAAGCCGGACATTTCTAAAAAGCGATCATTGACCTCAATATAACGCCCTTCCGCCAGAGTAGTAATGGCGATCGCATCAGGAGAAGCGCGAAAGGCTTTGGAAAACTTTTCCTGAGAGACACGCAAAGCTTCTTGCGCCCGTCGGCGATCGGTAATATCAGTTTGAGACCCGGCAAACCGATAGGGATTGCCCGAAGCATCCCGAACCGCCATCCCCCGAACCAGCATCCACAGGTAAGACCCATTTTTATGCAAGATGCGATATTCCGTTTGTAAGTGAGGGCTACGTCCTTTTAAGTGGGCGTGGATATCGCCTTCGACTCGTTCCAAATCATCGGGGTGAATGCGACTGAACCATTCATCGGGGTTAGACCCGAGTTCGTGGGGATGACAACCGATCGCCGACTTCCACCGGGGGGAAAAATAGATTTCTTGGGCCTTCAAATCCCAGTCCCAGATGCCATCATTGGCCCCGGCAACGGCGATCGCATACCGTTCCTGACTCTTCTGGAGGGCCGAGGTGGCCCGTTCCACTGCTAACTGCATTTCCCAAGGTTTTCTGACCCAGATAAAGGTCGATAATCCACAGGAAAAGGCTAAAAAGCCGCCGAGAGAGTACAACCAGCCAATGGGTCTACTTACGGGCCATCCGCCCAAGGGAACGGCGGCCATTTGCCAGGACCCGCTAGGTAAGGAAACATCTAGGAGAATCGGGTTACGATTAAACAGGTCTGGATCCCCGAAAAATACTGCCCCTTCGGACCCTAAGCCATCTTGTCCGCGAATGGCGTACTCCACGGGAATGGGAGTATTAAAGCCAGATGGAGCGCGGGCGGGTTGGCGTCCTGTAGGAGTGGCGATCGGCTTATTGACTGGGAGGAGTTTGGCATCGGTGAAGATCACCTCCGGGTCAATGATGATCGCCACCAGACCCCAGTAAGCACCCTCACCGGGACTATCGGGGGAATATAGAAAAATGGGAGTGCGACTAACGAATGCCTTACCCCCCTGAACTAACGGCGTCGGACCGGCAACGACGGTAGTTTTACTTTGGATAGTGTGCTGGACAATTTTCTGAGTGACTGGATGTTCCAGGAGATGGAGACCCAGGGCGCGTTCATGACCCTCGAACGGATAAAGATGACTGATAATATTATCTTTAGCCAACTGAATATTCAGAATCCCCGTTTGCTCAGAGACCATGACTTCAGCAAGGCGCTGAAATTGTTGAGGGGTAACGTTCGGATGGTTAGAAACGTAGGCAACCAGACCCCGAGTAATAAACAGTCGGGAGTTCAAGGCCCGTTCGAGTTTAGCTCGCTTCGTACTGAGTTGAAGCAAGACGTCGGCGCGATTTTGCTGACGGTTGCGTTCGATTTCCGACTTAGCCAGGGCCCAAACTCCGGCTACAACCAGGCCAGCCGAACAGACAGCAGCAATGTAAGGTGACAATCGCGATCGCATCACGCTCTCATGTTTATTCAATATAGTCCCAAGTCAGCGATGGATAGTTGAGGAACGCAAGAGCTGATAGCCCTTTGGCCCTTACAACTGAGCCAGATATGTGCCTCTTCTGCCTGTTCTTAGCCCCTATAGATCGGGAGATTGTAGACTTTGGCAATTTTCAAACCCCAAAAGTTAGGGGTTTGAACATTTTCTTCCCATTAGCTTATCCTATTTCCCCAACGGATTGTAGAGAGTGGAGGGAAATCATCTCACGGCAATGCTATAAAAAACTATGGCCGTTTCATATTGTATTTAAGGCTACTCTTTTGGGCGGAGGCAACTGAAGGAAATGCCTGCGCCCTCACCCAGTCTTATCCCTAGAGAAGCAAATCCTGACGCGGCTTAAACGTTTCAATCTGACGCAATTTTTCGTAGAGTTCTCGTTCCTGGTCCGTCACCTGTTTGGGTACGGCAATGACAATTTCTACGAGTTGGTCACCCCGCTTGCCATCGCCGGTGGGATAGCCCTTATTAGCAAGGCGCAACCGTTTACCCGGTCCCACTCCTGGGGGGAGAGTCATTTTCACCAACCCATCCAAGGTCGGTACTTCCACTGCCCCACCGAGGACCGCCTCACAGGGGGAAATGGGCAGAACACAGTAGATATCTGCACCTTCAACCTTAAAAAACCCGTGGGGGGCAACAGTGATTTTTAAATACAAATCCCCCCCATTCATGCCTTGACCGCGTAGGCGAATCCGCTGACCCGTGACCATTCCCGTGGGCATCGTGACTTCCAGCGATCGCCCATCTTCCAGGCGAATCCGTTCCCGACCCCCGGTATAGGCTTTTTCCAGGGGTAATGTTAGACGCGCTTCCACATCCCGGGGGTTAGGACGGGCCGGAATAGTGTAGGCGGTTTTGGTCGTGCGCGGTTGAAAGGCATCGCGATCGCTGGCCGTGGTGGTCGTCCCTACCCCCACCCCAGCGGTCCGGGTTTCCCGACGGCCCAGGAGTTCATCGACAAAGCTGTCAAAATTGGCATATTCCGAGAAATTGCTCGAACTGCGAGGTTCCTGGGACGACCCTGCCGCAAACGGATTGCTGCGACTGTTCCAGGTTGGGGGCCGCACCGCTGTGCGCCCTTTAAATCCTTTCTTGCCCAAAAACCGACTAAATTCGTCGTATTGCGCCCGCTTGTTCGGGTCCGAGAGGACCTCATACGCTTCCGAGAGGTCCTTAAATTTTTCCTCGGCGGCTTTATTGCCCGGATTCAGGTCGGGGTGATACTGCCTTGCCAGTCGCCGGTAGGCTTTTTTAATCGACTCCGTAGAGGATTCTTTCGTCAAGCCGAGAATTTCGTAATAATTGCGCCAGTTCTGCATATCCGCGATTTTAGACGTTAGATTTTGGATTGTTATCAATTAGATGGACGGACGACCTTGGAGTTATGGGGGGGACTGCGGTTGGGTTGCCGCTGCCACGGCGCGAGGGGACCCTACCGAACCGCCCTCACCCTCACCAAAGCGCGATCGCAATCCAAAATCGTTCGCGCACGCTTGATTTTACAACCACTCTTCATCATCATCATCCCAATCTTCATCCTGGTAGGGATTATTGTAACGGTTTGGGCTACTTGTCCCGGAGACCGAGGACCGTCCCCGGCGTCGGGGTCCGCGACTGTCCCCGGGATAAAAGTCTCGCGGTTGGGATCCGCGATTGTCTGCGGGATAGATTTCTCGGGATTTGGGTCCGCGACTGTCTGCGGGATAGATTTCTCGGGATTGGGGTCCGCGACTGTCTCCGGAATAAAGGTCACGGGATTGGGGTCCGCGACTGTCTCCGGGATAGATTTCTCGCGGTTGCCGATAAGCAGTCTCGAAGAAATCATCTTTCACCGAGTCTCGTTCCGATCGATCTTCGGTAAAAGCACGGCGGATTGAGCCAAAAATACTCTCTTCCTCTTCCGTCTCTTGAGTGCGCCGATAAATTTCCCGGTTCAGTTCATAGACTGCATCTTGAAGGTCAGACTGGGCTAAGTCAATTCCCCGTTCGTCTCCCCGTTCTAAACTCTGGCGCAGATCTCGGATGGCGGTTTCAATCCGTCCGCGATGGGGGGCCACAAATTGGATTCCATAATCCAAAGTCGCCTCTCTGAGTTGACGTTCCGCTTGATAAGCTAAGGCTTCGACTCGGTTGCGTTTTTCGACTCGTTCCCGGCGTTCGCGATCGACTTGGGCATATTCATCGGCCTCTTGAATCATCCGCACCACTTCCGATTCGCTGAGGGTAGATGCCCCCTGAATCACCACACTCTGCTCACGCCCGGTCATGCGGTCTAAGGCAGTCACCTGCAAAATTCCATTGGCATCCACATCAAAGGATACTTGAATTTGGGGAACTCCCCGAGGTGCCGGAGGAATTCCGGTCAATTTAAATCGTCCTAGGGATTTATTATCGGCAACCATTTCCCGTTCCCCTTGGACGATATGAATTTCTACAACGGTTTGATTATTCTCCGATGTAGAAAAGATATCAGAACGCCGCACGGGAATGGTGGTGTTGCGGGGAATTAATTTTTTCATGACTCCGCCGATGGTTTCGAGTCCCACGGAAAGGGGAGTAACGTCTAATAGCAGGACGTCGCGGATTTCTCCGGCGAGAATTCCAGCTTGGATGGCGGCACCTACGGCGACGACTTCATCGGGGTTGACGTTTTGATTGGGTTCGCGATCGATTAAGCTGCGGACCAGTTCTTTGACCAGGGGAATGCGGGTGGAACCGCCGACTAGGACAACTTCATCGATTTGGGCGGGGGTCATTCCTGCGTCGGTGAATGCCCGCTTGAGGGGAATGCGAAGTCGTCGAATGAGGTCGCCGCAGAGGGCTTCAAATTGCGATCGCGTGAGTTTGGTTTCGAGGTGTTTGGGTCCTTCTGCTGTGGCGGTGATAAAGGGCAGGTTGACGTCGGTGACTTGCACGCCCGAGAGTTCAATTTTGGCTTTTTCCGCTGCTTCAATCAACCGCTGCAAACTTTGGCGATCGCGTCGCAAATCTACATCTTCTGCCGTTAGGAATTGCTCCGCCAGCCAGTCTACAATTTTCTTATCGAAATCATTGCCCCCAAGCTGCGTATCCCCAGCGGTAGACTTCACCTCAAACACTCCATCCCCCACTTCTAGGATAGAAACGTCAAAGGTTCCTCCCCCTAAGTCAAAGACGAGAATGGTTTTATAATCTAGCTGATCAAAGCCATAGGCTAATGAGGCGGCTGTCGGTTCATTGATGATCCGCTTGACGTCTATCCCGGCAATCCGTCCAGCATTGCGGGTGGCTTGTCTTTGGGCATCGTTAAAATAAGCCGGAACGGTAATCACTGCGCCGGTTACGGGTTCTCCTAGATAGCGGCTGGCTTCATCCACCAGTTTCCGCAAAATCATCGCCGAGACTTCTTCGGCGGAGAAGTCTTTTTTGAGGCGAGGACATTTGATTTTGATGTTGTCCTCTTCATCGCGTCGGATCGTGTAGGGAACTCGCTTGGAGTCCTGGGAAAGTTCCGCATAGCGACGGCCCATAAACCGCTTGATGGCATAAAAGGTATTTTGGGGATTGAGCACTGCTTGCCGTCGGGCCATTTGCCCCACTAGCAGTTCCCCTTCTTTGCTAAAACCGACCACGGAGGGAGTTGTCCGCGTTCCTTCTGCATTGGCAATCACCACCGGCTTGCCTCCCTCCATTACTGCGACCACTGAGTTGGTTGTCCCCAGGTCAATGCCGACTACTTTGCCCATGCTGTTGTCTCCACCTCTCGTGTTTTACTGCTTGGATTAACAATTAAACTGTTTTTGGGTTGGTTGGCTAGTTGGAACTTTTTACAAGAAGCGATCGCCACGAATAGTGGCGATATAACAGTTAACCCTAAGTTGCAATACTCAGGATATTGCTTTTATGACTTTATTCTATCTTGCCTCAGCACTGTAGGGGTTTTAGCCTCAGTCCGGGCAACTCTCCTACAGGGTGGCTGGGAAAACCCCATCAGGACTTACGCAATCTGTAACAAGAATCCCTAAATGTAGAGGCGATTCGGGAATCGCCTCTACATTTAGGGTTGGTCCTCCAAAAATGCCTAAGTCCTGCTGATGCTGTAATGACTCCCCAGAATATCGGCTTTTTCTGGCTTGTGGGAGTTGACTTTTGGTCTTGAGTGGGTTTTCGGAGGCTAAACTAGAGATTGAGGAGTATTGCCGATCGCCTCGGTGGAGGGGGTTGGCTGGCAAGCAAAAGCATTGATGGTGTGAGGGGCGAGACTTACCGCTTCCCGGTGTTTTTCCTGGCTGCTGTACAAATGGTACGGTTTATGACCCGTTTCGGGTTCATTCAGGACGGATAGCTGGAGGAAGGTAAGCCACGAATCGACGTTAACGCATTATTCCCAGGAGTTGGAAAATGTCGTCGTTTGGATATTTTCGCCTAGAACCCCGGCCCGAACATATTCGGGCGGTACTTGAAGCCCTGAAGCAACAAGATGCGATCGCCCCCCAAGAGTTGGCTAAATTGTCTGGATTGACGTTAACTCAAGTCAAATGTGTACTGAGTGAATTAGAACTCAGGGCAAAAATCAAAATTCTCCGTCGCGATTCTACCCCCCGGGTCCGCGTTACCTTGGTGAAGCGATGGGAATGCAACAGTCCGGACCTCAAAACTTGTTAGTCTATTTCTCGATTGTGGGAATCTTGATTAAGCTTTGAAGCGTTTAGAACCCAGACCTATCTAGTAGCATATCCCAGAAAATGCGGCGGCGTCGCGATTTCCCTAATCTCGGCATCGCCTCTTTTTTGTCCCAGTTTTCAAAGGCGGCGATCGCTTTTTTGCAGCGGTAGGGAGCAAGATGCTCCCACTCCTTTGTAGAATTAGGCAATTCCTACAAGACTCCCTCTCTAACAATTTTCCTTTTTATAGATAAAAACTGCCCCTTCATTAACACAATAAGTAGAGGCGATCGCCTCACCCTGAGTTATAATCCAAAAAACCAATTGACTCCCGTCCATCAAACCAGTCCCCCTCATTTTTAGGGGAATTTTTCCATGCCTCGGTTAGCTATATTTCCAGCATTTTTTCAGGGTCCTATTTTTTCAAGCAGGGATATAGGCAGGATGAGAGACCGATAGGGACAAAAAATTGGGTTTTTGGCCCAGATTTGGGATTAAATTGCAGAGGTTAGGTGAAAAACCCGGTTTTTAGCCCTTACGGTAACGGTGTCTTAGGGGGAACTTTCACCCTTCTCGAAAGGGAGTCTATTTTTCCCAACAAAGATAATTTTAAGACAATCTGTTCCCGCATTCTTTACTATACGGTAAAACAATGAAGGCCAATTTATTCAAACCACTTTCCAAATTTAACCGGGCGCATCTTCTCACCAGAGTCAAACAAGTTATTCCGCCTTCTTCCAAGCGAAAGGGAAAACTTACTCAACGATACATAGTTGATTTAATCACTGGTAACCTGGGAAAGTTTGTAAAAAACCCCCGACTCTCACCCGGGATGCTAGAATTATTTGAATGTCAAATAATTGTTAAACAAATTATCCCTAATAACAGTTATTTAGAAAATAAAAAGCATAATTTAGCCACAGCGATCGCCTGCATTGAAAATGTCCCCATCCACCCGGGTCAAATCTTTTCATTTTGGCATTTAGTCGGAGAACCCAGCCAACAAAAGGGATACCTAGAAAGTCGGGCGATCGTCAACAATCAACTAAAATACGAGTTTGGTGGCGGTTTATGTCAACTCCCCGGACTCCTGTATGTTTTAATCCTCAAAGCCGGTTTAAATGCCCTAGAACGCCATCCCCATTCCCAAGATATCTACACCGAAGAAACCCGTTTCGCCCCATTGGGTTCCGATGCTACAGTAGTTTATGGATACAAAGACTTTCGATTTCAAAATACCTTATCCGTTCCCCTCTGTTTCCGCTTCACCCTGCTGCATGAAGCAATTATTGCAGAACTCTGTTCCACTCAACCCTTGGAAGAATTCAGCGTAGACTTTAAAGTAGAACAATTACCGGGGGGAATTAAGCAAGTGGAAACCCTCCGCTATTCCCAACTCACCGACTCCCGGGAAAAAATCACGACAACGATTTATCCCACCTTGGACCCTGATGCTGCTTTGTTGTAAGTTTATGGTATCAAATCTGAGGGCGATCGCACTCCTGCACCGGGTATTTTGCTCGAAAAAGCCAGAAACCCCCGGGTTTAAACGATATCAACTTCTGTCTGCAAACTTCATACCGTTATCACCTAAAGCGGGTAAATGCTTTTAAAAATCATTCAACTGGATAAGAATTTTTTGCTGAACCCACCAGCAAATTATCTAAACTCCATGCCAAAATAAATAAATGTGTGATGCAAAACTATGACTTTCAACCTACCGATGATATTTTAGAAAACTTGTGGCAATTGAACGGAGAACTCCCGGACAAAGAAGCGCGAGGCGAGTCTATTTTAGGTTTACAAGCCGCATAAAATTAGCTCAAAATCATGGTAGAATAGGACCTCATTTCCCCATACTTATGCAGGACCCGTCGCATTTATGAATCCCCAAATTAGACCGATCGCTGTAGATTTATTTGCCGGTGCAGGCGGGATGACCCTGGGTTTTGAACAGGCGGGTTTTGACGTGCTTGCAGCAGTAGAAATCGACCCGATCCATTGTGCCACCCATGAATATAATTTTCCAAAATGGAAAGTCTTGTGCAGAAGTGTGGTAGAGGTAACTGGGAAAGAGATTAGAACCCAGTCGGAAATCGGCAGCCGCGAGATTGATGTGCTTTTTGGAGGTCCCCCCTGTCAAGGCTTTTCCCTGATGGGTAAACGCGCTTTAGATGACCCGCGCAATTCCCTGGTGTTTCACTTCATCCGCATCGTGACTGAACTCCAACCGAAGTATTTTGTAATGGAAAATGTTCGGGGATTAACCATCGGTCCCCATAAGCAGCTTTTAGAAGAAATTATCGATAAATTTCACCACTGCGGTTATCAGGTTCTGACTCCCTATCAAGTGCTTAACTCGGCTTATTATGGTGTTCCCCAAAATCGCGAACGGCTCTTTTTAATCGGATGTCGCGAGGGATTGTCTTTACCGAACTATCCCACCCCCATTACCAATCCTCCGGGATGCAAAAAGTTACGCAATTTATCGGATCTGCCTGCAACGCCAACGGTTTTGGAGGCGATTCGAGATTTGCCAAGGGTAGAACAGTATGCGGAATTGCTCGATCGCGATTGGATTTCCTACAAATACCCACCCGCAAGTGCTTATGGAATTCAGATGCAGGCACTCTCTGCACCTTCTCACAATTACGCCTATCCCCGGGAGGGCGATCGCAGCATTCTCACCGGAAACCATCGCACCCAGCACACCCAACGCGCGATCGACCGCTTCAAAGCCACCCCTCCGGGCAAATCCGAACCCATCAGCCGCTTCCACAAGCTAAATCCCCAGGGATTATGTAATACATTAAGAGCAGGAACCCCCAGTAATCGCGGTGCTTATACTTCCCCTCGTCCCATTCATCCCTTTGAACCCCGTTGTATTACCGTTCGGGAGGCGGCGCGTCTGCATTCTTACCCCGATTGGTTTCGCTTCCATGTCACCAAATGGCACGGATTCCGCCAAATCGGGAATTCTGTTCCCCCCCTGTTAGCTGAAGCGGTTGCTACAGAGATTATCCGGGTGTTAGGGATAGCACCGATTTCTCCTTCGGTCCCGAGACTACTGGGAAATCCAGAATTGTTGGAACTGCCGATGTCTGCCGCAGCAGCACAGTATCAAGTTGATCCGCACACCATCGAACCGCGATCGCGCCGCCCCTTAAACCCTAAAGCATCAGTACCCTAAAGGTTAGAAACCCGATGTTTTGACACAATTGCTGCAAGGAGAGTCATAAATCCGGGCCGTGAAATCTAGTTTCGGGTCCCACTTATTAAATCCTGTACCGACGCCCTAGCTGACAGATAGGTCCCTCGTTTCCTGCTCACATCCCAGTTTCCTGGCTCCCTGGGTTCAGTGCTTCGGCCCTGGTATCTATACCAGTAGCTACATTGTATTTATCAAAAGCTCTAGGGGCGATCGCGATGCCAGTCTATCTTATATATACTCGCCCCCGCATAGGCTGGTTTATTCGTTTAAGGCCCCACTCCCTTTCCGGGTATGAAGCCGCGCCCACAATAGGAACCTGCCCTCGAACAGGCGAGGGCATCGGTGAGTTAACCGCTACTCCCGAGTCTGATGCCACCCCAGGGTCGGATCAGCGCAGAAGTTGTTTAATAGTTTGAATCAGTTCGGCGGGGCGAAATGGTTTCGTGATGTAGGCATCCGCTCCTTGTTTCATGCCCCAATATCGATCAAACTCTTGACTTTTGCTCGTACACATGATAACCGGAATATTCTGGGCTTTCGGGTCGTTTTTTAACCACCGACAGAGTTCATAACCGTTCATTTTAGGCATCACAATATCGGTGACGACTAAATCCGGAGGCTTAGCCTGAATTTGTTCTTTGGCTTCTAATCCGTCGGATGCTTCAATCACTTCCAAGCCGCTTTTTTTCAGAATGTCCGATACCATTTCGCGTACCGTACCGCTATCATCCACAATTAGAATTATACTCATCGCTCCCTCCGTAATTTCTGGTTCTAAAGGTTTGGCGTATAATTCATCGTTCTTTTAATGCCAAGATTCTGTTGGCAAGGTGAGTGAATTATTAAGAGTAAACCCATAAAACTTAACAAATTGATAATAATGGTTATTCTCTAGGGTCATAAATGGTCTGTCATGAGATTGTCCCGATCGCTACTCCTTTCTATTGCTCTGATCTATCCAAACCTGACGGGTCTATTGAGAGGATGCACCACTTCGTGAACTTGTGATCTCCGATGGAATTTGCTCTAGGAAGAGCATCCCTATTTGGGAGGCTGCAGGTACTGGCTCAGCCTTGGTTCTGATAGGATTCCGTTTGACAACAGGACTAGAGGGTGACTAGACCGTTGGGGTGGGAATCGAGCGGTTAGAACTGGCATGAGCAACTCTGTGTCCATTTGCGATCGCTTCCCTACATTATGGTTTGTCAAAACCCAAAGGATCTCTATCATCGCACGGGCCAAGCTCAGTGCGATCGCCAAATTCTGTTGAACACTGAGTCAAGACTACTGTTCTAAGGGGTTTATAGAATCGGGCGTGGAAAATGCCTAGACTCCTTAAACCCGAGTTGTCTGGACCCCTTCGCCTTTATGGGGTCACATTTCCGGCTCATGACACCAGTAAACAGAATCAATCGCCGATTATATCATTGATTGTAGGGCCGTCAACGAGAGCTCACTCAGGATTTCAGCGGTTCCCCAGGCAAAAATTCGGCAACAGTGCGGATGTAGCGCGAGATTTAGGTGTAGCCTTAGCTGTCGAGCTCTTACTCGGCAAGGAGGAGCTCCCGAGGCCATATTAAATAACATTTTAACAAAGTAGAATTGTCAAGCTGTAATTTTAATGGATAAAAACCGGGGTTGCTCTCTGGGAAAACGAGTGTTGATACTCAATTAACAAGAAGTTATCCCCGTTGTCCGAGGGGATTAGAGGGTGCGATGGGCGATCGCCTAGGGGATGGCCCAACTTTATTTTGCAAAAAGGCCGTGAAAAAAGAAAATGTAACAGTTTGCAAAGGTATAATGAGAGGCAACTCAAAAAACTTAACACTATCTTAAAGAATCTCAACGAGGGGATTATTAACCAATGCGCGTGGCGATCGCAGGAGCGGGTTTAGCAGGACTTTCCTGCGCGAAATATCTGACTGACATGGGTCATACCCCCATAGTCCTGGAACGCCGGGACGTCCTTGGGGGGAAAGTAGCAGCATGGAAAGATGCAGACGGGGACTGGTACGAAACTGGGCTGCACATTTTTTTTGGTGCCTATCCCAATATGTTGCAACTGTTTGGAGAATTAGGCATCGAAGACCGGCTGCAGTGGAAAGAACATACCATGATCTTTAACCAGCCGGAGGCCCCAGGAACCTACTCCCGGTTTGATTTCCCGGACCTGCCCGCCCCTCTCAATGGGGTGATGGCAATCTTGGGAAATAACGATATGCTAACCTGGCCGGAGAAAATTCAGTTTGGCATCGGCCTGATCCCAGCAATGGTGCAAGGGCAGAAATATGTCGAAGAGATGGATAAATATTCTTTCTCTGAATGGCTGAAACTGAAAAAGATTCCACATAGGGTCGAAAAAGAAGTCTTCATCGCCATGTCCAAGGCGCTCAACTTCATCAACCCCGAGGAAATTTCCGCAACCATCCTGCTGACAGCACTGAATCGGTTTTTGCAAGAGAAAAACGGCTCAAAAATGGCGTTTTTAGATGGATCCCCGACAGAACGGCTCTGTCAACCCATTGTGGACCACATTACCGATCGCGGGGGTGAGGTCCGGTTAAACGCACCAATTAAAGAGTTTTTGCTCGACGAACAAGGTGCAGTCCGGGGATTTGAGGTCCGAGGCATCGAGGGAAAACCTGATGAAATCTTGACCGCAGATATTTACGTCTCGGCAATGCCCGTGGACCCTCTAAAAGTGATGTTACCCAAATCTTGGTGGGAGTTGGAATATTTCCAGCAACTCAAGGAGTTAGAAGGGGTGCCGGTGATTAACGTGCATCTGTGGTTTGACTGTAAACTCACGGATATCGATCACTTGCTGTTTTCGCGATCGCCCTTACTGAGCGTCTATGCGGACATGAGCAACACCTGTCGGGAATATGCCAATCCCGATCGCTCCATGCTGGAATTAGTCCTCGCACCGGCGAAGGACTGGATTTCCAAATCTGATGACGAAATTGTCACCGCCACCCTGAAAGAACTGGAAAATCTCTTTCCCGATCGCTTTTGTGGTAACAAACCGGCTAAATTAATAAAATATCACGTCGTCAAGACGCCGAGGTCGGTGTACAAAGCAACTCCCGGACGCCAAAATTACCGTCCCTCCCAAATCACACCGATCCCCAATTTCTATCTGACGGGCGATTACACCATGCAACGTTATCTTGCCAGTATGGAAGGAGCCGTACTTTCTGGTAAGCTGACAGCGCAGGCCATTGCGAGCCGTCAGTCCCAGAATTAATAATTTTAGAATTTAGATATTAGTAGTGGCCTACAACTCAAAATCCCTGAATTCCCAACCCAGAATTCTGGCATCTAAAGACGCTCCTTGCTTGCAACCAATGCTGCAACTGTCCGAACAACCACGCATGAAAACGCTGGCTTCCTTAGACGACGCTTATGAGCTCTGTCGCCAAATCACAGCGAAATATGCCCGCACCTTTTACCTGGGTACGCTGCTGATGCCAGAAGCGAAACGGCGGGCTATTTGGGCGATATACGCTTGGTGCCGTCGCACAGATGAATTGGTGGACGGACCTGGAGCAAGGTTTACCACCCCAGAAACCTTAGATCTGTGGGAGGGTTACCTCGAATCGATCTTTGCTGGAGAGGCGATCGAAGATACTGATGTGGCGATGGTCGATACCGTGGAACGCTTTTCCCTGGATATTCAGCCCTTTCGGGATATGATTTCCGGCCAGCGCATGGATCTGTACCGCAGTCGCTATCAAACCTTTGAGGACCTGGAGCTGTACTGCTACCGCGTAGCCGGTACCGTGGGCTTGATGTCCTTGCCGGTGATGGGAATTGCGCCCGTGGTCCGGTCTTCTCCTTGGGAGACTGAGGAACCTTCGGACCCATCACAGGAGGCAGTCGCCCTCGGCATTGCCAATCAACTCACCAATATCCTGCGGGATGTGGGGGAAGATGCGCGTCGAGGTCGGATTTATCTGCCTCTGGATGAACTGGCTTTGTTTGACTACACGGAAGAGGACCTCTTAAATGGGGTCGTCGATGAGCGATGGCAGCAACTGATGCGCTTTCAAATTCAACGCGCCCGCAAGTTCTATGTCAAGGCAGAAAAGGGCATTTTAGCCCTGAATCCCGATGCGCGGTGGCCCGTCTGGTCCGCGACGATGCTTTACAGCCAAATTCTCGATGCGATCGAGCGCAACGAATACGATGTATTTCGTCAGCGCGCGGTCGTCCCCCGTTATCGCAAGATGATCTCTTTGCCTTTAGCATGGCTGAGGGCGCAAGTTCTGTAAGGAAACCTGGTTTAGATAGAGATTTTCGGCGATCGCATCCAGAGGAGATCGCAACCCCGCCATCAATTGAGCGCAAAAATGGAAGTTTGGCCTAAGCAAGCCAAACTTCCATTTTTTATGGCTACATTTTGCCAAGAAAAATTGACTGTGCTTTCGGAACTGCCTCGATTGTGGTAACGAACGAGGCATAGCTGAGTGGGTGTTCATTTACCTCTTGAGGAAGATGACAAAAGCCAGGAAATCCGGTCTTATCAAGAAAACCGTGACTAAAGATTTTTTCTGCTATTTGCACTCAATTCTCTGTGGTTCTTTCGGCGCGATCGCTTGTTTTCCCCCGCCTGAGCCGATGTTTTAGGGATTAGCCTACAGTCCGACCCAGATTGAAATTACAAGCTTTTCCAGCGGATAGGCTTTATCATAGATTACAAGAAATTTCTATTTCTTAACAAATATTAAAGATTTAAAAACTATGTGCTCTATGACTCTCTTAAGCGATCTGCCCAAACTGCTGATTCAGCCCAATGACGCGGCTACGGGAACCTGTCTGGCGAACCTGGGATTTCAGCCCGTTCCCGCAGTGCCCCTCCTGTTTTATCGCATCGTGACCAAGAGCCAACTCAAGGAGATATTCTGGCAATTGAGCAATCAGCTTGGAGAGATGGCGCAAAGCGCCTCGCGGTTCTGTGTCACCCAAATATCCTTAGACTCAACCCATCTACTGTTGGAATTTCTGAAAGCACAGCCGCTGATTTCAGTAACCAATTCCATCAAATATGCGTGGTTTTTGCGACTGCTGCTCCAACAAGGGATATTTTTTAAATATCAACCCATTTTTTGCCTAAAATCGGGTCAGATTACCGCTTATGAATGTCTTGCTCGCGCCCTGGGCGATCGCGGACAGTGCTACAGTGGCGGAATGTTAATTGAGGCGGCGATCGCCACGGATTTATCCAAGGAATTTGATGAACTGGCGCGGACTACTTGTATCGAATCCATTGGGGAGTTTAAGAGCGATCGCCAGTTTTTTGTTAACCTTTTACCTAATGCCCTCATTCAAAATCCGGACTCAATGGAACAGAATTTACAACAAGTTCTGGATTTAGGATTACGCCCGGAACAAATCGTTTTTGAATTAACTGAAGTGGAAGTTTTGGCACAAAGCGAAAAACTCCCGCAGCTTATCGAACGAATGCGTGCCTGGGGATTTGGAATTGCTGTTGATGATCTGTGTGGCTGTGTCTCAGTGGACCACTATGCAATGGAACTCCGACCTGATATCGTGAAATTAGACCGACGTTTGATTCACGGTTGTAGCCAGTTTACCCTCAAACAAACTTTAATCAAAAGTGTGCTAGAGTCGGCTCACTCTGAGGGAATTCTGGTTTTAGCTGAAGGCTTAGAAACCATTCAGGATATCCAATTTTGTCAGGAGTTGGGGATAGATTTTGGACAGGGATTTGGTTTAGCTCGTCCGGAGGCGCAACTCCAGCAACAGCAATTTGAGCGATGGGATTTAATGAGGTCTAAAGCCTCTTAGGGAAGCAGCGATCGCTTCTTTTTTTATGGATGCTCAGGATTATACAGGGTAAAAACCCCTTTGGAATTGTGGGGGTCCAATTCCCGTGGATGACTTCTACAAACCGAAAAAAGAACCGCGATCGCAGAAGGTGCGATCGCGGAAATATTCTGCCGAAAAACAATCCATCGGATTTTTTCCCCCTCTAACCCGTCACCTTGATGCAGATTTAGCGGGAAATTCCCTTGAATTAGGAGTTGCTGGCTTGAGCTGCCAACATCTGCTTGAGCTTTTCTAGCTCCCCAGCCCAACGAGGATCCGGTTGTACTGACTCCGAGTCTTGGCTGCCACTGCTGCTGCTGTTGCTGCTGCCCGTTGCGCGTTTCGACTTGTTGCCGCGAGCACCACCTCCACCGCCTCCGGTAGTGGGTTTAGCCACCTTACTTGCAGCAGGTGTGGGTGTGGGTGTGCTGGTTGTTTCCGTTGCCTCACCCGTCTGTGAGGTGGGTGCGCCTTCTTGTTCCTCATCACCTTTCCCCTTCTTGCGAGGCAATGCCTTTTCAATCTTCAAAGGGGTATCTTGGAACATATAACCGTTGAACTTTTCGATAAATTCGTCGGCTTGCTCGTCATTTTTCACGGTAACGAATCCGAATCCGCGACACTTGCCCGTCTTGCGATCGGTAATGACTTTAGTCGTCACAGAATCACCAGCTTCAGCAAAGACGTCTTGCAATTCTTTGCGATCGACTTCTTTTGGCAGATTACCTATATAAAGACGAATCGACATTCGAGATACCTCCTATCTTTTGGAAAATCAATTAAATACAAAACTTTCTTTGTTGACTCGATCAGTTAGTTCCTGCCTTCGTCGTTAACGACTTAAAGCGAGAGCTTTCCTGTCCTTTCATTACCCTTATATCGCACAAGGGTAAAAGGAACGGCTTGGCTTTTATCAATCGGTTCACTGTTGCTCACCCAACCCTAGGCCTACCCTATCGAAAAAAATACGCGCCAACACATTGCCTCGAACGCTTGTGACAATTTGGTGAAATTTTAGGGAGGGCATTGGATCTTTCAGGATTCCTTTCTTCTGCTTTTGATAAAAATCTGCTGTAGGAAACATATCCTCTATCCGGGGCTTCCAAAGCACCGACGAGCATACTACCGTTCTCCTTAATACCACCTATGTAAACTTCAAACGGCTCAAGTGTAAAGTTGATGCGTTTCTCAATATGGGCACTCTCTTACTCACTCTAACAGAAATGGGTGATTATCTCCCATCCCATTACTTTTTTTGGCCTCAATCGAGCCACTCTTTAAAATATCACAGCTTATGCAGGTGAGCTAGTAGTTGGCTCAAAATTTTTTCCTTTCCCGACTATAAATTTTACCTGAAGCTGATCACTATGGAATATTTTCCCCATGAACCGCCCATTTTGTTGGCGGTTTCAACTTTTTCTCAATCTTGAGGGAAAAGCCGCGCATTTGTTAGACTTGCTGCGGTCTCCCTGGGTTAGAAGGAGTTAACTTTGACGCACATTCGGACCTTAAGCAAGGGTAAAACGAGTATTTTTTTCCAGATTGGCCCCCGGAGCTAGAGCTTTCATTAAGAATTGTAACAAATTCCGGACCGATTCTGAGACGGGGCTTGAAGTTGGTCCTAGGTCCCCCCCTTAGACATCCAGTAAATGCCTAAAAGTGCCGCCACTGCTGCCAAAATCGTAGACCAAATGGGATGACCATTGGAGTGAGTTTTACGATCAGCCGTGGTGAAGCGGTCCAGGTCAATCCAGGGAGTCGCACCGCGACGGAACCAGCCGATCGCCAAAATTCCTTGTCCCACGAAATCGCTAGGACGCTTAGACAAGAGCCACAGATACCCAAAAACCCCCAGATTAGAGGCGGCGTGCAACTTCACTAATCCAGTGGGGGATTGCAAAATTAAATCTTGCCCCAGCCAATTGCTGATTCCCCTGCGTCCGAGGAGTTGTCCTTCCAAACCAATGGGCAAACTATCCAGGGGGATGGCATCGGAATCCGTGAGGAGTTCGGGCAAAGTGGGGTTGGTGCGGATATTTTTAGAGGTAATGTCTGGGAAAAAGGAATTGATTCGCAAAACAATACCCAAACTTACTCCTATTAATAAAGCACCCTGGAGAATGGCGCGATCGCCCCATACCCACTCCAGAGCCCCAAATCCCAGGTTCACGGCAACTGCGCCCAATGCCCACAACATTAACCCCGCAAGTAACCCCAGGGGAAGGCCAAAATAAGGTGCTCCTTGTAATAACAGGCGTTTGAGCATCCCACGGGGAGGACTCGCCGGGGCCACTGCGCTATCCCTGGCAAAATCCAACTCAGCATCCAGCTTCCAAAACCGCGCATATAAATCCAACAGGGTGAGGCGATCGCCCAAAGGCGGATGAGATTCCGGGACCGTCAGCCATTTTTTGTAGGCATTGTGGCGGTCCCACTGGAGGAGATTTTCCCAAGAATCATAGCTAGAACAACTTCCCAAGGTCATCCCCTGCATATAGCCGACTGGGGAGAGTAAATCGAATCCTTCCAGAACAAAACTGGTGTGACCCTGTTTCTCCACATCCTGGGCAATCCCGATTGCCATTTTCAGTAAAGCGCGGGTCAGGGCATTGGGATTGCCGGTTAAAGAGGCACAAGCGCGATCGCTGTAATAAAAGCGCAAACGCGACAGGAATAAAACCGGCCAACGCAGCACCCAGTAAAACCCGTAGGCGACTGCTGAAATTACCCCAGCCATCCCTAATATCCCCTTAGAGAACCACTCCTGAGAGTTCAACCACTTATCCCCATCCTTGGACACCTGCCAATAGACCAGATAGGGGAGTTGAGAGAGTAACAGGGCCAAAGAGATCAAGGGAAAATCCCCATTTTCTAAATGTCCTAACTCACCGGCATAAATTGCGGCAATTTCATCGTCCTCTAATTGCTCTAATAACCCTTGGCTGACAACAATTCGGGCAAACCGAGGGGCAAAACCATAGGTCATGGCGATCGGTGCATCGGTAGGAATGACCCCGAGGACCAGGGGCGGTTGCTTGCGTTCCAAGCTAAAGCGGGATAGCAATTTGCGCGCTTCTGGACTATAGATACCGAGTTTCTGTGGGGGGAGTTTTTCCATGCCGTAAGCGAAGCGCAGCAGTAAATCCAGCAACCAGGGAGAAGCAACCAGCAACAGGACGAGGATGCCCAACAAGGTCCAAGTTTGGTCACGATAAAAACTTTGCAGCGGTTCTAAGAGGGGAAGCCGATAGAACAGGTCGTTAGCTGCTGCCATTCCCCAATTCATGAAAATCCACAGTAACCCAAACAGGGCGATCGCACTGCCAATTTGGGCAAAGAATAGATAGGTGGGTTTGACGGGTTTGAGTTTTCGCCAGTTTTGCGCCCGTCCTGCCTGACGCCATTGCCGAGGTTGTGGAGTTGGAACCGTTGATTCCCGAGGAGTGGGAGTGGGTTGTCCGTCCTCTGGTGCCATTGCTGAGGGTGAATCAGCCTGGGTGGTTGCCGGGGTTAAATAATCTACCCCATCGCTGTTGGCTTCTAAGGGGAGCACGGGTGGAGAATCCCGCCGGGAAACCGGGGGTCTGGAGGGCTTAGGCGGTGCCGGTAGCGATGAGGGTGGAGTTAACGGAGTGACTCGTCCCCCAGGGGTTGTCCCGCCCGGGGGTCTGGGGGGCATCGGTGGCGGCAGGGGTGGCGGGTTGACCGGGGACCGGGGTGCAGGTTTAGCTTGAGCCGGTTCTAGGGGGACAAATCCCGTGGGATTTCCTAGGGAGAGGGGGGAAATGATGCCCTGGGAGCTTGGGTTCTTGAGGGGGGAGGGTTGAGTAGCTGCTGAAGATGATGGGTCTAATGGCACAAAGCCGGTGGGGTCTCCTCGGAGGGGGGAGGGCGGACTGCCTGGAGGATTGAGCGTTTTCGGGGGTTGGGGTTGAGAGCCAGGGTTTGAGGGAGAAGATCGCCCTTGGGGAGAAGATTGATTCAACTGAGCCAGGGTCCGCACTGCCCAGTCTTTGACCTTGGGACTGTCCGATTCGGTCAAGGTTTGACATAAGGCGATCGCCTTAGAGTGAGCGCGGTTCCCTTTGTAGGCCATCACTAACCCCATCGTAGCCCGATCAACGGTGGGTTGATGGAGTTCTTGTCCGCACACCTTTTCTAAAATGGCGATCGCCAAATCATAATTCTTTTTTTTGAGTGCAGCCAACCCTGTTTGGAGATCCGAGTGTTCCATAGCCATCGATTCGCAATTGGTAGATGAACCAAGAGGTTCAACGAGAACTAGACAGTCAGAATCGAGAAGGTGGGGATTGTTCAGTCTCGATTCTTAAATGCGCTATAGCCAGTCTAAATCATTCCCACCCCGGTTCTATGGGGGATAGCGCTGGGTCCCAGGGTCCGGGAGTTTTTGGCACTGGATAGTTTTCCCGGGGTCGAGGGGAATCAGAGGCAATGGGTTGCCCAGTTTGTCAACTGTCTTTAGGAGTGTGGACATCATCAATCGAATCAGGGGGGAATCTTCCCCCCGGATCAATCTGGCTGTCGCAAAATTAAGATAGATTAAAAGGCAAACTCATCCTAGATGGGTGGCGATCGCATAACATACCTAGCGATTTTTCTCAGAAGTTTAATCATCACAGGAGTTAAAGTCATGTACGATGCAGACAAACGGAAGCTTTTATCCCTACTGTCTCATGGGTCAATTTTTTTCAGTACAACCTTAGTGTCTATTGGTATCCCTCTGGCAGTTTTATTTGTATCTGATGACCCCGTAGTGAAAGATAATGCCAAAGAATCTATCAATTTTCATTTGAATGTCTGGGCTTGGGGTTCGGTGATTTTGGCCCTAAGTTTTCTGACCTTTGGCTTGTTGGGATTTATTCTCGCCCCAGCCGGGTTTGTTCTCCATTGGGGATTGACGGTGTTTGCGTTGCTGAAGGTGTTCGGAAATCCCGACCAGCCCTTTCAGTATCCTTTTATTTTCCGCGTGTTATAACTTGAAAAGAAGGCGATCGGCAACATTGGAGGAATTTTGATGTACGATTCAGATAAACGGAAGTTATTATCGGTTTTGTCTCACGGAGCCATTTTTTTCAGTGCTACAGTTCTTTCCGTCGGATTGCCGATCGCAATTTTGTTTCTTTCCGAGGACCCGGTGGTTAAAGGAAATGCCCGAGAATCTCTCAATTTTCATCTCAATCTTTATCTCTATGCCATCCTCTTTGGTCTCTTGACTTTTGTACTGATTGGGTTTCCCCTACTGTTGATTTTAGGAGTAGCCAGTTGGATTTTGCCGATTATAGCTATTGTGAAGGTTCTTTCCAACCCAACTTTGATATATCGCTATCCGTTCCTTTTCCGGCTCGTTTAATTGCTATTTGAGGGCAATATCTTCTCCCCTCATTGGCAGGTCACCCAATCTATAGGGGCAATTCATCAACTGCCCCTACTCGCTGAAGTGAGGTATCCCTCCGGCGACAGTGAGCTAATTATTTTTACCTCTTTAAAAATCCAGTAATAGAAACAATAATTCCTATTTTTTTATTAGATAAAAAAATAGGAATTATTGTTTTATTTAACCTAATTTAAATAGTCTTATTGCACTGGATAATGGTCTGGAGAAATGGATAACTTTTCCAGAGGTTGAGTCCGGGGATAGAGAGAAATTAAATCTTCTATATTGACCCGCATATTAGCACAAATGGTATCAAGGGGCAAATCATTAGAATCATGTCCAAACGGATTTTCGATTTGAATGCCGATTTTTTCTATGCCAAATAAAGTAAAGCTAATTAAAGCAGCAACGGGTCCGGTCCATAAATCTAAATGGCTGACAATTTGAAACGGCAGCGCCAGACAGTAGAGCATTAGAAGCTGTTTCAAATGGATAGCATAAGCCACAGGTATCGGTGTTTTTAAAATGCGTTCCGATGAACCCAAGGTATCCACCATTGTATCTAATAGCTTGAGCATGGTGGTGAGTTGATAAATATTGAGTTTATTAAGACGATATTGTCTTTGGAGATAATCTCCTAGCCAGAAAGCGATTTCCAGAGGAGGATGATTCATACTTTTGAGCTTTTCATACTGTTCTCCAGAAATTAAACCTTTTAATTCCTCATTGATGGGTTCGTCTCGCAAGTGTAATTTGGTGGCCACGGCAAAGGCAACTAACAACCTCAAATGATGGGCTTTTTCGGTGGCATCTTCTGGACGATTGTCGGTAATTGCCACCAAAATTTGCCGAGATAAGTTGCGAACCGAGTTAACTAGGTTTCCCCAGGCTTTTCGTCCTTCCCAAAAGCGCTCATAAGCTGTATTTGTTCTAAAGACTAATAATAAACCTAAGACAATCGTGGGAACCAATCCCTCTAAACCGGGCCAAGAAACGGGATAACCCCAGCGATATAAAAAAGAGACAATTAGGCCAAATAATCCGCTTCCTAAAACTGCGGGTAAAATGGAGGGAATGACCGATCCTTTGAGTTGAAAAATCAGATGCAAGCCTTCTATACTTTTTACTTTCATAGCGGTAGGTGAGCGCAGATAAAGATAAGGATGAGGAAAACTCCGGTTAGGGATGCCAGGAGAGGAGTGAACTTTTAAGGTTTATTCACCGAGGGCACACGCCAAATTTTAATTGTTTCATCAGGAGAACCACTCAAGAGTGTTTTACCATCGGGGGTGATTGCAATTCCACTGACATAACTAGAATGCCCTGTAAGCTGATATCGCCGGTCTCCGGTAGCTAAATTCCAAATTTCGATCGTGCCACCACTACTTGCCAAAATGTTGCCATCGGGACCGATCGCCACGGATCTCACCCAACTGGAATCTCCCCTAAGCTGATAGCGTCTTTCTCCAGTTTTGAGATTCCAAACCACAATCGTATTATCGCGACTGCCACTGACGAGGGTGTTACCATCAGGACTAATGGCCAGAGAAAGAACCGGGTGAGCATGACCTCGCAGAGTCAACAATCTCCCGCCGCTTGCGACATCCCAAATTTTTACAGTATTGTCATTAGCAGCACTAATAATTCGGCGGCCATCGGGAGTCATGGCGATCGCATTCACAGCAGATCCTGCCTGAATCGTGCGCAGGCGAGTCCCGCTTCTAATATCCCAAATCTTAATCGTATTATCATCCGATCCACTGACTAACCGCTGACCATCGGGAGTAAAAGCCAGGGTATTCACGGGACCCCAATGTGCCCCGGGTCCAGCGATGGTCAGCATTCGGGACCCATTATTCATATTCCATAATCGAATCGTCTTGTCAGCGGAACCACTGGCGAGGGTTTGACCATTGGGACTCACGGCTAGGGTCCTTACCCAGTCTTTATGAGCCGCAATGGTGTGCAGTAAGTCACCACTGTTGAGATTCCAGATGCGGATCGTGCCAAAACTTCCGCTGGCAAGGGTTCCCCCTTGGGATTGACTAGCAGCGCCGGGAACCTGACTCATGGCGATGGACTGAACTTGACCCACTTCCCGGATACTTCTTCTTAAAAATAGACTGCTGGGGATATTCACCAGGAGTCCGACAGGATTGGCGGGAAATAATCCATATCGCCAATAGCCATAGACTTGAGAGGTTGCCAACAGGACTAATAAGATGGCGATCGCAGAAATCCAGGGTTTTTTGCTCCCTGTTTTCAAAAATCGGCTTTTGCTGCTATTTTTCGGGGGGTAAACGGGTTTATATTGCGATCGCAGCCTTTTCGATTCTGTAGAGCTTGATTTCGAGTTGAAATTGGAACCTGTATTGTAATTTCCCCGAGTCCCCGAAGTGCCAATTCCGGTATTGGCATCCCCAACTTCACCATTAGGCGGCGTCAAGTCAATCTCTGCCAAACATTGCAAGATAGCCTGAGCATTTTGAGGCCGCTTTCCCGGAAAAGGGGCCATTAAGTAATCAATCACATCCCCAAAAGCTTTGGAAATCTGCGGTGCACTATTGCGCCAGACGAGTTTTCCCGTCCGAGGATTTTCCGAGAAGGCAGTCGGCGGTTTCGCCGTTAGTAAAAAGACTAGGGTCCGCCCTAAAGCATAAAAATCCGATTGCGGTACCGCCTTCCCATTAGCTTGTTCCGGTGGCGTATAGCCCGGAGAGACAATGCCAGTAATGTTTTGACCCTGCCCCACTTTCGCAAAGTAGGTATTCGTCACTTCCCTTGCCGCGCCAAAATCAATCAACACCACTTGTCCATTCAAGCGAATCATGATGTTGAGGGGCTTGATATCCCGGTGGAAAAAGTTTTGTTGGTGGACGCGATCGAGAATCTCCACCATTTGTTTTAACCAATCAATGGCTTGGCTTTGGGTTACGGGCCGATTTCCCCGTTTTTTCATCCAATCCCGTAGATTCAACCCACTGATTTTTTCCATCATTAAGCAATGGATCGGTTCGGTTTCCCCCGGAGGCGTGATCGAAAAGTACGCATCTGGCTCAACTTTGGGAATCCCTGGGTGGTTGATCCGTTTCAACACATCGGCTTCCTGTTGAAAAAGCTCTACCGCCTTTTCATGGTTTTGAAGCAATACTTTCAGGACCTTGATGGTACCTTGGTCATCCACTTCAAAGGTTTTACCAAAGCCTCCACCGCCAAGGGGTTTGATAATCCGATACCGTCCTTGCAGGAGTATATCACAGCCACAGTGAACGCATTTGACCTGGTTCGCATTGGCTGGGTCATTAGGATGGGGACATTTGGGATTCAGGCAATAACTCACAGAAGCTACATTACCCTATATTCTGACTGCACGTCTCAACAACACTATAACTTGCAGTTATCATTCCTAACTGTAGGGTCTTGCCAACTTATTGGCAATTTCCTCGGTTACTTGACCCTCTAGCTGCAGTAGTAGCGGAACCCATCAAGGTTGCTTGATTTTTTGACCTGTTGTTGTTTGCTGATGGGTTAACCCGGTTGGCTTCTGGGAAAGGTCATCCGTCAAAGCCAGTTCTTACACCTCCATTAAAGATTAGCAATTATCCGGTATCAAAATTATTCGTTTTAAATTTTTATGACTGTTGCCGGTTTCCTGGCACACCCACCTTTGAACTGTCTGCCACTCTGTGCCCAGAAGTTGACTACCTTTTCTCCCAAGCCTACTCCTGGCCCCAGTTTTAGGGTTCCCCAGGACTTGTTGTCCTGTGCTTTGGATCCGATTCCTAGCTTGGAGGGTGCCAATTGCCTGGATATGGCCCTGAATTCCATTTTTTTCTGTAGGAGCAAAACCAGGTGGCGATCGCACTCCTTTGGGCTAAATTGTCACTAAATTCTGCCCTCATGTTCAGTTTGCACAAACTCCTCCAGAGTAGCCGTTCCCGGTTCAATATTTCCTCGGTACTTCTGCGGATCTAGGTCAAGTTGTCTGCATTTCCCCCAAGTGCGATCGCCCCTTTCAAATCGATGCCGATATCGGATAAAAGCCTCTTCCACTTCCGCTTCGCTCAAAATTAAATACTGCGCAATATCTGGAAAGCTTTTCCCTAGTTCCCACATTTTTCCCACCACATCTTCTATCGTATTCTCCGTAATTTCTCGCAATTTGGCCAGCTCTTTTTCTCGTTTCATTATTTCAGTACCTTTGTAGGGGGTTTCAGATTAAATTAATTCCAGCTATTTTTTGATTTTATTTCGGGCTTTTTCCTACCCAATCCGCCTGTCAAAGACCGGGTTTTTCCGTGAGCCTTCTTTGGAGCACAGTCTATAGCCCCAACTCCCCGGGCTAACAAGCGGGTTTGTATAGCCACACTATGCAGCATTGCGGGTTTTTGACGCCCTCCGAGTACCCAATTTTGTATCACTTCATAAAACCCACTTTATTTATCGGCCATCTCAAAACCTCAAAAATTAATTAACTAAAATCCGTCAGCCAATTCCCAACCATCCAAAATATATCCCAAAACTTAAAAACCTAGGGCTTATTCGCTGTAAGTTTTATTAAGAGTGACTCCCCAATTGAAAGCTATTATTCAAGAAGTTTTCAAATGTTAGAGAAAGGATTTTTTTGAATTATACTTAAACCTCATAAATTAATTAAAGTCTTACTTTGCAAAGTTTGTAAGGCTCTTGTTAAACCTTTATGGGGTAACTACTGCCTCTTACAGAAGTTGGCGCTAGGTGTAATTTAGAATCACCTCAACTAACGACTCTTTTAGGTATTCCAAATAGATAGATACTATCGGGAAAAATTTTTATATTTATGTTAAAATTATTTTTATTTTACAAAAGTAATATCAGCTTTAAAGTTTTGTTTAAAATTTCTGAAATTGGCAACTTTTTTCCTTAAAAAAATGTCCAAGGCAAGTTAACCCTCCCTAACTTTTCTAAACTTAAAAGCTTTTATCAGAAGAGCGGAATTTCCAGGGGCGATCGCAGACTTGTAAGTGATGACTTCTAAAACCTTAATAACCGAGATTAAGACCGATTACCGGGTTTCAATTCATGACTTTCCTTGAAGGGGATTTGTTCTCCATTCACCCTGAATTCATCAATGATGACCCCTCACCCCTCTCCCTTAACTCTTTATGGATCCATCTATTCCGGAGTTCCCTGATTTGATTGCGGCAGCAGAGGGGCGCTGTAACGACCTTTTAGGACGCCGGTACAGTGTTAGAGTCCCGGGACCAGAAACCGCCTTCCTGTAACAGATTTGTTGCATAGCAAGGGCAGATATTTGTCAAGCAACCCCGTAAGTCCCCATTTATCTCATCCTGTACCGACTTCCTCGGCCCCACCTGTTTAGTGGCTCCTCTACCTAGAGAAGGTCAGATCAATCCTATCCAGCTTGGCAAGAGTCAAGTTTTATTTCGCGCATCTATCTATTGGCATAGATGTTCCTTAGAATCTGAAGGGCTGCTTTTTGGGACCCGGGTGCGACTGCTGCTGGTAATTCCCTAAACCCTTGCAGGGAAAGCTTTTAGGATGTTACCCTGACTCACGATACCCCCGGAATTTCCCAGTATTTGAGAGACTCAGACTGCTTAAATGGTTAAGTATATTTGCTCAATTTGGACAAAAATAAAAAAACTTAACATTTCGTAATGATCTTGGGGACAAAGGCAGTGTATAAAGGTAACCTGAAGGGGTTGAGAAACGAAAAAAGTTAACCTGAGTATTGATTAAAAAAGGTTTTCAAGTTTCTCATACTTCTGGTAGTATTTTCTAAGATTTCTCGAAAGCGGGTGACGAAGCCCCAGTAGGGGCCAGACACAAACTTCGAGTCCAGCTTTAACAGAAACAAACGAAATTGTTGTAGTGTTGTAGCTGGGGTTAGTCGGAACCTAACAAGCTTTTTAGCTTGAGCGGGGTCAACTAAACTTGATTGAAGCCCAAAGCAAGCCAATAAATAAAGGAGATTGAGTACATGCTAGACGCATTTGCAAAAGTTGTTTCGCAAGCAGACGCACGTGGCGAATTCCTGAGCACCGCCCAATTAGATGCTCTGACCAACATGGTCAAAGAAGGTAACAAGCGCTTGGATACCGTCAACCGGATCACCAGCAACGCTTCTCAAATCGTTTCTGAAGCCGCTCGTTCTCTGTTTTCGGAGCAACCCCAGCTGATCCAACCCGGTGGAAATGCTTACACCAACCGTCGTATGGCAGCTTGCTTACGCGACATGGAAATCATCCTGCGCTACGTCACCTACGCAGTCATCGCCGGTGATGCCAGCGTGTTAGACGATCGCTGCTTGAATGGTCTTCGTGAAACCTACCAAGCCCTGGGTGTTCCCGGTGGTTCCGTTGCCACTGGCGTTCAAAAAATGAAAGATGCCGCTGTCCGCATTGCCAACGATCCCGCAGGTATCACTCCTGGTGATTGCAGCGCTTTGATGTCTGAAATCGCTGGCTACTTCGATCGCGCAGCTTCTGCGGTTTCCTAGTCTAAATATTCCGACTAAAAACCCACACTATCTTTTCTTTTTAAGGATCTAGCCCTTAATTGAGCCAAGTCCTTAAAACACCAAAACCAAAGAACGAAAAATTAGTACAACCCTAGGGAGATACTGCAACGATGAAAACCCCAATTACTGAAGCAATTTCTTCTGCTGACGCTCAAGGCCGTTTCCTGGGCAACTCCGAACTGCAAGCTGTTGATGGTCGCTTCAAACGCGCTCAAGCCAGCATGGAAGCTGCTCGTGCTTTAACCACCAACGCACAACGCTTGACCGAAGGTGCTGCACAAGCTGTCTACAACAAGTTCCCCTACACCCAAACCATGCAGGGACCGAACTACGCTTCCACCGAAACCGGCAAGCAAAAGTGCTCTCGTGATATCAGCTACTACCTCCGCATGGTCACCTACTGCTTAGTTGCAGGTGGCACCGGCCCGATGGATGAGTACCTGATTGCTGGTTTGGATGAAATCAACAGCACCTTTGATTTGTCCCCCAGCTGGTACGTTGAAGCCCTCAAGTACATCAAAGGCAATCATGGCCTCAGCGGACAAGCTGCTGTTGAAGCTAACACCTACATCGACTACGCAATCAATGCTCTGAGCTAATTGATGCATTCTTCTGGCATCGGTCTGATTGCTTAGAACGGTAAAAGGTAAGATGTCCGGGGAGGTAGGCGGGTGCTGGCAGCAGGCTAGTCTCTGTTTACCTGTCCGGGCATCTTTGTATTTGTTGAAGCAGAAAAACCCCGTAATTACCGATCGCGGTATCCAGATTTTGGATGGTAAGCAAGAAAAGCACATCTAAAATCACAACAGTAAAAACTTTTTTTGGGAGAGTGTTTAGATGGCAATTACAACAGCAGCATCCCGTTTGGGAACGACACCCTATGAAGATACAGGCCGGGTAGAACTGCGTCAAAATAGCAGTGAACAAGATATTGAAGCAGTGATTCGCAGCGTTTACCGCCAGGTCCTCGGGAACGATTACGTGATGAAATCCCAGCGCCTTAACAGTGCGGAATCGCTGTTAAAAAATGGCAAAATGAGCGTGCGGGATTTCGTCCGCGCTGTTGCTAAATCGGAACTTTACAAAGAAAAGTTTCTTTACCCCAATTTCCAAACCCGCGTCATTGAACTTAATTATAAACATCTGCTGGGACGCGCTCCTTATGATGAATCCGAGGTGATTTACCACCTGGATCTGTACGAAACCCACGGCTTTGATGCAGAAATTGATTCTTACATCGATTCCCCGGAATATGAGAGCAACTTTGGGGACAATATCGTACCCTACTATCGTGGATTTGCGACCCAAAATGGTCAAAAAACCGTTGGGTTTAACCGGATGTTCCGCCTCTATCGCGGTTATGCCAACAGCGATCGCGCGCAACTCGAAGGCACCAAATCGCGCTTGATTCGCGAACTGGGCAAAAATCAAACCAATACGATTGTTGCTCCCTCCGGTGGTTCTGATGGCTGGTCCTACCGTTCTTCGGTCGATTCCTCTCCCGCAACCTGCCTCGGTGGCGCGTTTGTTGGGTTCGGAAAAGATGGCGAAGTGTTTCGCATCGAAGTCACGGGACTGCGGCAAACCGGCGTCCGTCGCAGTTGCCAAACCTTCATCGTTCCTTTCGAGAGCTTATCTACGAAAATTCAGCAAATCGTGAAGCAAGGCGGAAAAATCGCCAGCATCACGACTGCCTAATTTAGGATAACGTCTCAGACAGCCCACAGGACGGCAACTGCCATGAGCGCTACCGGATTAATCCCTCCGAAATATTTCCCAGGGCACGGGTGAAATATTCCAGATTAAATCTGGCATAAGCTTGAAGGCGATCGCCTGTGGGTTAATCCACCCAGTTAATCTACACTAAAGGAGCTAGTCAAATCAAATGTTAGGTCAAGTTGCAGGCTTTAATCAATCCAATACCAGCGCAGGCAATCGTTTTTTTCGCTATGAAGTGACCGGATTGCGTCAAACCGACGAAAGCGATCAGAGCAACTACTCGATCCGCAAGAGTGGCAGTGTGTTTATGACTGTTCCCTACAACCGCATGAACGAAGAAATGCAGCGGATTACCCGTCTGGGTGGAAAAATTGTCAGCATTCACCCCTTGAACGTTCACGGTGAGCAAGAGACTCATGAAGGAGAAGGGGAATAGGTTAGAATCTCTAATCTGTTAGCCCAATCCAGTTTTTAACTCATGTGGGACAATCTTGAATCAGGCTCACCGGCCCCTCCAGCAGGGGACGGTGAGACTTTAACTGTAGAGGTGGCGATCGCCAATTTGCGCCACGAAGACTTGAGCTTGCGTTACTACGCCGCTTGGTGGATTGGCCGATTTGGGGTTCGCGAACCAGCGGCGATCGATGCTTTGCTGGATTTGTTATCCGAAGAGGGGGATAAAACCGAGGCGGGTGGATATCCCCTGCGCCGCAATGCTGCCCGCGCCTTGGGCAAAGTTGGGGACGATCGCGCCGTTCCTGCCCTGATTGAGTGCTTAAACTGCTCCGATTATTATGTCCGGGAAGCCGCAGCCGAGAGTTTGGAACGACTCGGCGATCGCAGCGCCATTCCGGCCCTGATGGAATTACTTGCCGGGGGCCTCACCGCAGCGGTCCAGGTGACGGGAAAACCCCACCTCACCCAACCCTACGATACGATTTTAGAAGCGTTGGGAACCCTGCAAGCCACAGAAGCAATTCCCCTGATTCAACCCTTTCTGGAGCATTCTTTTCCTCGGGTGCAATATTCTGCCGCCCGGGCGATGTATCAACTGACTGGGGAAGGGGGGTATGCAGAACGCTTAATCCAAGCTTTGCAGGGAAAAGATTTGCAACTGCGGCGATCGGCCCTGTTGGATTTGGGGGCGATCGCCTATTTACCCGCCGCTAAAGCAATTTCTCAAACCTTGGCGGAAAATAGCATCAAATTGATTGCTCTTAAAGGACTCATTGAGCATCATCTGACCCTGAATCATCCTGATGCCGCCCCGGATTTATCCCCAGATTTAATTGAAGTGATGAATCTGATGGATAGTCTGTTGTAGGTCTGTAAAAACCTACACCCTGAAGGGTGGGGCTACATGGACAAAGCCCGCCTGCGCGGGCTATAGACAGACTTTTGATAAGGTCTGTAAAAACCTACACCCTGAAGGGTCTGGCTCCACGAACAAAGCCCGCGCAGGCGGGCTATAGAGTAAAAACCTACACCCTGAAGGGTCTGGCTCCACGAACAAAGCCCGCGCAGGCGGGCTATAGAGAAAACAGACTGGTAATACCAAAGCGGGTTGTTAAAAATGGATTTTCTGTTGTAGCCTGCGGAGGCAGGCTACCCTTCGGGAAGCCGCTAGCGCGTCTACGTCCGTAGAGCCAGACCCTTTCCTTACGGAACGCTACGCGAACAGGGTGCGGGTTTTTATAGACCTATCACGACCGGATTCCTTATAATCTCCGGATGCATTAGTCTCGATTAAAATTAAATCCCATTCATACAACAGCGCTCAAGCCGTTCTCATGACTGAAAACGCCGGACTCACCCCACTGATTAAAGCCGTTGAAGAGGCAGACTCCGCAGAAGGTTTAACCAAAGCCTTATGGAAATTAGCCCAAGCGCGATCGCCCGAAGCCATTCCCACCTTAATCGAAGCCCTAGGTTTCAATAACCCCGGTGCCGCCGTTGCGGGAGTCGAGGGACTGATTGCCCTCGGGGAAGTCGCCGTTGTCCCCCTGTTGCAACAACTGGATGGGTTCAATTATGGGGCCAGAGCCTGGGCGCTACGCGCTTTAGCCAAAATTGGCGACCCCCGGGGATTAGAGTTACTCTTAGACACCGCCGCCCATGATTTTGCTCTGAGCGTGCGTCGTGCAGCAGCAAGCGGTTTGGGGAATATCCTCTGGGAAAACATGGACCCCGAGGAAAGGGCGACGGCCCAAGAGAAGGTGTATCAGACCCTTTTGGAAGTGCTGCAAGATCCAGAATGGGTAGTGCGCTATGGGGCGATCGTGGGAATGCAAGGACTCGCCACGGCAGCGGTATCTAATTCGCCCATGTGGTTGCGTCAACTTTTGACCCAGTTGAGCGATCGGGCAAAATCCGATGAAGAGTTAGTGGTGCGTGCTCGGGCTCAACTGGCTTATCAGCAATTACAAAACACCACCCCCGCTTAAAAACCGCTTACTTCCCCGAAGAACCCGAATCCTCAGAGGGTTCCCGCAAAAATGCCTGAAACAGACTCCAGAGGGTGGAGAGTAAGCCCGTCCCTAAAACCAGCAGCATCAAAGCCGATAATGCGCCAAAGGGAGAAAGGACAGCGATGAGTAACAGGCCAAATATGAATAGAGTAATGATAGGCTGATTCATGGGACCGGATTGCTCCTGTACTGACTCGATACCCTTACTGTATCCACTCCGATTGGCTGCTGACCTCTTTCTTTGTAATGAGATTTAATCCACCCTTGGGTTTTTTTCCCTTACATCGGGTTGAGAGTCTTCGTGCATAAATAGGTAGCCATCACGCCATCCTCGATCCGCTGACTGGTGATGCTAAATCCATTCCGAGACAACAAACCCTCAAAAATCCAGTCATAAGTCGAAAATTCATCCCGGAAATGTCCTTGCGCATCTTCCCGCAGAAAATCGCCCCCGGCTGCTGCCTGTTTTTCAATAAAAGCCGCGATATTGTCCAGGGAATGATGCTCACTGATAATCACATCGTGAATATAAAACTGACCCCCCGGTTTGAGCATCCGATTCATCCGCCCTAAGGCGATGCCTTTCCAGAAATCCGGCAGGTGGTGGAATGCAAAAGTTGTGGTAATCGCATCTACCGAGTTTTCGGGATGTTCGTAGGACAGAAATCCCCCATGACAAAAGGTAATAATATTTGAGACTCCCGCTTGAGCGGCTTTGGTTTTGGCATATTCCAGCATTGTCGGGGAAACATCTACCGCATAAACCTTAAGCCCACGAATGGCAGCTTGAATCGCAAAGGTGCCGGTCCCCGCCCCAAAATCAATGACTACATCGTTTATGTTGAGGGCGAGTAAATCAAGGACGGCATTGCTTTCTTGCTCAATATCTCGGAAATCCGCATGACTGGAATCATACATCTCAACTTCCGTGGGAATGCCATAGTCTTTGCCGACTTGCTGGAACTCATCGTATTGCCAGGGTAAAGGAATTTGCATTTTGCTCATGTTATGTGTAGAACGTTCAGGACTACTCAAATCCACGAACAGGTGCTAGAACACAGAAGGCAAAGAAGGGATTACAGACTCAGCCACTGTCAAATAGAGCCGGGGGTGGGGCATCGTTGCTGTTCTCCTCATGTACCGGAGTCCGTGGAGAGATATGGGGATTATAACCCAAGGGTCTGATTCCTTCTAAAAAAGTCCGGTAGAGGGGTTGCAAAACTGCCCCAAGCTTTGGTAAAGTTAAAACTCATGCTGGTGTAGCTCAGTTGGTAGAGCAACGCACTTGTAATGCGTGGGTCGCGGGTTCAACTCCTGTCACCAGCTTTAACTCAAAAATTTCTGGCTTCGTCAGAAGAGATTCCCCCCTGAAAATCAGGGGGGATTTTTAGAGGTTGGTTTGAGGTTTAATCGTCGAAGTGTTTAATAATCGCGTCGGCAAACTCGGAACATTTGAGGGGTTTTTCTACCGGGGGTTCCATTAAGCGAGCCAAATCGTAAGTCACCTCACGGTTAGAAATAGCTCCTCCAATGCCTTTTTTAATCAAATCAGCGGCTTCTTGCCATCCCATATATTCCAACATCATGACGCCAGAGAGGATGACGGAACCGGGATTAATGCGATCGAGACCGGCGTGTTTCGGCGCTGTGCCGTGGGTGGCTTCAAAAATAGCACATTGGTCACCAATATTGGCCCCGGGTCCCATGCCTAATCCACCCACGATCGCCGCTGCGGCATCGGAGAGATAGTCTCCGTTTAAATTCATCGTCGCCAGAATGGAATACTCATCGGGGCGAGTTTGGATTTGCTGGAAGATACTATCGGCAATGCGGTCATTGACCATAATTTTTTCTTTCCATTTGCGATCGCCGTGAGTCTCCCAAATGGTATCTAGCACCTGCTGGACTTCCGCGCAAACCACCGCCCGTTTTTCCTCCGTCAGGGCATCATAACCCGGGTCAATCTGACGCGCATTCTCTTCAATACTCAAATCAGGATTTTTCTCTTTATTGCTCAAAATCCAAGATTCCCGTTCCGTGACGCACTCATTGCGAAACTCCGTGGTTGCTAGTTCGTAACCCCAGTCCCGGAACGCCCCTTCGGTGTACTTCATAATATTGCCCTTATGGACCAAAGTCACCATCTGCTTGGCTTTGGGCAAGCGTAAAGCGTGTTTAATGGCACGACGAACCAAACGCTGGGAGTTGGTTTTGCTAATGGGTTTGATGCCGATGCCGGAATCCATGCGAATTTGTTTTTTCCCATGTTCTGGGGTTTGGGGAATTAATTGAGTATTGAGAATATCAATTAATTTTTCGCAGATTTCCGTACCTGCACGCCACTCGATTCCCAGATAAATATCTTCGGTATTTTCCCGATAAACAATCACGTCCAATTGTTCGGGATGTTTGTGAGGGGAGGGGGTTCCGGGATAATATTTGCAGGGTCGGACACAGGCATAGAGGTCATGAATTTGGCGCAGGGCCACATTCAGGGAACGAATCCCGCCACCGATGGGGGTGGTTAAGGGGCCTTTGATAGCGATGCCATATTCTGCGATCGCCTTGTTGGTATCCTCGGGCAAATATTGATAAGTGCCGTACTCTTCACAGGCTTCATCACCGGCGTAGATTTTAAACCAGCTAATTTTACGTTTGCCCCCGTAAGCTGCTTCCACCGCAGCATCGATCGCTTTTTGGGAGGCGGGCCAAATATCAACCCCCGTCCCATCGCCGCGAATGAAGGGGATAATCGGGTTATCGGGAACAATGGGTTCACCATTTTTAAACGTCACGCGATCGCCAGTCGTCGGGGGAGTCAGTTTCTCGTACATAATCCACTTACGGTTAACTTGGGTTAAAGCTGAACCTTCAGCCTTTGAGTAGCGTATCAGAAGCCCTGGGATAAGCCGGTAATCAGTTTATCTTTTTCTTCCTCTATTCCCTCGGTTTGCGGGTGCAGACTTCCCCAGAATTCAAGACTGTCTGACTTATCGCTTAATTTTTCGCCAAAAAATTCGGTCAGTCCCCATTTAAAGGAACTGACCGAACTGATGAATTAGCTCTCCATTAATCGGACAAGGCTTCCTGAAACTTGCTCTTGTCGCGATCGCCGGTTAGATTAACCCTTTTGGCTCATTTTGCGGCGACGTGCAGCCAACAAACCACCGGCACCCATCAACAAACCACCAATCGTCATGGGTTCAGGAACTTCAACAGGGTCAGTGCCATCCGGAGTTTCCGGAGTTACTGGAGTTTCCGGAGTTACTGGAGTTACTGGAGTTTCCGGAGTTACTGGAGTTTCCGGAGTTACTGGAGTTTCCGGAGTTACTGGAGTTTCCGGAGTTACCGGAGTTTCTGGAGTTACCGGAGTTACCGGAGTTTCCGGAGTTACTGGATTCTGAGCGACTGGAGTTTCCGGAGTTACTGGAGGGGGAGTTACAGTAACGGTGGATGGGCTAGTTTGTGCTACTTTGCTGCTGCCGTCGCGAGTGCCTCCCTCTGGGCCAACACTCTTGAGGCGGATGCCGAAACTCTGAGAGGTAAAGGAATTCAGGGATAGTCCTGCTGCGGAGACTGTAAAGGTCGTGGTTCGGAAGTCGTCCGGGGTTCCTTGATAGCTGGCACCCCCAGAGAAGCCAATTCGGATGCCGACATCGAAGGAAGTGTCTCCGCCGCCTCCCTGCATATTCACACCATCACCCAGATTGCCAGCGTTTCCATTTAAATCGCTGCTACCAAGGTTGACTGGCCCACCAGATACGCCACCCACGGTCACAGGACCGACACCATCGGGAAGGTTGAAGTAAACCCCGTTAATATCGCCGATATTTCCAGTATTAGCTTCGGGCACTACGTTGACCGTAACGGTAATGCTGCCCGGATTGCTCGTATCGTCGAGGGTGACGTTGACCTTAGCTGGATCTCCAGTCTTTGGAGAAGCGTCGAAGGTAATAGAGTCCGCTTTGGCTTGTCCAGGAGCAAAGGCAAGGGAGGCAGCAGCTAGACCGAGAGAAATTAGAGCAGTTTTGCTGAGACGGTTGGTAAAAGTTAAATTAGTAATCATGGTTTGACACCTTACAGTTTAGAGTTAAGTTAGCAGCGGTTGTTCAAGAGATAACGTTGTCTTTATCTAATGTCTCTTGTGCTTATGTCTATCATTATTACCTTGACTTTCTCTCCCGTCTAGGGGGTAAGGGAATTCTTTATCTAAACAAAATACTTGGGTTGCTGTTTTTAAAGATTGAAAGAACTGTCCGGAATCTCCGAGATTTTGCGGTTGACTAACTCTTTTAGCTATGCTTTTGAGCCACTAACTCCGGGAAAATACTGTGAAGCGAGGTATTTTCTGGGGGTTTTTATTCAGACTAGAAGGAAAAAAGCCTCCCTTGGGTTTCAAATCGGGGCCTGTAGCTAGAGAAGTGGGAATTTTCTTTACAACCATGATAGTGTTTTATTCCCGGCTCGACTAGACCATCTACCCCTAATCTCTAGCCTAAAGGCACAGATAGGTTGGTCTTTCCTAGATCTGAGTGGAGTTCTGGAACTGGCTAAAGGTCATGACCAACGGGTTTTAGAAGATTTAGCTACAGCCTAGAAGATTTAGACTCCCCTTTATAAGGGAACTGTTCCTTTAACTTAAGTAGAAACGAGCTCAACAATGCCGGAAAATAGGTGTTCAGATGGTTTATGGCGATCGCCTTCATCGGAGAATCACCTTTAAATATTGGTGAGTCTCCAGAAGATAGCAGATAATCGATATAAGAATATTGGACTCTTACCCTTAACCCGGTGAGTTCAAACCCTCTATTAGAGGAGAGGTCAACCTATGATCGATTCAATCAACAGCGCATCATCCACCCTCCCAGACATTCCTGATGGCTACCTTAATCTAATGGGTTACGTGGATGAATCAGAAGTGAATGGACCCGGAACCCGCGCCGTAGTGTGGGTCCAGGGCTGTCTTAGAGAGTGTCCCGGTTGTTTTAATCCCGAATCCTGGCCCTTTGAAGTCAATCAGTTAATCGCCATTGATGAACTGGCTGATAAAATTTTGAGCAATCCCCGGAATCAAGGGGTGACGTTTTCCGGTGGTGAACCCTTTTGGCAGGCCCAGGCACTAGCCGAACTGGGGAAAAAAATCAAGGCAGCGGGATTAAATCTGATGTCCTTTACCGGGTTTACCTTAGCGGAATTGCGATCGCCCGGGGCCCCGGTGGGTGCGGGTGCCTTATTAGACCAACTCGACATCCTGATTGATGGTCCTTATGTAGAATCCTTGGCGATTCATTCCCCAGAATCCCCAGTTTCTTCCCGCAATCAACGGATTCACATCTTCAATGAAGCCTTTAAGGATAAAATTACCTGGGCCAGTGACCAGATGGAAATCCACATTCTCAAAGATGGAACTCGGATTATTACGGGTTTTCGTGGGCAATTGGGGCTAGAGTAGAACCCTGTTGCATTCCGTGAAACAGACTCTCCAACCCCCTCAAAAGCATCACAGTTCCGTGAAAGGGGTTCCCGACATCAGGAAACGGTGACCAGAGGCGGCATCGTTGCCTTGAAGGGTTCCCCGACATCAGGAACCAACGAGGGTTGGGGGTCTTTTTCGTGAGTGCTATTCTGTGTAAAGCTAATTGTCGCAATTTCCTAGTCCATGACCCACATTCTTGTGATTGATGACGATCCGACCATTCGCGTAGTGTTAACGAGATCCTTGCAAAAACAGGGGTATCAGGTTGCCGTTGCCAGCAATGGTCAAGAAGGAATGGAACAGGCTTATCGATTAGGGCCTGCATTAATCATTTGTGACTGGATGATGCCGGTGATGGATGGGTTGGAAGTTTGCCGTCAGATCAAAGCGCATTCAGAATTATCCAACACCTATTTTATTCTGTTAACCTCTCGGGGGGCAACGGAAGATCGGATCGTCGGACTGGATACGGGTGCGGATGAATTTCTGTCTAAACCGATCGAAATAAATGAGTTAAATGCCCGAGTTAGAGCGGGATTGAGGATTTATCAGCTTACCCAAGATTTGCGAAACTCAAAGCGAGCCTTAGAAGCGGAACTGGCGGAAGCAGCGGATTATGTGCGATCGCTCTTACCTGATCCCCTGAGTCAACCCGTGGCGATCGCTAATCGCTTTATTCCCTCGCGTCAACTCGGTGGCGATTGCTTTGACTACTATTGGCTCGATTCAGAAAACTTAGTCATTTACCTGCTTGATGTTGCGGGTCATGGTTTAGCAGCGACTCTCCCCTCGGTTTCTGTCTTAAATTTGTTACGGTCCCACTCCCAGGTTGGCTTTGATTTTACCCAACCGGCTTCGGTTTTAACCGAATTAAACAAATACTTTCAAATGGACTTACAACAAGATAAATACTTTACCATTTGGTATGGCGTCTATAACCGCACCCAAGATACCCTCTTGTATTCCAGTGCGGGACATCCTCCTGCCTTATTATTATCTGGAACGCCCGGAATGGCGCCTACCCTACAACCGCTCAAAACCCAAGGCTTACCCATCGGAATGTTTCCCGAAGCCCAATACACCCAAAATGTCTGTCACATTGACACCCCTAGTACCTTATACGTTTTTAGTGATGGCGTTTATGAAATAAATCAGCCTGATGGTACCCTTTGGGGTTTGGATGCCTTTAGCAATTTGCTCACTTATTATTGGCAAAAAAATGGCCGGGATATTGATGGGTTATTGGCTCGCATTCGGAGTTTAAATCTCAACCCGACCTTTGATGACGACTTTTCCTTACTCCAGGTAGAGTTTTTGGAATAACTCCTAGCCTCCTGGGTAGATTTTATCCTAAATTAGATATTGGAGTTCACTTCATTTTCAAAGGTTTCTTCATTGGGATAAACTTTAAATACCCGGTCCATGCTAGTTAGTTCAAATAACATTCTGACCTGATCATTAATTGAACAAATGACCATCTTTGCACCGGCGGTTCGCACCATTTTCAGGGCGGAGACTAAAGCACCGAGACCGGAACTATCAATAAACGTGACATCCTGGAGATTCACTAGGACAATATTGGCTTGTTTGTCCAGGCGATCGCGCACTTCACGGCGAAATACATTGGCCTGGGTCCCGTCTAAAATGCCGGTGGGACGAACAACTTCAAACTTGATGTCAGAACTCATCGGTTTGTTACTCATAAAAATGATAGTGGGCTTTCGAGCTGTTTTTCTCGGATGAGAAAATAATAACAATTCAGTGCAGTCTTAAGAATAGCAAGTCATGGATAATTCACCCAAATACTGGATTACCCATGACCTGATATTCAACCAATCCCTAAGCCTGTTTAGGCTTAACCGTAGAAGCCACGTGTAATTCTTTCAACTGAATTCCATCAATGGTAGCTGGAGCACCCGTTAACAAACATCGAGCTTGCTGGGTTTTCGGGAAGGCAATCACATCTCGAATGGACTCCTCTGAGGCTAACAACATCACCAAGCGGTCTAAACCATAAGCAATACCGCCGTGGGGAGGAGTGCCATACTCAAAGGCTTCCAATAAAAAGCCAAACTTATTATAAGCCTCTTCCGTGGATAACCCGATCGCCTCAAACACCCGTTCCTGAACCTCACGCTGATAAATCCGCAGACTCCCGCCGCCGATTTCCAACCCGTTGTAAACCAAGTCATAAGCTTGAGCGCGAGCATTTTTGAGGTCGTCGATATCTTCCGGATTAGGAGCGGTAAAGGGGTGATGAATCGCCTCTAACCGCTTCTCATCGGCATTCCACTCAAACATCGGAAAATCGGTGACCCAGAGCAGATTGAGCTTGGTTTCATCGATCGCACCCAACAGACGAGCGACAGATTGGCGGAGGCGATCGAGGGTTTTATTCACCGTCGCTGTATCTCCAGCCCCAAACAACAGTAAATCCCCCGATTGTGCACCAGTTCGTGAAAGCAATTCTTGCTTATGTTCGGCGCTTAAATTATCTTTAATTGCCCCAATTGTATCGATTTCGCCGTTATCTTTAACCCGGATATAAGCCAACCCTTTGGCACCGGCTTCTGCGGCTTCTTTAAATAAATCCCCACCGGGTTTGATGCGGACATTAGAAATGGCACTATTGCCACCGGGAATCGGCAACACCTTGACAATCCCACCGGCAGCAATTGCCCCGGAAAAGACCTTAAAGCCGGACTCTTTCATTAAATCCGACACGTCCACCAATTCCATGCCATAGCGGGTATCTGGGCGATCGGTCCCGTATCGTGACATCGCTTCGGCGTAGGTTAAACGGGGGAAAGGACGGGGGAGTTCAATACCTTTAACTGTTTTAAAGATATGGCAAACTAAAGATTCATTGAGTTCCAGAATTTCTTCTTGGGACATGAAACTCATTTCCATGTCAAGCTGAGTAAATTCCGGCTGGCGATCGGCCCGCAAATCTTCATCGCGGAAGCATCGGGCAATTTGATAGTAGCGATCTAAGCCCGAAACCATTAACAATTGTTTGAATAACTGCGGCGACTGCGGCAAAGCATACCATTCACCGGGATTAACCCGGGAGGGGACGAGATAATCCCTTGCACCTTCTGGGGTAGAACGGGTGAGCATCGGGGTTTCAATTTCCATAAAGCCATATTCATCTTCTAGGAAGCGGCGCATGGCTTTAACCACTTGATGACGCAGTTGTAGATTGCGGGACATCCGTTCCCGACGGAGATCCAGATAGCGATATTTAAGGCGTAACTCCTCCCGGACTACTTCGGTTTGTCCACTGGAAACCTGGAACGGCATCAGTTTATGGACTGCATTGAGTAATTCAATGCGATCGACGTAGACTTCTATCTCTCCCGTGGGTAAATTGGGATTGAGGGAATCGCTAGGACGCTGGCTGACCCGTCCGGTGATGCGGAGGACATATTCACTGCGGATGGTTTCTGCATCTTTGTAGGAGTCGGGGGTGCGCTGCGGGTCAGAAACGATTTGGACGACGCCACTCCTATCTCGCAAATCCAAGAAAATGACTCCACCATGATCTCGTCGGCGGTCTACCCATCCACACAGAGTAACAGTTTCTCCAATATGTTCGCTTCGGAGTTGGCCGCAATAGTAGGTTCGCATGGTGGTCGCTTTACAGTTTCAGACGTAATGAGTGGACAAGTGAACGGCTAGAATGCCCCAGTTCTAGGGGTTCGATGCTCGATCGCAATCGGGGATTGAATGGGTTGAATTGCTGAGTTGGGGTCTTTGAAACAAATAACAGAGGCAAACTTTTAAAATCTAGCACGAACGGGTGATCGTGATGGCAGATTCTCTCGGGATAGAGTTAAAAAAATAGAGGGGGACCGATGGGTCGCCCTCTAAAAGTAGGTGTTTAGGCGGAAGGTTGCCTAGGAATTGGGGGGAGTGCCGGAGGGATTGAATAAAGAGTCCCATGCTTCCTTAGCCGATTGAGCAAGGCGATCGCCCAGTTCACTCATTTCATGGAGGATCTTGTCCCAGTTTTGCTTGGCATCCATTTCCATCAGTTTGATGGTATAGGCAATCCGTTCGGGATCCATGAGGCGATCGCTTTCAATCGCCTCCCGCGCTTGTTGCACCGCACTCAGATAAGCTTCGGCAGTAAATTTGCTGGCCCCTTGAATTTCTGCTTGGGCTCGGCGTTTGATAGCTTCAAAAAGGGCCATCGTTTCCTGTTGCACCTGGGTGGTAGCATCAGGCATTTCTTTTTCCACAAGCGCTTTTGTCTGGGGACTTACTTCCACAAGGGCGCGTTCTTTAGGCACTTGAGCTTCATCAGTCATGATTCTGTCTCCTACTAGATAGGACAATTTGTTGCCTCTAGCCTAGCGGCTAAAGTTGGACTCTGGGATGGGGATTGGGGAGGATGGGGGAGATGGGGAGGACCGCCATCGAGATGGGGAGGATGGGGAGGACCGCCATCGAGATAGAGAGGATGGGGGAATTTCTGCTTCCCCTGCTTCCCCATCTCCCCCATCTCCCCCATCTCCAGCAGGCGCTCATCACACACTAGGGGCGCTATAGTCATTATTATCCCGACCCTAGGCAATCCACAGGTAGAAAACGCCCCTGTGGGGGTACGGATTGGCTCACCTTGCCGTGGTGCTGTTGGGTGGTTTTGTCAAGGAGAACAATAGTTCTGTATCAAAGATGGGGATAATAAGTTTGAACAATTCTCAGGGAATAGGGAGGAGCTTGAAGCGGTGGTGTCTGCCAGCGAAACCAGAAATTGTGCTTTATTAAAGGCAATTCCCGATGCCATCTTTTGGATCCATAAAGATGGCACTTGTCTTGATTATCAACCGCCTAAGAATTTTACCCTGTGGGCTAGTGGGGGAAATCCCGGGCAGAAGTTGCAGCCTGAAGGGATAGAGAATCTCAGCGATCGCACCTATATCGGTAAGAAGTGGTGGGAAATATGGCCTTTAGAAGTAATTCAGCAATGCCGAGAGTTCCTAGAACGGGCGATCGCCACTCTGAGCGAGCAAGTTCTTGAAGTAGAATTAAGCGGAAATGATAGTCTGTGTTGTAGTCAATTTCCGCCTCTAAATTCAATAAATTATCATCCCTATTCCTCCTCAATTTATGAAATCCAAATTATCCCAAGCAGTGAGAATGAACTATTAGTCATAGTGCGAGATCTGACTCACCTTAAACAGACTGAAGCGCAACTCCGGCATGAACTGGAACAGAAAGCCTTACAGTTACACCACACGGTGCTCGCCTTAGAGGCGGAAAAAGCCCACCGCCAACAAATTGAGGAAATCTTGGCCTTTACGCAGTTTTCCCTGAATCGGGCTGGAGATTCAGTGTTCTGGGTCAACTCCAATGCCCAGTTCTTTTATGTCAATGAAGCCGCTTGTTTGTCTTTAGGCTATTCCCGAGAGGAGTTAATTTTAATGACAATTCATGATATTAACTTGGACTTGCCCAAAAATGTTTGGTCTGATTACTGGGATGAAATTAAACAGCAGGGTTCTTTCACTCTTGAATGTTACCATCAAACCAAGGAAGGAAGAAGATTCCCGGTAGAAAGTACGGTTAATTATTTGGAATTTAATGGAAAAGAATATAACTGTATTTTGGCGCGGGATATTACTGAACGCAAGCAGGTCGAAGCGCAATTACTAGAAACAAAAACAGCAGCGGAAGCAGCTAATCGAGCCAAAAGCACCTTTTTGGCTAATATGAGCCACGAACTGAGAACCCCGCTTAATGCGATTATTGGCTATAGTGAACTACTCCAAGAAGATGCCAGAGATATCGGCATTAACGATTCGGAATTTCTGGAGGACCTGCGCTCCATTAATACCGCAGGGAAACATTTGCTTGCTTTAATTGGGGATATCTTAGATTACTCTAAGATTGAATCGGGCAAAATGCAACTGTTTTTAGAATCATTTGACTTAGACAAGGCTTTTACCCAAATTTGCCATACTGCTCAACCCTTAATCGAGAAAAATGCTAACCAATTAGTGGTGCAGTTTAGTGGAGAACTAGGTCCGATGTATGCTGACCTAACGAAGATGCGACAAATCCTCTTCAATTTAATCAGTAATGCGGCTAAATTCACCCAGAAGGGGAAGATAGAGATAGCCGTCAAAAAACAAGTCCGGAGTGCGATTCCTCTGGTTTTCACTCCAGAGCAAGAATCGAGTTCAAATGATTTATTTGTAGTTTTTCAAATCTGTGATACAGGGATTGGAATGAGTGCAGAACAGTTAAATCATTTGTTTCAAGCATTTATGCAGGCAGATGCTTCTACAACGCGAGAATACGGGGGTACAGGGTTGGGTTTGGCAATTAGTCGGTTGTTTTCTCAGATGATGGGAGGAGATATTCTAGTGGAGAGTGAGTTGGGGGTAGGTTCAACTTTTACAGTTTATCTCCCGATGGAAGTCAAGTTGCTTCAAGCGGGGGGAAATGATTGGCAGGAACCCTCAGTTCCCACGGGGGCGATCGCCCGAAAATTATTGAGGGAGGATGAAGTCTTAGAGCAATCCAAACCTTAATATCTGCCTCTATAGCGAGTGTCGCCGGAATGGGATAATTTCCTCAACGCAGAGGGGGCATTTTGCTCCCTTGCTGTAATAAAGAGCAAGATACCTGCACTCCGTCAATTGTAGGAGCAGACTGATTTAGGACGGCTATATATTCGGCGGTTTCAGTGCAATATAAATGGATCTCCGGTGTTAGCGCCCTTCGTTATAAGTAGAGGCTATGCTACAGATCAGAACCCAGGGCAATAATGGACGGGACTTTAAACGATTCCCTGGATCACAGACAAACTTCTGCCGAATTGCCTAGAATCGCATTGGTAGCTGCGATCAGGAAAAGAGAGATGACAGAAACGGGATGGACAATGGGTAATTTCCTCTCCGAACCGGAAGAGGAAAATGAGAGAAACCAAGAGTCATACGTGGATTACTGCTATGATCACCCCGGTAGTATGCCCGGAACACTGATTATTGGAGAGCGTGCAGTAACTCCGACGATTATTGCGATCGATTATTGCGAAAAAAAGGCCATTCGGCTACTCCTGGCAACCCCGGAAGAATGCATCCCCTACTTAGACAGTGAGTCAGTTTCGTGGTTAGATGTCCAGGGGTTGGGGAGTGAAGATATTTTAAACCGAGTGGGTAAAGTCTTTCACTTGCATCCCCTGCTGTTAGAAGATATCGTGAATGTCCCCCAGCGACCCAAAGTGGAAGACTACGAGGGTCATTTAGTAATTATTGCGCGGATGGTGATGCTCAATGAACAGCGCCATAATTCAGCGCAAGAAAGTTTTATCACGGAACAAGTTAGTTTTGTTTTGGGTAAAGATTACTTACTCACGGTGCAGGAGGAGCCAGAACATGATAGTTTTGGTCCCGTTCGCGATCGCATTCGCAGCAATAAAGGCACGATTCGCAAACAAAAGGCCGATTATCTTGCCTATGCTCTCCTTGATGCCATTATCGATGGATTTTTTCCCGTTCTGGAAGCTTACGGGGAACGCATCGAGGATTTGGAGGATGAGGTGGTGGCAAACCCCACACACCACACGCTCGAAAAAATCTATAAAATCAAACGGGAGTTACTCACCTTACGTCGGGCAATCTGGCCCCAGCGAAATGCCATCAATACTCTGATTCGAGACGGCAGTCCCTTGATTTCTGAGGAAGTCCGGATTTATTTACGCGACTGTTACGATCATACGATGCAGGTATTGGATATCGTAGAAACCTATCGGGAACTCGCCGGTGGGTTGATGGAGGTTTACCTCTCTTCCATCAGTAATCGGATGAATGAGGTAATGAAACTGCTGACGGTGATTTCCTCTATTTTTATTCCCTTGACCTTTATTGCCGGGGTTTATGGGATGAATTTTAATCCAGACCGCTCACCCTTGAATATGCCGGAACTCAATTGGTATTGGGGTTATCCGGCGGTTTGGGGGGTGATGATTGCGATCGCAGTCTTCATGATTTTGCTCTTTTGGCGTCGCGGTTGGTTTAAAAACTTTTCCACCACCCAGCGTCCAAGATAACCGATGAAACCTGAAAAATGAAAGCTAAACCTGGCGACTTCAGTCGTTCTTAAGTTCATCTTCATCACCCTTAATTCAGTCAACACCTATCAAACTCTCCCAAATATGACCCTCTCTCATGAATTGTGGAAAGCGAATCAAGACTTAGCCCAAGAGTGCCTACAACATCCTTTTGTGCAAGGCATTGGCAATGGTAGCTTACCGCGACATCAATTTGCTCATTATGTGGGACAGGATGCCTTTTTCTTGGAATCCTTCGCCCGCGCTTATAGCATTGCTGCGGCCAAAACTCCCGACTGGCAAGCTTTTGAAGTCTTCCATGCTCTAGCTAGTGGCGTGCTAGAAGAACTGCGCTTGCATCAAGGCTATGCCAAAACCTGGGGAATTGATTTTCTAGCAGTCAAAGCGACTCCGGCAACTCGTCGTTACACTGACTTTTTACTCGCAACCGCTTGGAGTCACGATGTAGGGTTAACGGCGGTGGCAATGGCTCCTTGTATGCGTCTTTACAGTTTTTTAGGACAGCAATTAGGAAAGGATGGCATTCCAAATCACGACTATGCCGACTGGATTCGGACCTATACTGTTCAAGAGTTTGAGCAATTGTCGGGACAGTTAGAACATCTGCTCGATCGCTATGCTGCCTCCACTCCCCTAACCCATTCCACCTATCGTTATGCGATGTTATGCGAACGGGATTTCTTTCAATCTGCTGTGGAACTCACCGCCTAACAACTCTCCTGCAACCTGAGTCAGGTTTCCCAGTGGAGGTGGGTTGAGGTCAGTTTACCTGAGTTCAACCTGCCGATTTTAAGGAGTTCAGTTTTAGTCATCCGCCATGTTAGAGACACTTATTATTTTTTTGGTTGGGATAACACCTCCGTTACTCTCTGTATTCGCGATGCGGAAAGCAGAAGATCGGGCGCGAACTCGCTTGCAAGCGGCCCGAGAGATTCCTATTATGCGAATACCCTCTCCCCCCCCGGTTCCTGGCGATCGCCATTATGTTGAAGGGGTCGGGGAGGTGACTGGGGATGTCACTTGTCTTTACAATGCGCGATCGGCCTATCTGCGTTGCGCCCTCAATCCCGAAGGCCCCTGTGAAACCTGTCCCCACTATGAACCCCGAGAGTCTTTTTAACCCTTTTTTAGGGGCGGCAGGCGGTCTATAGGCTATGCTATGGGCGACGCCCCATTCCCTTTGCTCTAACCCCTGATGACTGGACTGGATTGGATTGTGATCGCAGTTTATCTAATCTGCGTGAGTGCTGTTTTATTACGTGCTTTTTCTTCTTTATTGGCGGAGAAAGTTATCATTAAATTAGATGAAACTTTTCTTCAAAATCAACTAGAAAGCCAAAATTTAGAGAACCGAGTTCGATTCAAATTCTTTCTGGAACCTCAATATGATTTAGACCAGTTTCGGGTGATTGAAGTGAGTGTGCAAAATCAATCTCCAAATCAAACCCTTTATATCGATTGGGATTATAGTGCGCTGATTGATGCTCAGGGTCGCGAACAACGCCTGGTTAGACTCCCACCGGGTATGACATTTGATTTGTTACCCCCTCAAGTATTTAGCGTGATTGCGCCGGGAAAAACCCTCCAAGAACAATTTACGGCAGAATCGGCCTTAAAACGTGAGGGGGAAATCGGACCCTTAAAACCTGATCGCGTCATGGTGAACCTCGCCTCCCTCAAACCGGACCCTAGAAAACAAGTTTCACCCAAGGCGGAACTTCCCTCTTTGACGTTCACCCTTCAGTTTGCTCTCCGCTTTGGCATGGGAGAACATAATCTAGGAAATCTCCCCCTTTATCTGGTCAATTGTCGCTTTATAGCCTCAGTTTTGCCCTGGGTTGTTAATATCCCTTGGAATCAACGCCGGGAATTTTAAGGGAGCATTTTCCGGTGGATTTGGGGTCGGTTTCCGTCGGGGAAAAATCTAATTTTGAGGCAGGAAATCCCTGGAACGGAGGCGATCGCCTCCCCCATTACATTGTCCATTCCCCAGGGTGGGTAAAGCCACTGTTAGCCAAATCAATCAGACCGCTCACCGGAGTCAGATTGTGGCAGTCCATCGATTATAATCAGAAGGGGTAGAGAGTTGGCGCAGGCAGTTGCGGATTCTCACGAATCTGAGGAAAGTCCGGACTCCCGAAAGACCAGACTTGCTGGGTAACGCCCAGTGCGGGTGACCGTGAGGATAGTGCCACAGAAAGATACCGCCGATGGAGGGATTGTCCGTTTGGGCGATCGCTCACAGGTAAGGGTGCAAAGGTGTGGTAAGAGCGCACCAGCAGGGTCGAGAGGCCCTGGCTCGGTAAACCCCGGTTGGGAGCAAGGTCACAGGGACAAGGGTTGGTCTTTTACCCGTTCCGCTTAGGAAGAACCGCTAGAGGCTTCTGGTAACAGAGGTCCCAGATAGATAACTGCCCCATTCATGGCAATTGTGATGAGTGGAACAGAACCCGGCTTATGTCTGACTCTCTCCCTTTCCAATTTTTATGCTAATTGTAAATTTTCAATTCGCTTCCTGACCCGCTTAAATTTTAAAGTTGAAATTCCTCGGGTTAAATTCTCAATTTTCATCAATTTTAAGGTTAATTTTTTATTAATAAACTTTCTTATGACTCTTCTTTATCCACAACGACAACGCGAGTTACAGAAACTGCTACAAAAATTAGGGCTTCCTGACGGGATTTCCATCCGTTGGGAGTTGTTAGAGTTGGCCTTGACTCATCCGAGTGTTTCCGGGGAAGCGAACTATGAACAGTTAGAGTTCACCGGCGATGCGGTCGTGCGGTTAGCTGCAGCTGAATTGTTAATGGAACTCTATCCCCAAGAAAAGGTCGGGGAGTTGGCAACCATTCGGTCAGTGTTGGTGAGCGATCGCACCTTAGCAGAAATCGCCGAAGGGTACGGACTGGAGCGCTACCTGCTGGTTTCCGCGAGTGCTGCTGGAGACATCACCGGCAAGGAATCTCGGTTAGCTGATGCCTTTGAAGCCATTTTAGCCGCCCTGTATTTAAGTACCCACAATTTGGATTTAATTCGTCCTTGGTTAGACCCGGAATTTAAACAGCGATCGGAAGAAATTCGCAAAGATCCAGCCCGTCACAACTATAAAGATGCACTGCAAGAATTGACCCAAGTTCGCTATAAAATTTTACCGGAATATCGGGTCTTTGAAACCCATCGGGAACATTACCATCCCGATCGCTTTACGGCGGAAGTCTGGCTACTGGGAGAACTCAAAGGCAATGGCACCGGACGCAGTAAAAAAGCGGCGGAACAAGCAGCAGCAAAGGTGGCATTTTTGGCCCTGCGAGAATTGGATGTAGCTCAGTAATTTCTCGTTGTCCAAATTAAATTATTCATATCAAAAAATGTCAAATCCAGTTGGGATTGCAATTCTCGGGGCGGGTCGTTGGGGCGTCCATTTGATCCGAAATTTTTTAAACCATCCCCAGGCGCGAGTGCTGGCAGTGGTGGACCCTCATGTAGAGCGATTGAACTCGGCGCGATCGCAATTTAATTTAGATGACAGTGTGATTCTGGCAACGGATTGGCAGGATATCAAACAGTTACCAGGACTAGAAGCAGTGGCTGTCGCTACTCCGGCGGCAACTCATTATGCCTTAATCTGTGATGCACTGGAGCAGAACTATCACATCTTAGCGGAAAAACCCCTCACCCTTGACCCCGCCGAGTGTCGGGAATTATATCAACGGGCACAACAACGCCAGCTTCAGATGCTGGTGGATCATACTTATTTGTTTCATCCGGCAGTGATTGCCGGAACTGAAGTGGTGCAAGGGGGACGACTGGGGGAATTGCGGTACGGATATGCCACACGCACCCATTTGGGTCCGGTCCGCCCAGATGTGGATGCCCTCTGGGATTTGGCGATTCATGATATTGCTATTTTTAATACTTGGTTGGGAGAATATCCGATTCAAGTCCAAGGGATTGGGCGAGTGTGGTTGCAACCGACTCTCGGTGAGGGAGGTAACTCGAAGCTGTTTCCCAAAGGTTTATCGGATTTAGTAACAGCAACGCTGACTTATCCGAGTGGATTTCAGGCATTTATTCATTTGTGCTGGTTTAATCCAGATAAACAGAGACGCTTGGCGGTGGTGGGGAGTCAAGGAACCTTGATTTTTGATGAAATGTCTGGGGATGCGCCTTTGGTGATTCAACAGGGTTGTTTAGAACCAGAAGGCGATCGCTGGATTCCTAGCCATCAAAACCGGGAAGTGGTGAGGTTAGAAAAAGCTGAACCTTTAGGGCGGGTTTGCGATCGCTTTTTGGAATTGGTCCGCCACAATGGACAAGCGCAGGAATCGGGGGCGATCGACTCATCCTCCGGGGCGATCGCCACGGAATTAATCACGATTCTCACCGCTTTAAGTCACTCGATCCAACAAGGGGGACTACCTGTTCAGCTTTAAGAGGGTGAGAACAATCTAGCAATTTTGTTCTTTGGGGGTTTTCGACTCCAACGCTACGGGGATGGAGGGACGGGAATTGAGGACTGGCAAAACAACCTCAACGGTTGTCCCCTGCCCGATGCCCTTACTGTTCAAGCGAATCATCCCACCCATAAGTTCGATTAAATTACGGGAGATGGCCAAGCCTAAACCTGTACCCCCTTTGGGGCGAGTTCTTGAGCCATCCACCATCACAAAGGGTTGAAAGAGTTTCTGCTGCTGATCCGGTGCAATACCAATCCCCGTATCTTGGACAGAAATCACCAAATGAGGCTGCATAGAACCATTCCCCTTATCGGCTTTGTTAAACGACTGACCCTCGTTTAACCCTTCGATGCGAGTTGAGATGATGATTCGTCCGGTGTCCGTAAATTTAATAGAATTCCCTATCAAATTGAGAAGTGCTTGTTTGAGTTTAGCGGGGTCGGCTTCGACGATAATTGATTGAGACTCTTCCGGGAATTCTAACTGCAAACCCTTCTGCTGTATTGCGGATTGCTGCAAGTCGATCGCCTCCTTAATCAGGCGTTTCACATCCACCTGCTCCATGACCACAGAGAGAGTACCCGCTTCAATTTTAGAAATATCGAGAATATCATTAATAATATTCAGTAAATGAATTGCCGCATCATCGGCCCGTTGAAGAAACTCAATTTCTTCATCCCGGTTGTCACAACAATCATCCCGAACTAAGCGAATGCAGCCGAGAATCGCATTGAGAGGGGTTCTCAACTCATGAGAAATAGTTGCCAAAAACTCATTTTTCAGTTGGTTGGCCGTTTTAGCTTCTTTCCAGGCCATTTCCAACTCCTCGGCCCAAGCTTTCAAGCGTTCAACCATACTGTCGAGGGCTTCAGCCAGCCGGTTAAACTCACGAATGCTCAAGTTATGCGGAACTCGTTCCGTAGTAGCACGGCACTGAATGTTCATCGCATAATCTTGCAATTTCTCGATCGGTAGGGCCAAATCGCGAGTTAAGTAGAGGGTCGCCAGTAGGTTAGCCGCTAATAAACCTAAGATGAGGGTGACTAAAACGTTTTGAATATCCTTTAATCCAGCCAGGGCATTGTCCAGGGGGGTGACGGCGAGGATTACCCACTTGCGTTCTTCCCCCGTGGAGACGGGACTGGGAATGGCGGTATATCCCGACAGTAATTCCATTCCCTTTTGATCAAAATTAAACAGATGGAAAAAGTCCTGACGGTTTTGGAGGGCATTTCTAACAATACTTTGTAGGCGTTTGGCGTCTACTTCATCCTGAATGTTCCGTCCAACGCGACTCAGGTCGTTGCCATGTTCCAGAATGGTGCCATCTTGGTCAATAACGACGGTGTAGCCGGTGAGGGAACCGGGTTCAATGCGGCGATCGCTGGCCCGTTGCCCTAAAGTAGAGCGAATGGTTAAGGCATAGTCTGGAGTCCCTGAATTGTTCACCGCCAAGGGGTTGATCTCGTCCAAATACACAGGGGCGCTCAAAACCAATCGGAGTTGATCGAAATAGCTGGGGTCATCGGGGGAAAGGGGTGGGGCCGAACTGGATGGGGTCTTTGATAAAACGGTTTTGAGATGCACTTTGGAACCAGTTCCGGGAGCAAAACTGCCTTGCTGTTGCCACATCTCCAAAATTTCAGCGCTCAGGGGTTGATTCCCACAGGTACTCGCGACGATTTCTGTGGTTTGCACATTCGTCAGTTGAACGCATTGGACCTTATTGGGGAATCGTTGCGCGAGTTGCTCGATATAAGTTTGCGAAGCTTGCACCGAACCCGAGTGGAGGAGGACGGATTCGCTGGCGGTGAGTAGGTTCGCCTGGAGGGATTCGAGGGAGGCATTAATGCTATCCCCTTTACGAACGGCGCTTTCGGTGAGGTTTTGACGGGCGGTTTCCAGCAGGCTAGAGCGTGCCTTGCGATAGGTCACATACTCTCCTAACAGCAAAACAGGGACGCTTAGGAGTAAAATCCGCGACAGCAGGATACGGCGAAAGGAGGATTGACCTGACTTAACCATAGGAAGTTTTTAGCGTTTAGGATGCAAGCCCCGGTGGTAACAACGGTGGAAACGCCCAGGTGGGTGGACATTTGGCCCTTGGATGTTACAGCGACGAGGCAGAACTTGTGTTACCAAAATTGCGAGGCTGCTACAAACGGATGTTGTCATTAACCCAATTCTATGAAAGTTATTGTCACCCTGCTGATTGAATCGGACAACGGATGTCTCATACCTCATTCCTGATTATTTGTTGGGACGGGCAATGGCATGGAGGACAGAACAAATCCAGAATCGCGAACCCTCTGGCTCTAGATCCCTGGGATCAACCTCCTCTTTTGAAGATGCGATCGCCGCTTCTGTGTCTTAGTTTTCCCCAAACTGTCTAGAAACTATTGGCGCTCATTATTGAATCGTCCAGGTTTTTTGTCAACTTTACAACAATAGAGCGCCCTGCATGAAAAATGGAGTTTGAGCGGTCCTGTGAATCTACTGGACCTACCCCGGCTCTTCTTTATCGCTGCTCGTCAATCGCTGTTGACTTGGGGTAGGGAACGGTGTAGTAGCTGGCAACTAAGGCCACCGCCAGCCACCAGAGCATATTGACTTGAGGTCTATACCAGACTGTATCAAAGGCTCCGTGGGCCATCATCCCTAGGATAATGGCGATCGCCGCGATTAGCCAATACCCCTGACCGCTGGCTTTCTCTCGCAGGTGCTGGATCTGAGCAACCCCTTGGCTGAGGAGGACAAAAATCAGTCCGACAAAGGCACTCAACCCGATGAATCCCGTTTCTACGGCGATTTCTAAGGGCACAGAATAGGCGCTCAAGGCGGTATATTTGGGCCGCATATAGAGGGGATAGATTTGGTTAAATGCCGTGTTCCCCGGACCGATTCCAATCACGGGGCGATCGCGAATCATTTCAAACACCGCATCCCAGACATTCATGCGGAAGTTATTGCTACTATCTTGCCGTCCCACTAACATACTGGCGGCCCGATCGCGCACGGGTTCCACAAACAGTAGGGCCAGGAGGATTACCCCGGCGGTTGTCCCTAAGACGACGGGCATGGCCCATTTTTGCCAAGCTTCGGGTAGCTTGACACTCCACCAATAGACCAACAGCAGAATCAGGGTAAATCCCCCCACCACTAAGCCAATCCATCCGCCTCGACTATAGGTGAGGACCAGACATAAGGTATTGACTAGGGTCATGGTCACGGCGAGGGCTTTGGGGACCCATCCGCGCCAAGCAAAAATTGCCGCAACCCCCAGGAAGATCGCAGGCAAGAGATAGGCAGCTAAGAGGTTGGGATTGCCCAGGTAACTATAAACTCGGGTTACTTTCGCCATCGCCGAGTTAGGATCGGTCCAAGTTGCCAAGGCATCGGCCCCAAATCGCCATTGTCGAATGCCGTAGATACTCACAAAGGTGGCAGCGTGCAGGTATAGGGCAATTACAAAGGAGCGCAATTTGGGCGATCGCAAGACCCGTGTCATCAGGGCAAACAGAAGTAAATACAGGGTGAGTTTGGTCCAGCCAACAAAGGCGGCCTTTTTCACCGGGGACATAGCGGTAGCGACGGTGTTAATTCCCCAATACAGCAAAATCAGCAAGTGCACGGGGGTAAACCCACTTTGGTCATCATCGGCTAAGGTGACTAAGACCCAGTAGGCCCCGCAAGCCAGCAATAACACGCCGATCAGGGCGGTGGAAACAAAAGGCCCCAGGAGAAAGAGCAATCCCACTAACAAGGCGGCGATCGGGTCAGCCCACTGGATTAAGAAGCTACCCCGACGCAGTGGGGCTAGAATGCCGATCGCCTGGTGCAAGTAACTGGCGCTACTCCACTGATATAGGGATAAATTAGCTCCCCAACTGAAGATCGGTGGTAACGGATTTCTCATAAAACTCAACACCAAATGGAACCAAACAATGAAAGTTTTCCTCTGATTTAAGCTGCCCCTACTATAGCCCCGGTTTTTCCTCGCCACGGCTTTAGTTTAGGGTAGGCGATCGCCTGGAGGGACCCCTAAAATACTCCCTCTGTATCATTAATCCACAACCCGATCAAGGAGCAACCTACTCTATGGTTATCCAATGCCTCCCTCCATTTTCCCGGTTTCTCCGTTGGCCAATTCCCCGGACTCCTGGCGATCGTCCGGTGGGTCACTCAGGATGCTGCTCAAATCCAAAGTGCCTCCTTCCTCCCCACTGTTTCCCTCTGAGGGAATTAACCCCAGGCTGGATGAGTGAGCAACTTTTCGATGACTCGAACGCCACGCAATTGATTAGATAAAGGCAAATGGCCTCGGGGAGCGGTTAAATTCCAGGTGAATTCCCCCGGATATCTCGTCCAAGTATTGCCACTTTTCCAGCCAATTTTAGGCCAGAGTTTGTCCCAATTTTTCCCAACTCCCAGCCAAATTTCCCGCTGGACAGACAGGCCAAATTTTCCCTCGGAATAAACCTGCCAAAGCCGATCTAGAGTTTGGAGGTCTTCCGGGGGAAATTTATCAATCTCGGTGAAATACAACCATTTTCTTTCCACTGCTTTGGGTCCGGCCAGTTCGCACAATTTTTGCATACTCAGGCGATCTGCCGCTTGATAATCCTGTTTTGCCAGCAGTTCTTGCACTTGAGAATAATCAATGCCGCGCAATGATTGTAGGGAAACTACGCCATTAGGATAGGCAGTTCCCAAAAAATCTGCAATCCCTGGAGAATCGCTGGACAGCAATAATTGATAGATTTTTCCATCGATGAAATTGACTGAACCTGGCTGACGCTCTTGCAAAAATTGCTTTAATATAATTAAGCCCGCTTCCCCCGTTCCCGCAATCTGTTCTATCAGTTGAAGCTGATTTTTTTCGGAGGCGGTTTTTAATTGGGATTCAAGGTCTGCTAAATTTGCGGAAGTTTCCGATAGGGATGATGTTGTTGGTTCACTCATACATAATTGGTGGATATCGAATTAACAAACAGGTATTTTACTGGATCTAAAAGTAGGAGGCTTTAATGGGTTTAACCAGTAACTTCCTGGGGCATTAATTCTTTAATCCGAATAAAAAAACATAGAAGTTAAGAAAAACTGCTCCGGTTAACGCGAACAGTGCAGGACATCCCTGCCCCCTTTAAGGACAAGTGACTTCCGGTGGGGGTGATGGACTTGAACATCAGGGTGCTGTTCAGGTTAGGGCTTGAGAATAGAAAGAATTATACCAGTAGTGGAGGTCGGAACTTCAATTTTACAAAGTTCGATGTGGCCCCCATAGCTTTGCACTGTTGGGGCTTCGGGTAGACTCTCTACGGTCCAGTCTCCGCCTTTAACGTAGATATCAGGCTGGAGGGCCTCCAGGAGGGTGATGGCGGTGGGTTCGTTAAAAATAATCACCCCATCTACGGGTTTTAAGGCGCAAAGCACTTCGGCCCTTTGGATTTCTGGGATAATGGGTCGGGGGGGCATCCCGGATTGGGCGGGTTTGATGGTTTGGACGGAGCGATCGCTATTCAGACCCACCACCAGGGTCTGGCCCAAGGATTTGGCGGTTTGAAGGTAGCGAACATGACCCACATGAAGCAGATCGAAACAGCCATTGGTAAAGACCAAGGGCCGCCACTGTTCAGGGTGAGCGGCGATCGCTTCAACTAGGGTAGAAATCGTGTAAAGACCAGAAATCATGGGTTATTCTAAAACAGCAAACAGCAGCAATTTGATACCCTCGGGTTCCCCTAAAACCTAGTTCGCTTCAGGTTCACTTCCCGGTCGATATCCATGTTCAAAGGCAAAACGCACCAGTTGGGAGCGATTTTCTAATCCCAATTTACTCAGAATTCGACTCAGATGAGTCTGTACTGTCCGGGGACTAATCACTAAACGCGTTGCAATTTGTTTATTGGGATGGCCTTGAATCACTTCCCAAAAGACTCGCGCTTCCGCAGGGGTCAGAGGCAGGGGTTCTGGCTGCATCGGACTCAGGTCCTCGGACTCAACCCGGTGGCGATGCCACCCATCTGCGGGATCGTGAATCGGTTGCACCGACTCTTCCTCAGTGCTAGGGGGGGAAGTCTGGGGGGTAAACTGCTGCATCAACCGGATCATTTCGGCATGAATCCGTCGCGATCGCTCTAATTGGGCCTCGATTTTCGCCACTAACTCTAACGGTTCAAACGGTTTAATCAAGTAATCATCAGCCCCGATCGCGTGACCTTCTATGCGATCGTCCAGTTCTCCCTTGCTCGATAGAAAGATAAACGGAACCAACTTCCCCGCCGGATTCGTGCGCAGACGCCGACAAAATTCAAATCCGTCCATCAACGGCATCATCACGTCTGATACCACCAAATCTGGTGGATCCCGCTTGAACAGGTTTAAGGCTTCCACTCCTGAATCTGCTTCTTCCACTACAAATCCCTGCTTTTCCAAATGCCGCTTCAGCATCATTCGCAGGGTTTTATCATCATCAACCACTAAAATTCGTTTCATCTGTGTGAGCCGCTACACCTAAGTTGCTGCTGGGTATCATCAGATAGGCTGACAGGTTTTGCTTGGATCATTCTATTCGCGCTCATCTTAGGGGCTCCTGGGTGCATCTGTTCCAAGTCAGTCATGAAGTTGCCTCCGCCGGACCCCCCGCACAAAGCGGTAATTGCCCTTAACCCTACAGACCTGCTCGTTTGCCTTGGGACTCACGAGTGACTCAGTTCCCTTCCATAGTGATTTAGAGATACCCTCGAACCGATAACTAGGGTCATAAAGTGTTTGCTACAGGTCATCCTTAATTTTAGAATGTTCTTGTAGCAACTTGCCTCAAAGGTGGCAGTTAGGATCACAACAATCAGCGATCGCATCCTGAACAATGAGGGATTTTAACCCAGGACGTCTCTAAATGCAACTTCTCTGATATTGCCTAAATCCATTTTAACTGATTCCATCCCTACTCGGCTCAGATTGGATCTGATAGGTTTTTTCCTATCCTACATTGGGTTGAAGCGTGATCCAAATTTGGCAATAAGCTGGAATTCTATTCTAACAGTAAATTATCGGTATATAAATGACCAAGACTCCCTTTTTCATCCTTTAATAATATTCAATACCCCAAATCAAGGTCATCAATGAGGAGAATCTGATGGTCTTTAAAAGCATCAAGAGCGCGGCTACAGTCAAGCTCTGAACCGGAGTTTTTCCTCCGAGGAGTGGGTTCTGAAACCGCTCCTTTAAATGGGGTAAAATTTAATATAATATTGAGGGGGATTGCTGGAGTTTCAATAGGCTTTCTCCCGGGAGAGGCTGGGAACAAAAATAAAAGAAATTCACTTATTTGTGTTCCCCGCCTTTGTTCGGAAAAATTACAAAATAACCGTAGGGGGATTGGGCACTAATCCGGAAATTTTTCCACCGATCATTGCCGACTGGTAATCAAACATTGTCCCCCCATATTGCATTAACACTTGCATCAGTTCCATTTCTGCACGGCGGGGTAACATGGTTTTCCAGGCTTTCAAGGCTTCCAAAATGGTAGAGCCATTAAACGAGGCTCCACTGCGATGGGCAGCAACTTCCTGATTCTCTCCTCGCCAATTTTTGGGAACATAACCGAGGGGAATTAACATGGATGTTTCCACTTTTTCGAGTAATAATCCCAGGCGTTTAAACCGTTGAACCTCGAAGTGGGTGGGGTGATTTTCTACCCACTGTTTGACGATGCGATCGCTGAGCACTTCGGTTTTTAGGCGTTGGATCGCGGCAAACAGGGATTGACTGGAATCTTTGACGCAGGATGTAGCAGGAGTCACCACCGAGGCCCCGTTTCCGGGTCCGGTGCGATATCGGCTTTCCATGAAGGCGAGTTCCTGGAGGATGGTTTGCAGGGGGTCAAAGCGGCGATCGCCAAATTGATAGGGGACGGTGAGTTCGGGAATGCGAATGACTACATCGGAAACCGGCACTGTGTACATCCACCCCCGCTTGAAACTCCCCATATAGGAGTGCCAGCGATGAGCACCGGCGATCACGCCTTCGCGGTTATGTCCATATACTTGGCGATATACTAAATCAAAGCGTAAATTCCCCGTAAATTCATCGGCAATGACTTGGGCAAACCCAAAGGCAAAATGTCCCGGGACCAAACCTAGGATAGCGCGATCGCCCCGTTCTCCTCCACGCCAGCCGAAGGTATGCACCACCAAGCCTACATCCCCTTTATACCACAATTCTCGGGTGCGTTTTTGCATCAAATCCGGCGATCGGTGGTTACCATAGAGGATACCGCCATTGTTATCCACCAGAGTGCGTTCCATGCGATGCAAGGGAATTTGTTCCCACTTGGATTCTACAAAGTGCTGACGAGTTTCCTCCCGTCCACTTAACATCCGTGTTGGCGCCAGGGAAAGGGCTGCTGCGGGTTCGATCGCCGCGACGATAAACAATCCCTCGGGATTGTGAGTCCCATAAATATACCATCCCTCGCTATTGAGGGGAGAGGCTTCAATATCTACAATAGAACTTTGTTCCACTTGATGCCCTGAATGTATAAAGCCCGCATCCGCCAAGGCGATCGTTTCTTCTCCCCCATCAAAATTTCGGGTTTGGGGGTTATAGTGTCTGACCCGGTAGCGGTTGTCTCCTGCTGATGCCACAAAGCGCACGAAGGCTTTTTGAACCCCGACAATTTGGATCGGTTCATCCCCAATACTCACAACCCAGGTATTTCCGACTTGTTCCACCGTCTGAACATCCAGTTCGACCTGAATATCATCCTCGGTTCTAGCACCGGCTAGGGATTCTAAGGGGCTAACTTTTGACCATCCCTCTAACCGGGTGGGGTGGATATTAAAATTCTCCATACTTTGACGCGTAGTGTCATCAAAGTGAATATCTGTAACTGCTCGGTTGAGCCAGGTTTGATGAATGGAGTTTGAATGCCATTTGAGCCAGACGGTTTGACCTGTGAGATGGCTGTAGGTTTCTGGGGTATTTTGTAGGGTGAGGTAAACGCCTCCGTCACTATGACGTTGTGCCAGGGAGGGTAAGATTAATTGTCCAGTCCATTGGGCGATCGGTCGGTAGATCTGACCACTGATTGAGCTCATAGCTGTCCGTGATAATTAAACATGGGTAAAGAATATTCTTTTATGATTTACAAGAGGCGATCGCCTGTTCTGGACAAAGTAGGCGATCGCCTAAATTAGCCGTTGCAAAATGAGCTTAAAAATTTCTGAACTGAAGTGCAATCCTAAATCCAGGTATCCACCCGGATTTAGGGTTAATTAAATTTAGGGCATTTTTGCTTAAATTCCTGCCCCATCCAAGAAGTCCTCAATTACCTGATTGTTCACCTGAGAATTCAGTCCGAGAACGTGAAAATCTAAGTAGCCATTCTGGTTATGGTAATGCTCCAAAGGATGGCGTCTTAAAAATGTCCCCCGCTGTGCTTTCATTCGTTCCACTTCTTGCTCTAGGAATTTAATCCGCTCAAATAAAGCCCGAATCGCTTCAGCTTCTGGGTCTTGTAATGATTCTCGCTCTAAGGAAATGACGCGATCGCCCCGACGGCGGATAATTCGCCCGGGCACTCCCACCACGGTACAATCAGCAGGAATATGGCGCAAAACGACCGAACCAGCACCAATCCGGACATTATCTCCAATCTGAATATTTCCGAGTATTTTCGCCCCCGCACCTACGACGACATTTTCGCCTAGGGTCGGGTGACGTTTTCCGATTTCTTTTCCCGTACCGCCCAGGGTCACGCCCTGGTAAATTAGCACGTTGTTCCCAACAATGGCTGTTTCCCCAATGACGACACCCACCCCATGATCGATGAAGACACATTGTCCGATCTGAGCCCCGGGGTGAATTTCAATCCCCGTAAAAAAGCGCAGGATTTGGGAAATCAACCGAGGCACAACGGGGATTCCTCTGTTATGAAGCTCATGAGCAACTCGATGGCCCATGATGGCGTGCAAACTGGGGTAACAAAGGAGCACTTCTAACCAGTTTTTGGCGGCAGGATCGCGATCGAGAATGTTTTGAAACTCCACCTTGAGGGTGTTGAAGACTGATAAGGGTGACTTCCCAGTAGCAGTTGGGGCGGAGTCTCGGTGACGATTGTGAGGCCCGCTCTCTTGCTTGCCCTCTAACTGGGAAGAGGGGGACTCCGGAGTGAAACCATCTTCCAGGAGCGATCGGGGTTGTCTTACTGGCTCAGGCATAAGGTTTACCGCGTTCAGGCTATGAATAATCCCCGGTAACACCTAGATGTTACCGGATTTTTTGAGTCTGTCATAACTGACCCAAAAAAGCAAGGGTATCGGGATGGGTTTGTGAAAAAACGCGGCAACCGGGAGGGATTAGCTCCACAGAAAGCTCACACATCACAGATGATATCTCTCGTACCTGGGCTGGGTCTTCCCGACCCAAGTCCCAAACTTTAATGATTATTTAAGAAAAATTTAAACTATTTCGCCAAAGGTGATCCTGCAAATTAAATCTCCCGAAGTCGGCTTAAAACCAAAGGGCACTCACCCCTTGCTTTTTTTTGCAATCTGTGTAAAACTCAAAAAAGTTCTTAATCTCCGGTATCTCCATCAAGTTAGCGGGGATTAAAGACTGCTCCTTGCTGACCTGCTCAACTGGAAAGTGTTCAGGGTCAGCCCCTCGGTTAATGTTAGGAGGTCGGGTCACTATGCGAATCGCTAAGGATGTAACAGAACTCATTGGTCGGACGCCCCTGGTTCAACTCAATCGGATTCCGGCTGCCGATAACTGCGTTGCTACAATTGTACTTAAAGCCGAAGGGATGAACCCAGCGGCTTCGGTCAAAGATCGAATTGGGTTCGGGATGATTAGTGCGGCGGAGGAAGCAGGGCTAATTAAACCGGGGAAAACGATTTTAGTCGAACCCACTTCGGGAAATACCGGGATTGCTCTGGCGATGGTGGCGGCGGCGAAAGGGTATCGATTGATTCTGACGATGCCAGAAACAATGAGCTTAGAGCGACGGGCGATGCTGAAAGCATACGGGGCTCAGGTGATTTTGACTCCTGGGGTAGAAGGGATGAGTGGGGCGATCGCCCGGGCGGAAGATATTCTACGCACTACTCCTGATGCATTTATGTTGCAACAATTTAAAAATCCTGCTAATCCCCAAATTCACCGGGAAACAACGGCAGAAGAAATTTGGGCTGATACCGATGGCAAGGTAGATATTGTCATTGCCGGAGTCGGAACAGGGGGCACTATTACGGGAGTCGCGGAGGTGATTAAACAGCGAAAACCCGGGTTCCGGGCGATCGCTGTTGAACCAGCCAATAGTCCAGTCTTGTCGGACGGACGTTCCGGATCCCATAAAATCCAAGGGATTGGCGCAGGATTTATCCCCGAAGTTCTGCGGGTTGATCTGATTGATGAAGTGATTACGGTCAGGGATGATGAGGCGATGGCTTATGGGCGGCGTCTGGCGACGGAAGAAGGCTTATTGTCCGGTATCTCCAGTGGTGCGGCCTTAGCTGCTGCGATCAAAGTCGGCAGACGCCCAGAAAATGCGGGTCGTTTGATTGTCATGATCCAGCCTAGCTTTGGAGAACGCTATTTGAGTACGCCCATGTATCAAGACCTTGAACCGTTTGAGTGGCAGGAATCGGCAACCCTGGGGGTTCAGTCCTCTACCTCATTGCACTTCGGGGAGAGAAAATCCGCTGAAAGCGTTGTCTAAAAAGGCTTCAGGGCGGTTTTTGACAGAGTTTAAAAACCGCTTCTGGTGGTTGCTCTATCTGGGTCGAGTGGTGAACCCTTCAAGGATTTGAATCATCCGGCGGGCGATCGCCGTGGAGCTATCCTTGAACATTGCATGATTTTGTATAATAAATTCCCAAGCCTGTGAAAATGGAGAATTTACCCCTTGAAATAGCGATTGTGGGAGGGGGCTTGAGCGGGGCGCTAGTGGCAACTCATCTGTTGCGATCGGCCAGCCAACCTCTCACCCTGCACCTGATTGAACCCCGTCCGGACTTAGGGCGGGGAATTGCTTACGGCACTAATTATAGCTGTCATTTACTCAATGTTCCCGCAGGGAAGATGAGCGCATTTTCCGAAGAACCGGATGATTTTTTGCGCTGGATGGTCCGGGAAAAAGATCCCACCGTACAGGCAGATAGTTTTCTTCCCCGTCAAATTTATGGGGAATATATTCAAGGGGTATTAGAGCAGTCGGCAGCGGTGGCAGCAGAAAGGGTCCAGTTTAAGCCGAGAACCGATGAGGCGATCGCCGTGAAACCTCACTTACAGGGGGCGACTGTCTATTTAAAAAGTGGTGAAACCATAGACGCTCACAAAATTGTGTTAGCGTTGGGTAATTTTCCACCAAAAGACCCCCCGGTTCATGATGCTAGGTTCTACCAGAGTCAGCGTTATATCAGCTACCCTTGGAGTGAGCGCGCCCTGACCGGCTTAAATTCCTCAGATGCTGTCTTACTGATTGGGTCAGGACTCACAATGGTCGATTTAGCAGTCGCCCTGAAAGAACAAGGTCATACCGGCACGATTTATGGGGTATCGCGGCATGGTCAGTTACCTCATTCTCATCAGTTTACCTCACCTTACCCGGCGTTTTTGGCCCCGGAGACGGCCCCGAAAACCCTTCGGGGTTTGTTCCGTCAGGTGCGTGAGGAAGTCGAATCGTCGATCGCCCGAGGTGATGATTGGCGATCGGTCATCGACTCCCTGCGCCCTATTACTCAGCAGTTATGGCAGCAGATGAGTCCGGGCGATCGCCAACGATTTCTGCGTCATGTTCGACCCTACTGGGAAGTGCATCGTCATCGCGTTTCCCCGGGGGTTGCTGAGACGGTAGGGAGGATGCTGGATGCGGGACAACTGGTCCTGTTAGCAGGTCGAGTTCACGCTTATGAGGAAGATGCAGAAGGGGTGAAGGTCTCGGTTAGCACCCGGGGAACTGGACACCGGAAAGTGTTGGAGGTGAAGCGGGTGATCAATTGTACGGGGAGTGAATGTGACTATCGTAAGTTCCAGCATCCCCTGATTGTGAATCTACGATCGCAAAATCTGATCCGTCCTGACCCCCTCGCCCTCGGCTTGGATGTCGCCGAGAATGGGGCCATCCGCAACAGCGAGGGAGTAGTATCTCAACTGTTTTATACCTTGGGTTCTCCACGCAAAGGGGGACTCTGGGAGACCACTGCCGTTCGAGAAATTCGGCAACAAGCGGTAGAACTATCCCGAGAATTGCTGCGATCGCCTCAAACTGATTAGCAATATACTTCAAAACTGCCTGATTTCCAGTGGCGATCGTAAGGAATTTCCATAAAAAAAGTTCTGCCTTAGAAGTTTAGCAGAATCGGGAAAGCCCCCCTGATTAAGGGGGGTTGGGGGGATCTTTCATAGAAAATTTTATTTTTTGGAGTTCCCTAACTTAATACGTCCAATTTTTAGGGCTATAGCCCTAGGATAATTAGCAATGACTGTTTCTCCTCTTGACCTCAAATTTTCTGAACAACTCCGTCAAAGTGCTTTTACAAAGCGCTCTTTACTCCCTTTAAATCCGCGATCGCTGTGGAAAATTGAAACCGGCGTGGTTCGCAGCATCACCTGGTTTGAAGATGGCACCTCAATCACCTTGGGAATCTGGGGTCCCGGTGATATTGTCGGGCGATCGCTTTCCCGGGCGAATCCTTATCACCTGGAATGCTTAACTAGAGTTGAAGCAACCCTAGTTTCTCAGGAAAAATATCCTCATTTCAGTGATGCACTTCTTCTCCACAGTCAGCGGCTGGAAGAATTTTTAGAAATTGTTCATACCAAACCTGTTGACGTGGCTTTCTTGCGTTTTTTAAGCTGGCTAGGCCAAAGATTTGGGAAAGAGAATGAATCCGGGCAACTGATCCAACTGGGGTTGACTCATCAGGAAATCGGCGAAATGATAGGCTCAAGTCGAGTTACGGTGACCCGTTTGTTTAAGGAATTGGAACAACAGGGGATTATCCAGCGCCTCCAGCGCAAACAGATCCTTTTACACGAAACTCAACCCTGGTGGCACTATGAAATTTAAGATCCCTTTCCAGTCCTGTTTTTAAGACACCGTGGAGGGGTTTGACAAAATTGACTTGTAGGGGTTGACAGGTTACTAGAATCAGGGTTATAGTAAAAACATCGGTAACCCGACCAAGTTGCCGTAGATTAAAAAAATCCCAGGCCAAAACATCCAAGCCCTAGGCTTGATTGGGGCCAAACTAATCCCTGATGGAGCGAGAGAATGGCTATCCTACAACTAGAAAACCGTAAAATCTATGGGTTGGCGATCGCCACCGTTTTAGGTTCCTTGAATATTGGGTTAGAACGGATTTCCCTTCTAGGCGATCGGGACCTCCATCAAGTGTTAGAAAAAGATATCCTCAACCCTTTTGAAAAACATCAAGTTTTGCAAACCACTAATTATGCCTTTGACCTCTTGAAAAAGCGGGATGGATATCAACAGCGAGACTTGATGGTATTGCACCCCGGTTCTCCGAGTTTATATCCTTTTCTCCTGCGTAGCGATCGCTGGCATACCCATACTCATGCCGAAGGACTGTACATCTTATCGGGAGAGTGCATTTTGAGTTTTATTCATCCCAATGGAACTCAAATGCAATTGTTGTTACAACCCGGAGACTATGTAAATATTCCCCGACGCCTCCCCCATCGGTTTTCCCTCTCCGCTTCCCTGAATCTTAAAGCCGTGCAATACTCATTTACTCCCGAGGGGTGCATTCCAGACTTTGTAAGATATCAACCTTTAATCGCGAGTTGACGGGGGAGTATCCGGGCCTATTGAACCCGTCCAAGTGAGGCTAAAAGTAAAAAGCAATTTTATAACCAATTTTATATTATGTCTCTGCAGCGGCAGTCCGACAACATTATACTAGGAGCGTGAAATCTGTCCTGAAATTAACAAAAACCCCATCAGTCCATGAATTTTATAAAAAATCTCAACTCTTCAGATATCATCTAAGAAGTAAACTCGCTTAGATGATATCTGAAGAGTTTTATGCTGAGTAATGACCTGAATTTAATTAAAAATTTATATTTTTTTAATAGATTTTTGGATACAAGTATGGTACTTTAAAAATTGTACTAACTCACTTGAAAGAACTTAGCTTGAGAGTCAAGAGAGAACCAGTCTAGCTCAGGTAGTAACTCAGTCAGACCCAGTGGAGATCAGCGTAAATCTATAGGGGAAGGGACTGAAGGAAATCCATCAAATAAAATCATCTCTTTCATATCGGTAAGGACAAAGCAGTGCAGTGTCCCTCCGGTTAAATGCAGAACTTTTATTGTGGAAATCCCTGATAGACCTGCGGGTTGGTTTTATTCAACCCAAGCTAAGAGAGAGGAACTGCAAAATGACTCGTTCTCCTATTAACGTCACCCATGACCAACGTCCTATGGTAACCATCAAGACCAATTACAACCGTTCGCAACAAAGTCTCGATACCCAAGCGGCGCGGAATCTTGCTACCACAACGAATACCGTTCCTAAAACCACATTAATTACTCCGCGCTGGCTGCTGCATTTTTTACCTTGGGTACAAGTCCAATCGGGAACATACCGAGTCAACCGGACTAAAATTGTCCTCAAACAAACGCCCAAAGTTTATGTTAATAACGACAATGGACAATCGACCATTGCCCCGGAAGATTTAAAAGCCTTGCCGCTGTTGTCCAGCTTGGATTTATCCTACGTTGCTGGCTTATCTTCCCGGTTGCAACAGGAGAGTTTTGGTTTGGGTCACACAGTGGTGAGTGCTGGTCAATCCGCCGACAAACTGTATATTATTGCCCAAGGAAAAGTCGAAATTTTAGCCACTGGAGACCAGGGCGAACCGTTACGAGTGGGAGTTTTAAGTGCAGGAGATTACTTTGGAGAAGTCGGACTGTATCAAGACATTCCCAGTGATTCAACAGTTCGCACGTTGACCCCAGTGCGCTTGTTAGCCCTATCTAAATCCGTCATAGATGAAGTGGTCACCCAAGAGGAGGTCAAAGCGGGGCTGGCATTAGCCATTGAAAAACACTTGCGACTAAAAGCCTCTCTCAATCCGTATGGGGAAGAACCGATCGCTTTGATTGCGGGGTATGAAGGGGAAACAGAAATTCCCCAGGGGTATGTAGACTATGAAAATGATCCGCGAGAATATGAATTAAGTGTGATTCAAAGTATTCTGCGGGTGCATACGCGGGTCACTGATATTTATAACGAACCCATCCATCAGTTACGGGAACAACTCCGGTTAACCGTAGAGGGGATCAAAGAACAACAAGAATGGGAAATTATCAATAATCCCGACTATGGGTTATTGAATTCCGTGTCTCCCTTACATCGTGTGCAGCCGCGTTATGGTCCACCGACCCCGGATGATTTCGATGCCCTGTTATCGTTAGTGTGGAAAAAACCGGCATTTTTCTTAGCCCATCCTCGGGCGATCGCTGCCTTTGGACGGGAATGCACTCGCCGGGGAGTTCCCCCCGCTACAGTGAACCTATTTGGGTCACCCTTTATCACTTGGCGAGGAGTACCGATCATCCCATCGGACAAACTAGAAGTAACCAGCCGAAATCAAAATATCCTTGGTCCTGGAAAAACCAATATTCTGCTAGTCCGGGTGGGTGAGAAAGAGCAAGGGGTTGTGGGGTTACATCAAATAGGAGTACCGGGGGAACAAATTCCGGGATTGTCTGTGCGATTAATGGGAATTGATCCCCAGGCGATCGCCTCTTATTTAGTCACTTTGTATTCCTCTGCTGCCGTCTTAACCGATGATGCGATCGCCCTGTTGGAGAATGTCGAAGTAGGATATTATCATGACTATGAATACAAACGGCCATGAGAATCATAACGGTCATGTCCGGCCCCCTATACCTCCGTCCTCTGGGGAATCCATCGAAGCGAACACTTTTGAACCCCGTGTGATAGAGGCGATCGCCAATCAATTCTACAGCACTATTCCCTCACAAAATAGCAGCCCCGTTACTGGAAATCACGCCATCTTGAGCACACCGGAAAGGGTTGTCCCTGCGCCCATCGCCACCCCGAATCAGAACACTCCTGGGAATAACCTCACTGAATATCGTGAACCGTTTTCAGTAAATATTCCACAACTTTATCCCCCGGAGAGTTTGAGCCCTTCCATCCCGGCAATTCCGGGGAACACACCAGGAATTCCCCACCAGACGACAGTAGACTCACTCGGGATATCTGAGGTGGCTCTCACTGAGATAGTCAAACAGTTGCAAAGTCCGATTCCACCCATTTTGCCCCAGGGGATTCTGGACCCGATAACCTCGATTTCCCAAACTCCGATTATCCCAGAAAAATCAACCGATGTCTTGGGGAATGCGGGATCAAAGAACTTGCACCCGTCTTTGGGAATATCCGGGAGTGATGTTTTCAGTGCGATCGCCCAGGAGTTATACGCCCTAATTCCCCAAATTTATCCAGGGAATCACAACAGTGGGCCGATTTCTCCTCCCACAGACTTCAGTCAACTGTTCCCTTTCAACGCGGGAGAGGTAGGAACAGCCTTAAAACAGGTCAATTCGCCCACTCCAGTCCCAGGGATACCAGACGCCGAACATCCCTCATTTTATTTCCTGTCTCAACCCCAGCTAGAAACCGTTAAGTTAGACTCTCACGCCGGGTTTGATGTCCAGGCAGTGCGGCGAGATTTTCCAATTTTGCACCAGCAAGTGCATGGAAAACCCCTGATTTGGTTGGATAATGGAGCAACGACCCAAAAACCCCAAAGTGTGATTGATAGTATTTCGCACTTTTATGAGCGAGATAACTCTAACATTCACCGGGCCGCCCATGACTTAGCCGCCCGCGCCACCGATGCCTATGAAGGGGCGCGGGAAAAAGTGCAACGGTTTATCGGGGCGGGATCTGCCGAGGAAATTGTATTTGTGCGAGGGACGACAGAAGGGGTGAATTTAGTCGCTCAAACCTTCGGTCGTCAGCAGATTCGGGAAGGGGATGAAATTGTTCTCACTACCCTAGAACATCATGCTAATATTGTGCCGTGGCAGATGTTAGCCCAGGAAAAAAAAGCGATTTTAAGGGTAGTTCCGATTACCGATCGCGGAGAGATTATCCTCGAAGAATATACTCGACTGTTAGGACCCCGGACTCGCATCGTAGCGGTGACGCAAGTCTCGAATTCCCTGGGAACCATTGTGCCAGTGCAGGAAATGACAGCGATCGCCCATCGACATGGAGCGCGAGTCCTCATTGATGGCGCGCAAGCCGTTTCCCATTTTCCCGTGAATGTGCAACAGTTAGGCTGTGATTTTTATGTATTTTCCGGACATAAGCTATTTGCACCTACGGGCATCGGCGTTGTATATGTCAAGGGGGAACTGTTAGAACAAATTCCACCTTGGCAAGGGGGTGGGAATATGATTCGGCAGGTTACCTTTGAGCAAACAACCTATAACGACCCTCCCGCCAAATTTGAAGCGGGGACGCCAAATATTGCGGATGCCGTCGGATTGGGGGCGGCGATCGACTATTTGAATCGGTTAGGCATGGTCAATATTGAGAGATATGAGCATGAATTAACCGAGTATGGAACCGAACGTCTCCAAACCGTACCGGGGTTGCGCCTGATTGGGACTGCACCCCATAAAGTCGGAGTCTTGTCATTCATTTTGGACAATATTCCCTATGAAGAGGTCGGGAAACGCCTTGCCAGTGAAGGAATTGCCGTGCGTGCGGGTCATCATTGCGCCCAACCTTCTTTACAGCGGTATGGATTAAGGGGTACCGTTCGCCCCTCCTTAGCGTTTTATAATACGCGAGAGGAAATTGATACTTTGGCTGAAGTGTTGCGAACGATCCGCTATCGTTAGGGCATAGACTGCTCAGAACCCTTTTTAATTCCCCCCTTATCCCCGGGGGGAATTTTCGATTTCTGGGCTACCTAAAAAAAACACGTTTTTTTAGAAAATCAAGCAGTTACTGATTTAAAGATTGAGTGAAAAATCGTGCTTCTGGGGTGCGATAGGGTTGAGTTTTATAGAATTATATAGCCTTTCTCTTGTTGGTGAACTACATCAATGATCCCCCTAAATCCCCCTTTCTAAGGGGGACTTGGACGGTCCCCCCCTTATTAAGGGGGGCTAGGGGGGATCGCATAAACGTACCTCATGAATAGGAAAATTGCTATAGCCCGATCAGGGAATGCAGGGGGAGAGCGGTCAAAAAGAAAGACGCCCCTAAACGGAGCGTCTTAATTTCATGACCAAAACAGTTCCCATCCCGGGGTAAATTTTGGCAACCAAAACCGTTAAAAAAGCCCACCGGAATCCGAAGACAGAGCAACGATCGCGGTAGGATTTGCTTCCTTTAACTAGGGGTATTAGGTTGGGATTCAAAGATAGTCGCGTAGGACTGAAGGATGCTGCTAACTTGAGTGAGCATTTCTTTGCCCGAACTTTTACCCAAAGCGACTCTACCGGGGAATTCTGGGCGGTCCAGATACCGGGCGATCGCTTCATCGACTTGTTTGGAGATGAGCTCTTGCAGTTCATCTTTGGCTCGAATCCGCTGATAGTTTGCGCCTTCCTCCGTGGTTGCATAAAGGGGAGGAAGACGGTTGAGTGCATAAGCGGCAATGTCGCCCACATCCAGGGTGCGATCGCTAGTTGCCTCAATTTCAGCAACCCGGGCGATCGCCTCAGAGAGCACCAACTCTTCCATGACATTAATAAACTGTTTCCGTGGTAAAACCACCACTTCTCCAGTTAAGAGCGACCCCATCAGGCGATCGAGCGCCATGTACTCTTCAATAGACAGTTCTGAGGCGGTGTTACAAATTCGGCCCACCTCAGCTTCCATTGCTGGCGTTAGATAACCATCTTGTAGTGCCTGTTCTACGATTTTTTCTATACTCATACTGCCTCGTTCTGCTCCACGGCACTTTTTTCAGTTGATCCAAGAGTGTCAAGCGGCGATCGCCTCATAGAAAACTCTGCGATCGCCCGGACAACCCTGCACAGATCTTGTCCTACAATCCGCCCTAACCTAGCTCTAACTCCAGAAAACTCCAGACTATCCCTAGGACCCGGGCGGGTTTACTGTACTCCATGCCTAATGAGAGTTATTCTACTCCCTCATATCGCCAGGGAACCGGATCGATGGATTGTCCATGAACGTATAATCCCCAGTGTAGGTGAGGTCCGGTCGAAGCGCCGGTTGTCCCGACTGCACCGATGACTTGACCCGCCTGCACCATATCGCCTTCCTTGACATCAATCCGACTCAGATGCAAATAAAGGGAGGTTAAGCCCTGACCATGATCGATCCCCACCACGTTTCCATGAATTTCAAACCCTTCCGATTCCCGTCCCACCAAAGCGATTCGACCAGCAGCAGGAGCCATCACAGGAGAACCCTCGGGTCCGGCATAGTCTACACCGCGATGGTAATAATCATCGGCAAAGACCCCATTGTAATACCGACGGACCCCGTAAATCGTGGTAATCGGTCCGTCATTGGGGCGCAAAAACGCACCATTCCAGAATTTCTCAGGAGTGACGAGTTTTTTAAATTCATCTACGCGATCAAATTCCAAGTCGGTCCCTTCGATATCGTCCTTACCCGGGGGTAGCCAAATCGATTGGGTAGGGAATTCGCGATCGCTCACCCACACGGCAATATTGCGGGTTTCACCTTCCCCTTCCACCCGAATTTCCCATCGTCCCGCTTGAGTTAAAGGCGTAGTGGGGATCATCGCCCGATACCGATTCCCGCCAATGGGAAACGCCGGTACCGGGCCATCTGGAGAGATCACCGTTGGCGTGGCTGAATTTGAGGCGTCAGTTGAAATCACCACGGAGAGGGTATCCCCCAGTTGCGGATTCTCAGGTTTCACCTGGACTTGTAACGCTTGCACCGAGTTAGCAAGGGCTAAGAGTACCGAAACCGTCAATCCGAGCACTGGGGCCGTTTTAGTTTTGACTTGTTGTTTCAGCCAAGGATTTGTCCCTTGGAAGAGCCAACCCAGCATCCCAGGGGCGATCGGATTAGAGCTATGCAGGTGAGTCATAATTCTTTTATTCGTCTGTTTTAAGCGTGCTAGATAGACTTACGGGCGATCGCGTTAAGTTCCACATTTTATCATGCCGGTTCTGGGGAGGATGGGGGGATGGGGAGGATGGGGAGGATGGGGTGGATAGGGAGGATGGGGAGGATGGGGTAGATGGGGTAGATAGGGAGGATAGGGTAGATGGGGTAGATGGGGTAGAAGTTTGTAGTAACCACTTGCTGTCATTTCTCCCCCTGATCCCTGAGCCTTGATCCCTTATGCTTGCCCCCAAAAATGGTTATGCTGAATTGTTATAACCTGTAACATTTCTCTCATTTTTACAGACACCCGTGCAAGAAGACTTTAGACTCATCCTTGACTTAGTAACTATGCTGGCCGCTGCTGCTAGTGGCGGTTTATTCGCATCCCTCCTGGGTCAACCAGCTATTTTGGGCTATTTACTGGGGGGAATTGTCGTGGGTCCTGCCGGTTTGGGATGGATCAAAGAACTGATTCAAGTCGAAACCCTAGCTCAATTTGGCGTGGCCTTACTTTTATTTGCCCTGGGAGTTGAATTTTCCTTTGCAGAACTTAAAAAAGTCAAAGGGATTAGTCTCGGCGGTGGCACTCTCCAGATTGTCCTCACCATCGCCGTGACGACCTTCGTTTCTCTCTTGATGGGCTGGTGTACCTCTTGGTCCCAGGGCGTCTTCTTAGGAGCTATTCTCTCCCTCTCCTCCACTGCGGTGGTCCTCAAATGTTTGATGGAACGCAACGAACTCCCGACCTTACATGGTCAGGTGATGTTGGGCATTTTGGTGGTGCAAGATTTGGCCTTGGGCTTCATGTTAGCGGTGTTACCGGCCCTGAACGAACCCCCGGAGGCGATCGGGATGGCGGTGATTTCTGCGGTGGTGCGAATTGCCCTATTTGCCGTGGCAGCATTGGCAGTTGGGTTATTCATCGTTCCGCAGTTGCTGCGGTTTCTAGCTAAAACCGAGAGTCAAGAACTGTTTTTACTTGGGGTGATTGCCTTATGTTTGGGAATTGCCTTAGTCACCTACTACCTGGGTTTTTCCATTGAAATGGGGGCCTTCGTTGCGGGGTTAATGATTTCTGAGGTGGAATATGCAGACCAAACCCTGACATACGTCGAACCCCTGCGAGATATTTTAGCGGCCCTGTTTTTTGTCTCGGTGGGAATGCTAATTGACCCAGTGTTTCTGTGGCAGAATCTGGAACTAATTCTGGGGTTAGTCTGTTTGGTGTTTGTGGGCAAATTTTTAATTGTCACCCCGATTGTGACCAGCTTTGGCTATCCCCTGAGAACGGCGTTGATTGTGGGGTTAGGACTGGCGCAAATTGGGGAATTTTCCTTTGTGTTGACGGCCCAGGGACTGGCGACGGGGTTGGTTTCCCGTCCGGTGTATCTGTTGATTTTAGGGACAACTGCGGTGACTCTGGTGGTGACGCCGTTTGTGCTGCGACTGGTGCCGAAATTGCTGGATTGGGCGGAAAATCAGGTCTGGTTGAATCGATTTTTTGAGGATACCAGTGGCCCCCAGGCGGCTTCAGAGGAGGTGCGGTTGCCCGATCGCGTGGTAGTTTGTGGGTATGGACGGGTGGGTAAAAAAGTCGTCCAACTGCTGCAAGCGCATAATTATCCCTTGGTGGTGATTGATAGTTCCGAACGGGCGATCGGGCAACTGCGGGCGGCTGGAATTCCCTATATTTATGGCAATGCGGCATCGTTGCACGTTTTGGAAGCAGCGGGAGTGCAGCAGGCGAAGGCGGTGGCCGTGGCCCTACCGGACCCAATGAGTACGCGGTTGTGCCTGAAGCGATCGCTGGAGTTATCCCCAGAATTAGATGTGGTGGTCCAGGCAAACCAAGAAAAGGAGATAGAACTCCTCTATCAATTGGGGGCCTCGGAAGTGGTGCAATCGGAATTTGAAGTCAGTTTAGAACTGGCAACTCATTTGTTACTCGGGGTCGGATTGCCGTTGCCAGGGATTCGGCGAGAAATTGAACAAATTCGCAGTCATCACTATTTAGAATTGCGTCCGGCGCGATCGCCCTCGGAAGTCTCCCGGGAATTACAGGTGGCCGCATTAGATATGAACAGCAAATGGTATCCCTTACCCGAAGGGTCTCCCCTGGCCGGAATGACCCTAGAGCAAACGGATATGCGCCGACTCAGTGGGGTGAGTTTAATGGCAATTCGTCGCGCCAATGGGGAGGAAATCGACTATCCCAAGGCCGATACGACCTTGGTTTCCGGGGATAAACTCCTGGTGGTGGGACAAGCGGAAGAACTGATCACGTTTGAGCAGTTAGCCCGAGGAGAGGTGGCGATTCCCCAAGAAAATCGCTCCTGTCAATGGCTAATGGTCCCCGAACTGAGTCCCATCACGGATAAAACCTTAGCTCAACTGGACTTAGGGGGGGAGTATGAAGTGCAGGTGCAAGCAATTCGCCGGGAAGGGCAGTTTATTCGGTTTCCTCATGGAGGGACTCAGGTGCAAGCAGGCGATCGCCTCCTGCTGTGCGGCAGTCTCCTGTCCCTGAAACGAATTCAACTGTGGTTGGTCCCGAATCTGGGCCAATCTTCGGTTGCGATCGCAGTTGCCATGAGCAAAGCTCACCAAAGTGAACCGCTCAAGGAGGGATTACCCAGCGATCGGGGCTAAGGGGGTCCGGTATGGGCCAAAGGAGGCCAGACCGGACAAGGGTCAAGATTTTGGCTTCAAATAAACAATGGAATGACGCCAGACGATGGTTTGTTTATCGTAGTGATCCAGGATAGAAATGCAGTCTTTATCCTGCCAAAAAATTTTACCGGCTAACAAATCTCCGGTGACCAGTTTGAGTTCTATCTCGTGTTTGTCCTTAATGAAATTTTGAACTTGGCGAATGCTAGGTAAGTTAGTATCGAAGTCAGACATGATTGGGTCTCAACGAGAGAAAATTTGGCATCAAAATCGCAGCACAGCGAACAAAATTTAGGCAGGCCGGTTATTTGGCCTCGATGTTAAGCGGTCCACCGGCTCTATGAGTCATGTTAACCCATCATGAAATCAACTCAGGCGCGCTCAGGGTTCACACCCGGAATAGGCTTCTTCATGATGAGGGAGCAAGACGGCGATCGCGCTTTTACCGAGGGATAAAGATTCCAGTCTCAAAAATGGGAACTGTAACATCGGGTATTATCAAATAAAACCAGGACAAAAACCCGAACTTTTCGCGAGTACAAGCCATGACTTTAGAGTTTACCAAATATCAAGGTTTGGGAAATGATTTCATTCTGATTGACAACCGTCAGAACCCAGAACCGATGATAACCCCTTCCCAGGCCGAACAGTTATGCGATCGCAACTTTGGCATCGGTGCCGATGGGGTGATTTTTGCCCTTCCGCCTACGGAACCGGACACGGACTACACCATGCGGATCTATAACTCCGATGCCTCAGAACCGGAAATGTGTGGCAATGGCATCCGCTGTTTAGCGAGGTTTCTCAAGGATCTGGGAGTCCCAACCCGGAACTCAGCTACAGGAACCGGAGAATATCGAATTCAGACCCTAGCCGGGGTGATGACCCTAACCCTGAAATCCGATGGTCAAGTTACCGTAGATATGGGCCTGCCTCGGTTGCTGAGTTCAGAAATTCCCACAACCCTTTGCGCTGCCGAGGAAAAAGCGGTTAATGTCCCCTTATCCGTGGCCGGAAAGACCTGGGATGTGACCTGCGTCAGCATGGGAAATCCCCACTGCATTACCTTTGTAGAGGATGTGGATGCGGTTGATCTGGCGGTGGTTGGTCCTCAGTTCGAGAATCACCCGGTTTTTCCGAAGCGGACCAATACAGAATTTATTCAAGTGATTGGGCGATCGCATCTCAAAATGCGAGTTTGGGAACGGGGTGCTGGTGCCACCCTCGCCTGCGGGACCGGGGCTTGTGCTACCTTAGTTGCTGGGGTCCTGACAGGTCGATGCGATCGCCAAGCAACCATCGAACTCCCCGGTGGCCCTCTCATCATTGAATGGTCCCAATCCGATGGCCGACTTTACATGACAGGTCCTGCCGAACGGGTATTTTCAGGCCGGATCTAAATCCGCACCTACATCCAGATCGCGACACTAATCACAATACGGAGGACAGAGATGGGTGGAGGCATTTACCTCATACAAGATGAAGACCGGCTTGTAGAAATGATAGAACAAGCCTATGACAACGAAGATCGACTGCAAGAATTACTCGAAAAATATCCTAACCTGATCGCCGGAGACCAAATTGACCGCGCGACCCCTCGCCAATGGTTATTAATTTCCCGAGAAATGCCCATTCCCGCCGAGGATGAAGTCAATGGTCAATGGTCATTTGAACACCTATTTCTCGACCAAAATGCCATTCCCACCTTAGTGGCCGTCAAACATACTCAAGATGACCGAATTCGCCGGGAAATTGTGGGTCAAATGCTCGACTATGCCGCCAATGTTTTAATCTATTGGCCCATTGAATCTATCATTACCCAATTTGAATCCAATTGCCGCGATATGGGTCGCGACCCGGAACAAGTTTTTGAAGAATTTCTGGGGACCGATGCTCATGAGGACCGTTTCTGGGATAAAGTCAAAACCAACCTCCAAGCCGGAAAACTGCGCTTAGTCTTTGTCTCCGATGAAATTTCTCCTGAACTCCGACGAGTGGTCGAATTTCTCAATGAACAATTAGACCCGAGCGAAGTTTTAGCCCTGGAAATTAAACAATATGTTAGCCAGGATGGGCTCAAAACATTGGTTCCCCGAATCATTGGTCAAACCGCTGAAGCGCAACAGAAAAAAGCCAGTGCAACTCGGGAGAGACGGCGCTGGGATGAAGCGTCTTTCTTTCATGAATTTGAAACCCGCCAAGGTTATGAAGAAGCACAAATGGCTCGCCAAATTCAACAATGGGTCCGACGTCACGAACCGGCGGTCGAAGTTGTCTGGGGAACTGGAGATCTCTATGGTGGGTTTCTCGCCAAATTAAAGCTCAAAGGCCGGAAATCCATTGCTCTTTTTACCGTAGATATTTCCGGTGACTTTGTGATTTCCAGTAGCAGTTATGCCACTCAACCCCCCTTTGATTCCCCTGCAAACTGGCAAGAATTGCGCTCTCGTTTCAGTTCGATTGGCTTGTCCCTTCCTGCTGACTCCAGTGAAACCCGATTACCGACCTTTCCGTTGTCTACCTTACAAGATGAAAGCGCTCTGCAACAGGTTCTGGAAACCTTTGAATGGATTGTGGAAAAAATCCAGCTTGGGAGTTAACAAAATCCCCTTATTCCTTGAGTTGGATCTACCGTAAAAAAGCCCGCATCGGCGGGCTATAAAATTGCGATATAAGGTAGGAAAACCCCGAGATAGTCTGCTTTAGCCCCATCCTTTAGGGTGCGGGTTTTTATTCATTCTGAGCAAAATTGGCTGAAAAATTCAGGAGTCTAATCCTTCACAATTCGTTAACTTGAATTGCTGTTAATCATGACTCCTGAAACGAAATTGTTTTCGAGGTTGATTCCGGCTTATTCGATATTTAAAACCACCCCTGTTAAACCGTTGCGTTGAAGCAGTTGCATCATTTCATCTACTTTGTCTTGGGTAGCAAAAGCTCCAACCTGCATCACCATCCGACCATTAATTTGCGTCCGGAAGGCATCGGAAACGATGCGACGTACCCGAGCTTGTTCGCTGCTACTGGTGGCATTGACAATCACGCGATAGCGAAGTCCCAGGGCGGCAGCACGGCTCGGAGGTGACGGGGGTCCATTACCCGCGCCGCCACTGGGAGCGCCCACAACTGGGACTCCAGCGCCGCCATTTCCGATCGGGGGAGTGGCATCGGGGACGGGTAAGAGGTTGGGTAGCGTATCCCCAGGGCGATTGCCGATCGCCGGTGCCGGTGCAGGGGGTCGCGGTGCAGGGGGTCGCGGTGCGGTGGCGGTTTGGGGGGGCGGCACCGGAATGGGAATGGCTTCACCGGGTGCGGGAACCGGCAAGCTCACCGTCGCCGATAAGGGTGGGGGAGAGGGAGGTGTTGTGGCGGTTGGACTCGGAAAAGAGGCTGGGGTTGCCGCTGGTGTGGGGGCCGGAGTCGCTAGGGGCAGAGGTAAAGGCCGTGGCGGTGTAGTAGCAACCGGGGCGCTGAGATTGGGGTTGATCGTCCCATTCAGGTCCAAGCGTCCACTGGTGCGATCGCTGGCGACTTGATTCCCAAATGCCGGAATAATCTCTTTCGTGGCACTCCCATTAATATCCATCAAGCCGTTATTGCGGACCACATTCCCCCCAGGATCTCCAGAAGTCCCCATATCCGGGCGAGAATTGCCAACGGCAACTACCCCATTTTCCTCATTGATTTCAATCTGATTGTTCCGCAACACGGGACGGGCAGATCCATGAATCACCACCCCATCTCGATTCTGCCTCACCTGATTCCCAGTCAAGATGGGTTCAGATTTCTGTCCGATATTGATTCCGAATCCAGTGCGCTCAAACACATTCTCCACAAGCTGGGGTCGGGAGGTTCCATAAATGGTGATGCCGTTTGCCCCATTTTCCACAAAATGATTGCCCCGGATTGTTGGTGCACTATTGCCCACAACGGAAATCCCATCATGACCGCTGCCGGTGAAGGTGTTACCCGTGACTTCCATTGAAGCAGATTCAATCCACAAGGCATAACCGCTGCTATTGTCATTGGTCAGGGTGATGCCGGAGAGGCTGGCCCCATCCGCAGCGACAAGAGCCACATTTTGCCTTGCCGAACTGCGACTGAGGTAGGGACCTCCCCCTTGGATAATGATTCCGCGTCCTCGATTGCTGGGATCCCCTTCCAGGGCCACTTGCGGTTTGAGCATTAGGGGAAAGCTCTCCCCAGTCTCAGCGCTATAAGTTCCCGGACCCAGCCGAATAGTCGTGTTGGGCTTGGCTTGCCGCAAGGCTTGAGTAATAGTTTTAAAGGGTGCGGATTCGCTCCCGTTGCCGCTGGTGTCATTTCCCTGAGCGGGATTGACAAATAGCTGGTTTTGTGAGGCCACTTCGGCCTCCGAATTTTGGGCGGTTTGGAATTCGGGAACGCCTTGGGCGATCGCCGTTGGCCCATAGAACCAGAACAACGCAGTCGTGGCAACTCCCAACTGAGCCACGATGCGATACTTATATGAACGCGATTGATGGGGGCTTCTGAAATTCACAACTCTCCTCCTATCTTCTCCTAAACGAATCACCTTCTTCAGTTGCACTTCATCCGATGTAGATGCCGATAAAATGCCCGAGTGTCAATTTCCTCCCTCCTGATTATCCAATGAAATTAACGGATGTCTAATTTTTTGTGCCACAATAAATTTCACCGCTTAAAAAAAATTAAAAAAGCGGACAGGATATTATAAGTTTGCATCATAGAGTTCCTCAATGTTCACGCCTCATGGGAAACGTTAAAACAGACTGTTCGGATATAGCAATGAAAGGGGGTTTCGATGGCTGAAAAAAACAGCGGTTTAGCAAGGGTGTCGGATTTAGGGACCCTCCAGTTGCAACCGGCTCTCTGTCGCATTTTAGATGCCAATTTAGACCGGGCGCGCGAAGGCTTGCGGATTATTGAAGAATGGTGTCGCTTTGGCCTGCAAAGTTCACCCCTGGCTAATGAGTGTAAGTCCATGCGCCAGGAACTGGCAAGTTGGCACGCACCGGAACTGCGGGCGGCCCGAAATACCCCAGGGGACCCGGGTACAGACCTCAGCCACCCCCAAGAAGAAGAACGCTCGGGCATTGAGTCCCTGTTGCAGGCGAACTGCTGTCGGGTGGAAGAAGCCCTGCGGGTCCTGGAAGAATATGGCAAGCTGTATCATCCGGATATGGGCGCTGTGTTTAAACAAATGCGTTACCGTGTTTATACCCTGGAAAGTAACTTAATGGCTTACCGGCGTCGTCAGCTTTTGGATCAATCCCCTTTGTATCTGGTTACCTCCCAGAATGATAAGTTATTTGCGGTGGTCGAAGCGGCCCTGGAAGGGGGCTTAACCCTGGTGCAGTACCGTGACAAAAATACAGATGATGGAGAGCGTCTCCGGAATGCGGAACAACTCCGCCAGATTTGTCACCACTACGGGGCGCTTTTTATTATGAATGACCGGGTGGATTTGGCTTTAGCGGTAGATGCGGATGGGGTTCATCTGGGCCAACAGGATATGCCGACTGCCTTTGCCCGTCAGTTGCTTGGCCCTCAACGTTTAATCGGTCGTTCTACCACGAACCCGGAAGAAATGCAACGGGCGATCGCTGAAGGGGCGGACTATATTGGGGTTGGTCCGGTGTATGAAACGCCGACGAAACCGGGTAAAGCCCCAGCGGGTCTAGCATACATCCGCTATGCTGCGGAGCATTCTTCGGTCCCTTGGTTTGCGATCGGTGGCATTGATATGCACAACCTCACCGATGTGCTCGATTGTGGTGCCGAACGGGTGGCGGTGGTGCGCGGCATCATGGATGTGGAACAGCCGACATTAGTCACCCAGTATTTTCTGTCTCAAATGAATCGGATTCAAACTCTGAAAGCTGTTGAACAACGGAATGTCCAGTCTCATGCCTGAAATAGCCTTACAAGTAAATGGTGAAACCCAGTCTTGTCCCCCGGGACTGAATCTCCCGCAGTTTTTAGAACAGTTGGGGTTAAATCCTCGGTTGGTGGCGGTGGAGTACAACGGGGAAATTCTCCATCGGCAATTTTGGGAGGAAACTCAGATGCAGCAAGGCGATCGCCTGGAAATTGTCACGATTGTTGGCGGTGGCTAAGGGGTCCAAGGGAAGCAATTGCAACACCGGCGGGGGATTTATCCCCCGCCGGTTGTTACTACTGATCACTTTTTCCCTATCCGTTAACTAGCTTGAGAATTTTCTACTTCATCTAAAGGAAGAAAAAATATAGTGATCATTCCAGGAATCGCTAATAAACATACGAGGATAAAAAATCCTGGATAGCCAAGTTTTTCCTGAATGGAACCGCTAATCAATCCCGGCACCATCATGCCAAGTGCCATAATCCCCGTAGAGATCGCAAAATGAGAAGTTTTGTACGCTCCCTTACAAATATACATTAAATAAACCGCGAAAGCAGTATAGCCTAATCCCGAACAAAATTGATCCAGGGCAACGAGGGGATAGACTAATAATTTTGCAGGTTGAGTATAAGCCATATAAACGTAAAAAATATTCGGTAAATTCAAGGCTAACGCCATCGGCCAAATGGTTTTCTTTAGTCCATATTTGGCAATAACAACCCCGCCTAATATACCTCCCATCAGTAAGGATATTACGCCTACAGTTAGGTTAATCCAACCCACATCTTCGGTTGATAGTCCTAAGCCTCCTACTGCTAAGCTATCTTTAAAAAATAGAGTAGCCATTTTTCCAAGGAGTGCTTCTCCGAATCGATAGAGCAAGATAAATGCCAGTGTAGCAGCAATTTTATTCTGACGAAAGTAAGAACTAATGACTTGTACAAAAGGAACAGTTTCTTTAATTTCCTTTGGAGAAAGTTGCGAATCACTTTCAGGAAAAGGTAAAACAAATCGGTGGTAAAGGGAAAGTCCCCCAAACATTAAAGCTGTTAACCCTATGGCCAGACTCCAGCTTAAAGGAATATTGCCGAGGGATGTTGCCAGTCTACCCGCAAATACTATTAAAACTCCCTCAGTGAACATCCGGGCTATTCGATAAAAAATATTGCGAATACCCACATAGAAAGCTTGTTGTTCTGGACTTAATGCCAGCATATAAAATCCGTCAGCCGCAATGTCATGGGTGGCGGAAATAAAAGCAGCGATTGTAAAGGCCCCTAGAGAGATGAAAAAGAAATTTGACAGTTGTACAGAGAGCGCTATTAAACTTAAGCAGCCCATCATAGCTAGATTTGTATAGATTACCCAATTTCTTTTCGTTGAGTAAATATCAATAAAAGGCCCCCAAAACATTTTGATGACCCAAGGCAGGTAAAGAAGGCTTGTCCAAAAAGTAATTTCGGCATTGCTTATCTTCAGGTCTTTATAAATCAGAAGCGAAACGGTGTTAATAATGAAGTAAGGGACGCCTTCAGCAAAATAAAGGGTCGGAACGAAAGTCCAAGGGTTACGATAGGAGGTTTTTTTGAATAGCATGAAATGGATAGTAGTAGAAAGGGCCAGCAATTAAACAGGGGAATTTGCCTGTGGAAAACAAGACCGTCAAGAAAGCCGGAAAATATTAATTTACCACGTTTCACTCCTATCTTCACACTTTTTTCATCAGGGTTCGATCGCCAATTTGATGACTTTGCGATCGCGCATATTCGTCCTCGGTAGCGCCGATTCCGCCTTTGCCTCTCGTTCTGGGGGACGCATTGGGGGTGGTTCCTTCCGTGCACCCTCTCGCTCCTATTCTTCCCCAACTCGCACCTATCAACCCGGGGGTGGAGTTGGATTCCCCTTCCTGCTGCCGTTCTTTGGCTTTAGCGGTAGATGCGGATGGGGTTCACTTGGGCCAACAGGATATGCCGACTGCCTTTGCTCGTCAGTTGCTTGGCCCTCAACGTTTAATCGGTCGTTCTACCACGAACCCGGAAGAAATGCAACGGGCGATCGCTGAAGGGGCGGACTATATTGGGGTGGGTCCGGTGTATGAAACGCCGACGAAACCAGGGAAAGCCCCAGCGGGTCTAGCCTATGTTCGCTATGCTTCGGAGCATTCTTCGGTCCCCTGGTTTGCGATCGCCTGGAAATTGTCACCATTGTTGGCGGCGGCTAAGGGTCTTCAGGGAAGTCCCCGCTACAGGGGAATTTTTAGCTCAACCCGCCTCGATAATTTCTGAGCAATGACATCGCAGAAAGCCCCTAGGTTCGGCTATCCTCCCCCAAATCCGTTGGGATTTCGAGTTCGGTTGGCCGAGGAAAACGATACATTAGAAGGGAGGCAGAAAGTTACCTCTGCCTGCCGACTCCCAAATCCCAGAATGGTACTGATATAGCAGATACCTTCTGAGTCGGAACCCTTTTGATGAGAATCGGACTTCCTAGCTGCCTTATGTATAGAAAACTGCTTTCAGCAATTAAACCCTTTTTCAAACCCCTCCTGGCGATCGCCTTGATCGCCGTTCTGGTCCTGGGGAATGCCGATGCCGCTTTTGCCGCTCGTTCTGGGGGACGTATCGGGGGCGGTTCCTTCCGTGCACCTTCTCGTCCCTATGCTTCCCCAACTCGCACCTATCAACCCGGGGGTGGTGGCTATTATCCCGGTGGGGGTGGATTTGGATTTCCCTTCCTGCTGCCGTTCTTTGGGTTTGGCGGCGGTTTTGGGGGATTGTTCGGTATCTTCATTGTGATAGCCCTTGCCAACTTCCTGATGCAAGCCTTCCGCCGTGCTGGTAGCGAAGAAACTGCTGAATACACGAATAATCCCACAGTGGCGATCGGGCAAGTCCAAGTCGGACTCTTAGCCGAAGCGCGAGAACTGCAAGCGGAACTCGATAAACTCGCCCTGACTGCCAATACTGGTACTGCCGAAGGGCGTGCCCAAGTCCTGCAAGAAGTCAGCCTCGCTTTATTGCGCCATCCCGAATACTGGGTTTATGGTGCAACCCAATCGGAAAAAACCCGGTTAGCGATCGCCGAAGCCAAATTTAACCAACTCGCCCTCGGGGAACGGTCCAAAGTCCAAGAGGAAACCCTTTCCAACGTCAATAACCAGTTACGCGACGGCAATGCAACCAAGGCTTTGCCGACGGATGCAAACGGCGAACTGGTGAAAGCTGAAACCGAAGCACCCAGCGAATATATCGTCGTCACCCTAGTAGTCGGAACATTAGGTAATTTGCAACTCCCCACGATTAACGGTTCTGACCAAATGCGCCAAGCCTTAAGTCAAATTGGCGGCATTGGTAGCGAACAGTTGTTAGCCTTCGAGGTCCTCTGGACGCCGCAAGCCAAAGGAGATACCTTGACCACCGATGATATGTTGACCTACTATCCAAACCTACACTTGGTATAAGTTCACTGCGTTGAGTAGTTGAATGAAAAGAAGGAACCACAGATTACACTGATTTTCACGGATGTTTTTCTGTGTAATCAGTGTAATCTGTGGTTTAAGGATTAGATGGGGACGATGCCTCGTTTGACGGCAACGATCGCCGCTTGGGTGCGATCGCGACCTAGTAGGTTATGGTTTCGCAAGTACAGGTTTTCCAGTCAAAACAACCTGTTCAATAATATCAGCCGCACGGCTCACTCCTCCCGCCCGTTGAATTGCTTCTTGGAGGGCGATCGCCCGTTGTTTATAGGACTCCTCCCCCAACACCTTCTGAATCGCCGTTCGCAGATTCGCAACGCTCAACTGCTTCAACGGAACCACTTCACCCACCCCCGTCCAAGCAATCCGTGCTGCCACTCCGGGTTGGTCGTTAGTGACAGGAATTGCAACCATTGGAACTGCATTTTTCAAACATTCCATTGTGGTATTCATCCCCGCATGAGTAATAGTTAGAGTTGCTTTTTGTAACAACTCTAATTGGGGTGCATAACCCACAACAATAGGATTCCCTAGCAATTGAGGGATGGATTCAGGACGAATCCCACCCCCGAGAGAAAGGACTAACTGAGCCTCTAATCCTTCACAAGCTGCGGCAATAGTTTGAAATACACTTTCTAATTGATTTTGAATCGTTCCCATTGAGGCATAAATTAAAGGCTGGCCCGTTAATTTTTCAAAGGGAAATGGGACTGATTTGCGCGTTTTTGGATTGTCATAAGGCCCAGTAAAATGAAAACAGGAGGGTAAAGTAGTTCGGGGAAACTCAAATTCCGCAGGTTGTTGGCTAAGTTGAGCCAGTTTAGAGTAAACATCATTCGGGTGAGCGTGTAAAGGCAAATTCCACTGGCGGCGATAATCAGCAATGATCCCTCGAACCGGCTTGCTTAAATAAGTGAGAAACTGATAGCCCAATTTATTCCGTAAACGCCCTTTCCAAGTTGGATTGTATTCCCACGGAGTACAAAATGGAGGAATGTTAGGCTCTCGGTTCATCGTTAAAGCACTACATACGGTGACAAAAGGAATATTCAAAAATTCTGCCAGGGTTCCACCGTAGAGGGCAACTTGATCCACAAGTAACGCTTCTACCCCAGCTTTTTTGAGGATTGCTGGAGCTTGCTTGAGGGTAACATTTGCCTTTTGGGCAAAAATTTCAACCGTGTATCGAAATCCTGCCAAACCCCGCAGCTGACCCATTTTTTTTAGCTGTTCTGCGACTGTTCCCGCAGGAATTTCCTGCTCCGCAATGGGGCAAAATTCTAAGCCACTTTCCAGGGTTTTGTCCTTTGCATCAATAAAGTTAAATACAGTAACTCGATGACCCCGACGAATCAACTCATACCCTAACGTTGTCATGGGATTAAGATGACCGGCAGATACTGGGCAAATAATTCCAAAATGGGTCATTAGTAAATGCTCCTTTCATTGTGAATTGCTGATTTTTGTTAACCTTGTTTAACCCGAACCGTAAACTGTTTAACCACCCATTCTCGGTAAGAATATGCAGCATTTAAGCGGCGGTTCTGGGGTTTTTCCTGGGCGAACGCCTGCGCTAACAGAGAAAGCGGATCTGACCCACTATAACCTCGATATTTGGGAGGTGCAACCATCGGGGAATCAAGTGGCGGTAAAGCTAATCCGCGTAGTTCCGCTTCTCCTAGGGTAGCGAAGACTTTAAAAATATCTACTCCCTCTGGATATCCTTCCGGTAAACGGAGGCAATAACGAATCACCTTTCGGTGTTCTACTCCCGGAGAAATTTCTACAAACATTTCGTTATCCGGTTGGGGATAAATTTGTTGAATTGACCAATTTGACTTTAAATCAAGGATAGCTACCTTCAACGGACTGGAATATAGATTAATAATTTCAAAAATTATACATTCCCCGTCTTTAAAGGTTGGATTCAGGGCATCATCTAACTGAATTGGAAGTATATTACTCCCTTCAGTATCATTTTCTAGTTTGCCTAACAACTGGACTTGTACCTTTTCAGTTAAAGGAGAGCCGGAATTATAAAGTTCTTGAACGGCGCGATATTTAGCCAGATGGATTAAGCGGGGAATTACCCTTTCCGATGCTGCTTTGGGTGAACCTAAATAGACCGGGGGATTGAGATTCGAGTAAGGGATTCCTGTTGCATCACAAATTTCATAAGCTTCTTCGTGATTCAGGGTAATAAAATAATCAATGGATTCATCGTCAGCTAAAGTCATTTCCTTAGAATAATTTATATCTTTCCACTCTAACCATCCTTGCCCAAAAGCGGGCAGAACCTGTTGAATAGAATTCCGCGCTTGCTGTTGTTTTGCATAAATATTGGGAAGGAGTTTATTAGGAGGAAGTTGACTCAAACTCATCTCCTCTGCCGTCGCTTGTTCTTGATAATAAAATGCAACTTTGCGAATTAGCTGCGCTGGGACACAGAGTAAAATAGCCGGGTCACCAAGGGCTATTTCTGGCTGTCCTTGAAGGGGTTCTATCTTGCATTCTGCGAGGGTGGCATCGTAGTTAATCACCTCAGCTAGGGCTAATCGGGTATCCGTTTTGCTAAAATCCCGGGTCCCGATGGGATAAATCGCAAATTTTGCCCCTTTGTGAATTCCGGTGGCAATGCCTGCATTAATAGAAATCTGCTGTTTGGCGCGGTCAATTTTCTGAACGGATAAAAAATGGGTAACTGCGGTGCGATCGCTACCAAAGATTAAACGGTCCCCTTCTCCCAATAACAGCGGCGTCTGTTGGGGAAACTGACTTTTGATTTTTGCTCGGATGCGATCGTAAATATCTTTATAGGTTAATCCCAAATAACCCTGCTGGAAAGAATCTAGCAACCAGTAAGTTAGTGCGCCATGTCGCTGGTTCAATCCACCCCGATTAAAACCGTCCTCAAAGGCTTTTTCACTGGGACAACAAGCTGCTAAAAAAACATAATTTTTTGATTGAGGAAGCGACCCTAAATGGAGGGTGGATTCCGCTGGGGTTACTTGCTGTAAAGAGCGCCAATTATTTAATAATTCTTCCCGAGATGCCACTAAACTGCTCATCTTTTGTGGCAGTCTATCAATCGTACCCAGACCTCGAACCTGGGCGGTACTGCGCGTTGCTCCTCCGGAATGGCAACTGTCAAAAACAACGGTTACTATCAAACCTTTGTTTTCCATTTGTTTCAGCAGCCAAGCTAATTCTAAATCCCGGAGATAGCAATTAATTGCCTGACCCGATTCATCCAGTTGTCCGATATCGGTGGGAACTAAGGATTCATCAACCCCCGCTTCCCCTTTGATTTCCGGATAAGCCGTGATGGTGCGGCCCCCGTGACCCGAGTAGTGAATATAAATGCGATCGCCTGGTTGCCCAATCTCCGTTATTTCCTTAAACTTCAATACCATATTGGCATAAGTCGGAAGATGTTCCGGCGGCTCCACAGGTTCTTTTAATACCGGATTGGGATTAGAAGCAGTCAATTTAAAAATGTGACTTTCCGGGACATTTAAGTTAACTCTTAAAAACGCTTCAACGGCATTAACATCATTAACAGCCCCTTGCAAATTATCGTAATAACTCCCATCGGATAACCGATGGGGCAAATAACAGTTAACTCCGATAAGTAAAGCGTAGAGATTTGAGTCAGTCATTGATAGGATTTAACTAGAGAATAAAGTTTTTTAGGGTTATCTTTTCTTTAACCTAGGTTTCTACCCCACCCAACCCTCCCCTTGCTAAGGGGAGGGCTAAGAGCGAATTGGGTTTGTGAAAACCGTTTTTTAATCAGCCCGCGCAGGCGGGCTATAGCCCTTCGGCCCGGGCTTCGCTAGTGTTCGTATAGCCCCACCATGCATGGGTGCGGGCTATCGAATTACGCAAAAATTCGCCGAGACTCTAGCAATTTTTGCCACCATTCATCAGCAAAACCGCGTGTTCCTGCATCAGAATACTGAACTTTCAGAGGAATTTCATGAATCCCTGATTGATTTGCCTTAACCATCAAATCGGTAAAAGCATCAAACTCATGTGGTTTAGTTAAGACAATGCAGCCAGCACTCCCCGGAACATTGGCATCAAAATGAATACCAAAATGAGAACGAGTGTATCCATCATTCCGATGGAAAACTAGAGGAAGAATATCAAAGAAATATCCTTCTATTCCGATTAATTCAGAATAATGAGCCACCGTTGAGACTGTGATGGGGCCATTAACAATCATTTCCTCAGATGGAAGCGGACCAGCACTCCGTTGCCAGTGGTCATCTGCACTTTGATATCCCGCTGCACCACTGGTTGCTTCTGCCTCAAAAATCGCGGTTCCACTTTGATCCAGAACAGACAGACAGCCGGTAATCAACCAATTAATTTTATCTCGACGGAATGAAAAAACGAGGCTGGCGGGTAGGGTTTGCGGAGGTTTTTCATATTCAATTTCTAAGGGAATGCTATCAATTCCCTGTTGTTTCAGGGCAATCAATAGGGCGCGGAATCGCGTGAAAGACTCCGAATTAATTATGCCAATGCCTCCCGCTGTTCCTGGAGTTCCCGCATCATTATAAAGTTGGAATCCCCCGCGTTTGATATGTCCGTCCTCGCTGGCTAAAACGTGAGGCAAGATGGGAAAACTCCAGCCATTGCTATCATCGGTTTCCAGCATCACATCTTCGGTACTGATGGCTAAACCACTGCGATCGGGAATTGGTCCTAATGCTCGTTTCCACAAATGATTGGGGCTTTGATATCCAGGACGTCCTGTGGTTGCTACTGCATCAAAGATTTGGTTACCATCGGCATCGAAGAGGAATATATTCCCTAACAGTAACCCGGACGAATATTTAAGCTGCATCTTGAAAACCGCTTTAGCAGCTTGTTCGTAAATAAAAGATTCGGTGGGAATCGGCAACTCTTCACTAGAATACTCTAATTTAAACGCTTCCCCTGCTTCTCCCGCGTTGGGCAAGCGCCAAATCGAGGAACCGGGATAACGCTTGAGAAACTTTTGTAAAATATCAGCGTTTGTAGGATTTTGGGTATCGGATTCTGAACCCCAAATCGGTAAAATTGGCTTGTTCAAATTGAACTGTTCGTGAGCAGTAAATGCTTCCTGAACCACCGTTTCATATTCCTGGGGTTTCGTGGTCCACTTTTCAAAATACATTTGCGGCATCGCAATATCGCAGAGGTCATCCAGCAATTTCCAAGGGATTTCGGGATGATATTGGGGATTGCCAAAACTGGTATAACCTAATGTACCAGGCTTGACATAAGGACGCAAAGCTTGCAGCAGTTTCTTGACATTTTCATGGGTGTTGACATTTTTAACTTCTTCCTCAACATCCAAAATATAGCCATCTAACTGGCAGTTAATGGCCTCGCGAACCGCTGTAACTTGGGCTTGCACGTCCGGGGTTCCATAATGATAGCCCCAGCCATAAACTTCGATTCCGGCTTGATGAAATTTGCTGATAATATTGGTGCTACATTGGTCCGACCAAAACATAGAAGAACTTTTTCCATCAAATACTTTCAGATAGACTCGCTGGCAGTTGATAGCTTTGAGCTTTTCTAAATAGTCTGCGGGCAGGGAAGAGAGTTGCCAAATCCATACACCGACAAAATGTTGAGCCATGATTTTTAATTTCCTATGTGATTACAAAACAAGGTAAAGTTCCCAGATTAAGCAGCAATTTCAAAGACATCACGCACCGACTGGGTTTCCACTCCGGATTCAGTGTTTAGCTCGATTTCATAAGTACCGGGCGGGAGATTTTCCAGAGTGGCGGTGCAGTGAGACCCGTTTTCTTTTAAAGGGAGGGAAATGGGTTGGATCTTGGAAGTTTTAGAGGAGATTCGAGCCACCAATTTAGCCACAGAATCGCCCCCATTCAGGGTAGTCGCTCGAATTTCAACGGGTTCACCGGGTAAATAAAAATCGTCAACTTCTAGGCTTAAAGTGACGGGTTCTGAGTCAGAGTGAACCTGTTGTGGGCCTTTAATAGCTGAGGAATCAAATTGCATTTGCATCAGCCGCTCATAAATTTGTTCCAGTACCGCTTTATTGGCTTGTAACGACCCATGATGTTCAGGAATAAAGGTATTGTAGTAACCCATGTTCGACATTTCCAGGGGGATTGCTGACACCCGAGGCACGGTATCATCCCCATTTGCTAAATAATCAGGAATCGTTGAGGGGACCGTATTGCTAACCTCCAATTTGCCATTGAGGAGGGTGGCAGACTGATAGGTGACCTGACCCGTTCCCACAAAAGGAACGAGGACATATCCGTGAGTTTGCCAATCTTTATCTTGACGATTTGCTTCCGCTGCGATGCGAATTTCTTCATGAAAAGCTCGGGCTGCAATAACCCGCGCTAAATCCAACTCCGGCAAAGCATCCACTTCCGCCAACCGACAACAACCGTTGGCAGTTTGCAGCATAGGATAAATAGGTAATAATTGATAAACGGAAGTAAAAGAGCGCAAGGCTTCAGTAAAGTTTACAAAGGCTTTTTTATATCCGTCTAAAAGAGAGAGAATCGCACTCACCGACCCTCGATAGGGAGTGCCAAAGGTAAACAATGCCTTGCAATCTCGCCATCCCCCCAAAACTTCCAGATAGTACCGACTGACTAAACCCCCCATACTATGGGCCAGCAGAATCACTTGGGCATCTTCATAGCCCGATTCTTGCCGCCACTTGTGCAGTTTTTCATCAATAAACTGCTTCAACTTCCGGGCCGAAATCCGGTTATCGCGCCGCCAATCGTAAGGGAATTCGTAATAGTTAACTAAATCGGGATTCTCGGGAGACTGGGGATAAATTCGGAATTTGCCACTGAGCAGCAGTTCTCGTAACTTCGTATATCCGTCAATCACTTTTGCCAATCCCGGCACTAGATAGAACTCCTGCATCACCTGGGTGGCAATAATTCCATCCTCCAAGTCATCCTGTTCTGGGTCATCCTGTTCCAGGACCAGAGATTCCGGGGATTTGACCGCATTCCAGAAGGATTTTCCGGAAATAGCCCAGATATCCCGCCCGTTTTTTTGCAACACGCTACCCGTAATTCCCGGTAGCAGCACAATCATATCTTTGAAATCGATCGGTGACATAAATGTAAGACCTCGTGGATTAGCTTAAAGTTATCGATTATTTGTTGGTGGCAATACCATCACACATCTTTCTATCGCTTTTACTCACATTGGGGCTGGTTTTCAAGTAGTGATAGACCTGGTTACAACCCTCCTTCATTAATTCCTGAAAATCTATATTCCTTATATAGATTGTATTGCCACTGCTAAAAGCTAAGGTTTTGCTATCGGGACTGAAGGCGATGCTAGTAACCGCATCCTGATGTCCAGTCAAGGTATGAATTTCTTCCCCAGTTTCCACATTCCAGAGTTTGATAGTTTTATCTCCACTCCCAGAAGCGATAGTTTTGTCATCGAGACTGAAGGCGATGCTAGTAACCGCATCCTGATGTCCAGTCAAGGTATGAATTTCTTCCCCAGTTTCCACATTCCAG
>NZ_JAMXFA010000010.1:96285-101820 GCF_025370785.1 Laspinema olomoucense D3b
AGTTTGATAGTTTTATCTCCACTCCCAGAAGCGATAGTTTTGCCATCGGAACTGAAAGCGATGCTAGTAACCCAATGCTGATGTCCAGTCAAGGTATAAATTTCTTCCCCAGTCTCTACATTCCAGAGTTTAATAGTTTTATCCCTACTCCCAGAAGCGATAGTTTTTCCATCGAAACTGAAGGCGATGCTTCTAACCCAATGCTGATGTCCAATAAAGGTATGAATTTCTTGCCCAATCTCTACATTCCAAAGTTTGATAGTTTTATCCCTACTACCAGAAACGAGTGTTTTCCCATCGAAACTGAAGGCGATGCTCCAAACAAAATCCTGATGGCCACTCAAGGTATAAATTTCTTCCCCAGTCTCCACATTCCAGAGTTTTATAGTCTTATCCTCACTCCCAGAAGCGAGGGTTTTTCCATCAGGACTGAAGGCGATGGTCCAAACCAAATCCTGATGTCCAGTCAAGGTATGAATTTCTTCCCCAGTCTCTACATCCCAGAGTTTAATAGTTTTATCCCTACTCCCAGAAGCGATAGTTTTTCCATTGAGACTGAAGGCGATGCTAGTAATCCCATCCTGATGTCCAGTCAAGGTATGAATTTCTTCACCAGTCTCTACATCCCAGAGTTGGATAATTTTATCCCCACCCCCAGAAGCCAGGGTTTTGCCATCGGGACTGAAGGCGATGCTAGTAACCGCATTCTGGTGTCCACTCAAGGTATGAATTTCTTCCCAACTCTCCACGTTCCAAAGTCTTATAGTCTTATCATTACTCCCAGAAGCGAGGGTTTTGCTATCGGGACTGAAGGCGATGCTAGTAACTGCATCCTGATGTCCAGTCAAGGTATGAATTTCTTCCCCAGTCTCTACATTCCAGAGTTTGATAGTTTTATCCCCACTTCCAGAAGCCAGGGTTTTGCGATCAGGACTGAAGGCGATGCTCCAAACCCCATCCTGATGTCCAGTCAAGGTATGAATTTCTTCTCCAGTCTCTACGTTCCAGAGTTTGATAGTTTTATCCCCACTCCCAGAAGCGAGGGTTTTTCCATCGGGACTGAAGGCGATGCTCCAAACCAAATTTTGATGTCCAGTCAAGGTATGAATTTCTTCCCCCGTCTTTACGTTCCAGAGTTTAATAGTCTTGTCATTACTCCCAGAAGCGAGGGTTTGGCCATCGGGATTGAAGGCGATGACCCAAACCCCACCCTGATGTCCAGTCAGGGTACGAATTTCTTCCCCCGTCTCTACATTCCAGAGTTTAATAGTTTTATCCCCACTCCCAGAAGCGAGGGTTTTTCCATCGGGACTGAAGGCGATGCTCCAAACCAAATCCTGATGTCCAGTCAAGGTATGAATTTCTTCCCCCGTCTTTACGTTCCAGAGTTTGATAGTCTTATCAGCACTCTCAGAAGCCAGGATTTTGCCATCGGGACTGAAGAGGATGCTAGTAACCGCATCCTGATGTCCAGTCAAGGTATGAATTTCTTCCCCAGTCTCTACATTCCAGAGTTTGATAGTCTTATCATTACTCCCAGAAGCGAGGGCTTTGCCCTCGGGACTGAAGGCGATGCTCCAAACCCCAGCCTGATGTCCAGTCAAGGTATGAATTTCTTCCCCCGTCTTTACGTTCCAGAGTTTGATAGTCTTGTCATTACTCCCAGAAGCAAGGGCTTTGCCCTCGGGACTGAAGGCGATACTATGAACCGAATCTTGATGTTTTCCTAAGCGCTGATGTTCTTTTTTTGCATAGACCGCATCTATCAAATGACCCTTGATAGAAAGTGTAAATTTTTCTTTTAATAAAGAATTTTGAAGTGGGATGGCAATTCGTAAAATTTCTATCAAAGAATCAAAATTCTGTCCTTGATTAAATAATAACTCTGAATTTCGGACAATAGTTTCTCGTTTAGATATTTCGGCTAATCGCCATTGCCACCCCCCAAACCCAGCTACCATCAGAGCCACTACAAAAAAGCTGCTCACTACTATCAAAGTTCGGTGTCGTTGCCGATCGCGCAATCCCCGACTCGAATCAATAAATTGATTTTCTTCTGGGCTAAAACCGCCCAAAACTTGATTAAAAATTGAATCGATTCTAAGTTCTAACACCTGCTCTAACTTCGATCCACTCCATAGTTCTGCATCCGATTTTTGGGATTTCCATAGGTTCAGATCATGATTGAGGCGGTTGCGAATGGCAATGGCTTCTCTATTCTCCTTAATCCAGGTATTTAAGGTAGTCCAAGAGGTTAACAGAATTTCATGAGTAATATCGATTGTAGATTCTTGGGAGTTGCGAGACCGGTCGCTCACTAATAATTTTTGATCAATCAGCTTTGCCAGGACCTCTTGTTCTGATTCATCATGAAATAAGGCTTTAGATGCCCTGCGACGAACGGGCTTCCACTCGCCCCCAGATGCTGCATCCTCACCAATATCAACCAATTTTAGAAAGATTCTTTGCGTGGCCTGTTGTTCGTCCAGTGACAGAGCCTCATAAATGGCATCAACGTGCTTTTGTAACGCTCCCTGAACCCTTCCTATCTGGTGATAAGTTTCTAGCTTTAAGGTCCGGTTCTGGCCTAGCCCCTGTTCAACTTGGGTTCCCCACAACAAGTTTAAGGTATATTGCAATAAGGGCAGATAACCCGCTTGCCCCTTAATATCGTTGAGGATTTCCGTGACTAGCTCAGGCTCAAAAATAACTCCATGATGAGCGGCAGGCTGTTCGATCGCCAATCGCAATTCATCCGGCTGCATTTCCGCAATCAAGGGGCGATGCTTATCGGTAATTTTGGCTAATTTGGGGTGCGGACTCAGTTTGTCTAAGAAATCCGCCCGCATAGTCCCGATGATTTTGACGGCGTTGAGTTGAGTTTTATTTAAGTGGACTAAGCTATTGATAAATAGGTCACGCTTATCCGCTTGAGTCGTGGTAAAGAGTTCCTCAAATTGGTCCAGGACAATTAACCAATATTCATCGGGTTGTTTAAGTTTAGTAATCACCCGATGCAGAGTATCGGCTTTCGCTTCTCGGGCAATTTGGGCATCAGATTGTTTGTATTTACTCAGTAAGCTGGCATAGAACGAATCAAAAGGGTCCCGGTCTGGAGTCAAGATGATTTTGACAAACCGTGAACCCCATTTCTGCGCTAACCAAGGAATTAAACCGGCTCTAACTACGGAGGATTTCCCACTCCCACTTGCTCCCATGAGTAAAATGAGGTTGCTTTGTTCGAGTTCATTGACTAAGCCGGTTAAAAATTGGTCTCGGCCAAAAAATAGGTCTTTATCTTCAACGTCAAATTTGTTTAACCCTTTGTAGGGTGAGGTTTTGATGAACTCCCGGGTTTTGATAGTCTCGCCGGAGGATTGGAGAATTTCAGTATGGTTGAAGGTGAGAATAGGCCCATTAACTAAATAATCTCCTTGGATATAATCTCTACCGATCGCCTCCGTATAGTTCCCTTCCGTTAGCTCAATATAATTTCCTTTTTTTATATCGAATTCTCGGTTATCTGTATTATTATTTTCCATGATAGATGCCACCTTTTCAACGAATTATATTTTAAACTATCAATAAGCTGATGCAGTAGAATACCCTCCCTAAAGTCGGGTTTTATCCCCTATCCGATTTTTACAGGCGGTTTTAGGGGGATTTAATTTCGATTCCCTGTCTTAAACAGCATGAGTTGATATGACTGGCTTAAATGTTTTGAGTTTTCTGCCAATCTTCTAAAGCACCGATGACAAAATGTGCAGCCGGATGCTTAAGACGTTGCTGAAACTCCTGAATGCCATTCTGGGCGATCGCACTCCTGATTTGCGCTGATAATCTGGGGTTATTTTCAATCTGCTTAACCGCTTCGGCTGCTATTTGCATTTTTCCTAGGGTTGTCTCGGTTGAATAAGATTGCCCAAGATGGTCTAGCAATTTTTGCAGTTCTGTCGCAGCATCGGCAAGATTAGATTGGGGGTTGCCTAGGCTGTAATTATTGTTATAAACAATATAATCTCTTCCTATTTTTCCCGTATTATTTCCCTCTTTTATTTCGGTAAAATTACCCTTACCAATTTTAATCCGGCGATTATCAGTAATCGTGGTTGTTTCCGTTGGGGTGATGGGTTGAACCGGAGGGGAAGCCGGTGGGATTTTTGCTGATTCTTCTAGCTCTTTTATCCCTAAAAAAGCGTAGGGGCGAGGTCTGGCTTTCAGTTTGGGGGTATCGGCTTCGTCCATTCCTTCTAAAGCGATGGAGGCACAACCGATTTCAAAACAGCGCTCATAAGGTTCCCCTGCCCCTAAAGCATCGTAAAATCCTGTTGCAAATTTGATGGCGGCTTCATCCCCTATGGGTTGATTCATGCCAATCAGATAATCTATATATTGGTGAATGACTTGGGCTTGAATCTCACTATAACAGGCATTGAGTAAAACACACTCAATTTTTGTTTGAAAGAGGTTAAAGAGATTCCCTAATGATTCGTTACTCACCAGTTGAGTTTGTCCCGCGTCGTTTTCTAAAACGAGTCCCTCGGTTCCGACTCCATGTCCAGAAAAGTGAACGATCGCCGGTTGATACTCTAATAAAGCTCGTCGCAAGTCATCGACTCTAACCGCCCCTTCTGTAACGATTTGAAAGCTATCCCGGTATTTGGACCGCTTCAAGGTGGCTTGAATTTCTCTAACTTCGCGATCGAGTCTCAGTCTGGTAGTTCCCGGTGGATTAACGGATAAAATTAGAATAGTTTTCATGGTTTTCTGTCGATTGGGGCACAATATTCCAGCTTCATCCAATGAATCAAAAGGTAAGGTGTTCAGGATTTAAACTGGATGATTCTCGCTCATTCTCGATATAAGTACACCCCTTACCGGCTGCACTTTTCTCACAAATGAGGGTTTGATAATTTTTTAAGCTCCCATCTAGACAGGTAACAGCTTATCAAGAGTTTACCTAGACTTGAGAGGAGTAACCCATTGACCAAATCTGAAGAGGAAACCCTACAAATATTGGCCCGAAAAATTTCTAACCTTGTATAAAATACTAAAGTTGGGCTTGAGTTCTAATAAAAAATTCCATAGTAAATTACTCGTCTAAAACGAGATAACTCTACTGCTGAATTGACTCAATGCGTTTGATTCAGATGTATTACAGCCTGTTTGGATCTCCCCAATAATTTTCTACCACAAATTACTCAGGGTGTCAAGGGTGCTAACCCAAAAGATGTTTAAAGCAGATCAACTGAAAGGCTGGGCTAACAAATTGGTGAGTTTTCTACCTGACTCTGGGTGGAAAAAATACCTATCCTTTTGGATAGGTGTCGTCCCAAACTGTTGGGAGGCAAAAAATTAACCACAGATTTCACGGATTTTCACGGATTGTTTTCTGTGAAATCTGTGTAATCTGTGGTTATGGATTGAGCAGTTAGGTTTAGTAGGTGTCGCGTCAAATTGTTGGGAGGCAAAAAATTAACCACAGATTTCACGGATTTTCACGGATTGTTTTCTGTGAAATCTGTGTAATCTGTG
>NZ_JAMXFA010000010.1:101920-179850 GCF_025370785.1 Laspinema olomoucense D3b
GGGAAGCAAAAAATTAACCACAGATTTCACGGATTTTCACGGATGTTTTTCTGTGTCATCTGTGTAATCTGTGGTTATGGATTGAGCGGTTAGGTTTAGTAGGTGTCGCGTCAAATTGTTGGGAAGCAAAAAATTAACCACAGATTTCACGGATTTTCACGGATGTTTTTCTGTGTCATCTGTGTAATCTGTGGTTAGGTTTAAGCTGATTCTTTGATTTCTGGAAGGGTTTGGGATTCGGCGGTGGGTTGGACTGAGGTTTGATTCAACTGTCCACCAAATTGGCGTAATTCATAGAGTTTGACTCCGATTTGATATTCATATTGACTGAGCAGGCGTCCATAAATGTACCCGGCTTTTCCATCTAAAAAGCCTAGTTTAAGGATGTAGAACCAAATAAATCTTAGGAGGGGTTTGAAGGGGAGGCGCACCCAGACGGTTTTTAGAAAGCGTTTGCGCTGGACTGCATCGCCGAAAAAGTTGGCTCCGATGGTGCCACTGTCGTCTTTGCCGCTGAGGAGGTTATAGTACACTCTGGCTTCCCAGTTGGAGTAGCGATTATGGCGTTCTAACCATTGATAAATGTCTCGAAAGTCTTCATGAATCATGTCGGCTTTCAGATAGGCGGCGGGACGTTCTAAGATGACGTGTTCGTGTACTTCGTTATCGCCGGTGTTGGGAACGTCTTCGGTATTTAAGTTTTCATAGCGGCCTTTTTGATGGCGGAAGAGGCGCAAATTCCAGTCGGGATATTTGCCTCCGTAGCGAATCCATTTACCCAGGAAAAAGACTTTACGATTGAGATAATAGCCATCACTGTTGGGATTTTGGATGGCTTGGGCCATTTCTTCCCAAAGTTCTAGGGGGATGCGTTCGTCACAATCGACAATTAGCACCCATTCGTTGCGGAAGGGGAGGTTTTCTAAGGACCAATTTTTCTTTTTGGGCCAGCCGCCGTTAAAGTGGAATTGAACAACTTTGGCACCCCAATTTTCAGCGATTTCAATGGTGCGATCTCTACTTTGGGAATCCACTAAAAAAACTTCATCGGCGGGTGCGAGACTCGCTAGGCAAGCCGGGAGATTGGCTTCTTCATTTTTAGCGGGAATCAAAACAGAAATTGGAATTTTTGAAGGTATCGAGGCCATGATAATCTGGTTTAACCTAACGCAAGCTTACAGTATGGACAACAGGTTGATTTTGTACCCGCAGGGGTTAAGGGTGATTCTCAAACTTATAGAGTAGGGGGCTTTCTTCGGGGGTTAAGAGTCGGTGAAAGTTGCGATCGCCCTCGATACTCCTGAGCCTGTTCTGCCAATCTCGTTTATCCTCCTTCATCCTCGTTGAACTCCATCCTAGGCACATTCCAACCTCCGATTTGCTCTGTGTGGTTTTAACCGGGTTCGGCTCGATCGCCCGAATGCTTCTCCCTAACCGATGTGGATGCTGATCCGGCAGATGGAGAACCCAAAAACAGGGAGCGGATGGCTGCACTTAAATACCCAATCTGACCGTAAGCGTACACCAAGTTGTCAAAGCTTAAGGCCGGATCTCGAACATATTTTAAAGATTTATAAACCCCCCGCAGGAATTTTTCACCCCCATTACTCAACTGTCCCATGCCAGCACGTCCGGTGAGTTGTTCGCGGTAACACTCGCTAATCCCCTGCCACCACCCGCGACTTAAAAACCAACTGCGCTTTAACCGTTCTGGGGCGACATTGTGGGCGGCGATCGCCTCGGGCAAATAGGCGACTTCCCACCCTTGATTGAGGGCCAGTTCAGTCATGTGTAGTTCTTCATTGGACAGCAAAGATTTCCCCACCCGCCCGAGGTTCAAATCAAAACCGCCCACCTTTTCCAGAAACGATCGCCGAATGGAGTAATTTAACCCTCTTGGAGTCAGACCCGGTTCCCGAATCAGAGTAATTTGGTCCCCGAGGTCATAAGCGCCTAGGTTTTCTGCTAGACCCGGAGAAAGCCAAACTGGGGCTTGGACCCCTTCGGGCCAAATTAAGGTAACTTTACCCCCAGCGATCGCCAACTTTTCATTTTGCTGATAGGCATTCCAGAGAGTTCGCAACCACTGGGGAGAGGCGATCGCATCATCATCCAGATAGGCCAAAATTTGACTGCGGGCCTGCTTAAATCCCGTATTCCGGGCGAAGGACAATCCCAGGGTGGGTTCATAAATGTATTTGACCCGGGAGTCGGACTCCCGTTGGGCGACGACCTCTTTAGTGCGATCGCTCGATCCGTTATCCACCACTATAATTTCAAAATTGGGGAAATCTTGCTGAAGCAAGCTATCAATCGCAGCACCCAAATAGAAGTCTCGATTGTGGGTACAAATAATCGCAGAAATATCGGGCTGTGGCATAAATGGGTTACTCCGATTGAGTCTAGCTCCTGTGGTGAGTTTTAAATCGTCCCGGTGGGAATCCGGTCTGCTTCCCAAAGGTTGTGATCATTCCGATGGATTATCATGCGGCTTTTGACTAAACTGACGCCGTACCCAGGGGGTCTGGGTCTTAAAATTTTATTTGGATTTTAGGGTTTAAACCGGCGGTATAATTTACGATGAAAATTCAGGATACCCGAGCATTTCGGACGCTTGACATTTTTTGTTTAACGGATTTCAACCTCCTGAATCCTCGGTGAAAATTTCTGGAATGGACTGACTCGCCTTGGAGCAGTATAACTTACCGCTCTAGGAAAAGAACTGATACACAGACCCAGGGAAAGGCAACAAGGGTTAGAGGTCCGGGGGATTCCCGGGGGAAATCCTGATGCCAGATGGAGCGAACAACAAAAATCAGGGGGACAGCGGGTGGTGAAGCGGATCATTTTGGTGACGGGACCGGCGCGATCGGGCAAGAGTGAATGGGCGGAACTGTTGGCGGAGCAATCGGGCAAACCCGTGATTTATTTGGCAACTTCTCATCTGGATCCGGATGACCCGGAGTGGCAAGGGCGAATCGATCGCCACCGTAAAAGGCGACTGGCAAGCTGGACAACCCAAGAGGTTCCCTTAGAACTCAGCGCAGCGATTCTCCAAGAGACGACCTCTGGGAATGCTTGTTGTCTGTTGGTGGATTCTTTAGGCACTTGGGTGGCGAATCTGTTGGCAGAAGACGACCCCACCTGGGGGGCAATCTTAGAGGAGTTGATAGAAAGTCTCAGGGGTGTGAAGGAAGGAACGGTGATTTTTGTGGCGGAGGAGACGGGATGGGGGGTGGTTCCCGCTTACCCAATGGGTCGGAGCTTTCGCGATCGCCTGGGGGATTTGGTGCGCCGTTTGGGGGCGATCGCCGACCCGGTTTATCTGGTGACGGGAGGTCATGCGGTGAATTTGAGTGCGATCGGTTCGGTTCTCCCCCCCTCTAAAACCCTAGAGGATTAGAGGGAAAACCTATCAATTCAGCCTGACCATAAATATCCCCCGCAGGAGGATTTCTCTAGCTCAATTTGGGGGTTCTTCTAACCGGGCTGGGTTTAGCACAAGCTAAGATAGATCTATGCTTAGGTTTCTTAAGAGTGGGGAGGTAATTGCCAGGGATCTCAGTCAACGTAGCGTCTCCTTATGGATGACTTGCGTGGATGTTGCGACTAAATCCTCCAGACTGGCGATGCCTGAAGCGGTGAGAAACTCTCTAGAAACCGCCTCTTTGTCCCTTCGTTAGTTGTATTAAGAATATTGCGAATCACCCCGAGGGGCTTGATTCGTCAGTACAGCAAAAAGATTTCAGGAAAATTTATGGCAACGGAAGAACAAGTCAAAAAATATCTCGCCTACTGGTTCCAATTAGGCAAAAAGGTGGTGGTTAATAATGGAGTGGATAAATTACTGCCGGATCCGATTTACCAGGATAATTCCTACAGTCCAGAATTTGAGAGGTGTTGGCAAATTCTGAGTGATCCCAAGAACGGCAGTTGTTATGTGGAAGGAACCCATGAAACGATCGCCGAATTGCTAACGCAAAAGTGGGACGTCATGCTCTGTGCGCGATGTACCATGCCGATTCCCGCCAAAATTCGGGGAACTCCGCCGGAAAATTGTCCTTGTGTGGATTTACCCTCCTGGCCGAATTTGGAGGTTCCCCAACCGCGATCGCCAGTAGACTCAACCCATCGCCTAGGAGGAATTCGCGATCGCCTGCGCAACCATCAGTACAAGGAAGATAACGGCAGCGCTATCTTCGTTCCGGATGAACATTTGATTCCTTTATTAGAAGAGCTTCCTCGATGCCAATGTCCGGCTATTTCCGAAACCGGAGGAGAATAAAAGCCCTTCCAGGGTCAAGGCGATCGCACTTCGGGAATTAAGGGCGATCGCTCCTTGTCCCTACCGACTCTAACTCCGTTGAACGATGGCGTTCCACCTCGTAGGTCCAGAAATCGTAAGCCATCTCCGTATTGGGAAAAATCGCGCGGGCTTCCTGGCGCAAATCCTCCAACTGGATATCATTTCCCGGGGCATACCGGGGGCTAAAATGGGTCATAATCAATTGTTTAGCCCCGGCAGCTAAGGCAACCTGTGCCGCCATCGTACTGGTCGAATGCAGGCGATCGATTGCCAACTGGGCATCTTGATGGGAAAACGTCGCTTCGTGAATCAACACATCCACATCTTGCGCCAGTTGCACCGCCCCCTCGCAAAAAATCGTATCCGTACAATAGGCCATTTTCCGCCCCGGTTCCGTTGGACCGCATAACTCCTGACCGGAAATCTGCCGACCATCGCTTAAGGTTACCGTTTCCCCGCGCTTGAGTTGACCATACAGAGGACCCGAAGGAATCCCCAAAGCTGCCGCTTTTTCCACATTAAACCGTCCCGGGCGGTCTTTTTCCTCCACCCGATACCCAAAAGCCGTGACCCGATGTTCTAGGCGTCCGCATTTGACAATAAACTCATCATCCTCATAGACGACCCCAGGCCGACTTTGATGGACTTTAATCGGATAGGAGAAATGAGTTTGGGAATAGCGACTACAGGCGGCTAGATAGTCATTTAAACCGGCGGGACCATAAATATCAATCCGGCTGGCATTCCCCGCTAAACCGCAACTGGCTAACAGACCCATCAATCCAAAGATATGGTCTCCGTGGAGATGGGTGATAAAGATGCGACTAATTTGGCTAATTTTGATTTCGCTACTGAGAATTTGATGTTGGGTACCTTCCCCGCAGTCAAATAGCCACACTTCCGATCGCTGAGGCAGACGGACCGCCAAACTGGATACGTTCCGCGATCGCGTCGGTACACCGGAACTGGTTCCTAAAAACGTAATCTGCATCTTAACGCGCTCTTTTAACCGTTCAAACAACTTATTTTAGGCAATTTCCACCCTTCGGACTTCCGGCATAGTGGGTTCAACTGGGTTAAATCGAAAATTTCATGAGCCAAGCTCAATCAAACTCACTTAATTCTACCCATCCTTGAGCAAATGCCAGCGGATTAAAATTCAGCCTAAAGAGTGAGTACATCTGCCCTCTATTCTCCTCATATTGCTTGTATGATAGGGGGTTATGACTAGACATGGGGTAGACTTCGGTGATGAAGAATGCCCGTGAACCCGATTAACCCTGATCTTTTGCAATTTATCCTAGAGGAGTCCCTGTTTGAGGAGCTTGCCAACCATGAAACTAGCACCCACCCAAAACCGATTGTTATCTCCACTCAAACCTTTATGGGAAAGCCGACACCAGTGGTGGCTGATTGCGTTGATGTGGCTGATGATGGTGGCCCCGGCCCAAGCCAGTTTATTGTTGCGAGTCGCGATTAAACAAGATGTCAGCGAAGTGACTATTGGCAGTTCTACCCCAGCGACAGTTTTGGATAGTGCAGGTCAGTCCCTGGGACAACTGAATGGCATGGAGGCATCCTTAGCCCGGAGTACGGGATCCGGTGTGGCCCTCGGGGGTTGGCAAGGCAACCAAATCGTGATCGAACCGAGTGGTGATGGGTATGTCTATATTGGCGATCGCTGGTATCGCGGCAATACAGTCCTGGTTCCCACCTCCGGCGGACTCACAGTGATTAACCAGGTGGACCTCGAAGAATATCTCTACAGCGTCTTAGGGGCGGAAATGAGTCCGAGTTGGCCCCAGGAAGCCCTGAAAGCTCAAGCAGTAGCTGCCCGGACTTATGCCCTCTATCAGCGCCAGAAACGCGGAAATTCCCTTTATGACGTGGGGAATGACACCTACTGGCAAGTCTATCAAGGGGTCGAAAAAGAAGCCAATACCACCCACGCTGCGGTGCAAGCCACTGCCGGACAAGTCTTGGTTTACAATGGTGAACCCATTGAAGCCGTTTTCCACTCCTCCTCGGGGGGACATACGGAAAATGTGGAAGATGTCTGGATGGAACCCCGGCCCTATCTGCGCGGCGTCCCGGACCATGATGCCGGTTCCCCCGTCTACCAATGGACCGAAACCTTCACCAGCAGCCAACTCAGCAGCCGCATCTCCGGCGTGGGGAATGTCCTGTCCATGAGACCCGAACGCACCAGCCCCCACGGGCGAATTCAGTCCATGCTGATTGTGGGAGATGCGGGACAGCGGACCATCGATGGGGAAGAATTACGGCAGGCCCTCAACCTCAGAAGCGCCCGGTTTACCGTAGTGCCTCAACAGGGTCCCTCGGCGAGTAAAAATACCCTATCCAATACCCCCACAGGATTTACCTTTCAGGGTCGGGGATTTGGTCATGGCATCGGATTAAGTCAATGGGGGGCTTACAATCTGGCTTCCCAGGGTGTAAATTACCAACAAATCGTCCTCCACTATTACCAAAATGCTACTTTGGCAAAAATTCGTGTAGAGTAAGCAGTTGGTGATCAGTTGTGGGCTGACTTTGCTCCCCCAACTGATCACCAACTGCAAGAGATAATTCCCTCTCTACCCTGTATCTCCCACCGTAAGAAAACGGCAGAGATTTTTTGTCAACCCATCTATAACAGGAGGATCACTGTGCCAAAGTGGGAATACCTTTTTGTTCGATTTGACTACTTTGCCGGTGACCTCTGCGTGCATAGTGCAAACGGACAAGAACTACGAGACCAACACAAAAAGCAACCGCTTTATGAGTATTCCAATCATAAGGGGGAAGAAGGGTGGGAAATGGTAAACTTCAACTTTACTCCGGCCTATGGTTATGGGTTTTTGACCTTCAAACGTCTCAAGCAGGATTAACGGAAGAATGAAGGAGGAAGGGGAAAGAGGGAATGCCTCCGTCCTCCTTCATCCTTCCGATTTCATCCTTCCAAACGCTTGAGCCATTCGGCATCCAGTTTGGCGGAATTTTGGCTTTCTTGCTCGATTAAATCGGTTTCAGTGGTGTAGGCAATATCCCCGCTACCGATAATGTTTCGGGCGGCAAATTGTTGGGCGTAGGCGAGTTTTTGCTGTAACTCATCGGAGGGTTGAGTTAAGGCGATCGCCTGTTGTTGTCTAGCTTCGTTTCGGGCTTCGACTTTGCGATTCCGTCCTTTTAGCCACAAGTACCGAATTAACGGAACAGACAAAAAGGCGACTCCATACCCAATCAACAGCCAGTAAATCGAGGCAGTAAACGCCACTAATCCCCCAATTTGGGCGACTATTGCCCCGTCTTGCAATAAATAACCTAGAAAAATTCCCCCAGCAATATTCACCACCCCCAATCCAGCCGCTAGGCTTAATTGAGTGGAAGAGGCTTCGCTAAATTTCCAGGTCAATTCCCGTAAATAAGCCGGGATAGCCAGGGCGTTTCGTTGTTGGACCGTCGTCTGCAATTCCGGAAAATGATAGACAATCTGCCCCTCGGGACTGACTTCAGGACGACCATTAAATCGCGTCAGGACCGGCAGCATATAATCTTCAAACTCCTTGCTATATCCGGTTCCCAAATCATCCAAATAGGGAGCAATTTGTTCGGCAACAACTGCCCCTTGATTATTCCGAATCGTCGCGGCGATCGCCTGCCAGCGCCGTTCCTCTAAATTGGCATTCGGGTTCCCATCTCCAAACAAAAATGAGAACACGGACTCCAAAAAATTCATCGATTCTTCGGACGATGAAGCCGCCGCCGCTTTTTGTCGCCTTTGTCGCTGATACCGGCCATAATTGGGGTCAAAAAACCAGAAAATATCCGGTCCCCAAAACAGTCGCGGGAAAAATATCATCCCACCGCCTGAGGACCGACTACTCCGATTGCTGTTGCTATCTTTATTCGCCATTGTCAGGATAATAAAGATGCTGGCAAAAATAATAAAAATTGACAGGATTAAGATAATCCCAAAGGAAATTCGGATCAGGTAGAACAGAATCCGCCAGACCTTTTCCCACCACTCCTGCAACTGAATTCGGAAATACTTATTCCGCAGAATGGCACGAAATTGTTTGGGAAACTCATAGACAATATCTCCCGTGTCCGCAACTTGTAAATGTCCTCCAGCTTCGGAAGCTAAAGCTAATAATTCTCGCTCGGCGAGACTCACTTGCAGTCCGGCGCTAGTTGCCACGTCACCGACGGTAACGCGATAATCCAGCTTTTCGACAGCCTGCATTACTGTGGGATTTAGAGCCATATCCTGCCCTCATTGAAGTTCCCGATCTTCTTCTAGTATAGGATTTTCCAGCGTGGGGCGGAGCATGAAACCAGTGCTACCCTCAAATTATCGCAATCCGGTACTTATGGCTTTAACCCGCACCCTGAAGGGTCTGGCTCCACGGACCAAGCCCGCCTGCGCGGGCTCAAGAATAAACCAGGTCTTTGACAAAGGGATTTAGTATTAGTCTACTCCTCAAGGGTCGGTATCGGATTACAACCTAGGGGCCAGAAACCGGGTTCCTGAACCTAATTGGATGACTCCTTCCCCAATACTCTTCAGCCTGCGCAGGCAGGCTTCGTCTGTGTAGCCCCACCCTTCAGGGTGCGGGGTTTTATAGACTTTACATACCGGATTTGACACTCTCTCAGGAGATAGGAACACCATGAAACGGACGATCGCACCAAAACAGGTGGCGGCAAGGCTGTTATTCGCTGCTGCTGCCGCATTACTTCCCTTAGCCTTTCCCCGAACTGCCTTCGGGGTGAATCCCGATCATGTCCTCCAGTTATTACGCACCAACGAATGTATGGGATGCGACTTGATTGGGGCGGACTTGCGCGGGGCCAATCTCCCTGGGGCCAATTTACTGGGGGCGGATTTGCGCGGGGCAAATCTTACCGAGTCTAATCTCAGTGGTGCAGATTTACGCGGGTCGATTCTGCGCTGGGCCGATTTTTCCGGGGCCAATCTGAGTGAAGCGCGGTTTGTGCGCCCTCTACCCACCACGATTCGCCGCGATCGCATTACCTCGGTTAACCCCCCGTTAGTCATCTCGCAACTCACGGCAGCAGACTTGCGCGATGCCATTATGAACGGAACCAACCTTCATAAAGCCAATTTAAATGGGGCCAATCTCGTCCGCGCCGATTTGAGAAATGCCAACCTGACCCAAGCGGACTTATCTACCGCCAATGTACGCGCCGCCAACCTCTCCGGGGCGAATCTCCGGGGGGCGCGGTTACTCACCAGCAAGCTCAATGGTACAGACTTGAGTTTTGCCGACTTGAGTTTTACAGAACTCAGCGGGGCCTATCTGATGGATGCCAATCTCCAACAAGCGAGTCTGCGGGGTGCTAATTTATCAGCGATCAAGCCAACGGGTCCCCAATGTCCCGGGGCCACTTGTAAGGTTTCGCCGACCTACCTAGACCGCGCCAATTTACTGGGGGCCGATTTACGCGGGGCCAATTTCACTGGGGCCAGTTTAGAACGGGCTACCCTCCAAAATGCCAATTTATATGGGGCAAATCTAGCCGGGGCGCGTCTGGGAGAGGCTAATTTGGAAAATGCTCAATTAATCAATACCAATCTCAACGAGGCGCAACTGAGTCTCACTCCTCAGCCTGGTGCAGGGCGCAGATAGTTCCATCTGTAGGGGCAATTTATCAATTGCCCCTACAGCTATATTTCACGTCACAGGCGAGTCCGGACTCATACCAAATCCGGGTATCAAAAGTTGTTTTTATCTATTAGCCCGCGCAGGCGGGCTTCGTCTGTGGAGCCAGACCCTTGAGGGTGTGGGTTTTGATGGGAAATCGGAAAAGACAAAAATTTAGATATCGCATCTGCAATCTCGATTAAGATGCGCTAGAATTGTAAAGAAATATAAATGCTATCTGCTTCACTTATTTCTGCAATTTCGCATCCTTGACGCAATTTATGAGTCTTCCCATTCGTAACCTCGCCATCATCGCCCACGTCGATCACGGTAAAACCACCCTCGTTGACGCTCTCCTCAAACAATCTGGCATCTTCCGCGAAGGGGAAGAGATTCCTGATTGCGTCATGGACTCCAATGACTTAGAACGGGAGCGCGGCATTACCATTCTCTCCAAAAACACTGCCGTTCGCTACAAAGAAACGTTAATCAATATCGTCGATACCCCCGGTCACGCGGACTTTGGCGGTGAAGTGGAACGGGTTCTGGGAATGGTGGATGGCTGTCTGCTGATTGTGGATGCCAATGAAGGTCCCATGCCTCAAACTCGCTTTGTCTTGAAAAAAGCCTTAGAAAAAGGACTCCGCCCGATTGTGGTGATCAATAAAATTGACCGCCCCCGCGCAGACCCCCACGCGGCAGTAGATAAAGTCCTAGATTTATTCCTGGAACTCGGGGCCGATGATGACCAGTGCGAGTTCCCCTATCTGTTTGCCTCCGGTTTGTCGGGATATGCCAAAACGAAGATGGAAGAAGAAGGGGTGGATATGCAGCCCCTATTTGACCTGATTCTCGATCGCGTTCCGCCTCCGGTGGGAGACCCCACTAAACCCCTCCAGTTGCAAGTCACGACCCTGGACTATTCCGAATATGTAGGCCGGATTGTCATTGGTCGCATTCACAATGGGGTGATTAAAGCTGGTCAACAGGCGGCTTTGGTCAAGGAAGGGGGCGAAATTGTTAAGGCTAAAATCACCAAATTAATGGGATTTGAAGGTCTCAATCGGGTGGATATGCCGGAAGCTTCAGCAGGTTATATTGTCGCCGTTGCGGGGTTCGCCGATGCCAATATTGGGGAAACCATTACTTGTCCCAATGATCCCCAAGCGTTACCCCTGATTAAGGTGGATGAACCCACTTTACAGATGACCTTCTGGGTGAATGATTCTCCCTTTGCCGGACAAGAAGGAACCTTTGTTACCTCTCGGCAATTGCGCGATCGCCTCCTGCGAGAACTAGAAACTAACGTCGCTCTCCGTGTCGAAGAAACGGACTCCCCGGATAAATTCCTCGTTTCAGGACGGGGTGAATTGCACCTGGGTATCCTGATCGAAACCATGCGTCGGGAAGGATACGAATTCCAAGTTTCCCAACCCCAGGTTATCTACCGCGAAATCAATGGTCAACCTTGTGAACCGTTTGAATGTCTGGTTCTGGACGTTCCCGAAGAAGGGGTGGGCGGTTGTATGCAGCGCCTCGGCGAACGACGCGGGGAAATGCAAGATATGCACGTCAATGCCACCGGACGCACTCAATTGGAATTTGCCATTCCTGCACGAGGTTTAATCGGGTTCCGAGGCGAGTTTATGCGTCTGACTCGCGGGGCGGGAATTATGAACCATAGCTTCCTAGATTATCGCCCGCTTGCCGGAGATATTGAAGCCCGTCGCAACGGTGTAATTATTGCTTTTGAAGAAGGAACGGCGACGTTCTATTCGTTGAAAAATGCTGAGGACCGAGGGGTATTCTTTATTACTCCGGGGACGAAAGTATATAAAGGCATGATTGTTGGGGAACATAACCGTCCTCAAGACTTAGATTTGAATGTGGCGAAGACCAAGCAGTTATCCAACGTGCGGTCTTCTACGGGAGATGAACTGGTGCAGTTACAAGCGCCGGTGGAAATGAGTTTAGAACGGGCGCTGGAATACATCGGTCCCGAAGAGTTGTTAGAAGTCACGCCGATATCGATTCGCTTGCGGAAGATGACGATTAAGAAGTTGGCGAAACGGTAATTGATGTGAGATTAGCGGACAGTGAGAGTGGCGGACAGGCTAAAGCCTGCCGCTACACGAACAAAGCCCGCCTGCGCGGGCTATTGCGGACAGGTTAAAGCCTGTCGGTACACAAAAAATAGCCCGCCTAGGCGGGCTATTTTATTGGATGTGATAACTTCAGTGGTTCTCTGGGTTCGTAGGAACGAGAGAATTAAGCAAAATCCCGAGGCGATCGCGAGGCGTCAAATCCTCCAGTGCGAATCAGGCGATCGAGTTCTCCAGGATCTGGAGAGTGCATCTCGGCTACTTCGATCGCCACTCGACCATCCATGACTTTCCGATACAGGTCCTGGTTCATCACCTGCATTCCTTCATAAGTATCGGAATGCATTAAGGCAAAAGCCCCATCATCATCCCCCTTATACAAGTAATCCTGCATGGTGGTGGTATTGATTAACACATCATTAATCGTCGTCCGTCCTCCATCGGTGGTGGGAAGCAACAGTTGGGCGATCACCGCATACAAAGTTTCCACAATCTGAATTCGGATTGCAGTTTGTTCTTCGGGATTGAACATATTTAAAAGGCGGTTAATGGCGCTGATAGCCGTGCGCGTATGGAGGGTTCCGAGGACCAAGTGGCCCGTTTGGGCGGCTTGGAGGGCGATATTGATCGTCAGGCGATCGCGCATTTCCCCAATCAGAATCACATCTGGGTCCTCCCGCAAGGCCGATCGCAAGCTGGAGTGGAAATCCTCGGTATGCAGTCCCACTTCCCGTTGCGAGATCAGGCAACTTTTTGAGGCATGGACATATTCAATCGGGTCTTCGATGGACAGGACGTGCTTATAGTTGCTTTCGTTCAAACAGCGAATCATTGCCGCCATTGTCGTCGATTTACCCGAACCCGTCGGACCCGTCACCAAAACCAACCCTTGAGAATGGGAAATCACTTTTTTAAGGACTTCGGGTAAGCGCAATTCGTCGATGGAGGGAACATGGAGGTCAATCAAGCGCAGGACCATCGCCCCACCCATCAGGGTTTCAAAGCAATTCACCCGACAGCGAATAAAGCCGGGGTAGAAAATTGCGGTATCCAGTTCTTTGGTTTTGGCAAATTGGGACCGCTGCGCCGAGGTAAGAATTTCGTTGAGATAAGCGTTAAACTTTTCCGGGGTCAGGCGTTCTTGTTCGGGGGCTTCGTGCATTTGTCCCCGGATTCTGAATCGGGGGATTTCGCCAACGCGAATGTGAATATCCGAGGCTTTGGAACTATGGGCTTGTTCAACCAGGGCTTTGATATAATTGGTTTGAGTCTGTGCCGCTTGGGCGGCGTTTCTGCTGGTGATGCCGGAGGGAGGCGGCGGCGGCGGCGGCAGCACTCTTGGCGGTCCGCTAGATTTCTGGCGTTTTATAGAACTATTTGTGATGGACATTTTTTTTTCTCCTAAAGTTGGCGATCGCCCCTGAATTTTCCTAAAAATGAGTAAAAATACGCTTGGCCGGGATGTCGGGTAGGCCGGTCAATTTTTTGATGTATTTACCCCATATTGTAGAAAATTTTTGTAGACTTGGTGGGTTCGGTTTAGGGGTTTCTCATTTTGATAAAGCTCTCCCCCAGTTTGGGGTAAGCCTGCATCAAGTGCGATAAATCGCATCTATCAAAAGTGGGGACTAAACTGGCCAAAATTGGTCAGAATTCGGGTCACAAAGGAGGTCCAAATCATAAAGTCAGCGCAGCCGCCAGCCTGAGCCTTCCGCCTGGGGGGTGGAGTTGAGGCATCGGTTCACCGGGAGGGAAAGTAGTCCGACGCGTTGAGTGGGGAGGGCTCACCAGGGAGGGTGAGTTTTTGCTCCCCCAATCTGCTTGAGGGAGTTAGAAAACGGGCACATCGCGATCGTCGGCGTGAGGGGGTTTATAGATATACTCACGGTCGAACTGTAAATCTTTGGCTAATTCTCCTAATGTTTCTATCTTTTCGAGTTTGAAGACCTCAAAGATATAATCTAAGATTTTATCCTCACTTAAGTTAGCTTTAGTATAATAATAACTTCCGCTGACATCCCGGCTAATCAGCTTTTCCTGAATTAATTTATCCCGAATGGGTTTAATATACCGATAAAATATCATCACTTGAATGGCGTAGCGCCCCTGAATTTCAAAGAAGCGCTGTTGTTCTATAAAGCTCATTCTGAAGATGATTTTAATTACTTCTATGCCAATAATAAAATTTAAAAGATGGGTTAAATATTCGGTGGTTAAATTTTCTGGAATAGCTCCGGTGAGCAAATAATACCGATAATAATATTCGGCGATTCTTTTGGATTCTCCAGCTTCATCAATGCCAAAATGCTGGAGGACCGTATGAATGCGGTCATGGAGATAATTTTGAGTTTTTTCAGCTAAACTGACTAATTCCGATTGGATTAAATCATTTAATGCCTGATGTTGCTGTTCGGGAGAAATACAAGCAAATAAGGTTAAAGAATTTAAGAGATAGCGGCGGGTACTCGGAGCTTTGGTGCGAAATTCTTCTAGGAAAGAGTGGGGAATAACGTGACCTTTATCGAAGCGTTTATGTCTAAATTCTTGAGTCATAGAATAAATCCTTGACGGCAGCGCTCATGATTGGATAAAGCGGATGAAAGAGCTAACATCCCGGTTCCTCCTTGTGCGTCACCGGGGAACGATTTCACTCAACAGGACCAGGTGACTTCCACCCGGTGCCACACCGGGGAGGAGAAGGGGGAATGGCGCTTCGGAAACCCCAGAACCTGGACATTAAAGCCACATCACGACAGGGTTTCAATGGCGAGGGATTGCGATCGCGGGTTGAATCAGGAGGAATCGGAGAAACCGCGATCGCAACCCTGGGGTTTCCCGGGACTAGCTGGATTCCGGATTGAGGATTTGGCGTCTGTGCCGAGGGGTGGCAGGTTATGGGGAACTCGGGTATGCCGTTAACCGAAGAATAGAACGCACCTGTGCTTATCTTACCCTATTTTGGGACGGTTTGAAGGGGCTGGAGAACGCTAGAGTAGCGGGGTTTGGAACGATGCGCTAAATCAGCATTTAGCTAAACCATAGCAATCCCCCCACCAGTAAAGCGATCGCCACCATTGCCACCCAGACAAATCCATTGTCCTGGGTATTGATTTGGGAGAGGTCCTCAAACGGCAGTTCCGAGTCGGGTGACTTACGTTTTGGCTGTTTTGCCGTTGTCGTCATGCTGACTTGAGCGACTTTTGAGGTTCCCTCATCTAACTCACTCATATCCGGAATCTCCACTCTCCATTCAGGACGGGATCTGAGTTCTGGCGCTTCTAAAATATAGATTAAGCGCTTGGCTTGTTTGCGGGTTTCGATGCTAGGATGGCGGATGAGAGTTCGGCATAAGGCGATCGCCTCGGAAGATTGTCCTGCTCCCTGGTAGGCGGTGACCAACCACATCAGGGTTTCTCCCCCTAATCGGGAATTGCGATCGACTAACTGACTCGCTTTTGCTAAAAATTGCACTGCTTCTCTATACTGGCCTCGCTCAAAGGCGTTTTTGCCAGTTTGGTACTCGATCTTAAATTGCTCTAAGGGTTCTGTACTCACGATTTTTCTATAAAATGTCGCTGTTGATTGCTGATTTAGGCAATCTACTGAATCATTTTAGCGTTCCTGCGCGTCACCGAACCTGGCACTCGATTTGATTGATTTGGTTTATCCCCTTTTGAGGCAAAACAATGTTGGAGAAATTTCGTTCCTTGAGAGCGTCTCATCCCGTCGCGATCGCCTTGGCACCGATGGCGATCGCTGCTGGTGTATTGCAGTTTAGCACCCCAGCGGCTCATGCCAATATATCTATCGTGATTGACCGGGGAATTTCAATTCAAGTAGGACAACCGCGCAATGTCCATTATGGTCACCCTGGGGCTTATCCGGGACAATATAATCCCTATTATCCTCCCAATTATTATCCCCAATATTATCCCCAATATTATCCTCAAGGGGGACAACCGACGATTCAGAATTCTACCTTAATTAATCCGACAATCATTGATTCCCGCATTGAGAATTCTACCCTAATTAATCCGGTGATTATTGATTCGCAAAACCGCAACCGGCTCCTGGTTCAACCTCGGACAAATCGCGTCCGAGGAGTGCTTCCCGGTTCTTTGTAAATTTCTGGAGTTTTTAAGGATTAAATCCGACAGATAACTCTGCCGGATTTTTCATGCTCCTGAAACTTCAAGGGTTACCCCTTTACAGGAGTTGACTGAAGATATAGCAATTAGGAGGGGGGAGAAACTTAAGCTCGCCGCAACCCCGTATAGCGTTGCATCACCAGAGAACGCTTATCGAGCAAGGTCATAAAAATGGGCATTTCTGCCGCAGCGCGATCGTCTAAATTGAGGGTCTGAACGGCGGCATCAAAGGTTTCCCCTCGGGTCATTCGTTCGGCAATATCCCCAATTTCATTCCAAGTTAATTTGCTGTCAATATAGGCTTTTGCCATTGCAATTAACATCGATTCATGGGGATTTCCCTCCCCTTGAGTCATCATGGTGTGAGGAATATCCAAAACCCGGTCAAAAATATGATACCAACTCCGGGGCGCAAAGCGGGAAACCGACTCAAATAACGTGCGATGTTCCCGATGACCGACCGCGCGATCGCTCTCACTCGAAATAATAAACATCGGTGCAGACTCTTCTCGTTTGGCCCGATTCAGCACCTGGGACCCCATCAACAACACCGTTTTCAGGGCTTCCACTTCAAATCCATCGTACCCATGCCGGATCTGTCCCGGTCTCGGTGCACCCCAGTCGTAATACTCCGGAGTCAGCTTTCGCACAAACAAATCCAACACCCGACTACTGCTGCTCAAATAGGGCGCAAATAACAAACAACCGGCAATATCGTTACAGCGTTCCAAGGCCAACCATGCTGCCACCGTACCCCCGCCCGATAACCCGCCGATGTAGACCTCTTCCCCCAACTCTTGAGCGCGATCGAGCCATTCCTGGGCAAAATTTTGATACACTGCTGCGGTAGTGGGTAATGGAGCAGGATTTTGCCGACTCCAATTCCCCCCCTGACCATGACCGGGCATTAAGGGGACTAAAACATTGTAACCCGCCTTAAAAAATGCCTCTCCCATCGGCACAAACTGCCAGGGTGCAGCAGTAAATCCGTGAAAGAACAGCAACACTTTTTTGGTCCGCCGAGGATGGAGAAAAAAGCGCGATCGACAGTGTTCATTCAGCAGAGGCAGGGCATCTTCACGGCTTTTGGCGTTACAAACAAAGTCGGCGATCGAACCACAGTAATTTAACATTTAAACACCCGGTACAGTCAGAAGGATCAAGGATATATAGCTATTTCATCCTTCTGACTCACCAATCCTGATATAATGAAAAAGCGCTGCTGAAATTTACCGCTGGTATCCCGAAGCCACAATCATCGAACCAATCCCCGTATCGGTCAAAATTTCCAGCAATAAAGAGTGAGGAATCCGCCCATCAATAATGTGAGCCGCCTTTACCCCTTGGGCCAAACTCCGCACACAACAGGTCACCTTGGGAATCATCCCCCCGGAAACTACCCCGGTTTTCATCAGTTCCCGCGCTTGTTGAATATCCAGTTGCGCCAGTAGGGTAGAAGGGTCCTTGGGATCCTGTAAAATTCCTGCCGTGTCTGTCATTAAGATTAATTTTTCCGCACCCAAAGCCGCAGCCAGTTCTCCGGCGATCGTATCGGCATTAATATTATACGATTGACCCGCTTCATCCGCCGCCACACTGGAAACCACGGGGATATAGCCAGATTTGACTAAGGCTTCTAAAATTTTGGTATTCACCGAACTCACTTCCCCGACAAATCCAATCCCTTCATCCCCTTGAGGACGTGCGGTGATTAAATTCCCATCCTTCCCGCACAACCCGACAGCCGAACCCCCTGCTTGGTTAATCAGGGCGACAATTTCCTTGTTAACCCGGCCTACTAACACCATTTCCACCACATCCATTGTGGGCGCATCGGTGACCCGCAGACCATTTTTAAATTGGGGTTCAATTCCCAGTTTGTCCAACCAGCTATTGATTTCCGGACCGCCACCGTGGACCAGGACAGGCCGGACCCCCACACAGGCCAAAAACACCAAATCCCTCATCACTTGGTCCTTGAGGGCGCTGTCTTTCATGGCTGCACCGCCATATTTAACCACAATTGTGCGGCCAGCGAATTGCTGGATATAGGGGAGGGCTTCACTAAGCACCTTCACCCGCATCGCTTCTGATTCTTGTTGGCTGAGTTCTTTCTCGGTCAGCATAGGTATTCCCTGAAAATAGGTCACTCCTAGCTTATGGCAATTTTTCAACCCTGAGAATCATCCAAAAAATTTGGGTTGAGGGGAATCTATCGATTTGCTTCGGGAAGGGGAGGATTTAGTTCTGGTTGGCACGGTGTTTGAGGATTTTGGAAATTTCGCTTAAAACTCCCGTAGCGATTTGTTCCGGGGTATCTTCCGGACCGACAATAACGCGTACATCGGCCTGGGAGTAGAGGGATTGGCGTTGGTCAAGGAGCGATCGCAGTTTAGCCATTGGGTCAGGGTCTCTTAACAATGGCCGGGTGGTATCCCCTTCCAACCGCTGATAAAGTTGCTCAACTGGAACATCCAACCACACCACTACCCCATGTTGCAAATAACTCCAGTTTTGCCGGTTCAGGATAATCCCTCCCCCCGTGGCGACAACCAGATGGGTATAGGCGCACAATTCGCTCAATACCTTGGTTTCCAGTTCACGAAACGCCGCCTCGCCACTTTCGGCAAAAATCTCCGGGATGGACTGACCCGCCACCTGTTCAATCAGGCGATCGGTGTCAAAATAACGATACTCCAGTTGAGGGGCCAGAATTTGGGCAACGGTGGTTTTTCCAGACCCCATCATCCCGACGAGATAAAGATTGCATCCTTTGAGAAACTGATTCACGATGATTGCTTAAGGCAGGGCGAGGTTATTTTTACCATTGTTAGGGGTCGTAAATCAAGGGTAGGGAGAGTTTTCCTCGTTCTCGGGTTCTACATTCCTCCTCTGTCATCTTTTATCCTGAGATTGATGGCAACCCTGACCTTTGTCTACAAATGATTGTATTCCTCGGGGGCAAAAATACGATCGCTTGCTGGAGTAGGTTGGGAATTGCTGGGAGGGGATGAGTGCCTTTGTGCTTCAGTCACAGGTTAAAGAGAGGGGTTGGCATTGATGAATGGAGAGTGAATATCAATCTGCCAATTTTCATCGATAAATTCCAGATTTTCATCATAAATTAGCATCAGTTCACCGATACGCGGGTTACCGCAGATTGTTGCTGGAGAGATTTCCGCTGAATTGAGAACAAATTTCAGTTGGATCCGGCGTTTGTCCCCCTGCAAGGCGATCGCTCGGGTGACTAATTCAGGGGAAAGAGGACGAGGCAAGGTGATGGTTTCATAAAATTGGTCCGACTCATCCCAATACCCGGCGATTTTATAATTGGATAATTCCAGATGCTCAAGAACCAGAGAATGAGCATCAAGATGGGTAAAAATTTCAGATAAATCCTGCCAAACTTGATGATTTTTTAACGTAACCATAGTTTTTATTCCTTAATGTTCTGTAGCATAACCGGGAAAGTGTAAAACGCCATCGATAAATTTTCCATGAAACCGGCGATCGCCTCCTTTTCCTAAAACTTTGGACTTCAAATCGTAACCTTCCTCTTCAGAGGGAACTAAACCCATATTACCCCGTGGGGCCACCCTTCCTTTTTCAATCGCTTTTAAATGTTTGTTAGTCGCATCATATCGGATTCCTTCTTGAATTTGCTTTTGACCAAAAGAAACCAGCATCTCATTTAGGGTCTTATAGACAAAGACCGGCTGTATTTTCGACCAACTAGCGGGTAAACTTTCAGATGCCTCCCTGTAGTTGACATCATCGATCAGTGTAGCATCCACTCTCAAATCACCTATGGTTGGCAAGAATTTACCCCCACCGCCAGAGCGTTGCCGGTTGAGATATTCCCCTACTGTTTGCGCCACATTTCGCAGAAGAACCGCTTGATTCTCTTTCCCTACCTGCTGCAACTTTTGCGCCTCCTGTTCGCATAATCGAACAAATTCCTCATCCACTAACTCGAACTGTTGCTTAAGGATTTGCGGTCCCTCGCCACTGGGACAGGTTAGGAGTTGTTGAATCAGGTTGCGAGAGGCTTCGATGCGTTCTTCGTTCATGGCAGGGGATAAAGTCGGGGGATGGTTGTTATTATAACCCAACCTAACTGACGGGATTTTGAGATAAACTTCAGGGGTACTTGTTGAAGCTTTTCACCAGATGCTCATTCCCTACTGTGAGAACGCAGTGGTTGATATTCGTAAACTCCGGGACTACTGCCTTAACCTAGAACACAACGAGGGCAAGCACAAGGCACGGCTGTTTTTGTCTATTCTGGGGATGAGTGCCGATGATGCAGAAGCCTTACGGCAAATTTTGCTAGAGGTTGTTAAAAGTCAAGAAGCACAACTCGGCAGACTCGATGACTTTGGTCAACGTTACACCCTTGATTTTACAATGGAATGGCAGGACAAAAAGGCAACCCTTCGCAGTGGTTGGATTATCGAGGCTGGTTCCAATATCCCTAAGTTAACGACTTGTTACCCATTATCCTAGTTAGAGGTAAAATTAATGAAACTTAACAAGATTAAATTATTAGATATAGTCGCTCTTACTGTTGATATTCCTCAATACAATTTATGGCAGGGACAAGTGGGAACGATCGTAGAAATTTTGGCAGAGGGTGCGGCGTTTGAAGTGGAATTTACCGACTCTCGCACGGGTGAAACTTATGAATCTGTTGGGTTACGTCTAGAGCAAATCATGGTATTACATTTTGAGCCAGTATCTCCAGATGCTCATGCAGCAATGCTCCCGCTCTAACCGTCATAATAGCTCTTTATCAAAGAAAAATTGGGTTATTTTGAGAAAGATTATAGCCGATGATTATATTGACTGAATAGCAAGACCCGATCGCCTTGACCAATGGGCAGAATAGAGGGTAGTGCAGTCTTCCTGCGGGTTGGCGATCGCGCTGTTAGCGATTAGGTTTATTTTAGGTTTTATAGGGGGAGAACGACTGAAGTCGTTACTACGAACTAAGAGAATGACTAGGTTAGGATTTGATTGACGTTGATGGTGATGTCAGGAAAGGTTTGTAAGGATAGGGTATCTCCGGGATAGAATTTACTGACAATTTGATACCCGGTGGGGGTGGGTTGGCGGTAGACTTCTAGGCAGTTTTCGGGGAGGTTGACTAACCAAACTTCGGTGATGTCATGTTCGGCATAGAGGGGGATTTTGATGCTGCGATCGCCCTCTAAGGTGGTATCGGCAACTTCGACTAACAGGAAGATATCCGCCGGTTGCGGATGTTGGGTGGCATAAAAATCATCCCGGGGTTGCAGCAAGGTTACATCCGGTTGGGGTTGAGAGTTGTTGCCGAGTTGTATGGGATTTTGCGGCCATGCGATCGCTCGATTTCCCAGGCAATTCATGAAGAGGTTGATCAGGCGAGCAACACAAGCGGCATGACGAGTTCCAATGGGTGACATTTCTATGATTTCTCCTCGAATTAATTCAACGCGATCGCCCTCCTTCAAAACCCCCATTTCTGCCATTTTCCTATACTCATCAACGGTAAATTTATGCTTAATCAATTGAACACTCATTTAAACCATCCCTCCTTAATCATTTTCTAAAATTACCCTTTCCAGTCGGTTTTAACCGAATGCAAGCTATTAGGCGGGGGTTTAAACCCCCGCCGGAGTCCGCCGGTTACGCGGAACCTACGAATCAGATTGAACTAACACCTCAGACGCTAACCGTTTAAATGCTAACCGCTCATTTTCCACATCCACAAAAATCGTATCCCCCGTGGTAAAATCACCACGTAAGATAGATTTAGCAATTTGCGTTTCTAACTCACGCTGGATGGAACGTTTCAGAGGACGTGCACCATAAACGGGGTCATATCCCACTTCCGCTAAGAAACTCACTGCACTATCGGACAATTTCAACGACATCTTGCGATCGCGCAGGCGTTCCATGACTCGTTCGACTTGCAATTGTACAATCTGCCGCAGTTGCTCTTTCTTCAACGAATGGAAGATAATCATTTCATCAATTCGGTTCAAGAATTCCGGACGGAAATTACTCCGCATGGCATCCATGACCCGACCCCGCATTTCTTCGTACTGTTCGTCTTCCCCGGAGACATCTAAGATGAATTGTGACCCCACGTTACTGGTCATAATAATCACAGAATTCTTAAAGTCTACCGTGTGTCCTTGTGCATCCGTCACTCGACCATCATCGAGTATTTGGAGCATAATATTAAACACATCCGGGTGCGCTTTCTCGATTTCATCAAATAGAATCACGGAGTAAGGACGACGGCGAACTGCTTCGGAAAGTTGTCCCCCTTCTTCATATCCCACATATCCCGGAGGCGCACCGACTAACCGGGAAACGGCGTGTTTTTCCATGTATTCTGACATATCAATTCGCACCATTGATTCTTCGGTGTCGAACAGATAGGCGGCGAGTGCTTTGGCGAGTTCAGTTTTACCAACCCCGGTGGGTCCGAGGAAGATAAAGCTGGCAACGGGACGATTTGGGTCAGATAATCCGGCGCGCGATCGCTGAATGGCATCGGCAACGGCGGTGACTGCTTCCTCTTGTCCGATGACGCGCTTGTGCAGTTCGTCTTCGAGTTGCAGCAGTTTTTGCATCTCGGATTCCACTAATTTACTAATCGGAATTCCGGTCCATTTGGAGATGATTTCAGCAATATCCGCTTCGGTTACTTCTTCCCGGAGTAAGGTTTGACCGCTGGTTTGGTTTGCTGCTAAAGTGGATTCCGCCTGTTCCAGTTGCTTTTGCAATTGGGTGAGGTTGCCATATTTTAATTCAGCGGCGCGGTTGAGGTCGTAGTTGCGTTCCGCTTGTTGAATTTCAATGTTGACGCGATCAATTTCTTCCTTAATACTCTGAATTTGAGCAATCACGTCTTTTTCAGATTGCCATTGAGCATTTAGAGTATGTTGTTGTTCTTTGAGGTTGCTGAGTTCTTTCTCTAACCGTTCCAGACGGTCCTGAGAGGCAATATCACTTTCGTTTCTCAAAGACAACCGTTCCATTTCTAACTGGAGAATTTTGCGGTCAATTTCGTCTAGTTCTTCGGGTTTGGAGGTAATCTCCATTTTCAGTTTTGCTGCTGCTTCATCTACCAGGTCGATCGCCTTATCTGGAAGGAAGCGATCGCTGATATAACGGTTAGATAAAGTCGCCGCAGCAACTAAGGCACTATCGGAGATTTTGACCCCATGATGCACTTCATACCGTTCTTTGAGTCCGCGCAAAATCGAGATACTATCGGCAACGCTGGGTTGATCGATATACACTTGCTGGAAGCGCCGTTCTAAAGCGGCATCTTTTTCGATATATTTACGATACTCATCCAGGGTTGTGGCCCCGATACAGCGCAGCTCTCCCCGTGCTAACATGGGTTTGAGTAAGTTTCCGGCATCCATTGCGCCTTGGGTGGCACCGGCCCCGACGACGGTATGAATTTCATCGATAAACAGGATGATATTCCCACCGGATTCGGTGACTTCTTTGAGAACTGCTTTGAGGCGTTCTTCAAATTCTCCGCGATATTTGGCACCGGCAATTAATGAACCCATATCCAGGGTAATCAATTGGCGGTCTTTCAAGGATTGGGGGACATCTCCGGCGATAATGCGTTGGGCGAGTCCTTCAGCGATCGCAGTTTTACCCACCCCGGGTTCCCCAATTAACACGGGGTTATTCTTTGTGCGGCGTGAGAGGATCTGGATGGTCCGGCGAATTTCGTCATCTCGACCGATTACGGGGTCAAGTTTACCTTCTCGCGCCGCTTGGGTGAGATCGCGTCCATATTTTTCTAGGGATTGATATTTGCCTTCGGGATTTTGATCGGTCACTTTTTGACTGCCTCTAACTTGGGAGATGGTTTCTTTGAGTTTTTGTTCGGTTAATTTTAATTCTTGGAAGAGTCCTTTACCAAAGCGGTCATCTTTGGCGAAACCGAGTAATAAATGTTCGACGGAAATATATTCATCGGCATACTCTTTCCGATAGGCATCGGCGCGATCGAGGAGGGTATCCACGGTTCGTCCGAGATAGACGGAACTGGTGCCACTCACTTTGGGTTGGCGATTGATAAATTGTTCGGTGCGATCGCGCATTTGTTGGACGCTGACTCCCGCTTTACTGAGAATGCTGCTGGAAAGTCCTTCTTGTTCCAGTAACGCTTTCATCAGGTGTTCGCTTTCAATTTGCTGATGTTGCGCTTGTTTGGCAAGGTCCGGGGTCTGGGCGATCGCCGCCCATGCTTTTTCTGTAAACTGATTGGGATTATTGGGTTGCATACTATTTTTCCCTATTATTGTCACATTTTTATTCTAATTAAGCCCTGGCCAGAGTAGAGATCGGGATTCCCGAATCAATTGGGTCGATATTACGGGAAATGGGTCATTTGTCATTGGTCATTGGTCATTTGTCCTTGGGAGATCGGGGAGATGGGGAGGATGGGGGTTTGTAGTAACGACTTCAGTCGTTCTCCCCTGTTTGTAGTAACGACTTCAGTCGTTTCTTCCGCTTCAACCTTCACCTTTTCCCTGGAGAACCTGTTGCAACCAATGCGGATAGGCAAAGGATGCCGCAGGGGTTAGGGGAAATTCCCGGGGATAGGAGGCGCTGAGGACCGTTGCGGTTGCTTTGAGGGTGTGAATCAGGGTATCTGGGGGGCCATACGCTTCTAAGGCGAGACTCCACCAGGGTTGATGCGCGATCGCCAGTTGAGTTAGTTCTAAACTGCACCCTTGGGAACCCTGGCGATCGCCCCCCATAGGTTCAATGGTGGTATCTTGGACCTGATAGAACCGTTGCGATCGCCGTTTGCGGACCCTCACCCAGGTTCCCTTAGTTTCCGCATCCTCTGGCATTGCAGCAGTCAACTCCTCACAAGCACACTTTTGCCAAGTTTCCAGATTCCCCGATAAGCAATCTCCAAACTGGACCTCCCCCCCCTCTGCTTGCCGCCATTTGATTTCTAGGCGGTCTTGTCGCCATTTAATATTAAGATAATCACAGTCTGGAGTGAACAGATATAAATCATCTCGGGTTTCTGGTTGCACTGGCCCTTGTTGAGGACATTCAGTTTCAAACCAATGGGCGATCGCCTCCGGTAGAACACAGGGATAAAACCAACGCAATTCACTTGTTAACCCCATACAACCTCCCCTGTATGATGTGGCTATTATAAACAATTTTTGGTCTATATTGAGCAATTTTAATAAGCCTTTACCCCAAGGGCAGGAAAATGAAACCTTAACCCTTTATAATCATAGATACCCCTGAACTTCTTCTGTGGAACTTCGGCGGACTCCAAAACGGGCTGATTTTTGTATGTTTTTTTCTCCCACCCTTTCTAGTGCGATCGCCGCTGCCTGTTCCGATACAACGGTTAGACTCTGGCAACTCAATGGCAGTGTAGATACGATTCTCAACGGCCATAGTGACAGCGTTCTGAGTGTGGCATTTAGTCCCGATGGTAAACTCATTGCCACCGCCAGTGCAGATAAAACGGTCAAGCTGTGGCGGCGAGATGGAACATTTTTAACCACCCTCAAAGGACATAATGCGGAAGTGTTTGGAGTTGATTTTAACGCGAAAGGGAATCGGATTGCCACTGCTAGTGCAGATAAAACTTTAAAGTTTTGGAAACGAGATGGCACATTGATTTCCTCCATTAAACGACAATCTTCTGGGCTATTTGATATCAATTTTATGCCCCAAGGTAATTTAGTGGCATCGGGTTTGGCTGATGGCACAGTCAAGTTATGGCAGTTTAATGGGATTTGTCTAAGAACTTTAGAAGGTCATGAAAATAGTGTTTATAGGGTTAATTTTAGTGCTGATGGGAATCAATTAGTCTCGGGAAGTGGCGATGGGACGGTAAAATTGTGGGTGAGAGATATTTCCTGGGGTCGTCATGGCAAAGTTCGCACCTTAACGGGTCATCAAAATGCGGTATTAGATGTCTGTTTTAGTCCTGATGGCGAGTTAATTGCCTCAGCAAGTGCGGATAAAACGGTAAGAATTTGGCGCAGTGTGGATGGCGCTTTATTGGTGACCTTACGGGAACATGATAATATTGTTTATAGTGTCAGTTTTAGTCCCAATGGGAAGATTTTAGCCTCGGCGAGTGAAGATAATACCGTGCGTTTTTGGAATTTGCGGAGTCAGGTGAGTAAAATATTTAAGGAGTATCCGGGGTCGGTTTATCGGATTAAGTTTAGTCCGCGATAAGAAGGAATTGGAGGGGTTGGCTATTTTATCTGGATTAGGATAACTTTTGGACTTTTATCCCGTTAAGTTTGGGGCGATCGCCATCATCCCCAGCCTCGCTCATTGTATCAGAAAAGGCGGAGGATTTCTCCCCCGCCTTGTGATGATTTAGAGGGAATTTATCCCCCTATCAATCTCACTCGTTTACCGAGTGCTAGGCGAGACTAACGATCGCCCTTCTACACGATGTACCACCACTTCCCCGGCTTCATCGAGGTCAATCAGTGCCGAATCCCCTTCATCTAGCCTTCCGGATAACATCGCTTCGGCTAAATGATCTTCCAACAAGCGCATAATGGCGCGGCGTAATGGTCGTGCACCGTAGCTGGGATTATACCCTTCTTCCACGACCCGCTGTTTGAAGCGATCGCTGATTTCTAGGGTAATCTGTTTCTCAACCAGGCGTTTTAACAAGTCCCGCAGCAGGATTTCTGCAATTTCTGTGACTTCATCCTTGGTCAACTGATGGAAGACAATAATCTCATCCAAACGGTTGAGAAACTCAGGACGGAAGTAATTCTTCAGTTCTTCATTCACCAAGCTGCGAATTCGGTCATAGTGAGCTTCGGCGCGGTTATCGGCAAACTCAAATCCGAGTCCACCGCCACCTTTTTCAATGACGCGAGACCCGATATTTGAGGTCATAATCAGCAGGGTATTCTTGAAGTCTACCACCCGACCTTTAGAATCGGTCAGCCGTCCATCTTCCAAGACTTGCAGCAACAGGTTAAACACATCCGGGTGTGCTTTCTCGATTTCGTCCAGGAGAATCACCGTATAAGGACGACGGCGCACTGCTTCTGTGAGTTGTCCCCCTTCGTCATACCCGACGAATCCCGGAGGGGAACCGATCAGTTTGGAGACGGTATGACGTTCCATGTATTCGGACATATCCAGGCGAATCATGGCGTCTTCTGATCCGAAGAAGTAAGCAGCTAAGGCTTTCGTGAGTTCCGTTTTACCCACGCCTGTCGGACCCGAGAAGATAAAGCTGGCGATCGGACGGTTGGGATTTTTTAAGCCAACTCGCGCACGACGAATGGCACGGGAAACGGCTTTAACCGCTTCTTCTTGACCGATTAACCGTTGATGCAGGGTTTCTTCCATTAGCATCAGTTTCTCGGACTCGGATTCCGTGAGTTTGCTCACGGGGACGCTAGTCCAGAATGCCACAATTTGGGCGATATCTTCCCCGGTAACGACGAGATTTTTAGTATTTTGGACGTCCGCGTGCTCGTTTTTGATGCGTTGATCCAGTTCTTCCTCTAAGGTTAATTCGCGATCGCGCAATTTGGAGGCTTTCTCAAACTCCTGAGCACGGACTGCTGCTTCTTTCTCTAACGTCACTTCCGTGAGTTGTTGTTTCAGTTCTCGCAGTACCGAGGGAGTTTTGCCATTCCGCAGACGCACTCGGGAACCCGCTTCATCAATCAAATCGATCGCCTTATCCGGTAAAAAGCGATCGGTAATATATCGTTCCGATAATTCCGCAGCAGCAACCAGCGCTTCATCAGAAATTGTCAATTTGTGATGTTCTTCATAACGAACTCGGACCCCCTGCAAAATCTCAATTGTCTCTTGGATTGTCGGTTCGCCAATGGTGACAGGTTGGAAGCGCCGTTCTAACGCTGCATCCCGTTCGATATGTTTGCGATACTCATCTAAGGTTGTCGCACCAATGCACTGAAACTCTCCCCGCGCCAATGCCGGTTTGAGCAGATTCGCTGCATCCATCCCACCTTCCACAGAACCTGCACCGACAAGAGTATGGATTTCATCAATCACCAGGATGATATTCCCTGCTTGACGCACTTCCTCCATAATCATTTTGATGCGTTCCTCAAAATCTCCTCGGAAGCGGGTTCCAGCCAAGATTGACCCCATATCCAGGGTAAACACTCGTTTATCTTTGAGGGTTTCCGGAACATCCTGATTAGCGATGCGTTGTGCCAATCCTTCCGCCAGCGCAGTTTTACCCACACCCGGTTCCCCGACTAAGACGGGATTATTTTTGGTGCGACGTCCCAAAATTTGGATAATCCGCTCGATTTCTTTTGTCCGTCCCACCACGGGATCCAGAGTCCCTTCCATCGCTTTTTCGGTCAGGTTGACCCCAAATTCGCTGAGTTGCAGGGCTTTTTGGGACCCAGGACCGCGACCCCGTTCGCCACCAAAAACGGCACCGGCGGGTGCAGGATTTTCCCCGACTCGTTTAATGACTTCTGCACGAACTCGTTCCAGGCTGACGCCGAGGTTTTCTAAAATTTTAAAAGCAACTCCTTCCCGGCTTTGGGTTAAGGCAAGCAGGAGGTGCTCTGTGGCGATGTATTGTTGTCCCAGTTGGCTGGCTTCGCGCAGGGACATTTCTAAAATGCTTTTACCGCGAGGGGTGAAGGGGATTTCCACCGGGACGAAGCCGCTGCCTCTGCCGATGATTTTTTCCACTTCTACCCGCGCTTTATTCAGGGTGACGCCTTCTGCTTTGAGGACCTGTGCGGCAATGCCAGTTCCTTCGGCAATTAATCCTAAGAGTAACTGCTCGGTGCCAACGAAGTTATGACCGAGGCGGCGAGCTTCCTGCTGCGCCAGCATAATTGCTTTTATGGACTTTTCTGTGAAATACTCAAACATGAGGATTTTTCCTGACTGTAAAGTTTTATGTAGTTCTGTCTTCTAAGGTATCTCAATTGGGGTACTGCGGGAGTGCAGACATCCGTAATCGGTCAGGAGTAGTAGCCGTCTGAGTGCCGATCGGCTCACCGGGGAGGGAGCATCGGTGGAGGGTTGATGGGGATGACGGTTCCTGAAAGAGGCCGCAGAGGCTCCTAGAGCTTAGGTTTACTCGATTCCCGAATCCGTGGTCAAGCAAGCTTCAAGGGTGAATACTACTGAGTTAGAACTATTCGGTTCAATGGGTTCAGTTCAAGTTTAAATGCTCCAGGGTATCTGTGCTAGGAAGTAAGCTAAGGTTTCTTGATATTGAACGATCTATTTAGATTTTAACAAACAAGGGAGTCCCGGTGAAGGGGGGAAACTGCGGCGATCGCGATCGCACCACCCCATCCACCTACATCACTGGCGAACTGTTTTGTAGGATACATACTTAAAGTCATGGCTTCACCGAGGTTGACTAGGAGCGTAAACCGATGATTTCTGACATTATTAAGCAAGTATTACAAACAGGTTATTTAAGTGTTACAACCGAACACAAACTCCGTCTGATGTTTGAAAACTGTTCGACTTTAGAAGAATTGGATGCCTTAAGCGAGTTACAAGCGGCTATTTTATCAGGTCAGGTGACCCGAGATTTGTGTGTAACCGCTTATAAGGGTGGGTCTGTCTGCGTAGAGTCATTGTAACCTGCCCACACCGATACAGAGTGGGGGGTTACCTGCACAAAACTATCCCAATCCGAGCTAAATTTTCCTCAATCTTTCTCTTCGTTCCCAGACAGACCCTAGGGATGCGCTATAGGAGGTTCTGCCTCCTCCTCCCTTACAAGGGTAGGTTGTTTACGGGGTAATTTTTCTCAAGTTTTGGGGCTTATTCCCCTCCTTTGGAGGGGTGCCCCGGAGGGGCGGGGTGGTAAATTCTAGCTAGTGAGCAGGTATTGATCTATGCTTCTTTACTCAAAAGTATCTGTCTGTTTCAAATCAAGAAACCACCCCGTCCCTTCGGGACACCCCTCCACAGGAGGGGAATTCCACCCCGTCCCTTCGGGACACCCCTCCACAGGAGGGGAATTCCACCCCGTCCCTTCAAGAAACCACCCCGTCCCTTCGGGACACCCCTCCCTTGGAGGGGAATATGCCTGTATCCTCCGCCAGATAAAGCGATTGAACAAGGCAAAAAATAATTGGGTTCGGAGAATGACACAGCCCTACCAAGACACAGGGGAGGGGACCGGAAGTCCTCTTACTTTTAGGGAAATTACGATGAACGTAAAAAATATACCCTTATAAGCCTCCTCCTCCCCCCTCCACCACTGGATCATAGGCTCACCTCCCCAAAAATCGCCAAAAATTTTTCCAACCCAGCTTGAAGACTGTGCATAATTTTTCCACACCTCTCCTAGTAACTGATTAGAGAGCGATCGGACATCGGCGGTAGTCCCTGTCTACCCATGAGACAGCCTGCTGCACCGACGCACCGGAGAACCCTGAATTGGGGTTTTTAAGGGGCGATCGCACCTCAAGAGGAGCCAGAGGTCCAAACCCGCATCTGTCTTATCCCCAGGGAAAGCACCGATGCCGACCTCACCTCCTCAGAACCCTCTAATTGTTCAACACTTTGACCAGAGGTCAATTATGGCAGTCAACTTAGCCGATTTAAACTTTTATCGCGCAGTCAACCCCGATTTAGGCGGTTTAAACGACCCTCAAGCCTTCCAACATTTGCTCAACAATGGACTCAACGAAGGACGAGTTTTTTCCCCCTACATCGACCTCAATTTGTATCGCGCCGTCAATACAGACTTAGCCGCAGCCGGATTAACCAGCAACCGGCAATTGTACGACCATTTACAAAATGCCGGAGTAGCAGAAGGACGGAGTTTTTCCCCCGTTTTTAATGCCAATTTCTACCGCGCCGCCAATCCAGATTTAGCCGCTGCCGGACTGAATAACGAGCAACTTTTGGACCATTTTCGAGCCTCCGGCATCAACGAAGGACGAGCCTCCGCACCGAATTTTTCCGTGAGTTTTTATCTTGCCGCCAACCCCGATTTACGAGCAGCCGGTTTCAACTTCCAACAGGCACTCCAACACTATGTATTTGCCGGAATGCGCGAAGGACGAACTGCTGCACCAGGCGGTCCCGTTGCGCCGCCACCCCCGCCACCACCACCCGCAGCAGTAGCACCAGGCACTACTCCCGAAACAGCAGGAAATCTAGGCATTCTGACTGGAACACGGACTTTCAATGACTTTGTAGGCAATTCTGATCTCAATGATTACTACCGCTTCACCCTTGACCAAGTTAAGGATTTCGATCTAGTTGTAGGAGGAATGACTCAAAATGCAAACATTGCGCTATATATTGGAGAGCAAAAAGTAGATGGTTCGGTTGGTTTGGGTAAATTGATAGGTGGTTCTACACGTTCTGGTACAGAGGAAGAATCGATTAGCCGTAGCTTAGGTGCAGGGACTTATTTTGTTCGAGTCTTTCCTTATCAAAGCTTTTACAGTAATAACAATGACACGAGATACACTTTAAGATTGACCGCTACCCCCAGTGGCATCGGAGATATAGCGGGTAATACTCCGCGTGATGCCTTTAACATGGGGGTGTTGAATGGAACCCAAATTTTCACTGACTTTGTAGGGAATGTCGATCTAGATGATTACTACCGCTTCACCCTTGATCAAGTCCAGGATTTTAATCTAGTCCTAGGAGGGAGGACTCAAGATGCACCTGTTCAGTTATATTTTGGAGAGCAAAAAGTAGATGGTTCGTTTGGTTTGGGTCAATTGATAGATGGTTCTGCAAGATTTGGTGAGCCAGACTCGATTAGCCGTACCTTAGGTGCCGGGACTTATTTTGTTCGAGTCTATCCTCGTGGGGGCTTTTCCGGTGGTCATACTTCTGACACAAAATACACTTTAAGACTAAGTACGGGTGGTGGCAATACACCGCAAAATTCCAGAACAATGGAATTGAGTGAAACCGCAATTTCCCCAGTTGACAACGACCCACTTATCAATAACAGCACTTTCACCAATGCCAATGAGTCAGCCATTCAAACTTTCACAGCAAATGGGAGTGATTTGACTGGTGGATTGGGGAATGCCACGGCTAATTTACTCGTCAATGAATCCTTTACCGGAGGGAAAGACTTCACCAGCCTGTTAGCAACTAACCCGGTGGAAACTCCTGATTTTAGTCAAGGGTTGGCTTTAATTTAGGGTTGTCATTAATCTAACTGAACTGGAGGGAGAATTGAAAAATTGACCCTCCATCAGGATTGAGAGTCGGCGAGATTGGGGTAAAATAATATGAGCTAATCCTCACCCCCTGACGCCGATGTTACCGAGTGACTTGCTGAGTCATCGCATGAATGGAGAGACGATTGTTCCCAAGCGATTGGAGATTAACCCCAAAAACTTGGCGATCGCCTCTCAATTGATTACCTGTTTCCAAGAAGCAGTTGGCTGTCCCCAAAGTGAACTCGATCGCCAACTTCATGAGATGGAAGGAGATGGCACTGACTACCGCATCAAACGGGGACTCGCTCATATTTTAAAAGGGAGTTTAAGCACCTTTGAGGTCATTTCTCCCCTGGAACCCATTGAATTGCGTCAGCGCGTTTTTACAGCAGCAGCAGAAACAGTTCCCAGTAAAGAAGGAACTCAACTCACCCTAGAAAAACTCGCAACTCAATTAAGTCAAGAATTAGAACGGGAGGTTCTCCCCCTGCACATTCAATCCGGATTATATGCGGATTTAAACGAGAATAAAATCCTCACTGAATTTGATGCACCCAACCCAGAATTATTACTCCATCGTTACAACGTCTCCCAAGTGCAAGGGGTATTTTATCGCGCCACTCATTTATTAATCAACGCCCATCGCAATGACCCTGGGGAATATAAACTGTTATTCAAGTATTTGAAATTATTTCAATTAATGGCTTATATAGAAGGAGATGCCGACTGCGGATTTACCATTACCATTGATGGTCCAACCAGCTTATTTAAACCCAGTACCCGCTATGGATTAGCCATTGCCAAACTCTTACCTGCATTACTGCACGTCACCAAATGGAGTTTGGACGCCACCCTGCAAAGTCGCGACCCCTACACCGGCGACTGGAAAACTGGACGATTTACCCTAGATTCAGACTGTGGATTAGTTAGTCATTATCCTCCCGGTAAGCCTTATGATAGTATGTTAGAAGCCTCATTTGTCAGTCGTTGGGATTCCACTAAAACGGAATGGAAGTTAGAGCGCGAGGTAGATTTAATTCCCATTCCCGGCAGCGTGATGATTCCCGATTTTCGCCTGGTTCATCCCGATGGCAGAACGTTTTTATTAGAAATAGTCGGTTATTGGCGTCCGGAGTATTTGCAAAAGAAATTTGCTCAGGTGAGGAAGTCTCAACGGAATGATTTGATTTTAGCGATTTCCGAACGGTTGAATTTAGAAAAAGCCGGGATTAATTTAAAGGAAGTGACAGTTCCGATGGTGTGGTTTAAGGATAAATTGCAGCCGAAACAGGTGTTAGAGGTGTTGGAATCAGAGTGATGAAAATGTTGAAAAAACCCCGCACCCTAAAGGGTGGGGCTATACGGACAAAGCCCGCACTTCGACCCTTCGACTAGCTCAGGGCAGGCTGGACTCAGCACAGGCCTGCGCGGGCTGATTTATTGTTAGAATAAGTGATAAAATTCTACTGAATCCGGATTTTAAAGCCTGTTTTCTGTTTAGCCTGCGGAGGCAGGCTTTGTCCGTGTAGCCCCACCCTTTAGGGTGTGGGTTTTTGTTTCTAACCCCAAAAACTATGCTAGAGATTGTCCAACTAACTAATATCAATCATCCCGACTTTCAAGGTGCTTTACAAATCTACCTTGATTCTTTTCCTGCTTGTGAAAGGCAACCTCTTGAAATCCTGGAAACCCGATTATCAAATCAGCTTTATCAATGGTTTGTTGCTAAAGCGGATAACCAAGTCGTAGGAATTGCTTTACTTTACCCCCTGAAACCGACGAATTTTATCCTGCTGGACTATCTGGGGACCGATAAAAAATATCGCAGTCGAGGGATTGGTCGAATGTTGATGTCCCATCTCATTAATCTGGTAAAAAGTCAGGAACATAACTTATTGATTGAGGTGGAAAATCCCCAGTTTTGCGAAGATTCAGAACAAGCAGAACGCCGGATTAAATTTTACCAAAATAATGGAGCAAAAGTTCTGCGATCGGTTCGATATCTTCTGCCGCCTTTATCAGGAGATGTGCCGACGGAGATGTTATTAATGATGGTTCCCGCAGAATTGGGGGGTCAATTGCCAGGAAGTCTGGTTCAACAACTGATTGAACAAGTTTATCAGGAGATGTATGATCGCCCTTCGGAAGATGCACTTTTGCAGTCCTTTATTGAAGAAGTTCCGGATGTTGTCCAATTCGTGCATCTCTCCTAGGGATTAAAAGTTAGGAGGGGAAATCCCTACCCCCTTCTATTCGGTGAGTTTCCCCATCCCGGGATACCTTTGCTAAAATAGAAAATCCAGGATGAATTCATCCCTATTTTATGCCTAAACTCTTATGGAAACCACCCAACCTTTAACCCTGATTCAGGATTCAGAACGACTGGAAAATCGACTCAAGGAAATTCCCCCAGTTCCCGGGGTCTATTTGATGCGCGATCGCGATGATCGTATTCTCTATATTGGCAAGTCCAAAAAGCTGCGATCGCGAGTGCGGTCTTATTTTCGCGACTCCCAAAGTTTGAGTCAGCGGATTGAACGAATGGTGCAGCAAGTGGCGGATATTGAATTCATCGTCACGGATACAGAAGCAGAAGCATTAGCATTAGAAGCAAATCTGGTTAAGCAGCATCAACCCTATTTTAATGTTCTCCTGAAAGATGATAAAAAATACCCCTATCTTTGCATTACTTGGTCGGAAACTTATCCGCGTATTTTTATTACCCGCAAGCGCAAGGCCGGAAGTGCTAAAGACCGCTATTATGGTCCTTATGTGGATGCGGGACTATTGCGGAGTACATTGCATCTAGTCAAGCAGATTTTCCCCTTGCGTCAGCGTCCGCAACCCCTATTTAAAGACCGACCTTGTTTGAATTATGATATCGGTCGATGTCCAGGGGTTTGTCAAGGATTAATTGATGCGGAAGACTATCGCAAAACCGTGCAAAAGGTGGCGATGATATTTCAAGGTCGGACCGAAGAATTACTGGATATTTTAAAGCAGCAAATGGAGGCGGCAGCGGAGGAGTTGAACTTTGAACAAGCGGGAAGACTTCGCGATCGCATTCAGGGGTTGCAGTCGCTTCATGCCGGTCAAAAAGTCTCCCTGCCAGATGATCGCCTGTCCCAAGATGCGATCGCACTTTCCAGCAATGGCGATCGCGCTTGTATCCAACTCTTCCAAGTTCGCGCCGGACAATTAGTCGGACGTTTGGGATTTGTGGCAGAAGCGCAAACTGCCGAACCTGGTGCGATTTTACAACGGGTGTTAGAGGAACATTACCGCAATGTAGACTCAGTGGAAATTCCCGCCGAAATTTTAGTGCAGCATGAATTACCCGAGGCGGAAATCTTGGGGGATTGGTTAAGCGATCGCAAAGGTCGCAAAGTCTCCATTCTCACACCTCAACGGCAAACCAAGGCGGAATTAATCGAGATGGTTGCCAAAAATGCCGACTATGAAATGGCGCGGATGCAAAAATTCAGCGATCGCAATGCTGAAGCAATGCAGGATTTAGCGGAACTTTTAGATTTGCCAGAGTTGCCACGGCGCATCGAAGGATATGATATTTCTCACGTCCAAGGGTCCGATGCCGTTGCCTCCCGCGTCGTCTTTATTGACGGACTCCCAGCAAATCAGCATTATCGCCGCTACAAAATCCGCAATCCCGAGGTTCAGTCGGGTCACTCCGATGACTTTGCCAGTCTTGCAGAAGTCCTGGGACGCCGATTCCGCGATGCGGGTAACCAAAAACGAGAAACGGGTAAAATTGAGAATAACCCGGATTGGCCGGATTTGGTGATGATTGATGGTGGTAAAGGTCAATTGTCGGCAGTGGTGGAAGTGTTGCGGGAGATGGATTTACTGGAAGATGTGCGAGTTGTGAGTTTAGCGAAACAGCGTGAGGAAATTTTTCAACCGGGAGAGTCCTTACCTGTACCCTCGGACCCGGAACAACCGGGGGTGCAATTGTTACGCCGATTGCGAGATGAAGCACACCGATTTGCGGTAACGTTTCACCGTCAACAACGCACGGAACGAATGCGGCGATCACGTTTAGATGAAATTCCGGGGTTGGGATTTGAACGGCAAAAACAACTGTTAGCGCATTTCCATTCTCTGGATTATATTAGTATTGCCACGCCGGAACAATTGGCAGAAGTAGCGGGAATTGGTCCAAGGTTGGCACAGCAAATTTATGAGTATTTTCATCCATGAACCTGAACCCCAAATTGCTTAAACGTGCCATCCCTTATTGGATTGGGGGATTAATCTGCTTTGAAGTGGCGATCGTCATCATTTACCTTGGCGGCGTCTTCATCAAACGAGAAGTTTTTCCCCCCTTTGATATGGATGGATTCATGACGGTTCCCACCCTATTACAAGCCTCGATTCTCTTCCAAATGTCCTTAGTTTATTTGGGGATGTTTTTCTTTTCTCGAAAGTTATCGGAACGTCCTTCCCCGGCATTTTGGTTCGTGCAATCGGTGTTATTATTTTATGTGGCCTTAGATGAACTGGTCAAACTTCATCTGGGAATGGGTTCATCCAGTTGGATGCCGATTTCTGGGACAAAATACTGGATTGGAATTTATAGCTTTTTAATTGTGGCGATCGCGGTCTTCTTTTTCCGAGATTTTAAAGCACTCTGGTATGGGTCTCGCAACCTAGTCATCCTAGGGTTATCGGGATTGGTTCTGGCACTTATTGGTGCATTTGGGGTGGAGATTTTTAAACATATTGTTTTAAATCGTCTCCTCGCTAAATTCTTTTCAGAACGAGAAGTATTAAGCTGGGTAATCGAACAAGTCAGAGTCGCATTCGAGGAATTTTTTGAGATGTTTGGAGAAACCTTGATTTTATATGCTGTTTTGCTATTTGTGGCGAAGAAAATCGAGCAGAATTCTCAGGGTTTTTTAGTAAAATGAGGAAAGTTTAATTTTTTTTTAGTAAAAGGCTAAAGTTGAGGGTAAGCGGGTTTATACTCTCATTAATACTGCTCAAAATTATGAGTAAAGGTTATGGTTTGGATCGAGCCAAACAATATAAAAAATATTTTCAATAAAGAACCCATGAACTCTGCCATATTCGTTAGTAGAAAGCTGAAATAACTGGTAAGGTGTATCTACTAACTGTTCCTCATTAGGAATGCAAAAGCACTTTTCTGTCACTCTACGGTCACTCCAGTCTAGGGGATGGCATCGTAGATTGGCAGCATTCTTCACTGTAATTTCTGTGAAAGTCATCCTAGAAATATTTTTCAATCTTTCCAGCAAAACACAAAAATACTTAGCATCCTGATGGTGACATAAAAATTTGGGATGGTTAGTCTGTAAATAGGTAAAGGAAAAGCTGATTCCTTGGGGAGGATTTAGCTTGGTGGGTGAGATTTTAGATGAAGGATTCGGCGAAATTTTCGTCTTCTTCGGTTTCTTCGGCATGAGATGCGTAATAGTCTTTCATCCACTCTTTCTTAATGATATCCGTTGACGGAGCATCAAGTGGTAAATTGCCACGAGCAAGTTTCCAAGGATCTTCTTGATGAGTCATGAGTTCTAACTCGTAAGCATCGCACCAAAAGTAAACATCTGCTATTTCTTTAAGAAACTTTTCAAGGGATGGGTCGAGAGTGGGTTTCGCAACATTCTCGATAATCGGTTTCCAGCTAAAAGACTCGTATTTTTGATACAAAGTTGGCAAAACTGGACCGTGAATCCATGCTTCAAAGTCTTCCTCAAATAAAGGAGAGTCTTCAAGTGCCAAATGCCATGCCTGAGCATAGTAAACTAGCTTTTGTAGCTTCAGGTTGCTGAGAAAAGAGCCAGTTTCATTGGCTAACCAAATAAAGTAATTGGCTACTGCAAAGGGACTTACCATATTTAAGTATCAGGTTTCTTTTGAACTCCTTTTTCTATTTTACCATAAACTTTCGCTTTAGGCATAAAAATTTTTATTGAAACGGAGGCAAATCTACGGATCCATGCCGAGATAGAGTTCACCGATCGCCAACTCTAGGTTAAGACTTTTCAGAACAATGAGATCGCCTTCTCCATAGACTTCAGTTTCCCAGGTATCTGGACCCGTAAGGCGGCGGCATTCTACTCGCTGGGTTTCCTGGGAAATTAGAATGTATTCTTCTAAAGTATCAATCTTTTGATAATCGGTGAATTTCTCCCCTAAGTCAAAGGTTTGGGTACTGGAGGAGAGGACTTCGGCGATGAGTTTAGGATAGCGTTTGGCATAGCGATCGCTGCGATCTCGCGGGTCGCAAGTCCCAAAGGCATCAGGATAGTAATAAAACTCATTTTGATAATTGACTTTAACGTTCCCGGAATAAAACCGACAGTCGGGGGAGTTTCGCAAATGCGAGTTAATCAGGTAGAGAAGATTTTGAGCAATGCGATCGTGATTATCGGTTCCGCCTGCCATTGCATAGACTAAACCGCGTCGATATTCATGACGAATGGGGTTTTGGCGTTCGATTTCGAGATATTCTTCAGGATTGATGTAGTTGGGGACAGCAATCATCAATGTTGCCTCCAAAAGGTGATTGACTTTAATTCAATTATAGCACTTAGCTGAACGTTAGTAACACATTTTAAGGGTTGTAGGGTGCGATTTACACGCGCTGCCAAAATTAAAATTAATATTAAATTATTCTCCCTCCCGTGATAAAATTAAATTCAATACATTTAACTCATGAGAATTTAACAAATACTTATCAGAAAACATTTTAGCTCGCATTTGCTCTAAGCTGTAACTTCTAAACAGTAAAAAAGGAAATTCTCGGTATTTGCGACCGATGGGTAAGGTGTTGTAAGCGGGATAGAGGGAGTGGAGGTAGCGCGAGAGTAAGGTTCTAAATTCTTGGTCTTCTTCTTCCTGGGGTTCTTCTTTGAAATACTCGGCGATCGCCTCTTTGGCAATGAAGTTAAACAATGGCATTAGATAATATTGGTCGGGGTTATTGCTATATTGTTCAAACCATTGAGTCCGAGTTGCTTCCCTGCGGAGTAATTCCACTAACTCAACTGCACCCCCACGGATGGCCGATCGCAGATTCTCGGGATATTCCAAACTCTTACTAACGGCAAACATCTTGTTAATTAAGTCGTCGGTGGCATAGCGGCGAATCTGCTTTTCTAAGCGAATTTCATAACTTTCTTCTAACCTTTGATGAATCGGAACAATCAGTAAACTTCCCACCAAATGACCGGGTTCAATATTGCCAAGGTCTAAAAGTTGGTCGAGGCGGTTACAGTATTGGGGAAATTGGGTATTGAATTCTTCCCGTAAGGAAAGATAGGACTTCTGCATAGTTTCCTCGGTCCCAGTTTCATCCATTAAGATAAATTCGGCATGACTCAGAAGACCTTCCAAACTGGTAAAAATATCCCGCAAAATTCGATGACTCGGTTTCTGGCGATATTCAGTTTTGAGTTCTCGAATCAGGTGGGTGATTTGACCACTCAAGGTCATTCCAGCAGTAGAAACCGATTTACCGCCAATGGGAATAATTAGACAATCTTTTCTCCCCAAGGGTCCGGACCCGAAAATCCGCGTCATCATGGAAAGTTTCAGAATCAGCAAGATATTTAAGAGATTCAAGATGCTTTCTTGCATCGAGAGTTGCCGTTCGGTTTCGTCATCCAGGGTGGGAAATTCCGGGTCAGTGGAGGGATAGTAAACCGCGCGATCGCCTAAGTAAAAAATTAAAGATTTCTCTTCCGTATCCAGGGTTTGCCGGACTCCATTTTCCTCATATTCTCCCCTAGCGCGATAAATCACCTGAATCACTTCCATGAGATTTTGCTCAATCTGAAACCGGGGAATTTCAACTAAAATATGTTGCGCTTTGGGAAAGGATAATCCCCGACTGGCGGAGGAAGTCATAAACACGACTTTGACATCTTGTTTATAGGTCTGAATTCTGATTTTTTCAGCATCAGACAGACTGGCATGAATTTCCAGGTAATCCCTGTAGGGTTCAAATTCACCTCGACGTTTGCGAAGGGTTTCTATGAGTTCTTGCAACCGTTTTTTATCCTGAATGTAGACAAGAATTTGACGGGAATCCGGTTGGGTTAATAACTGATAAATATCTTCAGCAAGTCGAGTTTGCATCTTTTCGACTAAGGTGCGCTTTTCTGATTGAAACAGATTAGAGGTAAATTTTACGGATTCGATAAAAATTTTATAAGTAATGTTCAATTCCCTGGCGGGGTAGGAGTTGGTATTAATCGCACAAGCGCGTAAGTGCTGAAACTGGAAGGTCTCGATGGTGAGAGGGTTTGGAGACTGTTTAGCAAGGCGAAAATAGATTTTATCCGGTTCGGGAGAAGGTTGAGATAAGTGTTGGGTAATCACGTCTTTATCTACAATTGACGCATCTGCTACAATCACTTTGGTATTAAATCCATGTTCGGGGTTTGTGAGTTCATAGTCGTGCAAAAATTTACTAATGCCTTGCAAGAAGTGAACGCCGCTATCATCCCCGGTGATTTCATCAATCATAATAAATAGATGTTTGATGCGGTTCGAGATTTGGCGCATTTTGGCCGGGATGACTTCTTTATCTCGTTCGTTATAGGCACTTTTAAAGATGTGATTCAAATGTTTCAGGGTGGTGTTTCCGGGGGTGGTGACGCGCAAGGATTGGATTGAGACAGTGGCGAGGATTTGGTTGGAGAGTTGATCGGCGACTGCGGTATGAATTCCAGCACAAATACTGGAAAGCACTCCGGCAGTTTTGGTCCCGCGATCGCGAATGTGATCGGCGGCAATTTGATGTAACCGGGAGGACTGATGCTGACTCCTTGGCGATCGCAGTTCCTGATCGGCAGAAATAAAATCTACCGCTTTGGCAGTAAATGTATCTCGCCGGGAGTTGGTGTGATATCGAACTGTGGGAAATCCGCCATTTTCCTGGATCATCACGGCGTTACTGGTGAGACACCAGAGGCGATCGTCACACAGGTTGCCAGAGGATGCCGATTTAAACTTATCAATAATATCTAAATTGACTTGTTTCCGGGGACTGACATAAAGGAATAAGAATCCTTCCTCAAAGTGCGACTGTAGAAAATTGGCGATCGCTGTGGTTTTACCAATTCCCGGATTTCCGGTTAAAAACAGATAAATTTCCTGTGAAGTTAGCGCTTTTTGAATTAGTTCGGCGTGTCCATTTCGCAGGGTCAATCCCTCCGGTAAACCCAAGGGAGTTGCCAACTCGCGAGGAATAATCCCCACAGAGTTAAAAAATCCTTGAATTCGTTCTTGATGAATCACTTCGGTGATACCCGGTCCGCTTAGTTGGGGACTAGACAATTTGTCCACCAATTGTTGACCCTCAATAAAACTTTTTGCAGCACTTCGCTGAATTTGTTTGAGGACATTTTTTCGCGCTGTTTTAATTTCTTGCTGTTTCGGTTCCTTCTTATAGATTTCGGCACAAGTTGCCAACAACTGGAGATTGTCTGGACGCAGGGAGATGGTTCCGATATGGCGATCGCTATATCCCACGACATTGAAAACCAAGGAAGCGGATTCTGGCAACAGGCCATATTCCTGCAAAAATCCATAGAAACTATGCGCATAGGAACCGGCCTGAATTAACTTGGTACTTTCTTTATCCCGGCGTTTAAATGCCGTTAAATATTGCCGTAAATCTTTCGATAAATCCAAGTCTAACCCGGGACTGCTGCCTGTATCCAGGCGCAACTTAGAAAAAACACTTTTAGACCGCAAGTACCCCAACTCTCCCCTCAGCATTTGCCGCAAGACTTCCACATCATCCAAGGGAACAATATCCTCAGCAGATTGCACCGAAAATACGGATAAATCTACACATAAAATCCGGAACTCCTGACCATAGCGCAAGAACATTAAAGTATCGGACTGCAAAAACTCTCCCCCTTTCCCCTGTCCGGAATATTGGTAAATAATCCGCTGAATTTGCCGCGAATCAAGGGTTTCAAACTGGGATAAGACCTGGGTGAAATGTTCTTTAGAATCTTTGGTGGAAGTGCCAATGCTGTTATCCCCAACAAAACTGCATTGATAGTAGAGGATTTCCAGTTGCCGTTTGAGGCCATCTTCCTGGGAGTTCAGATATTCCCCAAAGAAATTCAACCCCGACAGAAACCCCTTCTGGATAAAAAAGCGACTCCATTTTTCCAAGATTTCTCGGTTCTGCGGTGCGATCGCCTCATGTTTTTCCGCGATTCGCTTGACCATTTTCGGTAATTTGAGTCCCTGCAAATCCTGGCGATACAAGTCTTTGAAATGGTGTTTAATTTTATGGTGTTTCAAATAGGCCAAAATGCCAATATTAAACCCCACTTCAAACAATCGACCTAATTCTTCTGCTATCATCTACTTGATATGACTCCTGATAGTAATCGTTATCTCATGTTTGTCTCGATCATCCACGGTGACCTAACCCCCCAACCCCCTTCCCTTGTAGGGAAGGGGGAGAAGAGGAAGAAAGAAAGAAAGGGTTTTTGAGGTTAATTCACCCAACTCATCCTCAATATCCCATTTCCACTTTTTTTGCTTCACCGTGTAACTTGCTGTACTCTAACCCGGTTAACACCTGATGTTCATCTTTTGGGTCAATTTCCAAGGCAAAAAATCGACTTTTAATTTCCCACTCAACCCAAGCGACTGGATGCTGATACAGTCCTTCAATGAAAAAATCATTTAGAGGTTCAATGAAAAAATCATTTAGAGGTTCATCGACGGAAAACACCTCCTCAATTTCTTGGGGGGTCTGATTTGGATCCGGGACAAACTGCTGAGAACCCGGCGGATCTTCATAGTATCTATTCATCTGGAGTATCGAGGTTTGGACTTCTTTAAAAATGCAAGTACATCTTTTAGGCCAAAAAATAATACTGGATTCATTACTGGGTGGATTAAGGGGATGACCTTGCAGAATCCCTAAGTTTTTAACTTGGATTAATAGGTTGGAAAATTTATAATAATAAAAAGCATGAAAATTAAAACTGTGTTCTTTTTTATGAAAATTAAACCCGAGTTTTTTTTTCGGTTCCCATTTGAAACCGAGGATATCGCATTCCGTAAAATGCAGATAATCAAAGTAATTATTTATTTTAGTCATTACACTTTCTCCAAAATTGTTGTTGTTACTGACCGGGTACGGATTACCTCTCCAGTAGTTCGCCGAAAGGTTTGATGAGTAAATCTTGCCTCAAGTTGTCCTTTTAATTGCACAACTTGCAATCCTAATTGAACCAATGCTGTATCGCCTAAATTTTTTCTGGTGGTCGGATCCGGTACTTTTCCAAAGGGGTTTCCTTTAGTGGCATTGATATAAATCCGGCCTCCTGGTTTTAATATCATTGCGGCCTGTTCTAAAAATGGAGATTGAGGACCACTAACAACAATCTCGCTAACACTACCTGGTGGGAAAATTTGACCCAAGTCCTCAACAGATGCTTTGATACCCGATTCGGCGACACAATCTACATTGATGGCATCGAGTATTTGGGACGTTGTACCCCCAAATAAATCCACGAGAAGAGGTTCTCCTAATGCGATTTTTTGACGGACTAGCCCCACACCCTGACTCACCGTTAAAGACTGATTTTCTGGTTGTATCTTTCTCCCTCCTCTCTATTGACTCTGACTCATTATATCATCATCTCAAGTCCAATTAATTCCTCATCAACGCCAGACTTTTAGTCCAGATGGATTCGGTCCCTGCCTTGGGAATGACAGCGGAGTGTGCTTGATGAGCAAATAATCGGACTTGATATGAGTCAATAACTTGAATTGTTTCAGCAAAATGTGGGACAGGGGATTGGGTTACCCCTGATGACTATTATAGTAGACCCAGAAACTTGCCGTCCCTTCAATCTATAGAAAATCACCCGCTTTGCCGCAAATCTAAGACTTTCTTAACCTCGGTCAAAAATGCTAAGGCATTAAACTCAACCCGTGGCGTCATTTGTTCAAAGATAGATAAGGCACCAATGGACTGTTCTCCAATAATTGTTTCATAAGGGTCTAACTTTAAAGTTTGCTGGGTTTTGCGGTCAAAGCGGGAGAAGTGAAAAAGGGTTAAATATTGCAAAATATCCCGTTTCAAGGGAGTGTCATAGATTAAATCTTGGCGAATGGATTGGTCATCCATGACTTGGGGATAAAAGTCTCCTAATAAGGTGGAATAGGAAATTACCCCATTATAAAAACGTTCATCCTCTCGACCCACACTGATGCCATTAAATAGGTTGAGAAAGACAACGGCCTGCTGTCGGGGGTCTTGCGCTAAACTGGTGAGTTGTTGAGTGTCTTGGACCACAAATGCCTCGACTTTAGAATCGACTAATTTGCGGACGTAATATTTATCAAAAAAGATGGGATAAATTTTCAAGTCTGGACGGTTTTGCATCAAGGCGGTGATCAGGGGAGGAGACATAAAATAGAGGTCTTCATCGCGATCGCCACGAGTGATATGCAGGGTACTGGTATAGGGTGCTTGTGCGACATAAAGGATATGCCGATATCCTTGTTGATACAGTTGGTTGACGGTATCAATTAAAATAGGCGGTTCCCGATAGAGGCGACGCAGGGAGTAGTTATCGGAAAAGGTCTGGAGTCGTTCAATTTGGATGGTATCCGGTTGCGATCGCTGGATACCGATGATTTCTCCGGTGACATTAGCAATCCGATTCTTCCGGTATTGAGGGTTCGTTGCAGCATCACTCTCGCGACTCGATACAATGGCGATCGCCAGTTTATCTAACTGCGGATGTGAGGTAGTTTCCAGCAACCGAAAGGTTTTCGGTAACACGGAGTAAAGAGACCTCAACCCATTTTCTAACCGATGTCGGTTGAAGTTTTGCAACCGAATCCCTTGGGAATTGGACCGATATTTGCTACTGAGTAAATAGGACAACCCCTTACAGAGATTTGCTAAAAATTTCTCTGTGGGTAAGGGTCGTTCATGGGTTCCCTCATGGAGGCGCAGAAACGGAATAAACAAATTTTTCGGTGCTTTTTCTAGGAGTAAATCAAAGCAAATATAAGCAAGAATCGTCCAAGTAAACCGATAAATAAAGGTCTGACTCGGAGTCAATCCTCCGGGATTTAGGCGTCTGTTATCATAATCCAACAAAATTAATTGTTGGTTTTGGAACGTTTCTCGATACTGTTGCCAACAAATCCCTTGATTCGGAGTACAAACCACCGCCAGCATCCGAAGTCCCGCAATCTGATAATTCCAGATAAATTGTTCTCGTTCAGTTTCCGGGAAATACCGGATATCTTCAATTTTGATACTCGCTTCGAGACGACAGAGTGCTTTGTTGTCCAGACCCGGTTTCTCAATGGTCACATATTTTAACTGTGCCTTGGGATTTCTTTCTATCTCGGGTTCTAAAAAATACCCCAGTAGCGCACTATTGACATCTTTCTGTAAAATCCCTTTTCTGAGGTTAATTTGTCGCGAGTAAGTCCGGGTGGGTAAAATTCGTTGTCGCTTGATAACATTTTGAAGCATCGATCGCAGTTTGTCAATTTTACTCCGGACATTACGTTGCTTCATCCCTCGGACAAACCCCGCGAAAATCCGCTGTTTTGCTACTTCATCCGACCCGGATAAAACTGGCATCACCCGTTCATCAAACCGTTGCCAAGGGTCAAAGTTGCCTTCGTGATCCGGGTTATAATCAGGTTTTCCTGGATCGCAATCTGAGGCAAACACAAAATAATAAAGAAACAGTCGCACTAATACTTTCCTGACATAGGATTCCCGGCGAATTTCATCCGCGATTGCTTCTTTATGTTCATCCTCTTCCGGGTCCAGCAGCATCAGATTATAATCGAAGACTTCTTGTCCCGCATGGGTTTGAACCGGACCACCAAATTTAAGTTTCAGTCCAAAAATAAACTGCCTTTCCCCTCCTTCTCGGTCCGTATGTTCGCCTAAATTACCCTCAACTATGGGAATAATTGGCAAACAATCGAAGACCTCCGCGCGGGATAAGGCATCTCGGTAATTAACCGTAACTCCCCCATAATTGACCTCAAAATCCCCATCTGCTTTTTGCGCATCATTGATGTAATCTTCAATTAATCGTAAGCGGCGAATTAAATCGTTTAGATAAATCATCCCCAGGGTATCGCTGGTTTCGATATGCTCAGACAAATGCTCTAAATAGATAATTTTTGCTTCTTTTTTGAGCTTTCCGAGACTTTCTGTATCCACCAATTGCTGCAAATCGTCAAAGTAGGAAAACTCATCCTGAACTAATCCGTCCAGAATTTGTAATAATTCTTGCTTAATTTCTTCGTCATGAGGAGCAAGTTTAGTGGTAATATAGTTGGCAATTCCCTGGTGGAGGTCCGAGGAAAATCGGTCTACATTTTGCACCGAAAGGGTAATTTTATGGAATTTAAGTCGAGATTCACTGCCAGGACGGTTGGTTTCTAGTCTGAGTTTTTCTTTGTGAAGGGGTGGAGAAGATTGATTAAAATTGAAGGTAAATCCGAGTTGTCCGGTTGTGCCTTGAACCTGGGTTAACTCCGGACTCATCTGGTCAACCGTCTGCGCGATCGCCTCCACCGAACCCATTGTTTCCTGGAGGTGGCGTCGTAACTGGTCTTGAATTTGCTGAATTTGACCGCTAAACTGTTCCTTAATCCGTTCCGTAAATTTCACCGAGGCCGATCGCACCCCATTAGCGGAAGTTAGGGGATTCTGAATCTGAGTATTTGTCGCCACTTCAGCGGCAATTTCATCGATTTTAATTCGCAACCGATTCCTATCCCCAGACAGTTGAAATAGATTATCACCCTGGATAGCGCGCGAAATTTGCTGTAAAAGGTAGCTGTAGTCTACAGGTTGTAACCCATCGTTACCCCCGGAAAGTTGGTTAACCACGATGCTCACTCCTCCCTGATTGTCCTGATTTTTAGTAGTCTATCACGACTGGGTAAATTAACTCGCCTTTCCTCAATCCGTTCTTACTCTTCCGGCGTTTCTACCGTCACCTGCCAGGTTTCCAAGGTAATTCCCACGGTTTTTTCCAAAAGAGTCAAAGCATTCAAATAGTTAATTTGTGCCGTTAATTCGCTATTATTCGCACTAACTACTTCTTGTTGAGCACCGATTACGTTGCGAATTTCACCGCGACCTAAGCGGAGTAATTCTCGTTCATTTTCTAAGTTTTGTTCCGCAAATTCTCTCTCTTGCAGCGCTAAATTTACTTGTTGTAGAAGTAAATTGGCATTCCGCACCTGATCACCCACTTGAATTAACAGATTATCTCGTTGCTCATCTCGGTCATTTTGAGCTTGCAACAGATTCACTCGTTGTTGCTCTAACCGACTCTCAACCCTGCGATCGCCAAAATTACGACTCAACCCAATTCCCAATCTAACATCATTTGTATCATCAGTTCTCGATTGTAAGTTACTCCCATAACTCGCAGTCAAACTCATATCCCAGCGCATTTCATCTTCCGCTAAAATTAAATTCAACTCGCCAATCTCGACCGCCAGTTCCGCATTGAGATAAATCGCACTATTTTGCAAAGCCAATTGTTTCAATTTTTCTTCATTTAACTCCGTAGACTCCACCACAATTTCTTCCCCAGGGATAAGCGGAAAATCATCAATATCCAAAATGTTAAGCAAGTTTAATCGCACCTGTTCAAAGGTATTTTGGGCGCTTAATAGCTGGATTCTTAGGTTGGCAATGTTTCTTTCATTTTGCACTAACTCATTTCTAGGTTGTCTCCCTGCTTCCACCAAGGCTCGGTTAATCTCAAAGATATCCTGAGCAATTTTTAGAGAATTTTCAGCAATCTTCACCGCTTCCTCTGCTTGTAGCAGGTCCCGATATCCGACCACTGCATTAGTAATGATATCGATTAAAGTCGAGTTCAAACTCAATTTGTTAATGCTTTCCATCAATTGAGCAATTTTAATGGGAGCGGTATTGATATCCCGTCCAAAACCCCGTAATAAAGGTTGGCTAAAACTTAAAGAAAGCCCTTGATTCACATTATTTTTATCCAGAATTTCCCCTTGATTACTACTTCGAGTAATGCCTCCCGTATTCCAGGCTGCATTAATTTCTCCCCCGGTGGGAATTCGCATAGTGACCCTTGAACCTGCGCTAATGTCAGCCGAGTTGCTGCTTGCACTTCCGACATCATTGCGGTTGAGGTTTACAGAGATTTCTGGGGTAAAAATGGGTTGAAATTTATCTAATTCAACGGCTAAACTAGCTCGGTCGGCGATACGCTGGAGATAGGCATTTTTAATCTCGCGGTTATTTTGGATCGCTAAACCCACCACCTCCACCAGGGTTACGGGAATTCCCTCAAAGCTGCGATCGCCAGGAGTCTCTTGAACCCCAGGACGAGTCTCAGGAACTGTCACCGGCACTTGCTGCAATTCCGCAGGTCGATTCTCAAATAAAGGTACTGTAGCTGGGTTTAAATCGCGATCGCCACTGGGAGGATTCGCCTCGACGGGTAACTGAGGAAGACTCTGAGATATCACTTCATTTTGCTCCCGGCGATCGCCTTGAGGCACTTCCGGTTCTCTCCCCGGCATTACTATCTGGTCAAGGGGTTCTGCCGGTGGCGGCACATCTATCGGAGGTCCATCTTTTCTCACATTACCCAATGATCCTGCCGGTTTCACTGCCGAGACTGGAGAAGGAGTGGGAAAATCCGGCGTCAATCGAGACAACAAATCCCCAACGACAGAGGGAACATTCCCTTGGGGTGGGGACGGAAGTTCTGAAGAAGTAACCGGGGTAACTGGCAACTCTGACACCGTGATTTGTTCCAAAATGGCCTTGGGAGTCACTTCCTCGGCAATCCCTCCTTCGTGAAACTTGCTCCCTGCCAACAGGGTCAAAGATGTGCCAAAAATAGCCGCCATAAAACTGACCGTCACTGTCATCCAAACAGGTCGCTGCTTCTTCATCTGAGTGGCGATCGCCATCTCCCCATGCTTTGTATCTGGATTGTTCTGCATACACCTTCATCCTTCCTACTTTGTATCAAATCTAGCGCGATCGCAATGCTTGTACTGGGTCTAACTTGCTGGCTTGCATCGCTGGCAAAAACCCAGCACCCACCCCCACCAACAGCGCCGAACCCAGCGCGAATCCTGCAGTTTTGCGCTCAAACTCATAAGGCAACTCAAAGCGATCAGCCACCACCACCGTTAACCCATGTACCGTAGCGATCGCCAATACACCCCCCAGCAGACTCAAAATCGCCGCTTCTAAAATAAACTGGAACATAATATCCCCCGCCGTCGCACCGATCGCACGCCGCAGGCCAATTTCCGGCGTCCGTTCTATCACCGCTGCGATCGTAATATTGGCAATTCCCACTCCCCCCACCAACAAGGCCACTGCTCCCACCGCCAACAACGCGCGGGAAACCATATCCAGGGTTTTTTTCTGCTCAATAATATCATCAACATTATTCCAAGTATAAACTTCTCCCTCGGGGTAGCGCTGGGTTAACAGTTGTTTGGCTTGCTCTTCCAAACGATTCATCTCTTCCATTTCCTGGGGTCGGATCAAAATCCTCCCGATATTGCGACGGCCTGTGAGTGCGGCATACAGCGACATCGGCACCAGCATTTCCCCACTCGGTTCCTCATCCTTATACTGGAGCTTTGTCTCCACCAGACCGATTACCACATACAATCGACCATTATAATAAATTCGTTTGCCAACGGGATTAATTTTTTCAAAAATTTGCTCCCGTAAGACCGCATCAATTACCGCAACCGAGCGATAGCTGGTAAAATCCGCCTCACTAAAAAATCGGCCTTGCAAAATGGACCGACCGGCAATCTCTAAATAGCCTTCAGAAACCGCATTGACGCTCGCCGTCCCTTCTTTTTGCTCAAAGATAATACTGGCCTCGTAATCTATTCCAGCGCTTGTGCCGATCGCTTGTACCCCACTCAAGCGACTTTTTAAATATCGCATATCCTCTACCCGCAGTTTACTGCCACCCCGAGACCACTGCATCGCCTGAACTTGCGGTGCTTCCCGCTTTTGGATTTCCTCAGCAATCACCGCTGTGCTAATACTTCTCACTTGCAGAGTGGCGCTCACTGCCGTCACCCCCATAAACACCCCCAACGTCGTCAAGGCCGATCGCAAGCGATTTCCCTGGAGGGAATCACAACTGATCCGGATTAAATCGAATATACTTAAACTCATACTGCTGCTCCCTTCCCTAACACTCACTTGCTCACTCACCAATTCGCCGTCATCTCTTGGAACCCTCTTTCCCATCCCCTGATGGTTCCTCCTTCGGCTCGGCGATCGTCACCACCATCCCCGGTTCTAAAGGCTGATCCGATGGCGGCAACACCACCTTCTCCCCCACTTTTAGTCCGGATTTAATTTCCACCTCCGTCACCCCTTCCAACCCCAACTCAATGCTTTGTTTCTGCACCTTACTCTGAGCATCCACCGTCCAAATATAAGGTTTGGGAGCATCCCGTTGAATCACTTCAATGGGTAACATTATCACATCTTGAAGCTGCTGCACAATAATTTCCACACTCACTTGTGCACCGGGAATCAAACTCCCCGTCGGAGTCTTGAGCTTGATGGTAGCAGGCACCGATGCTTGTCCGGAACTCGGAGTCGAAGCACTGTCCTCCGTAATTGCTAGGGGAGAAAGCTGATGCACCACCCCCTCATAAATCTCCGCATTGGGTCCAATCACCGTCACCCGCGCTTCTTGCTCAAGTTTGACCTGGGAAGCATCCAACGTGGAAAGCTGAAGATTCACAAACTCTTGAGAGGGATCTCCCAAAGTGAGTAAATTATCCCCCCGGCTAATCCCATCTCCATTTTTGACCATCACCTGTAAAATCGTCGCCTCAATGGGAGTCGCGACGATATTTTGTGCCAACTGCTCCTGGGTATTTTGGATCGCAATTTGTTCTCGCTCTAGTTTTAACCTCTCTTGGTTAAATTGCGATCGCACTTCCCGCAGTTGACCTTCTGCCGTTCGCACCGCCTTCCGTGCCTCCTCCACCTCCGCATTCGGTTCCCGACGGAGTTTATCTAACTCGATTTCAAGGCGCTCTAACTCAAACATCGCACTGCGGATTTCTGCCTCTACAGTTCTGACAGTTTCCTGTGCTGTTTCCACCTCTTTTTGTGCAGTCTCTAGCTCATCCATCACTTCCTCCTCAATGTTTCCCCGTTGGAGTTGGAGTTTCTCTAAATCCAGAAGGGTTTGAGTCACCGCCACCTCAGCGGAGTGGAGTGAAAATTCAGCGCTACGCACTGAATTTTCTTGGGTTTTAACATCTTGTTCCGCAATAAATCCTCGTTGCGCTAAGTCTTGGTCCTCTAGTAATTTTTGTTTTTCTGTAGCCAGTGTTTCCTGTGCATCAATCACACTGAGGCGGTTGCTTCGCAGAGTAAGATTTTGTTTCTCAATATCTAGGTTTAACTCAGCTAGTTTGGTTTGGAGTTTTTGAGAACCCGCCGCACTTAAACCCGTGAATTCTTGTTGAGCTTCCCTTAATTTTTGTTGAGCTTCCCCCAATTTTGGGCGCTGAGTTTCCAGCTTGAGTAATTGTTCTCGGCGAATTGCTTCCTGGGTTGCCAGTTGACTTTCTCGGGAAACATTTTCTTGGAGAAGTTGCTGCAGTTTGGTTTGAGCAATTTTCAAATCGTCCTGTGCCTCCAAAACTTTCCGTTCTGTGTTAGCCAGAGCAATCTGGTATTCCCGAATTTCTAAGGGTTTAATGGCAACATTGGTTTGTTCCTCTGGGTTTTGTCGGAGGGTAATTAATTCCCCACCAGATGGGACGAGATCGCCAACCCGCACCAAAACTCGATCCACCGTGCCATCGGTGGGAGATTTCAGAGTTTGTTGACCCCCAAATTCAACAACGCCACTATTGTTAACCGAGATTTCAATCGTTCCCCGTTCCACTGCAATTGTGCTCACCTCCACTGCACTGGCTGATGGATTCAGGACCCGACTATAAAAAAACCATCCCCCAACGGTTGCAACGGCCAAAACACCAGCAGCGATCGGCCACGAAGAGGGCCGTTTATCTTTATATTTTACTGTTTCCCCCACGATGAATACTTGCTGGCTCCACAGATTTTTACTGAACAATCTCCCCCTGAATTTAAGTCGTCCCCGACTCATCATCCATTTCCATAAACCATCACCTTCCCGGTTGCTATTGTCAAGGTTTAAAGGCATTTTTGCAAGAAAATTCTGTTAAAATTTATTGCAATTTTAAGTGGTAACAACCGGCGGGGGATTTATCCCCCGCCTCATAGCTAAAGTCGTCTAAAGACGACTGCAAGTCTGATACAGTGGTGTTTTTAGTCGGTTTTTAACCGACTTGAGCTGTTAGGCAGGAGTTTTAACCCCCGCCGGTTGTTGCAACAGGTGCAAAATCTCAGGTGAATCAATCTCCAGGCATTTTCCCTAAATTGCTCAAGACCGGGGACAAGGAACGCTATGATTGAGAGTGACGTTAAGTTATGTTAAGCGCATTGACTGCAACTTCCAGACCCACAAACAGCGTGACCCCGCCAACCACCTGGCACTGCCTCGACCCCTTATGGGAAGGGGGAGAAGAGTCGGTACAGCAGGGATTACCCCATCACCAACTCGCACCAGCATGGCAAATTTTGCTCCTCGGAGACGGTTCGCCGACGCGCCACTTGAAACTACTCACCGGCGAACCCACCGAAGTAGACGTAATTGATATGTCCGCGATCGCAATGGACCCCGACAACGCACCAGACCCCATCCAATGGGTCCCCGGACCCCGCCTGCGGCGACAAGTCTGGTTACGCACCGCCTCGGGACAACGACTCGCTTATGCCGCCTCCTGGTGGGAAGCCAGTCACGTCGATGAATACCTGCAAAACCGCTCAATCCCAATCTGGGAGAGCCTCTCGCGCCTGCATACGGAACTCTATCGCGATGTCCAAGGCATCCACTACGGACATTCCCCCGCCTTAGAAACCGCCTTCGGACAAAAAGGCCCATTTTGGGGAAGACATTATCTATTTTGGCATCATAAGAAACCTTTAACGTTAATTTATGAGGTCTTTTCTCCCTATTTAAGCAAATATTTAGGACCTATAAAATTGCAAGACTAACCGGGATAAAACGCCAGCATCAAAAAACCGGGTTTCTGCCTAAATTTGCTGTAAACAGGCCGAGATTTTGAAAGTAATCCGGTTTCTTATTCACTTGGAGGAACAGAAACCGAATTGCTGACTAAATTTGCCGGTTCAAGATAGAATTACACCACGCTCATTTCTACCAACTCATTGGCCATATCAAAATTGGCGGTGACATTTTGCACATCATCCAAATCATCCAACGCATCCATCATTTTCAGAAGCGATCGCGCTTGGTCGGGGTCCGTTACTTCTACGTTATTGTTAGCAATCCAGCGCAATTCTGCATTGACAATCTTATATTTCCGCTCTTTTAAGGTTTGGTTGAGGGTTTCTAAATTAGTGGCTTCCGTAAACACCTCATAGCCCGATGTATCTTCATCCAGTTCTGTAGCTTCATAAAACTCGGCACCCCCTTCTACCGATGCCTCCAAGAGTTCATCTTCGTCTATCTCACCTTGCAGGGTGACGACCCCTTTGAGTTCAAACATCCAACTCACGCATCCTGTCTCACCTAAGTTGCCGCCATTTTTACTAAAAGCGGCCCTCAAATCCGCTGCCGTGCGATTCCGGTTATCCGTCAGCGCTTCCACAATTACTGCCACTCCACCGGGACCATATCCCTCATAGCGAATCGCTTCATAGTTGCTGCTGGCATCATCCCAGGTTCCGGCACCTTTGGCGATCGCCCGTTGGATGTTCTCATTGGGAATCCCTGCCGCTTTTGCCTTATCCACTGCGGTGCGTAACTGAAAGTTGCCATCCGGATCTGGAACGCCACTGCGCGCCGCAACGATAATCTCCCGCGAGATTTTCGTGAAGGTTTTCCCCTTCACCGCATCCACTCTAGCCTTCTGCCGTTTAATATTCGCCCATTTACTATGTCCAGCCATACCGTTAATTTCTGCTCGATGTACTCTACAGCTTTAGCATAAAATTATAGAGACATGGCGGGCAGAATGGGTCTATGGGAAGGGTCCGGAGGGGCGATCGCCTGCCGGTAGTTTGGCGTGAGAGGGGGCCTTGCTGGTTACGGAAAAGGCGATCGCTTCCCCTGTTTCCAAAACTCATAATCCCAATTCTTCTCGCAATTCTTCAGGAGAATAGGCAAAGATGGGAACTTGATATTTTCCTAAAATTTCCATAAAACTTCGTTTGGAATATCCCGCTAATTGTGCCGCTTGTCCCAGGGAAACTTTGCTCACTTCATAAAGTTTGATGGCTAACAAAAGTTTAGCTTCGTCCTCAGACAAGCCAGGGGGTGAATTAACTTTGAGTTCGCTTACATTCATCAGGTTTGACCCTATCTCTACTCTTTATAGAATTTCTAACTCTATTATAAGTCTATGCGATCGCCCTTTGTGGGGTATCCTACATTGTCGGCAGGGTTACTGGTGGATCGGTTTGGGCGATCGCGTCTTGTTTTGGGCCTATTATCCCGTGGAAATCCTATTCCTCTACCCCATTTCTGTCCATGACTTCGCGATACCACCAGGCACTTTGTTTGGGGATGCGTTTACCGCTATCAAATTCCACGCGGACTAATCCAAAACGGGGATAAAATCCATGTGCCCATTCAAAGTTATCCATCAAAGTCCATACATAATATCCGTGTAAATTGACGCCATCGGCAACGGCATCATGAGCGGCGATAAAGTGCGATCGCAAGTAATTAATGCGTCCCCAATCTTCTACAAATCCCTCATAATTGGGAGTATCTGCCAAGGCACAACCGCCTTCGGTAATATAGAGTTTTGGATTGCCATAGTTGTTTTTAAAATCTAACAAGACTGAGGTTAATCCGGGCGGATTGACTCCCCATCCCATGTCGGTTTGACCCCAACCTGGTGCAGAAACTTGGGTAGAGTCTAATTTGAATAATCCTCCCCATTGAGCAAAGGCAACGTTTAAGGTAAAATAATAGTTAATCCCTACAAAGTCGATGGGGGTAGCAATCAGTTCCAAATCTCCAGTTTCTATTTTTGGTGCATGGCAACCAATCCAGTTAAATAAGGGTTCGGGATACTGTCCTTTGAATAGAGGGTCAGCAAATAAAGCGGTACTTGTGTCATACATTCGCTGGCAGGCGGCGATGTCTTCTTGGCGATCGCTGGCGGGTTGATAGTGATTCACACTCAGCACAATCCCAATTTCACCGTTATAGTTGCCTTCCCGAAACAGTTGGACGGCTTTTCCGTGAGCAACTAGCAGGTGATGTGAGGTTTGATAGGCTTGGGAATAGTCGGCTATACCGGGAGCAAAGTTCCCGAAGGCATATCCCATAAAGGCGAGGACCGCTGGTTCATTGTGAGTCGTCCACAAGGGGACGCGATCGCCTAATTTCTCAAACACGACTCGCGCATAGTCCGCAAACCAATCTATACTTTCCCGATTCACCCATCCCCCAAGTTCTTGGAGGGTTTGGGGTAAATCCCAATGATTTAAAGTAATATTGGGTATAATATTGGCTTCGAGGAGATGGTCTACGAGGCGATCGTAAAACTCCAATCCTTTGCCATTGACTTGACCCCTTCCTTCCGGTAGAATTCTCGGCCACGAGAGAGAAAAGCGATAGGTTTGTAACCCCAATGCCTGCATTAATGCCACATCTTCCGGCATTTTATGATAGTGATTGCAAGCAATATCCCCGTTGTCCCCATTAAGAATCGTATGCTGGCGATGGGTAAAGCGATCCCAGATACTTTCCCCTTTCGCATCTTCATTCCAAGCGCCTTCAATTTGATAAGCAGCGGTAGCCGCACCCCAGAGAAATCCCTCGGGAAATTGTCTTAAACTCATGTAATTTTCTCTCTCTCTTCCTATCAATTTAATCTCGAATATCCAATCCGGTTGTCAAAAGTTATTTTAGTGAATAGCCTGCGCAGGCAGGCTTCGTCCGTATAGACCCACCATGCATGGGTGTGGGCCTTGATAGCCATTACCGGGTAAACAAATTAGGAAACAAATATCTAAAACCTAACACAAACAAGAAAGCACCATAGAGTTTTTTCATAAATTCACTACTGATAAAGGGTTGATTGGCAAATAAGGCTCCAAAATAATTGCCAATGAGTAAACCCAAAGCAATTACGGCTGCATATTTAAAGTTTAAATTGCCGTTTTTATAATAGACCATTGCGCCTAATAAGCCAATGGGTAAAATTTGAGCAGCAATAGAGGTCCCCGTTGCCAATTTTTGGTCTAATGTTAGTACAAGAACCATTGCGGGGACCATAATTGCACCCCCGCCAATGCCAAACATTCCACCGGCGATACCGGCAACTAATCCAATCACAAGCAGTTGAATTAACAGGGTAGACATGGCCATTTATTTTATCAGGTTGGGGTTAGATTATCTCGCTTGGGGGACAATCGTCAAGAGCAAACAAATACTTTGGGTATTTATACGATCGCGCTGACCAACCCTTGGCGCATCATGTACAAAGATAAGACAAATAGGATGAGGCGGAACAGGGTATTAATTAAGGTGGCGCTGAGGTGAGGGAGGAGGCGGGTTCCCAGTTGCACCCCGAGGATGCCACCGCAACCGATACATACACCGGGAATCCATAAAACATTGCCATTCCAGGCATATTGCGCTAAACCGGAAGCGGCGATCGCAGTGACAGCAGCGAGGGTTGTTGGGACGGCAGAGGCGATGGATTCTCCCAGGAGTAAGACTTGTAAGGGAACCATGACAATGCCACCGCCAATCCCAAATAATCCGGCGATCGCACCCCCGAGACTCCCTATTTTGGCAAAATCCCACCGGGAACGGGTTTGATTTTTAACCAAGATGTCCGGAGAGTCTGAGTCAAGTAAACTGGCAAAAATTTCCGTATCAATTAGGGTTTTTCTTAATCCCATTAAATAAATAGCACCTAATAATAATAGAGAAAAAGAAATAGCCAATGCACTATCAGGAATATGACGAGCCAGCCAAGCTCCAATTTGGACCGCCGGAACCCCGAATAGAGCAATTTGCAACGCATTTCGCCAGTTTAGCTGCTTAGTCCAACTATATCGAATCGTGCCAGAAAGGGCGGTTAAAAATACCCCTATCAAACTGGTTGCGGCAGCAGTCACTACCGGAAACCCCCAGAAGTTTAAGAGGGGGACAATTAAAATACCACCGCCTAATCCAAACAATCCCGCCAGCAATCCAGTACAAATTCCCAAAGCGAACAGTATGGCTAAATTCATTCAGGAAACTCCTTAAACCGGCGTTTTACTCTGCCATTATAGAAGTCTACAATGATGTATTCACTCCGTGGGTAAGCGGCGATACGTTTAAATAAAAATGCCTGTCATCCCTGCATAAGCATCGAATCCAGGCATTTTTTACCCAACTTTTCAACTGAACCCGATCCAGCGAATTACTCGGAATCGCGGTTAGTCAATTGCTCAACTCGTTCTCGGGTTAACCCCGTGACATTCATGATTTGTTCCACAGACATTCCACTAAGCAGTAGATTCCTGGCAATTTCGGCGATCGCTTCCTGGCGACCTTCCTGGCGACCTTCCTGGCGACCTTCCTGGCGACCTTCGGCTAAAATATCCTGATAAATGGGTGACTCACGCATAATGTCCCTCCGGAGAATCCTGTTAATTAACTCTCGATCTAATACTAACCCAGCTAGAACCGAAGAAGCAGCAACTAAATTTGCCTGTTGTTGTCGGTTGTCGATGCGTTCAATCAATTGAGCAACTTCGGTTAACACCTCCTCGGGATTTTCTGTGCGGGTTAAAGCAGCAAAGGGAAGTAATCCCGGTGCATTTAAAAACAGTTCGGTGGGTTGTTCCCATAGACGGATGACCTCAAACCGATGGGTCATTTGCGGGAGAATAAATTCGGTTTGATGGACCAATGGTGAGTTTGTTTTTCTGAGGTAAATCACCACCTGGCGCATATCTTTTTCCCGAAAGCGGCGATACCCGCGCAAGCGATAGTCAGCCATGCGAAAGGGAATCTCTTGATCCGGGTCGGTTTGGAATTCTATATGCAATACCGAGTCTTCAGACTGGAGGAGAATCAGAGAATCGGCGCGAATGGGTTCTACGGAGAGTTCTTTGGGACTCAAAATCGTTAAATCGATGGGTTTTCCCATCAACAAGGTGGCAAAGTCGCGGCTAAATTCATCAATCAGAAATCGACATAAGATATCGTAGGACATGATTTAAACCAATAGAAGTTGATGGAATTGGGTGCATCAGTAACCCAATTTTAGGCTCTGCCGCACCCCAGGGTTACATTCGGTCAATGAGTTGCATTCCTAATAAAAATAACTCCAGTTTACTCGTGACGTGGCTCTGCCGCGTCATGCACTCTTTGCGGCTCTGCCGCCTGTACTTTTTGTGAGGATTTGAAGCCGTTACAGGTAAAATAGGCAACTTAAGACCCTGCTCCTGGACTGGAGGCAGAGCCTCCGAATTTCGTGACGCGGCAGAGCCACGTCACGAGGAAATTGCACCCCAGGGTTACATCCGGTCAATGAGTTGGATGCCTAATAAAGACAACCCCAGTTTTAAGGTTTTTGCTGCTAAATCACAGAGCAATAACCGGGAGGTACGCTGCGGTTCTTCGGCTTGCAATACTGGACAGTTTTCATAAAACTGATTGAACTTCTTGCTGATTTGATAAAGGTACTCACAGAGACGATTAGGTAACAGCTCTTTTTCAACTTCTTTGAGAACTTCACTCAAACTCAGGATATGTTTGGCTAAGGCTAATTCCGTTTCTTCTCCCAATTGAATCTGAATATCAGAACTGAGATTGTCGAAATCGATATTGCCTTGGCGACTGATTCCCTGAATCCGCACGAAGGCATAGAGCATATAGGGTGCGGTATTGCCTTGCAGGGAGAGCATTTTATCGTAGCTGAAGATATAACTACTGCTCCGATTTTGACTGAGATCGGCATATTTGACGGCACCAATTCCAACAACTCGGGAGACATTTTCGATGAATTCTACGCTTTCGGAACGGCCTTCTTCTTGGATAATACTTTCGAGTTGAGCGCGCGCACGGAGGACGGCTTCATCTAATAAATCCCGCAAGCGCACGGTGTCTCCTTCGCGGGTTTTAAGTTTTTTTCCGCCTTCTCCTAAAACTAATCCAAAAGGGACATGAACGACTTCAATATTGTCTGGAATCCAACCGGCGCGTCTAGCAACTTGGAAGAATTGAGCGAAGTGGGTGGATTGACCGCTATCGGTGACATAAATGATGCGATCGCATTTATCTTGTTGAATCCGATACCGCAATGCCGCTAAGTCAGTTGTGGCATAATTATATCCCCCATTAGTCTTCTGGACAATTAACGGTTGTGGTTCCCCTTCTTTGTTAGTAAATCCCTCTAAAAAGACGCATTTTGCACCCTGGTCTTCTACTAATAAGCCTTGGGTTTCTAAATCTTCAACCACCTTGGATAGGAACGGATTATAGAAGGATTCTCCTCGTTCAGTTAGCTGAATATCCAGCAAATTATAAATTTGTTGGAACTCCTGGCGGGATTGTTCGCACAGCAGTTCCCAGGCGCGGATTGCCTCGCGATCGCCTGCTTGCAATTTAACCACTTGTTGCCGAGAAATCTCCCGGAATTCCTCATCCTCATCAAAGCGCTGTTTCGCCTTCTTATAAAAAGCTACTAAATCCCCTAAATCCAACGCATTCGCCGTGGTTAAAGCATCCGGAGATACTTCCCGCAAATAAGTAATCAACATCCCAAATTGTGTCCCCCAATCTCCCACATGATTGAGGCGCAACACATCATGTCCCCAAAACTCTAAAATTCGCGCAATGCTATCTCCAATAATAGTAGAACGCAAATGTCCCACGTGCATTTCTTTAGCAATATTGGGACTAGAGAAATCCACAACCACTCGTTGGGGATGACTCACGGGTTCAATTCCTAATCGTTCGTCCCCTTCAATGGCGGCGAGTTGCTGTTCTAAATAGCTAGTTTTTAGGGTAAAATTAATAAATCCCGGTCCGGCAATTTCTGGCGGTTCACAAAATTCGGAGACATCGATATTGTCTATAATTTTTTGGGCAATATCGCGGGGTTTTTGTTTTAAAGGCTTTGCCAAAGACATCGCTAAATTTGCTTGATAATCGCCAAATTTGGGATTAGCGGTTGGCACTAAAACCGGGTCAGTTCCGGCCATTTCTTCCCCAAATGCAGCAATTAGGGCTTTTTCTACTTGGTTTCTTAGCAGTTCGTTGGTTGATTTCATAAGACGCGATAAGATAGCAACTCCACAGGATTGACGCAATTTTTTGAGCAATCTAGTTCTGTCCCATCCTATCATTTCCTGCCAACAATGATGGATAAAGCTGGAGGAAAATGAGGTAGAGTAAAATGAAGGCGGTCAAGTCTTGATGTGCGATGTCACATTTCTGACGTGATTACCTCGAATCCTGCAACCACGACCAGAATCATGAAAGACCTTGTTTTAATCGGTGGGGGTCATAGTCATGCGATCGCCTTGCGAGAGTTTGCCAAGTCTCCCCTCCTCGGAATTCGCATTACCTTAATTAGCGATGTGCTTCAGACTCCCTATTCGGGAATGTTACCCGGTTATTTGGCTGGGTTTTATACCTTTGATGAAGCACATATCGATTTGAGACCCCTGGCAAATTTAGCTCAAGCAGAATTCTATTGCGATCGCGCTATTGCTCTGGATTTACAACAAAACCAAGTCCTCTGTGCCAACCGTCCCCCCATCCCCTTTGATGTTCTCTCCATTGATATTGGTAGCACTCCGGCTACGCTCAATGTCCCCGGTGCCGCCACTTATGCCATTCCCGCTAAACCCGTTCCTAAATTATTAGAATCCTGGCAGCAATTCCGAGAAGAAGTTTTGCAATCCCCTGAGCAAATCCGCAGTTTAGCAACTGTAGGGGGGGGTGCGGGTGGGGTCGAATTAACCTTATCTATTCAAGCTCATCTTAACAAAATCTTAGCGCCACAATACCGGCAGAATATAGAATATCATCTCTTTCATAGCAGCAGTCACATTCTTTCCAGCCACAGTCAGTATGCCGCTAGAACATTAACCAAAATTATGCAGAATCGCGGAATTCACCTGCACCTCAACCAAACCGTTACCCAATTAAAAAAACAGACTTCAGAACGCCTAGAACTAAACTGTCAATCAGGATTAACCCTGGAGTGCGATCGGATATTTTGGGTCACTCAAGCCGCTGCACCAGATTGGCTCTCGGCCTCTGGATTATCCACAGATAATCAGGGCTTTATCCAAGTCAATCACCACTTACAATCCGTATCTCATCCTAACATTTTTGCCTCGGGAGATATTGCCACCCTGCTCAACAATCCCCGACCCAAAGCAGGAGTCTTTGCCGTGCGTCAGGGAAAACCTTTATTTGAAAACCTCTGCCGCCGTTTGCAGGATAAACCCTTAATTTCTTACCACCCCCAACAGCAATTTTTAACCTTAATTGGAACCGGAACTGGAAAGGCAGTTGCCTCCCGAGGGAGATTTGGGATAGGTCCGTTTCGGTTACTTTGGACTTGTAAAGATTGGATTGATCGGCGGTTTATGGAGGCGATCGCACCCAAGGGTTAACAGTATCCGTCCGGATAACCCAGGACCGACTTTAATCTATCTCTCGGTAGATGTAAGAGCCTCCAACAGTATCCTAGGATGCTCACTATAACCAAATTCTCGTTTTACAAGTTCCCTAATCAAGAGGTCATTAAGATATGCAACGCATTTTATCCGCTTTAAAACAAGTCCGTTTGGGACTGATTGCGATCGCCTGTGCCTTTACCTTCATCAGCGTTTCCGGTGCTTTTGCCTTCGCTCATCCCAGCCAAGCAGCAACCGGCTTAGATTCCAGATTAGTCAAAGAAGAATATAAAATCGATAACAACAAACGGGACAATCAATTAGAGAGCCGAGAAGAATCCTACGAAAAAATGCTAAAAGAAGCTAAAGATATCCACACTGAAGAAAAAGCATACGAAGAAAATCTCTCCGAATATCGCGAAGAAAATCCCACGCCCGGTTTAGCTGAAAAAGCCCAAGACTTGATAGAAAAGTTAACTGACACTGAATAATTTTATTAAAGAAACAGTTGGCTTTGTTCTACCCCCTTTCCTTGAGTTTCATCTTTAAATCAAGGAAAAGCTATCGGAATATAAAGTTTGGATTGAACTGAACCGTTTTTCTTTCCCTTCCTACGGAAACGCCACCCTAACCCACTCATAAGTCTAGGGTCGAAAAAAGCTGTAAACCTAATGCTGCAAAGGTTTCAGCTTTTTTTCGACCCTAGATAGAGTTTTTGCCGAACTCCCAGTACCGAATTCCGGATCAGAAGCGATACACCCGAACCAAAAAAGGGGCGCATTCTCGCACCCCCCTCCTATCCCTCCCCTCGGAGGAATAGCTGAAATTGACTTACAATGGACTAATCTTCCGCAAACACATAGCGATATAACTCCGAGGGGTCCGGTTCCGGACTATTCTCCGCAAACTTCACCGACTCATCCACAACCGCTTGCACTTTAGTCTCAATCTCCTTGAGTTCCTCCGCTGTCGCCAAATTCTTCTCGGTGAGATAGGCACTCAATCGTTTAATCGGGTCCCGAGACAGCCAAAATTCCTTTTCTTCCTTGCTGCGAAGCTCATCAGGATCCGCCAGGGAGTGACCCCGGAACCGATAGGTCATCGCTTCAATCAGGGTAGGACCTTCTCCGGCGCGGGCGCGTTCCACCGCCTCTAGGGCCGCAGTCCGAACTGCCAAAACATCCATCCCATCCACTTCGACCCCGACCATTCCAAACGCCGCCGCCTTCTTATAAATTTCCGGCTCAGAAGTAGCCCGTTCGTGGGCCATCCCGATCGCCCATTTATTATTTTCTACCACATAAATAATCGGCAACTTCCAGAGTGCCGCCATATTCAAACACTCAAAAAACTGCCCATTATTGCAGGCCCCATCGCCAAAGAAACAAGCCGTCACGCTATCGGACCCGGCATCTCCCATCGCTTCGCGACGATACTTGCTTTGAAACGCGGCCCCAGTTGCCACCGGAATGCCTTCCGCCACAAACGCAAAACCGCCCAACAAATTATGCTCTCCCGAGAACAAGTGCATAGAACCGCCACGGCCCTTGCTGCATCCCGTTGCCTTGCCGAATAACTCCGCCATCACCTCTCTAGCAGGCACTCCCGCACTCAAAGCATGAACGTGATCCCGATAGGTACTGCAAACGTAGTCCCAATCCCGTTTCATTGCCCGGATCACCCCGGTTGAGACCGCCTCCTGTCCATTGTAGAGGTGGACAAAACCAAACATTCGGCCTCGGTAGTACATTTCGGCGCATTTGTCCTCAAAGAAGCGCCCTAAAACCATATCTTCGTACAACATCAAACCGTCTTCTTTCGACAGTTGTACGGTGCTTACGTCAAATGTTGGTAAAGTCCGTTCCTGAATCATCACAGTCTCCTGGTAGCTTGGAACCCGAGGGCCTAGCCCTCGGAAGAAACGCGAATTGCCTGGGTTTAACCCCAAATCCGGTGGTAAAAAGTCGGTTTTCTCTCTTTAGCCTGCGTAGGCGGGCTAATTCCGCAAATCCCCCACCCGAGAGGGTGCGGGTTTTTGCTGGGGAACCCTAGCGGTTGTCGCCACTTTAAATTAATTTCAATCTTGATTGTTTTATCCCAATCAAGGATTAATCCACCACCATTGCCACTAGGCCAAACATCATACCATAAACGTTTGATCGCTTTGCCCAGTCACGGCAACTGCCCCAGAAAAACCCCACCGAATTGGCCCCCAGTTGACGAAGTACCCTGGACCTTGTTAAATAGAAGCAAACACCGGGCAAGCCACGCAAACCCTACCCACCCGGGCAGAACCCTAGCTCACCCTTGGAGGATGCCGCAATTCTCCAGATAAGATAACCCTGAAAGCTTTTATCATAGAAACTAAAGGCTATAATTATCGGACTCTTTTAGTCGTTTATATTTGCTGCTATTGGTTTGTCTGGTTGCTCATCAAGCAGGGGAAGTAGATTGTGCTAGTGCCACTCGATTATTACCGGATTCTCGGCCTGCCAATTCAGGTACCTGGGGTCGAAACCCCTGGCTATGCTGAACAGCTCAAGCAGGCCCATCGCGATCGCAAAGAGCAACTCCCAAGGCGGGAATATTCTGAAGTCGCCACAAGTGCTCGCAGACAACTCATTGACGAAGCCTATGCCGTTCTGAGCGATCCCGAGGAGCGTCAAAAATATGACGCCAGCTTTCTTGCCAAAGCCTATCAATTAGAGTCACCTGGGGCTGACTCCTCCACAGGAACAGGGGGAGTAGAGGCCAGCGACTCCTATCTCGATCCCCATACCCCCAATATCGATATCCCCTCCGAAGGGTTCATCGGGTCCTTACTGATCCTCCAAGAACTTGGGGAATATGAACTGGTCTTGAAACTCGGACTGCCGATCCTCAGCGGTAGCAACAGTAGTTTAAAAAATGGCCGGTTCGGAGACCCCAAACTGGTTGAGGCGGATATTATCCTCACCTTAGCCCTGGCCTGTTTAGAACTGGGTCGGGAACAATGGCAGGGGGGCAAATATGAAAATGCCGCCATCTCCCTAGAAAACGGCCAAGAAATGCTCTTGCGCGAAGGACTCTTTCCCGCAGTGCGCGGAGAAATGCAGGCGGACCTCTACAAACTCCGACCCTACCGGATTTTAGAACTATTAGCCCTCCCGGAAACCCGAGGTAAAGAACGGCAACGGGGATTGCAACTCTTGCAAGATATGTTGCAGGAACGGGGGGGAATTGATGGCACTGGGGACGATCGCTCGGGCTTATCCGTAGATGATTTTTTACGGTTCATTCAGCAACTCAGAAGCCATCTCACCGCCGCCGAACAGCAAGATTTATTTGAAGCTGAAGCCCGCCGTCCCTCCGCCGTTGCCACCTACCTGGCGGTTTATGCCCTCGTGGCCCGAGGATTTGCCGCCCGCCAACCGGCCCTGATCCGCCGGGGTCAAATGCTGTTGACCCATTTAGGGCGACGTCAGGATGTCCACTTGGAACAATCGGTCTGTTCCCTGCTGTTGGGCCAAACTGAGGATGCGGCCCAATCTTTGGAACTGACTCAGGAACAGGAAACCCTCACCTTTATTCAAGAAAATTCTCGCAATTCACCGGATTTGCTCCCTGGACTGTGCTTGTACGCAGAACGGTGGCTACAATCCGAGGTCTTTCCCCATTTTCGGGATTTGGCAACGGCCCAGGCATCCTTAAAAGATTATTTTGCTGATGAACAGGTGCAAGCCTATTTAGAGGCCCTCCCCGAGACGACTGCCGATGAGGTAAACGAGTGGATGGTTGTACCGCCGCCACCGAATCCGGTCACCATTGGATTACCGCAACCTACCCCAAGACGGGATACGGCATTCATGACCACCTTGCGGTTAGATAGTAATGGTGCCAGCAATGGGACACCGGGTAAAAATCCCAGTCTCTCGTCCTCTGTAGTTTCCTTAGCAACCCTTCCCACTGCGATTCGCACCAGTTCTAATCCGGATACCGCTGGCCCCGGAAGAATTCGCGATCGCACTCGTCCCAGTGAGGACCGCAGTGCATCCGGCAATGGGAAACGGGACGATCGCAGCAAATTACCCATCGCCGCCCGAGTTCGCGGATTAGAACCCATTGAAACCCCGCCATCCCGTCGCAGTGGCGTCGGACGCACGGGCGCTAAAGGCAAAAACCCAAAACTAGAGCGTTGGATTTTGTTAGGCGTCGGGGGGTTACTGGGGTTATTGCTGCTGTGGTTACTGATTAACTCCCTGCGCTGGGTGGCGGGATTATTTCAGGGTGGGCCATCCTTACAGGGCGAACAACTGAGCATTCAGCTAGACCAATCGGCGATCCCCATCTCCACCCAACCCACCCCGGAAGAACTCGGCGCAACAGGACCTCTTAACGAGGCGATCGCCCAAGGGGTCCTTCAAAAATGGTTCACCATCAAATCTGAAGCCCTCGGCAGCACTCATCAGGTGCAAAAATTACCCGAAATCTTGATGGATCCGGCCCTCTCCTTGTGGCAACGCCGCGCCGAAGCCGCCCGTGGGGAAAATTGGTATTGGGAATATGACCACAATATTCAAGAAACCGGCTTTGAAATGAGTCCCACAGACCCCAACCGCGCCACAGTAGAGGCACAGGTCAGTGAAACCGCCCGGTTATTTGAGAATGGACAACTCAGTAGCACTCGGGATGACAATTTACGGGTTCAGTACCAGTTGGTTCGGGAAGACGGTCAATGGCGCATTCGTGACTGGGTAATCCTACCCTAGATGCTCATCAAGTCCGGATTTTAACCGATGGGAACTCACCCCATCGGTTATTTTTTTCTTCGTTTCTCGGCAGATGGCGGACGACACCTGTTTGGGGCCTGGAGCCACCAGGTCCAACAGCGCATTACATGACAGAGCCATGTAACGAGGGACCAAGGACCAATGACCAAATCTCCCGTTCTATAAGGCTTAACACCGATCGCCCTCTAATTGTCATCAAATCCTGACATTATCTCCTGGGGGATCGGGGATCGATCCCCGGGGTATATCAAGAGTTCATGACATTACGATCCCCGAACTGCTTATAAATCCGTAATAACCCGTAGATTTGCCTAGAATCACCTGCCGTACCCCCTTGACCCTATCGAATCTTTTCTGCAACATAGACATAACCAAGCGATCCCCCACGATCCCAAAAAAAAGCTGTACTCAACAGCCCAGGGACCCAATCGAGAGTCAACACCATTTTGGATGAGGACCCTCAACCTCGGGAAACATTGGTCGAGCGCAGTAGGGTAACTGCAAGTCCCCGCATTCAGCGAGGAACAGTCAAGAGAAATGAACTCATCCCGGTTGATTTCTGAGCGAACTCCAAATCAGGACCTCTGATTGAGATTGGCGCACGAAAACACAGAGGAGATTCAAATCTCAAGATGGTCTAGCAGGACCTGATGTGTATGGGCAAATAAAAATGAGATCGGCGATCGAGCCGCAGCTAATTTTTATGAATTGGGCAAACCGTAAGGCAACCGTTTTATGATCCTGCGGTACAAATTCCATTCACTTAATTAACTAGGGATTCGTCCCGCCATAAAAACTTAATGATAGGGAAGGAGGATCGCGATCGCTCATTTACAGGCAAGGCTAACTAACATTCCGAACTAATTGCTCGAACCAATTCAACCACAACGAGACATTTTGACATCGGAAGCAATCCACCTGCCGTATAGCTGAAATAGGAGGCCAAGAGAACAATGGCAAAAGAACGACCCCCCTTAGAAGAGATGACCCTACGGCAACTTCGCCGAGTTGCCAGCGAATGTGGAATCTCTCGTTATAGCCGGATGAGGAAATCTCAGCTTCTGGCATCCATTCAAGAAAAACAACGCACCAAGATTTCCGTAGAACAAACTCGTACATTGGAGGCACAGGAAGAAGTGGAAGCAGCAAAATTTGAACTGGGTCAAGAAGATCGCACAGGTGGAACTCTCGCCTCAGTGGATGAAGGACTCGGCGATTTACCTGGTGGTTACGGTGAAAGCCGCATCATGCTGTTACCCCGCGATCCCCAATGGGCGTATAGCTACTGGGATATTCCCAACAGCAACAAAGAAGAAATGCGCCGTCAAGGGGGCCAACAATTAGCCCTGCGCCTGTACGATGTCACCGATATCAACATCGAAACCCAAAGCCCCCACAGCATTCAAGAATATCCTTGCGACGAACTAGCGCGGGAATGGTACTTACCGATCCCCGTGAGCGATCGCGATTACGTCGTGGATATCGGCTACCGTTGTGCCGATGGTCGCTGGTTAGTCCTCTCCCGTTCCGCCCTCGTCCACATTCCCCCGGTTTATCCCTCCGACTGGATTGAAGACCACTTCCTCACCATCGAATGGGAAGAAGACCTACGCGGCAAGACCTTCATGCAACTGGTTCCCCCCAGCAAAAAAGCGCCAGTGGCAACAAGCTCCAACGCCATTTACGACGAAATCTTTGGCATGACTCAAACTGCCGAATCTCAGCGCGTTGCCGGTTCCCTGTTCGGGTCCATGCAGCACGTCCCGGGTTCGATGGCCCCTGAACAAGTCCTCAGTTCCTACGTCTTCCCCTCCGGTGTGGGAATGTGGGCCGTTCCCACCGCTTCCGGTATCGGCATGAATATGTCCGGAGTCGGCATGAATATGTCCGGTGCAGGATTCGCCTCCGCACCCCCCAACCGTCCTCGCAAATTCTGGTTGGTTGCTGATGCCGAATTGATCGTCTACGGTGCCACCGAACCCGATGCCACTGTCACCATCGGTGGGCGTCCCATCAAACTGAATGCAGATGGGACCTTCCGCTTCCAGATGTCCTTCCAAGATGGCATTATCGACTACCCGATCGTCGCAGTTGCCTCCGACGGTGAACAAACCCGCGAGATTCACATGAACTTCAATCGGGTCACCCCTGCTCGTCGGACCAACACCAAGGAAGAAGCCGTTGAAGAATGGTTTGCATAAAGGTTAGAAAATGAAGGGGTGAAAATTCGCTCTCAACCCTTCATTTGAATCACATTTTAATAAACCCCTGGCAATTGCTGGGGGTTTATTATTGTTCTTAAAAGTTGTAGCAATTTTCTGGGCTTTATGGACATTATTGAAATTCTCAAACAAGACTATCAACAGTTTCCCAAAAATCAGACCTATAGCCTTTATAGCGAAACAGTTTATTTTAAAGACCCGATGACCGAGTTTCAAGGGTGCGATCGCTACCGGCAGATGATTGGCTTCATGTCCACCTGGTTTAAACAAATCAAAATGGACTTACACGACATTCGCCGCATCGACAACACCATCGAAACCCGCTGGACCCTGAATTGGACCACCCCCCTCCCCTGGCAACCCCGGATTGCCATCTCGGGACGTAGTGAATTGCAACTCAACCCCGAAGGAAAAATCATCTCCCATATCGATTACTGGGATATCTCCCGCCTCGACGTCCTCAAACAGCACTTCAAACCACAGGTTTCGGGAAAAAACCGTTAAAGTAAAGAGATGTTAACAATTCTCAGGCAGGGGTAAAAGATCCATGCGATTAATTTTAATGACCGGCAAAGGCGGCGTGGGTAAAACATCCGTTGCCGCTGCCACCGGATTACAATGTGCCGAATTAGGCTATAAAACCTTAGTATTGAGTACCGACCCAGCGCATTCCTTGGCGGATAGCTTCGACATGGAATTAGGTCACGAACCTCGCCTCGTTAGAGAGAACCTCTGGGGTGCAGAACTTGATGCACTCATCGAATTAGAAGCCAACTGGGGGTCAGTCAAACGCTATATTACCCAAGTTTTGCAAGCCAGAGGACTCGAAGGGATTCAAGCCGAAGAACTCGCCATTTTACCCGGAATGGATGAAATATTCGGTCTTGTGCGGATGAAACGGCATTATGATGAAGGCTTCTATGATGTCCTAATTATTGACTCTGCACCCACCGGGACTGCGCTACGTTTACTCAGCTTACCCGAAGTCGGGGGCTGGTACATGAGACGATTTTATAAACCCTTCCAAGGCATATCCGTCGCGCTGCGACCCTTCGTCGAACCCATCTTCCGCCCGATCGCGGGATTTTCTCTGCCGGATAAAGAGGTGATGGACGCACCTTTTGAGTTTTATGAACAAATTGAGGCATTAGAAAAGGTCTTAACCGATAATACTCAAACCTCCGTCCGCTTAGTCACCAATCCCGAGAAAATGGTGATTAAAGAATCCTTACGCGCTCATGCATATTTGAGTTTATATAATGTAGCCACCGATTTGATTGTTGCCAACCGGATTATTCCCGAAAGTGTCACCGACCCCTTCTTCCAACGTTGGAAAGAAAATCAAACCCAGTATCGACAGGAAATTCATGAAAATTTCCATCCCTTACCCGTGAAAGAAGTGCCCCTCTATTCTGAGGAAATGTGCGGCTTAGAAGCACTCGATCGCCTCAAAGAAACCTTGTACGGCAAAGATGAAGACCCCAGCCAGGTTTACTATAAAGAAACCACCGTCCGCGTGGTGCAAAACCAGAATGAATACAGTTTAGAATTGTATTTACCGGGTATTCCTAAAGACCAAATTCAACTCAGTAAAAGCGCTGATGAATTGAATATTACCATTGGTAATCATCGCCGGAATTTGGTGTTACCCCAAGCCTTGGCAGCATTACAGCCTTCGGGAGCCAAAATGGAAGATGATTATTTAAAAATTCGTTTTTCAGAAGTGGCTAAGGTGTAGGAAATATAGCCCGCCCGCACCCTGAAGGGTGGGGCTATACAAACAAAGCCCGCCTGCGCGGGCTAATCTTTTTCCTGATTTGTAGTAACGACTTCAGTAGTTATCCCGGTTCTTTATGACCACTGAAGTTGTTGCTATAGCAATCCTAAATCATTTGTAATAAAGCAAGCGAGCAAGATGCGTGCTTTCCAGGACTTTCAAGATTGAAGATTTTTTTTTACAATTTATTGAAGACTGATATAGGCTATAATTTATAAAAATAATAGTTTTGAAAGAAGTACAATGGAACCGAGTTCAAAACAAATCAACCCGGTTGATCAGGATAGCTATACTGAATCGACTCCCGAAAATAGTAACTCCAGCGAACAAGAGCGATCGCCTGACCAACCCTTATTTACATCAGCCTCCGATGAAGAAGTCTGGGAGGCTTATTTAGCATCAGAACAAGAATGGGAGGAGGTTTACCGTCGCCTTGCAGACTCCTAGATTGATTCAACTGTCCCAAGTGCTGGATATCCACAATCGTCAAATCAACAAATTTGGCGGCACTTCTGGGATCAGAGACGAAGGGTTACTTGACTCCGCATTGGCTCAACCTCAAGCTACTTTTGGCGGACAGTTGCTGCATCCCACTCTACCAGAACAAGCCGCAGCGTACCTTTACCATCTGGCAAAGAATCATCCCTTTGTGGATGGCAACAAGCGCACTGCCTTCGCGGTAATGGATACGTTCCTCAGAATCAACAGATACCGCCTCGACTTGTCAGCGGATGCGACTTACCAGATGGTTCTGGATGTGGTGGAAGACAAAATGAGTAAGGAAGTATTATCCAGGCGTTTGAGAAATAGGAGATAGGAGAATTGTTCGATCAAGTCCATCGGGTTAGACAGTCCCGACGACCATAATCTATCCCAAATTGTATAAACTTTCTATTTCAGTTCTGGGTCAGTTAGCATTTTGTTAACTGACTTACTTTTGTTACTGTTTCTGCTGTAAAAATTCGGCAAAGTCGCGAACTTCAGCAACTAAATCATCCGATAAATTATCTAAAACTGCTGTTAAATGTTCTCGAACTCCCATCGCTTCACGAGCAGGAATTGTTAAAACTAATTGATGAGGGTAAACGGTTTCTACCCCGATTGTCTCCATAAACGAATCAGATTCATCCTGAGTCGCTGACACAAAATTACCATTTTCATCGTACTTAACCCAACCCCCAAACAATTCGACAATATAAGCCTTTCCCTCTCCCAGAACTTCCACAATTGTGCCGACGGTTTCCACCTGCGCCCGTCCCCCATCGGTTAAGGGGATTGCTTCAGTGAGTTTAACCCCATCAAATAGCTGAAATCGAGCCATTACAACCCTCCTAATCTATCCGGTACTGCTGTTACAAACCTAGCAACATCTTCATCCAATAGCACAATCCAAACCGTTCTAATGCGTCGAGAAATCCCAGAAATGCCTGTAACTTCTATATAGGCACGATAAAGTTCACCCTGTTCGTTTTGGCTCTGAGGTTGCAATATATCCAAGGATACCTCAGTTAAGATTGCCTCTCGAATTGCTTCTGATGACTCAAACCCCATCACATCCCGCCAGAATTTCCGCTTATCTCCTCCTTGTCCTGGTTCACTGGCGCGGTTGAAGAGATATTGTGCTTTAGCGATGGGAAACTCGAAGCGCGTAGGTGAAGCCATTTTCGATATTTGTCTGCATTAATCGAGGCATTTGACAAATAGGAGAGAGGACCGATTGGGCGATCGGTGGCATCCTCCAGGTTACCAGCAAAAAAAACTAGACCCAGACAAGCCGCCCACTGCTCTAGCATGAGGTCCGGTGGGTTTTGAGCCTTTACGAATTAACGGCGCGATCGCCCAGAGCATTATTGCTGTGAACCTGAATTTAACCCAATTAACCTCACCCATGATGCCATAGCTGAGGCGATCGCTAGACCCATTCAGCATGAGGCGAATTCTTGCAAAAACATATCAAAACGTAGGAATGGCCCAAATCCAGATAAAATAGGGGGACTGTACTCTGGTGCAACGCCCTAATCCATGTCTGCAATCTCAAACGCCCCCTTTTCTCCGGAAGAAATCGCTGCCGAAAGTCTGAAACCGGCAGAATATGAAGAAATCGTCAAACGGCTAGGACGCCATCCCAATAAAGCAGAATTGGGAATGTTTGGCGTGATGTGGTCCGAACACTGTTGTTATAAGAACTCCCGTCCCCTGCTAAAACAGTTTCCCACCACCGGCGATCGCATCTTAGTCGGTCCTGGAGAAAATGCTGGGGTGATAGACTGTGGAGACGGATTGCGCCTCGCGTTTAAAATCGAATCCCATAACCACCCCTCGGCGATCGAGCCCTTTCAAGGTGCAGCCACCGGCGTTGGCGGCATCCTCCGAGATATCTTTACAATGGGTGCACGCCCAGTCGCCCTTCTCAACTCCCTGCGCTTCGGAAACATCGAAGACCCCCGCACTCGCCGCATCTTCACCGGCGTTGTAGAAGGAATCAGTCATTATGGGAACTGCTTAATTCCCAGCGAAACCCTAATCTGGCGGGATAAAAATGGCGTTCATTTCGATACCATCGGCAACTTTGTCGAATCCCATTTACCCCCAAATCAAACCACCGCAGAACTTGATCCAAGCGCTGGCATTGAAACCCTCTCTCTGGAACCTGATACCCAGCAGAGTTGCTGGCAACCCGTTCGCCGCGTCTTCAAACGACGCGCCACCACCTTAATTACCATCGGTACAGCATTGGGTCGGACCCTAACCATGACCCAGGATCATCCGATGTGCATTTTAGAAGAGGGAGTGTGGCAGACTCGCAATGCCAACAGCTTACAAGTGGGCAATCTTATCCCTATTTTGAGGAATATGCCCTCCCCTGCGATCGCATCCACGAGGGAAGTCCAGGCATTCGGGCGATCGACCCAAATTCATGCAGTTAATCCCGATATTTTTAGCCCAGAACCCAACACCAAATCAACCACCGTATTAGAACGAGTTCGCCAGACTGACGATTCTTTCCCCGTTTATGCAGTCTCCAACGAACTGGCATTTGTCAAAATCAAGAGCATTGAAACGAATGCCGTTGAGGAATGCGATGTCTACGATATTGAAGTGGACAACACTCATCTGTTTGTCACCACCTCCGGCATTGTCACCCATAACTGTGTTGGAGTCCCCACCGTAGGCGGCGAAGTGTACTTCGATCGCGCCTATACCGGCAATCCCCTTGTCAATGTCATGGCATTAGGGATTATGGAAACCCCCGAAATTGTCAAATCTGGTGCTTCCGGTGTCGGCAATCCCGTCCTCTATGTTGGTTCTACCACCGGCAGAGATGGTATGGGAGGGGCGAGTTTCGCCAGTGCAGAATTGACGGATAAATCCGCAGACGATCGCCCTGCGGTTCAAGTGGGCGACCCCTTCTTAGAAAAATCCCTGATTGAAGCCTGTTTAGAAGCCTTCAACACCGGCGCAGTGGTTGCCGCGCAGGATATGGGCGCTGCGGGAATTACCTGTTCCACCTCCGAAATGGCAGCGAAAGGGAATCTCGGCATTGAACTGGATTTAGACTTAATCCCTGTCCGAGAAACTGGCATGGTTCCCTACGAGTTCCTCCTCTCCGAATCCCAGGAACGGATGCTGTTTGTGGCACACAAGGGACGGGAACAAGAACTGATTGAGATTTTCCATCGTTGGGGACTGCAAGCAGTGATTGCCGGGACGGTGATTGCTGAACCGATTGTGCGGATTCTCCATCAAGGGGGAGTTGCCGCAGAAATCCCCTGCCGCGCTTTAGCGGAAGATACCCCCATTTACGATCGCGAGTTAATGGCAGAACCCCCAGAATATGCCCAAAAAGCATGGCAGTGGACTCCGGAGACTCTTCCCCCTTGCACGGCAGAAGGAATCGATATTCAAGGCAAATCCCAGACTTGGGCTGAGATTTTATTGCAATTATTAGATACTCCTACCATTGCCTCGAAGCGGTGGGTTTATCGGCAATATGATCATCAGGTGCAGAATAATACCGTCTTGCTACCTGGAGGGGGAGATGCAGCAGTGGTACGGTTACGCCCTCAATCACCCCTCTCCTCCACTCCCGCCACTCATCGCGGGGTTGCCGCTACGGTAGATTGCAATTCCCGATATGTGTATCTGGACCCCTACGAAGGCGCTAAGGCAGTGGTAGCAGAAGCTGCCCGCAATTTAAGCTGTGTGGGTGCCGAACCCATTGCGGTGACGGATAATCTCAATTTCGGTAGTCCCGAAAAACCCATCGGCTATTGGCAATTAGCATCAGCTTGCAAAGGCATTTCTGAGGCTTGTAGCGAGTTTGCAACTCCCGTGACTGGGGGGAATGTCTCCCTGTACAATGAAACCCTCGATGCCAAGGGGGAACCGACGCCGATTTATCCTACGCCAGTGATTGGCATGGTGGGATTGATTCCGGATATTACTCAAGTGTGTGGACAAGGGTGGCGCAATCCTGGGGATGTGATTTATCTGTTGGGATTACCCATTGCCGCGAAAACCCCGAATGTTTCTTTAGGCGGTTCGGAATATTTAGCCGCGATTCATGCAACTGTTGCCGGGAAACCGCCCGTAGTGGATTATCAGTTGGAACGACAAGTGCAAACCACCTGTCGGGAAGGGATTCGCCAAGGGTGGGTACAATCGGCCCACGATTCGGCGGAAGGGGGCTTAATCGTGGCTTTGGCTGAATCTTGTATTGGCGGGAATTTAGGGGCGAAAATTACCTTAAATGCCGATGCAGCAACCGTCTCGCGCTGGGATGAAATTCTATTTGCCGAAGGGGGTGCGCGGATTGTCGTCTCGGTGTCTTCAGAACAGGTGGAAAAGTGGGAATCTTATTTACAGGAACACTTGGCAGGAAATTGGCAAAAAATTGGGGAAGTATCCGACATCCAGACGGGTTTAATCGTTAATTCTGATGTTAACCTTCCCTTAATTGACGTTAGTATGACAGATATGCGCGATCGCTGGTCCAATGCCATCGAACGTCGCCTATCTGCATCCCCAAACCTTCCCGGTTGATCTACTACCCGAAACAGGAGCGAAGCCGTAAGCATGATCCCCCATCATCCCTTGTCCTCTGACGAGCATTATCCTGCATCCGCAGGCTCTTTGAGTGAATCGACTGAGGTTAACCCTGCTCTGTCCAACCGCCCGGATAAACCAGAAGAAGCCTGTGGCGTGTTTGGCGTTTATGCCCCCGGTGAAGATGTGGCGAAAATGACCTATTTTGGTCTCTATGCCCTTCAGCATCGGGGTCAAGAATCTGCTGGAATTGCGACATTTGATAGTAATGCCCAAGTCCATCTGCATAAAGGCATGGGGCTAGTTTCCCAAGTTTTTAATGAGACGATTCTGGAGGAATTACCCGGACATTTGGCGGTGGGACATACCCGGTATTCGACGACGGGAACCAGTCGCGTGGTGAATGCTCAACCGGCGATCGTCCCGACTCGATTAGGTCCGTTGGCATTAGCACATAATGGTAATCTTGTCAATACCGCAGTGCTGGGTCAAGAGTTAATCGAACAAAAGTGCAACTTGATCACCACAACGGATTCAGAAATGATTGCCTGGGCGATCGGGTTAGAAGTGGACAAGGGCAAAGATTGGTTAGATGCGGCGATCAGTGCCTTTCAACGGTGTAAGGGAGCCTATAGCTTGGCGATCGCCACCCCCACAGGCATCATGGGAGCCCGGGACCCCAACGGCATTCGTCCTCTCGTGATTGGCACCTTAGAAGGCAACCCCACCCGCTATGTTCTCGCCTCCGAAACCTGTGGGTTAGACATCATTGGTGCAGAATACCTGCGCGATGTGGAACCGGGAGAATTAGTCTGGATTGGGGAAGAAGGATTAGCCTCCTTCCATTGGAGTCAAGCCTCAGAGCGTAAACTTTGTATATTTGAGATGATATACTTTGCGCGACCCGATAGCATCATGTGCAATGAGTCTTTGTATAGCTATCGCCTGCAACTGGGACGACAACTGGCGAAAGAATCTCCGGCGGATGTGGATATCGTCATCGGCGTTCCCGACTCCGGCATTCCGGCGGCGATCGGCTTTTCCCAGACATCGGGCATTCCCTACGCAGAGGGACTGATTAAAAACCGCTACGTGGGGCGCACCTTCATCCAACCCACTCAGCACATGAGGGAGTCCGGGATTAAAATGAAGCTCAACCCCCTCAAAGATGTCCTCACGGGCAAAAAAGTCTTAATGGTGGATGATTCCATCGTGCGCGGTACCACCAGCCGCAAAATCGTCAAAGCCTTGCGGGATGCGGGTGCAACGGAAGTACACATGAGGATTTCATCCCCACCCGTGACTCATCCCTGCTTCTACGGCATCGATACCGACAGTCAAGATCAACTGATTGCGGCGACTAAATCCGTAGCGGAGATTGAAGCACAAATCGAAGTAGATTCCCTCGCTTATTTGAGTTGGGAAGGAATGCTGATTGCGACAGGAGAAGACCCCAGCCGCTTCTGTTCCGCCTGTTTCACCGGAGATTATCCCATTCAAATCCCTGACCCTGTGAAACGTTCTAAGCTGATTATGGAGAAAGCTCTTTCTTCTACCCCCGCAGGCTAAAGCCCGGAGGCTATAGGAACAAAGCCCGCCTGCGCGGGCTAAGAATCGTTGTTTTGTTCCTATGTTTGTAGTAAGGCTCTTTCTTCTACCCCCGCAGGCTAAAGCCCGGAGGCTATACGAACAAAGCCCGCCTGCGCGGGCTAAACTTGTGTTCCCCTTGCCTCGTTTGTAGTACCGACTTCAGTCGTTCCCTGCGTTACTTGGCGATCGCCAAGTAACGCCCGATTGTCACCTTGACCTCCAAAAAACTGGATTGGATTAAACTAAGCCGGGCAGTCGCCCACCCGACTCGTCTTCAGAACCGTGCGTGAAAGTTTCCCTTCACACGGCTC
>NZ_JAMXFA010000102.1 GCF_025370785.1 Laspinema olomoucense D3b
CAAGTCACTCAACAAGATATTCGCAATTGGTTTGCTCATTGTTGCTACTGTACCTCATGAGTCCGGGAACCGCTATATTTCGGCAAGTCTTTAGCAAATCCCTCGATCGTTCTCTTATCAGTCAACCCACAACCAATCACTTTGTCAATATCTTTTTTATTTACCATTCGTGTCATTATGACATTATCGACTAAACGAAAGACCGAATCTGGCAAAGCAGATGGAGTATTAGTTACAAAAAATAAGTTCATACCCAAGTGTCTGATCAAAGGAATCAGCTCGTCTATATATCCCTCGTCCATGTACATATGAGCTTCTTCAAAGAAAACCGAGGGATAAATTGGAATTTCAACTTTATGTTCATGAAAAAATGAATATTGTTTTTGACAGGTGGTTTTTAGCTGATCAATGACGAGAGTCACAATTACTTTTTGAATAATTGGTGCCAATCCTCCTATATCAAAGACAAGAACACCCACGTTATCTCTTAAATCTTCTAAGTTTTGGAGTGTGGCATTTTGTGTATTATCTGCTACTGATTCTATTTCATCTAAACTCCGTAGACTCCGTGCCATTCTATGCAAAGCTGTTTGCAGAGAAACAATTCCTATATTTGGCTCTAGTGCTGCTCTATTGGCCCGTTCTTCTTTCCATGCTTCTTCTTCTGTAAAAAACAGATTATAGCTCATTAAGTTTTTTATTCCCCGTTTATAGGCACCCACCATCATGTCCTGGTCTCCCACCACTTCTTTAGCCTCATCGTAGAGCAACTGTAAATCTACTTTATCATTTACTTTTTCTCTACTCCGAATTAATTCAGGTAAATTTGCTCTCACAGAATTGTCAGTAGCTTGAGTATTGAATAGAGATAATTTATCAAAAACACTAAATAAACTTTGGATGGGAAGCTTATCTAATCTAAATTTAAAATTCTCTGTAGGACGAAGTAGTTGAGACTTAGGCAATGACAGGGCAAGCTCATCTAATTTGGTATAAATTGTACTTGACAAAAAAGCAATTATAGGGTTTGCCCCATTTAATGAT
>NZ_JAMXFA010000103.1 GCF_025370785.1 Laspinema olomoucense D3b
CTCAAAGGCATCAATTTACAGATTAAAAAAGGCGAATTTGTCTCTTTAATTGGTCACTCGGGTTGTGGCAAGTCCACCCTGCTCAATATGATTGCAGGATTAGATTTACCCAGTGAGGGAGTGGTGGCCCTGGAAGGACAACGGGTTCAAAAACCCGGTCCCGATCGCATGGTGGTGTTCCAAAACTATTCCCTTTTGCCTTGGTTAACGGTGCGGCAAAATATTGGCCTCGCGGTCAATGAAGTCATGGCGGGATTGCCCGAAGGCGAAAGAAACCAAATTATTGAAGATCACATCGATTTAGTGGGGTTACGTCATGCGGTAGATAAATTACCAAAAGAATTATCCGGTGGGATGAAGCAACGAGTCGCGATCGCCCGGGCCCTAGCCATCCGTCCCAAATTATTACTATTAGATGAGCCTTTTGGAGCATTAGATGCCTTAACACGGGGCAATCTCCAAGAGCAACTGATGCGAATTTGTGAAGAATATCAGGTCACATCGGTGATGGTGACTCACGATGTGGATGAAGCCGTATTACTGTCCGATCGCATCGTCATGTTAACCAACGGACCTAGCTCCAAAATCGGGGGAATTTTAGAAGTGGATATTCCCCGTCCACGGAAGCGCATGGAAGTGGTGACTCACCCCAGCTATTATATTTTAAGAAGTGAAATTATCTACTTCTTAAATCAACAAAAACGAGTCAAAAAACTCCGGGCCCGCAAAGTGGATGTAATTTCCCGTCATGGGCTAGAAAAAATTAACTTAGAGATTGGGTTTGTCCCCCTCACCGCTTGCGCTCCTCTCGTGGTGGCCCAAGAAAAAGGTTTCTTTGTCAAACATGGATTAGAGGAAGTTAATTTAGTCCGAGAAACCAGTTGGCGTGGCATCGTGGATGGCATTGCGGAAAACTATTTAGATGCGGCGCAAATGCCTGCCGGAATGCCGATGTGGTTCACCAATGCGGGGAATAAAGATATCCCCTTGCCGGTAGTAACCGCTTTGACCATGACTCGGAATGGCAATGG
>NZ_JAMXFA010000104.1 GCF_025370785.1 Laspinema olomoucense D3b
CCGTTCACGGACTCATGAGGTACAATACATAAAAGAACTGACTCATCTTAACTATCTGAATCTACCATGAAACCCTACTCCCTAGACTTTCGCCAAAAAATTGTACAAATTTATGAGGAAGAAAATCAATCAATCCGAAAAATAGCTGCCCGATTTGGCGTCGCTAAAAGTTTTGTGCAAAAAATTCTGAAGCAATCTAAAGAAACTGGTGATTTGACACCTAAACCTCAAGGGGGAAATACTGCCCCGAAACTCGGGAGTCAAGAAATAGTAATTTTGATGGAGCTGATTGAAAACAATAATGATGCTACACTGCAAGAGCTTTGTGATTTTTTAGAAGAAAAAATTGGAGTAAAAGTCAGTACATCCACTTTAGATAGAGTTATTAAAAAGCTGGGTTACACTTTTAAAAAAAAGACCCTTCATGCCGAGGAAAAATTCACCGAAAGAGTTCAAAAAAAACGAGTTGAGTTCTGGGAAAAAATTCGAGACATTCCTTATGAGGACTTGATTTTCATAGATGAATCCGGAGTAGACTTAGCCTTAATCAAAACCAAAGCCCGAGCTATTAAAGGGCAAAGAGCTCTAGGTACAAAGCCACAAAAAAGAGGAAAAAGAGTATCTTTGTTGACGGCTTTGTCTCTCAAAAAAGTCGTGGCTTCAACCAACATATATGGGACCACAAACCAAGTTACATTTGAAGCCTTTATTGTAACCCAACTGATTCCTAATTTATGGAAAAATGCTTGTGTAGTTATGGACAATGCCAGCATTCACACAAGTAAAATAGTTGAAGAAGCTATCCAAGAAGCTGGGGCCAAGCTTATCTATCTTTCTCCTTATTCTCCCGAATTTTCTCCCATTGAAAATTTTTGGTCAAAAGTTAAAGAAATGCTCAAAAAATTTCAAGCAAGAACTTATGCAGATTTAGTTATTGGGATTACCGAAGCAATGCGGCAAGTCACTCAACAAGATATTCGCAATTGGTTTGCTCATTGTTGCTACTGTACCTCATGA
>NZ_JAMXFA010000011.1 GCF_025370785.1 Laspinema olomoucense D3b
AAATTTAGTTGATTATGTCACTAATGTCCTCGAAAATCTAGGAAAAGAATATGCAATTAATTTTGCGTAACTGCATATCGGACGGGATTCTAGTTCCAGATCGTCCGACAGGAAAGAGCTTAATTGATTTGCAGTTACAGTCTCTAATAAGTTCTTCTCCAAAAAAGGCAGCAAATAACAGTGATCTCTTGTTTGCTGGAATTTTTGGTCATATAAAACGCGAAACAGGGAAAGAATGGAAAGAGCATCAGACAGAGGAAGAGTATGAGAACGCCAAAAAAATCGCACTCAAGAAGCTCGAAGAAATACGAAAAGAGTTAAGGAAGCGTCTGGGTCAACCAAACTTGCTTGATTTGCTAGAATAAAGCAAGCGATCGCCTCTTGCAACTACCAAAAAAGCGATCGCATCTCCAATCCTTTAACTATCCGGATCCACTCCCAACTCCCGCAACCGTTGCGCCAGTCGTTCGGCGCGTTGGCGCTCTTGTTCGGCACGTTGGCGCTCTTGTTCGGCGCGTTCCTCGGGCCATAGGAGGAGTTCTCCTTCCGCATTCCACCAGCGCAACCAATAGCCGGTACGATTATCGCCCTTTCCTTGCCAGACTCCTAAAAAGAGTTCTAATTCGGGAATCCAATATCGACCGTCTGCATTTGTCGTCTGGATTTGATAGCGATCGCTCTCTAATCGATAGACTTCTAAAGTCGCGGTTTGCGGTTGGAAAATCCCATAAATTGGTACCTTCACCACTCGCTCGTAAAAATACCACTTCCCGATGCGTTGTTGAAACTCCACGGAGTATTCTTCACCGTAGGTATCGGATAGAAATTCCATAACCACTGACGGAACGGGCCCTTCCGTGTGGGGAGTGTAGCTGCGACGGGGATAGGGATGCGGCCAAGGTTCTATCGGACGGACATACATCCAATCGGGCGCTTTACAAAGGATGCGATTATTAATTGCGGCACAGAGGGCAAAATTTCCGACAATTAAAGCCTCTTCTACTAATGCTGGAGGAAGCGCTTGACGCAGAGCATTTGCTAATAAAGGATGTTCTGTATTTTCCACTGGATCGTCAGGCAGTACAAAGTCATCTGGCAGTTTAGGCCAGGTAATTTTTATCTCAGAAACTGGGGTTTGAGGTATGACAGACATTATGCAACCTCGCATGACCGTTAATAGGGAATTTGCTGTTATTCTATCGGATAGAAGCTGGCGATCGCATCCCCGACCGATTTAACCTCAACTCATGCTGTCTGCCCTCTGTGCTACAGTACCCCCAGCAAATCCGGCTTTTGACAACCTTTCCTTATTTTGCTGAAAAAAAAGATAGAGTTTATCGATTTCCATTAGAAAAATAGAAAAGACAGAACCCTAGGGTTCTGTCTTCTCAATTCTCAATTGTTTAGGCGTCTTCGGCTGCTGGTTTCAGTTTAGAGAGTTCCGCGAATTGAGCGGCGTAGATTTCGATTTCAATGTTTTCATCATCGCGAACCCCCAGCGATCGCTTCACCTGACCCAAAAATAGGGGTTTAGACAGTCCCGGTTCGGGATGGACGATTGTGCGGGCGCGAATGGTTAATTGGTTTTCTCCACCGGAACTAAACCGCCCCTGGGAAAACAAATCATTTGCCGCTTGACGCAGGGTTAATTCCAGTTCAGACTGGGTGATACTCGGCGGTAAAGCAATCACCGTTTGACTGCCGCCATTGTCGTAGACCCTAGTGTAATGGACTGCACCGGGGACTTGGACCCGAGTCAGAGGGACTAAGCTGAGGGCAAATAAACCGCCGGTGAGGACTCCCATAAAGCCGGTAATTCCTACCAAGCGAAAACGGACTCCCCATTTGAAGAGAAATCCTAACAAACTCAGGACTCCACTAACCAGGGTGAGGATGCCTGCCCACTTAAAAGCAATGAAAAATTCTGCGGTTGTTAGCATATTGGTTTCTGGTGTAATTGAGGAGTAGTTCGGTTGAGTTGCATTCAGATTTAAGATTCCGCTTCATTACTGACAAAGCTATCGGAGTCAGGGTTCACTGATTCGATCGCCGCTTTTAGAGTATGCCAGCAAAGGTTGGCGCATTTGATGCGAACGGGGAATTGGGCGACACCTTGCATGACATTAAGCTTGCGCTGTTCTTTGGGAAATTCCGCCTCGCCTTTCATCATGTTTTGGAAGCGCTGTACCATTTCGATCGCTTCGTCCGTGGATTTGCCGCGCAACGCTTCTGCCATCAAGTCCACCGATGCCATCGAGATGGCGCAGCCTTCCCCGTCAAATTTTACCTCTTCAATGCGATCGCCCGCCTCATTCAGCCGCAATGTCAGTTCGATGGTATCGCCACAGGAAGGGTTATGTCCTCGTTGTCGGCGATGCACCGGATCCGTGACACCCCGGTATTTGGGAGACTTGTAACGCTCCAGAATGACTTGCTGGTAGAGGTCGCGCAGATTGCTCAGAGACATGGTAGTAAGCGGGGAGAACTTAATTAATCTTTAGTTTAGATCCTATCAGCACTAGCACCTTTTGTCGTGGGTTAGGGGTTATGCGTTCTTGAGAATCCTGCCCAAGGCAATCTAAACATTAAAATCTTCCCGACCAATTTATTAGCGGTGTTAGCACTTTTGGTGATAGCGAGACGTGATCATCCTAGAGGTTATCCGCCAGGGCGCTAACCCACGGAACTTTAATCAGTGAGAAAGAAAGCGAGCAAGATGCTCATACTCCAATCTTGTACGCGAATAAGGGCGGGAAACGTTAATATAAATTAAAGATTTTTGTTAAATTTTAATTTATAAACAAATGCCTAAATTAAAATTTTTTAAACCGAGTAAAACCTTCTGGCTTTTTTATAGGAGTACAACCAATCTTCTTTACACTCAACAATTCTATTGTCAGCCTGCTGCAAGACGGGGTATATTTTTATCATAAATTTACGCTAAATTAGGAAATAAACCGTGAAGAGTCCGAGGGAAAAGTCGCAGGGATGGAATATCACCGAAGCAGAACGAGCCGTTTATCGAAACCGTTCTCAGGCATCGAGTGCAGCGAAGGCGAAGGCATTGCGGGGAGAAGGACCAAAACCGATTCATCCGATTAATGTGCCGAAGTTGCATCCGGAAGACTTGATGCTGCAGTTGCCATCTCATGGATTGCGATCGCTCTCTTTATTCAGTGGTGGGGGGGGTCTGGATTTAGGGTTTGATCGCGCCGGTTTTACTCATGTTGCCAGCTATGATATTCTCCCTGATGCCGGTAAAACCTTAACTCAAAATCGTCGCCATTGGAGAGTATTTTCTGGGGAGCCAGGAGATGTCACCCACATCGATTGGCGCAGTTATCGTGGGTTAGTGGATGTGATTCATGGGGGTCCTCCTTGTCAACCTTTTTCCGTGGCAGGTCATCAAAAAGGAAAAGCTGATCGCCGGGATATGTTTCCCGAATTTGTTCGCGCTGTCTTGGAAATTCAACCTTTAGCATTTGTTGCAGAAAATGTGACTGCACTACTGGGTAAAAAGTTCAGTTCCTATGTACAGGAAGAGATAGAAAAACCCCTCAGTCCAACCTATCGTTTAATTAAATTTATTTTATCTGCACCTGATTTTGGCATTCCTCAAATTCGCAACCGTGTTTTTTTTGTGGGATTTAAAACTGATAAAATTGCTGCCAAATATCAGCCACCTCAACCGACTCACCACTGGAAAAAGGAGGAAGGGAGTAGTATCAGGCAAGCCATTCAGTTAGATTTATTTTCCCCGGGAGAGCGTTCGCAACTCCCTCGATGTATGGGGATTCGAGAGGCATTGGGATTACCGGATCTTGGCTTTGATGCCTTAGCACCAACGATTAGAAGTGGACTGACGGGACCCCGGCATACCACATCAGTGTTGAGTAGTGTTTCCGCTCAAAAGAACTGGGAAAAACTACAAATTTGGCCGAATGGAGTGGCGGCAAATCGAGAACAAGCGCATTTATTTGTAGCGAAAAATGGTCATTTTCGATTGTCGGTGGCTGACTGTGCAATGATTCAAGGATTCCCTGAATTTTGGATAATTGAGGGAGCAGTTTACATGGCATTAGGACAAATTGGCAATGCCGTTCCCCCACCCTTAGCATATCGGATAGCGGCATCGATTTATAAAGCGTTATCCTGAAGTGCTTCTGCAACCAGTTCGCGCAACCGTTGAGCATGGTTGTTTGCGATCCGTTCCCATCCTTTAAAATAAGAAGCAGGAATATGAGGATTATTTAATGTCGAACCTCTCTCGATCAGGTATTGACATCTATCCTGCAAAATGGCAAGCATTCTCTCGGGAGAGTATCCAGGTTTTAAATCCATTTTAGAGAGGTACTCTTCCATAGAGTATTGTCTTTTGTGCAGTTTATTTGCGTCTTTAAGCGTATAGACGTCTTTTTTCCCTACTATTTCATAGAGCACAGACATAGTGAGACGTTCAGGAGAAAGTTGGGCGAGTTGATAATCTGATTGGATGTAGGCTTCTTTTTCAGCAATCCAAGGAGCCATTGCTTGGGGAGAACCATAGAGACAGGAGTTTAAAACTTTTCCCCCGGCGCTGTAGAAACCAAACAACCAATGTTTGCCGTGCCATTTTCTAATATGAGCCACTCCAAAGTCCCGAACGGTTGTCACAGAAGACTTGGTGCTTGACTTCAACTCAAATGGAATTTGAGATCCCTTGAGCAGGAGAATCGCATCGGTGCCACTACGGGTTGGATTTGCTGGCTTTTCTAATTGAAATAATTCAATGAGTTCATATTCTCGAATATCATCTTGAACGGTCATATTTTTAAAATGTAGTCTATAAAATTTATCAAGATATTTTGTAGTAGTTAGATCCGCGATGGGAAGCGAGAACCTATCTCTTTCCCAATGACTTAATTGGGTAGCAGAGTCGGGTTTTCAAAATTATGAGTGATTCAACTATAAATTAAGGACACGGCTTTTGCCGTGTCCTGACGATGCAAGGTCAGAAATCTGGGAAATTTATCCCCCAATTCTGAGTAGTTCTACATCAAAAATTAAGGTAGCATTGGGGGGAATCACACCACCGGCACCGCGATCGCCGTAGCCTAATTCTGGGGGAATCACTAATTCGCGACGTCCGCCCACTTTCATGGTGGAGAGACCTTCATCCCAACCTTTGATAACTTGACCGACTCCGAGTTTGAAGGAAAATGGCTGATTACGATCGCGGGAACTGTCAAACTTTGTGCCATCTTCTAAGGTTCCGGTGTAGTGAACTACAACAGTTTGCCCCTTTTGTGGGGTTGCGCCGGTTCCCTCGGCGATTTCCGTGTATTTCAGCCCCGAAGGTGTCGTTTCCATAGTTGTCGTGGTCTCCTGTTGTGTGGTGTCAGCGCTGGCGATTTGCGTTTGAGCGGTCAACCGTTGCGCCAACAGGGATTTGCTGGGCGTTGGTACTTCAGTTGTGGTTTGAGTTGGCTGAATGTTGGACGCGATCGCCTGACTTGAGCGATCGGTAAACTGAGCGACTACCAGCACCAAAACGCAGGCCAGCATCACCCCAAAGCTGATTAAAATTTCTCGCAAAATCAGTCCTCCTGAGTAGCCTGTAATGGCTCCAATCGTTTGGTTAGGGATTGCCCAACGAGCGATTGTAGCCTGATCCCTACTCTAACGCCAAATGTCCCCCGGGTGGTCCCGGATTTCTGAATCGAATATCGGATGGTGGGAGTAAACCCCCTTACCGCCACTGCTTATTTTCCAAGTCCCGAATTTGACGTTCTAGGCGATCGAGGCGTCCTCTGAGTTCGTCCATCTCTGCTTGGCGTGGCACTCCCAGGTCTTGCATGACGTTGCGAATCTGGCGCTGCACCTGGGTTTCAAAATTCCCCTGTTCCGATTTCATCTGCTGCATCAGATCATCGACAAAATGTTTCGCTTGGTCGGGATTGAGTTTGCCATCCTGGACCCACTGGTCGCTGACCTCTTTAATTTTCTCGGCGACTAGAGAGGTTGTCCCAATGCCAATTAATAGCAGTTGCTTGAGCAAATTATTCGCATCCATATTGTTTTATTGTTTTCCTCTGACTGGGGTTATGAAAATATCATCTACGATAGCGCGGGCCTTCCAAAGCTTGCGATCGCTGCCTCTATTCCAGCCCACTCTTCTATTGTGGGATATCCTATCCTGATTCTGTGGCTGTTCTACCTCTTATGTTGTAGGGTTTCCATTCTCGGACACAGTGCCCTTAGCCCAAATACTTGGGGTAGGATGAAACAAAGAGCTTGAGGATGAGTGAGGAAACCCGCACTCATTCCCAAGCCCCCTAACGGATAAAACCCCAGTTTGCCATCATGTCTGACTGTCCGCAGTGCCATCAATCCGTTGATGTCCAAGCTGTCAAATGTCCTTACTGCCAAACGCCACTCAAAGGGTTTGGTCACCCGGGTATTCCCCTGCATCAGGCCAACTCAGAAGAGTTTTTATGCGACAGTTGCACTTACCATGAGGATGATACCTGCAACTATCCCCAGCGACCCTACGCTAAAACCTGTACGCTTTATCACGATAAATCTCAGCCTCTGGTCCCGGTGATTCATACCCCCTATTCTCAATCTGGCTCTTTTTCGGGCCTGAATCAATGGGTGAGGAGACATCCGGGGTCGATCGCGGTGGTGGCGATCGCCCTGATTAGTCTGTTCCTGGCACTCCGATAAACTCACCGGCAACCTAAGACCGATCGCCCAGTTCCTCAATCAACTGGTCCAAAGACTGTTGCATCTGAGTACAAACCAACTGATAACATTGATTCACATACTGGCGATCGCTGGCTGCCTCTCGTCCATACCGCTCAAAGGCGACTGGTGCACAAACCCGGGTATGAATCTGTGCCGGTAGGGGAAAATTCGGTAAAGGTCCAAAGGCAATCCCCCAAGGCAATCCCAAATAAATCGGAAACACTGCCGGATCAATCCCAAATAACCAAGGCATCCCCCACTCATCATGCAACTGGCGCATTTGTTGGTAAATATCCGCCATCACAAACAGGGTGTCATGAGCACCATAGGAAATAATCGGTAAAATCGGGACATTTTCCCGCAGGGCCAATTTAATAAACCCTTGGCGACCCGCAAAATAAATTTTATCTCGCAGGTGATGGGGTCGAAACACATCCTCGGCACCTCCGGGATAGACTAAAACTGTTGCCCCCTTTTGTAGGGCCGCGATCGCCATTTTGGGATGCGCCCGCACTGCCCCACATTGGGCCGCTTGGCGAACCACCGTATCGGGAAAGATATCCCAAACCGTCGGGTGCATCAATCCGTAGGTCAAGCGCTCATACCCTTGGCGACGGAACCAATCATACATAAACATAAACATATCCGGTGCCGCGAGTCCCCCATTGTGAGAACCCACCACCAGCATTTTTCCCTCGGGTAAAACATGATGCCATCCGTCGGTTTGCACGCTAAAATAGTGCTGGTATGCCCATTCCCACAGGGGCATAAACGATTGAATCACCCGGGGGTCCCGCTGGTCTAACGACCAACCATCATAGGGATGGCGATCGCCCTTTCGTGCGAGGAACTCCGGTTTAAAGAACGATTCCAGGTTATCAAACAAAGCCTCTCCCAGCCCTTCCAGCGCAGAATAGCGCTTTCCAGAATAGTCTGGTCTGCACGCTCTTGACAAATCTAGCAACTTTGGGGACCGGAATTGTCGCTTTGTTGACCTTTCGTCCCCCGATTGCCCGTCCCCCATCCCGATCCACAACCCTGCGATATCCTCGTCACATCCTCGTCATATCTGCCTTTTACATTAAAAATAGTCAGCCCTTCAACCCAGTTGAAACTGTCTCAAGCCATGCTGATGCGGGTCTTGACTTTATGCTAGAAAGGTCTATAAAATAGCTAGTCTCTATCCTGGAGGAAATCTGACTCAGTTCCCTCTGTGTCTAACTCGGAAATGAAAGCAGGCAGCTTTTTTTCCTGGATTCTTCCCAATTGGTTTTGACGAGCTATATTATCCCGACTGCAAGCAAGAAGGCTCGATTTTAAGGTAATGCAGGAGTTTTGCAGCAGGAGTTATCCCGAATGAAAACAACAAAGGATCAGTTCAATACCCCCTCAGAACAATTGAATAATTCTAATCATCCGGGGTCGGCCCCCGGTTGGCAAAAAACCCTCACCTATTTTTCTATTTTTCTCTTAGGTGCCAGTGCTACCTGGTCCGCGACCCAATTTCTGAATGGACCCACCCTGGTTTCACCCCCGGTTAATGCCGCCTCTCCCGCTCAAGTCCAGAGTGCGCCTGTGATTCAGGCGAGATTGCCCCTGACGGAGACGAATTTTGTTACGGATGTGGTTCAAAATGTGGGTCCGGCTGTAGTGCGCATTAATGCATCACGTACTGTGACTACCCAAATTCCCGATGCCTTTAACGATCCATTTTTCCGGCAATTTTTCGGGTCCCGATTCCCGACTGAACCTCAAGAGCGGGTAGAGCGAGGGACGGGTTCGGGGTTTATTATTAGTAAAGAGGGTCAAATTCTCACCAATGCCCACGTCGTTGCCGGTGCGGATACGGTGGAAGTCACCCTGAAAGATGGTCGCTCATTTACAGGTCAAGTCATGGGGACGGACCCGGTGACGGATGTGGCGGTAGTGAAAATTGATGCGACCGATTTGCCGACAGCGGTTGTAGGAGATTCTGAGCAATTGCAACCGGGGGAATGGGCGATCGCGATCGGTAATCCCCTCGGGTTGGATAATACGGTGACTGTGGGTATTATTAGCGGAACTGGGCGATCGAGTTCTCAAGTCGGGGTCCCGGATAAGCGGGTCAACTTTATTCAAACTGACGCGGCGATTAATCCCGGTAACTCCGGCGGTCCCTTGCTCAATCAACGCGGTGAAGTGATTGGCATGAATACCGCCATCATTCAAGGTGCTCAAGGTCTCGGATTTGCAATTCCGATTAATCGCGCTCAAGATATTGCTCAACAATTGATTGCGAATGGAGAAGTTCAACATCCCTATCTCGGCATTCAAATGGTGCAGCTAACTCCAGAACTGAAAAATGAAATTAACAATAATCCCAATGCTGGCTTAACGATTACGGAAGATAAAGGGATTTTAATTGCTCAAGTTATGCCGGATTCTCCTGCGGTTCGCAGTGGACTGCGTGCCGGTGATGTGATTGTCTCCATTAATGGAGTACAGATGGCGGATGCCAATGCTGTACAACAGCAAGTGGAACGGACTCGTGTCGGAGGCGAATTGCAAATGCAAGTGATTCGCAATGGTCAACCGATGACTTTGGCGGTACAACCGGGTGCTTTCCCTTCCCAAGCGAGTAATTAATTGGCACTCTAGTTACTATTTCAATTATTTTTTCTGGCTCTGTTGTGGAACATTTTACTAGAGTTCCCAACAGAGCCAAATTTTTTAAAGCGGCTTGATATTTGTTAAAAAGTGTTTGTAAGAAGTCATTGAATATTAAGTTTAAATAGAGGCGATCGCCGGTTAAGAGAACTAGAGAAACGGTTGAGAGCGTTCTGATTAACCTGTTGCTATAATGACGCGATCGCGTCCTTGGGTCTTCCCCTGATATAAAGCCGCATCCGCTGCTTGCATGAGCTGGTTTCCAGTTACCCCATGTTGGGGAAAAACAGCCACCCCCACGGAAATAGTGACCCTAGGAAGGTCTTGAGCTAAATAAGTCAATTTTAGACGTTTAACCTGTTGGCGTATATGCTCCGCCTGTTGCTGAGTCTTCTCTAAAGAGGCTTCGGGTAAAATAACCATAAACTCCTCTCCCCCATATCGACAAGCAATATCAAGAGCACCACTTTCAGTTTTGAGTAGCCATCCCAGTTCCCGTAAGACGACATCACCCGCCTCATGTCCGTAGGTATCGTTGAATCCTTTAAAATGGTCAACATCCAACATGATTAGACCGAGAGATCGCTCGGTCAGTTGAGCACGGCACAGTTCCCGTTCTAAAGATTTGGCTAAATACCGGCGGTTAAATAAACCCGTTAACGGATCGCGAATACACTGCTCATGCAATAACTCTTCCATGAGGTCAGAATGTTCGACGATCGTGTCGAGCATGATTTCTAGGTCGGCCTTTTCTCGCAGCAGGTTTGTCACCAGGAACTGATATGTGGATTCAGTCTGCTTGCGATCGCGCTGTTCCGCTTCCAATTTTTGCGTCAACTCCGCGACCAAAGCGCTCAGGGTCTGTGTATGGAGCATCAAGGTCTTTTGGGTAAAAAGCAGTTTGGCCTTTTCCTGCTTAAACTTATCAAGTTTCAGGCGCAGTCTTTCCACCTCCCACAGCAAAGAGGCGTTGGGTTCAGGTTCATCTTCATCAGCTTGATAAAATTGGGTCTTGACACAAGTCAGGTTTCTCGATGGCTTAATTGTCATGACGCGGCACTCCTTTAAACTTTTCTATTATATCCCCAATATAAATCCCGTGTCATCCTTTTGATAGAGGCAATTTTTTAAAAAATAGGGTATGTCTTCTATGTAGGTGTCCCTGATTCCCGATTCGGTCCTTTAGGAACATCCTACTTCGGGAAGTCGTCAGCAGTTGGTATCTTTTGAAGCTTTTTATCAGGTTTTGCCGGAAGTTTCCGGAAGCGTTGACCCATCTTTCTATGATTCCCTTCTTTTCAACTGCGCAACTTCCGTTTAAAAAATATCTTAATAACTAATTGCCTTGAGTCCTGATACAACCTACGGCAGTCGGTTATCTTCACTCCCCAGTTCAAGGGTTTTATCCGAAGTAATTAAACGGATTTTTGAGAAAATTCACCCCACCGCCTCAAGCTAAAGGAAGAGAAAACTGAAACCGGCTGCCTTTTCCCACTTCACTTTCAACCTGAATCTGACCCCCTTGGAGTTCCACTAACCGCCGAGAAATGGCTAATCCGATGCCGGTGCCATTGCTGCCACTGGACCCGCGCCAGAAGCGATCGAACACATGAGGTAGATCCTCTGGGGGGATACCGGAGCCGGTATCAATCACGGCAATCCACAGATAACCCGCGCTGGTCCAGGTTCGCAGACAAATCGAACCTGTGGCGGTATGACGCAAGGCATTCCCCAGAAGATTGACCAGCACTTGTTCTAAGCGATCAGGGTCCGCCATTACTCCCGGAAGTTGAGGGGGAGAGTCTAATTGCAACACTAGGTTTTCTTCCAGAATCCAATCGGAAAACCGTTCAATTAAGGTTTCCAACAAAGGACGCACATTCATCCGCTGCAAATCAATCGGCAAATAACCCGCTTCCGCTTTGGAGAGTTCCTGCAAGTCATTGACTAACCGTTCCAGACGCCGAGTTTCTTTGGCAAGACGGTGATAAATATCGGGATCCGGTGGTAGGGTTCCATCTTCGAGTTGTTCCAAATTCCCCCGAATAATGGTTAAGGGGGTTCGCAGTTCGTGAGTTAAATCGCTAATCAGTTCCCGGCGGCGGTGCTCCACATTTTCGATACTCGCTGCCATGCGGTTAAAACTGGCACTGAGGCGATTGAGTTCAGGAATTTCACTGGCAGGCATTCGCTGATGGAGTTCTCCTGCGGCAAATTTTTGGGTGATCCGTTCCATGAGAGTCATGGGTTTAGTAATCCGTTTGGCAACAAAGTAACTGAGCAAACCGGCTCCGGTTGTCCCCACAATTACGGACCAAAATGTACCCCGATTCCAGGTGGTTTCAAAGACATCGACTAAAGAAGTGCGCACGTAGTGGAGGTTAAATCCTTTGCCTTCAAGTTGTTGAAGGTGAACAATAAATAGGCGGGGGGAGGAGAGTTTGCCGGTAATTACGAGGACGGTCACCCCAACCATTAAGACGAGGAGATGGGATAAAAATAAACGCGATCGCAATCCTATCTTAGTCATAGTTTTGAGTAATTTTTACCCGGTTTCTGACCCAAATTATCCAGGATTTCAGAGTTGATAGGACTTCCCCATTGCTGTTATATCTGTAGGTACAACTGGCTTGGATGGCCCTACAGGGTTTTCGGTCCAGGGCCTCAGTTCTGGCATGGTGACTGCTGAGAGACCCTCCCCTGGTGACTGGCGATCGCCATTGGATGCTATTTTAGCGATTTTCCATGAAAGCCGATGGCGGGATTTGAACCCGCGACCGCCTGATTACGAATCAAGTGCTCTACCACTGAGCTACATCGGCATGACTGACATTAGATGATTGTAGCAGGCTTTTTTTGAGTTGGCTAGAGGGTTTAGGAGATTTTTTTCAGGAATGTTATGAACAGTGACTCGGACGCCGGTACAGTCCAGGCAAGACCCCGGTTGAAAAACCGGGGTTCTTCATCCCATCGGTGACAAGTCCCAAAAACTCGCCAAGAAACCCGGTTTCTGGTCCCTTACCCCAGTTGAAGGCAGAACTTTTTTTAGGGAAATCCCTTAGAAAAATCAGGGTTGAACTTAAAGGAGATCGCCTCAATGGTAGGATTTGGTCTAACCCAGTCCCACAACTTCACAGCTTGCTGTTGATCCATTGCTAATGTTGACCTTAACCCACTGTTTGCCACCGGATCCCGAGGCGGCGATCGCCTTGACCCTTTCCCTCACCGCAGACGATCGCACTCGCAGTCGCCATCGATTTGCCACGGAGGAAGGAGAAGAGGTTCATCTGAAGTTACCCCGAGGGACTGTCTTAAGTCATGGCGACTGCCTCACCGATGACTCGGGGAACATCATGGTTCTGATTACCGCTAAACCGGAACCCACCCTGATGGTTACTGCTGATACTCCCCGGGATTTATTACGCGCTGCCTATCATTTAGGAAATCGTCACGTTCCTTTAGAAATTAAACCGGATTATTTACGTTTGACCGTTGACCCCGTTTTAAAAGCCCTGGTAGAACAATTAGGATTAACGGTTCAAGAAGAAACGGCTCCATTTCATCCAGAAATAGGAGCTTATCACTCCCCTCATGGTCATTGATTGCAGTCTGAATTGATTATTCTGGAGAAAAGAAAAGGCTAAATTTTAAACTAGAATTCAAAAAATTAACTAATTTTATGCTCTAAGTTATGGTTACTAAATTTTCATTATTATCCCTATTGCAACTAGCGAGTCCTGCGTTACCTGTAGGCGCTTATAGCTACTCTGAAGGGTTGGAAATGTTAGTTGAACGGGGAATTATAAACAGTGCAGAAACCCTCCGAAATTGGATTGAGCAGGAATTGCAAGAAGGGGCGATTTTTTTAGATGGAGCGGTGATGGTGAGAGCCTTAAATGCAGCCCAAGCAGGCAATTTGGGGAAGGTTCAGGAGTGGAATCACTGGTCATCTGCCACCCGAGAAACGGAAGAATTGCGGCAACAAAGTTGGCAGATGGGAAATGCGTTACTCCGGTTATTGATGAGCCTGGGGCCGGTAGAAGACCGAGTTGAAGTCCGCGCATTGGGTGAAGAGGATTGTAATTTTGCAGTTGCCTTTGGAATGGCGGCCTCCTATTGGCAGATTCCCCCGGATGTGGCTTTGTTGGGATATTTACACAGTTGGGCTTGTAATTTTATTGGGGCTGGGGTGAAACTGATTCCCCTAGGTCAAACGGCGGGGCAACAGCTATTATTTAACTTGCAACCCAATCTGGTGACGGCGGTTCAAACAATTTTAAGGGTAGAAGATGATGAACTCAGCAGTTGCACTTGGGGGCTAAGTTTAGCCAGTATGCAGCATGAAACTCAATATTCGCGATTGTTTAGAAGTTGAAGCGGTGCAACAACTAAGGAAGTTTTGAACTCCGCCGGTTTCTTGTAATTTTACCCTTTAAACCTTAACCTGATTATGAGTGCATTTCGTGTTGGAATTGCGGGTCCCGTTGGTTCAGGAAAAACAGCGTTAGTGGATGTGTTGTGTAAGGCGATGCGCGATCGCTATAACTTGGCGGTGGTGACGAATGATATTTACACCCAGGAAGATGCTCAATTTTTGGTGCGATCGCAGGCCCTGGAAAAGGAGCGAATTATGGGGGTAGAAACCGGGGGTTGTCCTCATACGGCAATTCGGGAAGATGCGTCTTTGAATTTAGCGGCGATCGCCCAATTGGAACGGCGGTTTACGACCTTAGATTTGGTATTTGTGGAAAGTGGCGGGGATAATTTAGCGGCGACTTTTAGCCCAGAATTAGTCGATCTCACCATTTATGTGATTGATGTCGCCGCTGGGGATAAGATTCCCCGCAAGGGAGGGCCAGGAATTACCAAATCGGATTTGTTAGTGATTAATAAAATTGACCTTGCGCCTTTAGTGGGGGCAGATTTGGGGGTGATGGAACGGGATACACAAAAAATGCGCGGTAGTCGGCCCTTTACCTTTACAAATTTGAAGACTCAAGAAGGATTAGAAGCGGTGATAGAGTTTATCGCCGCTAATCTGGTTTAAAAACAGGTACTTTTGTTCCGGTACTGTAGCGATATTGGAGAGGGGGTTCAGGGTGGGCGACTGCCCCACTCTGAACTGAGGCGTATCTTATCCCGGTGCTTGCAGGGTATGTTAAGGACCATAAAGCTAACGTTACCCCTCGACCTCACAATTGTTAGAAATCGCAACATTGTCACAAATTGGCTCAGACTAGATATCAGAGGTCTAAGGTTTGAATGGCTGGAAATTTTCTGTATCCATAAATACAATTTGTTTTTGAGAACATGGCTTTAATATCAAAGCTCTGATAGAAGCGAGTTAATACCAGTAGGAGTAGAAAAATAGGATGACCCATCGACTTGGACGGCGTAAATTTCTGCTTTATGGTACTGCTGCCCTAGGAAGCAGCCTTTTGTTGAAAGCTTGTACCGAGGCTAATGTACCGGAAACGACGGATGCAGCAACTCCGGGGGCAGGTGGTGGCGTAGATACGATTAAGGTAGGAATCCTCCATTCTTTAAGTGGCACGATGGCGATTAGCGAACAAAGTGTCGTTGATGCAGAACAGTTGGCGATCGAGGAAATTAACAACGCTGGAGGGGTTCTCGGCAAAAAAATTGAGGCGATCGTCGAAGATGGCGCGTCGGATTGGCCCACCTTTGCGGAAAAAGCCAGAAAACTGATTGATCGGGATAAAGTGGCGACAGTTTTTGGCTGCTGGACCTCTGCCTCTCGTAAGGCAGTTTTGCCGGTATTTGAGTCGAGTGGTCATATGTTATGGTATCCCGTGCAATATGAAGGCCAGGAATGTTCTAAGAACGTTTTCTATACTGGGGCGGCCCCAAATCAACAGATTGAACCGGCGGTGGATTGGCTGTTAGAAAATAAAGGCCAGCAATTCTTTCTTGTAGGGTCGGATTATGTCTTTCCCCGCACCGCCAATACGATTATTAAGGCTCAACTCGAAGCCAAAGGCGGACAAACCGTGGGAGAAGATTATATCCCCCTAGGCGGCACGGAAGTTACGGCGATTATTACCAAGATTCAAGCGGCGTTGCCTGACGGGGGCGTGATTTTTAATACCCTAAACGGGGATAGCAACGTTGCCTTTTTCAAACAAATGCAAGGGGCGGGATTGACGGCGGATAAATATCCTACGATGTCCGTGAGTATTGCAGAGGAAGAAGTACGAGCGATCGGCACTGAATATCTCAAAGGGCATTATGCCGCCTGGAATTATTTCCAATCGGTAAATACCCCTGAAAACAAAAAGTTTGTTGAGGCATTTAAGTCAAAATATGGTCAAAATCGGGTAACGAATGACCCAATGGAGGCCGCTTACATTATGGTTTATTTGTGGAAACAAGCGGTTGAAAAAGCCGGTACAGTGGATGATATTGAGGCAGTTCGTACCGCCGCTGTGGGACAAACCTTCCAAGCCCCAGGGGGTCTGGTTACCCTCCAAAACAACCATCACCTATCTAAAACGGTCCGGATCGGTGAAATTGGGGAGGATGGAATGTTTAAAATTGTCTCGGAAACCCCGGCCCCGGTTGATCCGGTTCCTTGGAATCAATATGTTGCCGATACAAAAGGCTATTCCTGCGATTGGTCAGACCCCTCTAAAGGTGGCAAATACAAGATGTAAAAATGGCTCAAAATTGGGAACGGTAATATTAAGTGTTTAGAGGGGAAAAGCACCTAAAAATTTTGCTTAACCTAGGAATTGATACCGTTTAAAATTTCAAGCCTTAGATACCGAGTTTCTGGCAAACAAGGAAGTTAATTCTGGTTAAAAGTTTATCCAGGAACTCGGTTTTTCCATCATCGGGTTTGAAGTGATATTTTTACTCTAAACACCTACCAATTTGCGAAAATTTCAACGCTTCAAAGAAATAATTTAAGTGAACGTCAACTATAATGGCACTATTTTTACAGAGCCTGTTTAATGGCCTTAGCATTGGGTCGGTTTTGTTAATTGCTGCATTAGGATTAGCCATTGTCTTTGGCATTATGGGCGTGATCAATCTCGCTCATGGTGAATTGATGATGCTAGGAGCTTACACAACATTTGTTGTCCAAAATGTGTTTAGAGGATTTGGAGAACCCTGGTTTGGGTTCTATATTATTGCGGCGCTTCCTCTGGCCTTTTTGGTGGCGGGTGCAGCCGGTTTACTCCTAGAACGGGGGGTGATTCGCTACCTGTATGGACGACCTTTGGAAACCCTGCTGGCAACCTGGGGGGTGAGTTTAATTTTGCAACAATTGGTCCGCAGTATCAGTGGGCTGATCTGTATTCAAATTGTGGTGTTTTGTCTGCTATTTTTTGGTGGATTGTGGGGGGTAAAACAGCGTGGAGATTTTGAGCGAATTCGCAATTGGGCGATCGCCATTTTGCTGCCCCTTTCTGCTGGAATTACGGTGGCATTGGGTGCGATTTTAGGGAAATCTGCTGGATTAGCCCTTACGCAACCCTGGTTTGGCGCACAAGGGGTGGATGTGACGGCTCCCGGTTGGTTGCGCGGGGGAATCCCAATTGGCACGTTTCAGTTGCCTTATGTGCGGTTATTTATTATTGCCCTAACCGTGGTTTGTGTGGTGGGAATTTACCTGTTTTTGTTGCGATCGCCCTGGGGATTGCGCATTCGTGCCGTTACCCAAAATCGCAGCATGAGTGCTTGTCTAGGAATTCCCACCCAAAAAGTGGATGCCTTAACCTTTGCGATCGGTTCCGGATTAGCGGGTATTGCCGGTTGTGCCATTAGTTTGCTCGGTTCCGTTGGACCCAATACGGGCCAAAACTATATTGTGGATGCATTTATGGTGGTGGTTGTCGGGGGAGTCGGCAAAATTTTCGGGACCGTCGTAGCGGCACTTGCCATTGGTTTGGTGAACTATATCATCGGTTCAGGAATTTTCATTTCAATGGTTTCTCCAGACAGTGCTTTATTTAATTTCTTGACCTTTTTTGCCACGACCAGTATGGCAAGAGTCATGGTATTTGTGCTGATTATTCTGTTCTTACAACTCCGTCCCGCCGGACTGTTTCCTCAGAAGGGACGCACAGTTGATGCCTAAGTTGAGCGGTTAGTTAAACGAGGTAAAAAAGCGGCATGAACAACGATAAATTTCCGGAAAAATGGGAAGACAAGAAAGACAAAGAAAGCTCAGCTTATAAGAACAGTTGGATTGACCCATTACTCCAGGTACAGGACAAGGTTAATCAGGTGGCGAAGCAGAAACCTCGATTATTTGAACTCTCGGCGATAGGGGTCGTGGCTTTAATCTTGATTGCAGTCATGCCGCTGGTTTTGTCAGATTTTCGCTTGGATTTGTTGCATCGGTATTTAGCCTTGGCGATCGTTGCTCTGGGAATTGATTTGATTTGGGGTTATACGGGACTGCTGAGTTTGGGACATGGGATATTTTTTGCCCTTGGGGGATATGCGATCGCCATGCATATCAAATTACAAATTCCTGAAACTGCCAGCAGTCAACTTCCGGACTTTATGGGACTCTATGGAGTGACGGAACTGCCTTGGTTTTGGGGGCCTTTTTCATCGTTTCCCTTCACGGCGATCGCCATCCTGTTAATTCCGGGCATCCTTGCCGCCTTTCTCGGGTATCTCGTCTTCCGAAATCGCATCCGAGGGGTGTACTTCTCTATTCTCACCCAAGCGGCTACCATCGTCTTTTTTAACTTCTTCAACGGACAACAAAAACTCTTCAACGGCACCAACGGACTCACAGATTTTCAAACCCTGTTAGGATTTCCCATCTCCAACCCAAATACACAATATGGGTTTTATGTAATCACAGTCATCCTGTTAGCGGGTTCCTATCTTCTCTGTCGCTGGTTAACCTCGGGACGTTTCGGACGCTTACTCATTGCCATTCGGGATGATGAAAGCCGCGTTCGATTTTCAGGTTACAATCCCACCGGATATAAAGTCTTAGTCTTTGCCATTTCTGCCGCTTTAGCCGGACTCGGCGGCGCACTGTTTACCCTTAGATCCGGTATCATTTCCCCCAGAGCAATGGATATTGCCTTTTCCATTGAAATGGTTATTTGGGTGGCGGTAGGCGGTAGAGCAACCTTAATTGGAGCCATCCTCGGAGCCTTATTAGTTAACTATGGGAAAAGTTTTTTAAGCGAACAATTCCCCGAAATTTGGCTGTTTTTCCAAGGCGCACTATTCCTGATTGTCGTCTTAGTTCTTCCTAATGGCATTGTGGGTTGGTTGCGGACCGAAGCGGGTAATTTCATTCGCACCATTACCGGACGTCCCCGCTATGTGATTACCTATCCTAAGTTAGCAGAAGACCCCGAAATTCAACGGGAACGTGAAACCCTGGAGCCTTAACCCAATCGACTTCCAATGAGTTGATTGGGGAAACATTCTAGTCATCAAGTATCTGAGAGAGAGTCCGTGAACGAGAACATCTTAGAAATTGAAAATTTAACGGTTAGTTTTGACGGATTTAATGCCCTCAATAACCTGACATTCACCATGAATACGGGGGAGTTACGGGTCATTATTGGTCCCAATGGTGCTGGAAAAACTACCTTTTTAGATGTGATTACCGGAAAGGTTAAACCCACCCAAGGGAAAGTTTTCTTTAAAGGGCGAAACCTCCGAAAATATTCTGAAGATAGTATCGCTCGGTTTGGCATTGGTCGTAAATTTCAAACCCCACGGGTTTACCTAAATCTTACCCCCCGGGAAAATTTAGAAATTTCCTGCAATCGGAATAAAAATGTATTTCAAACCTTATTGAAACCGACCCCGGCTTCGGAACACAATACGGTCAAAACGTTACTCGAAACTATTGGTTTGGTTGCTAAAGCAGATATTGCCTCGGGATTACTCTCCCACGGGGAAAAGCAGTGGCTAGAAATTGGGATGTTACTGGCTCAATCTCCCGATTTACTGCTCGTTGATGAACCTGTAGCCGGTTTGACCGATGAAGAAACCGCCCTCACTGGAGAATTACTGATTTCCTTGGCTCAAAGTCATTCGATTATTGTGATTGAACATGATATGGAATTCGTGCGGCAAATTGCCCGAAAAGTGACAGTATTACATGAGGGTTCGGTACTCTGTGAAGGAAGTATTGAAGAAGTGCAAAATGACCCCAAAGTGATTCAAGTCTATTTGGGAAGTACCGAGGAAGATGAAGAATAAGCCCGATTAAGACCCTATAAAAACTGAGAATAAAGTTGATGAATTCACTGGATAACCTGGAAAACCCCTACCTGACAGAACCCTCAACCCATCGGATGCTACAAGTATCTGGCTTGAATGTTTATTATGGAGAAAGTCACATTTTACGGGATGTGGATTTGAACGTATCCCCGGGACAAATGGTTTGCCTCATTGGACGCAATGGAGTGGGCAAAACTACTTTGTTAAAAACGATTATGGGGTTACTGCAACCTCGGAAGGGACAAATCTATTTAGAGGGTCAACCCATTATTGATAAATCAAGCGATCGCCGCGCTAAAATGGGCATCGGCTATGTACCTCAAGGTCGAGAAATCATTCCCCGCTTGACGGTGAAAGAAAATTTAATTTTGGGCTTAGAAGCGCGACCCACGCGCCCTAAAACCCTGGAAATTTCTGATGAAATCTTCGAGCTATTTCCTGTTTTAAATAAAATGTTACACCGGATGGGAGGCGATTTGAGTGGGGGACAACAACAACAACTGGCGATCGCCCGCGCCTTGATGGGAAATCCTCGCTTACTCATCCTCGATGAACCGACGGAAGGGATTCAACCTTCCATTATTTTAGAAATTGAAGCGGCAGTGCGTCGAATTATCCAATCAAAAGGCATTTCAGTCCTGTTAGTAGAACAGCATTTGCATTTTGTTCGAGAAGCCGATTGGTATTATGCTATGCAAAAAGGAGGCATTGTTGCCTCGGGTTCCACTGCAGAACTCAGTAATGAAGTCATTCAAAGATTCCTAGCGGTGTAATCAAAAAGTCTGGGTTCTACAGGCTATGACAACTGGATTTCTGGTCAAAGGGCAGGCTATAGTAGGATTTGATGTAACCTGAATCCGAGAATTTGTGAAGAATAGTCTGACTGAAAATCCAGGGCTTAAAGGATGGCATGGCAGCTTAGAATTAGCTTATGCTCAATCTGGAACAGCCACCCAAATGGTATCGGCTAAGGCGACGGCCCCTCTCAAGATGCAGCGCCCCTTTTATCCGGAAGGGGAAGGGGTTTGTCATAGCGTGATTTTGCATACTGCTGGGGGAATTGTTGGGGGTGATTCCCTGGGCCAATCGATTCATCTCCAGGAGAATGCTCATGCCTTAATTACCACCGCAGCGGCAGCTAAAATTTATCGGAGTATGGGTGAAGTTGCACGGCAAACTATTCAAATTCAGGTTGATTCTGGGGCTTATTGTGAATGGCTTCCCCAGGAAAGTATTATTTTTAATGGAGCAATCTATCGCCAAGATTTACGCATTGAATTAGCCCCGGATGCCCGCTTTTTGTTGTGGGAAATTAACCGATTTGGACGGAGTGCCCGGGGGGAAACGTTTGTTGAGGGAGAGTGGCGATCGCAGACAGAAATCTGGCAACAGGGTCGTCCCCTGTGGATCGATCGCCAACATCTCCAGGGGAGTGAGTCCGCAGTTGCCTCGGACCATGCTTTAGGCGGTTTCCCCATTGTGGCGACTCTCGCCTGGATTGCGGACCCGGTGACCCCGGAATTGGTCCAGGAAGCGCGATCGCTGTGGGAGACGCGTTCCAGTTCCTCCGACGGCGAAGCTGGGGTCACCAGGCTCACTCACGGATTATTATGTCGATATCGTGGATCTTCGACCCCAGAAGTGCGAAACTGGTTTAGCGAAGTTTGGCAACTCCTGCGCCTGAGGTTTATAGGCCGTCCGAGTTGTCCTCCGCGAGTTTGGCCGATTTGAAGGAATTATTATGCAACTTTCTCCCCAAGAAAAAGACAAATTATTAATTTTTACGGCAGCATTAGTTGCGGAACGTCGTAAAAATCGGGGCTTACTTTTAAATTATCCGGAAGCTGTTGCCTATATTTCTGCTGCTATTTTAGAAGGGGCAAGAGATGGGAGAACAGTCGCCGATTTGATGAGCTATGGCGCAACCTTACTCACCCGAGAGGAAGTGATGGAAGGCGTACCGGAAATGGTGGCAGAAGTGCAGGTGGAAGCGACGTTTCCCGATGGCACAAAATTGGTGACGGTTCACAATCCGATTCGGTAAGTTTAACCGATTTAATCTGGAATAATACAGGTAAGAGGTGATGATGATTCCTGGAGAAATTATTGTTAAAACGGGAGAAATAGAGCTAAATGCGGGACGAAAAACCGTCCGATTGCAGGTAGCAAATTCTGGCGATCGCCCGATTCAAGTTGGGTCACATTATCATTTTTTTGAGGTCAATGAAGCCTTAAGTTTTGACCGAGATGCCGCCCGAGGAATGCACCTGGATATTCCGGCAGGAACTGCGGTGCGGTTTGAACCGGGAGATCAGCGAGAGGTGGAATTAGTTCCCTTTGTCGGCAGTCGTCAGGTGTATGGCTTTAATGGGCAAATTAATGGGTCCCTAGACTCATAAGGCTCAAAGTCTGTAACCGTCACTACTACGATTGTTAAGAATTTCTTTTAAAGTGGAAGCAGTCCTCAAGCTCAACCCGTTATGGCGGGATTTAAGAGTGGAACAGGGGGATAAATTACCTCTAAAACTAGAAATATATAACTCATGGTAGATGTAAACTCGACAACACCGATTCATCAGGTTGTAATTGTGGGGGGTGGATTTGGGGGACTGTATGCTGCCCAGTCCCTCGGGCGGGCTCCCGTCCAAGTCACCCTGATTGATAAACGCAATTTTCATTTATTTCAACCCCTGCTTTATCAAGTGGCAACGGGAACCCTTTCCCCCGCAGATATTGCTTCTCCCTTGCGGGGTGTCCTCAGTAAAAATAAGAATACTAAAGTGCTGCTGGAAGAAGCAGTGGATATTGACCCAGAACAGCAAAAATTGAAGTTGTTGGGGCAAGAAATTCGGTATGATACGTTAATTGTGGCCACAGGAGTGAGTCATCATTATTTTGGCAATGACCACTGGGAAGACAAAGCGCCCGGTTTAAAAACCGTGGAAGATGCCTTAGAAATGCGGCGGCGAATTTTTATGGCATTTGAAGCAGCCGAAAAGGAAACGGACCCGCAAAAACGTCAAGCTTGGTTAACCTTTGCGATCGCCGGAGGGGGACCGACTGGGGTAGAATTAGCTGGGGCGATCGCAGAACTGGCTCATAATACCTTAAAAGAAGATTTTCGCAATATTGACACCACTGAAGCGAAAATTTTGCTGTTAGAAGGGATGGATAGAATTCTGCCGCCTTATCCCCCAGAATTGTCCGCGAAAGCGGAAAAATCTTTACATGAATTAGGGGTGAGTGTCCAAACCAATAGTTTGGTTACCAATATTACAGAGGATGCGGTAACAGTCCGGCGCAAAGAGGGAGAGGAAATCATTCCCACTCGCACTTTATTATGGGCAGCAGGGGTGAAAGCGTCGGGAATGGGGGAAATTTTGGCCCAACGGACGGGAGTGGAACGCGATCGCGCTGGACGGGTGATTGTGGAGGCGGATTTAAGTGTACCGGGATATCCGAATATTTTTGCGATCGGGGATTTGGCGCATTTTGCTCATCAAGATGGCAAACCTTTACCCGGGGTGGCACCAGTGGCGATGCAGCAAGGGGAATATGTAGCAAAGGTGATTCAAAACCGCTTCAAGCAGAAGGAATATCCGCCCTTTCATTATGTAGATTTTGGCAGTTTAGCGGTAATTGGACGTCATGCGGCGGTTGTAGATTTAGGATTTATTCAATTTTCTGGGTTTATTGCATGGCTATTTTGGGTCTTTGTGCATATTTACTTTTTGATTGAATTTGACAATAAATTAATCGTGATGATTCAGTGGGGTTGGAACTATTTTACCCGCAAACGGGGGGCGCGATTAATTACCGGAGAAAAGGGGAAAATGTTACTTGAAATTAAGGGAGGAGGGGACTATCATCTCCCCGAAGCGGAAAAAGAAACCCTGGAAGTGTAAGCTGGAAACTGAATCGGGTGACGAGTGACCAGAATCTGTGGGAAATACCCTCTAAGCCAGCGATCGCAATCTCACCCTGAGACACCCTATAAGCAGGGCGATCGCCACTTTTTCAAAATACAATTTTATCCACAACTCCCACAGGTTCATCGTCATCGGATAAAATATCCAGTAACCGATCCAGTTCAGTAATTTCCAGCAGATACATCACCGATCCTTTCAGATTACACAAGCTTAAACGGCGGCCTGTTTTTTTAGCCAGTTGATTGGCGGTGATTAATGCCATTAATCCAGAATGACTCACCGTGGTGACTTCACCTAAATCAATGAACCAGCGATTGTATTTTTCCCAGGCTAAACGAGCAATATTTTGTTGAAGCATTGCCGATGCTTTTAAGTCTAAATTACCTTGGGGCTGAAGGACCACGTTCATACAAATTTCCTCGGTTGATCGGTATGTATCTGGAGAAGCGGCGAGACTGTACTGGTTCACGCCCCTTCCTAACTCTGCGTAAAAATACGAATGCTTTTCCCTGACTTATGGTCAATATCCGTGATTTTTCGGTGATATTGTGTGATGCAGAAACCGAGAAACAGCGATCGTTTGGCAGAACAGGGGTGATCGCAATCACTGACAAGTTGCGGATTTTTAAATAATAGATGCTAAAATTCTAGCCTAGCAACGCATTGCCTGGATTAAAACCGGGGGATCCGTGAATCCACTGACTGTTTGACGGGATTGGAGACTGACTTGAATAAGTCCGGAGTTCCCCAGAATTAAGCCGATGGCGTCGGGAAGCAACTCCCACTTTTCTCTAGCTTTCTTCTACTTCCGGGAACAGTGGGATAGGTATTCCGCAGCTATCAGGGATGTGCAAAAAGCCGGTTTATGCAAAAATAAACCGGCTTTTTGGCTGAATTATTGACTGAAATTACATTAAAAATAGGGAAAAATATGATAATTTGACTCTATGGAGATACCCTGGGATTGTTTTAAAAGGGAACCGGGAAACTTGGAGGGTTTAATCGACCACGCGAATTAAACCCTGGTGGATGAGGTCGAATACCTGGTTAATTTTATACCACTCAGCCTCACCGATCGCCTCTCTGGATAGCAAACCAGACATCAACAACTGTTGATCCAAACGAGTAAGCTGACGAAATTTAAAAATTTTTTCAAGGATTTCATCTGTTGATATGGGCGTTCTCTGGGTGGTTGTATGCAGTGTTTCCCTGTAAGTCATCGTTGTTTAAAACAACTCTACGGTTTCAAGTATGGAGTGGGTTGAAGCCCGGAGTTGCGATCGCCAGCATACCAAACCCATGAGGTTGATCGACTCATCTGGGAGATCACGATCATTGACATTTACAAAGGAAGGAGGTAATCACCCGATGAAGGCTTTAATCCCCGATTTTATTTTGGGACTACAATAATGGCGTGACTTCTCCCGTTTTTTCCCACCGGAATGAGGAATCACCGAGTCTTGGTGACTCCAGGCGGACTCCAGATAGCGGCAATCCCAACAGGTTGCCGCATTAGAGAGAAAGGCGCAGGGTGCGATCGCCGATGGGAATTGCGGGTACTCGTCCCCCCCCAAAATAAATCCGCTGAAAATAGCGATCGTATTCCGTCCCCTTTCTGAGGCGATTAATTTTCACTCCACTGTAACCGCCTCGGGGCGTAGAATGAATGAATTGAGAATTGCCAATATAAATCCCCACATGAGTGGCTAACCGGCGATTTTCGCTGAAAAAAACTAAATCCCCCGGTTGTAATTCATCCAGGTTTTGCAATGTTTCAGCCACAGGTTGAGAGTAGAGTTGTTGTTGATAGGCATCGCGGGGTAAATAAAAATTTCCCTCTCTAAAAACCGTCTGGACAAATCCGCTACAGTCGAGACGATCGCCAATAGTTCCCCCCCATAAATAAGAACCTCCTCCATATTTTTTCTGCGGCATAAATTGGTGGGCGAGTTGAATCAAGAGAGTTTTATCGGGGATTAGTTGGGGAAAAGTCACCTGGCGATCGGGCAATTGGAGGATGCGACTATCCGGTAAGCGCACGGTGATTTTATCCCCGGAAGTCTCTTGGGGAACTAAGGGGAGGCGGGTTCCTAAATAGAGGGTTTGGGGTTGAGAAATCGTCTCCGTGAGTTGGACTTTGGGGGCAGTGATCCAAGCCTCAAAAGTCGGGCGATCGCATTCTAGCAAATCTTGCCGTTGAATCCAAGCCAGATATCCATCATCTTCTATTCTAACTCGGGCAAATTTGCCATCAGAACTATAGTCTAATAGCTGGACTGGGGTACCCATCCGTACTTGGGTGGCTAAGTCTCTAATTTCTAAAGTCGGTTTTGTATAGAGATTGCTAGAGGCTTTGACCGTAATCCCATAATCTAAATCAATATCAGAATAGGGAAAAATGGCCAAATGGGATTCTGCCCCATTGGGGAAACTTTCCCCAGCTAATCCTTCAATTAAGTCTCGTTCTGTGGCAGTTAAAACCTTTCCCATTAAAACCGGAATATTTCCATTGGAATTAATGCTAACCTCAAAGACCGTATCGCGGTGAATCCGAGCATAAGGTTCCAATCGGGTAATCGTTCCCGACTGCTCAGGAGAAATATCAAAAAAGACTTGCCTGCGATGGAGTTGCTGTTGTAAAAGCCGTTCCATCTGCGGAGTCAATCGGTTCACAAAGGTTTGGATATCGGCGGGAACCGCGTTTCCCGGACTAGATAAACTCAGGGCTAGTAAAACTGTTAACAGTCCGGCCAAAAAATACGCTGCTTTGAGCTTAAATCGAGGAAATATCATAGGGATTTCAGGGTGGGGTCAAGGCAATAGGAGACCAATACTTAGCCACTGTTTCAACGCGTACCGGGCAAATCCGGATAGTCTATTTCTGGAGTCGATAGGCAGGCTCTTTCCCTGAAAATCACCTTTCCAGGCTATATCCCCCCGTATTTTAGGCCGCTTGCCAAAAAGAAGTCTTTTGATTATTTATGCAGTCCGCATGAACATCCGCTATTCTATAAATGGCGATTAGCAATCACCCTCTAAAATGACCCTTTATGAGTCCCCATTTTTTTTGCTAATCTACAAGAAATCAGGGTCAGTAGCCCGGTTTCTGCTCCGATTTTTAAAAAACGGTATCAACGCCCTAACCCGATGAAAACCATTCGTTTTATCGATTTATTTGCTGGAATTGGAGGCATGAGATTAGGCTTTGAGAAAGCCGCTCAAAAACTGGAAATAAAAACTCATTGTGTGCTGAGCAGCGAAATTAATGCCGATTCCTGCTTAGTTTATGAGCAAAATTTTGGCGAGTCTCCCCGAGGAGATATCCGCAGCCTAGAAAAACTACCGCCTCATGATATTTTATTAGCCGGATTTCCCTGCCAGTCTTTTTCCTTTGCCGGTAAGCAAGGGGGATTTAAGGATAAAAGAGGAACTTTAGTTTTTGAAATTATCCGGTTAATTAAACTCGACCCGCCTCAAGCCTTTATTTTTGAAAATGTGCGAGGACTTTTAACAAATGATGGGGGGGAAACCCTCAAAAAGATTCAGCAGGATATGGAAGCAATGGGCTATAGTTTTGAGGTCTTCTTGCTGAATAGTGCAAATTTTGGACTGCCTCAAAATCGGTTACGGGTGTATCTACTGGGGGTATTAAATGGTTGTCCCCAGTTTAAGTTATGTTCTGACTTAGGCCCAAAAGATTCTCATGCTTACAATTTTCAGCAGCTTGCGGGGTCTGACTTGAAGCCAAAAAAAGTAACGGTGGCTGATATTTTAGAAGAGGATGCTCCGGAGAACTATAATTGTTCGCCCCAATTGATTGAGGCTTTACAGAAACGATTGGAAGGAGATTTGAATCGGTTACATGGGATGCGTTTACTGGACTATCGGGGGGGGAATTCGATTCATTCTTGGGAGTTGGGATTGCGCGGTGAATGTAGTCCTGAAGAAAGGGAGTTAATGAATCGGTTTATCCTGAAGCGGCGTCATGCTCAGTTTGGAAAAGACCAAGATGGGAAGTTGTTGAGTCAGGAGCAAATTGCGACGTTTTTTGATTCTCCTGAGTTGGGGAGTCTTTTAGGGTCTCTGGTGGCGAAGAATTATCTGAAGTTGATTCAAGGGAAATATAAGCCGGTGGCGGGTAATTTTTCTTTTGAGGTGTATAAGTTTTTGGACCCGAATAAAATTGCGGTGACGTTAGTGGCGAGTGATGGGAATCGGTTAGGGGTTTATTATCAGGGTCGGGTGAGAAAGATTACGCCGAGGGAAGCGGCGAGATTGCAAGGATTTCCCGATGAATTTAGGCTGCATCCCAGGGCCGATCGCGCTTATTATCAATTGGGAAATTCCGTGAGCATTAATGTGGTGGAAGCGGTGGCGCGAGAGGTGATTTTAAATCTAACTAGCGGTGAACCGGGGTTTAAGTATAGCGCGGATGAATCCAGGGGTTAGGGGGTAGGAGATAGAGGGTTTGTCCCCTGGGGAAAGAGGGTCAATACTGGGGAGTTAGAAATCATCGTTAAATTGAAAGGAAAAATTAAAGGAAAAATTGGATTCAATTCGCCTAAGAGATGGGATGAGGGGATACACTAAGTAAAGACTCTTTATGACGTTATCTTGATAATTTATGTTCAAGAACGCGATCGCCACTATGGTTAGTCCCTGGGTTAAACAGGTCCCTCTACGCCTGGTTTTAATTATTCCTTTTGTGCTGCAAATTGTGTTGGCGGTGGGGATGACGGGATACCTCTCTTATCGGAACAGTCAAAAGGCGATCGCCCAACTCGCTTACCAGTTGATGGATGAGGTGAGCGCTCGCCTCAACGAACAACTCACCGAATATCTCTCTATTCCCCACCAGATCAATCGCATCAATGCCGAAGCCGTTCACAATGGTCAACTCAATCTGGGAGATCCCCAGGAACTTGAACGGCATCTGTTTCAACAGATCCAGGTATTTAAAGAAGTCAGTAACATTTTAGTGGGCACAGAACAAGGGGTATTGCGAGTCGCCTCTTCTTATCCCATCTTGGGAATCCTGATGTCGGATCCCGTGGAACCGAACTTAATCTATCATTATCGTCTGGGGCAGGACGGTAACAAAACTTACCTGATCCGCCAATTTCGGCAACCGCCAGTACAGCAGCGTCCCTGGTATCGGGAAGCAGTCAAGGCGGGTCAACCCACTTGGGTGCCCATTTTTCAGCTAGGGGATGGTTCGGACCTCTCGCTCAATGCCAGTTATCCCATTTATGATCCTCGCAGTGGGAAACTGCTGGGGGTGTTTTCTGCCGCCTGTGATCTTTCCTTGATGCCCGAATTCCTCGCGAAGTTGAGGGTGGGGAATACGGGACGAGTGTTTATCATGGAACGGAATGGTTTGCTCGTCGGCAGTTCCAACTATGAACTCCCCTATCGTATCCGGGAAGACAATCACACTAAACAGTTGCAACGGCTTCATGGGACCGAGAGTGAGGACCCTTTAGTTCACCAAACCAGTGAATATTTGCGATCGCAGCGGACCAATTGGCAGACCCTCAAGCAACCTCAAGACTTCCAATTTCACATCCAGGGAAATCTTCATTATTTAAAACTAATTCCCGTACAGCATGACTTAGGGTTAGATTGGGTGATTGCCGTAGTGATTCCTGCAAAGGATTTTATGCAGGACATCGAAGAGAACACTCGTCTGATGGTTTTTCTCTGTATCCTTGCCCTTGGTGGGGCGATCGGTTGCGGACTGATAACCGCTGCCTGGATCACCGAACCGATTTTATCTCTCAATTTAGCCGCGAAGGATATAGCCCAAGGAGAACGGCACAAACCCGTGAATATCTCTCAGATTCATGAAGTGGGAGAATTAGCCCTTTCCTTTAATCAAATGGCACACCAACTCCAAAATTCCTTAGTGGAACTGCAATCTTTAAATCAGGCCCTCTCCCAGAGTGAGCGCCGCTTGCATGACTTTCTGGAAGCCTTGCCCGTGGGCGTGACGGTGATGAATCCCGATGGCAGTTTGGCCTATGTTAATCCCACGGGAGAACGCTTATTTAGAAAAGGGATTGTTGCCCAGGTCACCGCTAAAGATTTAGCCAAAACCTATCAAGTCTATCGGACCGGGACCGCTCAACTTTACCCCACCGAAGAACTCCCGGGCATCCGGGCATTACGGGGGGAAACCGTGATGATTGATGATATTGAAATTCGCTTTGATTCCGGGCAGATTGTTCCTTTAAAAATTTATTCAATCCCCATTTATAGCTCTGAAAGCAATATTATTTATGCCATCAATGCCTATGAAGATATTAGCGAAATCCTGCAAGCTAAAGCAGTTTTAAATGATTACAATCAAGTTTTAAAACAACAAGTTGAAGAACGAACGGCTGAATTAGTGGCGGCCAAAGAAGCGGCGGAAATTGCAAATCGGGCGAAAAGTCGCTTTTTAGCAAATATGAGTCATGAATTGCGAACCCCCCTGAATGCGATTCTGGGTTTTACTCAGTTGATCGGACGCCATCCCGCCTTACCCTCGGAATGTCGAGAACAGACTGAGATTATTCGGCGCAGTGGGCAACATCTATTGACCCTGATTAATGATGTTTTGGATATGGCGAAAATTGAATCAGGACGCATGAGCGTGACAGAAACCCGTTTTGATTTGTATCGCTTACTCGATGATGTGAAATCGATGTTTTACTTTAAAGCCCAGGAAAAAAGATTGCAGCTTTCCGTAGACTATGGTCCCCTGGTTCCCCGGTATTTAGAGACCGATGAAATGAAGCTGCGACAGGTGTTGATTAATTTATTAGGAAATGCCATAAAGTTTACCCAAACCGGGGGGGTGAGTTTATGGGTGAGACGCTGGAGTCCGGATCAGGAGTTGGGTCCAGTTGGGGACAATCAAGCGGGGGTGATTTCCCCGGTTCCTGGGAATATGTTGGCCCTTGAAGTGAGAGATACCGGACCGGGAATTGCCGAGGAAGACATCGGGAATCTTTTTGATGCCTTCGTGCAAACCAAAAGCGGATCCAAGTCTCCCGAAGGTACGGGACTGGGATTACCGATCTCGCGCAAATTCGTCCAACTGATGGGAGGGGAGATCAGATTGGAGTCGAAAATCGGGCAGGGGAGTTGTTTCACGGTTTATCTGCCGGTGAAGGAAGTCTCGGAAATCCCCGAGGCGACCCCTGAGACTGCACCCCGTCCAGTGGCCCTAGTCCCGAACCAGCCCCGGTATCGGATTGCGATTGTGGATGATCAATTAGATAATCGGCAACTGTTAATGGCCCTGCTGTCTCCCTTCGGCTTTGAATTGCGGGAAGCGAGGAACGGACAAGAGGCGATCGCCCTGTGGTCAGAATGGCATCCCCATCTGATATTTATGGATATGCAGATGCCGGTCCTGGATGGTTATCAAGCGACCCAGCAAATTAAGGAGTTCACCTCAGATCAGGAGACGGTGATTATTGCAGTCACTGCGAGTATCCTCCCCTCAGAAACAGCCATTATCCTCTCGGCAGGATGCGATGATTGGATTCGCAAACCCTTGGATGAATCGGCTATCTTTGAGACAATAGAGAACTATATCGGTGCGCGTTTTATTTATGAAGAAAAATCTCCTCCAGAACCCCCTGGCTTCAAGCCGCCGATTTTACTAAATCCAGCATTGCTCTCGGACCTGCCTGGGGGGATTCTCCAAGAACTGGAACGAGCAGTAGTCTGTATTGACCTAGCGGCAATGAACAAGATAATCGCCCAGATTGCCCTCCATCCGCCCGAGCAAAATGCCGCGATCGCAGAGGCCCTGAAGCAGTGGGTGGATGAATTTGATTATCCGAGTATGTTGTCTTTCATTCGTCAGAGTCAATTATAAAAATGAACAGCTCTCAAAGCGCCGCTAATCTATTAGTCGTAGACGATACCCCAGAAAATCTCCGCCTGTTAACCCAAGTCTTGTCCCAGCGGGGGTATGTGGTTCGTCCAGTCCTAGAGGGGAGATCCGCGATCGCTGCTGCGGTGGTCCACCCCCCGGATCTCATTTTGCTGGATATTTTGATGCCCCAACTTGATGGATATGAAGTCTGCCAACTCCTGAAAGGTGACCCCAGGACCCGAGATATTCCGATTATTTTTCTAACGGCTTTAAGTGATGCTCTGGATAAAGTCAAAGCCTTTTCCCTGGGCGCAGTGGATTATATTACCAAACCTTTTGAGGTAGAAGAAGTCATTGCCCGAATTGAAAATCAACTGCGCTTGCGATCGCTGCAAAAAGAACTGGAAGCCAAAAATCATCACCTCCAACAAGAAATCAAAAATCGCCTCGTAGCAGAAAGCGCCCTCCTAGACCGGGCGGAAGAACTCCGGATCCAAAACACCCTTTTAACCGACCTGGCTAAAAGTCCAGACCTCTATCAGGGAGATTTACAAGCCGCCTTTGACAAACTGATTACCGCTGCAGTCAACTATTTAGACCTCGATCGCTCCGGGGTGTGGTTGTATGACGAACGGGGGACTAGACTGGAACGATTAGCCAGCTTTGAAAAAAATTTACCAGGGGTTGATCCCCTCAGTCCAGCTATCCTAGGAGATTATTTGGCCTCCAAAGCCGCCTCCACAGATTCCCTCACCTTCGGGGGTCACGGCGAGCCCGAGAACTCCCTAGACTCTCCCCAGCAGCCCTTATTAAAGGGTTCCCTCTCCCTAGCCCCGATCCGCCAGGAGGGTCAAACCATTGGGTTCTTAGAAAGTACCCGGTTCACTCGCGATCGCCTGTGGACGCCAGAGGAGGAAAACTTCATTCGGTCCCTGGCGGACCTGGCAGCGGTTACCCTGCAAGGGGCAAAACGACAACAGGCGGATCACCAGCGGCAGATGACGGAAGAGAAATTTGCCTTAGCTTTTCGGGCTTCTCCCGATGCGATCGCTATCCTTTCTTGGCCGGAAGGCCGGTATTTAGAAGTCAATGAAGGGTTTTGTCAGCAACGGGGTTATTCTCGTGCAGAAATCCTCGGCAAGACCAGCCACGAACTCAATTTTATCCTCAATGTAGACGCTACTGCTACCCTTTTGGAGCAATTGCGCCAGCAAGGCAGCCTGAGCAATTTAGAAACCCAAATACGCACCAAAACTGGGGAAATCAAAACGGTTTTGATCTGTGCGGAATTCGTTGAGATCGATGGGAATCCCGCCATTTTGACCTTTAGTAAAGATATCACCGATCGCGAACAAAACCGACTGGCGATCGAACAACAATTATACCGCAGTAATCTGCTGCGGGAAATTACCGAGCGCATTCGCAGCGAAATCGAAACTCAGCAAGTCTTTGAAACTGCTGCCTTGGCCATTGGGCGGGCTTTTAAAGTCTGTCGTTGCTTGATTCACACCTGTGTAGACGACCCTGTGCCGATGATTCCCGTCATCGGAGAATATTTAAGCCCGGGGCATTCTTCCCTCAAACCCCGAACCATTTATCTGGCAGACAATCCGGGCTTAGAACGGTTGCTCTTTGAGGAACGGGCGATCGCCTACGATGATGTCAATACCGACCCCAGGCTGGAAAGTCCGAATTCCCTGCATCGACAAGTCACCATCAAGTCTATGCTATCCGTGGGGATTTTTTATCAAGGTCAAGCCAATGGAATTATCAGCTTGCATCAGTGCGATCGCTTTCGCGAGTGGACCGCACAAGAGATAGAATTGATTGAGGCGATCGCTGCTCAACTGGGAATTGCGATCGCCCAAGCGCGCCTTTTAGAAGAGGAAAAACAAGCCCGCCTCGCCTTTGAGCAACAAAATATCCAATTACAACGAGAAATCACTGAGCGCCGCATCACCCAAGAAGCCTTACGGCACAGCGAACAGAAATATCGAGCCCTGGTGGATGCCTCACAAGATGTCATTTGGTCCGTAGATATCCGGGGGTGTTATACTTTTGTTAATCCCGCCGTGGAAAAAATTTACGGCTATACTCCTACGGAAACCCTCGGCTGTAAATTAACTCAATTTGTCGCCCCGGAATACCGCAAGCAGGAAAGAAAACTCCTGGAACGGCTGCTAAAAGAGGGCGAACCCTTGCTTCAACATGAAAGCCGCTATCAGCGTCAAGACGGCCAACAGATTTACGTCCTCGTGAATGCGATCGCCTTACGGGACTCGGAAGGGCGAATTCGCGGGGCCACCGGAACCACCATCGATATCACCGAACGCCGACAGCAGGAAGAAGCCTTGCGAGCAATGGTAGAAGGCAGCGCAGCCCTGGCGGGGTCTGAATTCTTCCGCGCCTGTGTTCGGTCCATCGCCAATGTGCTGCAAGTCCAGTATGCCCTCCTGATTGAATGTACCGACTCCACCCAACAGCGGCTACGTTCCCTAGCCTTTTGGACGGGAACGGACTGGAGTGACACGGTGGAGTATCAAGTGGAAGGAAGCCCTTGTGAAATCGTCCTGAAAACCAGCCGGAGTTGTTACTATCCCCAAGATTTACAGGCTCTCTTTCCCACGGATCTAGATCTCGTCGCCCTGAATGCCGAGAGTTATCTGGGTCTACCCATCCAAACCGCCACCGGCCAAATCATCGGCCATCTGGCAGTCCTCGATGTCAAACCGATGTTTGCCACGGCTCACACCGAATCCATTTTAAAACTCTTTGCCGATCGCGCCGCTGCGGAAATTCAAAGGCTGCAATCGGAGCAAGCCCTGCAACAAAGTGAGCAACGATTCCGGGCTATTTTTAACTCCATGTTCCAATTTATCGGCCTGCTCAATCCCGATGGCAGCGTTTTGGAACTGAATCAAACCGCCCTGGATTTTACCGGCTTAGAACAGGCCCAAGTCGTCGGTAAACCCTTCTGGGAAATGCCTTGGTGGAATCGGTCTGAGGCACTGCAACAGCAACTCATAGAGGCCATATCCCAGGCATCCCAGGGGGAATTTATCCGCTATCAAGTTGAAGCTACAGGGGTTCAAGGGATAACCCTCACCCTGGACTTTTCCCTCAAACCCGTCCTGGATGAACAAGGGAGGGTCATCTTACTGATCCCCGAAGGACGAGATATCAGCGATCGCGTTTCGGCGCAAGTCCAGTTACAACAAACTACGGAACGGCTGCAATACTTGCTCAGTTCCAGTCCAGCGATTATCTATAGTGCGGAAATTTTCGGCAACTATCGCGCCACCTTTATGAGTGAAAATGTCCAGATGATCCTGGGATACGAAGCCCGGGAATTTTTAGAAAACCCCACCTTCTGGCGAGATCGGATTCATCCAGAAGACCGCGATCGCCTCTTCGGAAAAATCGCTACAATCCTCTCCCAAGGCAGTGTAAGCGAGGAATATCGCTTTCTCCATGCCGATGGCACCTATCACTGGGTGGACGATCGCATGAGATTAGTGCCGGATGAAGCGGGCAATGCCCGGGAGTGCGTGGGGTATTGGATCGATATCACCGAGCGTAAAATCGCACAACAGTCATTCCAGGCCAGTCAGCGCCGCTATCAAACCTTAGCAGAAGCCTCTCCCGTGGGGATTTTCCACACCGATGCCCAGGGCAATTGTTTATATGTGAATCAACGCTGGAGTGAAATCACCGGCGTGTCCCCTAGCGAATCCATTGGACCCGGATGGATGACAGCCTTGCATCCGGAAGACCGCACTCGGGTAATTCAAGACTGGCACACCGCCTCGGAAAATCAAGTCCCGTTTAAGTCCGAGTATCGGTTCTTGCGTCCAGATGGAGAAATTAGCTGGGTCATTGGTCAGGCGATCGCGGAAATCAACTCCGACGGCACGGTAAAAGGGTACATTGGCACAATTTCCGATATCAGCGATCGCAAACTGGCAGAAAATGACCTCTTAGAACGGTCGGAACGCGATCGGGCCATTTTTACCCTGTTCCAACGGATGCGCCAAACCTTGGAACTCGACCAGATTTTCGCCGCGACGACGGAGGATTTACGACAACTCCTCGAAAGCGATCGCGTCGTCGTCTATCGATGCCCTCCTGAACCCGACATGAACTCGATCTGGGAGTCCGTGGGCCCAGAATGGCTCCCCCTGATGGCTGCACCGGACGGGAAACCTCCGAGGACACAACTACAAGCTCCAGGGTTGAAGGATGCTGAAGCAGCCCTAAGTGCCTGGAAATTGACCCTAGAATCCCTAGACCAGCGCGATCGCGAACGGGACTCCCTCTATCCCCACCCGTCGGATTTGCCTTGTCTGGTCACCCCCGATGTGAAACAAGCCCCTTTAAACCCCGAGGAACTGCAACATCTTTATCGCCTCCAAGTGCAAGCTTATCTAATCGTCCCGATTTTTGCCCATAATCAACTCTGGGGACTGTTGGCGATTTATCAAAATAGCGGTCCGCGCTATTGGAAACAAGCACAGGTGAATATTGCCATCCAAATTGCCACTCAATTAGGGGTAGCTTTGCAGCAAGCGCAACTCCTCGAACGGATGCAACAGCAAGCTCAGGCCCTGCAAAAGGCCGCGATCGCCGCTGATACTGCTAACCGTGCTAAAAGTGAATTTCTGGCGAATATGAGTCATGAATTGCGGACTCCCTTGAATGCTATCCTCGGGTTTTCCCAGGTGATGACGCGCGATCGCTCCTTGAACAGCCAACAGGCCGAGCAATTACGGATTATTAATCGCGCTGGAGAACATCTGCTGGATTTAATTAATGACATTTTGGAAATGTCTAAAATTGAAGCAGGTCGCACCGCTTTCCATGAAACCAGTTTCGACCTTTTGGATCTGCTAGACAACCTAGAAACGATGTTGCGACTCAAGGCTAAATCTAAAGGGTTACAGCTTGATTTTGAGATTGCTCCCCAAGTGCCCCAGTTTATCAGCACCGATGAAGGAAAACTACGGCAGGTGTTACTTAATATTTTGGGGAATGCGATTAAATTTACCCAAACTGGGGGGGTTTTCCTGCGGGTTCGGGTCGCCAACGACGAGGAGGTACAACCGGGGAAACTGCTTCCGGGCAGTCGCCTCCAAAAACTTTACTTTGAAATCGAAGACACGGGTCCCGGAATTGCCCCCCATGAGATGCACCGGCTATTTGAACCCTTTGCCCAAACCGAAACCGGGATGAAATCCGGACAAGGCACCGGACTGGGGTTACCCATTAGTCAGAAATTTGTGGAACTGATGGGGGGACAGATTCAGGTTCGCAGTACCCCTCATCAAGGAACGGTGTTTTCCTTTGATCTGAGCCCCGGTCACGGGGAACCTGTGGAGAGTCCTCAGCGACAGACTAAACCTCGGGCGATCGCCTTAGCACCCAATCAGCCGGAATACCGCATCTTAGCCGTTGATGATGCCTTTGAAAGCCGTCTGCTACTGATTACCCTGTTCTCCGGATTAGGCTTTTCCGTCCGGGGTGCAGCCACGGGTCGCGAAGCCCTGGAAATTTGGGAAAGCTGGGACCCCCATTTAATTTGGATGGATATGAGGATGCCGGACATCGATGGGTTTGAAGCCACTCGACAGATTAAAGCCACCCCAAAGGGTCAAAACACAGTAGTGATTGCTTTAACGGCGAGTGCTTTTGAAGAAGATCGTCAACTCGTACTTGCTGCCGGATGTAATGATTTTATTCACAAGCCTTTTCGCGAAGAGGTTTTGCTTTCCAAGGTCGGTGAGCATATAGGGGTACGATATATTTATGATGAGCCAATAGAGTCAGCCTCGGACAACAGGATTCAAGGTTCAAGGGAGGATTCAGCCTTTATCCTGAATGCTCAATCTTTCCAACTCATGCCCCAAGATTGGGTGGTCCGCGTTTATGATGCAGCCTGCCAATGTAGTGATGATATGATTTTGGAGTTAATTGAGGAAATTCCCCCGGAGAATGCTCCGCTTGCCAACGCACTAGCGGAACTGGCAAATAATTTTCAATTTGAAACGCTAATGGCACTTACGAAACAGGAGAAATCATGAATTCTGACCCCGTTGAGCGTACCCATAAAGATATTTTGATTGTGGACGATACCCCGATCAATCTGCGAGTCTTGGCTAAAATTCTGAGCGATCGCGGCTATAAAGTTCGCAAAGCCCTCAATGGTCAAATTGCTCTGACTGCTTGTCAAACCCTTGTACCGGATGTCATTTTACTGGATATTATGATGCCGGATATGGATGGCTATGAGGTCTGCCAGCGGCTGAAAGCTGACCCGAAGACTCAGGATATTCCCGTGATTTTTATCAGCGCTCTGGAGGATGAATGGGATAAAGTCAAAGCGTTTAAAAGTGGGGGTTCGGACTACATTACCAAACCCTTTCAGATTGAGGAGGTCCTGGCCCGAGTTAAACATCACCTGACCATTCAACACCTCCAATATCAACTCAAAGTCCAAAATGCAGAATTGCAAGCCTTAAATGCTCAACTGGTGCAGTCTAATAAGGAACTGGAGCAATTTGCTCATGTGGCATCCCATGATTTACAATCTCCCCTGCAAGTGATTATTGGCAATGCCGATTTGCTCACCTGGAAATATGAACAGCAACTCGGACCCGATGGCGATCGCTATCTCACCAATATTATGGAGGCTTCCGGGAGAATGACGCACCTCATTCAGGATTTACTCACCTATTCTAAACTTGGCATCCCCCAACCCGAGTTTGAAGCCATTGATTGCAACTTTGTGTTAGAAGAAGCCCTGGCTAATTTAAGTGGAGAAATTTCTAAAAGTGGGGCAAATATTACTCATGCTCACCTGCCAACCATCAGGGGAGATGAGATTCAATTGATGCAGCTTTTTCAAAACTTAATGGCCAATGCCATTAAGTTTAGACTTCCGGATGTTTCCCCAGAAATAGATATTTCCTGTAATCTCAATAATCCGGAAGAATGGCAGTTTGAAATTCGTGATAATGGCATTGGCATCGACCCTGAGCAAGGCGATCGCATCTTTGAAGCATTTTATCGTCTGCATTCCTATAATGAATATCCCGGTACCGGCATTGGCTTAACCCTCTGCAAAAAAGTTGTTGAACGTCACGGGGGAAGACTCTGGTTTAGTTCCATCAAGGGGGAAGGGACCACATTTTATTTTACCTTCCCTGCCCTAAAATCCTGAACCGACAAGGGTGATTGATTATTATCCCTTGGGAAGGCTTCTCATCCATTGGTTGCTTGAATATTCAAGTTAGACCCTTTAACCCTTGACGAAAGAGGACTTCATCAATCTATCACCTGGACTAATCAATATCTGTAAAATGGGGAGATAGCCAGCATGAAAAAACACACAAAATTCAGGGGGATCCTATCACCGGCTCAATCTATCCCAGTCACCCTTAATTCCCAGGGTCTCCCCCTATTTGCATCCGTTCTAAACGAGCTCCATCATGGGCCGTGTTAATCATAAAAGGGATGCACAGATTATGATTGAGGAATTAGATATCCCCTGCAAAGGAAATATTCTGCTTGTGGATGACACCCCGGATAATTTGCGGGTTTTATCCTCTATTTTGACGAAGCATGGCTATTATATTCGTAAGGCTTTGAATGGAGAAATGGCGATTACGGCGGCCCATGCCTTAATCCCGGATTTAATTCTCCTAGATATTAATATGCCATATATGAATGGATATGAAGTTTGTACCGCTTTAAAGCACTCAGAAAAAACCGAGAATATTCCCATTATTTTTATCAGTGTTTTAGATGACGTATGGGATAAAATTAAAGCTTTTCAAGTTGGGGGAATTGATTATATTACTAAACCCTTTCAGCTAGAAGAAGTAATTGCCCGCATTGAAAACCAACTAAAAATCAAACGCTTACAAGCGGAACTTCAAGAAAAAAATAAAATTTTAGAAGAAAAAAATGTTCTACTCATGCGGGAAATTGCCCATCGAAAAAAGGCAGAAATAGCTTTAAAAACCGCCAATCAAAAATTACAAAAATTGGCTTCTATTGACGGTTTAACTGAAGTATCGAACCGCCGCAAATTTGATGAACATCTCAAGCAAGAATGGCTCCGCCTAGGACGACAACATCATCCTTTATCCTTAATTTTATGCGATATTGATTATTTTAAGGCCTATAACGATACTTATGGTCATCCCGCCGGAGATGAATGTTTAAAACAGGTTGCCCAAGCCATTTGTCAGGCGGTTAAACGTCCGGCAGATCTAGTCGCCCGTTATGGTGGCGAAGAATTTGCCGCCATCCTCCCCCATACCCATTCTGCTGGGGCCTTATCCGTCGCCCGCAAAATTCAGCGGGAAATACAGCAGCTAGATATCAAGCATTGTGCATCTGATGTCTGTGATATCGTAACCATTAGTCTCGGAATTTCTACGATGATTCCCACGGATCAAGAGTCCCTAGATGCCCTGATTTTAAGTGCTGACAAAGCCCTCTATCAAGCCAAGCAAAGCGGTAGGAATTGCTATTGTACTTACCTAAATCAAGCCCAGGGTGAAGCGTTTGAATGTGGAAGCTGTCGATGCGACTTTCGGGAATAAATGCCAGATTAGAGCGTTATTTACAGCCATGAAGAAGAGCCATCAGCCCGGTTGCTTGCCTCGGGTTTTGCGCTGCTCATACGGAATCCGGTTTTCAAAGACCTATAAAAACCCGCACCCTCAAGGGTGGGTCTACAAGGACAAAGCCTGCCTCAGCCCGCTATTGGATAAAAACAACTTTTAACAAGCAGATTTGTATCACTTGGGGCAAGGAATGCTGTTTTATTCGCGATCGGGTAAGGGTGAGGGATTGGACATAATCTCCTCGACAAGCTCTTTAAAGTTTGATAGACTTAAGCGCATCAACTTTTTTAAATTTTATTGATTGAGTGACCCTTTATAAGCTGATGAATAAAAATAACCCAAACCCCCACCCTTCAGATATTCTCATTGTTGATGATACCCCGGATAATCTCCGGCTTTTGTCGATAATTCTCTCCAAACAAGGTTATCGAGTTCGTAAAGCCCTCACCCCTCACCTAGCACTCAATGCGGTAGAGCTAAGTTCACCGCATTTAATTTTGCTGGATATTAATATGCCAGTAATGAATGGTTATCAGGTTTGTTCCAAGCTCAAGGCTAATCCTACAACCCGGGAAATCCCCATCATTTTTATTAGTGCGCTGGATGATGTTTTTGATAAAATTAAAGCTTTTGAAGTGGGAGGAAATGATTATATTACCAAGCCTTTTCACGAAGCCGAAGTTTTGGTGCGGGTGGAGCATCAATTAAAATTGCGATCGCTCCAAATGCAACTGGTGGATAAAAATCGGGTATTAGAACAAACATTAACGGATCTAAAGAACGTTCAAAACCAACTGATTCAAAATGAAAAAATGGTCAGTCTGGGTCATTTGGTGGCAGGAGTTTGCCACGAAATCAACAATCCTGTTAATTTTATTTACGGCAATCTGACTTATGTGAAAACTTATGTCAACCAGCTATTAACATTGATTGATCAGTATCGGGAGGCTTTAGGCTCAATTCCCTCGGAAATTCAACAATTGGAAGAAGAAATTGAGTTAGAATTTATCGTGGAGGATTTCCCAAAATTAGTTATCTCAATGGAAGGGGGAGCAGCACGGATCCGCACCATTGTGGAATCTCTACGCAATTTCTCCCGACTGGATGAAGCGGAACTCAAATCCGTGGATCTGCATGAAGGATTGGAGAGCACTTTAATGATGTTAGGGCATCGCCTGCAAGGAAGTGACGATCGCCCGGGAATTACTGTTATTAAAAACTATACTCCACTCCCCCTAGTTCAGTGCTATGCCGCTCAACTTAATCAAGTCTTTATGAATCTGCTCACGAATGCGATCGATGCCTTAGAGTCGGGCGATCGCCATCGCCACTCCCTCCCCAATAGCCATGACGAAGGCGCGATCGGCCCGGAAACTCCTTCCCCCACCATCTGGATCAACACCGCACAGCCTACAGAAAACACCGTCACCCTCTCCATCGCCGATAATGGTCCCGGAATGAGCCTTGAATTACAACAACAAGCCTTCGACCCATTTTTTACCACGAAAGAAGTCGGATATGGTACCGGATTAGGATTATCGATTTCCTACCAAATTATCGTAGAAGGACATGGGGGAACCCTTGATTGTCAGAGTTCGCCCGGAACCGGAACCACTTTTACCCTCAAATTGCCCATTCACTGTCGCCAAGACAGAGCAAAATAGCAGGGATATCCCCCCAAACATATCCCTCCTCTATGTCCTGGTGACGCGGCTGAAGCCCCCTTACGAGGACACAGAGGATAGGACCGGACCCCCGGAAAAAAAATCACCGATCCTTATCCTGTGCAAATCGGCTTACAATATATAATCGAAGCAGTTCCCTGACGGGATTGGGTAGCCATCATGCAAGTTTTATTTAAAATCGTTCGACAAAGCCAAAATACTGGCCCTCGGATCCAGACCTATCAACTCGATGTAGAAGCGGGGAATACTATCCTCGATTGTCTGAATCGGATTAAATGGGAGCAAGACGGAACCCTCGCCTTTCGTAAAAATTGCCGTAATACCATTTGCGGCAGTTGCTCGATGCGGATTAATGGCCGTTCTGCCCTCGCCTGTAAAGAGAATATCGGCGCTGAACTGGCGCGCTTGAACCAAATTGCGGAACAGAGTACCGAAACTGGGTCCGCCACCGGGGTTCTAGACCAAACGGAGAACTCGGCACTCAATGCCTTACCGGGCGCACCCCCAAGGGCGACTGCACCGGGAGCCATTCCCGAAATTACCATTGCGCCTATGGGAAATATGCCGGTTGTCAAGGATCTAGTAGTGGATATGCAGCGGTTTTGGAACAATCTGGAAGCCGTTGATCCCTATGTGAGTAATAGTGCCCGGAAAATCCCCGAACGAGAATTTCTCCAAACTCCCGAGGAGCGATCGCGCCTAGAGGAAAGCGGCAATTGTATCCTCTGCGGTGCCTGCTATTCTGAATGTAACGCCGTGGAAGTGAACCCGCAGTTTGTCGGTCCCCATGCCCTGGCCAAAGCTTATCGCATGGTGGAAGACGATCGCGATGACCAAACCGAATCCCGCTTAAAAAACTATAACCAAACTAACTCCGGGGTCTGGAGTTGCACCCGCTGCTTTTACTGTAATTCCGTTTGTCCAATGGGAGTTGAACCCCTGGATAAAATTGGTAAAATTAAGGACGAAATTCTCGATCGCAACGATGATCAAGCCAGTCGTCCCATTCGTCATCGCAAAGTCTTAATTGATTTAGTCAAAAAAGGCGGATGGGTCGATGAACGCAAATTTGCCGTGATGGTCGTGGGTAATTTCTTCCGGGATATCAAAGGATTATTAAGCCTTGCTCCCGTAGGATTTCAGTCCATCAAACGGGGTAAGCTGCCCATAACCTTTGAACCCTCTGAAGGCACAAAAGAAGTGCGATCGCTGATTGAATCCGTTCAAGCCCTCGAATCTAAATCCTCGAAAGCTCCTAAAAAATAACACCGATGACTGAGCAAAAAACCACCCCTACCCCACCCCCCATTCAAGATTTACCCGCCGAACCTGAACCGGCTTTTGGATGGACCGAATATGCCGAACGCATGAATGGTCGAGTTGCTATGATTGCCTTTCTCGGGTTGCTCTTACTCGAAGCTGTCACCCATCAAGACCTCTTTACCTGGTTAGGATTGCGGTAATTTCAGCCGGAATCAATCGGAAAGTTTGTAGTAACAACTTCAGTGGTTATCCCCAGCTATGCCGCAGGCTCAAGCCCGGAGGCTATACGGACAAAGCCTGCCTACGCTTTTCTGGAGAGTAAAGGAGGTCTTTGATAACAGGATTTGGTATTACTGCAAACAATTGAAAACGACTGAAGTCATGACTACGAACAATTGAGACCAACTGATACTCAATCCGGTTGTCAAAAGTAGTGTTTATCTATTAGCCCGCGCAGGCGGGCTTTGTCCGCTTTCCTCCCCGGGCTTGACGCTACGGGTTTTTATAGAATTATCAGTACCATATTCTATATGAAATCGTGACTATAAAATTATGAAAATTAAGATTGAAACCTTTACCGTCCATAAACGGTTTGCCCTAACAATTAGTCGCGGAACCACGGCTCAAAGTACAAATGTTTTAGTCAAAGTGGAAGCTGAAGGGATAACGGGATGGGGGGAAGCATCGCCGTTTTCTGCTGGGGGTACACCTCAAACAACACCGGAAATTGTTGCTGCATTACAGAAAGTTGCCCCGCAATTGGAACGGTTTAGTCCCCTCGATCGCCAGGAAATTGAAGGGTTGTTGATGACTCTCACAAAAGAGGGGAAATTCCCATCAGCAGCCCAAGCGGGTTTAGATACGGCGTTACAGGATTGGTTAGGGAGAAAAGTCGGACTTCCCTTGTGGCAATTGTGGGGACTCGATCGCAGTCGGATCGTCCCTACCTCTCTCACTATTGGCATTAGTAGCCCCGAGGCGGCCCGAACCCGGGTCCGACATTGGTTTAATTTAGACTCAGACAGTCGCGAAACCGAGGCAGTCCCGGCAACCCAAGGTTGTGCGATTAAGGTAAAATTAGGCTCTCCTGCGGGAATTGAGGCCGATCGCGCTATGTTCTTAGCGGTCCAAGAGGAAGCCCCACGGGGTTCAGGGTTTAGCATTGATGCCAATGGCGGATGGACCCTAGAGGATGCAGTCACCATGAGTCACTGGTTGAGCAGTCGGGGGGTGAAATATTTAGAACAACCCCTCCCGGTAGCAGCACAAGAGGAATTACTGCACCTTTATCGGGAATCTCCCTTACCGATTTTCGTGGATGAAAGCTGCTTTACCCGGGCGGATATTATCCCCTTGGCCGATCGCGTTCATGGAATTAATATTAAACTGATGAAATGTGGGGGATTAACAGAAGCGATGCGGATGATTCACACCGCCAATGCCTGCGGATTGCAGGTGATGTTCGGGTGTTATTCCGATAGTGTGGTGGCAAATACTGCCCTGTCTCACCTCTCACCCTTAGCGGATTATCTGGATTTAGATAGTCATCTGAATTTAATTGACGATCCGTTTACCGGGGCGATCGTCCAGGAGGGACGTTTGCTGCCCAATGATCTACCGGGTTTAGGAGTACAACGTCGTGCGTATAACAGCTAATCATCGCGTTGCCATTCTGCAACATCAAGGCATTGTAGGTTCGATCGGGAAAACCGGGTTAACCTTGTTGAGATACAGCGAAGGCAATATGGTCGCCGTCATCGATGGCGAGTCGGCGGGACAGTCGCTACGAGAACTCACGGGAATTGCCCGAGATGTGCCAATTGTGGCCTCGGTGGATGCGGCCCTCGCCCTGAACCCGGATGTCCTGGCGATCGGGATTGCACCGCCTGGGGGTGCGTTACCTCCGGAGTGGTTTGAGGAACTCCGTCGCGCTATTTCGGCGGGATTATCGATTGTGAATGGGTTGCATACCCCTTTAAATCATCATCCGGATCTGCCGTTTCCCTTGCGGGAGGGACAGTGGATTTGGGATGTCCGACAAGAACCCCCGGGACTGAAAATCGGCAGTGCCCAGGCGCGGCAATTGGCTTGTCCCCGGGTGTTGACCGTGGGGACAGATATGGCGATCGGGAAAATGTCTACTTGTTTGGAAATTCATCGCCTCGCCCAACAGCGCGGGGTGCAGTCGCAATTTGTGGCCACGGGTCAAGCGGGGTTGATGATTGCCGGTTCAGGGGTGGCCCTGGATGCAGTGCGAGTAGACTTTGCTGCGGGGGCGGTGGAACAAGCGGTGATGCAATGTGCTACCGATTGTGACTTGATTTTGGTGGAGGGACAGGGGTCGTTGTTTCATCCCGGTTCTACGGCGACTTTACCCTTGTTGCGGGGGAGTCAACCGACTCACTTAGTTCTCGTGCATCGGGCAGGACAAACCCATATTAAAAACCATCCCCATGTGCCGATTCCTCCCTTGTCCGAGGCGATCGCCTTGTATGAACAGGTTGCCAGTGCCGCTGGGGCTTTGACTCCCTCCCAGGTTGTAGCAGTCGCCCTCAATTCTCGCGATTTAGATGAGGCGGCTTCCCGAGAGGCGATTGAGCAAATTGAAACGGAAACCGGACTCCCCTGCACGGATCCTATTCGTTTCGGACCCGAGAAATTGCTTGATGCCATTTTAGCCCCCTAACCCCCGGGAAAAATATCCCTCCCCTAATACCCCTGTAGAAAACGGGTTTTAAATCTATCCCGCGAGGGATCCCGGCGGTTTAACTCATGGATAAACTATGGGAATACCACGCGATGAGGCAGTTGACCCCCTGTACCCAGGTCCCGTCACCGCAAAATTACTCCCGGCGCGATCAGCTCAACTGTCTGGGTATCCTCTACAAACCCCTAGGGAAATCCACCTGAATGTTATCCCAGTCCCGGGAGCAAATTGCCCGTTGGCTTCACCTGGAAAGACACTCATCTTAAGGGGAGTTCGGGAAATTTCTCGGAGAATTATCTCAGCAATTTAATTGAGTTAAGCCAGTAAAAATTCCAGCGATCGGCGAAAAACTAAACTTCAGCCTAGGGGTATATTGAGAGGAAGAGATAAACCCAACCAGAGAAAGAGATCACCCGATTTATTTCTAAGTTATATTTTGGGTAACCCTTTGAACGCGCTTTCTTTTTTATAAGTTTTTATGGCGTTTTCGTTTGGATGAAGTCCATCAAGGATTCTTTTAAATCCCCTTACCCCTAAGCATCCCAGTTTTCTTTAAGGATTACCCCAGAGAAAGAATGGGGGAAAAAAAAGGCGAATTGTTAGGCAAGAGAACCCGGGGACTCGGGGGAAGAATTGAGGGGTGAAAGTGAATCCAACTGCTGTACCTCATTTCAGTGAAATAGGGTAGAGTCTCCCCGCTCAAATCGGGAGAGTTCTTCCCCAGAGAACGGCTGGCTTTTAGAAAAATTTTTCTTAAAGGTTTGAAGACGGATATATTTGGCTAAACCATCCTAAACATACAGAGTTAAAAAAGATGAATCAGATTCCAACCTATCAGGACAGCACAAATCGCGTCACCCTCTCTAGCACAGGGGCTCTGGAGTTAAATGCTTCAGAACAAATTGAAATTCCAGCCTATCAGTCTCCCATGAGACCCCAGCAAAGCTTTTCTACCAGCGATCTATTATTAGTACCGCTTTCCTTTGCTGCAGTGGTGTGGGTCGTGTTGTTTGTCATGCACTTTAATTTTTGGAAATCAGTCCGGAGTCGCCTCTCTAACTTACCGCCAGTGAGTCAATTACCCTGCACAAATTGTAAATATTTTAAAAATAATCCTTATCTAAAATGTGCCGTCCAACCCGATAAGGTCCTGCGTACTGAAGCGACGCAATGTCCGGACTATTCTAGTAATGAAGAAGTGATGTCTTAGAAAAAGATACATCGGCCCAAGTTCTGAATTACTGATAGGGGACCTAAAGGATTTAGGAGTTACCCCTCGCCTCCAGTCCAGAGGAGGGGCAGTCTATGTACTGCTCCACCTACAGGGCGATCGCGTTACATTCCCCACAAAATTTTTTCAAGGGAGGCGCTTTCCCTCTCCCCTATCCTCCCCTCCCCTCTTTCGGGGAGGGTGGGGCATTTTGTAGATTGCCGCCAGGGGGGAGGGCGGATTTAGACTTTAAAAATGTTCATCTACTCCCTTAGATTAGATATTTCACCAGAGATACTGTTGAGGTACATCTGGTGTTCAGCAGGGATGCTGAAAATATCCTAGTCTGAGGAGATGATCACTTTACCACCACTTACGATTCCCATCTTCATCGGTTCGCGCTTGGCGAATGACGTCAGAAATTTCTTCTGCATCTTTGACATGATGAAGTGCTTCCTGATGGCCGTCTTCATCTTCCACGATAAAATAGGTGGGAACCTGAATATGGTCTCCGGTAATATCAGGAGAATCTACCGCGAGTTGTTTAGATTTTTCTTCAATAGTTTGCTCTTCATCAGCAATGCGATCGCCGGGATTAGCAGTCCGTCTTTTGTCAATTCTCTTGTAGTCGCTCATAAAACCTCTTTGCTTTGTTGTGTGAACTTTTTTATTAAGGTAAACAAGAGTGGAAATTATCCACCACTGTTGGAAAAATCTGGAAATACCGTAGCAATGGATTTGCCCTTGCTGTTGAAATATTTCCTAGCTAAAGAAGGGGTAAGAAGTAGGGCTGGATCACTTGAAAGGGTTGGTAATCAACACTTTACTTGGATTCTCCCTTGTTAGATGATTAACAGGGGAGACCTCTAAATTCTTGAACCCGATCAAAGTAACTTATGCTTTCATCCTATTTATCCTATCTAATAGCTAGAGAATTTTCATCTTTCTCAGGTTACATCTTATTAATTTATTTGGTCGCTGATGTAAACGGGCATTTTAAACGAGGAAAATGGGTTAGGCTACATGAGATAGATAACATATCTCACTCCTGAGATAGATAAACCATTCCCTGATCGGTGAGGGAGTAGATGTAACAAGGAGCAACACAGATCCATCCCAACCCCAGTCCGGCAACTCCGAATGATCAACTGAAACCTTCAATAGCGTTTTAAAGCAAGGCGATGCCTTGTCCTTCCGGTCAAGCAAAGTCAGGTTAGTTACGAGGGACCACTAACCCTCACTCGGTGGCCAAGACCCCAAAACCACCCGAAAACGCACCCTGGCGATCGCACCCCCACGCCCCAGAAATACTGCCGCCGGTTGGGTGAGGCTCTTTTCGGGGGAGGCGCTGCCATCATTAATTGGAGGCCCTCACCGACCCTAGCTCTTACGGAGCATCTTTTGTCGTAAAAATCCGCTGCATCCCAGGGAATGGAGGGTCAAAAATTGAGACCCTAGCGATCGGGGTGGGGGTAACGCTCAGGCAGTTCTCGTTAGGTGATGCCGATGGAGGGGAACAGATGCCTTCACAACTTTTAACTAGCCCAAGCGATCGGGGTTATCCCTAGCAGTTCTTCTGGACTGCCCACATACCAGGGATGTTGACGGCGACTCTAAGGCTCCCCCTTAACGCCGTTATTTATAGGGAGACTACAGACAAGCAAAATTTGTCGAGGATCCTATTGCCGGAGTGAAAAATGCCTACCATTCGCTGCTCACACAACCCTGATTCCAATGGCTCATCCCTAGTTTGGGGCAGTTCGGGAAACTTGAAAGATACAGCAAAATTGGCTAACACCAGGCAGAGGGCTAGACTTAAGAAGGCTCGGCATTTTCTCAGCTCTTTATCGAGTTCATTTACCATAATTCTAGCTCCGTAACTCTTCTAATACTTTTAAAACTAATCTAACTTTAATGAGCGATAAACGAGCCGTTTTTAACCCCCAAAGGGCGGCGTCATGGCTCCAAATGAATCGGGTATCAAATTTGTCCTTTAAATTTGAACCTACAGAAAATATATCTTTTACTTTATCACTACATCCTCTCCCTTTAGTATGAAGTATTATCGCCCATTTATCTGGGGAAGGCACAGGGGTTACTTAGAGAAAAAAACGCCCCTCGGGCCAGCCTTGATCGGCTACCTCTCCTGGGGCGATCGCCCCAGGAGAGGATCCCCCTCCGTACCTCTTGGGGATAGGGTCAAGTGGATGAAGAAAACCGGATAAAAATCGTTTGGGTGGAGCAACGCTTCTCAGAGGATACCCAAATCTCTGCCCAGAAAGCAAGTAAGGCCCGAACCTGCGCTTGCTTGCCTTAATGCCACCCTTGTGCGTCGTGGGGTTTAGGCTCTCCCGAGGCTACTATCTCGGAAGTGGAGGAGCATTTCTCCTCTATTTTGCCAACTTTTTAGGGATTATCCCCGCCTGTCTGCTCGTTGTTGTTTGGGGAGAATATTTTTAGGTTGAAAACCCACAATTGGTTCAGCCTTGAGATGGACATTAGCCTAAACGGGAGTGATAGTTATTTCCCTGTTTCTAAGCTTTTGTAACTTACGCAGAGAGGCCATTTTTAGAGCCACACTTAAGGACATACTCAAACAAGAAAGTTTTATCGTTATGTAGCAAGGGAGTGGCTGAAAAAAAACTGGAAATAGAGGGGAATCAAAAACCCCTGGAAGTGTACTTAAACTTCAAGCCAGAGAATCCATTACCTCCAAAGAGGTGCAACAAGTTGAACAGTAGGTTTCTAGGGGAATTTGAAAACGAGCTACCCTAGTGTTTCAACAAAGTCAAGTGCGGGAAGTTTGCGCTGTCATGGATCCGGGGAATCCGGACTCTGAGGGACCCATTGAGCTGCCCACATCCCTGCTAGAAAAACTACAATGGTCCAGTTCAAAAGACTCCTCACCGAGGTAGAAACGCCAGAGGAACCCGAGAGGAGAAGCTCACCCGAACAAATTTGGCGATCGCCCTGCCGACCCAGGGAACGATAGAGTAAGGTAGATAAGTCATGGCAATTTGTTATTTTTAGGAACCCGTTCGATGACAGCAACCACCACTCAGCTCAAACACGAAGTCAAAGACCTTTCTCTGGCTCCTTTAGGCAAACAAAGAATTGAATGGGCAGGACGCGAAATGCCGGTTCTAGGGCTGATCCGCGATCGCTTTGCCAAAGAAAAGCCCTTCGCTGGCATCCGCTTATCTGCCTGCTGCCACGTCACCACCGAAACTGCCCATCTTGCGATCGCCTTAAAAGCTGGTGGTGCAGATGCAGTCCTGATTGCCAGCAACCCCCTGAGCACTCAAGATGACGTCGCCGCGAGTCTAGTGGTAGATTATGGAATTCCCGTTTTCGCTATCAAGGGAGAAGACAGCGCCACCTACAACCGTCACGTTGAAATCGCCCTCGATCACAAACCCAACATCATCATCGATGACGGTAGCGATGTCACCGTACACCTCGTCCAACATCGCCAAAATCAACTCCCCGACATCATCGGCACCACCGAAGAAACCACCACCGGCATCGTGCGCCTCGCCGCCATGTTCAAAGATGGCGTACTTTCCTTCCCGGCAATGAACGTCAACGACGCCGAAACCAAACATTTCTTTGATAACCGCTATGGGACGGGTCAATCCACCCTAGATGGCATCATCCGCGCTACTAATCTCTTATTGGCGGGTAAAACCATTGTCGTTGCTGGATATGGCTGGTGTGGCAAAGGGACCGCCTTACGCGCCCGGGGTATGGGTGCTAACGTCATCGTTACGGAAATCAACGCCGTGCGTGCCCTAGAAGCCACGATGGACGGATTCCGCGTCATGCCAATGGAACAAGCTGCTGCTGAAGGCGATTTGTTCATTACTGTAACCGGCAACAAGCACGTCATTCGCGGTGAGCATTTCGCTCAGATGAAAGATGGGGCGATCGTCTGTAACTCCGGCCACTTCGACATCGAAATTGACCTCAAGGCCCTGGGAGCAGAAGCCTCGGAAGTTCGCACCGTGCGTCCGTTTACCCAACAATATCACCTCAAATCTGGCAAATCTGTCATCGTCCTGGGAGAAGGACGTTTGATTAACCTCGCCGCTGCCGAAGGACACCCCAGCGCGGTGATGGATATGAGCTTTGCCAACCAAGCAATGGCTTGCGAATATTTAGTCAAGAATAAAGGCAAGTTGCAACCCGGTTTACACTCCATTCCCCGGGAAGTAGACCAGGAGATTGCTCGTCTGAAACTCGAAGCAATGGGAATCAACATGGATACCCTCACTTCGGATCAAGTAGAATACATGAATTCTTGGACCTCTGGCACTTAAAATTACGGGGTTGTCTTCTTTGCGGAAGTGGAAGATATAGATTTCTGTTAAGAGTCTGAAGAGACCCCCCCTAACCCGATGGCGTTGCCAAGGGGGGGACTGGAAGGCTTCAAGACTTCTGATGTCATCAGAATATGCGGGATGAAAGGGTAAGGATAAAGACTAAAAAGACAGGAAAAATTCAAACCCTTCTCCCTCTTCTCCCTATCTCCCCTATCCGCCCTATCTCCCCCATCCTCCTCATCTCCCTCCTCTCGCCGTTCACCTAAATCCTGTGGCTCGACTTTCTGTTGAATTGCATCGCTATTTTTTTGAAGAAGAACGTTCGGAAGGGGTAATTTTAGCGGATATTATCCTGCTGGCTGGAGAACGCATTTTTGGATTTTTGTTTGTCTTCTTGGCGTTACCTTCAGCTTTACCCCTACCGGCGCCCGGATACTCGACTCCATTTGGAATTGTTATTTTTATCCTGGCGGTTCAGCTAGTTGCTGGGGCACAACGTCCTTGGATGCCCAATCGGGTTATGAATTACCCGATCGCCTTATCGAAGGTCCAAGGCATTTTAAAAGCTGGGATTCCCTGGTTGGAAAAAATCGAGTTGCTCTCTCGTCCCCGCTTGACCTATATGTGCACAACTTTAGGGGGTCGGGTCGTTATTGGGAGTGCGATCGCCCTGATGGCCATTTCGATGATGATTCCCATCCCCGGGACCAATACCTTACCGGCGATGGGCATTTTCGTGACCGGCTTTGGCTTACTTGATGACGATGGAGCCATTACCCTGGCTGGGTTAGTGCTGTGTGTGATGGGATTTATTCTCTCGTCCTCTATTTTGATGGCTCTTTGGTTTGGGGGTTCCAGCTTGCTGGACATCATCCAAAACTGGCTGGCACAGTAACTCAATTGGATTCAAAAGCAGTCACCTCTTTAGACAATGCCTGCCTTGAATCTCTGGATTTAACACTTGATTTCTATTGAAAGGGGAGGGACGCCCGCTTAATCGGTGTCCCTCTCTTATTTTTATCTGAAGTAAGTCTATTTACTTATTTCCTGAAATTTTCGAGAGATAAGGGCTTGACAAGCCAGACATTTTGAAGTGGACAAAAATTACTCTTTAAGCACAATTACTTATCAATTGGTAAAACTTGTCCTGATCCTGTCCCTAACTCCTCCTAAGCTTAATAATTTTTCCAGATTATTGTGAGCTGAGTCTTGTTAGAATCCCTAGAACAACCCTCTATCAAAGGTTTTCGGGATAAAGTGGCTGCCTCAATCCTGATGAACAGTAGAACAAATTGGCTCAGTCACCGGCTAAAACCTCTGATATTCGTTGGTTTTAAGGCTGTAGATTCCCCTTTGACACCTACCCTAAGATAGATTCAAAAAGCCGGTTTTGAAGAACTTTTATTTTTCTGTCAATTTTGTAACAAATTTTGTCTTTTTTACCAAACCTTGACCAAAAAAGGTTAGTCTAAATAAAAATACAAGGATATAAGGAGAATTTTATGGTTGCTGTCACAATTGGATTTGACAAGGACCTAGAACAAGAAGAAGCGGTGGTTTTTCACCCGGGACAGCAGGTACAGTTCAAGAATCGCCCCGGAGTCATCGATACCATTGCCGCCTACGACCCCATGATGGTCCCCCCGATTTGGTTAGAAAACGACCCCCAGCCGAGATATCCTGAAGAGTTAAGAATTGTAAAGCAAACCGCATTGACAATGGGTTCAGTACGGGTATCCGCGAACTCTAATGTGCACTATGTAGATTTTTGGGGACGCTTCAGATTAGTTAGCAAAAGCTCTTAAAATCCTGTGATTATAAAAATAAACAAGCGATCGCTACCAACAACAAAGGGCGATCGCTTTTAGTTTGTAGACAACTTGTGAAGAAGATAAACACCCTCGACACCCCACCAGGCGACAATCGGATCAAGTTGAGCCGCTTTTTTAGCCGGAATCACCCCATTGCAGCGGATACGCCTCCCTTAAACTCTGGGCAAGTTGCTCCAACCGCTGCTGCGATTTCTGTAGGTTAGATGCTATAATTTTTTAAATTCACTTCCCGTTAAAGATTAGTGACTAATTCAATTAAATTTATTGACTTATTTGCCGGAATTGGAGGATTCCGTATAGCGTTTGAAAAAGCTGGCTATCATTGTGTTTACTCCTGTGAAATTAATGAAGCTTGCCAGAAGGTTTATCATCAAAATTTTGGGGATTTACCTGAAAAAGATATTACTACTTTAGATATTCAAAATATTCCAAATCATGATGTCCTAACAGCCGGTTTCCCTTGTCAGCCTTTTAGTATCTCTGGAAAACGCAATGGTTTTAAGGACACGCGAGGAACCCTATTTTTTCATTTATGCAAAATCATTGAAATAAAAAGACCTCAAGTGATTGTCTTGGAAAATGTTAAGCACCTCCTACATCTTGATCAAGGCAAAGTTTTAGATACGATTCTTTATTCCTTAGAAGACTTAGGATATTGTGTCACTTATAATTTATTGAACTCCAAGGATTTCCAATTGCCCCAAAATCGAGAGCGGGTGATTATTATTGGGACTTTAAATAAAAAATTTAACTTTGATTTAATCAAACCACAGATTCCTACTCCTAGTCTTGAAGAATTCTTAGATAAAGAAGGACCATTTGAGTATTTAAAGCCTGAAGACTATACATTAATTGAATATCCTAAACCCCAAGCTTCCGGGTTAATTTTTGTCGGATATCGTAATAAAAATATTTGGAAAACTGGGATTAGACCGAATACAGAACATCTTTCGAGAGTTCATAGACAACCGAATCGGATTTATTCGGTGAAAGGGGTTCATCCGACTTTACCCTCCCAGGAAACATCGGGCCGATTTTTTATTTATATTCCTGAAGAAAATGCCGTGCGAAAATTAACCCTTAAGGAGTGTTATAGAATTATGGGATTTCCCGATACTTTTAAAAAGTATTCTAGTAGCGGAGAATGCTATAAACAGATTGGTAATTCAGTTTGTATCCCGATGATTCATGAATTAGCTGTTCAAATTAAACAGCAAAATCTATTAGAGGAGTCCAAAAGAACCGAACCCTGTTCGCGTAGTGTTCCGCAAGGAAAGGGTGGGGCTACACAGGGGTAGGTTTTTATCGGCTGTCAAACCTTTTGCCAAATAAAAGTTAACAACGCCCTGGGTTTTTTTAAGCCCCGCGTAAGGCGACAATTGGATCAAGTTTAGCGGCTTTTTTAGCCGGAATTACCCCAAAGAATAACCCTGTTGCACCTGATACTCCCGTTGCTAAGGCGATCGCCATCGTAGAAATTCCCGCATCAAACGGCGTAAAACTCCCAATCAGCAGAATTCCACTGACCCCTACAAATACTCCAACCAATCCCCCAGCAACGGATAAAATCACCGCCTCAATCACAAACTGCATTAAAATATCCTGCTGAGACGCCCCGATCGCCTTTCTTAACCCAATCTCCTTCGTCCGTTCCGTCACCGAAACTAACATAATATTCATAATCCCAATTCCCCCCACAAACAGAGAAATACTGGCGATCGCCGCCAACAACAACGTTAACGCCCCCGTTATCGCCCCCATCCTTGCCTGCAAATCCTTCTGATTACGAACCGTGAAATCATCTTCATCAATAATCTGATGTCGCAGGCGCAGCAAATTCTCAATTTGGAACTGTGCCGCACTCATACTTTCCTCATTCTGCACCGACACCGAAATAAAATTAATTCTCGTCCCGTAGGGTGAAGTATTCCCCCTAATTCGATTCGCCATCGTCGTCAAGGGTATCAACACCACATCATCCTGATTCTGTCCAAATGTGGAACCCTTCGGTTGCATCACCCCAATCACAGAAAACGATACATTTCTAATCCGGATTTGTTTCCCAATCGGGTCCGTATTTCCAAATAGAGTTTCCGCTATATCCGGACCCAATGCCGCCACCTGTTCATTCCGCTTTAAATCCAAGTTAGTAATAAACCGACCCTGAGCAACATCAAAACTGCGAACCGTCAAAAACTCCGGCGTCACCCCCACAACGGTGGTGGATTGATTGGTATTGCCGTAGGTAATGCGTTGCATCCCCGTGATTTGGGGCGCAACCTCCTTCACGGAAGGAACTTGAGAGGCGATCGCCTCCGCATCCCCTAACACCAACGTCTGAGGCGGACTCACCGGACGAGTTTGAGCCTTGGGACTTCCCGGCACAATAAATAACAAATTTGTCCCCAAAGATTCCACTTGCTGACCCACAAAACTCTGAGCCCCCTCACCCATCCCAATCGTCGCAATCACCGAGGCATTGCCAATAATAATCCCTAGCATCGTTAGACTACTTCGCATTTTATTGGCAACGAGGGTTTTTGATGCCATCTTGACGCTTTCTAAGAAGTTCATGGTTTTAGGAATAATGAAGATAGGGGAGATGGGGAGGATGGGGAGGATGGGGGAGTTGGGGAGGATGGGGGAGTTGGGGAAGATGGGGAGGATGGGGGAGGAGAAAGAACAATATACCTCGTTACATGGCTCTGCCGTGTAATGCTCTGTTGGAGGCTCTGCCTCCAGTCCGGGACCCAACGCTTAAGCCGCCCAACGTCCAGAGCACTGCTCTACCATCATACAAAACCCATTACTTTAAAATATCCTCCAACTTTTGCCCTTCCGGAAGACCAATAAAAACGCGATCGCCCGGTTTCAAACCCTCCAAAATTTGAATTTGATTGCCTAGGGTTGGTCCAATCGTTACTGACCGAAATTCCGCCTTACCCTCCGCATCGGGAATCAAAACCCCTGTCTCCCCTCGGTTGGTGACGATCGCCACCGTCGGAACCACCAAGGCATTATCCAACTGGTCCCCTAAAAACGTTACATCCACATTCATCCCCGATTGCAACGTCTCCATCCCAGATTCCAAATCCACCCGCACCTCAAACAAGGTCACATCCTGCTGCTTAATCGCTTCGGGGGCAATTAAATTCACCTTTCCTTGAAATTGTTCATCGGGATAGGCATCGGCCCGAATCTCCACCTTTTGACCCGCGCGAATCCGACTGATATCCGCTTCCGGGACTTGGGCCAAGATTTCTAACCCTCTCGCCAGGGCCACAATCGAGGTGGATGTAGCACTTCCCGCACTCGATGCCGCTGTGGTTGGGGCAACAAATGAGCCTTCGGTAGCATATCGCTGGGTAATTTGACCCGCGAAGGGGGCGCGAATGATGGTATCTTCCACCTGGACTTCTACAGCTTTGAGTTGCGCTTCGGCTTCCCGCACTTCCGCCTCTACTCGCAGGAGTTCTTCGGGTCTGGCACCGCTTTGTTGCACCGATAAAGCTTGTCTAGCTTCCATCACTTCCGCTTCGGCGCGGGTAATTTCTTCGGGTCTAGCACCGCTTTCTTGGAGGTCCACCGCTTGACGGGCTTCGGCAACTTCTGCTTCGGCGCGGAGGATTTCTTCGGGTCTAGCACCGATTTCTTGCATTTCCAAGGCTTGACGAGCTTCGGCAACTTGGGCTTCGGCGCGGGTGATTTCTTCGGGTCTAGCACCGCTGGCTTGCAGTTCTAAGGCTTGACGAGCTTCGGTGACTTGGGCTTCGGCTTCGATAATCGCTTCTTGGCGAGCGCGAATCAGTTGCTCTAACCGTTGCTGCGATCGCTCTAAATTGGTTTGAGCCCGACGATTTTCCGTGACCACTTCATCAAAGCGATCGCGAGAAATTGCTCCTTCATTGACTAATTCCTGATTCCGGCGCACTCGTTCTGCCGTCAGGGACAAGGTAGCCTCAGCTTCTTCAATTTGACTTTCAGCTTGAGCAATCTCCTCTTGCCGACTCCCCGAACGCAGTGCATCTAGCCGCGCTTGAGCTTGAGTGAGTCTAGCCCGCGCTTGAGCCACTTCCTGGGACCGATTTCCCGCTCGCAGTTGAGCCAGTTGCGCCTCAGCTTGAGCCAGTCTCGCCTCAGCTTGAGCCACTTCCTGGGACCGATTTCCCGCTCGCAGTTGGTCGAGTTGGGCCTCAGCTTGAGCTAGTCTGGCCCGGGCTTGGAGAATCTCCTGGGGCCGATTTCCGGCACGCAGTTGGTCGAGTTGGGCTTCGGCTTGCGCCAGTCTCGCCCGCGCTTGAGCTATCTCCTGGGGACGATTTCCGGCGCGCAGTTGAGCGAGTCGCGCTTGGGCTTGTTCTAATCGCGCTGTAGCTTGGAGTCGTTGCGCTTCTACGTCCTCACTTTCCATGCGGGCGATGATCGCACCGGCTTCTACTTGGTCCCCTTGTTCGACGTATAATTCAGCAATCCGGCCTGTGGTTTTGGGGGAGAGGTTGACGCTCTGAATGGGTCTGACGGTGCCACTGGCTTGGATGCGGACCGTGAGGGTTTGGGTGTCTACGGGGACGGTAATTTCGGCGATCGCATCGGTTTTAGGTTGGGCGTTTTGGTAAGTTTTATAGGCGAAACCGCCGACTCCTAATAATCCAGCAGCGATCGCCGCGATGATCACCCGTTTGTACCGCCATTTCCCTTCCGGTTTACTGTCCGGTTTGGGGGGAGGTAGAGGGGGTTTTTGATGGTTATTTTGAGAGTCGGTAACTTGCTCTACACTAGATGGCCGTTGCATTAAGGTACTCCTGTTTCCCGATGGAGAGGTGCCCGGATTAATAATGTTTATAAAAAATTTAGGCTGACAGATTGACGAAGGATTGAAGCCGCGATCGCACGGTTAAGGCTGCTTCACCTCTCGTTCCCGTTCCCAGCGTTGGACTAACCGAGGCAGTTCTCCCTCAAAAAAAGCGTGAAAATTTCGCATTTCCTCCAGTCGTTGCCGACGTTCGTCTGGTTCTCCTTCCAGTAACCCCAGTCCCCGTTCAGCAAGCGCCCGAACCGCTTTAATTTGGGCGGTTTTTTGTTTAATTAATTCGGTCCAAGCATCCAATTTGATACAAAAATAATCTCGGCGATCGCCGGGTAAACTGATGCGATCGACAATCCCCGCTTGAATCAACAACCGAGACATGGTACTAATCGACCCTTTAGAAGCCTGTAACGCTTCCGCCAGTTGACTCAAGGATTGATGCGGCGGGTCTGCAATCAACAACCACCCGAGAATTCGCCCTGCCATCCTCGGCATTCCGCTCAGTTCAAACAACAGCCCCACTTCTTCCACAAAGCGCCTCAGTTCAAACTGTTGCGCCTCTTTATCTACTCTGGACATACCTGCCCCAGATAAATTGCTTTATTCACAATTGTAGCAAAGTTTTGACTGTTTAGTAAAGACTGAACGAAATGAAAAGTTCACGAAGCAGCCTAGAGGGAAGGGGGTGCAGATACAACCCCTCATGTAGGGGCCATTCCCGAATTCCCCCTAATCTCATCAGGGAGGGGTCAGAAAAACTTGATAAAATTTCTAATAACGGCTCAATTTTCTACAGTTTAGGAGTCCCCTACCGATGATAGAACCGCAAATTTTAGAAGCGATTAAACAGATGCCGAACACAGAACGGATCAGGATAATTGAGTTTACATTGGGCCTGATGCGAGAAGAAATGGCAAAAGGCGAACAACTCAGTTTAAAAGAGGCGGTTGAACTGATGCGTCCTTTCTATGCAGAAGGAAGTGAGCTAACTGAATTCGTTGATAGTGAACATGGGGACTTTTACGAATACGAAGACTATGCTTAGAGGTCAAATTTGGCTTTATTGTGCTGACCCCGAAATAGGCAAAACCCGTCCTTGTATAATTTTTAGCCATGACAAATGACAAATGACTAATATAGATTTGAATATCCAGAATAATCACTTCAAAACCTCCCAATCTTCATCCGTTACAGCCGGTTCAAATGGATCATCGTAGCGGTAAGGTTGTTTTCCCTGAAGCGGATATTCAGGGGAAGAAGTTTGGGAGGATTCCTGTTGTTTCGGCTGTTCTAAAAAAATAATTTCTACCGTATCTCCAGCATGGAAAGGCAAACCTGTTAATTCTAATTTACCATCTTCACTGAATGTAATCGCGACTTTATGAGCATTCATGGGCGTATTTTTTAAAAAATAACTCCAGAGACTGATGAATTTTATCAACCCCTTACACCCTTATAGTGGGAATTGATAAAGTTCCAAATTTACTCAACCTGTTTGCGAAGATTCTAACATAAATTTGGAAAAAGTAATATCAAGTTTAATGACCAATGACCAATGACCAATGACTAATGACCCTAATTCACAAAAGAAGTAGCATCTAAATAGTCAATTCGGGCGAGGGGACTGAGGGCAGATAAGACTTGAGTGCCATAGCTGCGGTAGAGGACGCGACTATCCAGGAGGGCGACGACGCCTTGCCGTTGACGAACGGGTGCAGTCGCCCGTTGGAGTTCTCGCAGGGCTGTCGGTAACAGATACAGTCTAAACCAGTCTTGCCGTTCGCGTTTAAAGTGAGCAACGCGACCCGCAACTAAAGGATTTTCTAGGGAAGGAATAGGCAAAGTGGCGATCGCCAGCAACTTGGGTGGAGGTAATGCACCTTGATGTTCTCGCCAAAATTCCCAACCCGTAATTAAAATACTCTGTTCATCGATTTGAGTCTTTTCCACCTGCACCCGAGATCCAAACTCTGCCGCCAGAATTGTCCCTAAACGGGGTTTGAGTGGCATATCTCCTACTAGGATGACAATCGGTCCGGGAGTGGTGGCGGCGATACAAAGTAGGGTTCTAAGTTGTTCTAATAATGCGGGTTCAAACTGAGGGGTATTCGGCATGGGAATCCCCTCGGGTAAATAGAGTTGAATCATCTCATTTTGGCGATCGGGAGAGAATTTGAGGGTGGTGACATCTCCCAATCCCAATTGTTGGCGATAAATCGGCGCTGAGGTTTCTAAATCTAATGCCCCACCCACCAACACCACCGGCTGCTGGTCCCAGAGGGGCCCTAGGGCCGATGCCACTTCCACCGGGGTTGTAGATAAGGTAAATTGGCCCAATTTTCGGTCAATGGAGGCCCAAAGGAGGCGATTGGCGCTGTGAAACTGCTGCCAAAAATCTATCCAGCGATCGGGCAGTTCTGGGGATGGGGGTGGCGGATTACTCGGGACTGTGGGAGTGCAGTTGCGCTGTTGCAGACTCTCATAGAGACCCGTTAAAATTGCTTGTTCCTCGGACTCCAGCAACACACAGTGGTAAGGATTTGCGGGATGTTGGAACAAGGCCCGGGTTAGCTGTACCCTGGCATCGCGAATGATGGCAGCACAATCGGGACGGGAGACCATGAGTTGATTCCAATCCCAGGATTGCAGGGTGATGCTGAGTTGTTCACTGGCCCAAGTTTCTAGGTCATCGGCCCCATCAATAATGGTGGGAATTCCTGGGGGAATTTTGGTGCGATCGCCCAGGACATCTTCCAACCACAATTTCGGGGAAATAATCAGCAATCCTTGAAAATCCGCACCGGGCCACCGCCAACCGCCTGAAGCCCCATCGGTGACGGTGCGAATGGTTTTATTTGTCTCGATCCACTGCTGCATCTGGGGGATTTCCACCAACAGTAATCGCTGTTGAATCGCTTCTGGGGCGACTAAAATCGCGGGTCCGGGCCAAATCAGTACCGGGGTTAAGTAACTGAGGCGATGTCCTCCATGCGCACCCACCGAGGGGATGCCGGTTTGAATTAGCGCACTGCGACCCACCCGAAAAGCACGGGCCACCAACCGCGCCATCGACAAATGATGCGGCCAATAGGGTTCACCCTGCGATCGCAGGAATGCTCTAAGTTGTTGGTGGACTTCTAATTCAATCACAACAGGAGGATATCGGATCGAGATTAAAGATGTAACTGGGAGAGATGGGGAGGGTGGGGGAGACTTACAAGGGTATATTTTTTACGTTCATCGTAATTTACCTAAAAGTAAGAGGACTTCCGGTCCCCTCCCCTGTGTCTTGGTAGGGCTGTGTCATTCTCCCGGCCCAATTAATTTTTGCACTGTTCAATCGCTTTATCTGGCGGAGGATACAGGCTTATTCCCCTCCTGTGGAGGGGTGTCCCGAAGAGACGGGGTGGAATTCCCCTCCTGTGGAGGGGTGTCCCGAAGAGACGGGGTGGAATTCCCCTCCTGTGGAGGGGTGTCCCGAAGGGACGGGGTGGAATTCCCCTCCTGTGGAGGGGTGTCCCGAAGGGACGGGGTGGTGTCTTGATTTGAAACAGACAGATACTTTTGAGTAAAGAAGCATAGATCAATACCTGCTCACTAGCTGGAATTGACCACCCCGCCCCTCCGGGGCACCCCTCCACAGGAGGGGAATAAGCCCCAAAACTTGAGAAAAATTACCCCGTAAACAACCTACCCTTGTAAGGGTGGGGGAGATGGGGAGGATAGGGAGGATGGGGAGGATGGGGGAATTTCTGCTTCCCCTGCTTCCCCTGCTTCCCATGCTTCCCCTGCTTCCCCATCTCGATGGCGGTCTCCCCTACCTCCCCCATCCTCCCCTATCTCCCCTATCGTAGGGTGGGCATTGCCCACCCTACAGATAGATAAATTTAACGGCGGCGTCTTGAGCCACCGCCTGAGCGACGGGGGGCCGATCGCGTGGGAGAGGAAGAACCACCACTGCCAAAACTGCCACGACGGGGAGTGGAACTGCCGGAGGAGTTGGAGGCAGGGCGTCGGAGGTTAGTGCCACCAACACCAGATCCAGTAGGCCGAGAGTTCGTAGTTCCCGAGGCGGGACGATTGACATTACTGGGATTCGACCGAACCCGACCCGTTGTCCGCAATGAGTTCTGGCGATTTTTAACCGCTGCTGGTGGCGATTGGTAGCGGTTGGTATATTGCTGGACCGCTTGCTGATATGAGCTGCCATACCCGCCATACCCAGTCATCACGATTCCCGGTTGATAGATGGGGGGAACGTAATAGTGCGGAGTAAATAAGGCGTTTGCGACCATTTGTCCCGCGATCGCACCGGCAAAGGGGGTCCAAAAGCTGGATTCTTGACGGACGATGATGGTTTCCGCTTGACCCGTTTGCGGGTTGGTTTGGGTTTCAGTCACCGCGTGCATATATTCAATTTTGAAATCTTCCGTCAAATGCAGGGAAGCTTGACCTGACTCCACCTGAAGGTAACTTTTTTGACCGGCAGAGATTTCTTCCGGGGTTAAACTGGCCATCGGCAAATTATCGGTGTTATAAACCGAGGGGGAAGCATTGAGCAAAAACAGGCTATATTCCCCGTTGGCATCATTATAACTGGCCTGCTGGACGGGATAGCGACCGTCAGCCATTTTAGTTGGGGTGACGGATGCGCTAGGGTTGGGTGCGCTGGAGGAAGAGGAACCTGTATTGGTAGTACAGGCGGTGGTGGTCAAACAGAGCACGAATACCATTAAGACTGGGATTAGTTTGCGGAACATGGCGGAAGTATTGCATCAAATTGATTCAAGTCAAGATTCACCGGACCGAGTTGCTCAGTCCGGCTGCTCTTTTCTTGATTGTAAGGGAAGACTATTTTGGATGACAGGTGGGGTTTTACAGGGGAATGAGTTCCGGAAAATACTCAAGAACTTGGTCTTCGGTGAGTTCTTCCCCGATCGCTGCCGGTGAAAAGTGGATTTGAATGCCGCGCAGTCGCTCTTGGTAATGCAGGGCGATCGCTGCTTTCAAACCTGCCTGTAAGGCTTCCACGTTAGAGAGGTCGGTTTCCAGTTCCGGGACTTCTCCCTCTGCCGCTAAGGTGATCATGACCACTACATTGCGAGTCACAGGCAGGGATAGGGGTTCCTCTTTGGAATCAGCTAACCGGACTTCACTGCCATATCGAGCAGCAGAGTCGGTAAATAGCTCCGTCCAATAGTCTCCAGCTTCCCCTTCGTCCCAGACCACATCCCCTTCATTAGCGGCAGATCTCCAATAGTCATCGTACCGCAAGAGACTTTCGGTGATTTCCACCAGGGCCTCCCCGAGGGTTTCCATGTCTCCATCGCTATCGAGTACGGGTCGGATCCCTTGGTTGAGAACACCGAGCAGGGGGGCCACGTCATTCCCGGCTAGATGGAGAAAGATACGGGAGACAACAAACCGGGAACGGCCCATCATTTTTTTAAAGCGATCGTGCATAAGTCTTGATTGGGGAATAAACTCAGAACAGTAATGTTTAAAAACCCGACCCCCCTAGAGGGAGTCGAGTTTTTCTTAAAAATTATATACCCGTTCTATTTTACTAAAAAAACAGAGCGCTTAACTATCGAGATAGTAAAATCCGTCAATAAACTCCACTAGGTTATTAATGCTGGGTAAGGCAAACTTGGTGGCTTTCATCGTGGTTCCTGTGGCGGTTTTGACCGAACCCGATGGCCCGATGGTACGTTTGCCAAAACTGCCATCGTAGTAAACTTGCAGACTTTGGTCACTGGAATTGGTCAGCAATACTTGAGTAGGGCTTTCAAAAAAGTTGTAGTTGTCGCTGGGGGTGAGGGTTACCGGAGGGATTTGAAGTTCATTAACGCCATGAATGGTTTGACTTAGGGCGGTGCTCAGTTGTTTAATTTGTTTAATCGCCTCCATGCTGTGACTGTTAATGGCGTAAGCTTGCAGCATTTTCATTAAGGTGATGATATTCTTCTGAGTGGCTAGAGCATTTTTAAAGGGGATAATGGCAATGTAAGCGGTAGGAAAAATATCGCGATCGCTATCAATTTTAAAAACCAATTCGGTGCGGCGGTAGCCTACATTAATACTGGGAGGATGAGGCATCATTTCCGCTTGACTGGCAATTTGATGGTAAACCTGAGCTAAGGTTTGATTGGCATCATGAGTTAAGGGAGCATCGATAATAATTCGGACCGTTGGGGGGGTTTGATTAAAAAATTTTTTAGCTTCTTCGGTGGAAAAGCGGTAGATTTGAGTGCGATCGCCATGAGGACTCAAGTCAACCCACTCGCAAGTAATCCCTTCAGTTTTGAGGTTGTAGCGGGAAACGCCGTAGAGTTTGGCGCCGGTTAGGGTTGCGCCACTGAGATCGGCCCCCACCCACTCCACCCGGATTAAATTAGATTGGGTCAAATCCGCATGGACGAAACTGGAATTAATCAGATTGGCGTTACTTAAGTCCCCTCCAAGCAAGTTGGCTCCGCTGAGTTTTGCCTCACTTAAGTCCACCCATCGCAGATTGGCTCCACTTAAATCGGCCCACCGGAGATTGGCTCCACTAAGATTTGCCCCACTGAGATTGACCCGACTCAGGTTGGCGTGACGGAGTTCTGCTTCTGTCAGGTCCGCTCCACTGAGTTCGGACCGGCTCAGGTCCGTCCCGCTTAATGTTGCCCGTTCCAAATTCGAGCCGGTCAGGTTCGTGCCTCGCATATCAGATTCACTTAAGTTAGAACCGCTTAAGTTCACTTGTCGGAGTTTAGCCTCTCGTAAATCGGCTCCGCTGAGGTTAGCCTCGCTTAAGTTGGCTCGACTGAGTTCAGCGCGGACTAATTCGGCGCGAATCAAAGCCGCTTGAATCAACTCCGCGCCGCTGAGGTTGGCACGGACCAGGTTCGCCACATTGAGGATGGCTCCATTGAGCTTGGCCTTACTGAGATTGGCCCCACTCATGCGAGCCACATTGAGTTTTGCGCCGGTGAGGTCCGCCTCACTGAGATTGGCTCCACTGAGATTCGCAATACTGAGGGTGGCGTTACTGAAGTTTGCGCCACTGAGATTGGCTCGACTGAGGTTGATCTCGGTCAGATCCATCCCAGAAAAGTCTCTTTCTCCTGCTGCATATTTTTTGATAATATCCTCGGCTTGCATATATGGGATTCCTGTGAAAAGTTGCTGATGGGTTAGTGGGGTAAACGGTCAGGGTAGCCTAGAGGCCAAAATTGGGGAAACAAAAAAGAGGAAAGAGGGGAGAGAACAGAGACAGTCAGAATAGGGTCAGAATAGTGTTCGTCATTGAGAAGAGGTTTTATTTCTGGGATATGGCATTGGAGGAAAAGTGCAAGCCTTTGATAAAATTAACCAGCAAGTTGACGGGGGGTAGAGAAAAATTTGGACTAGAAACAACGGGTCCAACAGGCACTCCATTATTGCCGAGGGCGATATTAACTAGCCGTTTCCCAAAATTGGGATTGTGATGGACATCTAAGGTGCGATCGCCGGAATTAGTCAACACCGTTTGCGTCGGAGATTGAAAGAACTTTCCTCGTTGAACAATTCGAGAAAAAGTCTGGGAGTTCTTAATTTCCTTGACCTTTTCTCGGGCATTATTGAGTAAACTAGAAATTTCTTCCGATTCAATCATATCAACTAAATGCTCCAGATTCTCTTGGGTTACCCCGGCATCTTTAAAGGGGAGAATCGCCACATAAGCTGTAGAGAACAATAACAGGTCATTACCAATTTTAAAGCTGAGTTTTGTGCGCCTGGAACTGACTTCAATATTGGGGGGTTCGATTAAGTCGGGATAGCGATGGGCAATTTGATGGTAGGCCAAGGCTAAGGCTAAATGAGCATCTTGGTCGAGGGCGGCGTCAATCAGTAACTCAACGGTGGGTAGAGTTTGATGAAAAAAGGTTTCCGAGGTTTCTGGGGTAAAGCGGTAGACTTGAGTGCGATCGCCACTGGGACTCAGATCCAGCCATTCGCAGATAATCCCTTCCGTTTTCAAACCAAACCGAGACACGCCATATAGTTTGGCTCCGGTTAAGGTGGCACCGGAAATATCAGCGCCGGTCCAGTCCACTTGGATCATATTGGCGTAGGTCAAATCCGCGTACACTAAACTCGCATCCAATAAATTAGCATGACTCAAGTCCGCACCTCGGAGGTTAGCGCCACTCAATTTGGCTCCACTGAGGTCCGCGCCTCGCAAGTTCGCCTCACTTAAATCCGCCCACCGCAAATTCGCCCCAGAAAGGTCCACTCCCATGAGTTTGGCATGAGACAGATCCGCTTGGCGCAACTCACAATTTCTGAGGTTGGCTCCACTGAGGTCGGCACCGCTGAGGTTCGTCTCTCTTAAATTGGCCTGTTCCAGATTAGCCCCCATTAAAGAGGCTCCTCTCATGTCCGCTTCACTGACATTAGCGCTGACTAGATAGGCTTGTCGGAGTTTAGCTTCGCGGAGGTTGGCACCATTGAGGTCCGCTTGGGTGAGGTTGGCACCACTGAGTTCGGCACGCATGAGTTCGGCGCGGATCAAGGAGGCTTGAATTAACAGGGTTCCGCGTAGATCTGCCCGAACTAAGTTGGCAACATTGAGGTCAGCACCATTGAGATTCGCTCCACTCAGGTGAGCGCTGTTGAGTTTGGCAACATTGAGCTTGGCATGACTGAGATTGGCTCCAGTGAGGTCAGCACCGCTAAGATTTGCAATACTCAGGTTGGACCCACTTAGGTTCACTTCACTGAGATTGACTTGACTGAGATTGACTTCAGTCAGCATAATCCCAGGAAAGTCTCTGGCACCTGCTACATATTTTTTGATTAGTTCTTCAGCTTCCATCGGGGCACCCTGAGAACAGCGGGACTTTACGGTGATAGCACGCTTGCATTACCATCCTAGCGGAAGAGCGATCGCGAGAGGAAAGTCCCCGCTTGTGGTACTGCTGCTGAGTAGTTGGGAAGAGTTCCCTGGGTTGAAAACCACGGGAGGCATTGTTCCATACAATTGCAACGGTCGGGCGATCGCCATAACAAAGTCACCAAACGCACCAAGCGCTGTAACTCCCACGAAAACACCGGGAGATCGACTCACTCTAACATTTTCTGAGCCTCTATCTTCCCAATTGCTCCCGAGGCGATCGACTATTTTAACCCCCACAGGTTATCGGGTCCTCCCACTAACTGTTGAAGTAGGAAAAGATTAGACTAGCGACCCTTCCAAACCCAAGTAGGAATTGCTCGGTACAGAATCGGCAAAAGTGGCACAACTCATCCCCAGGGCGTCGGTATAGTATTCAATTAAAGAAGACTGGTCCTCGGTTTTTGGAGCAGATTTGTTGCTGATTAGCAGTGGATTGTCAAGAAACCCGGTTGTCTTTCCTCTACTGTACTGAGGCGCTGGGGGAGGGTATTTTAAACTGGCAATGGTTGGATGATTCCCCGGTAGGGGCAAGGCGATCGCCGAGTTGCAACTCCGATGACTTTTAGGAGTTTCCCTCCTGACGGACTGGACCAATTTGGGTCCCCTCGGGTCTGGGGAATGGCGATGGGATTCTGAAGGAGCCAAGTAGGGTCATAATAAGTCGGAATTAGGTATTAAGAGAGCCGATGAACGTTGGAATTGTTGGTCTGGGTTTAATTGGAGGTTCCTTAGCTTTGGATTTGCGATCGCGAGGTCACCACATTTTAGGGGTGTCCCGTCGCCTCCAAACTTGCCAGGAAGCTGTAACGCGCCAAATCGTAGATGAGGCAGATGTAGAGATGACCCTGATGGCAAACGCCGAAGTGGTATTTATATGCACGCCGATCGCGGCGATCGCATGGACAGTAGAACGACTTGTTCCCCATCTCAACCCTACCGCTATCATAACGGATGTAGGTTCCGTGAAAATGCCGGTAGTCAAAGCGGTTACTCCCTTATGGCGGAACTTTGTCCCGGCGCACCCAATGGCGGGGACAGCAGAAAGCGGACTGGATGCAGCAGTGCGGGATTTATTTATCGGACGTCCTTATGTGATTACTCCCACGGAGCACACCCCCGCTGTAGCCGTAGAAACGGTGACCGAGTTGGCTCGTTCCCTGGGGTCCCAGGTCTACCAATGCAGCCCGGAAGACCATGATTGCGCTGTCGCTTGGATTTCTCATTTGCCGGTGTTCGTTTCGGCAAGTTTGATATCCGCCTGTATGAGGGAACCTGCGGGTAATCGCCTGAAGTTAGCGCAACAGCTTGCCAGTAGTGGCTTTCGAGATACCAGCCGAGTCGGTGGGGGCAATCCCGAGTTAGGGGTGATGATGGCGCAGTACAACCGGGGGGAAGTGTTGCGATCGCTTTATGCCTATCGAGAGCAACTGGACCAGTTCATCGGGGCGATCGAGGCAGAAGACTGGAATGCTTTGACCCCGGCCCTAGAACAGACCCAAAAACATCGCCCCTTCTTTGTGGGAACCCCAGACAGCCAGAAGCATTCGCCCTAACTAGACTCAGGTTCAAACCTAGACCGTTAAGGACCCGAGTGCAGTAGAAATTCCCGGTTCTTTCTTTGAGGGAGTCGTCTCAGAATGACTGAAAATAAGTACAATAGGAAAAAGAAGCTACCTGATTATTCGAGTTGATTAAAGCGTCCAGGCACCGAGCTAGGGGTCAGTTACCCAAGTCAGTCCCTCGAACTGACCCGAACGGGCCAGGTTTGAGGCCCACCCAGCCTAACTGGATCGAGTTCCTAACCCGGGCGATCGCAATAGGATGGGCACAGACGGCAACCAGACCATCCCCTAAAACCCGTCGGACGATCCTTCAATCCTTAGTTAAAATCCCCTTTCCCACCTAACTTTTGTTCGCCCCCTGTTTCAGAATCCGAGCTTTTGTCCATTTCTCGCTACGATATCCTCCCTCGGCGAGGGCGACATTTAATTTGGATTGGTACATTGCGAGCAATATTGACGGGTTTTCAAGCTACACTGTCAAATTAAATCGGTAGTCATCAACCCCGAGGTGGAACAGTTCAACTCAAGCCATGCATTATGGAAACAATCATCAACCCCATCCCGGTCCCACCCTCACTTTGGGGAACTGGTGCGATCGCCGGGGCCTTCTCGCTTTGGTGAGAAATACGATTTAGCAATTGAAAAATTATTTGCTCAGGAGAAGCCACCTATGCTACACCGCAAGATTTATCAATTCTGTTGCGATGGTCGTGAAGTCAGTATTTTCTTGCGGGATCAGCAACGTTGGATTGACGGTGTTCGCATTCTGGACATCGAAGGAGATTTAGTCACCATCCGCTATGAAACCGATGAAGAAGATGAACTCTCTTCCTGGGAAGAGATGTTTCGCCTGGAAAGCATCGGTGCCGTTAGCCAAAAAATTGCCTGCGTTTCGCGAGGTAATGTGGAGCCTTTGGTATCAGATGACTGTCCCGAAGCCGAACAAATTCCTAAACGCTCTCCCGACTTGAATCAAGAATAATCTCAACAGTCGGTTTTGCCTTGAATCCTAACGGTTCCAAGTCACCAGGCGATCGCTGATGTTCAGCAGTACAATAAACCGGGTTTCTCTACAACCCTATCAACCATCTATTGAGGTCATACCCCTTAACGGGTAGGAAACCGGGTTTCTTCTCCCCTCCCCCTCCGCCGGACCGAGGCGATCGCTAAAAACCCTTAGAACAACAAATTGTTAACTATAGCCTTGAATTCCAAAGTGGTATTCAAGGCTATGATTTTGGACCTAATGCCTCACCCTACCTCCGCTGTTTACTTGCTTCGGCTAGGGCTTATGAATCGGGCGGCGAGACAGGTGGAACCATCGCCGCTTCAAACGCTGGACAATAGCCATCGGGAGTCACCTTAAACCCAAATAAAGGGGAAATCTGATTCCAACACCGCTGTCCTCGATAATAGCGACAGTTTCCGCAACATTCTATATTCGCATGGACTCGGGCAGCACTCCCTTGGGAGAGCAATTCTCGTTGAGAGAGCCCACGCACCACTAATTCCTCCCCCTGCCAACGCGCTTCGATTAAGCCGGTATCTGAAAACTTCTGCCAACGGGGATCCAAGGCTAAAGTTTGGGACAGGGAAAGGGTGACGCTGCCTTGATGTTCCGTGAGTTCTCCTGGATAAATTTCAGCCGGGGTCGCCGGTTGCAAGATTGTCTCGCCGATGGGCAGTTCTACGAGACTCCCTGCTTCGGGAGTATGTAAGTGATAACGGTTGCGGAGTTCATCCAAGTTGGTCAAGTCCGCTAGATAGGCGGGGGAACCGTGGATGAAGACAACGTGCTGGGGATGTAAGTTATGAATTAATTGGGTGGTGCTATTGCCGTCACAATGTTGAGCGAGTAGATAGGTTTCTACGGTAAAGCGGGACTCGGGGAGATGGGCAAATAAGGACTCAGGGGCATAGCGCTGAGGTTGTCCCGGATATTCGGGAAGCAAAATCAACCAGGGTTGGCGATCGCCTACATCAAACGCGGTGAGGTTGCTGCTTAATTCCGTCAGGAGGACACAAGGACTCTTATACAGTTCGGAACGGTGTTCGGAGGATAAGCGACGTACCCTCGGACGGATCCGTTCATCCCAAAATAGGGGTTGATGGCGGGCAAAGTTTTGCACTGAGGCGGGAAGTTGTGGGAGGAGCTCTAAATAAATATCACAAGCATCGGCAACGCTTCCCTCGACCCAAATATCCAGATCTCGCCCGGTGAATTGGTGATGACTCCGCAGCAGCATCAGGATTTCTTGACCTAAACCCACGGTGGGGGTGGGAAGTAGGACGGATTGACCCTGAGCGATCGCCCTTTCGATGCGTTCAGCGAGTTGGTTTTCCTGCGATCGGCGATGGGGAAATCGCGAGGTCCCATAACTGCCTTCGACAATCAGCACGTCTGGATCTAATCCCCGCAGTTCATCTAGGGGCAATCCTTCCACTAAGCGGGAATTGGAGAGGAAAAAATCTCCCGTATAAAGCAGCGTATAGGGTCGGGGCGGTTGTGGCGATCGCCCCGATGGGGTGGGGGTATAGCTCAGTAAAATAGCCGCTGCCCCGGGTAAATGTCCTGCCGGAAATAATTCAGCGGTCAATCCGTCCAGAAATTCGACCGGAGTGCGCCAGGGTAAAGCTTGACAAAATCTTAAGCGATCGCGCTCTCCCTCGGGCCAGTTCAGGGGGAGTAGTTCTGTGGTGACTTCGCTGGCATAAATCGGTAATTGTGGGAAGGCTTGATGTAGGGACCATAAACCCCGGGCATGATCGGCATGAGCATGAGACACCAGCACTAAATCTGCCGGTAAGGAGCCAGGGCCACTGCCCTTGTTCTCTAAACCCGCTTGCAATGGCGAGATATCTCTGATGCCACAGTCCAGGAGGATGCGATAGGGTCCCATCCGCACCTGTAGGGATACTCCCTCATCACCATGACCGACACTGTAGGGTAAACATTCAAGCTGATCCATTTACGCTGAGCATACCTGAACATCGCGACTCAAGTCTGGAATGATAGCGGATGAAGGGGTTATGATTCTACCCCAGGTCCTCTGTCTCAAGGGGTTGCTGTTCCACTCGGGGGAGACCGGAATCCCTGGGACCTTTCTCGGGTTGGACGGATCAAGGCGATCGCGCGGGTCCGTTTTGCCGAACAGTCCTTCGGGACCTAGCAACTTTACAGCATCTTGTTTCCAGCCCTGTCCGGGTTCGAGCTTAGGATAAATTCTCATAATCGAAAACCCAGATGAGGCAAGTGCTTTACACACCAGGCTACGGGATAAGGCTGAATTCTTTTCTGTCGAGATAGATCTGTTACTCAGGTGAATCGCCTCCTAGAACCGATTGAATTTCTGGATATTAATCCACTGACCAAATCCGATGACTTAGATTTGATGCTACCAAGGAAGGGGATCATCCTCAAATCCTTTTTTGCTCTCCTCCTTTGGCAATGGGGTCTCTCCATCAGGTTTTCCTGGACAGATGGGGCAACCGTGGGGCGATCGCTCCCTTTGACGTAAATTGGTCAGGGCTTTGTCAAGAAATCCTATCCTAGAGCATCGCTACAGTAGAGATGAAACACGGGGTTGCTTGACCAAATCTCTGTGAATAAAGCCACTTTCTTAAGGACAGAACCGGGTTTGTGGTCCGATTGATCTCTTCTCTATCGGGAAGGCCCAGGCTAGTGAAACTGAAAGAATAAGTAAAGTTTGGCAACAAAAGTGAGCAACTGGCTATTAAATCAAGTTAATATTCAGAGGGTTGCTGTCAGACCCTCATGGTCCTCGGCATAAAGACTCGCAACGGGCCGGTTCCTTTCGATGGCAATGGGGAATGAAATTATCGGCCTAACCTGGATGCTTTGCATGAGGGAGGGGGATTTCCCACTGGATCCGTTAGCTCAATTGAAATTCTAGCATTTCTACTTTCTTTACTATGGGTGAAGCAAAACGTCGCAAGTCAACGCTGGGAGATATGTATGGCAAAGAACCCAGAATCGTGCCTTGGTTGCCGATTACTAAAAGTCAATCAGAACAGTTTGTGAAGTGGACCGTCCAAGGAAGTTGGCTAGGCATTGGTTTTTTGATTGTGGCTTGGTTAACCGTTCGCTTCATTGGCCCTGCAATTGGTTGGTGGGAAGTGAACTAAATTGGCCTTTTCAACCTAATTTAGGGGCGATGTAACGCTGAATCTCAGTAGGGAGTTGCATCCCGCGATGCCCACGGGTATCGAGGCTAACGGGGTCCTTACCCCGCTTAGACAATCCGAGGATTGACAATCTCTGAAACAATTTTCTAATCACTCTGATAAGAATTTCCTATTCTTATGGGCGATCGTCGTAGGTAAGCCACCCTCCATAGGTTGTAGGGAATTCTGGGTTAATCCGGGCTAGTAACTGCACTCCGGAAACCCCCAGAATTCTCCTGAATCTATGACCTATCTGACTCTCAAGTGTCGTAACGGATACCTCCTTTCAAGGATGAATCACGTTAAGTTAGTGGCATCCCTTCCCTTGGCGTTTACAATTGGATTACCATTGGACAGAGTAAGCCCTAGATATTATATCGGCTCCAGGAGGAGGTCAAATCTAAAAAAAACATTAAAAAGTTCTAAAATGTGGTGTGGTGATAGGAGAAAGTAAGTGTTTATCAGACTCGCCGAACAGCACCGACAATTTGTCAAGGATCTCGTCATGAACCTGCAAGCCCTAGCGATCGTGCTAGAGCGTCGGGGTTACCTGGCATCTTGCTATACCTGCGGGGGCCAAATGAATAGCGCCTCCTTTATGGTGAGCCTAGGAGAAGATCACTTGATTCGATTTTTGGTGTCGGATTATGGGATTACCTGGACAGAAATGCGCGACGATCGCGAATTAATGAAATTAGAGGGCGCAGAAGCGATCGCCCAGCTTCAGGAACTCGCCAACCTGGTCAAATGTCAGATGAAAGCTATTCCCGACCAGCCCGATCTGGCAGTGGAAGACGTCAATGAGCAACTCGTGTAGCAACACGGGTCTGAGGCTCGCCCTTGAAGGGAACCCGATATCTCAATCTCCTGGTGGTCGATCAGGAGAACATCGGGTTTACGATAAGAGAGCGGGCTAATTTTTTTGGGGCTGAAAAATGTTAGGCTGAAAGAACGGAACGACAAACGCCACGGTAACGAGCGCTCCTGGGGTTTATCTGGCTTCAATTGGCGTTTCGCGATCCACACAGCCAGCTTGCAAAAAAAATATGACTGCCCTAGAAGCTAATTGGGAACATCATTATATTGAAACAAACCGGATCCGCTTGCACTGCGTGTCCCAAGGAGAAGGGGAACTCGTTCTCCTCTTGCACGGATTTCCCGAATTTTGGTATTCCTGGCGCTATCAAATCCCGGCGCTTTCTCGCTATTTTAAGGTAGTCGTCCCGGATCTGCGCGGCTATAACGATTCGGATAAGCCAGACAGCGGCTACGATCTGGATACGTTAAGTGCAGATATCAAAGGTTTAATTGAGAGTTTAGGATATGTCAAGGCTCATATCGTGGGTCATGATTGGGGAGGCGCGATCGCCTGGCACCTCGCCGAACGCTTTCCCAATTGTCTCGATCGCTTGGCAATTTTGAATGCACCCCACCCCCAACAGTGGTTACAGGCAATGGGAAGCAATGTGGATCAACTCCGCCGCAGTTGGTATGTCCTGGCATTTCAGGTTCCAGGAGTCCCGGAGTGGTTGATTCAGCAGAATTTAAAAGATTTTGTCAAAAAGATGTTCCAGGAACAAGCGATCCGTAAAGGGGCTTTTACCTCGGAACTGACTAAGATTTATCAGGAAGCATTGGAAAAACCGGGAGTGCTCTCTTCGGCGATTAATTATTATCGCCAACTGATGTCTCCTTTCAATTGGGTTCAAAATTTGGGGCGATCGCCCCATTATGTCACCGCACCCACCTTGGTATTGTGGGGGGAAGAAGATTCGTTTTTGAGCAATAAGTTAACCGATGGATTCGATCGCTTAATTAAAGCGCCGTTTCAACTCAAATTGGTTCCCCACTGTGGTCACTGGATCCAGCAGGAAGTCCCCCATCTCGTGAATCGAGAATTGCTCTCCTTCTTGCGCGCCACATCCCATCGAGGGCGCTTGATTGGGAAGATCAAAGAATGATGGAGGATGGGGAAGATGGGGAGGATGGGGAAGATGGGGAGGATGGGGAGGATGGGGAGGATGGGGAGGATGGGGAGGATGGGGAGGATGGGGAGGATGGGGAGGATGGGGAAGATGGGGAGGATGGGGAAGATGGGGAAGATGGGGAGGATGGTGGATAACGACTGAAGTCATTACTACGAACATCTCCCCCACCTCCCCTATCTCCCCTATCTCCCCTATCTCCCCCACCTCCCCCATCTCCCCTATCTCCCCCACCTCCCCTATCTCCCCCACCTCCCCCACCTCCCCCATCTCCCCCACCTCCCCTATCTCCCCCATCTCCCCCACCTCCCCTATCTCCCCTATCTCCCCCACCTCCCCCATCTCCCCCACCTCCCCTATCTCCCCCACCTCCCCCATCTCCCCCACCTCCTCCATCCCTCATGCACAGTTTCATCCCTCCCGAGCGTTTTTTTGCCTATCTGAGTTGGACGGATATTGCGGCGATGCCGGATAAAGGGAATGTTGTGGTGATTCAACCTTTGGGGGCGATCGAACAACATGGTCCTCATTTGCCTGTGATTGTGGATAGTGCAATTAGTATGGCGGTTTTAGGAAAAGCTTTGGAACAATTGAGTCCTGAAATTCCAGCCTATGCTTTGCCGCCGTTATATTATGGAAAATCTAATGAGCATGGCAATTTTCCGGGGACGATTAGTTTGAGTATTCAGACCCTTTTATCGACCTTAATGGAAATTGGGGAGAGTCTTTATCGGGCGGGATTTAGAAAATTAGTTTTCATGAATTCTCATGGCGGTCAACCGCAAGTGGTGGAAATTGCGGCTCAGGATTTAACGGTAAAGTATCCCGATTTGATGGTTTTTCCGCTGTTTACTTGGCGAGTTCCCAATGAGAGTAAAGCGCTTATTTCTGAAAAAGAGCGGAGGTTGGGAATGCACGCGGGGGATGCAGAAACGAGCTTAATGTTAGCAGTTTTACCGGACTGGGTGAAGATGGAAAAGGCTGTGGAGGAATATCCCCCGGAACGTCCGGAAGGGAGTTTATTAGGAACAAAAGGGCCATTAACCTTTGCCTGGTTAACCCATCAAATTAGTAAGAGTGGGGTGGTAGGGGATGGGAGGGCGGCGACAAAAGAGAAGGGCGATCGCATTTGGGAATCCTTAGCCCAAGGTTGGGTAGAAGTGATTCAAGAGGTATATGAATTTCGCCCTTGATGAGGGCTTCATTCAGGGAAAAAGTGAAGGATAAGTGAACCTGTTGACCTCTCCACCTCACTTTTTTTTAAACTCTCTAAAATTTAGAGGGATTGGGTAACTGAAATCCTCAATCGGTCCATAACGACGTTCGTGGCCTTTTTATGGGTGTCCCGCAGATGGATTAAGTAAAGTTCAAACAAGTCTAAATTTGAACAAAAAGTGATATTGCACAGAACGGCTAAGGGGTGATTTGACACGGGTCAGATTGCAGCGGATGAAACAGTTAGAGACAAAAAATTTTTTCTATTGTTCCCTTCTTATAATTTTTCCAATAAAGATGGACAGTTGGCCCAGTATAAGTCAAAATCAATGGGCGGACTTTTAGAGGAGAATTATGCGGATTTTGCTGGGTGGACTGTTAGCCAGCTTTGTATTATGGGCATTTCCAGTATGGGGACAAATTTCCGAGTCCCAAGTAGTGGCATTGGTGGAAGCACTGCGTTTGGTCACCTCCAATGCATCGGGGAGAGATGATGGACTTGAGAGTGCCTGGAATATCAAACCGGCAAATATTAGAAGGTGGTCAACGCTTTGTATTGGGGAGGAATTAACCCCGGAACAATTTAATTCGGATCGGATGAAGGCGCAAAATATTTTAGTCTGCGTGATGGAGGACGTATTGCGGGCGGAGTATCCGCGCAGTGGCAACGATGAAGAAATCGCCGTGCGTCGTGCTGCGGCTTGGTGGGTATCCGGTGATGGGAACTTGTACGATCGCGGTGAGTTTGGTGACTATACTCAGCAGGTCCTCCAACTCTATCAAAATCTTCGCGCCCAGCCCAGTGATTTTCTCCCCACTCGCACTGCTAAAACCCTCAAATAAGCAACGGTTTCTGAAAGGATTGCGATCGCCCGAACTCCTCACACCCTTACAAACGCGATCCCAAACAGAACCCCTGCGGGAAGAGGGGAAATTTTTGTCCCTCCATCAAACAACACTGCTGAAAACTTAGCCCCTCAACCCCAATCTACACCGCTATGAACTGAGTACCCAACTCGGCAAACAGTTTAAAACTTCCTCAGTCTGGACTTCGAGGGGTTGTTTGAGGGGAATGATAATGGCGAATTCTGTGCCTTCTCCGGGTTGAGAGAAACAGAGTAGCTGTCCCCCATGCTTTTCGACTACGATTTGGTAACTAATGGACAATCCCAGTCCAGTCCCTTTCCCCACAGGTTTGGTGGTAAAGAAGGGGTCAAATAGTTGCTTTTGCAAGGGTTCTGGAATTCCATACCCATTATCACGAATGCGAATCATCACGAAGGAGGTCCGGGGGATTGTTCCCGGTATCGCAGCACAAACTTCGGAAGGCTGGGGGGTGATGCAGCCGCAGGATTTCAAAGCAGAGTAGCGATCGCCACCAGATAAATCCCTGACTTGCTCCCGATTTGGCGTTCCCAGGCTGCTGCGGGCGATCGCCCGTTTCCAGTCTCCCGTGATGAGTTCGGTTCTAATCTCTATTTTCCCAACTTTGTCCGGCCCTTCTTCCACCGCATCGATCGCATTGCTGAGGATATTCATAAACACTTGATTCAGGGAAGAGGCATAGCATTCTATCTGGGGCAACTCATTATATTCTTTGACAATTTCGATGGGAAATGCTCCGGAGCTAGACTTTAAGCGATGTTGTAAAATCAACAGGGTACTGTCAATCCCTTCATGAATATCCACAGGTTTCATCTGCGCTTCATCCAGTCGAGAAAAATTTCGCAGACTCTGCACAATTTCATGAATTCGTTCGGTTCCCAGCAACATTGAAGAGAGCAAGCTGGGAAAATCTGACCGGATAAAATCGAGTTCGATCTCTTCCATTCGTTCGAGAATTGCTGGGTTAGGCTCAGGATAATGCTGCTGATACAAATCAATCAGACTGACTAAAGCGTCGCTATATTGGTGGGCATATTCCAGATTACCATGAATAAAGTTAACGGGGTTATTCACCTCATGGGCAATCCCGGCTACCATCTGCCCTAAACCGGACATTTTTTCACTTTGAATCAATTGGGTTTGAGTATATTGCAGTTCTTCTAGGGTGCGTTGGAGTTGTTCGGCTTGGGCTTGAGCTTCTTGGGCAACAGTCTGACTGGTTTCATACATTTCAGCGTGTTCGATCCCGATCGCCAGTTGATTCGCCACCGCCTCCAACAATTCCACCTCGCGATCGCTCCAAGGTCTGGTGATCCCACAACTCCCGGCGGCGATCGCTCCGATTTCCCCCGATCGCGTCTGGATCGGTAAAGCCACAATCGAATTCAATCCTCCCTGCCCACAAAACTCGCGCATTTGAAAATCTCTAATATTCTCCACCTGATCAACTCGGACCGTTTCTCGGCCAATCAACTGTTCCCCAAAAGAACCAATTTCGTCAGCACAATAGTACCCCAACAAACTCGCACATCTCTCGCTGCGGGCTTCTTTCACCACTTCCCAAGCTGGAAGTGCAGCATGGGGACGATACCACATAAAAAAGCAGCGATCGATATCCAGAAGACTGCGGATCTCGCTCACTGCCGTCTCTAAAATCGTATCCAAATCTAGAGAGTACCGAATCTGAGTGGCTAACCGAAACAACAATGCCTCCCGGCGACTTTCTTCTAACTTCGATTCATGCAGGAGGGCATTTTCTAGGGCTGAGGCAGCTTGAGAGGCGAGCATGGTTAACAATTTCAAATCCCCCGCCTCATAACTATGCGCTTCCACGGTACTGACCGAAATCGCCCCAATAGCGCGATCATTCGTCTTCAAAGGAACCGCCATCAGGGATTTTACCCGGATTTCATCCGCAGCTTTCCTCGGGTCGCTACTAACTTCGTTAACAATTTCTCCCATTCCCGAGGCAATCACTTGCCCGACAATTCCCTCTCCCACCTTAAGATTAACGGGTTCCTCTCCCCCTTGTCCAAACTGGGCTAACGTTTCAAGCTCTCCGGTACTCGGATTGAGTAATCTGATTGCTCCCCTACTGGACTTCATCAGCCTCTGGGCTTCATCCAGCACCACTTTAGCCACTTCCTTAATATCCAAACAGGCGGTTAATTTTTGAGAAATATTGTACAGCAGGGTAATTTCTCGATATTTATCTAACGCCTCATGAGCCAGTTGCTTTTTCTCTTGCTCTTTTTTCGCCAAATAAGTCAGTAACTTCCCCAGAGATTTTGCTCCCTCCCCTCCTCGGACCCAACCCAAGACTTCTCCAGAAAGCTCAATAGGATAGCTTTCTGCTTCTTCCTGGGTTTGGGTGCCTAAGGGGATCTCTCCTTCTGCATCCCATATCGTGCAGCCTTGACACTGAACCGCCCTCAAGAGTGGGACCAAAATCTCCCTAACTTCTGACTTTAGCAGAAGCCGCCTGAGATTAATTTTAAAAAGTTGAGTGCTTCCTTTCATCCGAGTTCCCTCTAGCTATCTAATTTTATAAAAGATTGGACTCTTATTATTGTATGGATCTGATTCCCTAGGAATTTATTTCACACTCTGAAGGAAAATCTTTTTTCTAATCTCGCTTTTCCCTGCCCTTGAGGAAGCCGTTAATTTTTCGCGGCTCCTAATGCGCGGCGTTCTACCTGGCTTTCAGTTCTGCGGAGAATAAAAACATTCCGCTTTCGAGTCCCACCCTATCCGAACTCTAGGCATTTCTTTGAGGAAGCTACTGGCAATGCACCCGCTCTATTTTATCGGAAATCAGGGATCCCCGACTCTTTATGGATTGTTTGGATGGAATACCAACAGGTCCGGAAGTCACTCAATCCTTCTGAATTGGTTAAACCCTCATTCAATATTAGCATCTACCATAAGGTAGAGATGTTTATGTAATGGGTTGGTCTACCGCTAGTCTCCCTAAAGTGCTTCTGGGGATTTTTTAGGTTTTTTCTGGACCTGCGATCGCAGGCTTTTCCGGTTCTAACTTGAGAGTTAACTTTTTAACTGGCTCACTCTGGAAAACCTCCTCTCTTTTTTAAAATTTATCTCTCGATCGCCCCATTTTGTTCAGGCTACCCACCCCTGATTATGTTTATACAATAGCGTATCTTTTTTAAAAGTGCCAACCGCCGAATTACGGAGATTGTTTTATAAAAAGACCGTATAAATACGGAAAGGGTGAGGGAAGAGGATACGGAGATTTCTGGGTGAGAAAGCGCTTTGAGGTAAATAAAATCGGGATTTTGGCACAAAAAGCGATATAGGGTGAGGATAAACTGGTTAAGACGGGAGGAGGCTGGTCGGGTCTTCTCTTCTTATATAAATTAAGATAAAATGGCCCAATGGTTCACGGTAAACAGAAACGCCCCAAAAAATAACCTCACCACCACTAAGGCGATCGCCGGACCATCAGCAACATTCCCGTGATAGCTGGCATACATCCCCAACCGACAAGAAATAGAGCCAATCACTGCGCCACCTATGAGCATTTCATGTAACTCTTTTCCACATAGATAAACCGTCCGACTCGGACTGATGTCCTGTCTTCAAAAAGATTGAGCGCGCTATACTAAAAAGATAGTCTGGACATCAGGCCAAATCTTGGAGGGAATCTATGACTCAGCGCATTGAAACCGATGTTTTGCCACCTCCCTTTCCCGACCATACCCAGTTACCCGAGTCGGATGGTACATTTGTGAAAAATTTTCAGGAGCATCCTCAAAGCATTCTACTTACGGATTCGATTGGTCCGGTATTGGAACGGATTCATCCCGATGGACAATATGCGATCGGACAAGATTGCGGCATTTACTGGCGAGAAACGGAACCGCCCGAAAAAGGCGCAGAGGCACCGGATTGGTTTTACGTTCCTAATGTTCCTCCGAACTTAGACGGTGAAATTCGCCGTTCCTATGTGTTGTGGAGAGAATATGCCTCACCGTTAATTGCCCTCGAATTTGCCTCGGGGACGGGGGAGGAAGAACGCGATCGCACCCCACTCAACCGCAGCGCAGATGCACCCCGGGAAAAACCCGGTAAGTTTTGGGTGTATGAAAAAATTATCAAAATTCCTTACTATGGAATTTATGAAATAAAAACCGGAGTTTTGGAAGTTTACCATCTACTGCCTGGGTACTTGTATGAAAAATTAGAACCGAATGAGCGAGGACATTATCACATCCCTCAATTAGGTATAGAATTAGGACTGTGGCAAGGCAGTTACCAAAATCAAACTCAACTTTGGTTAAGGTGGTGGGATGAGCAAGGAAATCTTTTACTGACTGGAGCCGAACGTGCCGAAGTTGAGCAGCACCGAGCGGAATCTGAACGAGTACGAGCGGAATCTGAACGAGTACGAGCGGAATCTGAACGAGTACGAGCGGAATCTGAACGAGTACGAGCCGATCGCGCTGAGCGATCGCAGCGAGAGGCTATCCCCCGTTTATTAGGGATGGGGTTAACGTCAGAACAGGTAGCTGAAGCCCTGAATTTGACCGTAGAGCAAGTCAGAGAAATGAGTTGAAATTTAATCAGGGCATCCGCCAATTGAGAGGGCATTTTTTTTTAAAAAACCTTGCCCTTTTTTCTATATTTGAGATAGAATTACCCCCAACAAATGAGCAACAACAAATGACGAATATAACTGATTTCAAAGAAGCGAAGATTGGCGGGACGGTACAAGAGTATCTATGGAACTATGACAACCAGGCGATCGCCGTTGCCTATGAAACCCGAGGGCAGGGGATGCCTCTGTTATTACTGCCCGCTTTCAGTACCGTGTCCAGTCGCGATGAGATGCGGGGGATGGCGGAACGGTTGTACGATCGCTTTGAAGTCGTGGCATTGGATTGGCCCGGGTTTGGAGACTCGGACCGCCCGGGGGTACAGTATGGACCGGAATTTTACCATCAGTTTCTGGCAGATTTTGTGAGGTCTATTTTTGCCCGACCCGTCACCATTGTGGCGGCAGGACATGGGGCCGGATACGCCATGAAATTGGGGAAAACCCACCCTCAACGGGTTTCTAAGGTGGTATTAGTGGCTCCGACTTGGCTGGGACCCCTGCGCATTATGGGGGTCCCGGAACCTGTTCGGGATTTTGTGAGAGAAACTGTGCGAACTCCGGGACTGGGGGAGTTTCTTTACGATTTGAATACTCATCCGGCGTTTCTGGAATTTATGTATAAGCAGCACGTTTTTGTGGATCCGGCGAAGTTGACGACGGAATTTATCGCTCAAAAGCGTGACAGTACCCAACATCCGGGGGGTCGATTTGCCCCGGTTGCCTTTGTCACGGGGGCTCTGGACCTGGCAGGCGATCGCGAGGCGGTATTAGCCCAATTTCAACCCTTACCTGTTCCGGTAAAGGTGATTATTGGCACTTTGGCCCCCTCGGGTTCCCTGTCAGTGATGGAGGCAGTCGCCCAATTGTCTGGGGTGAAATCAGCGCGGGTTGCGGGTTCCCTGGGAATGCATGAAGAATATGCTGAGGCGGTAGTTGAGGCGATCGGCGACTTTTTATAATCAGTGGATTTTGGCGATGGACCCGGCACAATTATAGAGTCGGGTCTATTTAACTCGCAATAAAGTTAAATATTGTTACAAGAATTTTTTTCAGAATTAAAACCGTGGTATAAAAGATGACGATGAAGTGGAGTTATTCCAACTTCAGCAACCCCTGTGTTGTGTAACCGGGTGAATTTCGTCAAAGTTGGAGCGTAAAGAGATGATAGAATGCGGTCTGCGGGTTTAATGCAAGCGGAATTGACTGACTGACGATCCTCTAAAAGGATGCAAAAACCCCGGCTTATTTGTGGTTTAAGATACAGTATTTATTTTTTTAATGAGAATAAGGTAGGATTTTCCTATCTCAGTATTAATAATTTTTCTCAATAATAGAGGTAAATCATGAAAGGACTCGGGATATTGAACAAGGCAGCGGGATATCAGCATCCCAAGGATACCTGGTTTAGTTATTTGGGGACAACGACTCAACCCAACCGAACCGGGGAGGTTTCCCCGCCTTGCAATCCCCAAAAGGGCAGGGGGGACAGTCCTTTAGCGATCGCCCAAGCGTGCGATCGCCGGAGAGTCACCCAGATCACTGGGGGGAGTTCCCTGAAAACCTATCTGGCTGAAATGGGAGTCACAGAAGGGACGGAATTAGTCGTTATTGATCGCAGCGCCAGCGGATCAGTGATTGTGATAATAGGCGACTGCCAGATCGGGTTAGGGGGTGGTATGACGGGGAATATCCTTTGTGTGGATTCGACCCAGGGCGGCGCGGCGGTCCCAGAAGTTTTACCCCCCCACAAAAAGCTAAAAACCAGGTTGCGAGAGATTGCAGTCGGTGCCAAAGGGCGAATTATCGGCTATGAATCCACAAACCGCAGCTATAAACGGCGACTGCTTTCGATGGGATTAACGCCGGGAACCGAGTTTAAAATTATCCGCCACGCACCCCTAGGCGACCCCACGGAAATCAAGGTACGCGGATTTAGCCTGACCCTGCGGAAAGACGAAGCCGATGCACTCTGTATAGAAAAGGTAGACCGATGAAGCACCCCATTATTGGCCTGTTAGGGAACCCGAACTGCGGGAAAACTTGTTTATTCAATGCCTTGACTGGATCGAACCAGCGCGTCGGCAACTGGCCGGGAGTCACGGTGGATCGCAAAGATGGTACTTATCGTGAGGGTAATCGTGAGATTACGGTGGTTGACCTGCCCGGGGTCTATTGCCTGGATGCGGAAGATGATGAAACGGGACTGGATGAACTGGTGGCCCGGGATTACCTGTTGTCCGGGGAAGCGACGGCGATCGTTAATATTGTAGATGCCTCGAATTTAGAGCGAAATTTGTATCTGACAACGCAATTAATCGAGATGCGTCTGCCGATGGTGCTCGCCTTGAATATGATGGATGTGGCGAAAGAACGGGGGATTAATATTGATCCGTTACTCCTGTCGGAACGCTTAGGCTGTCCGGTGATAGCGATTGTGGCCACGAAAGGGGAAGGGTTGAGTGCCTTGCAAGATGCGATCGCCCAACAAGTAGACCGTCCCACTCTGCCTCACGCTTACGTCCCCTATCCGGCGATTCTGGAACAAGCCTTTTTAGACATTGAAACCGCGATCGCCGACCGAAAAATCACCGTTGCGCCGCGATGGGCCGCCCTCAAACTGTTGGAATATGACGATCGCGGGGCCTCAGTCAATACCGACTTGGAATTGGACCGCGTGATTGTCACTCACCGTCGCCAAATTCATCAGGTTCTGGAGGAAGACCTAGATATTATTATAGCCGACAGTCGGTATAGTTACATTCACCAAATTACCCAAGGGGTGACCGAACGCCGGGGAGAAGTGAGTGCGAGTATAACTGAAAAACTTGATCGTATTGTCCTGGATCGCTGGTTGGGGATTCCCATTTTTTTAGGGGTGATGTATCTGATGTTCTTGTTTACCATCAACATCAGCAGCGCCTTTATCGACTTTTTCGACCTTCTCGCCGGTGCTATCTTTGTGGACGGATTGGGCAGGATGCTAGTCAGTATCGGTACTCCGGGATGGTTGGTGGCCCTGGTGGCGGATGGCGCAGGAGGCGGGATTCAAACGGTTTCTACCTTTATTCCGGTGATTGGATTCTTATTTTTGTTCCTGTCTATTTTGGAAGATTCCGGGTATATGGCCCGGGCCGCCTTTGTCATGGATCGGTTCATGCGCTTTGTGGGACTGCCAGGGAAATCCTTTGTGCCAATGTTGGTGGGATTTGGCTGTAATGTGCCGGGGATTATGTCCAGTCGCACCTTGGAAAATCCGCGCGATCGCCTCCTCACCATCGCCATGAATCCGTTTATGTCCTGTGGGGCGAGGTTACCCGTCTATGCCTTATTTGCCGCCGCATTTTTCCCCGTTGCGGGTCAAAATATTGTGTTTGGGTTATATATCATTGGTGTACTCGCTGCGGTGGTGACGGGGTTAGTGTTGAAGCAGACCCTGTTGCAGGGAAAACCCTCCACCTTTGTCATGGAATTGCCTCCCTATCACCTTCCTAGCTTGCGCGGGGTAATGATTCATACCTGGGACCGCCTCCAAGGATTTATCTTAAAAGCGGGTCAAATTATCATCATTATGGTGATGGTTCTGGGGTTATTAAATTCCGTGGGGGTTGACGGGTCCTTTGGTAACCAAGATAGCGATCGCTCTATTTTGAGTGTTACCAGTCAGGCAATTACCCCAGTCCTCTCCCCGATGGGAATCCAGCGCGATAACTGGCCCGCCACGGTGGGAATTTTTACCGGGGTTTTTGCGAAAGAGGCGCTAGTGGGGACTTTGGATTCTTTGTATAGTAACATGGCGCGACAACGGGCGATCGGTCAGGATGAAGCAACGGCAGAGGAATTTAACTTCTGGGGACAAGTCCAAGAAGCATTTGCCTCAATTCCGGCCAATTTAGCTGAGGTTCCGGCAGCGTTACTCGACCCCCTCGGTTTAAATATCCAAGACTCCTTAGACACTGAGGAGATAGGCACAGAAACGGGGATTGTGGCGGGTACTTTTGGGGAAATGAACGCTCGGTTTCAAGGGCAGGCCAGTGCTTTTGCTTATCTGTTGTTCGTTCTTTTATATTCTCCCTGCGTTTCTGCCATTGCCGCTATTCATCGGGAAACCAGTCTGCGATGGACCTTGTTTGTGGCATTTTGGACCACGGGTTTGGCTTATAGTAGTGCGGTGATCTTCTATCAAGTAGCCACATTTTCACAACACGCGATCGCCTCTTTATTGTGGATTGTGGGTTTGGTTTTATTTGGGGTTGCCAGTTTTGTTCTGATGAAACTCTCTCGACCCATTTTGCCTGTTAAGGGGTGAAGGCGATCGGCAGCAGAAATAGCAGGGAGACCGGAAAGCAAAATTCCAGGTCGATTCCCCCAACCCCCCTTAGAAAGGGGGGCTTAGAAAAGGGGGCTTTTGAGATTACTCTGTTGACCGGGACCCTTAATTCTCCTAAACTCCCTCACGGTTTTCAAAGTAGGCGTTCACTCTTTCAAATGAGTCACAAAAGATGATATTAAAGGAGATTCAAACCTATTTATCCCAACGGGGTCAAGCCTCTTTGGGACAACTGGAACAGCATTTTCATGTTAATTCTAATGCCTTAAGTCCCATGTTGGAGAAACTGATTCGGAAAGGGCGGGTGCAAAAAATAGTTTCCTCCAATCGTTGTGGCAGTTGTGGCAGTTGCGCCCCAGAGACTCTGATTATTTATTACTGGGTAAAAGCCGAGGGTCCTGCCACTGAAAGCCTCTTTTCCGGTTGTCCTCATTCGGGATAGAAGAATTAATGGATAGAGTTGTCAGCTCAGAGTGAGAAACCTTTTCAATTAATTTCAGGACAAGGAACGGGGTTTCTGGCGTAGATTTGGGGCGAATTGCCCTAGTTCTTGTTAAGAAACCCGGTTTCTAACCCTTGCTGTATTACTCGGTTCGATTCAGGAAAGGGAAAATGATAGAAAATTACTGGTATTTGTTCTCAATAACAAAAGTCCAGTGGATTTAATTGTATCAGAAAAGTTGAGCGAAGTGGTGGTATTAAAGTTTTGTTAACAATCCGGAAAACCCTTGCTAAAATCGAGCCAAAGTTTTATTCTAAGACTAGAGAGTTTTATCCAGGGTCAACTTTTAGTCCTCAAGCCAGCGGCGATAACGGATTGAAAAAATACCCGGGGCTAGGGGAGGAAAGGGAATGGGCAGTCAAACGGCAACCACTGGGATCGGAAATGTTAAATTAGTTCAGGCAGTTGAGGGGTTTGTGCAATTGCGGGCGGGGGATGGGACGGGTATTCTTTGCCTCAATTTGCTTGGGCAACAGTTGGGACAAGAACCGGGAATTGTAGCGGTTTCTAGAGAGGCCAAAACGGGGGATTTAATTATTGTCTTCAATCCTCATGTTATTCCCCTGATTCAGGTGCTAGAAATGCTACAAGGGTGGGGAATTTCGGGGATAAACAGCGACCCGGACCCGGTAAAGCAGGTGGGGAATTTTCTGCTCCATCATCAAGAATTGGAGACATTAGCGCCGATGATTGCAGGGATGTTGTTGACGCAGACCCTGAAACTGCGTGGGGGATGGGCGTTACTGGGGAATGTGATAGCCGCAAGTGTGACGCGACAGGCGATCGCCCAATTGGAGCAAAACTCCACAGATGCCGCTGTGGTAAAGGTTCCAGCGGTGGCAACTCCGGCCCCGACTGCTCCTCAAGCAGTGGTGAAAGCGCCATCGGCGATGGGAGTTGAAATTGTTCATGCCATTCCCGGACGAGTGCGGTTGCGAGTGCCAAACATTGCCAAGGATAGCACTTGTGCCGATCGCCTCAAAACTGCCCTAAGTGCCCAACCTGAAGTCACAGAAATCCGCCTCAATCCGCTCACCGCCTCGATTGTGATTCAGTATGAAATTGCTACAGGATTAGATGAATTTTGGCGATCGCACCTTGTGGAGATAATTGAAGTGGCGATCGCCGATTCCTTACCCGAGGAAACCCCCACTCCAGAACAAAATTCCCTGGAAGAACCTGATTATGCCGAGGAAACCCCAGGAGTCGCCGAAGTAGAACCCGATGCGAGTTTCACCCCCGAGGCGGACGAGGATGCCTTGAATTATTTTAACCCTTGTTTTGCTCGGGCCTTTGTGAATGCCCTTATGAATCGGTTTATGGGGGCGGCGGTGTAATCCCACGGGTTAGAAACCGGGTTTCTTCACGAAATTGTGGCAATTCACCACAATCTACGCCAGAAACCCGATTTCTTGTCCTGTAGTGATCCCTGTAATCGCACCTAGGAGAACGACCATGATAGCAGATATAGAAATTTGGAACAAATCCGGGAATCCCCTCGCTGAAGTGACGCCGACTTGGGTTGCTTGTACCGTAGTTCATGCCATACCGGGACGAGTCAGGTTTAGAGTCCCGCGCCTCGCCCGCGATCGCCCCTACGCCGATCGCCTCGAACAAGCAATGGCGAGTGAGCCCGGAGTGATGCAAGTGCGCGTGAATCTCACTGCCGCATCCATCGCCATTCAGTACCAAACCCAGGGGATGAGCGATGAAAGAAGGCGATCGCAGTGGGTGAAAGTGATTCAACAAACCAGCCAACTCCAGCAGCACCCCGCAAGTGAGATCAAACCCCTCATTCCTGAACTTCCGGCAGGGGAACCCGAGAGTCATGATATAAAATGGCCGGCCCTTGCCACCCTGTTGGCGATTCTGGGCGGTCCTTTACGATTGCCGATTCCGCAACCCGTGATGGCTCTAAGCGTTGCCTGGGCTGCTTTACCCGTGGCTAAACGAGCGATATTCAGTCTGGTTACTGAACGCCGCCTGAATATCGACTGCTTGGATTTGATGGCGATCGCCCTGTCATCCCTGCGCGGGAATTTGCTCACCCCTGCCTTAGTCATGACCCTGCATGAAGTCGGGGATACCATCCGCGATCGCACCGCCCGGTCCTCTGCTGCCCGGACTGCGGACCTGATGGACACCATCGGGCGCTTTGCCTGGGTGGAACGCCAGGGGGAAAAACAGCAAATTCCCGCCACTGAGGTGGAAATTGGGGAAACGGTGATTGTCTATCCGGGGGAACAAATCCCCGTGGATGGCATTGTCTTACAGGGAACTGCCACCATTGATCGCCAGAAACTCACCGGCGAATCCATGCCAATTGTCGCCGAAACCGGAACTCGGGTTTATGCCTCCACCCTCCTGCGGTCCGGGGAATTGTATATCCAAGCGGAACGAGTCGGGGCTGCCACCCGGGCTGCAGCAAGTTTGGAATTAGTGAGAAAAGCCCCAGTCCATGATACGCGCATGGAAAATTACGCGGCGAACATCGCCGATCGCGCCGTCCTACCTGCGGGAATCTGGGCGGCCCTGGTTTGGGCAATGACTCGGGACCCCGGACGGGCGGCAGCGATTCTCACTTTAGACTTTGTGACGGGAATTCGCGTTTCTGTCCCCACCAGCTTTATGGCAGCCCTGACTCATGCCACCCGACATGGGATTTTGATCCGCAGTGGACGCGCCTTGGAACAATTGGCGGAAGTGGATACGGTGGTATTTGACAAAACCGGCACTCTCACCCAAGGCAATCTATCTGTAGTGAGGATCACCACCGCAGCCGCAGCAATCTCAGAGGAACAAGTGCTGGAACTCGCGGCGGCTGCGGAACAACGGATTTCTCACCCGGTAGCCGAGGCGATTGTGGCAGAGGCCCAGAATCGGGGAGTGAGACTCTTGTCCCGGGGAGAATGGCACTATGAGGTGGGTTTGGGCATTCAGGCGGAGATTGAAGGGCGCACGGTTTTAGTCGGTAGCGATCGCTTCTTGCGCCAGTCCGGAGTAACGGTGGAATGTTTGACGGATCATCAACGACGATGCGATCGCGGATTAGATTGTCACGAATCACATTGTGCGCTGAATGTCAACTGTTCTTTAATTTACGTCGCTTGTGAGGGCCAATTCCAAGGCGTCATCGAATATGCAGACCCCCTGCGATGGGAAACCCCGGCGGTGATTCAACGGTTGCAGTCCGAATATCACATTGAGGTGCAAATGCTGACCGGGGATGAACGTCCCCGCGCCATTGCCGTCGCCGAGAAACTGGGGATTCCCGCCCGTCATACCCATGCCGAAGCCTTTCCTGAACAAAAAGCGGCCCTGGTGCGCCAATTACACGAATCGGGGAAAACCGTTGCCTTTGTGGGGGATGGGTTAAATGATTCCGTTGCCTTAGCTTATGCGGATGTTTCCGTCTCCTTTGCTAATGGATCCGATGTGGCCCGAGAAACTGCTGACGTGGTATTGATGGAGAACGATTTGACGGGGTTGCTGGATGCGATCGCGATCGCCAAAGAAACCCAGCAGATTATACAACAAAATACCACCTTGGTTGTCGGACCCAATTTAGCCGCCCTGGTTTTAGCATCCACCTGCGGATTGCACCCCTTAGCCGCCACGGTGGTTCACAACGGTTCAGCGATCGCCGCTGGATTAAACGGGTTACGTCCTCTGATGCACCGAGATCCCCCGCGATCAGCATCAGAACAGGCCCAATCCAACCGAAATTAATACCCCTTACCCTTACTGGAGGAATTGTATCATGGGACTCATTCATTGGAAACAAGCCGGAATTCAACAACATTTCACGGAAATGATGGAAGCGGGAAAAGGAGGACGGGCGATCGCCTTGGGAATCGGTGCAGTGGTCCTCGCCCCCATTTTATTACCGGCGATCGGCAAAGTCGCCAAACCCATCGCCAAAGCCACTCTAAAAAATGGCATTACCCTCTATGAAAAAGGCAAAGTTGCTGTCGCTGAAGCCAACGAAGTATGGGAAGATATTTTAGCAGAAGCCAAAGCCGAAGCAATGGCTCAATCCCATCAAATTCCTAACTCGGAACCGCCCAATAAAGGATAAACTCAAATCCGGCGGGGGGCGGGGTTTTAAAACCCCGCCTCATAGCTTGCATTCGGTTAAAACCGACTAAAAATATCACAGGATAAGTCGGTTTTAACCCACTTTAGCTGTTAGGCCGCCAATCGATTGATCCCCCGCTGGGTGTTGCTTCTTCAACCATTCCCACCCCATTAAATTCCACAAAAACCTTTAATTTCCTCCCAAATCTCCGGCATCACATTCCCCAACCCATGATCGCTATCCAATTCTACCACCTTAACCCAAGGGCGAGAAGCGGCAAAGCGACGACTTGCCTCAACCGGAATCACCTCATCTTTAACCCCATGTAAAATCAAAATCGGTAGCTGTCGCTGCAACTGATTTTCAATGTAATTTTGGGCATCGGTGATAAACTGATAACTCAAGGGAATTTCGCGCTTTTCTCCATAATGATAAATCGGCAAATAACCCTCTTCTTGCCAGAATTCCATCTGTTTAAGCCCTAAACTCACCATCCAATGACTCAGAAATTCAAAGGCGGGGGCTAATAAAACCAAGCGATCGACTTGGGGAGATTGTTCCGCTAACCAGGCAGCAGTTAGTCCCCCAAAACTGGAGCCAATGAGGGTAACTGTAGCCGGTTTTGCTGGGAATTCCCTCGCAACTTGTTCTAGTTGCCGCGTCAGAGTCAGATGGGAAAAATCCCCCTGATTGAGATTAGGAATCTTCAGAGGAAGGGTTATTTCAGCAAAGCGATCGCGCAGATAATTGGCTTTAAATGAGTTGGGACTTGATGCAAATCCATGTAAATAAATGTAAGTCCGAGGCAAATTTTCAGTCATTATTAACTATCCTTGGCATTAGCAGGGAGCAAGATGCTCCCACTCCCGGGGAAAATCATAGGATTTATCCAGTTTATTTCAAAAGAAGTGGGATAATTTAGGTTAGGTCAGTCTAGGTAATCCAGTAAACATGATCATAGGGACGATTGACAAATCGTCCCTACGGAAAGAATTTAATCGATTCCTAAAATTTCCATTGATTTTTCTAGGACTTCATCGGGGTCAAAGGGCTTAGTCATGTACAAATCTGCCCCGGATTCCCTGCCTTTTTGTTTGTCAAACTCTTGACCTTTGGCAGTTAGCATGATAATATAAACATCTTTGATGCCGAGTTCATTTTTGACCGCATTGCAGACTTCAAAGCCGCTCATTTTGGGCATCATGACATCCAGAAAAACTAATTCGGGCTTTTCGGCTTTGATGGTATTGAGCGCATCTTCTCCATTGATGGCCGTTAGCAATTCTACCCCCTCCTCTTCGAGTTCTTCTAGGGTTTGTTCCATGAGAATGCGGATATGGGGTTCATCATCCACGATTAAGATTTTTTTCGCCATATAACCTCCTATATGGGGTAAACAAAAGACGGTGGAATTCAAACGGGAAAAAGATACTTTGTCCCGTTTGAATGGCCTGATTTGTCAGGGTGTGCTTTTGGGTGCGGTTACCTGATAGCACCAGAACCGTCATTATCTAGCCATAAAAATAAGACATTTTCCAGCCCTTTTTCAAAGCGCAAGGTTTTGACGATTTCGTGATGCTCAGATAGCACAGAATTGAGAACAATCATATCAGGTCCGATCGCCATTGCCTTTTCAATGCATTCTTGACCCGTCGCTGCTTCCACGACACTGTATCCCTTTGCCTCTAGGACATCGACTAAGGTTTTAACGGCACCGGCATCTTCATCGACCACGATCACGTTCTTTTTGGAAGCCCCTTTGGACAGTAAGGCCCCGATATTCTCAAACAGTTTTTCGGTATCGATGGGTTTGGTTAAGTAGCGATCGATTCCTAAGCGATATCCCCGTTGTTTATCCTCAATGATAGATAGGATGATAATGGGGATATCCATCGTTTCCGGGTCATGTTTGAGGACTGCTGCCACATCAAACCCACTGATTTGCGGCATCATTACATCGAGTAAAATTAGGTCCGGTTTCAGGGATTTGACTTCGGCGATCGCCTCCATGCCATCTTGTGCTTCCCGCACTTGATATCCACAGCTTTCTAATTCTTGACGCAACAGAGAGCGAATGTGAGTATCATCATCAACCACGAGAATGGTTTTAACCGAATCCGTTATCCGTTGCGGGGTGGTTACAATTCGTTCTTTGAGTTGCTTGACAAAGCTATCCAAGTTGAGTTTTTCGAGTTCAGGGGTAACGCTAGACCCGAGGGAGGGTAAGCTAAAGGAGAAGCTACTGCCTCGACCCGGTGTACTTTCGACCCAAATTTTGCCGCCGTGATGTTCGATAATTTGTTTACAAATGGGCAGTCCTAGTCCAGTCCCTCGGGGTTTATCTGTGAGGGTATCTCCCACTTGTTTAAATTTCTCGAACACTGTATCTTGATACTCTGGGGAGATGCCGATGCCGGTGTCGATAATGCTAACCACCATCTGTTCCTCATTTTGGGTGGCGCGGAGGGTGACAGTCCCGGTATCGGTGAATTTGACGGCATTGGAGATGAGATTAATTAGCACTTGCAACAAGCGATCGCGATCGCCGCTGACTTGTGGCAGTTCCGGTTGAATCTCCACCTGCACCTGTAACTGACTGCTTTGAAATAGACTAGAAGTGGAGGCGATCGCCCGTTCGATAAGTTCGCTGAGGGAAATCGCTTGCATTTGCCACTCTACTTTCCCCGCTTCCATCTTGGCGATGTCTAGCACATCATTAATCAAGTTCGTCAACCGTTCGCCTTCAGAAATAATAATCTCAATGTTGTCCGTGACTTGCTGCAACGCCCGCTGAGTTTTCTTGTCCGCGTTCTCCAGTGCGCCTACAATCTTGTCATGGAGTTTTTTGTTGACGATTTTGGCAAATCCCACCACGGAAGTGAGGGGTGTTCGCAGTTCGTGAGAAACCGTCGAGATAAAATCGGTTTTCATGCGATCGACTTCTTTTTCCGTGGTGATATCCCGGATCAAGGTGACAGTCCCGATACAGCTAGGACCCTGTTCCTCCCCGGTGGAGTCCGTGACAATCGAAGTGGCGACAGCTTTACCGACGCGATTGCTCGCTAAAGGGATTTCCGCCGATAGCACTTCCGTGAGGCGTTCCCGGGATTGTGAGACTAAGGCAGCGAGTTCGGAACTCAGTCCCTCCTGGCAATCCTGACCCTGTAGTTCGGTGGGGGGTAATCCAAACATTTCTAATAAGGCGGGGTTCAAGCGAGAAATGCGATCGCGCATATCCGTCACCAGCAACCCATCGGCGATATTGTTGACGATCGCATTCAAATAAGCGACAGTATCTTGCAACTGGTTTACAGTTCGGGCTAAATCAATGGAAATCGCCGCTTGTCCCGAGAGGAGTCGTAACACTTCTAGGCGATCGCGCGTAAAAGCACTCCGGGTGAGATTGTTCTCTAAATAAATAATCCCCACCAGTTTTCCTTGATTGACAAACGGTGCACATAACAGCGACTTCACCTGATGGGTATTAACATAGCGATCGTTCGTAAATAATCCCTCCCGGAGGGCATCATTTAAAACCACATGAGTTTGAGTCCGCCGGACATAATGAATAATCGACCAAGGCAGATCCGCTTTGGCATCTAAAGCGTCAAACCGTAGCTTGACCTCCCGCGATTTTTTGTTCCCATCCACTTCTGCCGCCAGAATCAGTTTTTCTCTTTCCGCTAACACCAAAAATCCTTTCTGCGCCCCGGCATTTTCGATGAGAATATTCATTAGCTTCTCAACCAGCTTCTCAATTTGGAGTTCAGAAGAAATCGCTTGAGAAGCTTTAATTACCGTGGCTAAATCCAAAGCGGCGGAACTCCCAAAAGTGGTCGCCGTTGTAATTTGAGCCCGGGCTGTGCCACTCCGGGAAATGGCAGGCGGGCGTAGCTTTAACTGGGGATATTTTGCTTCTAATTGCTCTACCTTAATTTTAGCTCCCCATTTCGTATAAATGGCATAAGCTTCATTCAGGTAAGTGTCGGCAAATTTCTCCTGATGGCGATGGCGATAAAAATTCGATGCCAGTTCGTAGGCTAAGGCTTCTTCGGGCAGATAGCCATTTTCTTTCGCCCCCACAATGGCCCGTTCGTAGCCATCCATCGCCTCTAAACTCTGACCTAAAACTCGGGCTTTCTCCGCTTCAACTAACTCATACTTATGCTGGTAATTCATCGGCCCCAGTTCCGCCCATTTCTGCATCTTTTCTTGATTGCATTCCACTTGTTGCAGATACTTCACCTGGTCTGCGGCAGCAGCGGAAGGATAGGCAGACAACAACACTAAAGAATAGTAAAAGTTGTGAACCGCCATTGTAAAAGCCCCGCTGACGGAACCCGAATATTCAGCGGCCAAGGTAGCATAAGTTAGGGCAACTTGTCGTTGTTGTAACAAAAAGTTGAGGATAGTTTTGGCCAGATAAACATTAAATAGAGACCATCCATCGTTCGCCTCTTTGAGTTTAGGCAAAATCAAGTCTTCGTTAAAAACCTCCCCGACTAACCGATACTTATCCGGGGCTAACCCTTGTAAATTCGCCACCAGTTGTCGCCAGGTACTGCCATCATAAAGGGCAATTTCATACTTGAGTTTTTGGAGTAATTCAATATAAGGAGTTTGTTTTCTGGCAACGGTTTCCAGGGACTCTCCACTTAAAAACAAGTAACTGCAATATTTACAAGCGCAGTAACTAGCATATTCCAAATCTCCCACTTCCAAGCCACTATGTAGCCCTTCTTGTAACGCCTCCACCGCGACTATAACCGGCTGCTTCCAATGTTGCACGAAGGCAAACACCATATTATAAACTTGGCATTTGAGGGTTTTTGCTTGAAAACGTTCTAACAATTTCACAGAAATTTGTGCGGCATAATAGCCGCGTTCGATATCTCCGGACCCACAAAGAAGAGTGGCATACCAACTGTAAGTAAATGCAGCAATAGCAGAATGTCCTTTTTCCAGACAGCGTTCTAAAGCAGTTAAAACCAATTGGAACCATAATTCTAACTGGCTACTATGTAAAGCCGGGGCCACTAAATTCATGAGAATTCGCATCACCGCCAGTTCATAAGGGTCGGTCATTTCCGGCAGTTCGGCAATGCTGTCAATTTCGGGCAATTGTAGGGATTCACTCCGTTCTTTCGAGGCGGGAGTCAGGAAAACTTCCATCAAATTTAAGGCAGTTAATCCCGTTTGAATCGCTAGACTAATATGATGTTGCGCCGCATACATTTGCATGGAAATTTCATACACTTTCACCCGATCCAAAACTGCCTTCGCCTGGTCCAGAATCAAGTCGGCTAAGGTTTGCGCCGCCTCAAAATTTCCATTTAAGTATTCCGCCTCCAAGGTGGAGACATAGAGAGAGAGGGTTAATTCATAGTGACTATTCCAGGAATCCTCACCTAAGAGTCGGATGCCCACTTTCAAATAGCGCAAAGCTGCTTCGTAAGCTGTGGAGGCTTTTGCTTTGTTTCCGGCGATCGCATTCAACTGGGCGAGTTCATCTTTTTCCTCTTGGGTTTTCAGCAGATCCCAGCCATAGTTGAGTTGATTAACTAGGGCAAAAATTGTGTCCTCTCGTTCCTCTGGGGGAATATTATTCAGCAGCAGTTTCCCGATTTTAAGGTGAGTTTCTTTTTTCTGATCTTCTTGAATCAGCGAATAAGCTGCCTGTTGAACTCGGTCATGCAAAAACTTATAAGAAATGGACTGAGTTTCTAATAAATCAGACAGGGTAACTCCCGTGGGAGACTCGGAGTTTTCCGCCGGTTCATCCCCAATCAGCAGGGGAATTTTATATCCCGAACTCAGGGGTAAAATTAAGCCGGATTGTAAGGCAGACCAGAGTGAGGCAGCAGTTGCCATCGGGGAACTTTCATTGACGATCGCCAGGACTTCTAAGGTGAAAGTATTGCCCACACAAGCGGCTAACTGTAAGATATTTTGGGTCGATTCCGGGAGTTTTTGAATATTGCGGGCCATTAATTCGACCACATTGCGATCGGCAATCCCCACGGCTAAAATCCGGTCCAGATCCCACTGCCAGAGGCCCACACTAAACTCATAACTCAAGAGTTTTTCATCCCAGAGGGTTTTGAGGAGTTGGGTGAGGAAAAAGGGATTACCCTGGGTTTTATGGTAAAGTAGTTCCGCCAATGGGCGCGATCGGTCCGGTTCATCCAGAGTATCGGCAATCAATTGGTTGACGTGAACCATCTCTAAGGGTTGCAACACAATATGATTAACCGTTGCCCCCATTGATTGCAACGTTTCCAGGGTTTGCATCAGGGGATGAAGCGCATTCACTTCGTTATCCCGATAAGCCCCAATCAGTAAAAAATATTGTTGGTCTAGGTCATTAATCAGTTGATAAATTAAGTGTAAAGACGCAGTATCGGCCCATTGTAAATCATCCAGAAAAATCACCAGGGGATGCTCTTTTTTGCAAAAAGTCTGCAAAAATTGTTGAAACACCCGATTAAAGCGATTTTGGGATTCAATTGGTCCGAGTTCGGCAATCGGCGGTTGGGGTCCCACAATGGCTTCAACCTTGGGAATCACCTCCACGATCGCCTGTCCATTACTCCCCAAAGCTTCGGTGAGTTGTTCTTGCCAAAAGGTAATGCGATCGGGACTTTCAGTCAAAAGGCGATCTATCAATTCAGAAAAGGCTTGAATCAATCCAGCATAGGGAATATTTCGTTTATATTGGTCATATTTCCCGGAAATAAAATAGCCTCGCGCCCCGACAATTGGTTTATGAACCTCGGCCACCAAGGCGGATTTACCAATGCCAGAATAGCCAGAAACCAGCATCATTTCGCTGCTACCTTGAGCAACTCGATGGAAGGTTTCCATTAACGTTTCCACTTCTTTTTCTCGCCCATAGAGCTTTTGGGGAATCAGCAATTGGCTGGCGCGATCGCGTTCTCCCACGGCAAACGGTTCAATACTTCCCCTAGCTTCTAATTGTGTTAAACAGGTCTGCAAATCAAACAACAGACCCTGACTGGTCTGATAGCGATCTTCCGCAGTTTTCGCCATCAATTTCATGACGATATCCGCTACCGCTTGCGGAACTTGCGGGTTAATTTCATGGGGAGAAACCGCTATTTTGGCAATATGACAATAGATTAACTCTAAGGCATCAACCGCCTCAAAGGGGACTCGTCCGGTGAGCATTTCATAAAACGTCACCCCCAAAGAATAAAAATCCGTGCGATAATCCACCGCCCGATTCATGCGGCCCGTTTGTTCCGGAGACATATAGGATAAAGTTCCTTCCAAAACCGTCTCTTGACTCCAAGAACTTTCCGAAGCCAGTCGCATCGCAATGCTAAAATCGGTAATTTTAATTTCCCCGGTTTGGGGATTAATAATCAAATTTTGAGGCTTAATATCTTTATGAACAATCTCATGTTCATGGAGTTGCCCCAGACTGGTGGTAAGCTGAATCCCTAGGTGCAAAAACTCGGCGAGGGTGAGGGGTTTTTCGTCCATGCTCTTTTTTAAAGACTGGCCGCCAAAATCCTCCAAAACCAAGGCTAAACTATTTTGATAGTCGGTCAAGGCTAAAGGCTTGACAATTCCGGCAATATCCAAATTTTTACAAATTTCATACTCATTTCTAAATTTAATCAAGTCTTCAATGGTCGGAGAGGGAGAAGCCAATACTTTAAAAATGACTGTAGTCCCATCCGTCGCATTATAGCCCCGATAAATGATAGTATTGAGGCCGGTTTCCATCGGTTCAGCTAATTCATACCCCAGAATATTCATAGTTATTTTTCTTCTAGTAAGTCGTGCGGTTAAAGGGCGGTAACCGTGGGGGATTTACACCGGAAACGGTGTCCGGGCTATCCTGGGCGTTACTGACCGCCGTTAGTTCGTCCCGGGAGCAGGGTCCTGATTTTCCGCAAGCAACAGGAAAAAGACATTTTCTAGGCCCTTCTCAAATCGCAAGGTTTTGACGATATCATGTCGATCGGAAAATAGAGAATCTACTATAATCATATCAGGTTTGACCGCTCGTGCTTTCTCAAGGCATTCCGGGCCGCTTGAGGCTTCGGTAACGATATATCCTTTCGCTTCCAGGACATCGGCCAAAAGTTTGACTGCGGAAACATCCTCATCCACAACCAAAACTTTCTTTTTAGAAGTTTCCTGGGAGAGGAGGAAGCCAATTTGGTTAAGTAAGTCCTCGCGATCAATCGGTTTGGTTAAATAGCGATCGACCCCGAGACGATAACCTCGCTGTTTATCTTCGATAATTGAGAGGATGGCGATGGGAATATGCAGGGTATTGGGATCATTTTTAAGCACGGCTGCCACATCAAATCCACTAATTTGCGGCATCATCACATCCAGCAGAATCAAGTCCGGGGGGATGGCTTTCACCTGGGCGATCGCCTCCATGCCGTTTTGGGCTTCTCGCACGTGATACCCGGACGCTTCCAATTCCTGGCGCAGCAGGGACCGAATGTGAGCCTCATCATCGACCACCAGGATGGTTTTTGGGCGATCGCGGCGCGGGTGTTCTGGATGGGGGACGATGGTTTGTTGCAACTGCTGGACTAGGGTCTGGAAGTTGAGTTTAGCCCGGGTGGGTAACTCACTCTCTGGGGTCAGAGGGAGGGTAAAGGAAAACGTTGTCCCGGATTCTTCCTCACTTTCCACCCAAATCTGACCCTGGTGATGTTCGACAATCTGTTTACAAATCGGTAATCCCAGTCCGGTCCCTTTAGGTTTGTCCGTCAGGGTATCCCCGACTTGCTTAAATTTCTCAAACACAGTCTCTTGATATTCCGGGGGAATGCCGATGCCGGTATCAATCACGGAGATTTTGAGTTGCTCGTTCTGGAGTTGCGCCCGGACCGTTACGGATCCGGTCCGGGTAAATTTCACGGCATTGGAGATCAGATTAATTAGCACTTGTAATAACCGATCGCGATCGCCCATCACTTCGGGCAATCCGCTTTCAATCTCTCGGATTTGCTCCAATCCACTGTTTTCAAATAGGCTGGATGTGGCGGAAAAAGCCCGTTCCACCAGTTCGGATACCGCCAAGGGCTGCATTTGCCAATCCACTTTTCCGGCTTCCATTTTGGCGATATCCAGAACATCGTTAATTAAATTGGTCAACCGTTCTCCTTCGGAGATAATAATATTAATGTTATCTCCCACTTGGGCGACAGCTTTTTGGGTTTTGCGATCGGACTCCTGGAAGCTGGGTAAAATCTTGTCTTGGAGTTTTTTCTGGATCAGTTTGGCAAAACCGACCACGGAAGTGAGGGGAGTCCGCAGTTCGTGAGATACGGTAGAGATAAAATCGGTCTTCATGCGATCGATTTCTTTCTCCGTTGTGATATCTCGAATCAGGATCACCGTCCCAATACAGTGGGCAGCATCCGCTTCTGATAACTCCTGGGGTAAAATAGAAGTCGCCACGGCTTTCCCGACGCGCTCAAAGGCGAGTTCTACTTCCGCTGTGATCACTTCGTTAGGAGAAGTGACACTCTGGGCGATCGCTTGAGCGAGGTCCAGGGGCAAAAGTGCGGAACAATGTTTCCCCACCGTCTCACTCTCAAGGCGGTCAAACATCGCCAGCAGGGCAGGATTGACGCGGGTAATCTGACCCCGGGCATCGGTAACCAGCAGTCCATCGGCAATATTCGTGATAATCGCACTTAAGTAGGCGACGGTATCCTGTACTTGTTTAACCACCCGGGCCAATTCTAGGGAAATGGCTGCCTGTGCGGATAACATTCGCAGGACTTCCAGGCGATCGGGGGTAAAGGCACCGGCTGCCCGGTTATTTTCCAAATACAGTAACCCGACGCGCTTGCCTTGATGGACAATCGGGGTACATAAAACCGATTTGACTTGATGGCGGACAATATAGGATTCGGTGGTAAACAGTCCTTCTTCAAGGGCATTATTCAGCAACAGGGGTTTTTGGGTGCGATCGACATAGTGAATTAATCCCAAGGGCAGATCGGAGGAATTTTCTAGGGGAATTGAGGGCAGTAAGGTAACTTGATCATTCTCTACAGTTCCCTCAGCCACCCGGACAAATTTACCCTGACGATGGAGGAGTAAATGCCCTTTTTGAGCGCCTGCATTTTCGATGAGAATATGCATTAATTTTTCCAGCAAAGTTTCTAAGACTATTTCTGAAGAAATCGTTTGCGAGGCTTTCATAACCGTAGCGATATCCAGTAAAGCCGCATTGCCAACGGTGGTGGCGTGTTCTCCCGTTAGGGTTGAACTGAAGTCTCCCGAGGCGCTGTCTCGAATGGATGCTCGGACTAACAGGTCCGGATAAGTTTTATCGAGTTGCTGAACCTTAGCGGTCGCCCCCCACAGACTATAATGATAACGCGCATCGGTCAAATAAGTTTTGGCAATTTTCAGACGTCCTAAGCCTAGATAAAACTTGGCTGCCAGTTCGTTGGCGATGGCTTCAATTTGCAAATATCCCTGTTCTTGGGCGCTGGCGATCGCCTGGTCATATAGTTCCATTGCCTCTAACGGGCGCTCGCTAATTCGGGCTATTTCTGCCTCAACCAACAGATACTTATGGAGAAAATTCTCTTTCCCAGTTTCTGCCCACAGTTTGAGGTTTTGGCGATTTTCCTGGAGACTATTCCACAGGCTGGGTTTTTCCTCCTCCTGCACTGTTGGATACAGGGCAGTCAGAATCAAGGAGTAATAAAAATAATGTTGAGTCATGCTGAAAAAGCCAAAATTTGTTCCAATGGTTTCATCAGCTTGACGGGCAACTATCAACGCCGTTTGATAGTCTTCCTGGAGAAACAATACTAGACTCTTGAGCATCCAAAACCAATTCATGCCTACATAAAATTGATTTTCGGCCCACAATTGCAGGGTAGCGGTTTCATTGTAATCCGGACTATTTAGGGTAATTGAGCTATCGGTTAATCCCTGTAAGTTTAAAACCGTTTGTTGCAAGGTCCGATAACCGGCGATCATATTGCGATCGTTGGTTTTTTCGATAAATTGGAGGTATTTTTCCGACTTCTCATAGACCTCGGGTAGTCGGTTTCCAATAATTAATTGCGTCCACAACTGATAGGTAACTGCCCAAACCCCCCAAACAATATCCCCGGTTTCCAAACTGACCTTATAGGACTCTCGATACAAGGGTAAATTAGTCTGGAGATGTTGCCAGAAGGGATTAATGGTATGGGCGAATATATTATTGATTTTCGGGGTGAGAGTATGATTCGGAAATTTCTCCCGCAATTTTAAGGCTAAATCCCCAAATTGATAAGCCGCTGGATAGTCCTGATGACCCGCTAAAATCATGCCATAGACGACATAACTAAAAGCGGATGCATCCACACTTCCATATTCCAAGGTGAGGCGAAGCATTTTTAATCCCATCAATCCCAGCCAGTTTGGACTATTGGCAAAATAGGTCGCCGTCCAGGAATGAACAAGGAGGTTCATCGCCATCTTTTTATCGGGGTCGCTCATTTCCGGAAGGTTCACTAAATCCGCAATATTCTGGCCCATGAGCAGGGTCTGGACGGTCTCCTGTTCGGCAACTAGGGCCGCTTTTAACTCCTCTTTCTGGCTGGGAAAATTGATTCCAAAATCTTTTAATCCTTCGATGCCTAATTCCACTGCTTGATAAAAATTATCGCCTTTGGTCATGCAAGCCGCGATATAGAGGGAATAGATTTCCGCCCGTTCAAAGGGGGATTTGGCTTGAGATAAGGCTCGGTTAAATAGAGTTTCGGCAAGGTCGAAATTTCCAACTAAATATTGACATTCCCCCAGTTCTTGGTGCAAGAAAAATATGAGTTCATAATCGGTTTCCCAAGGGTTTGTATCGAGCAGGTCCATGCCTAGGCTAAAGTGAACGATCGCACTGTGGTAGGCATTGGAGGCTTTGGATTTTTTCCCAGCGATCGCATTCAGTCGGGCAAGTTGAAGTTTTTCTTCGGAACCCTGTAGTAATTCAACCCCAATATTCAAATGATTAACAATGTCAAAGATTTGCTCCTCTAGTTCGGTTTGGGGGGTATGCTGGAGGAGAAGCTGACCAATTTTCAGGTGCACCGCTTTTTTCTGGGCATCCGGAATCAAAGAATAGGCTGCTTGTTGCACGCGATCGTGCAGAAATTGATAACAGACTTCAATTCCTTCCAGATTCTCGGAAACCGTGGGAATTTTATAACTTTCACTTAAGGGTAAAACTAACCCCTCTTGTAAGGCTTCCCACAAATCCCCCGCCGTTAAAGCTGGCGATCGCTCTCGAACAATCGCCAAAATATTCAAATCAAATCGGTTACCAATACAAGCGGCTAATTTTAAAACATTCTGGGCATTTTCGCTAAATTGACGAATCTTACCCGCCATTAAATCGACGACGTTCTCGGTAATTCCAATCCGGCGAATTTGCTCCATATCCCATTGCCAAACTCCTTGATTAAAATCAAAGGAAAGCAACCCATCTTGATGGAGAGATTTGAGCAATTGCGTCAAGAAAAACGGATTTCCATGAGTTTTTTTAAAAATCAGTTCAGCTAAGGGTTGTGCCTGTTCCCAGGTACAACTAAAGCTATCGGAAATCAACGCCGTGACATGGGTTACCCCTAGAGGTTCGAGTTCAATGGTAGTGACTTTAGCTCCCATCTTCTCAATTTCCTCAAGAGTGAGGATAAAAGGATGGGTGGGACTGACTTCATTATCGCGATATGCCCCTATCATTAATAAGTGATGACTTTCGGCATCGCTCATCAGCAATTCCAGGAGGTTTAAGGAAGCGGAATCCGCCCACTGTAAATCATCCAAAAAGAGAACTAGGGGGTGTTCCGGTTGCGTAAATACATGAATAAACTTTTTAAACACCCGATTAAATCGATTTTGAGTTTCACTGGGTCCTAATGGAGCAATGGGTAGCTGTTGGCCAATAATGGATTCGACTTCGGGAATTACATCAATAATGATTTGCCCATTTTCACCCACTGCTGCTAAGAGTTTTTGTTGCCATTGGGCAATTTGTTCGGGGGGTTCGGTGAGCAGTTGGCGAATTAAGGACTGGAAGGCTTGAATCAGAGAAGCGTAAGGAATATCCCGCTTAAACTGGTCGAATTTTCCGGCGATGAAATACCCCCGTTGACGAACAATGGGTTTATGAACTTCATGGACAATACTGGTTTTACCAATGCCAGAATACCCGGCAATTAAAATTAGTTCAGGGGTTCCTAATTTAACAGCAGCAGGGGAGGTATCCGGGGGACTCTCCGGGGAAACCGAGGCGATGCGATTAAAGGCTTCTAGGAGGCTGGCAACTTCGCGATCGCGTCCGTAGAGTTTTTGGGAGAGGACAAATTTACCACTTTTATCCCATTTTCCCGGCCTGAAATCTTTGAGGTTATCCTGATCGTTCAAATGGGTGAGGCAATATTCTAAATCAGCTTTAATTCCATAAGCACTTTGATAGCGGTCTTCGGCAGTTTTGGCCATTAATTTCATGACAATTTCGCTCAAAGCCTGGGGAATTTCCGGCATTAAAACCTGTAGGGAAACCGGCTGTTTGGCAATGTGGCAGTGAATTAATTCTAACGGGTCTTCTGCGACAAAAGGCAATTGACCCGCCAGCATTTCATAAAAGGTAATCCCTAATGAATAGAAGTCAGTGCGATAGTCTAAACATCGGTTCATGCGCCCGGTTTGTTCCGGGGACATATAGGCGAGGGTTCCTTCTAGGAGGGTGGGATGATGGGTGAGGGTTTGTGTTTCTCGCCCGAGGCGGGTGGCAATGCTAAAGTCAGTAATTCTAACGCTCAAAGGTTGAGCGTGATTCAAAATGATGAGATTGGAAGGTTTAATATCTTTATGAACGATCTGAGATTGGTGGAGTTCTCCCAGGGTTTCTGTTAACTGAAGGGCAATTTGTAAAAAAATTTCTATTCTTAGCTTTTCAGCCAGTAGGAGTTGTTTGAGAGACTGGCCGCCTTCATCGGCAAAGACCAGTATCAAGGTATTGTGAACGGCTTCGATCTCCAAGGGTTTGATTATCCGATTGCTCTCTAAATTGCGGGTAATTTCATATTCATGCTTTAACCGGGCTAATTCTTCAAAGCTGGGATATTCCGAGGCTAAAGCCTTTAAAATCACGGGTTTTTGGTCAGATTTACGAATTGCTCGATAAATCAGGGTTTTGGTCCCCGCTTGAATTTCTTCGGTGATTTGATAGCCGGGAAGGGAGAGAGAAATTTGGGGATGAGTCATGGGGATTGGGTAATTTTAGAAGGATAATTTAGGCGATCGCTGGGTTTGAACTCAGCGCGATTGCCCCTAAACTCCCTGTTTTGATCGCCACAGCGATCGCCCCAGAGATAGGCACCTCCCGAACCAACAAAATACCGCCTTGTAGATGAGCGCTGCTGAACCGTCTGCGCGTTGCACCGATTTTGAGAGATTTCGTAGATGCTGCAACCCTAAAATGTTGGTGACGGATATGGATTCTTTACTATAATAGAACACTCAAAAAATTTTAGCAATTTTGGACGTGATGGACCCTACTTTTAGCCTCCCTGACCCCGCTATTCCTGTTAAAAAAACTCACATTACCTTGACTTGGAGACTGGAAAATTGGCAATTCAATGATAAATTCTGCCCCTTGATTCGGTTCAGAAATACACTCTAAGGTTCCTCGGTGTTTCTCTACCACAATCTGATAGCTAATGGACAACCCCAGACCCGTCCCTTTACCCACAGCTTTGGTGGTGAAAAAGGGATCAAAAAGTCGCCGACGCACGCTTTCCGTCATGCCGATGCCGTTGTCAGCAATGGTGATCCGAACCCGGGGAGAAGCCGAATTTTTCAAGGGTTCCTCATCGCTATCCACCGGGGGAAAATCAACCCGTTCCGTGCGAATTCGCAGGGTCGGCAAGGTCTGGGATTCCCTCCCGTTGCCAGAAGCCATTGCTTCTTCCAGGGCGTCGATCGCATTGGCAATCAGGTTCATAAACACTTGATTCAATTGACCCGGATAGCATTCCACCAGAGGCAGGTCCCCATCTTCAAAAATCAATTGAATCGGCAGCCGTCCCGGTTGAGCATTTAAACGGTGCTGTAAAATCATTAAGGTACTTTCAATCCCGTCCCGAATATTGGCCCGCTTCATGTCCGATTCATCCACCCGGGAGAAGAGTCTCAGACTTTGAACGATCGCCCGAATCCGGTCCGTTCCCAGCTTCATACTAGAGAGCAATTTGGGCAAGTCATCCATCAGAAACTCCACATCCATTTCTTCGATCGCCGCTTCCAGTTCCGCTACGGGTTCGGGATAGTATTTTTGATAAAGATTGAGAACAGTCAGGAGTTCTAAGGTATAATTATTCACATGAACCAAATTGCCGTGAATAAAATTAACGGGATTATTAATTTCATGAGCAATTCCAGCCACTAACTGCCCCAGTCCCGACATTTTTTCACTCTGGACCAGTTGGGCCTCGGTTTGCTGTAATTCCACCAGGGTTTTTTCTAGTTCTTCGGCTTTTTCGCGGGCAACTTCGGCACTGTGGAGACTTTGTTGATACAGTTCGGCTTGGTCGATGGCGATCGCCAGTTGATTGCCCACGGCTTCTAACAGTTCGATTTCATCATCACTCCAAGGTCGAATTTTGCTACTGTTGGCACAAGCCACAAACCCCATTTTCCCCAGTCGGGTCTCGATGGGAACGGCTAAAATAGAGCTAACATCTTGTTTGAGAAAAAACTGCCGCATCACGGAATCTGTTAATTTCGTCACATCATCCCCTCGGACAATTTCCATCTGCAACAGTTTCGATGCCAATCCCCCGACTTCGCTGGTGGCGTAGTCGCCGATCAGACTCCGTAAAGCGGGATGCTTGGCTTCGTTAATCACTTGCCAATAATCCGAGGTATGTAGGAGTAAGTGAGTGAGATGACCTGAATGATGCCGTAAGGACCGTTCCGCACAGGGTTCTGGGGGCCTCTCATCCGGGTCCGTGGATTCCCATGATTTAATGTTAGATTTGGCAGGTTTATACCAAGCAAACAAACAGCGATCAACCCGTAACAGGCTGCGAATTTCCGTTACGGCTGTTTCTAAGATGCTACTCAGTTCAAGAGACTGGCGAATTTGGGTAGCCAAGCGAAATAAGATCGCCTGTCTGCGGCTTTCTTTGAGTTTGTTTTCATGGGCTAAAGCGGCGATCGCACTCGCCGCTTGGGAGGCTAAGGCACTCAGCAATTTTAAATCTTCAGCGGTATAGCCGAGGGAGTCAATGTTCCCGATCGCGATCGCCCCAATGACTTTTTCTTTCGTTTTCAGGGGGACGCACATCACGGAGGTGATACCCGGTGGTTCATTCTGGCCTGCATCTAGGGCCACATCCCATACAATATCATTGACAATTTCTCCGCGTCCCGTCTCCACCGACCGATTGACCAGGGTTGCCGTCACCCCTAACTGGCTGAAACAGTCTGCTGCGGGGCCGAATGCCTCAATGGATTCTAGGCGATCGCTCCCTTCCTCCCACAACATCACCGCCCCACTACTCGCTTTAATGCCGCGTTGGGCTTCTTCTAGCACAATCGCTGCGACTTCTTTGATATCTAAACTACCAATTATTTTTTCAGAAATGTTATAAAGTAGAGTTAACTCTCGATATTTTCCCAGAACTTCTCGGGCTAAGGCTTTTTTTTCTACCTCTTGGGTTGCCAAACAAGAAATCATTGAGGCGATCGCACAGACTTTTTCCTCACCACAAACCCAGCCGATCACTTCTCCATTGACCACAATGGGGTATTTACTGAAATTTGCATTCAGATCACCTACAATAACCGCCCCCCCTCCATCTATCAGGGCGATCGGGCTATCCAGTGCGGTCACAAAACCGTCAATTGCCGACCGGATTTCTTTTTTCCCATACAGTTTTTTAAGCGTGAATGTCATCAGTTTCCTCCTGTAGTCCTACTCGCTGCGCCAACTTAACCCTTAATTTTTTATTAAACTCTCTGTTTGCTCTGTCTAGCTTAACTCAGAACCCTCCATCAAAGCGCCCTGGGTTAAAAATTTGCAGAGTAAGTTTAGCTCTCGTCCAGGAGACGCTGGGGTACAAAATTCGCTCCCTAACCATCCGGCTAATTTTCTTGAGTTCCCCAAAATACGACCCCACCACAGGAATCGCCAGTGGGCCCTCATCTTCAGAGCAGTGGAACCTAGAGGCCCTACATTTAAGATTCCCTAATGCGCCTCAATATCCAAAGCCGAGAGTTTGAACCTTTAAATTTACCCTGGGGTCTAAACCCTCAGAATTCCCAAATCCTTGATTGAGGAAAAAGTCACAGGTGCTCACCGTGTCAGCAAAGGTAATTACAAAGGAGCCATCCGATTTGGACCTGGTAAAGTGTTGTCAAAACAGGGATTTCTCTGAGGGCGATCGCCTCCTGGGTCAGGACTGTTTTGCTCAGTTGTACCGGCGCTATCAACATCAGGTGCGATCGACCCTGTATCAACTCTGTGGTGCACCGGAGCTCGATGACTTGGTACAGGAGGTGTTTTTAAAAGTATGGAAAGGATTACCAAAACTCCGGCAACCCGCCTACTTCTCCACTTGGCTGTATCGAATTACCTGGAATGTGGCAACCGATCGCCGTCAAGGTTTTGCCAAAGAACAGGCCCAACATCACGGATCCATCGCCTTGCTACAACAGGACAGCAGCAGCGAGCGGCCTCCCCAGTCCCAAACCCCCGATTTAATGCACTTACATTACCAGGATTTAGTGCAACGAGGACTAGAGGGTTTAAGTTTTGAGCATCGGGCAGTTTTGGTTCTTCATGACCTCGAAGATCTCCCGCAAAAGGAGGTCGCTCAAATTATGAACATTCCGGTGGGAACGGTTAAATCCCGGTTGTTTCATGCCCGATCGTCTATGCGAAAATTTCTGGAATCTGAAGGAGTGCAACTATGAATCAACCCCCAGAAAAACCCGACAGTCTCGTAGATTTTTTACGCCAATATCGCCCGGATATTCCCCCGGCTTCTCCGCAGTTAGAAGAACGAGTTATAGCCGCCGTTGCGGGCGATCGCCCCAGGGCAATGCGTTATTCACCGCGCATTCTTTGGTGGATTGTTCCTGCAATTGCTGCTGGGTTTTCCCTGGCATTTTGGGGAATTAAACCCGGGCTATTTTCCCCAACTCCCGCCAGCGAGTTAGCTCAAATTGAAGCCTACATGGAATATACCTGGAATGGTCTCTTGCAGGATGAAATGCTAGACCCCTCTACTGATTTGATTTTTGTTGAGGAAGAAAGCCTCCCCCCCTTAGAAACCGAATAAAGGGCCAGTATCACTTTCATGCCATTTTTTGTGAACTCAACGAAGTTCCCTTAAATCCAGAGACTATTTCAGGTCAAACCCGGTCTAAAAGTTTAAATGCAAACTAAGCATTCATTGCAAATTAAGTGAGGATTAAATTATGTCTGCCTATCGTCTTTCCTTGTTAGCCGCTTTAATGCTTACCCTGGGAATTACCACTCCCGCTTATGCTGCACCGCAAAGCTTTGGAGAACAAACCATTGCGCAACGTCCCGGGGGAAACCATCGCGATCGCGGTTCTGAAGGGGGTGATCAATGGGCTGGAAAAGAAGGCTGGCTCGACCAGTTAAATCTCACAGCACAGCAACAGCAAGACATCCAAGCTATTCGCGATCGCTACGAAACTCAGATGCAAGCTAGTCGAGAGCAAATGCGTCAAAGCATGGAGCGCATGGGTCAAATGATGAGTGACAATACCAGCGATAACGACCTGCGGAATCAACACAATGAAATTCTCCAAATGCGCCAACAAATCGGACAAATGCAGTTTGAGCAAATGTTAGCCATTCGCAACGTTCTCACCGCAGAACAACGGGTTCAGTTTGCCCAATTAATGCAAGAGCGTCGCCAAAACCACCAGAACCGTCAAGGCAATCAAAACCGTCAAAATAATAATGGCAATGGCCGGGGAAATCGTCCCGGATCTAACAGAATCGGACCCGGACAATAGTCATCTTGAACAGAGGGGTACAGTCAAGCAGAAAAACCCCTCTCTATCTCATCCGGTACGGGCCTCCTAGAACCGCCGGACCAGCTTCAATCCAAGGGACAAGGCACTGCCTTGTCCCTTTTATTGCACAGTTGAGCAGAGGAACAATACCTTTTTTTGTAAGAGGTGGATTTTTAGGGTCTTGCTTAATAAAATCCACAATTTGGATTCAAATCAAGTCGCCAGGTGCGGTGAAAACCCGAACCAAAGGTTTCATAGCTGTAGCCGATTCGATAGGGAAAATGTCCCGGGGGAATTGTTTGAGGATCAACCCCATTGTAGTCATCCTCTTGATGATGGACCCCAGACCAACCCACTGCTCTTTCAAAGTCGGCATAATGCTCCCAGTTTAATTCTTTTGGGTCATTGCCTGTTGTCTTTAAAAAAGCAGTTTGAACGCTTAAACCAAAGCGTTTATTAGAATATTTGAGCCACAGTCGATCAATCTCTTGAAGTTCAGAACAAGGAATATCCGCAATTAATAGAGAAGCTGTAGCGCTCCTGGTATCTGCTCGATAGGGGTCTAATAAATCTAAGATTTTCCAGTCTGCGGTAACCCATTGTTGACTAGCCAAAGCATCGACAAAATGGCAGTATTTCAAGCGATGGGTAATAGAGGCAACCCCATTCCAAACCCCACCACTTACCCCATTTCCAGTGGTAGCCGGTAAATGGCCTTCGGGAGCAGATTTAGAGAACTTCAGTTGCTCGTAGGTCTTCCACTGACCTTGCCTACGCCAGCCGACGCGATCGCCAAATTTCTCGGCAATTTCTGGGGTATAATTCCCGACAATTCCGCCTACAGATTCCCAAATCTTTTGCTGCTGAATAAAGCCAAAACGACTATCGCTGTAGTAATTCCATAGCTGTGCTAAGGTGTGCAAATCCTCACAGGCAAGTTTTTCTACATCGGTTTTACTTAACCATCCTTCGCCTTCTCTCTGGCTGATTTTTAACAAAATCTGAAAAGTTGCGCGATCGGCAGCTTTCCACTGATGCTCCCTCAGTAATGCTTGCAGGGGTTTATAGTCAATGTTGGCGGTGGAGGTTAGCTGAAATAGCGGGTCTGGTTTAGGAGGCTGTTCCAATAAACAAGATTGTAAAATCAAACAAACAATGAGGCTGAATGCCCTAATTCTCTTACCCGAAAAAGGGTTCATCACCGTTCGAGTCAAGGGACGGATTTTGAAAACCGGAATCAAAAATTTTTGCAAGTCCATAACCCTAAAATTGAATTTTAAATTGAACCCATTTCCACTCTTTTAAATTCTTCCCCGGCCTGACAAAAATTCGGACCGACTTCGGCGGGTTTTCGTCCACTGGGATGGGTTACGCCTATCCACCCCGGTTAAATTTCCTAACCCAAATGATGATTCTACAGGATAATCAGGCTAAAGTGATAGGAGAGCAACTCCATAAGGAGTCCAATCCTATTAAAGACCCTACTCTGAGGTATAGTCCAGCTATTTCCCAGGCACTCGCCTTGACCCGAATTGGACAAAGGCTTTAAACTCCCTGTGAGAAACTCTATAACCGTTTCAACTTTTACGGATATTAACCTGAATAACTATCATGGAAAATTTAGCCTATTTACAGACGGTTTTGGCCCTCGAATCACTCCTGGAAGGGTTAGATTCTCCGGAAGCGGGACTCATGAACTCAGGGGAGAGGGTCAACGGGCAAAGTTTATCGGGTTCGGGATACCGCTACAGGTTGGCGATCGCCCTCAGTCTCTCTCTAGTCAGTCTCATGGAGGGGGCACTCGCGTCCCCGGGGATTCCCCGAAACGGACTGGGACGCGGAGATAGTGGACCCTTCGTCACTTGTGTTCAGCAGATGCTGAAGGCAACGGGTTATTTTCACGGACCCGTTTCCGGTTTTTATGGACCCATGACAGAACAAGCGGTCTTAAAATGGGAACTGGAAAGTGCTGGGGTTGGTGATGGTGCGATCAATGCCTCAACAATTGCTCAAATCGGCTGTTATCAAGGGCAAAGGCCCCAGCAACCTCGACCCTCTTCGCCGAATCCCAATGCTAATCCGAGCACTGGCGATCGCCCAACCTATGATAACGGCAGGGGGGCGCTTCGACGGGGCGATCGCGGGGCACAGGTGGTGCAATTACAGCAGGAATTAATCGCTGCCGGTTATTTTGAAGGTCCCGTTACCGGCTACTATGGTGCATTAACTCAAGATGCAGTGATGCACTTACAACAGGATTACCATATCCCCATCGATGGCGTTGCCGGTCCCAAAACCCGGTTAAAACTCGCAAAAACAGCGGAACCCGTTGTCCTTTTTGAGGAGACTCTGCGTCGGGGGTCTCAGGGTTCTACGGTAGTTTCTCTTCAAGAAAATTTAAGGAACTTAGGATACTATACAGCACCGATCACCGGCTATTACGGTCAACTCACCCAAGAAGCGGTGATGGAATTCCAACGCGATCGCCGTATCCATGCTGATGGGATTGCCGGTCCTGAAACCCTACAAAGTATCTTGGTTTCTTTGTATTAAGACCAAAAAGCGATCGCCTCCAACCTGGGGAAAGTGCGATCGCTTTTCACTCTGAATCTCATTTAAGACACCAGTGCCTTTCCCGGATAGATTTCCCGCTTGCGAGTTTTCTTATCCAGATAAATCCACTCTAAATCCTGGAGGCGATTCACCAAATTAGAGATACTCACCCCCAATTCCTCTCGCATTTCGTATAAGTGAGACCAATAGGTTAAATCCCGTCCTTGGCGTTTCTCTTCTAAAATCCGTCTCGGCATCAGCAGGCAACCCGCAAAATACTGTGCCTGCCACTCCATAGACTCCAACACCGAGGCATGAGTCAGGGGACTGCTCACTTCCCGACTTCCCCGGCAGACAAATGGTTCATCTGCTACTAGGGTGAGGTCTGTAATCAGGCGATCGCTGGTTTCCCCCATCGCCTCATGATTAATATGTAGCACCCAATGGCCGATTTCATGCGCCAGGGTGGATTCCTGGAATCCCTGGGGTTTATCGAGAATCTCTTCATTGATCTCGATACAGCGCTGCAAGGGGAGAATCCTCGCCGCGATCGCCCCTTGTTCATCCGGTGGAATCCGTTCCCAAATCACCCCAAGGTCGAAAAAATCCGCGACCAAAGTCACATCAAACGGCCAGGAAGGAGCAAACTGCTCCCCTCGCTGTGCCATCCGCCTGAGTACATTATTTGCCTGATACTCAATCGCTTCTTTGCGATAATAGCGATACGGCTTAAAAATACTCAAGGTTATTCCCCCTCGCTTGCCACCTGCTGAAACACCTTCTCTGCAAAATCAGGATTTTCTCGCATCCGCCGCAGCAATGCAGGCATCGCTTTATAGTTTTGCTTGAGAAAATCCTCGTACCGTTGCGGAAGACGACCGGCGAGGACGATAGACTCCTCCTCATCCAGATCCAGATTCCGCGCCAAAGACCGAATCACTTCCTCTTTGGGTGCATAGTCTGCGCGATCGTTTTCCAGCTTGGACAAGTAGGTGAAATCGACATCCAGAAGCTTGGCCAGCTCCCGTTGACTATATCCCTTGTCCTTGCGTGCTTGACGAATTAGTTTACCAAAACTCTGTTCCACGTCTTTAAATTCCCACTACATCTGCATTGTAGGTGACTTTGAAAAAAAAATCAACTTTTGGGTTGACGAAAAAATCAAGGCGCGTTAAACTAGGTTTAGTTGAATAATGATTCAACATAACAGGCGCTAGGGGTGGAGTAGCAGTTCCCAGCTTTTTCCGGGGACACGCTAGACCTAGTACACCCCCGGGTCAGGTAACAGAAGGGTTTGGGCCAATCCACAGCGCCATAAGGGAGGGTGCCACACCAACAAGACAGGAGAGGAACGATGCTCAAAACCTGGACTGATACTCACTATAAGCTCGAAGACGGGGACTGGCTTTATATTGCCAAACATGATGACCAAGGTGCCGCCTCCCTCATCTGTCCGGGTTATGCCCGAGATGGTTCGGGCTTCACCATCCATTTTACCCCAGCCCACATCGAACTGTTACAAAATCTGCTGGCGGTTTTGCAAAGTACCCAAGGCGTCTCCTCCTCGGAGTCGGTTCGGGGGAGTAGTGGCAACCCTTGGGTGGAACGATATCCCAACCCAGAGGCGGCTAAAACTGAGTCCCGACCCGGAGAAGAAGTGGGTTACAAATATCCAAATTCTGCCCCAGTTACCCCTCGTCCAGTGATTCGGTAATCCCGTGCAATTCATGGGGGATAGGTTACTCAAAATGGCTAAAGATAAAACAGAGAATTCAGCAGCTTTACACAACCCTACAGGAGTAGAAACCATGTCTAAAAAAGCGACAATTTCCGTATTTGGAACCAAGCCAGAAAATGCCATTGTTGTTCCCGAGTTACCCATCTCTGCGAAAAACAATTGTCAGGCGGGAAAATGGACGATTGGGGATGAGGAATATGGGTCTAAATTAGCCATGACTATCCTCAAGTTTAGCAAATTTTTCGGCAGTCTCGGTCAGACCAAAAACACCTTATGGGGACAAATTTGGTTTGTGGCGGAAGGAGGAGAACTGCCCCATGATGTGGTGATGGTTACTTATGTCAAGGGCCGCAGTCTCAGTGATTTTAATCGTTTAGTGGCATCGGTTCAGGCGCGAGGAGTTGAACCGGCAGAAGGGGTTTTTGTTCCCGATTTTATCAAGCATTCGGGACAAAAGCCTGATGAAAATGGGGTGATTAAACCGATTAATTATTATAGCCTAAAATGGGACTGGATTGAGCGGTCTAATTGGGAGATGGTGGAACAAGCGGCGATCGTCTTGTCTGACCCCCAAAATCTGAGTCGGATGATTGATTTGGAAGGAACCCGCGAAATGGTTTGTTTGGATAATCTGCCTCCGGCTGAAATTGCTTGTTTGATGGCGGCACATTTGGATGGTCCCGCTTCTGGAGAGATGGCATTACCTGCGGCAGTTCCTCATGAATTCATGCGGGAACCTGCTCTAGTTACGGGTTAATTCTACCTCTTGCAAAATACAGGATAGATCCCCCCAAACCCCCTTATTAAGGGGGGCTTAAGAGACTTTTGCAAGAAGTCTCTTGAGTCGGATAAAACAACGGAGAGATGATCCACGCATCTCTCCCTTCACTGGGTTTTAGATAAATTCATGAAAAAAGTTGCCAAACTCACCCGTGAGTCAGTCTGGGAAAATCAGTTGAAAGGAAATCTCACCACCATTGAGGAGATTCGGACGGATACCTTAAATGACTTACAACTCCTCAGTGAAGATTTTCAACATTTGCATCTAGTTGTCACCTCAGTTCAGCAAAATTATGCTGCCTTATTAAAGCAAAATCGCCAAATGAGAGCGATGCTTTTACAGGTTGTGGATGAGTGTTTTTGCTGGCAAGGCAACCGATGCGATCGCTGTAACGCCATTTTCCAGCTTCTCTCCAACCGCCAGCTAGAGTAAAGGGGAAACAACCGACTGAGGTTCCAACCCTAATATCAACAACCCACGGGGGTTAAAACCCCCGTCTAACCGAATCAAGTCGGTTGAAACCGACTGAAAATCTTATAGTATAGAGTGATGTTTTTAGTCGGTTTTTAACCGAAGGCAAGCTATGAGGCGGGGTTTTTAACCCCCGTCGGGTGATGATGGTTAACCGTTCCGCATCTAAACTATCCTAAATTGGAGGAAAAATTATGTCGCAAACGCCGGTTAAAGACAGTAAAGCTCAAATTTTAGCCCAATTTCAACAACTCCTAGCCCGTCGCCAAGGGACTGCCTCCAAAGTCGCCACGAAAGAGGAGGAAGCGGAAAAGGAGAAAAATAAAGAACTGCTCGCTGTTGCCTCGACTTACACCATTGATACGATTGTCAAAGGATTAGCGGATCTGCAACTCGATTTTGGGAGTATTGTCACCCAACTGGCGGAAAAACTGAGCACAGAAACTGCTAAACTGGATGAACTCAAACGGGCAATTTCTATTGAAACCGATCGCCTGGAAGAATTACGCCAAATTCGAGTCGTTGCCGATGCGCTTCACATTCTCACCCAAGAACATCAAGAAAAGTTAGCCCTGCTGGATCATCAAGCATCTTTACAACAAGAAGGCATTGAAACGGACCAGGCACAAAAGCGCAAAACATGGCAAAAAGAACAACAAGAATTTGACAGTTTGGTGCAAGAGCAAGATGAATCTGTTACCAAAGAACGGGAACAGGAAGCGGCAGATTATGGATATGAACTGCTGCGAATTCAAGAATTAGAAACCGATGAATATCAAGAACGGAAGCGGCAACAAGAGCGCGAGTTAAAAGAGATTGCCCGCGAGAAACAAAAGAACTGGGCGGAACGAGAGAAATACTTGACCGAACATCAAGCCGAATTTGCAGCGAATCAGGAGAAGATTGCTGGATTCGAGGAAGAATTGAAACAAGCTTATATTAAGGCCAAAGAAGAGGCAATCGCGGAAGTCAAACGCGAAGCCAAGGTTAAATCTGACCTGTTTGAGAAAGAGTGGGAAGGTACGAAGCAAGGTTATGATTTGACCCTGCAATCTCTCAACAGCAATATTGAACGCCAAACCCAACAAATTGCCGATATTAATGCCCAGCTACAAGCGGCAATGCGACAAGCTCAAGATTTAGCAATGCGAGCTTTTCAAACCTCATCTAATGTGAGTTCTAGCTCGAAATAATAGTTAACCCGCCCCGCACCCATGCATGGTGGGGCTATAGGGACAAAGCCTGCCTCCGCAGGCTAATACAGTGTTCATCCTAGTCCTCGTTAACTCGCCCAGCACCCTGTTCGCGCAGCGTTCCGCTAGGAAAGGGTCTGGCTCTACGGACAAAGCCTGCCTACGCAGGCTAATACAGCAATTGCAAGGGCGGGAATTAACGGGTTTCGGTTGAATTCGGGCTGATTTTAAAAAGTTAAACCCTCAATTTTGTTGGAGAAGTCTGATGACAAAAAAAATTACCTCTAAAAGCACCAAAGCGGAAATTATGGAAGCCTTAGAGGAGTTGGAAAAGGAAAACGCAGGGCTAGAGGCGCAAGTCAAGCAACTGGCGAAAGAAAAACAAGCTCCGGCGAAAAGTACAACAATTTCAGCGGTTAAAGAAGTCAATTCCACCGAAGTAAAAAGCACTATGAATAACACACCAAATGCCCAACAGAAAATCAATCAGACCATTGAAAGTTTGCAATTGTTGCAATTTGGGTTTGGGGGTGCAGTCAGCGATTTATCTGAACGATTGACGTCGGAAGCGGCTAAACTTCATGAACTGGAAGAGTCGGTAAATAAAGAGGTGGAAGAGCTTCAAAATTTGCATGATTTGGAAGTATCCGAGGAGACATTAGAGGGGTTAATCCAAACCTATCAAGAGCGGGCTAAAACCTTTCAAGGGGAAATCACCGATCGCCAGGATACCTTAGAGCAGCAAATCCAAACCCTGAAGAAAACCTGGGAAAAAGAACAAGAAACCCATCAACGTGAGATTAAAGAACGTAATACCACCAGGCAGAAACAGCAACAGCGGGATGCAGAGGAATACCGCTATAGCTTAGAACGCGATCGCCACCTGGCTCAGGAAGAATACGAGCAAACTAAAAAAGGCTTGTATCAAGAACTGGCAGAAATCCGCCAAACCCAAGAACAAGAATGGACGGAACGGGAAACGGCGATCGCGCAACGGGAGAAACAATATGCCGAAGCTAAAGCCAAAGTCGAGGCACATCCGAAGGAACTGGAAACCCAGATCAAGAATGGCAAAGACAGTGGACGGAATATCGGCAACTATCAAGCCAAAATCGCCTCAGATTTGCGAAGCAAAGAAGTAGAAGGACTGCAACGCTCCTACCAACTGCAAATCAGCGCATTAGAAGTGAGCATTAACAACCAAGAAGAACGAATCAAGACCCTGACGAAACAACTGGAATCGGCACTCAAACAGGTGCAAGATTTGGCAGTCAAGGCGATCGAAGGTACATCCAATGCCAATTCCTTCCAAGCCTTGCGGGAAATTGCCGTGGAACAAGCCAAAAATCTGCCAAAAAGCAAATAATTGAATTTTAGTGTTATTTTAACTAGGGGCAATTGATTAATTGTCCCTAGTTTTCTGTATTTCAGACGGGTAAATCCTCATCAACAGTTGAGAACCGAGGCTCCATGCAACCAAACTCCATGCAACCAGACAAAGAGGGTTGGATTAAAATTGCTGAATATATTTCCCTGGCTGGATCAGTTGCGGGTTTGGTTGCTGCATTGGTTCTGGGAAGACTCAGTTATGCAGCAGTTGTTTTATTTCTCTCCGCCTGGTTAAATTTGGTCTATCGCCACCGATTGCACCTAATGACGCAGCAACGACTCAGCAATGCCATCACGGAAGTGGATCAGAGTATAGATGAGTTTCAGGTTGCGATCGCCAATCGAGTGGGGGAACTCAGCGAAGAAATCTCCCACCTGAATGAGAACCTTCTGGAAAAACCGGAGAAGGAACAGATCGAGCGATTAATCTCACCCATCCTCAACCTAGAGCAACAGTTGATGGTATTGGATGCAGCGTTATCGCAGATTAGCAAACATCTGGAACCTCCCATCGAGGAATTGCGCGATACCCTCACCGCCACGGAAGGGAACTTGCCAGAAAAAGCCACAACCACAGGCAGCAGTCGCCTTCCCGAGGAGATTGCTCAACTCTCGGAACAGATTTCCCATCTCGGCGAGGCGATCGAGAAACTCGAACCCCGACGAGAAGGCAGCGAAATCGTCCCCGTTCCTCCTCAAATGCCAATGGTGCCGAATGCCTGGGGTGTACCCGCCTACAGCGAACCGAACCGCAATTTTCCAGTCCTGGATGCACCGCCAGTTTCCCATACCAGCGCCGCCTCACCCACCCCATTACCCACCTGGGGAAATCCCTATCAGAAACTGGACCCGGAGACGGGTTCACCCCAGGCATTTCCAGCTAATCAAGCGCTGACTCTGCGGGGAGAGGCAGCGATCGCCTATTCCGGCTATCCCAACCCGGCGATCGGCAGCGAACCCGCCGCCAACATCGACTTACGAGGAGCCATTCTCATTGGCTGTAGCCTCACCCAAGCCAATTTTGCCGGAGGCGATCTCCAAGAAGCCAACCTCAGTCAAGCCGACTTACGCGGTGCTGACTTAAGGGAAGCTAACCTCGCCGGTGCGAACCTCAGCGGTGCCAACCTGAATGAAGCCGACTTAGACGGTGCTAATTTAGCCGGTGCCGACTTGCGCGGCGTCAACCTCCGAAATACCCTGTTTAGAAATGTTTATCTTAGTGGCGCAAACCTCAGCGGATCAGACTTGAGTGGATTTGATTTAAGTGCGCTCAATCTCAACAGCGCCACCTTAATCGAAACCAATCTATCGGAGGCAAACTTACAGCAAACCCAATTAATCGGAGCTAACCTTGCCGGTGCTAACCTCGCCGGTGCCCAGCTAGAAGGTGCTAACCTTACCCATGCGAACCTAACCAACGCTAATCTCATCGGCGCTAATTTTGGGGAAGGGGAAACGCAAGCTCAGCTCGATGGCGCAATCCTCCCCGATGGCAGTATTTATGAGTAGGGTTAAAAATAAAATCCCTCCGGGGGATGCATGGAGGGATTTACTCTAAAGATGTCAAACACTTTCAGTCTAAGATACATTCTGAGCGATTTGTGACTTTTCTACCAGGGGGCTATCCCCCCCAAGAGGGTTAACCCCCCACTGTATCAGGACCATAACCTGCTTCACCCGACCCCTGTAAACTCTAAAATTGGATGCGAACAACGGCGAGTACGGCGATAAGATCTAAAGAGTCCATAGAACCCATCAACAGAGCCCACTTATGACATATTGCCTGGGTATCCTCACCCGTTTTGGTTTAGTGATTGCGGCTGACTCGCGCACTAATGCCGGAGTTGATCATATTTCAACTTACCAAAAATTGTTTGATTTTTCCGTACCGGGAGAGCGAACTATTTTGTTATGTACTTCAGGAAACCTATCCATCACCCAAGGGGCGATCGCTGCCTTAGAGAAAGACATTAAACATAAAGAAGAAATCAATCTTCATACCCTTCCGAGTTTGGCAGAAGTGGCTCGTTATATCGGCAATAAAATCCGAGGGATTCAAGAACAGGATAGACCTTTCCTAGAACGCGATCGCATTGATTTTAAATGCAGTATTTTACTAGGCGGTCAAGTGATGGGAGAAGAACCCAATCTGTATTTAATTTACAGTCAGGGAAATTTCATTCATGCCACCAAAGAAACGCCCTTTCTTCAAATTGGAGAAACCAAATATGGCAAACCTCTCCTAGACCGCACATTAACAGCAAATACCCCATTAGAAGCTGCCGCAAAATGTGCCTTACTCTCCATTGATTCTACAATGAAATCTAATATATCTGTAGGACCGCCAATTGATATTGTCATGTATCATACGGATTCCTTTACCATCCGCCATCGCTTGAGATTGAGACTCGGCGATCCCTATCTGGCTAAAATTAGAAAATTATGGGAAATCTACGTTAAACAAGCCTTTGATGAGATGCCTGAGGTGGAATGGGAATATGATGAAGATGATTTTAAAGAAGATATTCTGATTGATTAAAGGGAATTAGAGCAGAGGGGAAATGGGGAAGCGGGGGGAGATAGGGGAGATGGGGAGATGGGGAGGTTGGGGGAGAGACGGGAGATAGGGGAGATAGGGGAGATTGACAGCAAGTTGTTATCCCCTGTTCAACGTCACGACTGAAGTCGTTTCCTCCCCATCCTCCCTATCCTCCCTATCCTCCCTATCCTCCCTATCTTCCCCATCCTCCCTATCTCCCGTATCCACCCCATCTCCCCCATCAACCAAGGACAAATGACCAATGACAAATGACCCTATCTTTAAACAATCAAGACCCGATCGCCCTCTGAGTTTGAGTCTGAATTATTGAAGAAATAGGTTTAATTTCCTCTACTGCCTCTACTGCCGGTTCCAGCGCAAAATAGGCATTAAAAATACTCTGACCCACACCATTAAGTTGTTCTTGGAGCGTATTAATAAACTCATGTAAACCCGTCTCAAAAATGTCGGCAATGGTCAGATATTCTAACTGCGATCGCAACCGACCTAAAGCGCGTTCTGCGGGGTCTCTCCAAGTTCCCACCCGAGTGCCGGTAATTTCATGCAGCGATCGCTCCGCATTCACAAAGCAAGAGCGAATTGAGCGGGGAAAATCTCGATCTAAAATCAAAAACTCCGCCACTAAAGTTGGATTAATCCGATGCTGACGCTTCCGATACATCTCATAAGCACTCGCCGATCGCAATAACGACATCCATTGAATTTCATCCAGAGTCGTTCCCACATCATGCACCGACGGCAGCAAAATATAATACTTCACATCCAAAATACGAGAAGTTTTATCCGCACGTTCCAACAGTCGGCCAATTTGTCCGAAATGCCACCCTTCATTATGCGTCATTGTGGCATCCATAATCCCAGAAAATAGATGACTTGCCAACTTAACCTGGGTAAAAAAATCATGGAGAGAGGCTAAATTTTGTTTAGGCGCTGCCTCCGTCACCATCATATAAAAGGCATTCACCTGTTCCCACATTTCCGAAGAAATCACTTCTCGGACCGATCGCGCATTCTCCCGCGCCATTTGCAAACAGGAAAAAATAGAATTCGGATAATCCCGATCAAATGCCAGAAATTGAATCACATTTTCCGGCAGCACTTCCCCATATCGTTCCTGAAACAGGGGTGCATCCCCAGTGATTTTTACCAAGGGTTCCCATTGTTGGGTCATCCCCGTGGGAGAATCCAGAATTAGATTGAGATTGACATCAATAAAACGGGCAATATTTTCCGCCCGTTCTACATAGCGATTCAGCCAATAAATTGAATTTGCAACGCGACTCAGCATGAGAATTTTTAAATTTTAGAGTTGAGAATTGAGAGTATCTTAACCTCAAACCGTCCTGATTAGAGACCCGGGTAAAATTCCAATCGTTCAGCGGTTGGCTGTCAGGAATATCCCTCCCTCTCACCCCTCAATCCTGACGCTTAACCCTAGCTTTTATTCCGTCACGACCCAAGTATCTTTACTCCCCCCGCCTTGGGAAGAATTGACCACTAAAGACCCTCGTTTTAAGGCAACCCGAGTTAATCCACCGGGGTTAACATAGATATCTTTTCCATAAAGGATATAGGGTCTCAAATCGACGTGACAGCCTTCAATATGACTATCAATTAAGGTGGGAACCCGAGACAGACAGAGGGTAGGTTGGGCGATATAATTGCGAGGATTGGTCCGAATGCGATCGGCAAAGTCTTCTCGTTGTTCTGCCGTCGCCTGAGTGCCAATTAACATTCCATACCCGCCGGATTCATTCGCTGCCTTGACTACTAATTTATCCAAATTAGCCAAAACATGATCTAAATGCTGGGGATTTCCGCATAAATAAGTCGGAACATTGGGAATAATTTGGTCTTCTCCCAGATAATACCGAATCATCTCGGGGACAAAGGCATAAATTGCCTTATCATCAGCCACACCCGTTCCCAAAGCATTGGCAATTCCCAACCGACCCGATCGATACACCTCCATTAATCCGGGTACGCCTAACAAAGAATCCGGGCGAAATGCTAGAGGGTCGATAAAATCATCATCAATGCGACGATAAACCACATCAACGCGCTTTAGACCCTTCGTCGTCCGCATTTGTAAGTAGCCATCGGCGACGATTAAATCCTTCCCTTCCACCAGTTCCACGCCCATTTGCTGGGCTAGAAACGAATGTTCAAAGTACGCGGAATTGTAAATCCCCGGGGTAATGACCACCACATTGGGATTCGGCAAATTATCCGGCGCAAGATTTAATAACGTCTCTAACAGATAACTGGGATATTCATCAACAGGTTGAATATCCATCGTTCTAAAAACTTGCGGGAATGTACTTTTCATCACCCGGCGGTTTTCTAAAACGTAGGAAACCCCAGAAGGACATCGCAAATTATCTTCTAAAACATACCACTGCCCATCTTTATCGCGGACTAAATCGGTGCCGGTGATGTGACACCAAATTCCCTTGGGCGGTTTTAACCCGATGCAAGGTTTGAGAAAGCCTTTCGCCGACTGAACCAATTCGAGGGGAATTACCCCATCTTTGATGATTTTTTGTTCCCCATAAATATCCGCCAGGAATAGATTTAAGGCTTCAATTCGCTGTTTCAGTCCACGATTGAGAGTGGCCCATTCGTTCGCTGGTACAATGCGGGGAATAATGTCAAATGGAAAAATCCGCTCGTTGCCTTCGCTATCCCCATAAACTGTGAAGGTGATCCCCAGCTTAAACATGGCGCTTTGTGCCGCCTGTTGTCGCTGGAGAAGTTCTCCGTCTGATAGCGAATTGATTCTGTTGATCAAAGGGTTCGCCTGGGGGCGAGGGTTTCCCTTCTCGATAAACAGTTCATCGTAAAAGTCGCCTGGATCGTATGTGTCAAATCGCACAGTCTGCTCTCTAACGCTGTCCACTACTTTAGGATAAATGGAGTAGATAGAATACGGGCAGACTATTAATTTTTATGAACCTGCCCGGTTTAGATTCGGGGATATCGGTTCTCGAAACTACTACAGGACTAGGGGTATATAGGGTTAAGGGATTTTAAAACGGGCTTTTGCTTTTTCAACAAACCCAGACATTTGTGTATCGGGTTAAACCCAATACCATAACGACTGAAGTCGTTACTACGAACACCGGAGAATGACACTCACTGAGGATTGGACTGAGTTAGACGATGGAGGAGATGGAGAAAATCGTCGAGAATCGGTGGAAAATTGGTGGGGGTTAGGATAGGCACATGGACGAAGAGGGCATCCCTTTTTTTGGGGTGAGGATGGAGATGAGTGAGAACGGCATAATAGAGGGCTTCGCAGACGAATTGTCCGGCATCTTCGCTGATTTCAGTGAGTTTTAAATCCTGGATGAGTGGAGGAAGATTTAAGGGGGTGACGATCGCCTCTTTGCCACATCTTGCTTGTTTTTCTACGGTGAGTTTTTGCCTGGATTCTGCCATGCCGCAACATACCACAAGATCCGGTTGCAGTTCGTTGATTTTGGCGATCGCCTGCTTGGGGGCCTCTTGAAAATCTACGGGTAATTTCCGTAGGAAGTGCAGATGATGGGGAATCCCACTCACCTGGGACACTTTCTCCAATAACTCATCGGAGGAGTTTGTTTGGTGATGGGACATCCAAATATCAAACGAGGTTAGGAGGATGGTTTGAGTCATAGCAATGGGTCCGTTACCCTTTATAATAGATAGAGCCTCAGTCAAGTATTTTAAGGAAAAAGGCAATGCCGGTAATCGCCGTCATCGACTATGATATGGGCAATCTGCACTCCGTCTGTAAGGGATTGGAGAATGCAGGGGCCACAGCCAAAATCACCGATGTCCCTGGGGAAATTGAGCAGGCAGATGCGGTTCTGTTACCCGGAGTGGGGTCCTTTGATCCAGCAATCCAACATTTGCGATATAGAGATTTAGTCTCCCCGGTTCAGGATGCGATCGCCTCGGGAAAACCCTTTTTAGGGGTTTGTCTCGGATTGCAAATCCTGTTTGATAGCAGCGAAGAAGGAAAAGAACCCGGTTTAGGCATTATTCCTGGGGTGGTTCGTCGCTTTAAATCCGAACCCGGTTTAACCATTCCCCATATCGGGTGGAATCGTCTGGACTTGACGCAACCAGATGTTCCCTTGTGGCAGCATTTGCAGCATCAGCCTTGGTTGTATTTTGTCCATTCTTATTACGTTGACCCTGTTGATTCTGCCGTAACTGCCGCTACTGTAACTCATGGCAGTCAAACCGTCACCGCTGCGATCGCCCGGGATAACCTCGTTGCCGTGCAATTTCACCCGGAGAAATCTTCCACTGCCGGGTTGCAAATGTTAGCCAACTTTGTCCAACAAATCGAGATGCGATCGCTGGCAATGTCCCATTAAAACAACAAACCGGGGTATGAGTACCCCGGTTATAAAAACTCTACTTAATTCAGGTTCTGGCAAAAATTTAATCCGTCAATCCGTTGAAAATTTAGGGCAAAAAACAACACCCAATCGGTCCTAGCTTAGTGACTTCCTCTCTTCTTTTGAGCTTTTGTGGAGGTGGCCGTGAAACCGCAGTTTCAATCGCATTGCTCCCTACTGCATCATTGGAGGAAATATCAGCCCGGGGATTGGGTGATGTTCTTCGGTTTGTTGTGGTACGAGACAGATGTAAAATGGAACAGCTTTAACCTCTTTAGGTGTGAACGTGGACTTGGCTGTTTGAATCTGCCAGGGAAGCGTTTTCCGCTTCAATTACTACTTTAGCGGTTTTTGATCCAGACGCAAGCAAATGCAAGAAAGGTTTACATCAAGGGAAGCATTTGCTTAAAAATAGATTAAGTTAAGTAAACTAGCGGCCCCAACTTGGGTTTGAAACCCCTATTTTTGCGATCGCCCGGGTCAGGGGCTGGGTTGCTGTTAACCCTGGCGGGAGGCCCAGGTGAATCGGGACTCCAGGGTAAAGCAATTTGCAAATTAAGCGGTTTTCGGAAACAGCAGTCTGTTACCTTGATTAAGTTATTGTTATAGGCCGCATCGCACACCTGAATGTCAGTTGCAGCGCAACCCGGGGATTCGGGGCGAGTTTAAGGTAAAAGTGGGTAAGAATTATGGCGCTGATAGTCCAAAAATACGGGGGGTCCTCCGTAGGGTCCGTTGAACGCATTAACGCCGTTGCCGAACGGGTGATCAAAACCGTGAAGGGCGGCAATTCCGTGGTGGTGGTCGTTTCAGCAATGGGAAAAACCACTGACGGACTGGTAAAATTAGCCAATGAAATCTCGTCGAATCCCTCTCGCCGGGAAATGGATATGTTGCTTTCCACAGGAGAGCAAATTTCCATCGCCCTGTTGAGTATGGCGTTGCAAGAATTGGGGCAACCGGCAATTTCCCTGACGGGTGCACAGGTGGGCATTGTCACGGAAGCGGCACATACCCGCGCCCGGATTTTGCGAATTGAGACGCAACGAATTGAGCAACAGATACAAGAAGGTAAAGTGGTTGTAGTTGCGGGATTCCAAGGCATCACGAATACGAAAGATTTGGAAATTACCACCCTGGGACGGGGGGGTTCGGATACCTCGGCGGTGGCCCTGGCGGCTGCTTTACGGGCCGATCGCTGCGAAATCTATACCGATGTCCCGGGCATTTTAACCGCTGACCCCCGTTTGGTTCCTGATGCCCAACTGATGACGGAAATTACCTGCGATGAAATGCTGGAATTAGCCAGTTTGGGGGCGAAAGTGTTGCATCCTCGGGCGGTAGAAATTGCCCGGAACTATGGCGTTCCCTTGGTGGTTCTGTCCAGTTGGACCGATGATCCAGGGACTCTGGTGAGTTCACCGAAGCCAATGGCAAGACCCCTAGAAGGGTTGGAACTGGTGCATCCCGTAGATGGGGTGGAATTTGATACGAATCAGGCGAAAGTTGCCCTGTTGCGGGTTCCCGATCGCCCCGGTGTGGCGGCGCAGTTGTTTGGGGAAATCGGACGGCAAGAAGTGGATGTGGATTTGATTATTCAGTCCATTCACGAATTGAATACCAATGATATTGCCTTTACGGTGAGTCAGGAATCGGTGAATCAGGCAGAGGCAGTGGCAGCAGCGATCGCCCCGACCCTCCGCAACCGCCTGGATTCAGCCCCAGAAGAGGCAGAAGTCATGGTTGATCGCCAGATTGCCAAGGTTAGTATTTCGGGCGCTGGAATGATTGGACGTCCCGGTGTGGCGGCGAAAATGTTTGCGACCCTGGCTGAGGCAGGGGTGAATATGCAAATGATTTCCACCTCAGAAGTGAAAGTGAGTTGCGTAGTGGATGCGGACCAATGCGATCGCGCGATCGATGCCCTTTGCCAAGCTTTTGAAGTCAGTTCCTCTCCCCTGCAATCCGGCAGTTCCAGTCCAGTTAAGGCGATCGCCCCGAATACTCCCCCAGTCCGTGGGGTGGCCCTGGATTTGAATCAAGCGCGGGTGGCAATTCGCCATATCCCCGATCGCCCCGGCATGGCGGCGAAATTCTTCGGTGTCCTCGCCCAGGAAAATATTAGCGTAGATACCATTATCCAATCCCAACGCTGCCATATTATCAACGGCACTCCCACCCGAGATATTGCCTTTACCGTGGCCCGGAATGATGCCAAAGATGCCCGCCGAGTCTTAGTTCCTTTAGCCGCAGAATTAGGCTGTGGAGAAATTGTTGTAGATGAGGAAATTGCCAAAGTTAGCATCGTCGGTTCCGGCATGGTAAATCATCCCGGCATTGCTGCTGAGATGTTTAATGCCTTGGCAAGAGAACGCATCAACATCCAAATGATTGCCACCTCTGAAATTAAAGTCAGTTGCGTAGTTGATCGCGAGTCGGGGGTGAAAGCTTTACAAGTTATTCACGCCATCTTCAATCTGGCGGGAACTCAAAAAATCGAAGTTCCTGCATGATGCAAAAGCAATGAGGGTGGAGAAAACTTCACCCTCATTCCGGTTATTATGAGTTGTTATAGCGTTTCTCTTGTTGGTGAAGTACATTCACCGATCCCCCTAAATCCCCCTTGACAAGGGGGACTTTCCAGGTCCCCCCCTTGTTAAGGGGGGCTAGGGGGGATCGATATAGATGTACCTCATGGATGTGAAAATTGCTATATATTATTCCGCCTTTTCTTCCGTCCCGTTTTCGCTCACTTCTTCAGTCTGAAAATACAGGGCGTTTAAATCATCTACATTCAAATCAAAAGCCGGTTTCGGATTGCGGAAATAGGGATGAATTATCAGGACCTTTTCGGGCCGTCGGTCATTGGGTGCAGCGACAATTTCTTTAATGACCTTCAGATACTCTTTGGCGGTACTTTCCCAGGTGTACTGTTCCAAAACCAGCTTTTGACAGCGCGATCGCATCTGTTCCCATAATTCCCGATCGCCTAACAGCCGTTCTAATCCTCGGGCAATATCTGAGCAATCAGCAGGATCAACCAGGACCGCACATTCTTCCGGGGTCTGTTTGAGAACTTCACTCAACCCGCTATTTTTCGTCACCACCAAGGGTAAGCCAGCCGCTGCTGCTTCCAACGGCGCTAACCCAAAAGGTTCAAACAACGAAGTTAAAGTAAACACCGAACCCCGTTTTGCTAAAAATCGATAACAAGCAGCCAAAGCCGGTTGATCCGGCACACAAAACGCACTGATTTTCCCCCATAACTTATTCTTTTTAACCACTTTCCGAATCGGCGCTAAGACCCGTTCTGTTTCATCGTCGCTGCATTCTTCCTGAAGGGGATTATCCAGTCCGCCCGTAATCATTAACAGATTGGCGGTGTTTTGCAGCGTCTCACTCTGGGCAAAGGCTTCCACGAGCCCTTGGAGGTTTTTCTTCGGTGCGAGGCGGCTAGAGGCCAAAATAATCGGATATCCCAGACGGTCCTCATCAATATCCCGGGCCAATCGTTCATCAATTAGGTCCTGAATCTCTTTTTCATTCTCGCAGGAGACATTGGGACTAAACATACTGGCATCGACCCCGGGTGGAATCACCATAAACCGGGTATCGTCATTCACATCCACCGCATCGCGATAAACCCGATGACCATATTGCTCAAAGCGTTCTGTTTTCGTACTGGTAATATTGATCGCTGACCGATTCATGCTCAACCGTTCCGCCATCAAACGCCGAGCAAAATGAAAATGCCTGTCCATGCTTTCCATATTTTGCGGCGTCATTTCCAGTTTGTCTATTTTTTGAGCGCCGAGGGAATGACCCGTAAAGGTGAAGGGGATACCTGTGGCGGCTTCAATCAAAACACCAGCGAGACCCCCATCCCCGTAATGGGTGGTAAAAATATCGGGGAATGCGCCCTCTTGGCGATAGAATTGGAGAATATTGGGAACCCATTCTTTGACCATAAGCGGCCAGAGTAGTTCTTTGCGGATAAATCCTTTTGGACCCGCCCGAAAGCGGATAATTCGGACATTTTCCACCCCAGGATAGGAATCGAACCCTTCGGCAAACTCGGGCCAGTCGGCATCAATAATCTGGCGAGTGATAATATCAACTTTGTGACCTAGATTGGCGATCGCGATCGCCACCTGTTTCACATAAACTAACTGGCCCCCGAAATCCGGATGTTCAGTCAGATGAGTATCTTTTGGATCGAAGTTACCCTGGGGATTCAGAAATGCAATACGCATCAGCAGATTTTTCACCAAACGACTGCCTCAAGTGTATAGGGTTGAGGGAGATTCGCCACATTCTCAATAGTAGCTTAAACCCTGAAGCATTAGCTAGTCAGTCTTTGACCGAAAATGAAAGATAATTTGGATCATCGCGATCGCGCTATTTTCGATAATCTAGAAGATAAAAGTCGCTCTTATTAATTATGAATTCACTCCCATCCCAGATTCGTGCCATTGATGACGAACTCTCTAAACGTGAGCTTGCTCTCGACCCTGGGGGTTATTTCATCATTTACCTCGATCGCGAGGCGGAATTAATTTGTGCCAAGCATTATACCAATGTGATTGATGAGCGAGGGTTAGCCCTTGACCCGGAAACCGGAAAACCCATACCCGCACGAGGAAAGGTCCAACGCACCTACGAAACGTTATTCTCTGGGAGAACCGCGAAAGAACTCTGCGTAAAAATTTTTGAGGAAACGAACCCTTGTTCAGTGACGATGCTGGATCACGCTGCCTATCTGGGACGAGAATTTATGCGGGCTCAGATGGCCCTGGAGAGTGGAGAGGAGTATGTTCAGGATTAGGGTAAGGGTATAGTCTTTCCAGGAACAAACAACCGAGTTTCTGGGCGATTATCTGTGGCAATGCCAGTGGAGAGTTTGACACCAAACCCGCGTTCTAACCACTGAGGTTGCAGATGAGCGCATTTTGGGTCAATGCGCTCATCCCCAAGCCGAATCCAGAGTCAAAATCAGTGCAGTCAGTTACTGTAAAAAGCCTCCTTGATAGAAATAATAGGTTGCCATTGGGATAACCGTTGCGAGGACTAAGAGGACGATCACCACTACCGTGGCATTGCCGGTATCGGTTTCTTCTGCGGTGGCAAAGGTGCGTTCGATGTCCAAGCTGGTATCAACAATCGGGGGACCGGGGTCCGCTTGACCGGAAAGGACGGCAATCATGCGATCGCTGGCATCAGTTAAGGCTTGATTGTATTTATCCCCCTCTCGTAACGGGACTTGTAGGGTTTCTTGGGCCACACTTTCAGCAATTTCAGCGGTTAAGAGGGATTTGACGTCATCTCCAGTCCGGATGGCGGAATTATTCGTAAGGGTATCCACCACCAGTAAGGTTTGATGGGCCCCTTCCTCTGGGGTGGGAAACCATTTTTCAAAGAGTGTTTCGGTAAAACTATCAATGGTTTCGCCGTAGTCTAGGCGGCGAATGGTGACGAGACGAACTTCGTTGCCGGTGTCTTTTTGGAGTTGACTCAGGGCTTTGCTGATATTGCCTTCGGTGAGGCGACTGAGGACTTCGGCATCATCAATGGTCCAAGTGCGATCGCCTGCATGGAGAATTGGCATTTGATAAACCCCAGTTGCCGCAGCCGGTGCCACTGCCACCAAGGTTGCTAAGGCGATCGCCGTGATGGATAAAAGAAGTCCCTGAAATCCGGCTTTCCAGGTCGTGATTCGATGGAGGATCTGTTTCATAAAATGGGTCTCAAAAGTTATTGTTTAACTTTACCCCATTGACCCGGACCGATTAAAGCAGATACTCCCCTCGGTGACTTCGTAAAAAAGCCTAAACTCTCCGACTTGTTGCTGTCCCTGACCCGGTAAGATGATTGAGTTCAAAATGCAGTGAAACGAAGGATACTCTCTATGGAAGCATTACCAGAACAGGTGCAACGATTGCGCGATCGCGTAGCGGTGGTGACGGGTGCTTCGCGGGGAATTGGTCGGGCGATCGCCCTCGCCCTCGCGATCGAAGGAGCTAAAATTGCCGTTAACTATGCCAGTAATAGTACCGCTGCTGATCAACTGGTAGAGGAAATTACCGCCGCTGGTGGGGAGGCAACTGCCATCCCAGCGGATATTAGCAATGTTGATTCCGTCGATGCCTTGATCAAAACGGTCACTGATCAATGGGGACGCATCGATATTTTAGTTAATAATGCCGGAATTACTCGCGACACTCTCCTGTTAAGAATGAAACCGGAAGATTGGCAAGCGGTTATTGATACCAATCTCACGGGAGTTTTTCTCTGTACTCGGGCAGTTAGCAAACTCATGCTCAAACAAAAGTCCGGTCGGATTATTAATATTGCATCCGTTGCTGGTCAAATGGGTAACCCCGGCCAAGCGAACTACAGTGCAGCAAAAGCCGGGGTCATCGGCTTTACCAAAACTGTTGCCAAAGAACTCGCCTCTCGCGGGATTACCGTCAATGCAGTTGCCCCGGGATTCATCGCCACTGATATGACAAAAGACCTCAAAGGTGGTGAAGAAATCCTCAAATTTATTCCCCTTGGTCGTTATGGGGAACCTGAAGAAGTGGCCGGTTTAGTTCGGTTCCTCGCTGCGGACCCGGCTGCGGCTTATATCACCGGGCAAACGATTAATGTGGATGGGGGAATGGTGATGGCTTAAGCAGCCCTCCCGCCTGGTGAAATCGGCCTCCCCAAATGCCTATTTTGCTCAAGTTAAAGCCGGTTTAAACGGCCTTTCCCTTTGTCAAAAAATTAGCCTTTGCCAACTTTTTCGGCAAAGGCTCAGGGGTGGGACAGTGCGGATTTTCTCCTTTTACGGGGTCTAATCCAATGTTTTAAGAGGCGATGGACTGGTTATAAGAACGAGATTCGGATACCTGAACCTGCAAGCGATCGCAAGAAATCCGTTCCGGCCTACCGGGAATCCCATCTTGACAAGTGGTAATTTCTAATTGAGCCTCTGGAACAGCGGTAAACATCAACCGTTCTTGAGGAAACAAAACTCGTCTTAATTCAAAATCTTTTGAATTAATCAATTTAATAATTTGAAGATAAGGGGTCAAATTGCTATGAAAACATAAAATATGGGGATAAAAAGCATCGTCTGTTTTAACTTGTTCTTCCAGCCTTGAAGTTAATATCATTTTAATGGCGATAAATGCTAAGTGGGTTAGGGTGGGATTTTGACGGTTCCCCTCGTTTTCTACCTTTAAGAAAAGTAGAACTGGCTCAAATCCTATCTTCAATTTATATCACTGATAAAATCCTTTTATATCTATCCTGGGTTAGATTCTGGGATTGTACGGGGACTTAAGTATATACCCGGCTCAAAAGGGCCTTGTTAAGGCTTAAGGTGAGGATTAATACAGCCCCCTCAGAACTGACCGCTTCCCGCTATCCCTACAAGGGGCAATTCATCGCCTGCCCGCCTAGGGATTCGGTTCCATCTGTTCAATTTGCGAAAGTTTTGCCAGTACAGGACGTGAAGAATGAAACCGGCCCCCTGGACCATCGCTTTAATTTTAGGACTAGGTATTTTCGCTCTCTCGACTGGGGCGATTTTAATCCGATTGGCATTCCATGCAGCGGGGGCACAAGGGGTAGGATTTAGCCTGATTTTAGCGGCCTCTCGGTTGAGTTTAGCTGCCTGGGTGCTACTACCGGCTTGGAAAAACATCAAACCGCAACCCCTACAATCTGGGGCCGTTATCTATGCGGGGATTGCCGGGGTATTTCTAGCCCTTCATTTTGCCACTTGGATTACGTCTTTATCTTATACCTCTATTGCAGCATCTACGGCGATCGTCACGACAAATCCCGTGTGGATTGCCCTGTTTTCCTTCCTGTGTGGAGAAAAGCCAAAACCAGGCACTTTAGTAGGAATTACCCTGGCATTAATTGGCGGATTAGCAATCGGTTTAGGTGGGGCAGAATCGAGTGCGATCGCCAGTAATCCCCTGTTAGGAAATAGTTTAGCCTTGATTGGGTCCTGGGCAATTAGCGGTTATTTATTATTAGGAAAAGAGGCACAACGTCGGGGGATGGGAATTGGCAGTTATGCGGCGATCGCCTATAGTAGTGCCGCCCTGATTTTGTTGCCGTTACCGCTGTTATGGGGAACGAGTTATTGGGGATATCCTTCATCAGTTTATGGGTATGTTCTCTTGATGGCGATCGGACCGCAACTGATTGGACATACCAGCTTTAACTGGGCCTTGCGGTGGATGTCTCCAACTTTGGTCACCTTAGTTATCCTATTTGAACCTGTGGGGGCGAGTATTTTAGGCTATTTTATCTTTGGAGAACTGCCGGGAAATGGGGTCATCAGTGGGGCGATCGTCTTGCTGATTGGCGTGGCGATCGCCGCCCTTGCCACTCGACCCATTCCCTCAGAATCATAACCCTTAGACCGGGCCGGTAATTTCATCTTAAGAGGGGTTTTTAAAAGGGGGAAATTATTCAAAAGTTCTAACCAAATTTTCCTTCTTAATCTAACCTACAAATCAGATGCGGGGCCGCCTCATTTTACGGTCCAAGGTAAACCTTGCATCTGAGTGGACTCGACCACCTTTGGGTGCGGATCAATGGGCTTGATTAGGGTTCTGAGTTTTAACTGAACCTTTGAAGGGTCAATCGCACGGGGAAATAGCCTAGAGTGTGTAACAGGTTGCTCAAGATGCAACACAACCTGCAAGCGCTTTCCTCTGACAACCTGTGCAGCAAAATTACGTTCTGAACTGTCCGAAGCATTAAGTTTAGCAGGCAACATCGCAGCCAAGGTACATAACACTTTGTCTGCTACTTCTTCCGCCAAGTCCAGCGTCTTTGTTCGACTTTGCTGCCGATAGTCTTTCGCTTCAATGAGCCAGATCACCGGGCCTTCAATCGCAATCAGATCAACAGCCTTGATGCCAGACAACATCCTTGAAAACTGATTCCGATAAAACGCCCATTCATCGTACTTGCTCACTTCCCAAGAGTCGGGGAAACTAAAGGTTAAACTATCAACCTGGATGTCCATCATCCTGAAATTACGCTTTGAATAAATCGGTCAGATTGGGCAAGTTCTTCATCCAGAGTTGTAATCTCTCCGATCTCATCAATGGCATCCCCTTGTCTAACTAAAACGTTATCATCTGAAAAGTGTAAACCAAAGAATCGGGCAGAGAATGCAGAATTTTGGGGATCAGTCATCAGAATTTCTAGCTCACGCAGCAAAAATAAGCTATGAGTTGCTATAAATACTTGAATCCCTGCCTGACTCAAACTGACAATGCTCCGAGCAACCTGTTTAATTAATAAGGGATTAAGATTCGCTTCTGGTTCATCCCAAAATAAAAATCCTTTGTCTAATAACATCCCATTTGCTATTAAACGGGCTAACATGGCTAATTTGCGTTGGCCTTCGGCAACCAGTGGCATCTCAAATCTACCGCTTTCATTTGTTAAATAAAAACGGCCATTTTTATCGAAGATGATTGCTCCTCCCATTGCTGATTCAAGGGGAGCTAATAAGTGTTGAATTCTTTTCTCTTGGGGGCCACGTTGTAAAGGAGCGCCCAGCAGTAGGCAAGTGTCTCGCCAAGTTTCTTCAAATTCTAGATAATGACTTTCATACAGGGAGACAAAATTTGGAAAAATTGTTAACAATTCACGGGTTGGGAGATAAACTGATGCTATGTCTAGCCAACATTCTGGGACTTTTTCTAGTAATACTTCTGTTTTACTATTGGTGGAAAAACTAAAGGCAAAATCAAACTGAGAATTTTCAAAAACCAGTTGAATATCGCATCTATTCCGCCCTTGCTTGCGCCGAGCCAGCCGTCCCAGCGATTCAGGCCGAAAAACATTCACGAGTTTTTCGGCTAAACGACTTTGCATCAAGGTCTTGGTCGGTGAGTTATTAGAGGGTTTTCTTCCTTCTTCCCAACTGGTAGCCAGTGCAGAATAAATTATTTTAAGAAGATGAGTTTTTCCAGTTCCATTTTCACCAATAATAACATTAAGTTGTTGAGAAAAATTAAGATAAACCTCCGAAAAAACTGTCAAATTCTTGATATTTAAACTATTTAACATGAATTCCTCCTCAACGAAGTTCATCCCCTCAGAGAGGCTTTTGGAAATTAGAAGCAAAAATTTAGTTCGCGATTCCTTTAAAAGCTAAACTAGCACAATCAAAGACTTTGTAATAGACAGTAGGCATTGCCCTCCTCTACTGATGCCGCATTAACATAAGTAGGGGGGCAATGCTACACATGAATTTTAAGCAATTGGGGACCGGACGCGATGGCCGATGTCTCGGCGATAGTAGGACCCGTCGAAGTGGATTTGTTCGACGCCTTGATAGGCTTTGGCAAAGGCATCGTCAAAGTCTGTGCCGATCGCGGTGACGCCGAGGACTCTTCCTCCTTTGGTGAGAACTTGTCCGTTTTGGAGTTCGGTTCCGGCATGGAAGGTGACTGCACCGATCGCCTCTGCTTGCTCTAATCCGGTAATCACATCCCCGGTTTTATAGTCTCCTGGATATCCTCCGGCAGCCATCACCACACAGGCAGAGGCTCCATTTTTCCAGCGCAGGGGAGGGAGTTCTGCTAGGGTTTGGTTGACGCAGGCGAGGAGAACTTCATCGAGGGGGGTTTCTAAGAGGGGCAAAATGGCCTGGGTTTCGGGGTCCCCAAAGCGGCAGTTAAATTCCAGCACTTTGATGTCGCCTTCGGGGGAAATCATCAGTCCGGCATAGAGGACGCCTCGATAGTCGATGTTACGATCGCGCAAACTGGCGATCGCCGGTTCCAATACCTCCCTCTGCACCCGTTCCATCATCTCCGGGGTGACCAAGGGGGCCGGTGCATAGACTCCCATTCCGCCTGTATTCGGCCCTGTATCCCCCTCTCCCACGGCTTTATGATCCTGGGCCGGAAGTAGAGGACGCACGGTTAAGCCATCGGTAATGGCTAATACGGAGGCTTCTTGACCGATTAAGCATTCTTCAATGACGATGCATTCACCAGAGAGGCCAAATTTGCCCCCAAAAGATTCGGCGATCGCAGCTTTGGCTTCTTCCACCGTTGCCGCCACTGTCACCCCTTTCCCGGCGGCTAATCCATCGGCTTTGACCACAATCGGCGCACCCTGTTCTTCCACATAAGCCAATGCCTGGGGGATTTCTTCATCGGTGAAGCTCTGCGATCGCGCTGTGGGAATTCCCACATCTTGCATAAATGCTTTCGCCCAGGATTTGCTCGCTTCCAGTTGTGCACCCGACTGCGAAGGACCAAACACGGGGATTTTTTCTTGGTGTAAGTAGTCGGCCATTCCCATCGCTAATGGCACTTCTGGGCCAATCACGACTAACCCGATTTCATGGGTTTGGACCGCCTCTTTGATACCATAAAAATCGGTTGCTGTCAAGGATAAATTTTGGCAATTTTCTAAAATTGCCGTGCCTCCATTTCCGGGCACACAAAACACAGTCTCAACGGTGTTAGATTGCAACAGTTTCCAAGCAAGGGCGTGTTCCCGGCCCCCATTTCCCACAACTAAAACCTTCACGTTTCCCTCGTTTAGCACTTAACTTGATCTGTGAGTCGGCCATGAATGATGGTGACTCCATAGATTTTATGCTAGAACGGGAGAGCTTCTTTAGGGCAATTTCCATTAATTTCTCTTCAACTGTACCTGTGGTGAATTTATGACGACAAGTATTGTGACTGGTGTTGGGGGTTTTGTTGGGTCTCATTTAGCCGAAATCCTCCTTGATCGCGGGGAACGGGTGATTGGCATTGATCAATTCAACGATTACTACGACCCCCGCTTAAAACGCAAAAATATTGCTTCATTTTCAACGCATCCAGCCTTTCAACTGATTGAAGCGGATATCCAATCGTTAGATTGGCGATCGCTGCTTGCTGATGTGGATTTCATCTATCATCAAGCGGCACAAGCTGGGGTCCGCGCCAGTTGGGGAGAGGGATTTCGTGCTTACACCGAACGCAATCTCAACGCCACCCAGATAATGCTAGAAGCAGCAAAGGATGCCAAGCAACTCCAACGATTTGTCTTCGCCTCTTCTTCCTCGGTGTATGGCAATGCAGAAACGATGCCGACGAGTGAAGCGATTTGTCCGGCGCCTGTTTCCCCTTATGGAATTACTAAACTGGCATCAGAACAGTTATGTGTGTTATATCACCGTAATTTTGGAGTGCCCGTGGTGGGGTTGCGTTATTTTACCGTTTATGGTCCTCGTCAGCGTCCGGATATGGCGTTTCACAAGTTTTTTAAAGCGGCATTGGTTGATGAAGCAATCCCGATTTATGGGGATGGACAGCAAACCCGAGATTTTACTTATATTAGTGATGCAGTTGCTGCCAATTTAGCCTCGGCGAGTTCCCAAGAAGCGACAGGGGAAGTGTTCAATATTGGCGGCGGTTCTCGGGTCTCTCTGGCTCATGTAATTGATACCATTGAAGAGGTAATTGGACGTCCCATTAAGCGCAACTATGTCGAGTTGGCGATCGGAGATGCACGTCACACCAGTGCGGATGTTTCCAAGGCACAGCGTCTCATCGGATATCAGCCGCAAGTCCCTCTCAAAGAGGGATTAACCCGGGAATGGGAGTGGATTCAATCCCTTTATCAGTAAGGGATTTTACTTTCCCGACTTCAGTCGTTTTCCGATGTTCTTAGTAACGACTGAAGTCGTGACATTGAATTTTTACATTTCTGTCAAGGCTTTTTGTTGTTGATATAAGGCTTTAAATCGCCGCTGCTGCTCATTGTGATTGACAATGGGTGTAGGATATCCACAGGATTTCCGTTCCAAGGGAAGAATTTTCCCGGAAATTAAGGTTTCTGTTTCCAGCGATCGCAACTCAGGTACCCACTCCCGAATGTAGTCTCCCTCCGGGTCGAATTTTTGGGTTTGGGTTGCTGGATTAAAAATTCGCAAGGGTTTGGGGTCCATGCCACTGGAGGCACTCCATTGCCAACCGCCATTATTCGCCGCGAGGTCTCCATCATATAATTTTTGCATGAAATATTGCTCTCCCCACTGCCAATTGATAATCAAATCTTTGGTGAGAAAACTGGCAACAATCATCCGGCAACGGTTGTGCATCCAGCCGGTTTCATTCATTTGGCGCATGGCAGCATCGACGATGGGATAACCCGTTTGTCCTTCACACCAAGCTTGAAAAAGTTCTTCGTTATTCTCCCAAGGAAAGTCTTTCCAAGCTTCTCGATAAGGTCCGGTAGCGAGTTCGGGAAAATGATAGAGGGCTTGTTGATAAAATTCGCGCCATGCGAGTTCTTGTTGCCAGGTTTGGACACCTTTGCGGGTTTCGTCACTTCGGCATTGTTCAGCAGCGTTTAAGGTGGAATTCCAGACGGTACGGATGCCGATCACCCCAAATTTAAGGGCGGCACTTAATAGAGAAGTTCCGGGAATTGCGGGGAAATTCCGTTGTTCGTCGTAGTCGTAAATGGTGCGATCGCTAAATTCTTCGAGTTGCGATCGCGCAGCACTTTCCCCCGGTTCTAGCATTAAAGGATTGTCCCAACTTAATCCTAAATCTTTGAGGGTCGGTAACGCAACTACACCGGCATTTTTGGCCCGTTCTTGTTCTTCTTTACTCAGAGAAATGGCTTGTTCTAATCCGGGGACAGGTTCGGCTTTGGTTTGGCGAATCCAGTTTTTCCAAAAGGGAGTATAAACGGTGTAGGGATTGCCGGTATTACTACAAATTTCTCCGGGAAAATGTAATAGCTGGTCCCAAAAGGTTTCCACCGCAATTCCCTGTTCTTTCAGGGCTTCTCGGACTGCTTTATCTCGGTCCTGGGAATAAGGTTCTATGTCTAAATTCCAATAAACAAATTTCGCTTGTAAAGCAGTGGCTAATCGGGCGATCGCCTGTGTGGGTTCATCAAAGAGGATGAACAATTGACTGCCAATTTTAGCATAGTTTTCTTGCAGTTCAGCCAAACATCCCAGCATATATTTAACTCGCGCTGGTGCAATATCAGCGCCGTTTAAAATATTGGGGTCTAGGCAAAATACTCCGGCGATTTTTCGGCTTTTTTCAAAGGCCGTCGCCAATCCGATATTATCGGTTATTCTTAAATCGCGGCGATGCCAAAATAAAATTAAATCGGTCATGAATCTTCCTTGGTTTTATAAGTCGCTTTAATTTTCGATTTGAGTTCCCTTTAAACTCATTAATTTTTGGTCTAATTCAATGATATAATCTTTTCCGTAGGTCTTATTTTCTAAAGTGTCGATGAGGGTTTGGGGAAGGTCCTGCGTGATTTCTGGACTACAGGAGGCAGCGGCAAGGGCGATCGCCGCGACAGTATCCACATCGCCGGTAAAAGCGATGCAATCTTGCAGCAGTCCACTCAGGGAATGATTCCGGGCGATCGCGGTTAGGGCCGCTTTTACACAAATCCAGCCGGTTGTTTTTACAGGTCCTTCCCAGGGTTCGGACCATTGATAACCGGGGATGTATGTTTCAATAAATTCACCCAAATTGAGTTTAGATCCCAGATTATAAATAAAATAATGAGCCATTAAAGCAGCAGCACAAGCGGCATTAATGCCATCGGGGGTATTATGAGTAATCGCTGCTTGTAAAGTGGTTGCTTCCATCACAGCTTCTGGAGTCGCTAATACCCCAATGGGTGCGGCACGCATGGCGGCACCACTTTTATCACTTCTAACGTTAATTTTAGCTAAAAAGTCGGCTCCATCTTGGATTTGTAGCAAGAAGTCATAAAATTTGGGCGAGTATCCTTCTCGGGGGTCGCGTTTAAAGGCGGTAACGAAGCGATTGGCAACTGCCAGGGTTGTCCAGGGTTCTCCAGATACTAGGGTTTCGGCGATCGCCAAGCTCATTTGCGTGTCATCGGTGTAACATCCGGGAGAAATTGGATGCCGAGGATGTTGAACATAATGAGTTAAAGTATTCTCCAAAATCATCTCGTCAGCATATTCAAATCCCGCCCCGTAAGCATCACCAATGGCTAATTCTAAAAGCATTTTTTCCCCTTTTCAACCCTAAGATGGACAGTATGCCGCCTTTTCCTCTTCGAGGCTTATCTTTAAAAATTTAACATCCGCTGCGCTAGAAAAAAGCTGGAAATTGATTTAGAATCGACTACTTCTCCATTTAAAATTGCCAATTCAAAGTCGTGAGGCGTCATTAAAACCGTTTGGATATCTTCATCCTCATCCAATTGTTGCGGCGTGGTCAACTTTTCTAAATCTTGGGCTAAAAAGGCGTAAATTACTTCATCAGAATACCCCGGAGCGAGGAAAAACTGCCCTAATTTTTGCCATTGATGCGCACGATATCCGGTTTCTTCTTCTATTTCCCGTTGAATCGTTTGAAAGGGTTCTTCATCATGTTCCACGGTTCCCGCCGGAAATTCCAGTAATCGTCCTTGGACCGCAAATCGATATTGTTCCACTAAAACGAGTCGTCCATCTGCGGTAACGGGGATGCAGAGTGCGCCGCCTGGGTGTCGAATGCATTCCCATTCGCCTTCAGCACCATTGGGAAGGCGTAAACGGTTGACGTCAAAGCCAAATTTTCGACCGGAATAGGAGAGACGATGTTTGATGAGGGTGGGGGGTTCTTGACCGAATACCATAGTTATTTAAAACGGCGATCGCTGAATGTGCAGATTAACGACGAGAAAGAGGAATTCGAGACCATTCCCCCGAGACTTTACCCAACTTACATTTAACCGCGCTGGTGCGTTTAGCTGCCGCTGTAACGCACCGGGTTTTAGGAGAACTTATCACCCCTTAATTTGGATGAATCAGAGGTTAGTCCTCCTTGACTTCAAAGCCAACTGCGGTAATAGCTTGTTTGAAGGATTCTTCCGAAGCGGCAGAATCTAGGGTGACCGTTTTGCTTTTTAAATCAATATCAACTTGAGCATCAGAATCAACAGTTTTAATCGCGCCTGTCACTTTTTCGGCACAGCTTTCACAGACCATTGAGGGAACTTTTAGTTTGAGTGACATTGTTAAACCTCGTTTACTTTACGGCTTCCTATTGTGACGGAAAAGGCTTATTTTTGCTCTCTCCCCTCTGGCAGATTTATGGGAATTAACTCATGATCCCATCGATTCATAGAATAGATTTGTCAATTGTACAAGGTTTGCACCCCGCTGATGTCTATTCGTTGCAGAAGTTGACCGATCGCCTCGCCGGATACTGGATCCACCCAGTCCGGGGCGATTTCTGCTAAAGGCACTAGGACAAATGCTCGTTCTCTCATCCTAGGATGCGGTAGTGCCAAGTTGGGCGTTGCCACAATTGCATCGTCATAGAAGAGTAAATCTAAGTCCAGGGTTCTAGGTCCCCACCGTTCCCGGCGGATCCGTCCGAATTGGTTTTCAATCTCTAATAAACGCTCTAATAACTGGTGGGGGGTGAGTTGGACTTGCACTAAAGCACAGCCATTGAGATAATCAGGTTGCGGAGGGCCTATCGGTGCCGTTTGATACCATCGGGAAGTCTGCTTTACCGATATCCCTGGGGTGGCATCTAACTGGGCGATCGCCGCTTCCAAAATCCTGGGGGAGTCACCCAGATTGCTTCCCAGGGCGATCGCACAGATCACTGCTGTCATGGTTTCAGAGCGTAGGGGAGGGGAGGCATAAACAAACCGTTTACGAGTTTTCCACAGTTACAAGGTTATTTTACCTGTTCGATTCATTCTGATTACGGCCCCAACCCCAAAAATTTATCTCCCATTTTCCCGGAAATCTCTGTTCCCCAGTTGGCCCTATAAGCTTTTAACTGTCTAAGCTGATCCTTCTTTCAACCCAGTATTGTAAGGATTGTAACGGATTAGATTGGGCGAATTAAACTATATTCGTCAGATAGAATTCTATTATAATATTAAAAATTTTTAGGAAAAAAATAACTTTTGATAAATTAGAGCCTGGATGTCCACAAAATTAGAAAACCTGCTCCAGGTAAAGCGGATTGGTGGCCGGATAATCTCTTGAAAATTGGGGTTTAGGAAACAAAAAGTAGCCGAGTTTAGGTCAAGCGATTTAAGATTGAGTGCATTAAAGTAGGGGGGAAAAGGGGAGAACTTGGGTCCCTCCGAGAAAAAATCAAACGGTTAACGTTAAAGAAGTCCAGTAATTATGTTATCAATCCTAGGGAGCGAAGTTTAAAATCTAGCCCCTAAAATAGTATCAGTTCCACGACCCCACTATGCAACCGCCGCTAATCTGCCACTTTTTGATTGGGATCCCTGGTTGTGGCAAATCTAGCTTTGCCACAATGCTGACAAAACTTACGGAGGGACGGATCGTTTCGACGGATGGGATCCGCAAATCTCTCTATGGGGATGAACGGATCCAAGGAAACTGGGAAGCGATTGAACAAGAGGCGATCGCTCAGATCCAAGCTGCGATCGCGGCAGGAAACAGCGTAATCTATGACGCCACCAATGCCAAACGGGGATGGCGGATGAGTTTGCTGTGCAAATTGCGGCAGTTTGAGGTTCCCTGGATGGGGTGGCAGTTGGTGACGCCTTTGGCAACCTGCAAGCGATGGAACCAAATGCGCAGTCGCCAGGTGCCAGAGGGGGTGCTGGAGTCTATGTCGCGATCGCTGCATCAGTTTCCTCCGCTGATGGCAGAAGGATTTTCAGCATTGTATCGAGTCAACCCCGAACAAGGGTTTCACGCGGAAGATATCCAAGGCAAAATCCAACGTCTGCGCGATCGCCACCCAGCAGAACCCAGATACTCCTCTTCTCAACCCCGATACCATCGGTATTCCCAGTTGCAGGATTTTGATCGCCTCATGCACTTAATTTCCCTGATTTTGCGCTATCCGGGAATCGGCAACCTGCAAAACACCGCGCCATCGGTTTTAGAAACCCTTTTTGATCCCCTGCCCCAATTTACCAGCGCCATCGAAGAAATTAGCGCCATCATGGGAAAATTAGCCGGAGAACTCTATGCAGACTCGGTTGCTTTGGCATCAGATCTGGCATGGTTGGAAAAAAATCATCTGATTGGAAGCGGCGGGTTTTGGGATGGTAATGCTCCACCCATTCAAGTAGAACAGGTGGAAAATTTGGCAGTTTCACCCCATTTTTACTCGGCGATCGCACCGTTTAAACGAGTGCTTGCAACTATTCGCTTTATCATCCATCACCCCATTTTTCGAGAACCAGGACCCGCGAACTTTCAGGCATTGGCCATCGCACTTCAGGAACAGGAAATTATTCCTCAAACCGGAGACAATCACCTGCGAAAAGATATCGATCGCATCCTCAAACCCTATAAAATTTTAGCAGATTTGCCCTTGAAACCCGGTTATTTTGCAGGAACAGCGATTTTTTCCCCCAGGGAGTTAAAGCAAATCTATTGGTTGCTCCAGTCTCAGGAATGTTATCTCGCCGACCCCCTCGCCCTTTCGATTTCCCAGCAGTTAAAAGACCGCATGGGACTGACGGAGTTAAATGGTCACCGTTCGGATGCTTATTCCATTCGCGAAATTGCCCATTATAATGCCCGGGATTTTCCCTTTATTCCCAGAATCGAGGCGGCGATCGCCCAAGCAACCTTACTAGAGTTTAAACGCATTCCCGGATTTAAAGACTTATCAAAAAATACCGAACATTTCTTTTTAGCTTGGCCGTTAAAAATCATATTTTATCGGGGTTCCTGGTATCTGGGCTATGAATGCGAAGGCGGCACAGAACCGGGATTATTTCGCTTGGAACGATTGGACCGTTTGCGGGTGAATCAAGAAATGGAAACCTCCCGCAGCGCGGAAATTCAGGAAAAATCGGGACGACAATTAGAAACCCTTTACCAAGAAAGTGCTGGCATATTTTTAGGAACCAGTACCACCCAGCAGCGTCGTTTTCTCAGTTCCAATCCCGAAAACCGCAAGCAAGTAGAGTTAATCGTGGAATTATGGTTTACTGATAAATCTTTTCGGTTTATTCGAGAAGAAACCAAGCATTTACCCAGCCACAAAATTACAATTTCTGAGCCTTTTTTTCTGCAAGAAGATGATAAATTATCGCCCATTTACTTAACTCCCTCCCCGGATCCGGAATTTCCCAATCGACTGCAAATTAAGGTTCCCAAATGGTCGTTAAATGATGTAACTTTTTTGCGATGGATTGTGGGATTTGATGGCAATCTTAAAATTCATACTCCGCCGGAATTAGTCAAGAAAATTAAAAAAATCGGCCAGGAAATTGTGAGGGTGTATCACCGCAAATTGTAATAAATTGGCGGTGATACACCCCTAAACCTGTCCCCGGCCCTCGCCTACGAGGGGAGGGAGAATCAGGAAAAATTTTTGATTGCTAGAACCGGGAGTAATTCACCCTTTAGGGTTTGACCTTCCCTTAATTTCCATTCTTAGCTATTCCAGGACTTTGGCTAAGGCAGCACGAATGACGTCCGATCCTGCACCAGGAAGATAAGCGTTTTCGCTAATATGTCGTTTCCATGCCCGACTTCCAGCTTGTCCCGTGAACAGTTGCAGGATATGTCGGCTAATTTGATTCAAATTGGAACCTTGAGCTAACCAGTGGTCAATATAAGGTAACATCGCTTCGACGACTTGATGCCGAGAAAGAGGCGGGATTTCTTCCCCAAAAATATCGCGATCGCAGGTGGCAAATAAATAAGGATTATCATAGGCAGCTCTGCCAATCATCACCGCATCCACCTGTTGCAAATGTTCGCGCACTTGTTCCATTGTGGTAATGCCGCCATTGATTTCAATCCACAATTCAGGAAACTCTTGTTTTAACTGATAAACATCTTCATAGCGCAGGGGGGGAATGGTGCGGTTTTCTTTGGGATTTAACCCTGAAAGCCATGCTTTGCGAGCGTGTACCGTAAATCGACGGCATCCGGATTCGGAGATAATCCTCACAAATTCTCTCATATCTTCATAGCGATCGCGATCGTCAATTCCGATGCGATGCTTCACCGTTACCGGCAATTTTGTTACCCGTTGCATCGCCTCTATTCCCCGCGCCACTCGTTCCGGTTGAGCCATTAAACAAGCCCCAAAATTCCCATTTTGAACGCGACTACTGGGACATCCTACGTTCAAATTAATCTCGTCATAACCGAAATCTTCGGCAATCCGGGTACATTCCGCCAGTTCCTGGGGATCATCGCCCCCAAGTTGCAGTGACAGGGGTTTTTCTTCTGGGGAAAATCCCAACAATTTTGGACGATCGCCATGAATAATCGCCGCTGTGGTAATCATTTCCGTATAGAGTAAGGTGCGCTTAGTAATCAGGCGCATAAAGTAGCGATAATGGCGATCGGTCCGATCCATCATCGGTGCCACACTCAACGGGAAACCTGCTTCGGAATGGCTCGATTCGGACTCCTGAACTTGGGGAAAAACCTGGGTGTTGATAAGATTCATCATGTGGGCGATCGCAGCAATGGGACGGCAATAAACGGGTCAGGATTGAGGGCTTAGGTCTCTTCAAATCTGGAATTAGCGCCTCTTTCGGGTTAAACCGGGCAAACTGTTTCAAACTTCTGAGGCCAATTTCTCCTTAAATTTTATCCAATTTATTATCATAACATAAATCGAATTTCCCTATCTTACCCCCTCAATCCTATTCTCAATCCACCCAATTTTTAGCCCGACTGACAGCCTTTTGCCATTGAGCAAAATGAGTGGCTACAGTAACTTTTCCCGGTCCCGGTTCAAAGCATCGATCCAGGGTGCGAGTTTGAACTAGGGTGTGATAATCGGTCCAGAAACCCACCGCTAAACCGGCAGCAAAGGCGGCACCTTGAGCGGTAGCATCAAGGACTGTAGGACGTTCGAGAGGAATGTTGAGCACATCCGCTTGAAATTGCATCAGAAAATCATTTTCACAAGCGCCGCCATCGACTTTTAAACGTTGTACGGGGGTGTCACTATCTTGGTTGATGGCATCGACAACTTCTTTGACTTGATAGGCGACTGCTTCTAAAACAGCGCGAACCAGATGTGCTCGGGTTACTCCGGCGGTGAGTCCAAAAAATGCCCCCCTTGCACTCATATCCCAATGGGGTGCACCGAGTCCACTCAAGGCGGGGACGAAATAGGCCCCATTACTATCGGGAACGGAACGGGCGATCGCCTCGGTTTCCCCTGCCGAATTAATTAGGTTTAATCCATCTCGCAACCACTGCACAGCACGTCCTGTCGTAAACATTGCTCCTTCTAAGGCATAATTAACCCGATTGCCATCAGTCCAAGCAACAGTGGAGAGGAGTTGATGATGCGATCGGACTAATTCCTGACCCGTTTGAGCGATTAAAAAACAGCCGGTCCCATAAGTACATTTTACCAATCCCGGGCGATCGCAACCGTGGGCGAATAATGCCGCCTGCTGATCCCCTAAAATAGCCATAATCGGCACCGAAAACCCCATGATATCCGGATCGGTTTCTCCAAAATAGCCAAAACTGTCGCGGATTTCCGGCATGATCTCCTCGGGAATTCCGAATAAATTTAAGAGAGTGGGGTCCCAATTTAAAGTTTGTAAATTCATTAACAGGGTGCGACTGGCATTACTGCGATCGGTCGCATGAACCTTAGACCCGGTGAGTTTCCAAAGAATCCAACTATCGATAGTTCCGGCGAGAATATTTTGGGGATTAATATCCGGTCTATTCTCCTGGACCCATTTTAATAACCAGGCGAGTTTAGTAGCGGAAAAATAGGCATCCAAAACTAATCCGGTGCGATTTTGAATGTCCTCAGCATGACCCTTTTCCGTCAATTCTCGGCACAGGGGTGCAGTCCGGCGATCGAGCCAGACAATTGCCGGATGTAAGGGTTCTCCCGTGGTTTTATCCCACAACAAACAGGTTTCCCGTTGGACGGTTAGACCGATCGCCGCAATTTCCGACCCCGAAATCCCCCTGTTTTGCACCACCTGTTGAATGCAATGGTAGGTATCCTCCCAGATAGCGACTGGATCATGTTCTACCCAACCCGGTTGCGGATAAAATTGCCTTAATTCTTGATAGGCTTGGGCAATTACTTGGCCCTCTTGATTAAATAAAATGGCTCGATTCCCGGTAGTACCTAGGTCAAGTCCTAGAATTATATTTGAGGTAGAGTGGTTCATAAAATATGGGGGGTAAATGAAGGATGGGGAGGGACTATAATTCTTCGCAAAGTGTCTCTAAACCCCCTGTAATTAAATATTGATTTCTCTGGCATTCCCCTTGGGAAGGGTGACTATAGGGGGAACTCCTGGGAGGTTGGGGGGATCAATCGTTTTTTTGCCAAAGGTCTATTAACGAGGAGGAGAGTTTGGGTATGGTTAGTATTTGAGAGCTGAATTGCTATCAATCCGTTTATTCCACTGCCCCCCGAACTTTCCCCCCATCAACGAGTAAGCCTAAATTCTCAGATAGTAGCCTCTGAGGATTACTTATCTTCAAAATAAAGATTAAATATTTGCAATCTTACACTGACGGGCATATAATTGTTCAAAGCAAATAGATTAATTCCTTTAAATATCCAGCCCAGTGGTCCTCAATGTCAAGCCCCTAAAGGCTCCGTATGATCACGGAAAATTATAAAAACCTTGGAAATTTTATAAAAATTTAATAAAGTAGAGAAATGCTCACGCACCACTAACCCGATTCACAAAGTTTTTTGTGAAGACGGATGCCTGTTCCATTCGGGAATTCAAGCTAGTTGGCAGTTGCTTGCCACCTAAGTCAGCGTTGACATCGTTGAGGAGGAGACCTTCATCACCGTTATGTTGGGATCCTCACACCGAGAAAACACCGCTTGTCCTCAGACAAGAGTATCTTTATCAGCGAGGGAAGCCCCATCTATGCAGCTTCAAGAGCCTTACGAGGTCCTAGAGACCCGACAACAGAGAGCGATTCTGGATCCACCACCGATTGGCAGTGTAGGGAAATCCGCTCCAAATTTCGTGGATAAGCTCACAACCAACATTCGCCGCTTAAGTATTAAGCAAAAAATCGGCTATGGTTATGCCCTGACAATTTCGATCGCCTTACTGGGAACGGGTCTGGGGTTAGTAGTTGGCGATCGCTATCACAACAAAGCAAAACAGCAACTGGTTCATGCCTACGAGCAACAACGGATCCTCACCCATTTGCAATATGAGGTAATTACCGCGCGATCGTATCAACAAGGTTTAGTCTCCGGTGCAGAGGAGTCCCTCTGGAATGAATCAAAAAGCCGCAGCTTTCTGGCGCAAAGTCAGAAAGTTAAGCGCCTTTTAACCCATTTGCAAGTCTTGGTTCAAACTAATGACAATAGTTTACTCACCGTGGATGAATCCCAAATCCAAAAATTATGGAAGATTCAACAAATTGCTGAAAAATCTTCACAAGACTTGATTCAGTTACCGACATTGAATCCTAATTTTGTATCCGGTTCAGTGACTCGTCTCACTGACTCGGAAAGACCGAGCGTTTTGGCCCAAATTTCCCGAGTGGAAGTGGCATTAGAAGCCCTCTATCAGGAATTAGACCAGACCTTAGATGCAGCCCAGGCTCAAGAGACGGCGGCCAAAGAGACCTTTACTAAAGCCGAATCCCTGCGATGGAAAATTGCTGTTCTCAGCATGATTCTATCCGTGGCGATCGCCGCGATGTTAGCCTCCTACACCAGTCAGGCGATCGCCCGTCCTATTGAATGGGTCACCCAAGTTGCCCTACGAACCACTGAACAATCGAATTATAGACTCCGCGCCCCCATCCTCACCGAAGATGAAGCCGGTTTATTAGCCACCTCCCTCAATCAACTGATTAGTCGAGTGGAGGAACAACTCCAGGAAATTCAGCAAGCTCAAACCCAGCTCATTCAGACTGAAAAAATGTCTAGCCTGGGACAGTTAGTGGCGGGAATTGCCCACGAAATCAACAACCCCATCAACTTTATCACCGGCAATATTGAGCATAGCAATCATTACATCCAAGACATTCTCGAAATCGTCAAACTATATCAAAAAGAGCATCCAAATCCGTCCCCGGAACTACAGGAACTCATTGAAGATGTGGATTTAGAATTCGTGATCGCCGACTTGAACAAAATGCTATCCTCCATGAGCATGGGTTCCGAGCGAATTCGCCAGATTGTCCTGTCTCTGCGTAACTTTTCGCGCCTGGACGAATCTGAGAAAAAACGAGTAGATATTCATGAAGGAATTGACAGTACCCTGTTGCTCTGTAACCATCGTCTGCAACCGCACATTGAAGTGATTACCCGCTATGATGAATTGGAGCCAATAGAGTGCTATCCGGCCCAACTCAACCAAGTGTTTATGCACTTGATTTCTAATGCGATCGATGCCTTAGAAAGCAAACAGCCGAAAGACTCCACTGCGCTTCAATCCCCTCGCCAAATCCTGATTCAAACCCAGAAGTTAAATGAAAGAACCATCCAGGTCAAAATCGCCGATAATGGTGCGGGGATGGATGAGGCAATCCGCAGTAAAATATTTGACCCCTTTTACACCACGAAACCCCCCGGAAAAGGGACGGGTTTGGGATTGTCGATTGTTTACCGCGTGGTAGAAAAACATGGGGGAAAAATCGAGGTGAGTTCGCAACCCGGGAGAGGGACAGAATTTAAAATCACCCTTCCCCTTGAACCTTTAGCTCATCCTTTATCCATCCCGCACACTCGACCTTCTGTCCCCATTTTAAATGCCATCTAAAATCCAAAAAATGAGCGCCCTTCTGGGGAAATTTAGAATCCTAGGGCAGTCAAAACGAGAAAAAAAACAAGCTCAAATGTCTGCATTTTTGACAAGTTTTTCCGACATCCATCAGAAATCCAGGCAGCTTCAGGTTGCTAATTTTAATCTATTCTCTCTCTTGCAACTGAGCAAAAATGAGACAACTCAAACCACCGTATTAGGGTGGCTGTTAGATGCGGAGGGCAGTCATGGGCAAGGTCCCCTGTTTTTAGAACAGCTTGTGAAACTCTGTGATGACTGCATTCCCCCGGAGCATTTCAGCCAACCCTATCGCGTCCTGTGTGCTGCGATCGCACCCCAATTACGCTTGGATCTGATTCTTTATCGACCCGGTGAGTTTTTAGTGGCGATCGATAACAATCTTTTGGGCCGAGAAGGCATCAACCAAGCGGACTTAGAAATTATCGAAATGCGACGGTTAGGTTCAGCGCAACGCATCCCTAAAGAACGACAAATCGCCATCTTTTTAACCCCCGAAGGACGAGCACCCTTCAGTGGAGACGCGTCCCATTGGCACCTGCTTTCCTATCCCCAACTCGCCGCCGCCTTGGATCAAGTTGTGCCGCAACTGAATGATCTAAAACTTAAACATATTTTGGTAGACTGGATCGAGGTGGTGTCAAGGGTCTGATTTATGAAAATTTTCTCCGACGAAAGTAAGTTATTAGCCAAAAATTGGGAAATTTATCAGGAACTTCTCAAAGCTGAACAAACCCTCCGAACAGAGCTACAGAATTTTTTGGAATCTCTGGAAGCGGATTTAGTTAAAAATTCCTGGTGGAAAAATCAGTGGAATTTTATTGTGTATGAAGAGACGGAGATTTATATTTCCCATGCTAATTGGGTATCGGCTTATGATGAATATGTCATCCTAATTGGTCTGGAAGGATTAACCCCGGAGCGATTGTTTGGAATGGAAAATCCCCCCTTGCTTTATGTAAAATCTTCAGACTATAGCCTGGGAGAGCTTCTCATGGAAAAACTCAAAGAAGAAGAAAATTTAAAACAGGGAGACATAGATTATAGTTCCAGTCCATATCTAGTCACCCAACCCTTAAAGGTGCTACCGAACGAAGTCGATAAATTTGATAAAGTCGTTCGGCAACCGGCCCTGGATTTTTTAAGTTATTATGCAACTACCCTGGAAAAATATACCGACTTAATAGAAAAAGCCCTAAGTTAAAGGGGGCAGGAGATAGACGGTGACTTTATATTTTTATAGCATCCGGAGCGAATACGGATGTTTCTCCAACTTTTCCCGGCATGGCTTTGAGTTAGATGGGGTATGGTGGCCGACTAGCGAACATTATTTTCAAGCCCAAAAATTTGCCGGAACACCCCATGCCGAGCAAATTCGACAAGTCAACAGCCCCAAAGATGCAGCAAATATGGGACGCGATCGCCAACGTCCCCTACGGCCTGATTGGGAAACGGTCAAAGATGACATCATGCGCCGTGCAGTCCTCAAAAAATTCCAGACTCATGGCGACATTCGGGAGATTTTGCTAGGGACTGGAGATGAGGAACTCGTAGAAAATGCCCCTCATGATTATTACTGGGGATGTGGTCAAGATGGCACTGGGAAAAATAAATTGGGTCAGATTTTAATGGAGGTCCGAGATATTCTGCGTCAGGAAACCTCAATTTAATGAGCTTAATCGAGGGTTTTTACGCTCATGGTGATTTCCCTTTCTCTTAACTCCTTCTCCGGTCCCCTCCCCTTGGCAAGGGGAGGGTTAGGGTGGGGTTCTTCGTTAGGTGGCGATGATCGCCACCTAACGAAGAAAGCGGTTAGACCAGCCTCCATACAGGCGATTAAGCCTCATTATGAGTGCGTAACGTGGCGGTAAGCGGAAGCTCTCCCGTAGGGAATCGCCTCTAAGAGGACCCCACCCTAACCCTCCCCAAGACACAGGGGAGGGGACCGGAATGTCCCTAAATGTGAGGCAAATCCCCCTGAACAGAAAAAACCACGCCCCTTCATCCCAAAACCCCAGAACGTGGCACAATATCAATAGACTCCTCTCTCATAATTGCCTTCCACCGGATAGAAAGAACCTTGCTGGCTCTCCTAAACAAAATCCGAGAAATTATTGCCCGTTGGTGGTCCGAATTCACCCTCCAGACCCGACTGATGGCAGCCGCCACCTTGGTGGTGTCCCTCATTATGAGTGGACTCACCTTTTGGGCTGTCAATACGATTCAGCAGGATGCCCGAATCAATGACACCCGCTTCGGTCGGGATTTGGGACTGCTGCTGGCGGCCAATGTCGCCCCGTTAATTGCCGAAGATAATCGCACGGAAGTGGCCCGGTTTTCTCATCGGTTCTATAGCAGCACCACCAGCGTGCGCTATATGCTCTATGCCGATCAGGACGGCCAAATTTTCCTGGGAATACCCTTCTCCGAGTCCGAGGTCCAAAACTCCCTAACCCTGCAGCGGAGGATTCAACTTCCCGAAGGGTTTGCCAATACTTACGACCTGCCAATGGTCCGGCAGCATCGGACCCCCGATGGCACCGTCACCGATGTATTTGTCCCCCTGGCTCACGAAAACAAATATTTGGGCGTATTGGCGATCGGCATCAACCCTAATCCCACCGTAGTCACCTCCTCCAACCTCACCCGGGATGTCACCATTGCCGTGTTTATCTCGATATGGGTGATGGTGATTTTAGGGGCCGTCTTTAATGCTTTAACCATTACCAAACCGATTAAAGAATTGCTGCTTGGGGTCAAAAACATTGCCACGGGAAACTTCAAGCAGCGGATAGACCTACCCCTCCAAGGGGAACTCGGGGAATTAATTTGCAGCTTTAATGAAATGGCTGAACGGCTAGAACGGTATGAGGAGCAGAACATTGAAGAGCTCACTGCCGAAAAAGCCAAATTAGAAACCCTCGTTTCTACCATCGCCGATGGAGCCGTCTTATTAGATACCTCCCTACAGGTGATTTTAGTCAACCCCACCGCAAGGCGAATTTTTGGCTGGGAAGGCAAAAACCTGATTTCTCAAAATATCCTGGATTTGCTCCCTGCCGCAGTCAGTGCCGAATTGAGTCAACCCCTGTATGAAATGGCGGCAGGGGATTCCCTCAGAGAACCCTCATCCTCCAATGAGGGGGAGGGAGATATTTCCGCCAACGGCTACGCTTCCCGAGAGAGTGGGGAGTTTCGCCTCACCCTGAGCGACCCGACAAAACGCACAGTGCGGATTTTACTGAGTACGGTGCTGCTGCATAAAGCCCCCGGAGTGGATCCCTTATGCAAGAGTTGCACCTACCATCACGAAGATACCTGCACCGCCCCGGAACGGCCCTACGCCACGGAATGCACCCTCTATCATGATGATTCGGTTTCCTCTGCGACGGCGCAATATCGTGAGAGTCTCAAAGGCATTGCCATGACGGTTCAAGATATTACCCGGGAAGTCAAGCTCAATGAAGCCAAGAGTCAGTTTATTAGCAATGTCTCCCATGAACTGAGAACGCCGTTATTTAATATCAAGTCCTTTATCGAAACCCTGCATGAATATGGCGAAGAACTCACTCAAGAGGAGCGTCAGGAATTTTTAGAAACCGCTAACCGGGAAACCGATCGCCTCACCCGCCTGGTTAACGATGTCCTAGATCTCTCGCGCCTGGAATCTAGCCGGACCTATCAGTTTGAAGCGGTAGAAATTGCTCAACCTGTGGAGCAAACCTTGCGAACCTATCAGCTCAATGCCAAAGATAAAAATATTGACCTGATTCAAGAAGTTGATCCCGAGTTGCCCGCAGTGGTGGCTAATTATGATTTGCTGTTACAGGTATTTGCCAATTTGGTTGGGAATGCCCTGAAGTTTACCGAACCTGGGGGACGAATTGCGATTCGCGCCTATTTGTTGGAAACCGAAGAGGATAATTCCTGGCGCGGGAATCCCCAATGTCCCCTCCCGAACCAGCCGCAGAAAATCAATGTGCCAATGGTGCGGATTGAGGTGGGGGATACGGGGATCGGGATTGCGGCAGAAGACCAAGTGGCGATTTTCGATCGCTTCTTCCGGGTGGAAAACCGAGTTCATACCTTAGAAGGAACGGGGTTGGGTCTTTCCATTGTCCGCAATATTATGGAAAAGCATCATGCCCAAATGCATTTAGTCAGTGAAGTGGGGGTGGGAACCACTTTTTGGTTCGATCTAGCGGTGTACCCGGAGAAAAAACATACCGTGGAAAAGACCCAGGACCAGGCGATCGCCCCGGCTTTGGATGCTGCCCCTCATGAATATCCTACCCCGGTGAGTTAAGGGAGGCGACTGGCGAGGTGATGAAAATTTTAATCGTTGAGGATGAACCGGAAATTGCTCGAATTGTGGGACGGGCATTAGAAGCAGAAGGCTTCCACTGCATCAATTGTCGCGATGGATTGACGGCCCTGCGCGTCTTTGAACAGGAACAGCCGGATTTAATTGTTTTAGACTTAATGCTGCCCGGGTTGGATGGGTTAGAAGTCTGTGCGCGCATCCGACAAAAACCGGGACCGAAAGACCCCTATATTTTAGTTCTGACGGCTAGAGGGGAGGAAATTGACCGGGTGATTGGCTTATCTACAGGGGCTGATGATTATATGGTCAAACCGTTCAGTCCTCGGGAATTGGTGGCGCGAGTCCGGGCCTTGTTGCGAAGAAGCCTCCGACAAGGAACTCAGAGTTCTCAGGTTTACCAAACCGAACATTTTATGCTAGATGTGGACCGACGGATTGCTACAAGACAGCTAAAAAACCGGGAGTTGGAGACCTTGGATTTAACCACTTTGGAGTTTAATCTGTTGTCAACGTTTTTAAGTTATCCTGGACGGGTTTGGCAGCGATCGCAACTGATAGAAAAACTCTGGGGGGATGACTTTTTCGGAGATGAACGGGTTGTCGATACTCATGTCGCCCGGTTGCGAAAAAAAATAGAAATGGATCCGGCGAATCCGTCTTTTATTAAAACCGTTATTGGTGTGGGCTATAAATTTGAAGATTAGGCTCGATACTTGACTAAACCTTAAGGATTTTGTCAACTAAACCAGCAGGAGTCCCGCGCTCTAATCTTTGATTGAGCGTCGGGAGGAATGCTGGGCAGATTGTGGGGTTCGATACCCCTTTTTCTGCCAAATGGTTTATAATCAGAATCTCGATAAAGTTCAATATTTGAAAAATGACTCAGGTACTTACGGTATCTTGTAAATTGATGGTTACACCACAGCAGGTTGAAAAACTTGATGCGGTGCTTTCCGCTTTTGCCGGTTGCTGTGAGTTCGTAAATGACAACACCCCTGAGAAACTGACCAATCAGATTGCTGTCCAGTCTTTAATTTACAAGGAAGCTAGAGCACATTCTGGTTTGTCTGCCCAGATGACCATTCACGCTATCCGACGAGTTTGCGCGAATCGCAAGACGGCAAAGCAAAAAAGCAGGCCCGTCAAAGGGTTTGCTCCAACCTCTGCTACCTACGACGTTCGCACCTTCACTTTTAAGGAAGCGGATTGGATGGTTAGCTTGACCATGCTCAAAGGTCGGGAGAAATTCAATCTCCACATCGGTAATTACCAAAAGCACTTACTCATCGGGCAAACACCCAAATCAGCAACCCTGGTAGAGCGCAATGATGGCAGCTTTTACTTAAACATTCAGTTAGAGTCTGAACCACCCGCTATCCCCGATACGGATGATGTGCTGGGAATCGACCTTGGCAGGACAGACATTGCCTGTACATCCAAGGGAGAAAAATTCAGTGGCCAACAAATCACTCAAACTAGAGACAGATACAGCCGTGTAAGGGCTTCATTACAGAAGAAAGCATCCAAAGGCACAAGGTCTACTCGTCGTAGGGCGAGGCAGATTTTGCAACGGTTGAGTGGAGGTGAACGAAGATTCCAAACATGGCTGAACCATACCATTAGCTATCGACTTACCCGTACCGCTAAAGCCTCAAACCAGGCGATTGCACTTGAAGACTTAACGGGAATCAGGGAACGCACCAATGAATTGCCACGCTCTAAGACGGAGCGGAGACGGTCTAACAGTTGGGCGTTCTATCAACTCCGACAGTTCTTGACTTACAAAGGAATAAGACTTGGAGTAGGTGTCCGGATAGTTGACCCTCGCTACACCTCGAAAACTTGTCATTGCTGCAAAGTAATTGGCAACCGACAAGGTAAGAAATTTGAGTGCCTAAACCTCAAGTATGAATGGGTCGGTGATGCTGATGAGAATGGAGCGAATAATATCGCTACTTTGGGGGTGATTGTAAACAACCCTCTTAGGCTCCGAGGTAATGTCTTGTTCTTTACAAGATGTTGTCTTGAGGGCTACCAAAAGCCCGCATCGTACCGCTATAGCGGTTGGTGTCGGGTAGTTTACACTAAGATTATCTTTAGAAGTAGGAATATACCGCGTCTAAATCCGTTGCAGAACTCCGGCAAGGGGCTTTTTCCCTCCCGAGAGGCTTTGGGAGCAAGGCAGAGAATCAGCCCGAACCTGTGGAGCTACATGATTTAGCAGACTCAACCTACGAGGTTGGGGGTTTCCAGAGTCCAAGGAATGGAAATCAGGAAAAACAGATTTTGCAGGGCCATCTACTTTTTTGAGTTCCTATTTTCTTAAATTCAGAAATAGTATCTATCAGTACCCGTTTCAAGGGACAAATCAGGGTTAAGACAAGTCGGCAAGGCAACCCATCAGATCTGGGGAGGCGATCTCTCAAATGGGGGTTCATCGGGTTTATAAATGTGACTGCAATGTTTATCGGTTTGAGTCTCTGGATTTGAGATTGGCTCAGGCTCGATTTATAAGGGCCGCCTATCATAAGTTTTTAATAGCAGCATTAACCCATCCTGGAATGAAGGACAAAAATGATAAAATTCTTTTCAACAAATTGAGAAGGGGTAGGCTGATGGTGTGGTTACAATGCTTGGGGCGGGCCTTTTTTCTGGTAGTCTCGCTGGGGTTTACCATAGAGCTATGCGGGGGAGTTGATGCAGATCCGTCGCCTATCTTGCCGGTTATTCTTATGTTTCCTCTCATTGCCTACGCCTATCAAACTATCGCCTGGGTCAAGGGAGATTTTGGCGATCGCACCCTTAGAGCCTGGGTGAGACTCCGGTGGCCCAGCTACCGAGAGGGAATAAATGCCTGGATCATTTGCCTCTTTTCCGTGATAATTGCTTTTTTTTCTGCACTTGCCATCTCCTTAGCCGTTGGTGGAACAATGATGCTGATAGTTGGAGATGGCTCCGTTGAATCCGCAGGAGCGATCGGCAGAACCACCGGGCGGGTACTAGCCAGCCTGCTTAACTCTCCTCTAGCTGTCCTGGAAATTTTTACCCTCTTTATCCTGCTTTACCGATATGAAGAGTGGGCGCAACAGTGGAAGCGATCGCGCAAAATCAAGAAACTCCCTCGCTCTGCCAATCCTGCCAATCTTCCAAAAATCAAACCCGCACCAGTCAATCCAGTTGACCTAGAACTAGACAAAATGCGGGCTGATTACGGACTGATAAAGATGAAAAGCAGAACCGCTAAAAAACGGCGATCTATCTAACGAATTGACCTCACTCCCAGGGACCTCAACAGACTCTTGAGATCTAATAACAGGATTAGCAAAATATATGAATGCACCCGGGGACTCCCATCGCTTTTACGAGGCACTCAACACGGCGAAAACTGAGACTGAGGCGATTCACCTCATCTCCACTATTTTCTTTAAGCTCTCTGCCGATCTTTTTTGCATTATCGGAACCGATGGCTATTTTAAGCGGGTTAACCCAGCATGGACTCATCTTTTAGGATGGACCCAAGAAGAATTACTGGGGCGACCTTGGAGCGAGTTTCTCCACCCCGAGGATCGAGACCTCACCATCACCCTCGCCAACCCCCTTCCCCAATCCGATATATCCATTAAAAATCGCTATCGCCACAAAAATGGTACCTATCGCTGGTTTGCCTGGAAAGCGTGCCACTATCCAGACAGCATCAGCTATGCGGTAGGGCGAGACATCACGGCACAGCAGGAGTTAGAAGCGGCCCTGCATCAAAGTGAGCGCCATTACCGAAATTTAGTGGAAACCTCCCGGGATTTAATCTGGTCCCTGGATCAGGAGGGCCGCTGGACCTTTGTCAACCCAGCGGCGCAAGAGATTTACGGATATGCACCCCAGGAGATGCTGGGGCGATTCTTTTTCGAGTTTATGGACCCGGAACAAGGGGTCAAAGATCGGCAAATGTTCGATCGCCTGCAAGCAGGGGAGTCGGTTTTTCCCTACGAAACTCAACATCGCCGCCAAGATGGGACTGCGGTCTTTCTCAGTTTCAATGCGGTCTTGATGCGGGACGAGTTGGGCAATATCATTGGGACTACGGGTACTGCCACGGATATTACCCATCGCAAGCAGGCCGAATCGGCCCTGCAAGAATCCCAACAAAAATTGGCCATTCATCTTCAACAAACTCCCCTGGCGGCGATCGAGTGGAACTTAAATTTTGAAGTCAGCAACTGGAACCCAGCGGCGGAAAGACTTTTTGGCTATACCCGGGAGGAAATCCTGGGGCATCATGCCTTAGACTTGATTCCCGAGAAGGTGCAATGGGAAGTGAACGAAGAAGTTTTACAAGCGCTCTTACATCAAGAAGGCGGGATTTATAGTACCAACGAGAATCAAACTAAAGATGGGCGGGTGATTATTTGTGAGTGGCACAATACGCCGTTAGTAGACTCCGAGGGTCAGATGATTGGAGTCGCATCTCTCGTGCAGGATGTGACCGAAAAATTTGTAGCTATCCGTGCTTTAGAACAGAGTGAAGCGCGGTTTCAAAAGTTAGCGGATAATATTCCCGGGTTGATTTATCAGTCGATAATCCATCAAGATGGATCGGTTTCTTTCCCCTTTTTATCCTCCGGTTGTTTGGATGTGATGGAGGTAGACCCGGACTATATGAAGCAGCATCCCAACATTTTGGGAGAGATGATTCACCCCGAGGACCGACCGAGTTATGAGCGATCGATCGCCGCGAAGATTCAACCGATGGAACCCTGGCGATGGGAAGGGCGGTTTATTATGCGATCGGGTAAGCTCAAGTGGTTGCAATGTGTGGCGCGAGCAGAACAGCAGGAGAATGGAGATATTCTCTGGGAAGGGGTAATGATTGACATTACCGATCGCAAGTTAGCTGAAGAAGCAGTGACTCAAAGCGAAGCAAAATGGCGATCGCTCATTCAAAATAGCTCGGATATGATTACCATCCTAGAACCCGATGGCACAATCCGCTACCATAGTCCCTCTGTTGAGCGCATCTTGGGTTACTATCCCGAAGAACTGATTGGTCAGAAGACCACTGTATTTGTTCATCCCGATGATGTAGAAAAAGTAAAAGAAACCTATCAGATGCTCACTAACCATCCCGACTTGATTATGAAAATTGAGTATCGGGTACAGCGGGCGACGGGAGAGATTTTATATTTTGAATCAATAGGCCGGAATTTGCTAACAGAAACTGCCGTGAATGGTTTGGTGATTAACTCTCGGGATATTACCAATCATAAAATTGCAGAGGAGGCGCTGAATCATGCCAATACTGAACTAGAACGGCGAGTCAAACAGCGCACTTCTGAACTGAATAGCAGTTTAGAACAGTTGCGGATAGAAATTCTCGAACGCGCCAATGTTGAAGCGGCTTTACGAGAGAGTGAGCAACGATTTCGGGCGATTTTTGAAGGGGCAGCAATTGGGATTGTCGTGCGTACTTTGGATTGGGAAATTTTAGATAGCAATCCAGCATTTCAGTCGATGTTAGGGTATTCGCACGAGGAATTACAGGGTACAATTTGTCTGGAACTGAGCGATCCGTTAGACCAAAAGGCGGAACGGTTGCTTGCTGCCGAGATGATCAGGGGACAGCGGAAGGGGTATCAAATCGAAAAACGATATCGCTGTAAAAATGGCAGTCGGATTTGGAGTCGGTTGAGTGTTTCTTTGGTTTCTGGTAAAGGAGAAACGCCGCAGTTTGCGATCGCGATGGTGGAAGATATCACTGCCCGCAAACAAGCGGAATCGGAATTAATTCTCACACGCAAGGCGGTAGAAAGTTCTGGGGATGCGATCGCCATCAGCAATCGGTTTGGCTCTCATATCTATCACAATTCGGCCTTTTCTCACCTGTATGAATATGAAACACCGGAACAGTTAAATGCCGCAGGAGGACCCCTGGCTGTCTTTGCGGACCCGACTCTCGGGACTCAAGTCTTTGAAACCATTATGCAGGGGAACTCCTGGAGTGGGGAAGTCATCCACCGCACTTCCAGCGATCGCACCATTCCCGTCCTGTTGAGCGCCGATGCCATCAAGGACCCCAGCGGGACCATTGTCGGATTGATCTCGATTAGTACAGACATTTCCCAGCGAGTTCGCGCCGAACAAGACTTGAAAAAGGCACTCCATGCCGCAGAGGCAGCGAGTCGTTCTAAAAGTACCTTTTTGGCGAATATGAGTCATGAACTTCGCACCCCCCTCAATGCCATTATCGGTTATAGCGAAATATTGGCTGAAGAAATGGAGGATGCCGGAGAACAACAGGCGATCGCCGACTTGACCAAAATTAGGACCGCTGGAAAACACCTGTTATCTTTAATTAACGATATCTTAGATATTTCTAAAATTGAAGCCGGACGGATGACCCTGTATCTGGAACCCTTCGACATCACCCTCCTGATTTCGGAGGTGATCAGTACCGTTGAACCCTTAATCGAAAAAAATGGCAATCACTTAGAAATCAACTGCGATCCATCCGTAGGAATGATGACCGGAGACTTAACCAAAGTGCGCCAGATTTTATTCAATCTGCTCAGTAATGCGGCGAAATTTACCGAAAACGGAACGATCTCTTTAACCGTTACCCCCCGGGAGTCTGGGGAATGGATTCATGACCCTGTAACCCCTGACACTCCTCGGGAACAGACTGCGGGAATTGAGTTTCGCGTCACCGATACCGGCATCGGCATTTCCTCGGAACAATTGGCCAACATTTTTGAAGCCTTTAGTCAAGCCGATGCTTCCACAACTCGCAAGTATGGGGGAACTGGGTTAGGACTGGCAATTTCCCAACGATTCTGCAAGATGATGGGGGGTGAAATTCTCGTAGAAAGTGAAGCGGAAAAAGGGTCTACCTTTACTCTCTGGTTGCCGATGAATATGAAGCAAATTGCGGAAGAAATAGAGGCATAAACTCTGTTATTTCCAGCCCCTTTCTGCCTGTTCCAAAACGTAAGCGCCAACCGCTTCGATTTCGGTAACACTCAATCGGTCATTGTAGGCAGGCATCGGGTTTTTTCCCTGGGTAATCAACTGGGCGATCGCCTCTTGGGTATCCAGATGATTTTTAGCTAAGGCTTTAAGTTTCAGCGTCTTTCCTCGCCGAATAATATTACCGCCATTGGCATGACACCCGGCACAGTGAACCGTAAAAAGTTTAGCCCCATCCCCTGAATTGTCTGCCATTGCCGGTTGTATTCCGACCAGGGTAATTGCCATCATTAACAGCACAATAGCCCTGATTAATCGCTTTTTCATCCTGGGTTTTCCCCTTACTTTTAGGTTAAATTTGTTTCTGAATCCCCTCGCCAGATTGGGTGTCCGGTGCCTTGATGAATTTCCCCTAATTCAGGAAAGAGAGAATGAGTAAGGTGGGCAATGCCCACCTCATTGATTTTCCTCCCTTTATCTCCTCAAAATTAGGCGAGGGTTGGGTTGAGTGAGAGAGGCTGAATTTATTTTGCCAAATTACTGGCTAACTCACGCGCCGGGGTTGCCAAAGGTTTGGGCGGAATGCTCATCTCTTTCAACCAATTGTAATTAGAAATCATTGCCCCGGTTAAGGTTTCATGAATTTGATATTTAACACCAAATTCTTCACAAACTCCCATCAAAATCTTAGAAATTTCAGGATAATGAATGTGACAAATATGGGGATATAAATGATGGACAACTTGAAAGTTTAATCCTCCCATATACCAAGTGCAGAAGGGGTTGTTAGGTGCGAAATCCACTGTCGTGCGAACCTGAAAAATTGCCCATTCATCATCTACATGGTTCTGTTCTGGATTCGGCGTAATAAATTCAGCGTTATCCATCACATGAGCCATCATAAATACCTCACAGATTATCGCTCCGTAGGTAAAATAAGTTAGAAGGAAACCGCCGATGACCGTTAAGGGACTGTAGCCCACTGCCAGGGGAATCCCGATAAAAAGACCCAACCAAACCAACTTACCCACCAGCAAGGTTGCCAGAGTCATTGGGGAAGGGGTCGGAACCACATGATCATGATATTTGCGCTTGAACAAAATAATTTGAACATCGCAGTACGACCAATACACGGGAATGAGGGGATAAATAAACCAGATAAACAAATGTTGGAATTTATGATACCATTTGTGAGGCATATCCGGGGACATTCTGACTAATCCATCCCCATGAATTTCTACATCGTGGCCCAGAATATTGGTATAGGTGTGGTGGAGATAGTTGTGGCGGAACTTCCATAAATAACTAGACAATCCGATCGCATCGTAGGTTAATCCCAGACTTTTATTCAGCCATTTATGGTTAGAATAACCGCCGTGATTAGCATCATGACCCACACAAAACGCAAAACCGGCCAATCCTGCAGCAAAAACCATACAGCCCAGAATTTTAAAGCCAATTCCCGCCGGACCAAAGAGCGTAAAACTGTAAGCCCCAACCATCCATAAAACCAGAGTTAGGGTTTTCAGATACATCTGTGGACAATCGCGTTTGGGGATGTTTTCCTCCTGAAAATAGGCTTCAACTCGGCGGTTGAGTTCTTTCCAGAACCCCTTATTTTTGGCAAACGTTACCTTAGTTCCTGTCATGTTTAAGAGAAATTATCAGATTCGCCTTTGTATTCTAACCTATTTGCGCGGTCCGAGACTGAGGATTTTGAACCCAGGGTGGGGAGAGGAATCCGCCTTTTTAGAGGGGGACAAGACCCCAGATTCGGCTATAGTTTAGGGGTTGAGGATTTCCCAATCGGGAGTGCGATCGCCTGTTCCCCAGGGAATTGCATTCTGTGCCACCCCCAAATTTGCCCCGGGGGTTAACGGCGGCGATATTCATCCCCACAGTCGCCAATTAATTCCAACAAATTCCGGGCGCGATCGCCAACCGCATCAATTTTTTTAACATCTGCCGCACTCAAGCTAAACTCAAACACCTTTGAGTTTGCTTGAATATGTTCAGAAACGCCCAATCTTGTACCCACAATTGCACCCGCTACCGCTGGATTTTCGAGGACATATCGCACCGCTACATTGGCGATCGTCACCTGATATTGATTAGCAATTTGCTCAAGAGTTTGTAACAATTCCTGAAATAAACTCCAACTTCCCCAAGCCGATTGCATATTTTTATACTTATTCAAAGAAGCCGTATTCAGAACTCGCGGACTCGGTTCCGGCTGTCCTAAATACCCTTCGGAAAGTAAACCCCCGCCTAAAGTTCCATAGGCCAATAACTTAATCCCATGCTCCAAACAAAACGGCACCATTTGCTGTTGGGGACGGCGGTCTAAAATCGAAAATTGCACCTGATTCGAGACAATTTTAATCCCATTTTCGACAATAATTGCCAAATGTTCCGTATCAAAATTCGTCAGGGCTAAATGCTTAATTTTCCCCTCCGCCTGAAGTTCCGCCATATACTTCAAGGCATCCAAATAATTTTTATCTTGATAATCCCACCAATGGAACTGCATCAAATCTAATGAATCCACCCCCATGCGCTGGCGGGAAATATCGATATTCTTTTCCACCAGTTGCCGAGTCATTTTACCCGGACGAGGCACCCACTTGGTAAACGCCTGAAGATTTGCCAGGGCAGCTTCCCCGCGTTTTTGAGCCAACTGGCGGCGAAATTCCCCAATAAAATCCTCTGCGGGACCATAATGATCTGCAAGGTCCCAAGTCGTGAATCCCGCATCCACATAGTCAAACATCGAGGCGATCGCCCCTTGGGGATGAATCGGACCATGAGCACCGGACACCTGCCACATCCCATTTAAAACACGGCAAATCGTCAAATCCTCAGTCAATTGCACTCGGCTTGATTCAGGTAGCGGCATTAAAATTAACTCATCACAGCATTGCTTCCCCTACAATAAATCAAAATCAACCCTTCATTGGCTCAACCATGTCTGCCGAACCTGCCGTCCTCGAAGCCAACCTCGCCTTTTATCGTGCCTTTCAGACCAAAAACATGGAAGCCATGAGCGAAATCTGGTCCAAAGGCATCAACACCCTCTGCATCCATCCCGGACGCAAAATCCTCAAAGGATGGGAAGAAATCCGCCCATCCTGGCAACAAATCTTTAGAGTCACCACCACCCTAGAAATCGAGATCCAAATTACCGCCAGCGAGTCAATCGGCAACCTCGCCTATATCGTCCTCATCGAAAAAGTCACCCAAACCAGCAACGGACGGAAAAACCAATCCCTCTCCAACGCCACTAACCTCTTTGAAAACATGGGGGGAAAATGGTATCTCATCCACCATCACGGCAGCCCCATCTTGCGATAAAAAAAAAGAGTTAGAGGAATAAAACACCCCTCCAACTCTTCCTTCCTTCTGTGAAAATCTGTGAAATCTGTGGTTTGAAATCTGTGGTTTAAAACACAGGAATTACATCATTCCCATGCCGCCCATGCCGCCCATGCCGCCCATGCCGCCCATGCCGCCCATGCCGCCCATGCCGCCCATGCCGCCCATGTCAGGCATGGCACCAGCCGGTTCAGGTTTCTCAACAACCAGGGCTTCTGTCGTCAGGACCATGCTGGCGATCGAAGCCGCATTCTGCAAGGCCGATCGCACCACTTTAGCCGGGTCGATAATCCCTGCGGCAATCATATCTACATACTCACCCGTTAGGGCGTTGTAGCCCACATTAAAAGCACTTTCCCGCACTTTTTCCACAACCACGCTGCCTTCAACACCGGCGTTATCCGCAATTTGACGCACAGGTGCTTCTAAAGCTTTAGCAACAATATCAGCCCCGAGGATTTCTTCATCATTGAGACTGGCTTTGAGGGACTCAATTTTGCTCACCAGATGAATCAGGGTCGTACCGCCACCGGGAACGATCCCTTCCTCTACTGCCGCTTTGGTGGCATTCAGGGAGTCTTCGATCCGCAGTTTGCGTTCTTTGAGTTCAGTTTCCGTAGGAGCGCCCACTTTAATCACGGCGACACCTCCGGCGAGTTTGGCGATCCGTTCTTGGAGTTTTTCTTTGTCGTAGTCAGAATCGCTTCTGTCTAATTCTTTGCGAATTTGACCGATGCGGATTTGAATCGCTTCTTTGTTTTTGTCATCCGCTTCAGCAACAATGGTGGTGCTTTCTTTGGTGATGGTCACCTTACGGGCGGTTCCCAGCATATCCAAGGTGGCGGTATCCAGACTCAGACCGATTTCTTCAGAAATCATCTGACCATTGGTGAGCACGGCGATATCTTGCAGCATCGCTTTACGGCGTTCACCAAATCCGGGGGATTTGATAGCGGCTACATTTAAGACACCCCGGGCTTTATTGACGACTAGGGTTGCCAAGGCTTCGCCATCGACATCTTCAGAGATGATTAAGAGGGGTTTGCTGGCGCGGGCGACTTTTTCCAGGATAGGGACGAGATCCTGAATGGAACTGATTTTTTTGTCGGTAATTAGGATTGCCGGGTTTTCAAACTCGACGATCATCCGTTCGTTGTCGGTGACGAAGTAGGGGGAGATATAGCCGCGATCGAGCTGCATCCCTTCGACGACATCGAGTTCGGTGGTGAGGGATTTGGATTCCTCGACGGTGATCACGCCATCTTTGGTGACTTTATCCATCGCTGATGCGATCATCTGACCGATTTCTTCGTCATTGCCAGCAGAGACGGTGGCAACTTGGGCGATCGCGTCCCCTTCGACGGGTTTAGCCAAAGCTTGAATTTCTTCAACCAAGTAGGCGACGGTTTTTTCAATCCCGCGTCGGACTGAAACCGGATTCGCACCGGCAGTCACGACTTTCAAGCCTTCCCGAATCATCGCCTGGGCTAAGACAGTGGCGGTGGTGGTGCCATCACCGGCAATGTCTTTGGTTTTGGCGGCGACTTCCCGTACGAGTTTGGCCCCCGTGTTTTCCAGGGGGTCTTCTAATTCGATTTCTTTAGCAATGGTGATCCCATCATTTACGATATCTGGTGCGCCATATTTCTTTTCTAGCACCACGTTGCGTCCTTTCGGTCCCATCGTGATTCGGACTGCATCGGCGAGGGCGTTGACCCCGCGTTCCAGCGCCCGACGGGATTCTTCGTTAAAGGAAATAATTTTTGCCATAGTGTCGGTTTCTCAATCTGCTCCAAATAGAAAATTTAGCACTCTATGGTGCAGAGTGCTAATTCGTATAAACCGTACAAGCAGGGTGAGGCATGATGGGTTCCGGACGAGACTCGGGTTGAGGGTGGGCGCTGCTGCACCAGGGGCGAGAGACCCCTCTACTGATTCGGAGTCCGGTTTTTTAAGCCAATTTTAAGGAGGGCCGATCGCGAGAATCCTTCGAGAGGGATCGGGGTATAGGCAGGGGAAGGGGGAATACAGGTTTATTTTTTCTGCGGTTTTTTAAGCCCTCCAACCCCCTGCAGGGGAACTTTTAATTCAGGCCCCAAGTCAAGCTGATTGTAATCATTCTTTCTAGGGTTAAAGAAGGAGTAAAACTCCTCCTATGTTCTAGTCAGGGTTATTTTTTAACGGCAGGAAAAATAACCGTCAGAAATTATCAAGTTTTGAGGTTTCTGAGGGTCATCGAAGTTAGGGGAATTTTTTATAAACTTAAATATACTCTTTTTAAAGCGCATTTTACCGGACAACAGAGGAAATTAATTCCAGGTTTTTCATTCAGGTGAATGACTTATTACAGCCTCTTATCACAATTTTGATAAGGCTGATATTATGCTGCTATTTTTTTGGATGGGATATTTAGGCTCTATCAATCTCAATTTCACAGGCTTCAAAAACACCGGGTTACCCCTAACAGTTTCCGCAGAGAATCCGGTTTTATCTGAAGAGGCTTGAAGAAATATTAAGGAAAAAAGCGTTCAGAAAATCAGGCAGCTATTTTTTAGGGCGATCGCTTTTTTCAATCAGGGCTGGTATCTACTCAAAAAAGTAAGGGTTGGAGTAGTCCAGATGGCGATTGATTTTGATTTGATTAAAAACCAAGATAAGGGCGGAATGCCGGTGTCAAAAACGGTAGTTTTCATCGACTCGCAAGTAGAAAATTATAAAAGTTTGCTTCAGGGAGTCCGGGAAAATGCCCAGGCGATCGTGTTAGAGGAAGTAAGCGATGGAGTCCAGCAGATTACCCAGGTTTTACAAACCATCAACAGCCTGGGGGAAACTGTAGATGCAGTTCATATTATTTCTCATGGGAGTCCCGGTTCGCTCAAGCTGGGTTCTGCTATTTTAGCCTCGGATAATGTAGGGCAATATCGAACCGTTTTGGAGTCCTGGAGAGAGGCGATCGCCCCTGATGGAAATCTGTTCCTCTATGGATGTCAAGTAGCAGCAGGAATCGGTGCCGAATTTGTAAGAACCCTGAGTCGCTTGACGGGGGTTAATATTGCCGCATCCGTGGATATGACGGGCAATTCAGAACGCGGAGGTAACTGGGATTTAGCCTTTAGAACGGGAGAAATAACCGCACCCTTGGCACTCAAACCCGAGGCGATGATGGCATATTCGGGAGTTTTGGCGATTCTAACAGTAACGAATGCCAATGATAGTGGGGCGGGGTCTTTAAGAAATGCGATCGCCTCTGCCCAAGGGGGAGACACCATCCTGTTTGACTCTAGTCTTGCCAATCAAACCATTACCCTGACTAGCGGTCAATTAGAACTAAATAAAGACCTAACCATTGATGGCGCAAATGCTGCTGGGATTACGATTAGTGGCAATAATGCCAGTCGAGTTTTCTTCGTTAAAGAGAATACGAATTTTGTTCCCAGTACCGTTACCCTGAGAAATTTGGTCATCGCTGATGGAAAAGCTACGGGAATTGGAGAATTAGGTGCAGGGGGAGGCATTTACACCGCAAGTCGTAGCACTCTAACGGTAGAAAATAGTACCTTTAGAAATAATGTGGCGACCGGAGAAGGGGGCGGGGCAATTTTTGCAGGTTTTAGAAGCACTAATACTATTCTAAATTCTACTTTTGATGCTAATGATGCTACCCCAACTAACGCTGAACGAGGAGGAGGGGCGATCGCCATCAAAAGCGTAAGTAATACGTCAGTTATTGGCAGTACCTTCACCAACAATAAAGGGATTAATGGCGGGGCGATTAATAGCTTATTAAGTAGCTTAACCGTAGAAGATTCTGTATTTATCAATAACGATTCAACTCCCGGGGGTATTTTAAATCAAAATACAATGGGATATGGGGGGGCAATTTATACCGATGGCGCTTCAGAAACAACTAATGCTGATACATCTGGAGAGATTATTATCCGCAGTAGTCGATTTGAAGGCAATCGAGGCGCTGGACAAGGTGGTGGACTCTTTCTCTTTGTTTATGATGGCGATCGCGTGGTGATTGAGGATAGTAAAATCCTCACCAATCAGGTGATTACCAATTATAAGGGAGATGCCCTGGGCGGCGGTTTGCGTCTCGGAAATGGGGCCGTAAGAATTAGCAATACCACCTTTGCTAATAACCTAGCAGAAAGCCAGGGAGGGGGTTTATGGGTTGGAGAACGCACTAATCTTGACCTGGTGAATACTACATTTTCTGAAAACCGCGCCCAATTAGCTAATACGACTCAGGGTTTAGGAGGTGGCCTCGCTATTAATATTCGCGATGGCTATACTGTCAATGTTTTAAACTCCACCATCGCCAATAACGTGGCTGGATTCCAAGGAGGAGGGTTTTGGGGAGGCGGAACCAATACAACCCTCACTAATACGATTGTTGCTAATAATGTAGGGGTGAATGGTTTTAATGTTAAACAACAAACCGGGGTTCAATTTAATGATGGCGGGAATAACATTCAATTCCCCAGCAAAAATCTGAACGCTTCTCAAGATGTTAACGTCACCGCCAATGTGCTGATCGCCGACCCCCTATTAGGACCGTTGCAGGAAATAGATGGAGTCTTAATCCATCCCTTACTACCCGGAAGTCCTGCCATTGATGCGGGTAATAATGCCGTAGCACCCACCACGGATAAACGGGGACAAATTCGGCCCTTTGATGGGGATGAGAATGGGACGGCAGTTGCCGATATTGGGGCTTATGAATTCACCGTTCCCATCCTCTCAGAATTGCCGATTGAAGTATTACTAGGAACCACGGCGATCGCCGATAATACCACCACCGCAATTAACCTAGGAACGACCCAAGTTAACGAGGCACTCACCCCCACCTTTACCCTCAGAAATCCCAACAGTAGCGAAGTTACTTTATCAAACTTACAACTCCCTCCTTCCTTCAGTTTAGTCGGTCCTTTTCCTGGCACAATTCCCCCCAATGCAGAAGTCACCTTTCAAGTCCAACTCGATGCCAGTAATGCGGGAACTCCCTTGGGAGAGTTACAATTTATCGCCAACAACAACACAGAAAATCCTTTTAACTTTCCCATTACTGCCACAATCATTTCCCCACTGCCACCGTCAGAACCCACGGAGGGTACAGCGGGTCCCGGGATAATAGTTGTTGGCCCCATTTTACCTGAATCTCTTCC
>NZ_JAMXFA010000080.1 GCF_025370785.1 Laspinema olomoucense D3b
CAATTATGAGTTGGCTCTGGGGTCTAAAATTCAAAATTTTTCATTATAACATAGATTTTTTTTGCAAGAGGTCTATTTAACTTAGCAAAACTCAAGTCAGCGCGATGTAAAAAAGCTAGGTGTAAATTGGCCCCTGTCAAGACGGCTCGGGATAAGTTGGCCCCGACAAAATAAGCCCCAGAAAAATCGCATCCGGCTAGGTTGGCTCGTTCCAGGTTCGCTCCGTTTAAATTAACGTCTTTAAACGATCGCTCTCCTGCTGCATACCGTTCGAGGAGTTCATTAGTATCCATTTTACGTTACTCTCCTTATGGCTTAAAAGCCCCTTAATTCTTTACTGGAATCCGTTGCCCCCTAACCAATGACTTAAATTTGGGCATCGCTGGGGCTTGCCGTCCTGGTTTGTTATGGAAAAAATGTGATTTTTTTTAGCATTAACTCTTCCTATCTTCATTAAAGCATTAATAGGGCTACAAGACAAGACCCTACAACGATGGAATTGGTGCGCTAACGGCGGTAAAAAGTTGAAAATAGAGGTTGAAAGAGTGAGCCGCTTTTTGCATCCTTTTGGTTGTTAATCTCCAGTTTTTTGCCTCATCAACCCGCTTGTCCTCCCGCTACTGTACCGATGCACTATTTCATCAGTTTTCAGCACCCTGTTTTATGCTCTTGCCAATGAGTTTAGGAATGCAGGCTCCCATCGGGCATCACTGCACCCGTGAAATCCGCATCCTGCAAGTCTGCACCCACCAGTGCCGCATCCCGCAAACTCGCTCCCCGCAGATTTGCACCGCGCAAGCAAGCACCATCCAGATCCGCTCCCCATAAATAGGCCCCTTCTAAGTTAGCACCTGTGAGATCTGCACCTGTTAACTTGGCTAAATTGAGATTAGCATCCCGGAGATCGGCATTTCGCAAGTCGGCTTCCATGAGGTCAGTTTTCATCAAATTGGCACGGCTGAAACGACCTCCTCTGAGAATGCTGCCATGTAAATTGGCTTGTTTAAGATTTCCTTCTTCAAAGTCGGTAAAGCGCATTTGAGTATCGCGCAAATCTGCCCCCATAAAGTTAGAGCCGCGCAGGTTTGCTCCGCTTAATTTAGCCTCGTTGAGTTCGAGTGCACTAAAATTAATTCCTTCCAAATCCAAGCCATTTAAAAAGGCTCCGGTGAGTTTAACGCCGTTTAAAAGTGCGCCTTTGAGACAAGCGCCGCTGAGTCTTGCTCCACTGAGGTTGCTCCAATTCAAGTTAGCCTGAGTCAGATTTGCCCCTCGGAAATTAATTCCATTGAGGTTTGCGCCTGAAAGGTTGACTCCGAGTAAATTGGAGCGATAAAAATTGACCCATTTGAGAATAGCACCACTGAGTTTGGCCCCGGTTAAATCGGTATTAGCTAAGTGAGCGCCTTGGAGATTTGCTTTGGTTAAATCTGCCTCAATCAGGCGGCTGCCTTTGAGCTTGACGAAGGTTAAATCAGCGGCGTAGAGAAATGCACCGGATAATTGAACTTCCATCATTAAGGATCGGCTTAAATTAGCTCGCGCCAAGGATGCGTCAATAAGATTGGCCCCGAAAAGGTTCACTTGTTGCAAGGTTGCGCCGATCAAGTTGGCTAAATTTAGATTCCACCCTCGAAAATCGCGATCGCCAGCAGTGTATCGTTTTAGTAATTCATACCCATCCATAATTGCCCTCGCCCTATTTTGCCCTAAATATCTATAATTTAGGATGCCCGGGTGATGGGGAAATATCATACAATGCGCAACATTTCGTAAAATAACAGGTTTGTTTTAAGGTTTTGATATGGGGTATCAATAAGGGCAGTTTCATCGCTGATTTAAAGAGGCAAGCAAAAACAACCGTGCGATCGCATTGGTTTGCGATCGCACAGCTTAAAAATTGTCGGAGTTCGGCCTTAGCACATTGGAAAGATGATCATCGGCGATCGTTTCACATCCCTGAACCCCGGAGTGAGGTCTTCAACCTCAGTTATCCTCACCGAACTGGAAACTTAAACGTCATACACCCGGGCTTCATCTGCCTCGGGGTTTTCTTCGCAGTATTCCTCAAATGCAGACTTGACAGGTTTCATCGCCCGTTGATGAGACGCTTCGGCTTGCAGTTCTTCCACAGCATCCCAAGCTGCCGCACATTCTCTAGAAGTTGGGCCTTTTTCGGCACAGATGGCGCGCGCTTCCTGAACCGCTTTTTCCAGTTCACTCTCGAACAGTTTGGCTTTCGGTTTCTCGACGAAATCACTCTTTGTTAGAATATCACTCACGGAAATAATTCCGAGCAAGTCTCCCTTGATGACGGGAGCACGACGGATGCCGGTATTAGCAAACAACCGCGCCACATATTCTACACCGAGGTCAGGATTGACGACGATGCAGGGTTTGGTCATAATTTCATACACCCGCATCTGCTTCGGGTCATGTCCAAAGGCCGCAACTTTGTAAACGATGTCCGTTTCGGTGACAATGCCATAAGCATCTTCATCATGGCGACGGGATACGACTAATGCACGCAAGCCCTTTTCTCTCATGAGCTTAACGGCTTCTGCAACGGTGGCGGAGCCGCGAATGCTCACCACGTCTTGGGTCATAATATCTTGAGCTTTCATCATCCTTAACTTCCCCTGGGGGGCAATTATTTTTAGGGTTCTAGATCGATCGTATAATAAAATGAAGCATCCACAGCGAGGAGGCAGCAAATTGAGTGGGTTAGCGGTGTAAACCCTTTTGCCAAATTCCAATGTAAACACGCTGTGCCGGTTGATTTCCCGAGGAGGTGGGACGGATCTCCCATTCGATCGCCCCGTTGAGCTGACCCAGGGCAAAGCTGTACCGGCGCACCTGACCCCGCCACACTTGTTGAAATCCCGAGGCGATTTCTTGATTAAGCTGGCAACCTAACATACTGTTTAAGGTTCCTAGAATAATTTCAGTATTGACACTTTGAGCAAAAGAGGCTTCAGTTTGCTGCAAGAGTAGGGATTGGCGATCGAAGAGGAATCCTAGACTTACCTGATGGGGAATCAGGTCATAACTGACGGCATGAGTATTGGGCCAATATCCTGGCAGGGTTTGGCTGGGAAATCCAAACATTCGGAAAACTGAATCTTGATGAATTCCCGGTTGAAATCCAGGAATCCCTAGGCCGATGGGTTCTTCACGGCAGGGGATGTTTTCTGGGTTGAGGGTGGGTTCTTCAAAGGGGTTAGACTCTCGAATGATTGAGAGTAGGGGCAGGGGACCCGGGTGGGGTCCGACTGCCTGGGGATGAGAGAAGGCGGGAGAATGCACTACTATAACTGAAAGTCCCATAAGGACAAGACTGATGACGCTAACCTGACTAATCACAATCATGGCTCGATTCCTGACAAAGGCTCCTGCACCCGTGATGCGGCCAAACGTGGCACGAAACGTTTTTAAACAGTAGTCTGGGGCGATCGCCCCGTCATCCCCGTTTCAGCGCCATCGCGCTGAACGCGACAAAAACTGAGTAGAGATGGGATTACAACAGCGCTGGTCACTGCTGGGAATTTTGCCGCTAGGGAAGATAGACTGGAGAACAAAGCCGATTGTTCGAGGTGCGATCGCAACGGTTGGAGGGTTGAGAACTGATGCCTTCGCACCCTAGGCAGCTCCAGGGGAATATGAAGCAACGTGACCCGCTAATCCCCGACCCTAAACACTCAATTCCGGGTAAATCCGGACTGCATCAAGTTAAAACAGGCAAAATGCCGGGACGACTCGTGCAACGAGTGCTATTGGTGGGTCAACCCATCGGGCATAATGGCTCCCGTAAAGTTGACATCCCGCAGGTTCGTCCGATACAGATTCGTGTCCATTAAAATTGCATTGGTGAGGTTCGCTCCAGTGAGGTTGGACCAACCCAAGTTGGCTCGATACAGACTGGCCCCTTCTAAATTCGTCCCGCGCATGGTGGTCCAACTCACGTTAGTTCCCCGCAGTTGGCTTTTAGTTAAGTCCGCTCCGGCGAGATTGGATCCACTCATGTTGGCCCGACTCAAGTCCGAATAACGGAGATTGACGCTCGTTAAGTTGGCTCCATTTAAGGTGGCATTCGTCAGATTCACCTTTTCCATAATCGCCTGAATCAGAATGGCGATCGTCAGGTTGGCCCCTTCTAAATTTGCGCCGGTCAAGTCAGATTCACTTAAGTTCGCGCGACTGAGATTGGCCTGATTCAAAGTCGCTTCTTTGAGATTTGCCCAACCCAGCCTCGTCTCGCTGGCCAGAGCCTGTACCATTTTGGCTTTTTGTAAATTGGCTCGCTCTACAATGGCTCGGCTAATATTTGCCAAACTTAAGTCAGCTTCACTTAAGTCAGCTCTACTTAAGTTCGCGTTAATCAGATTGGCTTCTCGCAGGTTAGCTTGATGAAGGGTGACCCCCATGAGATTAGCTTCTCGCAGGTTGGCCCCCGTGAGTTTAGTAGCAGTCAGGTTAGCCTGACGCAGGTCAGCATCGCGAAAAGTGACTTCACTTAAGTCCAACCCAGCTAAGTTGGCACCAATCAAGTTTAGATTCCGAAAATCTCTTTCTCCAGTTGCATATCGCTCTAGTAATTCATTTACATCCATGTCCTGTCGCCTCTTTGCTATCGCTCTGTGCAAGTCTAGTGGTGCGTGCTTCCAATGTATCGTCTTCAATGTCACAAATCACGGTTAAGAGGAATGGAAAGTGGGACAAAGGAGATGGGGGGATGGGGAAGGTGGGGGAGATGGGGGAGATGGGGGAGATGGGGAGGGTGGGGGAGATGGGGGATTTGACAAAGGACCAATGACAAAGGACCAATGACAAAAGACATAAGACAAATGGGGTGGGATTCTGAGACAATCTAAAGATAGATCCTAGGGGGAGAAGCGAAAGTTGGGAGGCAAACAGCTATAAGCAAACCCTACTCTACATTAGCCCCTGGAGATTTGCTCTCGTTTACCGGAAAAAAGAATGCCTGAGAACCTTAGAAGTCAAGCCGTCACCCAAGGACACGCGCGATCGCCCAACCGAGCTATGTTGCGGGCGGTTGGTTTTTCTGACCCCGATTTCGTTAAACCGATTGTCGGTGTTGCCAATGGATTCAGCACCATTACTCCCTGCAATATGGGGCTGGATATCCTGGCAAAACGGGCGGAAAGTGGGGTCCGGGAGGCCGGAGGAATGCCTCAAATTTTTGGCACGATTACGATTAGTGATGGGATCTCGATGGGAACCGAGGGGATGAAATATTCCCTGGTGTCGCGCGAAGTGATTGCCGACTCGATTGAAACCGTTTGTAATGGTCAGAGTCTGGATGGGGTCCTGGCAATTGGCGGATGTGATAAAAATATGCCCGGGGCCATGTTGGCGATCGCCCGCATGAATATTCCCGCTATTTTTGTCTATGGCGGCACTATCAAACCTGGACATTTGGACGGAAAAGACCTCACCGTTGTCAGCGCGTTTGAGGCGGTCGGGGAATACAGCGCTGGTAAAATTGACGAACAGCAACTGCTACAAGTGGAACGCCATGCCTGTCCCGGTGCCGGTTCTTGTGGGGGGATGTACACGGCGAATACCATGTCTTCGGCCTTTGAAGCAATGGGGATGAGCTTGATGTACTCCTCGACAATGGCCGCAGAAGATGCAGAAAAGGCCGATAGTACGCAAAAATCCGCTCATGTCCTAGTGGAAGCGATTCGCAAGCAAATTTTGCCCAGTCAAATTATCACCCGCAAGGCGTTGGAAAATGCCATTTCTGTGATTATGGCCGTGGGGGGTTCCACGAATTCGGTGCTGCATTTCCTGGCGATCGCCCGGGCGATGGGAGTCCCCCTCACCTTAGATGATTTTGAAACCATTCGCGCCCGAGTCCCGGTGCTGTGCGACCTCAAACCCAGTGGGCGCTATGTGGCCACCGACCTTCACAAAGCGGGCGGGATTCCCCAGGTGATGAAAATGCTCCTGGTCCATGATTTGCTGCATGGAGATGCGCTAACAATTACCGGCCAAACTATCGCCGAATTGCTGGTGGATATTCCCGCAGAACCGCCCACAGGACAGGATGTGATTCGTCCCTGGGATAACCCGATGTATCGTCAGGGTCACTTGGCGATTCTCAAAGGCAATCTCGCCTCCGAAGGTGCTGTGGCTAAAATTAGCGGGGTGAAAACGCCGATGATTGAGGGTCCGGCCCGGGTGTTTGATTCCGAGGAAGAATGCCTCAAAGCGATTTTGGATGGCAAGATTAGCGCTGGTGATGTGGTGGTGGTCCGCTATGAAGGTCCAAAAGGGGGACCGGGAATGCGGGAAATGTTGGCCCCGACTTCAGCAATTATTGGTGCGGGTTTAGGGGACAAGGTGGGATTAATCACCGATGGTCGGTTCTCCGGAGGGACTTACGGTTTGGTGGTGGGTCACGTGGCCCCAGAAGCTGCCGTTGGTGGGGCGATCGCCTTGGTGGAAGAAGGCGACTCGATTACCATTGATGGGCGCGATCGCAAGTTGCAGTTGAATGTATCCGATGAGGAATTGGCCCGTCGTCGTGCCAACTGGCAACCGCGTCCCCCTCGTTATACAAAAGGGGTACTCGCGAAATATGCTAAGTTGGTTTCATCTAGCAGTCTCGGTGCGGTTACAGATTTAGATTTGTAATTCGCACATAGTGTAAGAGTGACCGGGCATTGCCTTGTCTCTCTTACACGACAAAAAGTGTCAGTTACCAAATTATTTGTCGTCTTGACAAATTTAGGAGTGAGTGGTTAACGAGTCAATTTGGGGTTGCATCCCACCCCTGACCCTTGGACTTCTGTGGCGACACAATCATGAGCAACGAATCTGAATCTATCACCCGACGCGATCGCATTAACAAAAAGCTCAAAGCACTCAATCCCCCTTGGCAGATTATCCCCTATCGGGATGGGTTGGACACTAGCCAACTGAGATGCCATGCCGTTGAGGAATATCCCACGGCGAGTGGTCCTGCGGATTACGCTTTATTCGTCCAGGGTCAGCTATTGGGGGTCATTGAAGCAAAACGGGTCAGCGTTGGGACTGAGGGGGTTTTAAAGCAAGCAAAGCGGTATTCTAAAACAACATTTCAGGGGGTGGGGAACTGGCGCGGGTATCGAGTGCCGTTTTTGTTTTCCAGTAATGGAGAATTGATTTATTTTCTTGATGTGCGGCAAGATAATAATCTGTCTCGCCAGATTACTACTTTTCATTCTGCCGATGCCTTAGCGGAGTTATTGAAGCGGGATGATGAAAGGTGCGATCGCTGGTTTCTGGAGAATCCTATCAGTGAAAATACCCGGTTGCGTCCCTATCAGGAAAAGGCGATCGCCGCAACGGAACAGGCGATCGCACGAGGGTTGAGACATTTATTAATTGCGATGGCAACCGGAACCGGGAAAACCTTTTGCACCGTGTCTCAAATTTACCGTTTGCTGGCATCTCAAAAAGCTCGGCGGATTTTATTTTTAGTCGATCGCCGTGTTTTGGCGGCCCAAGCCGTCAGAGAATTTGCCTCATTTGATACCCCTCGCGGCAACAAATTTAATAAAGAATACGAAGTTTACAGCCAGCAATTTCGGCGAGAAGATTTTGAGGAAGAGGAATCTTTTAAGCCCGAAGTCTTACCGACTCCTTACTTAACAAATCCAAACGAAACCCATACCTTTGTCTATGTCTCTACCATTCAACGGATGACTATTAATCTGTTTGGGAAAGGGACAGGCGTAGAGGGGGAAACGGGGGATATTGAAGAGGAAAACGATGCCGATAAACTGGATATTCCCATTCATGCTTTTGATTTAATTATTGCGGATGAGTGCCATCGGGGATATACATCAAGCGAGGTGGGTTCTTGGCGGAAAACCATTGACTATTTTGATGCCATTAAGATTGGGTTGACTGCTACCCCGGCGGCGCATACCGTGTCTCTGTTTCGCGAAGTTGTGTATCGCTACACGACTCAACAGGCAATCCAAGATGGGTGGTTAGTGGATTATGAGCGCATCGATATTCATTCCGAAGTCCGGTTAAATAATACCTTTCTTCATGCGGGAGAAATGGTGGGGCGAATTGACCGAGAAACTGGAGAAGAAGTTTACGATGAGCTAGAAGATGAGCGGGAATTTACTACGACTGATATTGAACGGCAAATCACCATTCCTGACAGCAATCGCAAGATAATTGAGGAGATTGCTAAATATGCCGATCGCCATGAACAAGAAACTGGGCGGTTTCCTCGAATTTTGATATTTGCAGTGAATGATTTAGCCCATATTTCCCATGCTGACCAAGTGGTGAGAATTTGTAAAGAAGTTTTTGCCCGAGGGGATGATTTCGTGCAGAAAATCACCGGAAAAGTGGATCGACCTTTGCAATGTATCCGGGAGTTTCGCAACCGTCCCCAGCCTAAAATTGCGGTTACCGTGGATATGCTCAGTACCGGGGTAGATATTCCGAGTTTAGAGTTTATTGTTTTTATGCGCCCGGTGAAATCTCGGATTCTTTGGGAGCAAATGTTGGGACGAGGAACTCGCTTATGTGGGGATATTCATAAGACTCATTTCAAAATTTTTGATTGTTTTGGTGGGTCGTTAATCGAGTATTTTGCCGAGGTGAGCCATTTTAAAATCGAGCCCCTGCGGCAGCAGACTGTCTCGGTGAAAAAAGTGATTGAAAATATCGTTAATAATTGCGATCGCCAGTATTATCTCAAGTCTTTCACGAAACGGCTGCATCGCATCCATCGCGGCATGAGTGAAGAGGCGAGACAGATGTTTGCTGACTATATCCCCGATGGGGATATCGGGGGGTTCGCCCGCAGTCTGCTGGAACGGATGGAAACCGACTTTGCCAATACCCTGAACTTGCTGCAAAACCCTGGCTTTCAGGAGGTTTTGGAGAATTACCCCAAAGCCAAACAGACCTTTTTAGTGGGATATGAGGTAGAGGATCAAGTCTCCTCTCAAGTGGTGATACAAGGCAAAAAACCCGAAGACTATCTGGATAGCTTTTCTCGATTCGTCCAGGAGAATAGTGCCCAAATCGAGGCGATCCGGATTTTGCAGGAACGTCCCCAGGGTTGGAATACCCAGGTTTTGGAGGAACTGCGGCAGGTTTTGCAGAAAAATCAGTTTCCTGACAGCAATTCTCATTATGGAAATTTTACTCAAGCTTATTGAGAACAGTCTCAAGAGTGCTTCTTGAAAGCCTCATTCCTTCGTTCAAGATTTGGCATTTTGAACAGTATGCTGGTCCAAATGAGAATTGTTGCTCCCACCTTAGCTGATGCTACATTTCTATAGAATTCATGTATATAGCCGTTCACGGACTCATGAGGTACAATACATAAAAGAACTGACTCATCTTAACTATCTGAATCTACCATGAA
>NZ_JAMXFA010000012.1 GCF_025370785.1 Laspinema olomoucense D3b
CCCAGACGGCTGTGCTCTAACTCTATAATTTCTCCTTGTCAAGTACAATTTATACCAAATTAGATGAGCTTACCCTGTAGGCAATGATTTATATTCACCATTTATATCAAAGACAATTGATGGCATTCCAAGCTGGCGCTGAAGATGAATTATTCCCTTTGTGATATGAGATTTTCCACCTCCTTTCATGCCAGTGATCAGATTAACTTTTTCAAAACCGCCAGCGTAAACTTCTACTGGACGTTCCTTATATTCCCCCAACCAAATATTAATTCCTTCTTGATGATCTATAATATTTCGAGTTAGAAATTCTGGGGAAATTGGAAATATATCTACATTTCGGGTAACAACTTTACCCTCTGGTTCTCTCCATTCTCCCCTTTGAACTGAAGCACGCACTACAAATTCACCAATCAAAAACTCGTCGATAATTTCTTTTGGCTCATTATATGATCTATATTTAACTGTTGTACTATGAGCGCTGGTCAGAAGTCTAAATAACGCTTTACTATCTGCTTGTGGGTAGTTTGCTATTCCTTTTGAAATAATTTGAACGATAATACCATTTTCAATAACTTGTGATTCTTCTGCTTGACTGGTAATTTGTCCTCTTTCCCTCAAGTAAAGAACATCACCCACATCAAAGTCACGAACTTTAGGATAAAAAATAATACTGCCCTCACTTCCAGACAATTCCAAAAGTTGCGCAGATTCAACAGCTATTTCACTAGACAGAGAACATTTAGCAACCGCTTCAGAATTATCAGTTATGATCCTATCAAGATCTACATAGGGAGTTGTAAAGCCACTGGGTTCAGGTAAATTACTACGTGCCATAATTGATTTTTTCCTCGCTCAACTTATGATTTATTTGCCGAAAGATCCAAAAGGTTGAAACAAAACTTCCATACTTGGCTGCTCTTCTGGCTTGACTCCTAATCTGACAGCGACATCAGCCAACAAATTTTGAAAGTCTTGAAATAAAAAACAACTGTTTTGATGAGTTTCTATTAAGGGTTTAGGATATCCTCCGTAAATTCGACAATAGTTATAAACATCATTGATCACCTCCCTCGCTCTTTTTCCTTTACAATTATGCACATCAACCCTAAAAGTCATACTCGACGGACCAAACCCAAACCGAGCAGCATACATTTCTTTCGCCATTGTTACTCTAAGCCTTGGCTTGGTTCCCGACTGTTTTGATCGCGTTTCTTTTCTTTCTTGGCTGACTACATCTTTTAATGGAATGAAACCGATAAAATCAGCTCCATATTTTTCCGTCAAAAACTTTTGAATTGGGATTCCTTCAACAGTAATTCTGGTTTTTTTGCTAATGGCTACTACGTCTATACTATTTTGATCTGCTTCATATAGCATCCCAAGTTTTTTTGATTGATTCAAAAGATAGTTTTTTGGGGTATCATAACTCCTATCTGGGAGCGCCCCATCTATAAGAAGAATGCCTCCGTTATATTTTTTCAAAATTGCTAGAGCTTCAGCTTGAATAATCCGCTCTACGAAATTACGAAAGCGATCTTGAAGTTGATCTGTAGCTTCAATAACTCCGCTTTTTTCTTGGAGATATGGATATTCATCGACCTCTTTGACAAAAAATTCGGGTTCCCCTAGTCGCTTTCCCATCGCGTGTAGGACTTTGAGCTTGTTTTCTTGATCGATAGGGATCGCCCCTGTATTGTAGCGTAATATGATAACCTCCCCTTCGGAAGTATAACAACAAGCTGCTCCTCTAACAGCAAACACTGTACCGCCCTTCGGCAAACTTCCTAAATTGACTACACCCGCATCAACAGCAATGATTGGAGGTGGATGAAGTCGTTTGGGTCGTCCCATACGACTGACTTCGTTTAAACGTTCTAGCTTTAAATCTGATTCATGATCTGATGGAGTTCGATGGGTCGCTTTTTCAGAATCGTTTATCAGTTCGTGAAATTGCTCAGTTCGTTCGGGAACCAACAGCACCTCATTGCGATGGTCCTCTAAGTGTTCCCACGCAATTTGAACGAGGTTTTTAATATCCTGATTTTCTCAGTCTAAAAACTTGATGCTCACACCCAACCCCTAAACCGTGAATACAAATAAGGATCTGTCAAGTTTTTTTGCCCAAATCCATTTTCCAGATTGTACCATATCCCCACGCAGTTGTGTCAATGGTTGGTTAGCCTGTTTGTCGCTGTTCCTCCCTGTTGGCTCTGTAGTGGATCCCGGATAACTAAAGAAAGTCGTCCCGTAAATGGCACGGAACATCTTGCCCACAACTCAGAAACTAGGTTTCTTGCGTCTATGAGGATTTGCAGTTCCTCCCCGCGAAAAGTTCAAGAGTTCTTGAATCAGGGAGAGATAAGCCTGCGATCGCTGTTCATCCATAGCCGCGCACCGGGTAGGGGATAGCACCCCGATTTTACCCCATTCCCGAGACTCAGAAACCAGGTTTTTTCTTAAATCTTTGTGAAGCAACACAGATGCTGTCAGAAACCCGCTTTCTTTGACCCCACCTGCTGTTTTAGGGATTTGACCTGCACAATTCGGCTACAGTCGGTTAAAATAAATCCCATCCCACCCATTGTTACTTAATAATATTCGCCATCCTTAAATTAAGTCTGATAGGCATCCCGCCGATGCTTCACGCGCACAATCCGCACAACATTCTCCTGATCATCAATCACGTAAACCACACGATAATCACCGATGCGAATTCGATAGAGATTATCGTCCCCCTTCAACTTCACTACTCCTGGCGGACGAGGGTCGAAACTCAGAGTATCGATCGCCTCCCCAATGCGTAGCTGGAGATTGATATCAAGCGATCGCAGTTCCTTAGCCGCCGACTTCTTAAACCGGATAGCATACCCTTCATTTGCCATTCGCTTCTGCCTGGATTTCTTGTTTTAACTCCTCCCAAGATACCTCTTCTTCATCCTGACGAGTATGAGCCACCAACACATCATAGAAATCTTCCCATAACTCACCCCACTGAGTCAAATCAATTAATACAGCCTGTTTTTCTCCAGCTTCATTCACAACAAATTGAATTCCTTTCATAACCTTTTTTCCTGAGTAATTGAGTTCAAGGTACAGCCGAGTTAATTTTGAGATTGAATCCCAGGGACATTTTCCGTTAACCCCTCCCGAATCACATTACTATCCACCAGGAAACCCGTTATTCTTCACCCCGGGTTAAATTTAGGATATCATCAGTGTTCATGTCCCCTGTGGCTTTCCCCCGCAGACTGGCGATTAAGTTTACTCCTTCAAGGGCGGGTCGGGGGAGGTTGCGAAGGATAGCTAGGATTTCGGTTTCCGGGGTTAGCATAGTGCAACCGTTTTACGATAGCATCCCCATTCTACTCCAACCCCAGACTCAGAAACCGGGTTGCTTGCCTGAATTTTTGACAATTCGCAACAGTTGTGGCAGAAACCCGGTTTCTTGGTGTTAGGAACCGACTGCCATAAGTTGGGGTTTAGGAACCAGAGTATGCTCGGATTGACGGACGGGAATTTCAATCACAAATTCTGCTCCCTGTCCCGGTTCAGAAATACACTCGATCGCTCCTTTATGTTTTTCCACGACGATTTGATAACTAATCGATAGTCCCAGTCCCGTGCCTTTACCGACTGCTTTTGTGGTAAAAAATGGGTCGAATAATCGCGCTTTGATGTGGTGAGGAATTCCAGGGCCATTATCCGCGATCGCAATGATGATTCGGTCATTATGTCCCTGTTTTTTCACCCATTGGGTCCGAATGGTAATCCGGCTGGGGTTTTGACTAATTTCTTCAATGGAGCGGCTTTCATTATAACTCTCTAAAGCATCAATCCCATTACTGATGATATTCATCAAAACCTGATTAAGTTGTCCGGGATAGCACTCAACTCGGGGGAGTTTCCCATAGTCTTTGACCAATTCTATCCCCAAATGACCGGCTTTGGCTCGCAAGCGGTTTTGGAGAATGAGCAAGGTATTATCAATGCCTTCATGAAGGTTGGCCAATTTCATTTCAGCTTGGTCTAGGCGGGAGAAGTTCCGCAAGGATAAGACAATTTCTCGGATGCGATCGGCCCCAATTTTCATGGAATTGAGGACTTTCGGCATATCTCCTCGCAGAAAGTTGAGGTCAATTTCTTCAGCGATTTCTTCTATTTCGGGTCCCGGATCAGGATAACGTTTCTGATAGGCTTCTATCAATTTCAGCATATCTTGGGCATATCCATCCACATGAGATAAGTTCCCATAAATAAAGTTAACCGGATTGTTGATTTCGTGAGCGACTCCGGCGACTAATTGACCCAAACTCGACATTTTTTCGCTTTGAATCAGTTGTGCTTGGGTTTCCTGGAGTTGGCGTAAGGCTTGTTCGAGTTCGGCTGCTTTGGTTTCGGCAGCGATCGCATTGGCACAGGCGCGATCGTATAATTCCGCTTGATGGATGGCGATCGCCAACTGATCGGCAAGTTGCTCCAACAGTTCAATTTCGTTCGTCCGCCATCCTCTCGGTTTATGGCATTCATGGACAATCAGCAGTCCCCAAACTTCGCTACCCCGAGAAATGGGGACGCTCAAACTTGCACGAACTTGTAAATGTTGCCAACAGGCGAGATATTCGTCATTGCAGTGGGTTTTATACACATCTTCCACCGCTCGGACTAAAGGCTGTTGTGCCGATTGCAATTGGTCGGCACATTCCTGGTAAAAGCAATCATGTTCTTTGACGGCTTCGCGCAGACAGAGTTGGGAGGTACTTTCTTCGACAACAATTTTGCCTGCGGTTTCTGTGCTAAACTGATAGATAGCCACGCGATCGGCTCCCAATAATTGCCGCACTTCTCGCGCACTGGTTTGGAGAATCGTGTTAATATCTAAAGTGCGGCGAATATGTTCCCCAATTAATCGTAAGAGAGATTCTCGCTCCATTGTAGCACTTTTTTGGGCATATAAACAGGCTTGTTGGATGGAAATGGCGAGTTGATCGGCTACGGCGCGGGCGAGTTCGCGGTCATGTTTGGACCATTGGCGGACTCGGGAACATTGATTAATATAGAGGATAGCGTGGAGTCGGCCATTGGCTTGTACCGGCATCACCATTGAGGATTTAATCTCGGCTTTGTCGTATTCTTCGTTTTGTTTGCCGATGCGAGGGTCTTCGCTGACATCGGAGATAACGACTTCTTCTCGATGGGCGATCGTCCATTGGGTGATGGGTCCGTGGGTATCAAAGTCATCGATGGAGGAGGGAAAGGGGGGGCGACAGACTTCAAACAGATGCTCTCTACGGAAGGCTACATCGTTAGCAGCATTCCAGAAACTGCCTTCGCGGTGATGTTCGCCGGTGAGCCCTTCTTCTCGATCTTCGACGAGGTGGATCAAGCAGCGATCGACTTCTAAGGCTTCTAATAGTTGGGCGATCGCCTGGGTTAAAATCGTTTCCAGGTCGAAACTCTGCCTGGTTTGATTAACAATTTGATTGACCAATCTCTCTCTTTGTGCTTGTTTTTGAACGCGATCGTACAGTTGCGCTTGCCGAATGGCAATTTCCAGTTGTTGGGCGATCAGTTGGACAAATTCTACCTCGGCAGTTGACCAAGTGCGGGGATTCTGTGAGAGACAAGCGATAAAGCCGATCCATCCCTCTTGTCCTTTCACCGGCACTAATAAATTGGCAAGGGCATCCAGTGTTGCAGTGCCCGGGGTGGGCTGACCCATTTCCGGGGGCTGATTTTCGTGACCCTGTATCAAGTTTTGAGGGGGACGTGCTACAGGACAATTTGCGATGAGGCGCGTCATGGCACCAAAGGTACTCGACTCGTTCAGGGGACCACAACTGATCACCATTTGTCCTTGGGCGATCGCGCTGGCAGCCGTCCCAAAAATGTCTAAGGGATGATATCCCACCTCAGCCAGGGGTTTCGTCCCCTCTAATGCTGCTAATTCCTGATTCCGGGTCCGTTTGCAGACCACTTGCACCCGTTCCGTACGCTCAAAGTACCACAAGAAACTACAGGCATCTAAGTTAAGCATCGCGGCAATTTCATCCACCGCTGTCTGGAGGATGGTTTTGAGATCTAGGGATTGCCAGATTTGGTCGATGACTTTTCGCAACAAGGCGCTGCGCTTTTGGGGGTCTTCTATCTTAGTGTGTTCCAAAGGATTACTCAGGGAGACAGTAGGGATAACGCGGGGAAGCAAAAAAAAACTATTTAACATGGACAACACCTCACCGATACTCATGGTGGGCCGCTTAGATTGTAATTTCTTAAATTGACGAGGGACTGTACCCCGCACAGAACTCGGGGTTTTCTCAGCTTCTATTATTATTTATTTTTATCCCCTGATATTTTAACTTTTGTAAAAATTATCATCAATTCCTCAATTTTAGGACGAGGTACGGCTTTAAATTTAGGCGGGTTTTCAACCTAAAATTGTAGCTTATACTACCGTTTTAGCTTCTGCACAGTTTTGTCTTCCTGGGGATTTAATTTATAAAAATTTTGGAATTGACTTGAAAAAGGTTTATATATTACCATGCTCACCCCATTGCGTCAAGATTTGTCACCCTTGAGCATAGGGGGAGCAATAAACTTCGGGGTGCTACTGCAACGGCAATGATTCCCCAAAGGCAAGACTAGCCGCCGTTCACATTTCGGAGCAGGACTTACGCAATATTTAAGATGAACTCCTAAAGGTAGAACCCTCTTGGGCGAATCACCTCTACATTTTGGGTAGATTCTCAAAAAGAAACGTAAGTCCGGCTGCTGGGGATTTTTGAGTTTTACAAATGTAATCACATCCTAGAAACCCTGGGAGTAACCGGGACATCCCGCCGAAGCCTGATGAAGGGGGAGATCTTTGCCGCACCTGCTCAAGCCGTGATTCCAATTGGAATTGGGTAACAATTCTGAGTGATTGTTACCCTTCATAAATCTCTCAAATTTTAGATAGATACTCTTCTAGCTCATGCAGAATTTTTTCTATGTTTTCTAGGTCTGGTTCAGTTCCCTGGATATTTTGCTGCTGTCCCTTTGTATCGAGTTCTAAGGCAATATTTTGGATCATGGTAATGCCCATATTGGCGCTAGACCCTTTGAGTTGATGGGCTTGATGGCTAAAAGCGTCATAATCATTTAGGGTTAAGAAATTCTTCAACAGATTGAGGCTGACCCAAGCATCTTCGATAAATGCCTGTAAAATTTCTCGTTCAAATTCACGATCCCCTCCGGAAATTTCTTGTAAGCGATCCAAGTTGACTGCCATTTTAAATTCGCAAGATGCTAAGGATTACGTCGGTTACATTGAGTCGGCGAGGGAGGCATCCGGTTTCTGTCAATCCGTATTTTTACCGAAGTAATCTCATTTCAGAGTCAGAAATCCCAGGGGAAACTGCCAGATATTTAAGTGAAGTTACTGACCGATTCTGGATGACTGGGGTTAGGGGTTGACGAAGCTGATTAGACTGAGAAATTCGGATGTTTTAATTAATACGATTACTTAAAATAAAGCCTCCTTTCGCTACAAAAAATGATACCATACCCTGAAGTGCTGGGGAGAACAAATCCGATAGCCTGGGAGGGGGCGGCGATGGGGATAGAAGATTCCGCACTGGGGGTGAGTGGAAGAGGACTTTCGCAGTTCTTAAACTTCAACCGTACCTGGAGAGGCGATGGGTGAATCCCCCTGACAACTGGTCCCCAACAGAGTGGGGGATGAGATTTATGCGGAGGAGTTGTCAGGAGATCGTGATTAAACTGATAAACTCAGTTGAGAACCATTCTGATTTTTGCTGACTTCAATGCGGGCTTGAAAGGCTTCGCGAAATTGCGGCATATGGGTCACCGTGAGAATGCAGGCAAATTCCGAGGCGATCGCATTAATTGCTGCAATCAGGCGATCGCACCCTTCCCGGTCCTGGGTTCCAAATCCTTCATCCACAATTAACATTTGTAATGAAGTTCCCGCCCGATGAGCAAGTAAGCGTGCTAATGCTAACCGAATGGCAAAATTAATCCTAAATGCCTCCCCCCCAGAATAGGTTTCATAAGCTCTTGTCCCTCGGGCATCGGCAATTAAAATATCCAAGGTATCAATTAATTTGGTCGCTTTTTTGCTGCGTCCGCGAGTGGCGCGCTGAGTCACAAATTGCACATGAAGTTGATTGCCACTGAGGCGAGAGAGAATCTGATTGGTTTCTCCCTCCAACTGTGGTAGCACATTTTCAATCATCAAGGCTTGGATGCCATTTTTGCCAAATGCCGTTGCCAGTTCCCGATAAACCCGTTCTTGACGACGAGAGGTTTCTAGTTGTTTGCGTTGTTCTTCAAACTGACTTTGGAGTGCCGCGAGATGCTGTTGTTGTTGTTGCAAACGTCCTTTGGTTGCCAGCAAACTGTCAAGAGAGGACCGCAAAAGCTGGATTTGTTTTTCTGTCGCTTTGATGCGATCGCCGGGGTCGGGGATGTCCTGAAGTTGCTGATGCAGGGCTTGAATCTGCTGACGGACCGCAGTGCGATCGCCTACTCGCGCCTCCAACTGACGAGTTAACCCTCCAATCCGCTGCTCTATCTGGGGATATTGTTGCTGTGCTTGCTTTAACTCCTCCAGTCGTCCCAACCAGAGTTGGGCGGTTCTTAACGCACCTCGCAGGCGGTTATGTTCCTGGGGGTCATAGCCAATGGTTTGTAAGTGGCGATCGAGCAAAGCAATCTGCTGTTGCAAAGGGGAATTCGTTTGTTGCTCCTGTAATGCCGCTTGTAATTGCGCCAGTCGTTGTTCTAACTCGGGCTTTCGCACTTGTAATTGTGCCATTTGCCGTTGGGATTGCTGAATTTGCCCTTGCTTAATTTCCCCCCAACGCCAGCGTTTTTCCTCATTTAGGGCCAAACTGCGGTCTTGATCATTGTAATTTAACTGTTGGAGAGAGTGCTCCACCTGTTGCAGTTCATGGTATAATTCCCCGGCATAACTTCCCGTGTGTAAAGCCTGTTCTAACTGTTGTTTTTCCAAAGTGAGATGTTGTAAACGATCGCGGGAGGCTAAAGTGGCATCAATTTGAGCCTGTAATTGTCCCCGACGTTCTCGTAAGGCATTGTAGTGTTTTAACTCCTCCTCCAGTTCCCGATACTCCTGCCGCAGAATCTGAATTTCCCGATCGCTCGTTGCCAGTTGTTCTTTCAACACCCACATCTGATTGATCAGCCCTTGTTCCTGGGCTTTCTGCTTTTCAATGACTAAATCCCAGTGATGTTCACCCAAGGGTCTGTCACACAAGGGACAAAGTGCATCCGGGACTTGCAACATCTGGATTTTTTGCGTCACCGCTGCCAGTTGAGTTTCATAATCGGAGGTTTGTGCCATCAGCCGTTCCATAAAGTTGCGGCGTTCTAAGCCTTTTTCTCGCACCCGTTGTTGATAGACGCGTTTTTTCTCTAAGGCATCAATCGCGATCGCCACCTCTCCGAGACTATCCTCTAAAACATAGCTATGATCTTGTTCCACTTCCAGGCGATGAATTTGACCGGCAATTTCTTCCAGACGTGCCGATAAACGAGTCCGAAGGCGCTCAAGTTCCACTTGCAGGGTTTGTTGCCGCGTCATCAGGGGTTTGACTCGCGTATGTAGCTCATCCAAATAAGTGAGGCGATCGCGTGCTTGTTGTAATTTGGCGATCGCCGCTTCCACTTCCGGCGCTTTATTCAGAATCTCCACCAGTTCCGCTTCCTGGCGGCGAATATACTCCAATTCTCCTTGCGTGGAAGAAATTTGGGATTCCAGGGAAGCCAGGGTTTTGCGTTCCTGGTCCTGTAACTGCTGACGCTGTTGGCTGGCTTGTTGATAGGATTGAAACTTGGAGGCTTGAACTTCTTCAGCCGCTTGTAATTGTTGATATTGATGATATCCCGCCAAAATTTCCCCCTCTTGTTTGAGGAGTGCCTCTAATTCTTGGCGGCGACGATGGTTGAGATTAAGTTCTTGTTGGGTGCGATCGCAGTCGTCCTTAAGAAAGCGATCGCGGTCCTGGTGATGGGTGATTTGCTGTTGCCAGTTTTGCCGCTGGAGTTGGAGTTGTTGAAACTCTTGCAATTGCGATCGCTGATGGTTCACTTGCTCTTGACCCTTGAAAATTTGCGCTTCCACCTCGTCCAGATTTTGGGCGATCGCGATGGTTTCTTGTAATCGTTCCTGCAACGAGGCTAAACTTTGTTCCAGCAACTGGACTTGACCCTTCGCTTCTCGCGATCGGTCTTTTGCTTGTTCTGCCAACTCATCGTAATGGTCCAACCTCAGCAGAGTTGCCAAAACTTGCTTCCGTTCCGAGGGTCGTTTTAGCATAAACTCATCGGCTCGCCCTTGGCGCAGGTAAGATGAATTAGTAAAAGTTTCGTAGTCGAGTTTAATATGTTGGATAATCTTATCCTGAGTGGCTCGTAAACCTTTCTCAGTCAGCGCGCGGAACTCTAAATGTTCCAGTTGATTCGGAGTCAAATCCTCAGCCGTGGTAGCCACTTGAAATTCCAAAGAACTGGATTGACCCCGTTGGCGAGAACGAATTACCCGATAAATTTGCTGATTGGTTTGGAAGGTAAAATCAACCCGCGCTTCCATTTCCCCAGTATGAATAATATCATCCTCAGTTCCAGCACGACTATTTCCCCAGAGGGACCAGGCGAGGGCTTCCAGGAGAGAGGATTTTCCCGCACCATTTGGTCCACAAATACAGGCGGTATGCAATCCATGAAAGTCTAAGGTAGCTTCGCGATAGCTCAGAAAGTTTTTTAAACTCAGTTCTAAGGGAATCATATTAATCAGGCTTACTCATAAAAGGGCAGTCGCCCCAGGGGTTTAGGAAGCGTGAAGGGATAGGGATTATCGATGGCTGGGAAAGCCCGTTGAATCGACAGCAGCGATCGCCTTTACTCCCAAATTGTCCAGGGTTTTTCTGGCATTTGTGGTATTGACGACCAATTCAACTTTCTATTTTGAGCCAGATTTCCACCGGATTCTACCTTTTGACCCTTTAATTTTACAAATATTTACAATTACCCAAATTTTCCCATCCCTGATTGCCCAGGATGGGAAAATTGAGTCCAGTTTCCGTTACCTCAACCCCGTAATTTTAGAGTCATCTCCCCCATTCTCCCCATCCCCTGAAGCGAATCAGCCTAAAGTGGGTGAGAAGCAGTAAACCTGTGCCAGCTAGGGGTTAATCCCCCTTCTACATTGTCCCCCGGATGGGGGAAGAATCATCCCCTGGGTTGAAATCAGCTATCAACGGAACTTTTGCAGCGATCGCACTGTTGATAAAATTTCTATACCCTTCCCCATCTCCCCTATCTCCCGTCTCTCCCGTCTCTCCCGTCTCTCCCGTCTCTCCCCTATCTCCCCTATCTCCCCTATCTCCCCTATCTCCCGTCTCTCCCCTATCTCCCGTCTCTCCCGTCTCTCCCCTACCCGCGAACCTTCAACCAATCACAGCGATCTAACAGTAAAGCCAAAGCGCCCAGCATCTGAATCTGCCAGGGGGCCAAGATTAAGGCTACAACTGCTAAAAGTCCGGCTAGGGTCATGGTCATCACGCCCACGGTTTCCTCAGAGGAGCGTCGATTAATCAGAAAGGCACAGACTGAAATGCTTAGAGGAATTATATATACCGGATGCATTTTGGGTTCGCTCCTATTGAAAGCTCGTAAAAGTAACTAACGCTACAAAATTGCTACTCAATCCAATGTAGCACCGAATACCAAATCCGTCTCAGTCCCTTTATCTAAATTCCCTGACAGGTTTTTACGCTAAAAATAGCAGGTGACTGGCCTGAAATGGCCTAATTGTGGACATTTTTAGGATTAGCCTCTTGGTAATCTCAACAGCGGGAGTCAGAAACTTTCTACGCTCAGAGGAAGAGTCCGACGTCTCTACCCTTAGAGGTAGTTCCTAGGAAATGATAACGCCTAGATTTAGTTTCCGCAATAGATTGGTTAAAATAATTTTCCACTCCCCACCGGGCAAGAGTTTGAGGGTTTTCCTTTCTTAAATTAAGCCCTGAAACATCCTGTAAAAACCCAATTTAGGGCCCTGGGAGCATCTGTCTCTAGACTCAGTTCCATCCATAACTTCCCCGGGGGACTCTCGGGTCCCTAAGCCGGGAATTTTTAATCAGAATAAATACCTAAAAACCTTCTGGGTCCTCTGCTTGTTTGGAACTTCCTCCTCCAAAATCAATCCCATCGCCCTCCGGGCTATCAGATGATTAGTAATAGTAAAGCATAAGCAGCAGCACCGACAGCAAAGGCCCAAAATTTGCTTTCCCGTTCTTCCGGTAGTTCTTCCTTCAGGATATTCAGAATAATGCCTCCGGCTAAAAAGGCAAATAGCAGCGCGATCGCCTCCTGGGAAATGGTCGTGGCACGGCCAATCGCCCATCCTGTAATCACCGCTGCTGCCAATACCCAGCGCCCAATGTGGTTATAAACCCATTTGTGATGTTCGCGTAAGCCAAAGTCATTGACTAGAAAATGCAACCCCATTGCAATGAAAAACAACCACAAACTTAAAACACTCGATTCTTCTTCGGGATGGGCCAGCAGATAGCCAATAAGAGCATTATAAAGAGCAAAAGAAATAATATGTAGCCAAAATACCTTCTCGCTAGTCGCATCTCTTCGCCCGATTTTCACTTGGTGCTGCCGCGATTTTTTCGCCAGGTTTTCTAATCCGTAAAATAGGGAAAATCCTAACAGGGAGATCAGGTAAACATGATGTTCTAAAAACTCCAACCCGTTGAGCTCCGACGCCTCAACTGTTGCTTGTCCTTCACTTAGTTCAGGAAAAATGTGAATAAAAGTGTAAGCTACCGATACACCCCCCGCCATCGACAGCCAGCAGTTACGCGGAACCGAATCCAGAAAAAGCAGATTTTTGGCGCAAATATGAACGATCGCTAAGGCGATCACAAAGAGTAAAGATAAATTCATAGAGCAGATGAAAGGATTGAGAATATTGAGGGGGGAATTGCTCTTAGAGTTGCAGCCAAACAATAAAGCTTGTCCCCGGATGATTGGAACTGGGTTGGTTCTTCCAATTGGGATCTCGCCATTGGGGGGGAGTCGGACTAAAGACTTCGATTTTGCCTTGCATTTGGGTAATCAGTTCGCGGGCGATCGCCAATCCCAATCCCGTACCGGGAATATCACTCTGCGCTTTAACTCCGCGATAATATCTTTGAAATAACTGTTCTAAGTCTTGGGGGGGAATGCCCATTCCCGTGTCACTAATAGCGATCGCCATCAAGGTCACCCCCTCAATTTGGCGCTTATCCCCCACTTTCACATAAATTTGGCCCCCAGTCGGGGTATATTTCAAGGCATTGTCAATCAAATTGCTCAGGACTTCCCGCAGGGCTTTGGGATAGGTCAAAACCGCAGGCAATTCCGACGGGATCTCGGTAGTGAATTCCAGATGACGCTCGCTGGCGATCGCCTGGGCCGAAATTAGCAACGGTTCCAGTACAGCAAGGATATCGCAGGGTTCTAAATCAAAGGCGGGAAGTAACAATTGTGGCGATCGCTTCTCCAACCTCGGCGTTTCCGAAGCAACCTCAGTTTGCTCATCGGGAACCGCTTCTATTTCTTCCGGTTCAATCGCCAAATTCATCTGTTGCAGCAACTCTTGAACGCGATCGCTCTCGCGCAGGATACTTCCGGCAATATCTCGGGTCGGGTCCGGTTCCCGCAGGCGTTTTAACAACAATTTCCCAAAGGTGCGTAAGGCGGTGAGGGGACTGCGGACCTGATGCAGGAGGTTATCGAGCAAATCATGTTGTTCCGCCTGGAGGCGTTGGTGTTGGCGCAGTTGCTGACTTAACCACCGCTGCCGCCGATCCAAAATGCAGGCGATCGCGATGGTTTGGGCAATGCATTCAATCTGCATCCGTTCGCGATCGGTCCAGGGTCGGTCCTCGCGCCGCGTCACCAACAGTCCCATCACGATTTCTTCATGGATCAGGGGTAAGACAATTTGTCGGGGTTGCGCCAAATCTTCCCCCTCGGCGATCGGTTCATCCTCCGAGTTTAAATACCGGATGGGTTCGACTAAATGAACCGTCACGGGTCTTTGGGAGGAAGGGGAGATTAACGGCGGACCTTGAGCCAGGGGGGCCTTCGTTCCCCTTGTCTGGGTTTCCCCGGGAATTGCCGTGGGTGGAAAGTCGGGGGTCGGACGTCCGGGAATCTCCGTGGCAATCTCTGAACCGGCGATCGCCCGGGCGGGATTTCCTTCCCACACCACAGCGGTTTCGGGATAGGTCACAATCGGAATTAGCTTGGCTTCCCGATCTTCGGCCAGTTCTTCTGTTAAATACACCACGCTCACGGAGGATCCTAGCCCTTTCGAGAGCAAACCCACCTGTGATTTGCACAGGGCAACAAATTCTGAACTGGCTCCCATTCCCATCTTCCCTTATTCGATTTAATACAGTAACCCTGTCCGGCGCCTGCCTCTTTCCCCCGCACCCTGTTTATGCTGACTCGCTTCACCCTAGGACCGGACCCTAATAGTTCATGTTGGCAGAAATTGGGTCCGGTTGCTTACTTCTGGGGTAAGATACTTTAGCAGCATTGATAAAACCCGTTGAGCATTCTTTTATTTTCGGGCAATTCTGTGGCAATTTTGTGGCAATTTTATGGCAATCTCCGGGCGTCAGGGATTGAGGAAGGACAATCACCACAGGAATAGAGCGCCGCTTTCCTCGGGTAAACCGGGCTGGGGAATTTTGACCTCCTGCCTGGGATCCACTCTATTGATTTTTGTAACAAACTTTATAGTTTTGTGAATATTTCCCGTCTCCCTCTCGAAACGCGAGGAAAAAAACTCTGAAAAGGCTTATGAGATAAGAGATGCAGCTTTTTGTAACAAAGTTAGCAAGAGGGATTGATTTTTTTTATTACAGCGGATATAATCAGCACGACTTTTGTAACCATCACTACACCTGTCGGCTGAAATAGGAGGTAAGGATTTTGGCAAGGAGACGTAAGCGTAAGAGCCGTCGCCGCCAAGAAGGGCGCAGGATTTTAGAGCACGTGCCTCAGTATAGTATCGAAAGCGGTGAAGATAAGCCAGTCACAGCCGCCCGTAAATTCATCAAGGCAGAAGGCATCGTGCCCCCGGCTTTGTTGTTAGTCAAGAGAAACGAGCATACCACGGATCGATACTTCTGGGCAGAAAAAGGATTGTTCGGTGCTCAATATGTAGAAGAAAATCATTTCTTATTCCCCAGCTTAAAGTTTTTTGAGAGCAAAGCAGAAGTACCCCCTGTGGCCTTATCAGTCCGGTAAAAGGGTTTTTCTGTGAGTCATGAGAACTATCGGTTCAAAGAACCGGGCTACGGCGAGGGATTATACTGGGCTGGCGATCGCCTCGGATGACCCGTCGGTGCGTGCGTTCGCTTCATAGCGGACTCGAACAGAGTGCCTAGTAAATTTAGCAAATTTACAGGGGCATTAACCCGGTTTTGGCCAAAGCTGGCGTAATAGAGAGGCCCGTAACGACAAATGTTCCGTCAGTCGGTTGACTTGTTATGGGAAAAGAACGGTTTTAGTCCCGCATCAGGAGTCGCGATCTCTTAGGCGCGTCCAGTTTCCTTGGCGATTAGGGAAACCCGCGTTCCGTCGCGATCGCCGCGAGTTCTAAAACCTGAACTGTTCCCGGGCGATTCCGTTGCGCCACAGTCACAAAAAGTTTCGGTCTCAATCGGAGCTATCCCACTGCCGAAATGACCCCTCATCCTAACCAGGAACCAGGGAAAAAGCGTTTGGCCGCTCAAACTAAACTTTACGTCGGACTTGACCTCATTGGCTCAATAAGGAAACAAACCGATTAAAATACCACGCTTTTTGGAAATTAGCTCTATGACAAGCTCACGGGTTTGCATGGGGCTAATTTCTGCTAAGGTATCGCCCTCGGAGGTCACTACCGGATAAAATAACCCGGACGGTTACCCGGTTTCTAACCTTGACTGTACCGAGGTCCCAAGGTTTGCTTCAGCACGGCCAACTCATCTCGATGACCCGTGATTGTAATTCTATTTTGGGTCGGATTATTCCCCGAACTCTCCATTGACTTGACTTGGAGAGACACCTGTTCCATGCGACCGGAATTTTGCCAGTAAAACCATCCAGCCACTGGAGACAACAGAATCAACCCCAGAAATAAATTCCCCCCTTGTGGGATGACCATTGAGAGGATAAGGGCCAAACAGAGCATCCCCACTGCCGCCAACAGCGTCAAGAAAATCGCCAGAAACCAACTCGGACGAACATATCCTTCAAACGTGACCTGATTGCGTTCCCCGTCCACCGCCTTCACCCGATAAGCGCGGCGATCGAAATACCCTTGCAACTCAGGCAGAATCGACTCCTCCGGCTGTTCGGTTACCCAGTGGAGTTCCTCCGTTCGGTCTTTCACAGAAGCCCGAATAAAGAAAAACAACCCGATCGTCATGAGTAGGGTTAAAAAAAACGTTGATGAGAGAGTCGTATCCATCGGTTCTATCTAAATGACTTCATGACGCAATTTTACATAAATTTACAAACAAACTACGACTCGGGCCGAGTCTACCCTAGTCCTAGGGTACAGTCCTAGAGCCTAAGGACAAGAAACCGGATTTCTGGCCCAATGGGGTGCTTTTTGGGCAGCAATTTTGCAGGTTTCCTCCGGTTGGTCTTCCCAATGGGGTCCCCACAGCGGAGGAAACCTGCAAAACCGGGCCTTTGAACATCTCCCTTTCCCCAAAGGTTTCCTTAAATTCAAACCGATTTGAAAATATTGTAATTTTTGATGCAGACGATATGGTAGTCTACTATTCCTTACTATCCTGTTACATCGTCTTGCCATCCAGAAAGGCAGGTGCTCTAGTGCGTTACGGTGGCTTCCGTGACGCACTCTTTTCCCCAAAACTACAGGCAACACAAATCCGGCATTTCTGAGATCAACCCCAAAAGGAAATATCTCTCAGAGGATGTCGGGACAATTCCCAGACTGCCCCGACGCTTTATCCTTTAGTCCCTACTCGGAACGCTTTAACACAACCACCGATTGCCCGAAAACGGAGACCGGCTTATCCCCACTATAGGTGGGTCCATCTTCCAAAAAACTGGGTTCCTTGGTATCAATCACGGCCACCCACTGCTGTTCATTTAAGCCCTCGGGTAACTTAAATTCGATTGATTCCCAATGGGCATTAAAGAACAAGAGGAAAGTTTCGTCAATGACTCGCTGACCATACCGATTGCGCCGAGGAATTTCCTGGCCATTCAACAAGACGGCGATCGCCTTGGCAAAGCCCACACCCCACTCTTCATCCTCCATCTCGCTGCCATCGGGATTGAACCAGGCAATATCATTCACCGTCTTCCCATAAATTGGGCGGCCCTGAAACCACTTGCGCCGCTGAAACACCGGATGCTTGCGACGAAAATAAATCAGTTGCCGAGTAAAATCTAACAACTGGGCTTTTTCCTCCGGAAACTCCCAATTCAGCCAAGAAATTTCACTATCCTGACAGTAGGCATTATTATTCCCCCCTTGGCTGCGTTCCATTTCATCCCCCGCCAACAGCATGGGGATACCTTGGGACAGCATCAGAGTCACCAGAAAATTCCGCTTTTGCCGTTCTCGCAACGCCAACACCTGTGGATCATCCGTATCCCCTTCTGCACCACAATTCCAGGACCGATTGTGACTCTCCCCATCACAGTTATTCTCCCCATTGGCTTCATTGTGCTTCTCGTTGTAGCTGACTAAATCGTAGAGCGGAAAGCCATCGTGAGCCGTGATAAAGTTAATGCTGGCATAAGGACTGCGCCCTGTGGTTTCATATAAATCCGAGCTCCCGGTAAACCGATAGGCAAATTCACCTAACGTCTGGTGTTCTCCCCGCCAGAAGTCACGCACGGTATCGCGATATCGCCCGTTCCACTCAGACCATAACAGGGGAAAATTCCCCACCTGATAGCCTCCGGGGCCCACGTCCCAGGGTTCAGCAATCAGTTTCACATCCGAAAGGACCGGATCCTGATGGATGATATTAAAGAAAGAACCCAAATTATTGACGTCATACAGTTCTCGCGCCAGGGCCGATGCCAAGTCAAATCGGAACCCATCGACGTGCATTTCTAGCACCCAGTAGCGCAGACTATCCATAATTAATTTTAGGATTTGCGGATGGCGCACGTTTAGGGAATTGCCGCATCCGGTGAAATCCATGTAATACCGGAGATTGTCATCGACGAGGCGATAGTAGCAGGCATTATCTACCCCCCGCATAGACACCGTGGGACCGAGGTGATTCCCTTCCCCGGTGTGGTTGTACACCACATCTAAAATGACTTCGATTCCGGCTTTATGCAGGGCCTTGACCATTTCTTTAAATTCCTGCACCTGTTCTCCCGGTACAGTCGCGGAACTATAACCAGAATAAGGGGCGAAGAAGTTGATGGAGTCGTAACCCCAATAATTTTTGAGTCCTTTATCGGACAAATGTCCCGGATAGGCGAGGAAGTGATGAACTGGCATCAGTTCGATCGCTGTAATTCCCAAGGTTTGCAGGTGAGAAATCACTGCCGGATGCGCTAGTCCACTATAGGTTCCCCGCACTTCTTCGGGGATATTTGGTTGAAGTTGGGTAAATCCTTTAACGTGGGTTTCGTAAATGATTGTTTCATGGAAAGGGGTTCGTAAGAGTTGGTCTCCTTCCCAATCAAAGGACTCATCAATCACGATGGATTTGGGGATTAAATGAGCGCTATCGGTTTCGCTGAAGGAGAGGTCTTCGGCAGGGTCTTCCCAGTTATAACAAAAAAGTTCTGGGCCGTTGATCACATCCCCTTCAATGGCTTTGGCATAGGGGTCAATCAAGAGTTTGTTAGGGTTAAACCGATGACCGGCACCGGGGTCGTAGGGCCCATGCACTCGATATCCATAGCGCTGTCCCGGGGAGATTCCGGGGACGTAGCCATGCCACACCTGGTTATCGACTTCGGTTATAGAAACTCGTTGCTCTTTCCCGTCTTTGTCAAATAAACAAAGCTCTACGGCGGTGGCATTTTCACTAAATAAAGCAAAATTTGTTCCTTTCCCATCCCAGTAGGAACCTAAGGGATAGACTTGACCGGGCCATACTTCTAAATGCATATTGATAGGTTCACTCCACACGAATTTTTAAAAAGAATCAAAAATTGCGATCGCGAGTTGGGCCCGCTAGTTGAGGGGTCTGTTGGCGATCGCATTCCGTTGTTCTCTTTCTAAATTTACGGGCTTCGCTGTTCTATGGCTTCTACCGTAGGAGTGATGCGAAGTGTTAGGCGTTATGTTATGCTCACTACTTACTCTTCACCATAGCCCTTGCCCTCTCCCAGTCCCGGTCAGGGCGGCTCAATAATCGGCGTTACATTATATCTCACTTTCCAGGTAGGGTCAAGCACAAGGGCGGATTCGTTTACCGGATTAGTCCAGGAACCGCTATATATCAAAAGCGAGAAAAAATAGCCGATCGCCCCTGGATAGGCGTTTCCCTGCCCTCGTGGGATCTGTTCCTACCCTGCTCCATAATAAGCCGGTTCATGGCCCGGTTTCCATTTTATATTGCAGCCAATGCTAGGTTTTTGGTCTTCCGAGATGGGGTCTCCCGCCAATACGGCATCGATCGCCTCACGTAAGTCTTTTCCCGTCACAGGTTGATTATTCCCCGGACGACTGTCATCAAGTTGACCCCGATACACCAGGCGGCGACTGCGATCAAAGACAAAAAAATCTGGGGTGCAAGCGGCAGTATAGGCGATCGCCACCTCTTGGGTTTCATCATAACAATAGGGGAAGGAAAATCCTAAAGTTAACGCCATTGCTTTAAGATGTTCCGGGGCATCCTGGGGATGAGTCTCCACGGAATTAGAGCTAATGGCTACAATTCCCACCCCGCGATCGTGATAATCAGATCCAATATTGGCAAGTTCTTCTTGGAGATGCTTGACAAAGGGGCAATGTTGACAGATAAACATGACAACCAGTGCAGTTTTGTCCCCAAAGGTTTCCAGGGAGATTGTCTTGTTGGTCACCACATCCGGGAGTTTGAAATCCGGTGCTGGGGTTCCCAGTGCCAGCATAGTTGAAGGGGTTAAGGCCATTTTTTCTCCGGGGTTTTTCAAGAGTTGGGGTTCAGGCGTTTATTATCGGTCAGGAATGGCCCTCGGTTCAAATCTCCGCCTAGGGCAATTCCCCCTTAACTTCCCGTCCCTTTAAGGGTGCAATATCATAATACATTTGATTTGTCAACCGTAAATTTTCGTAAATTTTTTATGAGTGTAAAATGCAACCCATGAAATGAACCCCTGTAAACTCGGATAAGAAAACTGTAACCGTAGGCGATCGCTGGTTTTTGAGGGCGATCGAAATGCGCCGGTAACCTACATTCTTTTTTTAACCCAAACCTATCCCCAGAATGTTGTACTCTCTAAGAGAGTCTTTCAAATTATTTACTCAGAAAAATAGGAGGTAAAACCCTTTTATACCAAGACTTTTAAACCTTTTTTCTACCAAAATTATTCGGAAAATCTCATCGAAATTCATCAGAATTGAACGCCCCTAGAGTCGCCAGAGGGAATCTGTTACAAAACGTAATGATACTTCAGAGAATACTCGGTTTCACAGACTCCGTAAATTTGAGTAAAATTTTAATAGAAAGATTAAATAATTATAAGAAAGTATTTTAGCTATGACGGCGGACCTCCTGAGCGCACCCAAACTTAGCTTTTCCAAAGAAGAACTCCTGCAGCAATACGCAGGAGGAACCCGAGATTTTAATCGTCTGAGCCTAGCCAAAGCCGACTTAAGCGAAGCCAACCTCAGTGGCGTGTACTTAGGTGGAGCCAGCCTCACCAAAGCCAACTTGAGTGGAGCCAATCTGAGTCGAGCCAATTTAAGCGGAGCCAGCCTCAGTGGAGCCAACCTCACCGGAGCCAACCTCAGTGGAGCCAATTTAGCGGGCGCTCACCTGAATTGGGCCGACCTCAGTGGGGCCAACCTCACCGGAGCCATTCTCACCAACGCCGACGTGAGCGGCGCTAACCTGAGTGGAGCCAACCTCAATAACGCCAAACTCAATCAAACCTATTTAATCGGAACGAATCTGAAATCTGCGGATCTGCGAGAAGCCGATCTAAGTCTAGCCAGCCTCAATAAAGCCGATTTAACCGAAGCCAACCTGCATAAAGCGGATCTTAGTGGGGCCAAACTCAAGCAAAGCAACTTAAACCTCGCCGATCTAACTCATGCCAACCTCAGTGCCGCCAATCTCAAGCAAGCCAACCTCAGTCAAGCTCATCTCAATTGGGCTAACCTAACTAAAGCCGATATTCGGGAAGCTAACCTCAGTGGTGCGAATCTCAGCAAAGCCAACCTCAGCCAAACAGATTTGACAGAAGTGTGCCTCAAGGATGCCCAATTAAGTGGGATTAACTTTAGTGGGGCCAATTTAACCGGGGTTGACTTGAGCCATAAACTGCTAACTGGCGCAAACCTCAGTGGTGCTGAACTCAGTCTGGCTAACTTGAGTGGAGCTTATCTAATTCAAACCAATCTGAGCGAAGCGAATTTAAGTGAGGCAAATCTGATGGGTTCTCATTTGATGGATGCAGATTTGACAAAAGCCAATCTTTCCGGCGCGAATCTCTCTCAAGCTAATGTAGTGAATGTCAACCTTCGCGGAGCCACTTTAAAAGGGGTAATTCAACCCAATGGAAAAGCCCGCACCTAAAATGTCAGGTTAGCAAGCCGGTTTCTTGAAAAAATTGGGGGTGTTCGCCACAAGGCAGGACCTGAAACCGGGTTTCTTGTCGGTCTGCTCGACTCAATTGGGTGAGGGAAGAGTCATTTAACCCAGCACTAGGGGATAGATAGGGGAGGGAGTATAATTTATTGCGAATTATCTAAAATTTTGTACACAAATCCAGTTGTCCGAACAATCAATTGGCTTTTCGCGATTGCTGGAGTATAGGAGTGGATCGGGATAGGGCAGTGGGTATGCTTTGGGGGTTCTAGGCTGTGTCGGCTAGGAAGTCATACGGAATCCGGTTTTCAAAGACCTATAAAAACCCACACCCTCAAGGGTGGGTCTACAGGGACAAAGCCTGCCTCAGCCCGCTATGGGATAAAAACGACTTTTAACAAGCGGATTTGGTATCAGGCGCGCTTGCTCTCTACTGGCGCATCATGGGGGGGTTTAGGCTTAAAAAAAATCCAAAATATACCTCATAAACTGAAGAAAACCGATCGGGGTCTCCCTGTAAGGAATCGTTTTAGACCTAAAATTTATTTGTTTTTAGATGGAACCCAGATGACTGTTTAACCAGGCTTCATCTGGACGATCGCGATATGGATGACAACTGAGGCTTGCCCAAGGGCGTTTACTCTTCAACTCGTAACCATCCGCGCCGGACTGCATGAAGCAGGCGGTTGATGGCGTCCATTTCATCTTCGGTTAGTGAATCCTTGAGCAGCGCTCTCATCAAACCCCAGCGTTCTAGGTAAGTGATTTTTCCAGAGCGCCAGATTTGACAAAAAATTTCAGAAATTGTCAATTTGTAGAAATTTCCCTGAATTACCATTTTCTCCCCTCGTGAAAACGTAATGATTTCTTTAACTTTATTATCTCAAGTATGGGGTATTTTATCAAGTCAATTTGTGATTTAAAGCTCCGGACTCGTGTGATTTGAGTCCTAAATTCCGATAATTTTTTAGGCCCCCGCCGGAAAACCATTGCTCTATGAGCGTTCTTGCGCCTAGGCGATCGCTGGAAAAAATTAGGGAGAATAGAAACGGGGATCGAATCTTTTTTAGGGGGGATCGCGGCTCAAAAAAGGGATATTGATTCTTATGACAATAGGCAGTCCTTTCAAAGGCCCGGTTTGCACCACTCAAGGCAGGCTGGAACGTATAATTTACTAGCCTTATTCGCTTCCTCAATTTTCTGCCTTCCCTGCTCCTGCACTTCCAGCCTATTGAGATTCATTAGGAGCGGCGATCGCCAACAGACCCAGAGGATAGCTCACCCACCCTACTCCTCCCTCGGCGCTAGATGCGAGGGTTTAAGAATGGGTGATTTTATTACAGTCCTGTCCCGTTGCTCCAAGCCCTTACCCCAAGGCAATTCCTGAAAATCTGATAAGCAATTGTAACAAAGACGTAAAATATTGAAAGGCGTTATCAATAAGATAAGATTGTTCGGATTATGTATTTGACTTGGTTAGACAGTAATTCGTGGCTCATTGAATTAGCCTCTAAGCGGATCCTACTTGACCCCTGGCTCGTGGGTCCATTAGTATTTGGAAACCAGCCTTGGTTGTTCAAAAGCGATCGCCGTAGGGAGCGCCCCATCCCGGGCAATATCGATCTGATTTTACTGTCCCAGGGTTTGGAAGACCATGCACATCCGCCCACATTAAAACAACTCGATCGCCAAATTCCCGTTGTCGCTTCTGTTAATGCAGCCAAGATAGTCCGGGAGTTGAATTATACTCAAATCACCCCCCTGGCACATGGGCAAATTTTTTGCTTGGGAAATCAACTCGAAATTAAAGCAATTCCCGGTTCACCTATTGGACCTTTTGTGGTGGAAAATGCCTATATTCTCCGAGATTTAGAAACGGGTACGAGTCTATATTACGAACCCCACGGTTCTCATTCTCCCACCCTAAAAAATGAAGGCCCTATAGATGTGGTGATCGCCCCAATTGTTGATTTATCCCTACCACTTGTGGGGTCAATTATTAAAGGGAAAGAAAGTGCTTTAGAACTGGCTAAAATGCTGCAACCTCAAGTGATGTTACCAACTGCAGCGGGAGGGGATGTGATATTTGAGGGGCTGTTAATGTCTCTGATTCGCGACCAAGGAACGATTGAAGATTTTCGCTCTTTGTTGGCAAAGCACCAGATTTCTACCCGGGCGATCGACCCCAAACCAGGCGATCGCATAGAGATTCCGTTAGAACAACGCACTGCCCAGGTGAGTTGAACCCCTGGAGCTTTTGCTGGTGTGGTAGAGATTAAAACCCCCCCTTTTAACCCGTTTTCTGTCCTGAAAACGGGTTTTTTAAGGTTTTAGGGGAGAGATATCTCTAGGGATTTTGATGAGAAAGTTCGGCGAATTGCTTGCTCCAAAAAGCGCCGCTTTCATTCCGGGCAAGAAGTAGAAATTGAGGCAGTTTTGAGCAGCGTATTCTGAGCAGGGCGGGTTTGCAATTGATACATATAGTTAAATAAATGCCAGCAGTAGGATTCTGGAAGTCCGCAGGTGACTGCCCCGCGTAAGACAACCTGAAAATACCAATCGTTGGGGGGGAGTTCTTCGGAGAGTTTATGGGCGACGGTATAAGTGCGAACATTTTGGTAAACTTGGTGACCCGAGAAGATTTCGATCGCCTCGCGATGATAGCCTTTTTCCCGTTCATCCAGGCGATCGGACAGTCGCCAAGGGAGTTGATAGAGAACGCCTTCTACAGAGGCCGTGGGGTCTTTGACCACATCGAGAACGCCGCAATTGCGTAAGGTTGAATACCCGGAGAATTGCAGGCGATAGCCTTTGAGAGTAGCAGGACCGATCGCATACTGATGGGTAGGTTCCCCCAGCGATCGTTTTAAATCCACTGGACACATACAAGAACCATAAGCGAAATAATAAAAGGTTTCGCTAGGAGATTCTAATCGGGCTGACCTTTTGCTCAGGGACGGTTGGGTCTGCAAACCCTGTAAATGTCTAGGCTGAACGCTCATTTTTTGGCTAACCAGTTGCTAGGTATGAAGGAATTCTATCAAAGGTTAGATAAAAAAACAAGCGTATCCCGACCGGGGAACCGTAGATTCAAGAAATCTTTAAAATTCTCCCGGGACTCAGAGGCGGGACCCTACAAGTCAACGGTCATCAGGAGGGTGCTGAAGGACTGAGTTTCGACATCTTCCAGGGGAACAACCAGGCGGTCTCCGGCCCACTCTAGCTTGCGTTCCGTGGCAAAGAGGCGTTTACCCGAAGGCAGGGAAACCCGCTGACTGATTTGTCGCGGTAAGTCATAAACCCAGAGGGTGTGACCGCCTTCAACATCGCTGAGGACCGCCACCACGCGATCGCTTTGTTCTGAGAAATCCGGGCGGATGCTAGACAACCGTTCAATGGGAGTTTCTTCAAACAGAAGTTGACTTTCTCGGGTATCCGCTGAAAAGGCGTAGAGTTTAGCAAAGCTGCTTGTGGAGTTTTCCCCCGGGGGGCGGCTGGCATAGAGCAACGTCTTGTAATCATCGCTCAGGGCCAGGAATTCCAGGAATTGACCTTGTAATAAAACTTCCTTGTTTCCTGTGGTGGGGGAGATAGCAACTAATGAATTGGGCAATTGATTATACTCCAAAGCCAAAATTTGACCTTGGGCCGTCCATCCGAAAATGCGATATTTGTCCCCAGTGCGGCCCAGGGTTTTAGAGGCTTTACCCGTTGCCACATCCAACACCCAAACACTCATATCGGAAGAGGCTCCCAAAGTTTCCCGATTCGAGGTAAAGGCAATCATCCGACCATCGGGGGACCAATTGGGATCAGAAGCCCAGTAGAGAATTTTCGCCCCCGCTTCGCACTCGGATTCCTGGCAATTCGGGGGTGGGGGCGTTGGGGGCAATGCTCTAGTTTTGGCGATCGCCTCCCGTAGGGCCTGATGGTTGCCGATCGCCTTCACTTCGAGGGTGTTCGTATCCAGCAGATATAAGCTCCCTAGGTTGGATTGAGGTTGAAACAACAGCACCGAGGGGTCTTGGGGATTCTGCCAGAATTCGGGTGAGGGATGCTGGGGATCGGGAATCCAGCGTTGGGTTCCGCCCCAATTAAAGCCCAACAAATATAACAGGTTGGATTCCCCCGTCACCGAATCTGGATATTTAATTTGCTTACGGATTGCCTCAATGCGGCGCTTCTTACCGTTCAGGTCGATTTCCAGAACTTCGGCAGAAAAGTCGGGGTTCGGGTCCCGTCGAGGGGAGGGCAGACTGACGAAGACAGCTTGGCGATCGGCTTCGGCGATTAACCTTACCGGCTGGTTAACCCTGAGATCCCCGGATGAAACCACCCCTAAGTTTTGACATCCCGCCAGACTGAAACCCGTGAAGCCCAAGAGCAAAGAGCAGATTGCGATCGACAGGTTTTTGGGCAATAACATGGCAAAATCCTCCTGGAGTTCGATATCCCTTGACAAGGAAAGCGCTTCCTCTCCGATTTAGCCACTGAAACTCCATAGGAAAGAAAGCGCTTCTTTTTGTGTAGAATACCCTAGTTTAAAAGGTAAAGCGGCTTGGAGCAAAGGCAGCTTGATTCGGGATCTTCCAAAAAATGAAATACCCCTCTGGTGATAGTTAGGTTAGCACTCTTTTAAGACTTTTTTCCGAGTCGAGGAACCCCTTTTTTCCGGAGTTCCCTAAGTGATGATCCCGGAAAAACTTCGCCGGGTCAAGCTCACTTCCAAGGGAAGTAAAATAGGCCCGCTTCGGGAGGAAATTCCGAGCGGGACCTTGGTGGGGGTAGGTTCCCTTTGCAGGGTTTAGCAGGCGGGAGCAGGGTCAGAATTGACGGGTTAAGGTGATAGATTCAGTCTGAATTAAGTTTTAAATGTTTAGTTTTTAGGGTGCTGGTGTTCAGAAATTGAGGTTTCTAAGCCGAGGGTTTTGCCGGTAGCATCAGTGCGATAAACCCAGCGAGTGCCACCATTAGAGAGGACGATTCGCCAGCCGTTGACTGTGTTGCGATCGCAGACGGCTTGGGAATGGAGCAATCCCAGACAACTGTCGGTCCAAGTTTGGGGGCTATATTCGGCGATGTCTAATTGTTCCGCTGAAATCCCTACTTTTTCAGTGAGGTCAGCTTTGACTAGGGTTGCTAAACCCGAGGGCAAAGGGGGCTGCTTCAAAGGCGCAAGGGCTGAAGATAAGGCGGAATTGAATAAGAGGACCTCCCCTGAGCGATCGACGTTATAAACTAAACGTTCCTGACCCGCAGCGATCGCAATCTGCCAACCCGGGGTAGTGCCCAAATGACACTCTTGCCCAGGAATCTCTACCTCTAGGCAGAGATTCGGCCAATCCCGGACCTGAATATCGGTAATGCTGAGGTCCGCGATGTCCAAGCGGGAACGACGGGCCGAGGCTTCTAAAACTGCATTAGCAACCTCTGTGGGGAGGTAGCTAACCGGCACAGCCGGGGTTTCCAGTGTCAGGCTCTGTCCCTGGGGATCGCTGCGATACACCCAGCGATCGGAGACGACAATCCGCCATTGCTTTAGGCTGGTATCGGTACAATTCCCCGGGGGATCCGAGTTCTCCTGACACTGAGGAGGCTCGGATTCCAGACTGTACTCAGTAATCGGGAGTTCAGAGGCAGGAATTCCCAGTTTAAAGGAAAGGTCTTGTTGAACCGCCTGGATCACCGCCTCGGGGAGAGGGTACGGGTGAATCGTTTGACGCAGAAGATTGCGCGTGTTGCGAACGAGTTGCCCCGCGATCGCCATTGGATCGCTCACTGCACTCGCACTAGAAGTGGCTTTGGGATGTACCTCTAGGAGTAAGACACCTGTCAGCATGACGGCGAGTACCAGCGGGTTAGGCTGTTTTTTACGGCGTTGTTCGTCGTGGTTCATAGCACTGCTCCGTTATTCGCGATGCCTAAATGCCTGTTGGAATTAACCCGGATTGCACGGGGCATCCTGGGGGAAAGATCGCAATGGAGTTTCTGCGATCGCACCAAACCTCAGATGTGAATTTAGACAACAACACCCCGGCTGTAAGTTCCGCAAACGCTACTTTAATCGCGAGATTGCGAGTTTGGGGATAATCCCACAACCGCAACCTAAATCAAAGACTTTCCCCGGTCATTTAAGGGGGCTTCAAATCACCAGAACTCCCTGGTAACCCATCCTTTTCCTTACAGGGATCAGGGTAATTGAAGGGAATTGGCGATCGCGCTTTTCTCCGAACCTGGCCCAATCTTGATGGGGCGTTTAGGTAAAACCCGCTACGGGTATATTTTTAACTGTAACAGGAGATGTCCCCTAAATCAAGACGGGCAGAGCGATCGCGCTCATACGCAAATCGTTCTGCCCGTTTGTAGCCCAGGCTACCTTGATTCAATTTACCCCGGTTTAAATCCCAGGGACCCTCTTTCATCTCGTTGCTCTCAACCCGTGATTCTCTTTGAAATCAGTCCGCCAAAACCCCAGCTTTTTTGACAAGATTTAGGCCAATTAATCACCCGATCGGAATAGAAACCGGGTTTCTAACTTTTCTTTTTCCCCTCCTTCTGAGTCACCCCGACTCCTCCGGAACCGCCTCATTTTTATCTCAACTCATCGGAATGGATTCCCTATCATTTCGCACCCTTTACCGTCCAATTTGACTCACAATGCGATTCCAGGATTGAATCACCGGCTGTAAATTGGAGGGAAGCTGTTGTTGGCTGATATCGGCATAGCGAATCGTACTCGAACGGCTAGAAAGGATAACCGTGATATAGTCGGCACTCCCCCCAGAGGGAGATACATTCAAACCGTTATAGCGATCAAATTGCTGCTGGGAAAGCAACCGTCGAAACTCCTGCACTTCTCGGGGCGAAATCCGACCCACGCGCCGCCCGGAATCATTGGCATTGCCCGGTCCTTGTAAGACCTGCATCAATGTACCATTATTCATGAGTACCGTTTCATAAGTCTGTCCGGTGATTCCCCCACTGGAAATGGCGCGGAAGATGATTCCCTGGGTTAACGGTTGCGGCATTTCGTGAGGCGGAATTTGGGAAGAATTCGGGACAGGCCGATTTGTACCCGGTTGTAAGACAGGATTAGGACCCGATCGCGGTAAGCTGGATCGACCATCGTAAGCTTCGGATAAAACAACCGTGCGACCCGAGTTATCCGTGCGATAAATCCACCGCTGACCCGCAGCGCGATCGCTGATCACAGTCACTTCCCATCCCTCAACCCGCGCTTGAGTACAACTTGTCCCGGCTTGGGGAACTCCCAGACAGCCATCGGGCCAAGTTTGCCGCACCGCTTTCACAATCCGAAAGTTATTGATAGACATTTGCCCCCGACTGGAAACTGCTTGTAAGACAGCATCGGACACTGATCGCGGTAACTCCGTACTCGTCGCATTCTGTCCCGATTCTAACCGGACCGTCCGACCGTTTTCATCCGTGCGATATACCCACCGATTATTGTTTTCCGTGAGCACAAGCCGCCAGCCCTCGGTTCGCACTTGAGAGCAGAATTCGTTCGGTCCCGACAAACCGAGACAAGAATCCGGCCAAGTTTGGCGGGTTGCTTCCGTAATCCGAATTTGTCGTTCGGGGATGTTTTGGCGGCGGGACAGGTCACTAATCACGGCACTTTGCACACCTCTGGGGACATTATCCAAATTCATCTGGCGATCGCCCTTTGCCATCAAGGTGGCCGACTCTACGCCTAACCCTTGCCCGGTCACTTCAGCAGCGTTGAATCCCCCTAAAGGGGCGATTAATCCAATCAACCCCATTAACACCAACGAAAAAAGAATTTTTTCAGATTTCATAAAGCCTGGACTCCTGTTTTTGTTCTAATAAATAGCCAAGACGCAGAATTACAATAAAATGTTTACATATTTTTAGACGGCTATAAAATAATCGATTTACAAATAATTAAATCTCCCTCGGGGGATTCATCAATCCGAGTGAATTGAGTATTTCATTCATCACCCCATTAAACTCCCCCGAGGTTGGACCGGACTCGGGGGAACTGGCCGAGAAAATTCTTAACTTTTAAATCTGAGGCAGGGGAGAATACAGCAGATGCCCCGTCTATTCCTGAACTAAAACCCCACCGTTTCTAATAACTGGCGCTGGGTTTGATTTAACTTAATCCAGGGTCGCGCTTTCTTCAACATCGCTTCCGCCTCCTGAGCATTAGTTGCCAATCCTCGGGCCATCAAAACTGCAGCAGCGACGGTGGCCGATCGCCCATGTCCGATCGCACAGTGGATGTAAACATTTCCCGGCCAATCCGCAATTTTTTGGACTAAGGCGCGGAATTCTCCCTCATTGGGAACGTGAGCATCTAACGTGGGTAAACAAAGATAGTCTTTCCCATCTAGCGCCCCTTTGGGTTCGGGAAACTCAGCGGTTAAATCCACTAATAAACTAATATCCGCCGGTAACTCATCAACAAAAGCCCGTCTTCCCATCCACAAACCCGGTGCTATATAATTATAACAGTCTTCTTTCAAAAATCGGCGCTGTAAATGCCAAAAACCCCAACAGAATAACAGGTAAGGGAATAATAAAATAACTGAAGCCAGTCCCAATTGTCCATCGGTGGAGCGCTTGCCAAAAATTTTATACCCCAGTTTCAAATAAGCGGCGGCCACAATTAAAAAATCCAGCCCTAACCACGCGAACACCCATCCAAATCCGCCTAATTGCTCTCCCAGGGTGAGGAGTCCGGTCCCCAAAATGGTAAATAGAACAATATACTTCATAGTCCTGTGTAGGTTACCTGTCTTTCCAAGATTTTTGAGTCACCCGAGTAAGGTTTGAACTTCACTCGGGACTAATTTGTTCTATAATTTTACAGAGTCAAATACAAAATTTACTATGTGTCGTTTACTTGCCTACTTAGGCCGACCGATTCAACTCGATCGCCTACTTCTGAAACCTGAACATTCCCTGCTGGCGCAAAGCTATCAACCGCGAGAAATGACCTCCGGAGTCGTCAACGCTGACGGATTTGGCATCGGATGGTATGATCCAGACCGGGAGGTTGACCCCTTTACTTACAAAAATCTGCTGCCGATTTGGAATGATACGAACCTGCCGCATCTGAGTCGGTATATTGAAACCGGAACCTTCCTCGGATGTGTCCGCAGTGCGACCGTAGGACAGGAGGTGACCTTAAACAATTGTCCCCCTTTTGGCGATCGCCGGATTATGGCGATTCACAACGGGTTTATCGATAACTTCCGCAAAACCCTGTATCGTCCAATTCGCAACAAGCTAGGGGATGAGATTTACCAACACATTAGCGGGACGACAGACACCGAACATATTTTTGCCCTATTTCTCTCCCTCTTAGATGTCACGGCAGATCATCACCCGCAAGCGCATCCCCCCCTCACTTCCGCATTGCACAGTACCTTAACCATTTTAACGGAACTCGCTAGACCCGAAGGGGTGAAATTTTCGGCCAATTTGATCATCACTGACGGACATCAATTGGTTGCTTCACGCTTTGCAAATCAGACAGGTGCACCGACTTTGTACTGGTTGCGGGATGATCCGAACTTTCCCGACTCGGTGATGATTGCCTCGGAACCTTTGTTCGAGGGAGATTGGCATAAATGTCCGGAAGAAAGTATTATTACGGTGGGGGAGAATCTTGAGATCAATATCCATCAAATCTAAGGCGATCGCCTCTGGGGTAGTCCGTGACCCGGATGCTGTGAGAGAGGAACTCCGCGAATCGATGCATCAATGTCGCCTGGGCACCCTCAAACTCTTTGAATCGATGAATGACGAGACCTTTCGCTGTCAAGTCCATCCTGAGTTTAGTCCCGTGGGTTGGCACTTAGGACATATTGGATTTACGGAAGGATTATGGTTGCTGGAACGAGGTGCAGGAATAGCGCCTTTATTTCCCCAGTATCGGCAATTGATGGCACAGGATGGATTGCCGAAACATCAACGAGTTGAGTTACCGCCGTTGCCGGAGATTTTGGATTATATTTCGGCGGTGCGATCGCAGGTTTTAGAGTATTTAAAAATCGCTGACTTGGAAAAACAAGAGCGAATTTGGCGGTTTATCCTGCAACATGAAAGTCAGCATACAGAAACCATTGCCTTTATTTTGCAATTACAGAACTGGGCGAAAGGAAAAGGAGAGGAGGCGATCGCCGATGCTTCAGAATTGCCGACTCAAACTGTCCTTATTCCGGACGGAGAGTTTTGGATGGGAAACGATGGACCCGATACCCTGGATAATGAGCAGTCACCCCAACGATTGTACCTGCCAGATTACACCATTGACCCCTATCCCGTCACCTGTGAACAATATCGGCAATTTATACAATGCGGAGGATATCAAACGCGGGATTGGTGGTCTCAGGCGGGTTGGGACTGGTTACAAGGTGCACAAGTGACTCAACCGCTGTACTGGCGAGATGAACCGGCGTTTAATCATCATCCCGTCTGTGGCGTCAGTTACTATGAAGCGGAAGCTTATGCAAGATTTGTGGGGAAACGACTCCCGACGGAAGCAGAATGGGAAAAAGCGGCCTGTTGGGACCCGGTGACCCAGACAAAGCGCATCTATCCTTGGGGAGATGAATTTCCCACGGGCGATCGCTGCAATCATGATAATCAACAAGCGCAAACCACCCCGGTTAATCGGTATCCCCTAGGTGTTAGCGCCTACGGATGTTATGACATGATGGGAAATGTCTGGGAATGGACCTCTAGCTGGTTTACGCCCTATCCGGGATTCAAACCCTATCCCTACCCGGGATACTCCCAAACCTATTTTGACCAACAGCATCGCGTCTTACGCGGCAGCAGTTGGGCGACTCGTCCTTGGGCGATGCGCGGCAGTTTCCGTAACTGGTATCACCCTTGGATGCGACTGATTTTAGCAGGATTTCGCTGTGCTGGGGGAAGTGATTAATAGGAATTATGCAAATCTCTGCGATTAATTAGAGTTCGCGATTAGTGAGAAAATTTATTCCTAAAGCAGGAACTTTTCCGCCCGGTTTTCGCGGACAATGAGACAATATAAGAACGGCGATCGCGATTCTATCAGTCTCCCATACCCTGAGATAGCTGATAGAACCGTGAACCCGATTTGTTTATGCCTCACACCTAAAAAATACGGATGAAATTTGCAAAACCGTCTGATACCCCAGAGTTAGCCACCCGGGTTGACTTTGAACCGGCTATTCTATCGGAACGCTTGCGGCTAGAACGATTAGTCAGCCCCACTCTTTCTCCTGCCGAAATTGATAACGGTTCTGATGTCATTCAGGGGTTAACCCAGACGCAAAAAACCCTTTCCCCCCGCTATTTTTATGACGATCGCGGGTCTCATTTATTTGAGCAAATCTGCGACTTACCCGAATATTATCCCACTCGGACAGAAGCGGCAATTTTGCAGGATTGTTCGGCAGAAATTGCCCAAATCACGGGGTCTAGCGAAATTGTAGAACTCGGCAGTGGCAGTTCCACCAAAACTCGAATTCTCTTAGATGCCTACAAAAATTTGGGATATCCCCTGCGCTATCTGCCGATTGATGTCAGTGGCGGAATTTTAGAAAGTAGCGCCAACCAGTTATTACTAGATTATCCGTCATTGCAGGTGCATGGGCTAGTCAGCACTTATGAATTAGCCCTAGCCAATTTGACTCCCGCGATTCTGCCCACCCGCACCCTCTGCTTTTTAGGCAGTACCTTGGGAAATTTGAACCCCGAAGAATGCGATCGCTTTTTTGCCGATATTGTTCAGGCATTAGAAGTCGGGGAATATTTCCTGTTAGGAATTGATCTGCATAAATCTCCAACCATTTTAGAGCCTGCTTATAACGATGCTCAAGGGGTAACCGCCGAATTTAATCAAAATGTGTTAAATCATTTGAATTGGCGCTTTGATGGTAATTTTAAACCCGAACAGTTTGAACATTGGGCATTTTATAACCAAGAACTACATCAAATTGAAATGCACTTGCGCAGTCGGCGCGCTCAAACCGTGCAACTGCGCGCTTTGGACTTAACTGTTGAATTTGAACCGGAAGAAACCATCCTGACGGAAATTTCCCGGAAATTTGATTTAGAGGAAATGCGGCAGTATTTGCAGAAACAAGGGTTGACGACGGTGAAAACTTGGACCGATCCAAATAATTGGTTTGGGTTAGTCTTGGCGCAAGTGCGATCAACCCACTAAATCCTCACTTAAAACCATAAACGCCGATGGAACTGACTCCATCAGCGTTTATTACTCCGTCCCAAAGGGAACTTAGTTAAGGAGTATCCCCAGGAAGGGAATCCGAGTTGGGTAGGGGTTCTTCTTCAGAAATTTCCGGTTGTTGATTTTTCTCCAGCATTTGCAATTGTCGGGAACGAAAATCGGCTGCTGCATCATTGAGGATTTCCCGTTGCTGGAGATTAAATTCCTGCATACTGCGGGAGGTTCCGAATTGAGCGCGATGAATCAGATCAAATACATCCAACTGCTGCCCATCCCCAGCAGTCGATTCAAAGGGATTCTTTTGAAGCTGAATTTGGGGTTCTAGTAAATCGCTGGCGCGGTTGGTTTCTTCTGCTGTCGCCGACTCAGGTAACATTACGGCAGTCATGGCGATCGCGGCGAGGGTTCCGAGTGAAATTCGAGCCATTGGGTTAAAGGTGAACGTCGATTTCATAGGTTTGTCAGGTGAACCATTGATTATACCGACCATTCTACTAAGCAAAAGTTCTCCGGAGTAGGGGTTGAATGCTCAATAATGCCACTGCTGCAAATCCAGCAAGGATTCCCAATGCACTGCCAAAGCTGACTTCTCCCCAAGGGGCCTGCATGACGATACTGCTGAGGGTCCAGTCAGAATGGAGGTACAGATAGCGAATGGGTTCGATCGCATAACTCAAGGGATTTAAGGTAGCAACTATTTGCAACCATTTCGGCATAAAGGAAAGCGGCGCTAATGCCGTACTGGCAAACAATAGCGGCAAGTTAATCACGAAAATCACCGCCAACAGTTCGATATGTCCCGGTAAGGCAAAGGCTAATCCCAGACTCAATCCGGTGACGCCTAAAACCAGCAGCAGGGTAATAAAGGCGATCGCCCCTAATCCTAATCCCCCCGGTAATCCCGCACCCATAAAGGCACCAGCAGTTACAATCACCGCAGTTTGAATGAAGCTCAATAGCAAAATATAAATTGCTGAAGCTACCACAATCGAAAACCGAGTCGAGAGGGGGGCAACCAGTAGCCGATTCAGGAAGCCAAATTCGCGATCGAACATAATCGGCAATCCCGCATTTAACGCCCCAGAAAAGGCAGTAAACACAATCACCCCCGCCCCTAAGAATTGGGCATAATTCACACTCTCCCCAAACATTCCTTGGGGAGCATTTTGAAACAACGCGCCGAAGAGAATCAACCACATCAAAGGCTGAATCACCCCGGCAATTAAGCTAGAGGGACGGCGTTTTAATTGAATAAATAGCCGTTTGGTCAGGGCCAAGGTTTCCTGAGTAAATTCCCCGATGGGGTTACCTGGACTGGTCTCAACCCTTGGGGTAGTTAAGACTGTAGCTGGGTTGGGTGTAACAGTTTGACTCATAATCTGATTGTTTATGGTATTTTTTGCAGTTGAATTAGAAGGGGGGATAACCAATCGTGAATGATGTTATCGCATATTCTGTTTGCGTTCCTTTTTCGGGTCCCGAGTTCCTGCTGCAGCAATTTCTGCATCTAACAGGGTGCGACCTGTTGCCGTGAGATAAACATCATCTAAACTGGGTCGAGATTGGGCAATTCCGAAGGTGGGTAAACCGGCATCTCGTAAGGCTTGTTGAATGGTTAACAAGGCATCACTTTGGGATTTCACCACCAAATTCAGGGAATTTCCTTGAGCATTGTTGATGATAATTTCTTCTACAAAGGGGAGGGGTTCGAGTAAGGATTTGGCTTGTTGCGCCTCTTCCAAGGGAGAGAATTCCCGGATTCGCAGGGTAATGCGATCGCCTCCGACTTGATCTTTTAAGGCAGAAGGGGTCCCCGTATTAATCACGTGACCGCGATCGATAATTGCCACGCGATCGGCCAAGGCATCAATTTCTTCCAGATAATGACTGGTAATCAAAACCGTTGTCCCATTCTCGCGCAACTGCCGCAGAAATCCCCACACCGCCATGCGAGTCTCTATATCTAATCCCACCGTGGGTTCATCCAAGACTAAAACATCCGGTTGGTGCAATAATCCGGCAGCCAAATCCAGACGCTTCTTGAGACCCCCGGAATATTTGCCCGTTTGGCGATCGGCCCACTCGTCCAAACCCAATAAGGCTAGGACCGTCTTAATTCTATCTCTTGCCAAAAATTTGGGAATATGATACAATGCCGCTTGCAATTCCAAGAGTTCCCGACCTGTCAGCACCTTATCTAAAGCAACTTCCTGGGCCACATAACCCAGACGCCCTCGGGCTAGTTTAGGATTTGCCACCACATCGATGCCCGAAACCTCCAGACGACCGGCATCGGGAGTGACCAGACTGCATAAACAGCGAATGGTGGTGGTTTTGCCTGCACCATTGGGACCCAACAGCCCGAAGATTTCACCCGGATCAATTTGGAAGGAGACATCTTTCACCGCTTCCACGGTTCCGTAACGCTTTTGAAGGTTTTCGATTAAAACAGCAGGGGCCATGAGTTTCTTAATCCGAACTTGATACAAATCTACATACTCTGTAATTTCATTTTAAACGCTTTATGGTATGTCCGGAGTAAAAATTTCAGAATAGGGCCTCTCAGTCCGAGGGATTAGGCTGGATCAAGGGTTGGCAGTAGATGGGGTGAATCGGGAGAGGTGGATGGCGTGAATAACGCTTAAATTGCTAAATTTCTACCAATTTTTTCGGGGATTAAGGTATTCTAGCGTCATCAAAAATCTGGGCGGGAGTGAATTCTAATCCGGGCAATAATTCATCGGTAATAACTTCATCCCCCTGTTTGGTTTGTGGGGGAGAATCGGGATAGAAAATAGTGAGGGTTTTGACTTTAGCATCGACAATCCAGATGCGAGAAACTCCCGCATTTAAGTAATCGATCACCTTGCCACTGATTTCGCCAAAACTTTGGTCCGGTGAAATAATTTCAATAGCTAATTCGGGAGGAATGGGACAAGGTTCATCCAGGATGCGATCGCGAGAGAGGCGATCGGCTGAGATATACAGCAAATCCGGGATGGGTACCCAGTCTTGACCCTTGCGTTTCAGTCTTATGGCCCACTCAATCCCCACCTCACCCCGGTCCTGATTCCAGTGCGTCAGCAGTAAACATAGGGTAATGGTTAATCTAGAATGAAATCGTTTGGGTGACATTTTAGGTTTAGCTTCTCCATCAACCAATTCGTAGGTAATATCCCCTTCCGGTAAAGCGAAAAATTCTTCTAGGGTCAGCTTAGCTTTGACTTCCACATTACCTCCTGTGATGTTAATTTCTGTTCATTTTAACATTTTATTCCGAGTTGTCCAAGTGAGGGGAATTAGGATGATACCCAATCCGCTTATCAAAAACCTATTTTTTCTATTAGCCCGCACAGGCGGGATTTGTCTGTATAGCCCCACCCTTTAGGGTGCGGGTTGAGTTAAAAATTTCCCCAAAAATTAGGGGTAGGCAATTGGCCCACCCCATCCCACAATCTCTGTGGTTTACTAACCGATTTAGGTTAGTTTTATTGGCGATTAACTGAGGAATTCACCGGAGTCAAATCGGGATAATTACATCACGCCCGTTGCACTGATTAAAACCTGAACATTTTGACCGATCGCCGTCGTTACCTGATGAGTCACGGGCAAACTATCCACCACCATTCCGGCAGATAATAACATCAGATATAAAATCGAATATTTAAACAGCGATCGCGCTTTGTCTCGGTCTGTGGGGGCTTGCAACAATTCCCAGGCTTTCTTGGCAAAAATCGCCCCTAAAAACACCGCCAATGCTGCATAGACCATTCCACTGGTATGCAAGGGATAAGTCAGCCCTAGGGTTAATGGCAAAAGCAATAAAGTATAATACCAGATTTGACGGGCGGTTTCTTCATCTCCCTTAATCACCGGCAACATGGGGACATTGACGGCGGCATAGTCATCGCGAATCATCATGGCTAATGCCCAGAAGTGGGGCGGTGTCCAGAGAAAAATGATGGCGAACATCACCCACGGTGCCCAACTCAGGTCTCCCGTAACAGCCGCCCAACCGACTAACGGGGGAATCGCCCCGGCAGCGCCTCCGATGACGATATTTTGGGTACTGTGACGCTTGAGTAAATGGGTATAGATGGCGACATAGAAAACGATTCCCGACATGGCGAGAAGTGCGGCGAGTAAGTTCGCAAACACCGTCAGCAGGGTAAACGAAGTGACTGCTAAGGCGATCGCAAAAATCAGCGCATCCCGAGGTTGCACCCGACCCGAGGGTAAGGGGCGATGACGGGTGCGTTCCATGATGTAATCGATATCGCGATCGTACAAACAGTTAATCGTATTCGCTGAGGCGGCAGCTAAAGCCCCGCCCGCCATTGTCACTAATACTAACAGGGGATCGACTTCTCCATGAGCCGCGACCCAGAGTCCGGATGCCGTGGTAATCAGCAGCAGCAGAATGATTCGAGGTTTGGTTAACTGGTAGTAACTTTTTAGCACTTGCAACAGAGTTTCATGATGCCGTTGTGTACCAGTTGCGATGATTTCTTGCATGATAAATATTTTGTTTCCTTTCAGCAGTCAAGAGGCTGGGCCATTGCATCGAAATACAGTTGACGATGGAAATTTCAAACCCGAACACTTCCGGCGCGATCGCGCAGTGCTAATACTGTAAACGCCACCAGGGTTCCGAGTAAGGCTGCACCCGTCGCTTGGTGAGACACCGTTAGCAGTTCCACTTGCAGATGTTCGTAAAATGTAGCAATCCCTAATCCAATTTGCAAGAGCAACAAAATACCGGCCCACCTGGCGAGTTGTCGTAATTTAGGATGCAATGCCGGAGTTCGGAATGCCAAAACCACTAAAGCGAGGATCGTGACGGTGGGGGGAACAACCCCAACAATGTGACTGTTCATCACTGTGCATAGCTGATTGTAGCCGAAACATTGGTGAAGCGCCCATTGGGAACCCACTAATCCCCCGAGTAAACTTTGGACGTAGACAAAAATTGCTCCGAACAGGCCAATCCAGGGAAGTTTACCCACACTGCCAGTCCCTTGATAGGGTAACAGTGCCATACCGATGATTAACAGGGTGGTGAAAAATAACAGGGCAGTTCCCAGGTGAGCGGTTACAATGTCAAATCGCAGCAGTTCGGTGACGGTGAGTCCGCCTAATACGGCTTGAAAGACGATTAAACCCAATGCGCCGGTGGAGGCAAAGGGTAGCCAACCGGGGAGTTCGCGGCGATCCCACCAGGATAAACCGGCTAAGGCGATCGCGCTGAGGCCGATTAATCCCGCATCTAAGCGGTGAAACCATTCCAGGAACACTTGAAAATTCATCTGCTGGGTGGGAACTAACTTTCCGTAACATAACGGCCAATCTGGACAAGCCAGACCCGCATTCATCACCCTTGTTGCACTGCCGACTGCCATTAAGAGCAGGGTCGCGATCGCGATTTTCCAGACCAAGCGACGAATCCGATCCCGAGGGGGGGAGTCCGTGGGTGCGATCGCCGGATGCCGATCAACGACTGAGTTCGCCATAATTGCTACTCCTTCGCGTCATTTTCGTTCCTTATGTTAAATTAACACTGAGTAATTACTCTGATGTAGTTTATCCTTTCCCCAAATCCGACAAGGAAGCTCTTTTTCTACAGTAGCGAGTCAGAACCGAGAGCGACAAGCCTTTTCCCTGATTTTCCCTCCCCTAAAAATTGCCGGGATTTCCTGACAATCTCTACGGGAAAGTTAACCTTTCTTAATAAATGCGCGTTTCTCGTAACGGTTTTCACCGTTATCCCCTTTCGTAGTAGACCTTTTGCTTTCATTCCGGATTGATCCCCCCAACCCCCCTTCCCAAGGGGGGCTTAAGATACTTCTGGAAGAAGTCTAGTGACGGTTTTCACCGTCATCCCCGTTCACTGCCGAAAACATTCAGCGATAACAACTGTGCAATTCCCAGGCGATCGAAGAAACATTGCCAAAAAATCTCCCTATTTATCCCCTATCTGTGACAAATTGAGGGACGGAATATACCCACAACTGATACAGAGAACCCGAAAAATTGCTAACTTAGCAATTGGAGTCACAAAAAACTGTTGCAAGACAGCACTCGGAGTCGCCGACTGCGGCAAAATTTCTCATCAAGGAGGTTGAAGTGAAAGTACCCAGTGCTATTTGGACGATGATAGCAGGCATCACCATCACGCTGGTGAGCTTGTGGGTCGGCCAGAATCATAGTCTCATGCCCGTTGCCGCCTCCGAAGAAGCGCCTCGGATTGATGCACTATTTAACACGATGATGACCATTTCCACAGGTCTCTTCCTGATCGTGCAGGGGGTCATCGTGATCGCCATTTTCAAATTTAAAAAACGTGCCGATGACAATACCGATGGGCCACCCATTCATGGCAACGTTCCCCTAGAAATTCTCTGGACTGCGATCCCGGCCATCATCATCATGGGGATCGGGGTCTACAGTTTTGAAATCTACAACTCAATGGGGGGCCTAGACCCAATGGCCTCCCATGAGTCTCATGTTGCCCATAAACACCAGGCTGGCGCTGCGATCGCCGCATCCTTACCCTCGGACGAACCCACCATTGCCCCCAGTAAAGCAGCGGGTAAACTGGTCGCCCTGGGAGTTGGGGCCTCTCCCCGCACCCAAGGCCAAGACCCCTTTGTCAGTGTCAATGTCCTCGGACTCCAGTTTGCCTGGATTTTCACCTATCCGAACAGTGGCGTCACCTCTGCGGAATTGCATCTGCCTGCGGGAAAAGAGGTGGAACTGACGATTAGCGCCAATGATGTGATCCACTCCCTGTGGATTCCGGAATTTCGACTCAAACAAGACGCTATCCCCGGACGAGCAAGCGAGTTGCGCTTCGTTCCCCAGAAAGTTGGGGAATACTCCGTGGTTTGCGCCGAACTCTGTGGGTCCTATCATGGCGGGATGAAAACCCGAGTGATTGTGCAGACGGAAGAAGATTTCCAATCTTGGTTACAGAGTCAGATTGTGGCCCAATCTGAGGGACTGGAAACTGTGGCCCTGAATCCGGCAGATTTATCGGAAACGGACTATCTGCAACCTTTAGCCGCTGAGATGGGAATTGATGGAGAGACGCTCAACCAACTCCATGCGGAACACCATCGGGGCGATCGGGCGATTTAACCTCGGCAATGTCTTTAGCTGCGGAGGGGAGATGCAATTTGCCCTTTAACCTGGAACGAATGACCCATCATCCCCAAGCAGCAGGGGAACTCAGACGCATCAGTAATAACAATTGATTTATGGCACAAGTAACCGAACCGGAAACCGATAACCTAGGGGAAACCCTTGCTGTAGAAGCAGGCGGACAGACCCCTTGGCGAGACTACTTTGGCTTTAGTACAGACCATAAGGTGATCGGGATTCAATACCTGGTCTGCACCTTCATTTTTTATCTGATTGGCGGTGCATTAGCCACCGCTGTTCGCACGGAACTGGCAACCCCAGACTCAGATTTTGTCAGTCGCGAACTCTATAACGGTCTGTTTACGATCCATGCCACGGTCATGATTTTTCTGTGGATCGTGCCTGCGGGGACCGGGGCCTTTGGCAACTACCTGATTCCCCTGATGATTGGGGCGCGGGATATGGCTTTCCCCCGGTTGAATGCGATCGCCTTTTGGCTGATCCCCCCCGGCGGAATCCTGCTATTATCTAGCTTCTTTGTCGGTGCTGCTGGTGCCGGTTGGACCTCCTATCCCCCATTAAGTACGACCGGGGACAAAGCGGGAGAATTTATCTGGATTTTGAGCGTTCTGTTACTGGGAACCTCCTCCATTTTGGGCGGGATCAACTTTTTGACCACGATCCTGAAAATGCGGATGCCCGGAATGGGATTAAATGATATGCCCTTGTTCTGCTGGGCAATGCTGGCAGCTTCGGCCTTGATTTTAATCTCGACTCCGGTTTTGGCTGGGGCGTTAATTCTTCTGGTCTTTGACTTGATTGCGGGAACCGCCTTTTTCAACCCAACGGGAGGCGGGGACCCGGTGGTTTACCAGCATATGTTCTGGTTTTATTCCCACCCGGCAGTTTATATCATGATTCTGCCGATTTTTGGGATGATTTCTGATATTTTGCCGGTGCACGCCCGCAAGCCAATTTTTGGCTATCAGGCGATCGCCTATTCCAGTATGGCAATTAGCTTTCTAGGCTTAATTGTCTGGGCGCACCATATGTTCACCAGCGGTACTCCCGGTTGGTTACGGATGTTCTTCATGGTGGCGACCATGATTATCGCCGTCCCCACGGGAATTAAAGTGTTTAGCTGGTTAGCCACGGTTTGGGGGGGCAAAATTCGCCTCAACAGCGCCATGCTGTTCGGGTTGGGTTTCGTCTCCATGTTCGTGATCGGCGGCCTCAGTGGGATTATGATCGCCTCGGTCCCGTTTGATATTCACGTTCACGATACCTATTTCATTGTCGCCCACTTGCATTATGTTCTCTTTGGCGGCAGCGTCTTCGGTCTGTATGCGGGGATTTATCACTGGTTCCCGAAAATGACCGGGCGGATGATGAACGAATTCCTGGGCAAATTACATTTTGTCCTAACCTTGGTGGGCTTTAACCTCTGCTTCCTGCCGATGCATTATCTGGGACTGCAAGGGATGCCTCGCCGGGTGGCGGAGTATGACCCCAAATTTGCCACGGTCAATTTAGTCTGTACTATTGGGTCCTATATCCTTGCCGTTTCTACAGTCCCATTGATTATTAATGCGGTGTGGAGTTGGATCGGGGGTACCAAAGCATCGGGCAATCCCTGGGATGCTTTAACGATGGAGTGGCAGACGGCTTCCCCTCCGCCGGTGGAGAATTTTATTGGGGAACCTGTGCGCTTGACAGGGCCTTATGATTACGGCATGGGCGATCGCAACTCGGGTGTCCCAATGCCCGAGTCCCAAGCGAATACTCCCATGTTATCCGGGGGACCGACTGTTTCCTAAGCCGGGTCACTACGTTTTTTGGGGTTGGGCTTGACTCGACCCCACTCACCCCAGACTCAAACTGTAAACTCTACAACAGACGATTGCTTATGCAAGGGACAATTGATACAAGCAAGGCGGCTATACAAGCTGAACATGGGGCGGGAACCCACGGAGGTCACCACGGTGACCATCCGGATCATCGAATTTTTGGGATCATTATCTTTCTGGTGGCAGAGTCGATGATCTTTTTGGGATTATTCGCCGCTTATCTCACCTTTCGCGCCGTTTCCCCAGAGTGGCCCCCGGAAGGTACGCCGGAAATGGAACTGTTGCTGCCCGGGGTGAATACGATTATCCTGATTTCCAGCAGTTTTGTGATGAATCGCGGCAATGCGGCGATTAAGAAGAATGATGTTAATGGGCTAAGATTTTGGTTCGGGCTAACGGCACTCATGGGGGCAGTGTTCCTAGCCGGACAGTTGTATGAATATTTTCATACCGGATTTGGTCTGACGGATAATATCTTTACCAGCACGTTTTATGTGCTGACGGGCTTTCACGGATTGCACGTTACCTTTGGGTTGCTGTTAATTTTGGCGGTCTTATGGAAATCTCTGAAGGCGGGTCATTATTCCAGCGCCAGTCACTTTGGACCAGAAGCCGCCGAAATTTACTGGCACTTTGTTGATGTGGTCTGGATTGTGCTGTTTACAATTCTGTATTTGTTCTAATCGGGATGTTATCCCTCCTGGTTGATGCGATTTGCCCCCTTATGGGGGTTTTTTTGTGCGATCGCTGCTTCACCGTCGAGAGCGCCCTAATCATGCGGGTCACCGGGAATTGAGTCTTTGGCGTGACAGACATCATCGGGGCGATCGCTTCGGGTTATTCCCATTTCAAGGAAATTTTAGAGCAGCGGTTTTCAACTAATGCCGTTAACTTGCCTACAACAAAAGAGAATAGAAGAGGCTTAAAATTTCTTAAAACACTTAGTGAATTTCACTGGCTACTTTTTGGAGCGTTTGTGTAAAGTGTTCGCTCTCGATCAGCTTAGTGATTTCAAGCGCAGCGGTTTGGATTTGCTGAACGTGCTTAAGTTTTTTCTCATCAGACCAGCTATTGCTATAACATTCCAGTAAATCAGCGGATAATAAGATAGTGGTTAAGGGAGTTCGCAGTTCATGGGAAATCAAAGTCATAAAGTATGACTTGAGTGCAACTAGGTTTTCTTGATGCTCCACTTGAGTAGTCCCAGATTGAATAGTAGGCATGGCGATTTATTGGGTTGGATTGTTAAGGGAGTTTCCTGTTTAACATGACTCAGAGATGAACCGGCATTGATGAGGTCCGAGGGGTGGCTGGCGATCGCCTAGGTTCTTTTGCTTAGACTGGCTTGGATCTCGATGGGACAATTCCCGCCGGTTCCCATGTAACGCCGGTTATAGTGAGGGGTCCGTACCTCCTGAGCTGTACCCCCTGGATACCCAACCCCCCTAGAATTCACAAACCTGAACCCCGGGTGTTTTTCTGAGTTAACCCATATATTAAGCGATCTGCCTCAGTAGAGCTAGGAGTAATTCTGTCTATTTTTCAGCAATACCAGCCTCTGCCTGCTGATCCCATCATTGGCGAGAAAAACACCACAAATCGGGGTTTAGTGCCATGATTGCACCTGTTCAATTTGGAGCGCAGAAAGTCCCACCGTTGGCGAATCCTGGTCCTGTCAACCCATAGGGGATATTCTCAGCGGCGAACACCGCTACCGTTTCCTATTCTTCGATAATTTCCACCAAGTCTTCTATCAGAACATCGAAGGTTCGGGCTAATTTGTGGAGGGCGGTAAAATCAACGGTGGCGATCGCCGGACGCCTTGCATAGCTTCGGACGGTACTGTACACAATACCGGAGCGATCGGCGACTTCTTTGAGGGTCCAGCCCTTCTCTTCCGCTAATTCCCGAATTTTTAACCTAACTAAACCCATACTTGACAAGTAATGCGTTGGCATCCCCTGATAAAACCCTGGAAAAAACCCCTGGCGCTGCAACATCCCAGACTGAGGTCTAGGAAGACCCCTGCCGGTTTCCTATTCTTCGACAATTTCCACCAAGTCTTCGATGAGAACGTCGAAAGTCCGAGCCAGCTTGTGAATCGCGGTAAAATCTACCAGCGCCAGTCCTGGCGATCGCGCATAATGCCGGACCGTACTGTACACCAGACCCGAACGGTCAGACACTTCTTTGAGGTTCCATCCCTTCTCATTCGCAAACTCACGAATTCGTAATCTAACTAAACCCACAATTTACTTGACAAACGATAAGAGGATATCTTTTAATAGATTTAACACAGAGATAAAAGCGATCGCCCCCAGGTCTGGAAAACTAACGGGCGATCGCTCCTAAAACCTATATGGACAGTTCGCTGGTGTTCAAGCTACTTGCTATAGAAGCCAGTAACTCTTTTAGTCAGCCACTATCCAAGGCATCTACTATGATATCAAACTCTCAACCCTCTTCGCCAGTTATCCGCCAATCTAAAATTAACCACACCTCGGACATCCTGCATCCCTTGGCGCGATTTGTCACAGAAGAAACCGTGGCCCTAATGTTCGGCATCTCAGAAGCGGATATCTATCGCATTGATTGTATGCGCCATGTTGTTTATGTGCATGGCAAAGGCGTGAGTCGGTTTGTGAGTTATGCCGACTTCCCGCCCATTTTGGGAGTGGCATCACCGACCCTGCCGGATTTGGCGCAGTGGCACAAGCGCTGGCGTAAGGGGTGGCGGAGTCATTATGCACCGGAGTTTTGGACACAATTTTATCAGGTTCAACTCCAAAAATCCCAGAAATTAGAACAGTTGCAGGCTTGGGGATTGTTGATTCGTTTGCTGAAATCTGGCCTATCCCAGACTGCCTTAATTGAATTGCGACAGGCTTATAAACTGAAAAAATAGGGGGAGTTTCAGACGTACAACAGGAGGTTTTTACACTTAACTGCACCTCCGATCCCCTCCCCTTAGCAAGGGGAGGGTTAGGGTGGGGTTCCCTCTTGGCGATCGCCCTAAAAACAGCCGCTTTAGAAAATGTCCACCTCCTTCACTCAATCCCCCTTTACTCTCTTATCTTAGAATTCCAGGCATAGTGAGGGTTTACTCATGAATCGACCGGCTTCTGGAATTCAAATGTATTTACAAAGGATGGAAGGGTTGAAAGTTGGTAGGACTTACACCCTCCTCCCACCGGATAGTTTTAAATCAGTATGGGAAAAAGCGATCGGTCAACCTACCTATCAGGAATGGACTAATCTCTTAGCTTGGGAAGCCCAGGCAGTCGCTAAAGGACAAGGTACTAATCCTCTGGCCATTTTATTAGGGGATTCGATTTCGATGTGGTTTCCCCCCGAACTACTGCCGCCGGGGAGACTGTGGCTCAATCAAGGAATTTCCGGGGATAATACCAGCGGAATTTTAAAGCGATTGTGGACATTTTCCGAGACCAAACCTCATACCATTTATATCCTAGCAGGCATTAACGATTTGCGTCAGGGTAAACCCGATGCCAGTATTGCAGATAATATTTATTATACAGTCCGGGAACTGCAACTCATTCACCCCCCAGCTAAAGTGGTGGTGCAATCGATTCTACCCACCCGACTGGCGGCACTTCCTAATAGTAGAATTCGTAAAATTAATCTCGAACTCGCGGCGATATCCCGATCCGAAGGCGCAATCTATTTCGACCTCAATTCCGGCTTTACCAACGACGAAGATAGGTTACAGCGCGAGTTAACCACCGACGGAATCCATTTGAGCCAAGCGGGATACCAACTCTGGCAAAAAGCCCTGCATCAGATGACATCTCGCTTAGACCTCAATCGGGATAACCGATATCAGCAATGGTTGCAAAAGTCTCCCAGTTTTACCCTGGATGGCAAAACTTATACTTGGGTTTCCTATCAACCTGAATCCGGAGATAGCTTACCGCAATTGTCTCAGAAAGCCTTTGGATTTGATAGCTTTGAATACTGGGATTTAATTGCTTTGAAAAACAATCTAGGGTTTGAGGAAAAGTTAGGAAACCGAACAATTTTGATTCCTAAAACTGGGGGGAAATAATACTCTTGTGCAGCAAACACCCTGGGCGAAGGGCGAAGCTAAACACCGGCGGGGGTTCAAACCCTAGTTCTGTCAAGTATTGATTTGTAGGGGCGCAATGCTTGCGCCCTGGGGCGTATGCAATACGCCCCTACAAGAAACAATTATTTTTCCTCGTGACGTGGAATTTGTTGCAGTTTGGCTAAGATTGGGGTTGCCGTCTATCAGCCAAATAAAGATGTGGGTATCTAATAATAAGCGCATCACATATACTCAGCAAAATCATTAAGGGGTGCATCAAAGTCTTCGGCCATCTTTATTTTGCCAGGGATACAACCAAATAAATTTTTACGGCTGATTTTTTTCTCTACAAATAGTTCCGGCTGTTGTTGCCAACGGGTAACTAAGTAGGAGACGAGTTGCAACTGCTCTTTTGGATCGAGTTGGGTGACTTCTGCTAAGACTTTTTCTAGGAGGGGACTCATCATTGACCTCAACCTTGGGGTTTCTTTGATTGTACTACTTTGGGAGGGGAAAGGGGGAAAAAGTCTGGTAAAAGAAACCGGGTTTCTAGCAGCATCTGGTGTTTCTTCACCAAAATTTAAGAAAGAAACCCAGTTTCACCCGTCGCGGGGATGAGGTAAAATGGGGGTACTATCCTAAAATGCACTATGCTAACCACGGAAACTGAACTCTTAGCTATCCTTCGCAACCTCCCCCAACCCGCCTTGGAAGAAGCCAAAATATTCTTAGACTTTTTAGCTTGGCGGTATCAAAACCCCTCGCCCAAAGGAGCAAATTTAATCGCCAGTCTGCGGGGAAAAGCCACAGGGGACATGACTACTGATGAGATTCTAAATTTAACGCGGGGTGAGGAATGACGGATTTCCTCGTGGATAGCAATGTGATTCTGGATGTATTAACCCAGGATTCCCATTTGTTTGAGGGGTCAGCAGCGTAACTGGCCGATTGTGCTGAAACTGGAAATAAAATATGGTTTTTTTACCAGAAGACTCCATTATTAACCCATCAAAACTAACTCACTATTTACTCGTCCAACTTCCTAAAGATGATAAATCTAAATTCTTAGCACAGGCAGGATATACAGTAGAGAACTGGCAACAACTAGAACAAGATTTAAGAACCCAAGTCCTCACTCAACCCGCTGAACCCATTGAAACCACTCCTTATGGTCAAAAATATATAATTCGTGCAATTTTGCGAGGTCAAAATGGCATTAAACTGAAAATATTAACAATATGGATGGTCAATAATAATGAAACCCGATTTGTAACCCTAGTCCCCGACAAAGGAGAAAATCAATGAAACCTCAATATCCTCTATTTTCCCAAGTTGCCCTCACGGGAGATTTGCCCCAATATCACCTCAAACGGGGTGATATTGCCACGATTGTTGAACATTATCATCACCCCGAGTCCCCAGAAGATGGGTATAGTTTAGAAGGATTTGATGTTCCTCAAATTACCATTGAAGTGACGGCATCACAGATTATGCCCCTGAGTGACTATTTGAGAGAGGAAGCAATTTTAAGTAAATTTCGCAACCTGTCAGAACATCAACAAAAACAACTAGAAGAATACCTGGATTTTCTGTTGCAAAAAGACCAAACGACTCCGGTGAATTAAGAATTTGAGGTTTTAGGGTCTGTGGGTGGGAAAAGAAACCGGGTTTCTAACTGTCTCTCTGTGGAGACCCGAAGACATCTCAAAGAAACCCGGTTTCTCGGAGTCGGGGGGTGGGGTATAATCGAGTTGGGGTTGTGTGGCTGTTGGGTGGCGCGAGGCTTCACCGCACCGACAACACCTAACCAAGACTCATGGAGGCGGAACAATGTCGATTTGGCGTGAGAGATGGCAAAACCTATGGCAGAGGCTCAACATCCCTTTATTCCACTCCCAGCCTCAGCCCCCCAGAACCTCCCACCCTCAAGTTAATGTCATCCGTGAAGAATACTTAGCAATTTGGTTAGAAATACTGAAAGCGGAAAAAAGAGGATTAAGCGAGAAACAAATTTATCCCCTTTTCCAAAAATACCAAGACCAACTCGACCTCGATTTTGCCGAAACCGTTACCCAATGGTTTCACTCCCAACTCGACCCCGAGGATCTTGATAAAAATAAAGACCTAGCCAAAAATCTTCATTATTTTGCTGTTCATATTTGGGGGTTCCCATTAGGCAGTCGAGCCAATAATCTGGAAATTGCCATTGCTGCCTACCAAGCGGCCTTAGAAGTCTGCATCCGCAGCGCCTTTCCCGAAGATTGGGCAATGACTCAAAATAACTTGGCGATTGCCTACAATGACCGCATCAGGGGAGAGCGAGGGGACAATATCGAGCAGGCGATTTCCTGCTACCAAGCCGCCTTAGAAGTCTACACCCGCACCGCCTTTCCCGAAAAATGGGCAACGACTCAAAATAACTTGGGGAATGCCTACAAGGACCGCATCCGGGGAGAGCGAGCGGACAATATCGAGGAGGCGATTCGCCGCTACCAAACCGCCTTAGAAGTCTGCATCCGCAGCGCCTTTCCCGAAGATTGGGCAATGACTCAAAATAACTTGGCGATTGCCTACAATGACCGCATCAGGGGAGAGCGAGGGGACAATATCGAGCAGGCGATTTCCTGCTACCAAGCCGCCTTAGAAGTCCGCACCCGCACCGCCTTTCCCGAAAAATGGGCAATGACTCAAAATAACTTGGCGGTTGCCTACAATAACCGCATCCGGGGAGAGCGAGCGGACAATATCGAGGAGGGGATTCGCCGCTTCCAAGCCGCCTTAGAAGTCTACACCCGCAGCGCCTTTCCCGAAGATTGGGCAAGGACTCAAAATAACTTGGGAGAAGCCTACAAGGACCGCATCCGGGGAGAGCAAGCCGACAATATCGAGGAGGCGATTCGCTGCTTCCAATCCGCTTTAGAAGTCCGCACCCGCACCGCCTTTCCCGAAAATTGGGGAAGGACTCAAAATAACTTGGGAGAAGCCTACCGAACGCGCATCCAAGGAGAGCCAGAGGAGAATATAGAGCAGGCGATCGCCTGCTACAAAGCCGCCTTAGAAATCCGCACCCCCTCATCCTTCCCCCTAGACTGCCTCCAAACCGGAAGCAACCTCGGCAACCTCGGCTACCGCATCCACTACTGGGAAATCGCCATTGAAGGCTACGACAACGCCATCCGCGCCGTGGAACAAAGCCGCAACTGGGCGACCTCCCCCAACAGCAAACGGAAAATCCTGGAAGATGCCCTGCCCATCTATGGCAAAATGATACAAGCCTGCATCCACCTGGAACGCTACGACCAAGCCCTGCTGACCGTGGAGCGCAGTAAGTCCCGCACCCTGATGGAAATGCTCACCAGCGCCGACCTGGTTCCCAAAAACGCCACCCCCGAACAACAGGAACAATATCGCCAACTCAACCGGGAAATCGCCGCCCTGCAACAATCTTTCGCAGCACCGGAGAGCGCCGCAGACGGGGAGACGGGGACCGGGGGAACGGGGGAAACCCGGGGAAACCGGGAGATAGCCAGACCCTCCGAGACACCGGGAACCGCTCTCCTGCAAAGCCTGCTGCAACAACGGGACAGCCTGCTGGCGCAAATCAATGACCCGGACTTCAACGCCTTCCAGAATGTGCGCGCCCAACTGCCGGACTTTCGCCAACTCCTCACTCCGGAAACCGCTCTCATCGAATGGTATCTGCCCCAAGACCCGGACCTGGGAGCCTGGGCCTTCACCGTCACCCTGGACCAGGACCGCCCCCAGATTCACCCCTACAGCTACAGCGCCGAGGAACGCCACAGCCTCGACCAATTCAACCAAACCTACTTCGCCGACTACCGCCAACCCAGTTGGTATAAAGCCCTAGACCGACGCCTGGATGACCTCGCCGAACATCTCCACCTGTCCGATATCATCGCCGCCCTCCCGGATACCTGCCAAAGGCTGATTCTGATTCCCCATCTCTACCTGCACCTGTTCCCCCTCCACGCCTTATCCGTTGAGCTCAACGCCCCCGCTACCCCGTTACTGGAGCGCTTTAGCCAAGGGGTCAGCTACGCCCCCAGTTGCCAAATTCTGGACTACATCCACAACCGCCCCCAACCGGCCACGGAACCCCAATTCTTCGCCGTACAGAACCCCACGGAAGACCTCAGCTATGCCCAAATGGAGGTGGAGTTCATCCGCCCCTACTTCGACCCCAACTGCTATATCCTCACCCAGCAAGCGGCGACGAAATCCGCCCTCAATCGCCGGGAAACTCTGGAGAAACTGCGCAAGAGTCATATTATTCATTTTGCCTGTCACGGGGGATTTGATAGCGAAAATCCCCTGAATTCCGCTGTGATTTTGGCGGGGGATGCACCCCTGGAATCGGCCTCCCGGGAGCCGGAACCCCAGACTCTCACTCTCCGGGATGGTCGCCGCTTCGACACGGCACACCAAGGCTTAACCCTAGGGGAAATTTATCGCAATCTGGAAATTCCCGCCTGTCGTCTGGTGATGCTTTCGGCTTGTGAGACGGGACTAATCGGGAGTTTGTTGACCGATGAATATATTGGGTTAGCCAGTGGGTTTTTGTATGCGGGAACTCCTGCGGTGGTGAGTAGTTTATGGTGTGTGGATGATTTTGCCACGGCTTGTTTGGCGATTCGTTTCTATTATGAATTGCGCCAAGATGAGCGGGTGGTGATGGCGTTACATCGATCTCAAAATTGGCTGAGGGGGGTTTCGGTTCAGGGGTTTTTGGAGTGGTGTAGTCAGGGTTTGAAGATGACGGAGGAGGAGTGTGAGATGATTGATTTTAAGTTGATGGATTATGATGAGAGTTGTCCGTTTGGCGATCGGCGTTATTGGTCGGCTTTTGTGGCGATCGGTTTGTAGGGGACCCCACCCTAACCCTCCCCAAGACACAGGGGAGGGGACCGGAGGTTCAGTTAAATATGAGGCAAATCCCCGAGGTGAATAACAGATGACAGCTAGAGAAAAGAGGACCCCACCCTAGCCCTCCCCTTGGCAAGGGGAGGGGACCGGAGGTGGAGTTAAATATGAGGCAAATCCCCGAGGTGAATAACAGATGACAGCTAGAGAAAATCTGATTCAAGCCATTCAAACCCTCCCTGAATCCCAGGTGGATCAGGTTTTAGCCTATATTAATCAAGTCAGGGCCCAGGAGGGTAAAACTCAGGAACCAGACTCTCAGGCAAAGCCATGTTTTGATGACATTTGGTGGAATAACTTATCTCAGTTTAGCCCGGACTTTTTAGAAGTTCGAGAACAACCTCAAATCCCGGCACGAGAGGATATTTTTGAATGAGATTCTTACTCGATTTATTCGCCTAAAATAATCTGTAAAACATTGCGTAGTGCTTCTTTATCCGTTTCTTGCAGTTGTCCAAGTTGTCTTAACACCAGTCCTTTTTCCACTGTAGCAATAATGCCTTTGATGACAGAAGGTTTTAGTAAACCCGCCTCCTTCCAGTAAACTACAGTGCGATCGCCTACCCTACTGGCAAGAGATCGCTGACTGGTAATAGCCATAACTATTAAATCGGAGTGTTCTTGATTGTACAGATTTGAGCTAACTACTACTGCCGGACGTTTTTTGGCACTCGTTTGGTCTGTAAAGGGAAATGGAATTAAGATAATATCGCCGAAGCTATAACTGGTCATAGTCGGCATCTTCCTCATTGTCCCAAATCTTAGAAAAAGCAGTTTCCGATAGTTTTGCTGCTGCACGACTTAAGCGAATTTGGTCCTGTTTCTCTAACAGAAAATCTACAAAATCTTCGACTTCTGTCATTTTATCAGGAGGTAAGTTTCTGATTTTTTTGATTAAATCATTTTCGGAAGAAATACCTGGATTCATAGTCTTTCTTGATATCGGTTTTACTCAGGGTAAATAGCTTTTCCCCCTTTGGGTCACATACCCATCGAGTTTTGGTAAAGGGGGGAGTTTTAGGCTGGCTTTAATTCTCACCCCTTCACTGCTAGAAACTTGCACAATTAGAGTTTATTTTGGTCTTAATAAGCTCAAAACATCCTCAATAGAAAGGTTTTTGATAGTTTCGAGTGGGATGTGGGGGCGGACTCCATTTAACTAGCCTCATTTGAGTGGCAGCATCACTGGGGTTTGGATAAGTCTAGCATAGTTTGTAAAAACATTTGTCGGTTGGCTGCAGCGAAACCCCACACCCTAGCCAATCTTGGGTTCCATTCCCTTCCACCCCACCCACACAACTCAGGACCCAGAAACGCGCTTAGTTTGGTACAATTGGGTAGGACAGCAAAGATGCTGCTAGAAACTCGGTGTATTTATCTTAGGAGAGTATCCCATGAGCGATCGCATTCCGTCGGAGTTCTTACAAATCATTGAAGACTTCCTCACCTTTCTGGAACAAGCTAAAACCGACTCGCAAACGCCACCCCAACTCGGGGAAAATCTCCAAACCTTAGAAACCCAATTGAATGCCGCCGAAGATAAAACGTTGAAACTGGCTAAACTCATTAAAGCCTGGTGTAAAGAGTATCAGATTAGCTTCAACCGAGAAGAGTTGGCAACTATTCGCGCCAATATGATTAAACAAGGGCAGAAAATCCCTAAGCCAGCGGAGGGAGAACGACCGGAAACCGTCTATAATAAAGCCTTTCTGTTGGAAAAGGTGCACCAGGCAAAAAATGACCCTGCTTAATCTTTTCCTCATCTTTAAGCGAGTGATTCATGAGCCAAAAAATAGCCTCAATTTATGCCCCAAGTTTATATTGGTTTGCCTATCAATATCATCGAGGTTTGGTGACTTCCTCTGAGGGTACTACTGCAAAAATTTTAGGTGGAATTAATCCCCAATGGGTGCGGAACCAATATGACAGGATTCTAAAAAAGTTTGAGGTGGACTTAGAGTTAGACATTCGTCAAGATGAATCCGCCCAAGATTTTGATTTGCTTAGGGGTTCTGATGATGAAAGAGCCATCGCATTTTTTACTACTCCCCAGCATTTAGAAGGGTTTATCTATCCCCAATCTCTTCATGATAGTTATGCCCTGAATTTTAATATTTACCACCCCGAAAGTCGCGGAAAAAAGGAATATAAACTAGAAGATTTAGCTAAATTTAACCCCGAAAATTGCTTTAAGCCTGAACCGGAATTCGCCTCAAATTTAGGTCAAACTTTGCTCCTGAGTGGTTATTTAAACACAACTGCTCCGGAGAACATCCGAGATTTAGAACCCTTAGCGAAACAATGCTGGATTAAGTTTTTTCACTTAGAAAATGGAAAACCCTTACCGCCTCTCTATCGCGCTTATAACCTGTTTGGGGGATATCTCTATGAATATGGCAGTCCGAAGGCCAATTTAGAGAAAAATCCTTATGGTCATTTATTGATTTGGTTTTTATTTGAAGAATATCCGACTTTAATGCTGCAAAAGTGTTATTGGGAATTGCCGGAATTGTTACTATACTATCACAAAATCTCGAAGAGTTTTCAAGATAGTCGGATGTATTATGAGGGTGTTGATCGCCTGGTTACGCACTATGAAACGACATTAAATCCGGCGATTCAAACCTATCTCAATCTTCAAAAAAAATCCCCGTTCTCGGCCACGGAACTACAAAATTTGAAAACCACCTTAAAAATTCTGCTAAAAACTTCTCTAAACTATACGAAAGAACTGCGGAATCTGGAATATGCACACAATACAATTGCCATCAATAGTAAGAACTATCAAACCAGTTTAGAACGGATGGAAAAACAGGCGCATACAGGGATGGAGGGTTTGAGGTTATTTCACGACAAAGAAGCGATCGCCTTTCAAGAACAAATCCGTGCTGATCTAAACTACTTTTATCCCGGTTCAAACCTGCTGAATGAAGCCATTGCCACCATTCGCGGTTTAGTGGAAATTGACCAAGCGGAACGCGATCGCCACCTAGAACAGCAAATCCAAACCTTTGGGACGGCGATCGCCTTTGGGGCCCTTGTCGCCTCCCTCTCTCCCTTACTTTTTGACCATCCCATGACATTCCCCTGGCAAGAACAGCATGGCGATCGCCTCCATCCCTTCATCATTGCCGTATTACTCAGCATCGCCGCTGCTGCTTTAGTTTGGGTAGTCGCGAGATTAATCCGGTGGCGGTGGAATCGCCGATAGCAGGGTTTCGGCACTCTGATGAGTATAATCGGTCCGGTTGTTGTTTTCCTTTAAAACATATCTGCCATCCAGGGATGCGGTCCCGAAAAGAGTTGCGTTGCTACAGATAAAGCACTAGAGTTCCCTTGAAGATGACCGCTTAAATGGAGTTGGTGAGGGGTAAAAAAGCCCGTATAAAGAGGTGCTAATCCTCGCACATCTAGGCGTAAGTCTCCACGTCCTCCAGGTGTTACTTCAGCTTTGCCATTGGATACGCTTAGGATAAATTTACCCTTGTTTTCAGCTAAGATATTATCTTCGACCTCTAAGTGCAATTCTGCCTCTATGCCGCTGGGATAACCCCGTTGTTGTAGAGATAAAGGCACATTGACGATGCGTAACATCCAGTGAGAGAATTCAGTAATTTGTCCGGTTTGTTCCGGGAGACATAACAGAAACGGATCTCTTGGAGAACTCTTCCAAATGACATTGGCAAATTGTGAGCGAAAATCGGCGAGGAAAGTCCAGATGCGACGGATGGCAGCAGGAGTTAAGGCAACCCAATCGGCGATCGCAATGGTTTGGGAGTTGCCTTCTCGGCGTTGACTATAAATAATATACCCTTGCCAGTCATCGGGTTCGCCGATTAAATCCGCATAGAGGGGTTCTTCCGGGGTTGGTTTAAAGATGTTTTCCCAGATTCCAGGGTGGCGATCGAGATTGCCATTACAGGTAAGCGCCTGTTGCTGATAAAGTGCTGCAATCGTCTCGGATAATATCGGTTCGACGGGGTGCATTGCCAGGGTGCGATCGCGCATCTGAATGCTGTGGATGGGAAGTTGCCACTTACACAGACTTCCCGCCTGCTCATATCCTACTTTGCGATAAACCACCTGAGTCGCGGGATAGAGAACCGAAAGCGGGATCTGATTATTATAGATTTCTTGGAGTGTATTTTTGAGGAGTTCCTCTGCCACCCCAGTCCCGCGATGTTCGGGAGAGACTCCCACGGCAGCAATTCCGGCCATTTTAACGGGATTACCACCCCACCATTGTGCCATCGGATACAGTCCTAATCCCCCGATAATTTGGTTGCCTTGCCAAATGGCTCGGTAGTTTTTGATACCAATGCGATCGCGAAACAGTTCCCACCCCGTAAAATTGAAGCTATGGCACAGCATTAACCCCAAGTTTTCTGCCTCTTTCCCATTGGAAAGGGGTCCAAATTTACGCTGATTTTGCATTTTAACCCTCGATTATAGATTCGTTCAAATCACTCATTCAGTCACGGCTCGTGTTCCAGCTAAAACCTGAAATTCCCAGAAATCAAGACGGGATTAAGTAGGGTTTACCGAACTTACTCCGGTTGGTGATTTTTAGCGGACAGAAATAATATTAATAAAACCTAAACCGAATCAAGATAACCGATTATGGGAATAGCGTAAACCCTTGATCATCTTAAGGTTGTGATTCCTCCAACTCCTCCAGGAGAAATTTTGGTCAATCTCTGAGGTGTCAAAGCATTGAACTCTTAATGTTATTGGGAAAAGTGCCGAGGGACAATTTCGACTCTGAGGTGGACTCCTCTCCCAAGGCTGGTACGGTTAATACTACTACCCATCTCCTGAAGAGTCAGGTTAAGTTTTGAGCGTAGGCAATAAACGAGGTAAAAATACTTGCTATGGGTCGTTTTTACGAAATAGCAATTATTTCACCCTGAATAGGGATTAAACTTCGCAAAAGCCTTCCAGTTGAAGCAACAGAATCTACCTACAGATAGATGCGTCAATTGCTAGATTAGCTGTTCCTTATTGATTCAATTCAACTGCATTTACCACCGAGGAGAAAAATATGCGGATTGCTCAAGTTTCACCGTTAGCAGAACGAGTTCCCCCACCGGGTTATGGGGGTATCGAATTAGTGGTTAGCCATTTGACGGATGAATTAGTCCGTCGGGGTCATGATGTTACCTTATTTGCGTCAGGAGATTCCCACACCTTAGCCAAATTGGAATCGGTGGTTCCGCGAGCTTTACGTCTGGACCCCACGGTGAAAGAGCCTGCGGTGTATGATATGCTGCAACTCAACCGAATTTATGAAATGGCTTCCCAGTTTGATATTATCCACTTTCACAATGGATATACGGCACTGCCTTTGGCGGAACTGATGAAGACTTCTGTGGTGCATACCCTGCATGGAAACTTTAGCGCTGACAGCCGCAAATTGTATCAAAAGTATGGTAACCAGGGTTATATTAGTATCACCCACGCTCAACGAGAAGGTGGACCGGAACTGAATTATCTGGATACAGTTTATAATGGCATTGATATCGAAGCCTATCCGTTCTTTCCGAAACCCCAGGACCCGCCCTATTTGGCATTTTTAGGGAGAATTTCCCCGGAGAAAGGGATTCATCATGCGATCGCGATCGCCAAAGCAACCGGCTGGCATTTGAAAATTGCCGGTAAAGTCGATTCCGTAGACCAAAAATTCTACGAAAATGAAATTAAACCCCAGATTGATGGCGTCCAAATTCAATATTTAGGCGAAACCAACCACCAACAAAAGGTAGACGTAATCGGAAATGCCGTAGCCACCCTGTTCCCGATTACTTGGAGAGAACCCTTTGGCTTGGTGATGATTGAATCCATGTGCACGGGAACCCCACTCATTGCCATGAATCTGGGTTCTGTTCCTGAAGTCATTGCTCACGGTAAAACCGGCATCGTCTGCAACAGCATCGAAGAAATGATAGCCGCAATTCCTGCCGCTATGAAGCTCGATCGCCAAGCTTGTCGCGATCGCGTCGTTAGCCAGTTTAGCATTGCTACAATGGTTGATGGATACGAAGCCGCCTACCGTCTTGCACTCTCGAAAACTATTCACCAAAATGGTCATCTCAAGGATAAATTAACAGTCCTTGCCTAAAACTTTTTCAACAAAATAGGAGGTGTATTTACATGAAAGTCAGCAATCAATGTCCTTGTTGTAATGGCTCTTTATTACACCATATCCGCAAAGGCGGTTCTTACTGGTTTTGTTCAACTTGTTGGCAAGAAATGCCCAATTCCTTGTCAGCTCCAGTAATGAGTTCAGCCTCTAAAAATAAGGTGACTTAACTTCTGACTAAATTCCCCCTTTAATTTCAATTTTGTTTTTCTAAACCATAGCCGAGGATGGAGCTTTTATAAGCTTTATCCTCGGCTTTTAAAATGATTGAACATTCGGCAGATTTACTAGGACTTGGTATCGGATTAGATAATTTAGCACAAGAAACCAGGTTTCTGAACAAAAATGTGGGTACAACGCCACCAATTAAGTGAAGAAACCGGGTTGTCTTCCCTCTACTGTACCCACGCCCTAGAGTCCCGGAATTATGAGATACCGACATATTTTTAAAGCAGTGCGTTCGCCCATGAGTGTGGGAACTGCTATAACTGTATTCAAAACTGTAGCAACTCCGGGGATTAGCATGGCACAAAGGCGCGATAAATCTTATTCTTCCTCCTCACTTCTAACCCGAAATCCTTGCCGAATGGGGCCATTTTCCGGGGTCCGCACTTGAAAGGTGACCCGATCGCTCAAGTCTCCACTTCTCACTTCTAACGTCCATTCCCCCACCTCCATCGGCCAAAATAAAGCATGATTTGCCTCCGGGTGCAGTTGTTGTTTACCCGATGGACCGCTTAACCACCATTCTATCGGCGTCTTTGGTGCAACAGCTAACTTAAATTGAATGCGCGGTGTAGAGTCTCTTGAATCTAAGATAAAATAGTCGTCCTTTTCAGGAAAAGCAATTTTCAGCCGATCGCCCGCCATTTGAGGTTGACTTTGCCTTGCCAACCAGCTATTATACTCCCTAGATAACTCAAATCCCTCCTTCCGATTATACTCCCTCAAATGTTCCGGGGCCAAATATTCCAGAACCACCGAAGGACAATCTGCCGTCGGTTTTAATCCCGTTACCGCACAAATGGGATGCTGAACCAGATGTTCCGGAGTCGGTAAAGCAGCAGGTTCCCGGGTTTCATGGAGATGCAACATAATCCGATTCCACAAGGGGGCCGCACCCGTAACCCCTGATACTTTTCTCATGCGATCGCCACTAAAATTCCCCACCCAAGTGGCCACAGTATAATCCACCGTATATCCCACCGTCCAAGTATCCCGGTAATCGGAAGAAGTTCCCGTTTTCACCGCTGCTGGAAAGGGTAAACTCAGCACCGAATCCACCCCAAACGCCTGCGATCGCGCATAGCGATCGCTCAACATATCCCCAATCAGCGCCCAATAGGACGATTTAGGGAGGGAATCGGCAGAGGAAGCCGGGAGGGGACTGCCCGGAGTCACCGACAACGGAATCAAATCCCCATTGCGGGCGATCGCCACATAAGCCCGCGCCAACTCCCATAAACTCACTTCCCCACTCCCCAAAGCTAACCCTAACCCATAATATTCAGGAGATTTCGTGAGATGCTCAAAGCCCAATTGATGCAACCGTCCCAAAAACCGCTCCACCCCCACCTGTTCCAAAACCCTCACCGTCGGTACATTCAGGGAATTCGCCAAAGCCGCTCTCACCCGCACTGGCCCTAAAAACTTTTCACTATAATCCACCGGACTATACAACTGCGCCCCGGGTATGGCATAATGAGTGGGAACATCCGCTAAAATCTGATTCGGGGCGATCGCCCCAATTTCTAAGGCAAACTCATACAAAAACGGTTTAAGCGCCGAACCCGGTTGGCGTAACGCCTGTACCCCATCATTTCGCCCCTGTTGCGCGTCCGCAAAGTAATTGGGAGACCCCACATAAGCCAACACTTCCCCAGTATGATTATCAATCACTAAAGCTGCCGCATGATTCACCTGATGAGCCACTAGGGAACGGACCACCTCCTGAACCTGGGTTTGCACAAACTGCTGTAATGGGCGATCCAGAGTCGTTTGGACCGTGGAAACCCCGTCCGGCAAGCGACTGGCGAGCCAGAACAGAAAGTGAGGGGCGGCGATAATACCGCGATCGGGGAATAAAACCTGGATATCTTCTTGTTCTGCCCGAGTCGCTTCCTCTGGGGTAATATAACCATCCGCAACCATGCGATCAAGAACATAGCGCTGCCGCTTTTTCAGCGATCGCCAATTAGAATAGGGATTATAATAATTCGGTGCATTGGGAATTGCCGCTAGAATACTCGCATGAGCTAGGTTCAGTTCCGAAGCCGGTAGTCCGAAATAAGTCCGAGCCGCCGCTTCTACACCATATATATTACCCCCCATCGGTAGGCGGTTAATATAAGCGTGCAGAATTTCATCTCGGTTCATCCCCGCAAACAATCGCCAAGACAGCCATACTTCACCCAGCTTATGGGGCAAAGTGCGAGGGGCCGGTTCCAGCATCCGCGCCAATTGCATCGTAATCGTGGATGCGCCGGAAACCAGCGATCGCGCTTGCACCGCTTCCAGCACCGCCCGGGCCACAGCTTGTAAATCCACCCCCCCATGTTGATAATAGCGCTTATCCTCTGCCGCAATAATCGCCTGGAGAAACGATTCAGAAACCTGATCCATCGCCACCACAGCAGTATGATCTTGGTCCCGGGTGAGCAGGGTCCCCAGGGGGAGTCCATTGCGATCGCTAAAGCTCACCGCTTGTTCACTTTGGGCAATATCTTCGGCGCGGATCGGCGCTAAATAAGGCAACATCCGAACTGTCGCCCCCAGCACCCCAATCCCGAGTAAAATTTTCAGAGAACCCCACCATTTGGGAGAGCGCCTCACCCCAAATTGCTGAACTAACAAGCCGATTTCAGAAATTTTGCTCATAGTTTTATTCTCGGCTACGGCAACAGGGAAAATCATCCCCCCACTCCGGAAATTTTCAACCCCCTTGGGCTTTTTCTCCGGCGCAGGAAGAGTCTATATTTATTTTAGGACGTGGGTATAGGATTGCTTAAAAACCGGGTTTCTATAGCCAATCTGTAGCCATCCCCAACAAATCTAGCCTAGAAACCGGGTTGCTTATCCTGTGCGAATACAGTTTTGACCTTCTCGGGCCCCTGCTACCCCCAGGGGATCGGGAGAGGCTGATTCACAGTTAGCCGTTCTAGTCAAGAGTCTGAGGGTATAAAATTTCCTTGAATATAAGCGGCAGGACAAACAACTTAATTTGAAATTTGCCACTGCATCCCCATAGTATTGACCCGCCAAGGGATTCCATGAGGGATAATAAAGAAAATATCATTAGCATCCGCAATATGACCGCTCCCATCGGAGATATTTTATTAGTAGACGATCGCCCGGATAACCTGCGCTTGCTTTTAAATATTCTGAAAGACAAGGGTTATAAAGTCCGGTGCGTGACCACTGGTGCAATGGCCCTCCGAGTCTGTCACAGACATCCTCCTGACTTGATCTTGCTCGATATCCAAATGCCGGAAATGAACGGCTATCAAGTCTGTGAAAAACTCAAAGCCGATCCCGAAACTGCTGGAATTCCCGTGATTTTTTTAAGCGTGATTGAAGAGGCTACCGAGAAGGTCCATGCCTTTAATGTCGGAGGGGTGGACTATATTACCAAACCATTTCAAGTCAAAGAAGTGGTGGCGCGGGTGGAAAACCAACTGCAAATTTTGCGACTGCAAAATAAGCTCAAAGAGCAAAATATTCGACTGGAAAAGGAAATTCGCGATCGCCAAGCCATCGAACAGCAGTTACGGGAATTAAACCGGGAAATGAAACGGTCTAATCAAGAACTTGAACAGTTTGCTTATGTGGTTTCCCACGACTTACAAGCCCCTTTAGGAACCATTGCCAGCTTTGCCCAACTGTTACAAACCCGTTACCAAGATCAACTCGATGGCAAAGCCCTTCAGTTTATTGAGCGCATCATCACGGGTAGTCTGAGGATGCAGCACTTAATTGATGACTTACTCCAATATTCCCGAGTAGGAAGAATGGCACAAGTCTTTGAAACTGTCAACTGCGATCAGGTATTATCCCTGGCCCTGGCAAATCTCGAAACCAAAATCAACGAAACTCAAGCCCAGATTACCCAGGACCCATTACCCGCGATCGCAGGCAGTAGCATGGGGTTATTGCAATTGTTTCAAAACTTAATCAGTAACGCCCTGAAATACCGTCACCCCCACATTTCCCCTCGCATCCATATTAGTGTCTCTCTCAAGGAGGATATGTGGAGCTTTTCGATTCAGGATAATGGAATTGGAATAGAAACCAAGCACCTAGAACGGATATTTCAAATTTTTCAGCGCCTCCATTCCGACAAAGAGTACCCCGGAACAGGCATCGGACTAGCCATTTGTAAAAAAATTGTCGAATTGTATGGGGGAAAAATTTGGGTCGAATCTTGTCCATTCCAGGGTTCAACATTCTACTTTACCATACCCGCTCAAAAACCCCAAGATAATCCCTTGATGGAAGAGCCTAAATCATAGCAAGACCTAATTTTTATGCCGAAACCCTCAATCCAAAATCTTACCGTGACCCCAACCATGAATTCAGCCCTAAACCCCCACACTATTTTAATCGCTAATGACGATTCCTCCTTCTGTCTGCTGATTGAAGAAGCATTTCACGAAGTTCGCGCCAACCTCTCCCTATTTTTTGTAGAAGACGGAGAGCAACTCCTCGACTATCTCTATCGGCGCGGTCCTTATCAGGACCCCCTCAATTCACCTTTTCCCGATCTCCTCTTGCTGGATCTAAATATGCCCAGACTTGACGGACGAGAGGCATTAGTCCAAATTAAAGCCGACCCCAAACTCAAGACAATCCCCATCGTTATCCTGAGTAGTTCCTATCATGAAGAAGATATCTCTAAGTGCTACGATGCCGGTGCTAACTCCTTTATCGTTAACCCCTTAACCTTCGACCAATTGGCAGTTGCCATGCAAAGCTTATGTAACTATTGGTTATCCATAGTCTCCCTGCCCCCGAAAAAACTCTAAATCCCCATTCCTCCCAGTTAATACCCCCCATTCTCCAAGCATTGCATGATAGAAAAAATTGCTAAAATTTCGCAAATCAACTATAATAAACAGTCGAAGAAAACCCTATATTCGAGCCGTAAAAATAGTTTATAACTTTTTCAAAATTATAAAACGCTATCTCGCCGCTCTGCCCAAAGATGATTATCTTGTGTTAGATACTTTTACTTGGGTCTCCTGCTATGGTTGGGATAACGAGTGAAGTCTTTGACTAAGAGGGGGGGACTTAATCCAGTTCTCTATTGTGAGTGGGTACGATGAATCGTAAGATAGACAAAACAAAAATGAGTAAAAATAGGACTAGGCCAATGCTACAGGCGTAGCCAATTTCCAACTCTTCAAAAGCTTTTTCATATAAATAATAAACGATAGTTTTGGAACTATTTCTCGGTCCGCCTTGGGTCATGATGAAGACTTCTTCAAAGACTTTGGTAGCGGAAATGGAGGAAATGACGGCGACTAAGAGAAGATAAGGGGTCATTAAGGGGACGGTGATATCCAAGTGTTTTCGTGCGCCATCGGACCCATCTAATGCGGCAGCTTCGTATAATTCTGGGGAGATGGATTGCAGTCCCGCTAGGTAAATCATCATGTAATATCCAAGTCCTTTCCAGATAGTTACTGCCATGACGCTAAAGAGGGCAAGTTCGGGAATAGTTAGCCAGGGAATGCCGGAACCCGGTTGAACTAATTTCAGGGTTTGTAGGACTTGATTCAATAATCCGTTTTCTGCATAGAGCCATTTCCAGGCGATTCCAGCAACGACAATGGAAATCACAACCGGGGTGTAATAGGCGGTTCTAAACCAGTTCATTCCGGGGAGTTTTCCATTGACTAGGATGGCAAGTCCGAGGGGTGCAATAACGAGGATGGGCACGACGCAAGCGAGGTAGAGTAGGGTGTTGCGCAGGGTTTGCCAAAAAATGGGGTCGGTCCAGAGGCGTTGCAGGTTGGCAAGTCCAATCCAGTTAGGGGCTTCGGTTATATCATATCCATAGCGGGTGAAGCTGAGATAAAAGGCTTGCAAGGCTGGCCAAAATACGGTTAATCCTAAGATGAAAAGGGCGGGGAAGAGAAATAAATAGGGGGTCAAGGAAAAGTTGGGTTTTAGGATTTGAGATAGGGGGTTTTTCAGCATTTAAGGTAAAATGAAATGAGAGGGTTAAGGGATAAGTATTGGGTTTTTAAGAGGAGGGAGGTCGTCATTTTTTCGATTCCTAGACTCTGCCTGGGAATGAGTTGAATTTCAAATCGGGTTGTAGTAAAGTCTGTTTTATATTTCCGCTAACATCACCTCGTAGGATGGGGTTTGGAGGGGGATTTTGACAATAAAGGTGCTGCCTCGGGCGATTTCACTTTCGATTTCGATATGACCTCCATGTAATTCTACACATTTTTTGACGATCGCCAACCCTAATCCCGTCCCTCGAATGGACCCCACATTTGTAGCCCTCTGAAAGGACTCAAAAAGTTGTTGTAAGTCTTGTTGGGGAATGCCAATTCCGGGGTCTTTAATCCGAAAGACAACGAGGCTAGAAGGCTGATGTATATGAGGGGAGACGGGTTCGGATTCAGTGCTAAGTTCTAGGGTGATTTCGCCGCCTTGAGGGGAGTATTTGATGGCGTTGGAGAATAAATTGTTGAGGATTTGTCGCAGAAGTTGGGAGTCCATGAGGGCGGAAATTTTGTCAGTGTGGGCGATTAACCGAATGTGATGCCGATCGCTCGTTGTCACTTTCATTTGATCCACTGCCCTTGTGCAAAAATCCACTAACTCGATGGGATGGGGTTGAAACTCCAATTCTCCGCTTTCGGCTTGCCCGACTAAGGTCACATCTTCTATCATTCCTGTCATATATTCAATGGCCGTTTTAATCCGTTGATAATGGGTCTCTTTCCGCTCTTCCGGCCAGGTATCACTATAAACTTGCAGCAATTCAGCGGAGGATAAAATAATGCTCATCGGCGTCCTAAACTCATGAGAAATCGTCGTAATTAATCGACTTTTAAATTCACTTAATTCTGTTTCTATTTCTAATAATCGTCGGATTTCGGCTTCGGCTAATGCCCTTTCTTTAACTTCTGTTTCTAAACGAATTCTCTCTTTTTGTAAAACTTCTGTGGCTTTTTTAGAAGTAATATCTCGAAACACATAGACCGCCCCAATGATTTTATCATTTTCTCCGCCAATGGGGGCAACGGTATCATCAATAGGAATCTTGGTGCCATTTTTAGCAATTAAAACTCGTTCATTGGGAGTTTCTACCAAGTTTTCCGTGGGAATTTCCGGAGTTCCCAACTGTTGGGCGATCGCCGCTGACATTTCATGGGTAATCCGAAAGACTTTCCCAATATCCTTCCCCAATGCTTCGGCTTGTTTCCACCCCGTTAACGTTTCTGCCACGGGATTAATAAACCGAATTCGTCCGATTTCATCGGTGGCAATCACCGCATCCCCTATGGAACGCAAGGTTGTCGCAAACCACTCTTTGCTTTGTTTGAGTTCCTGTTCGATTTGATGACGGTAAATCGCCATATCAATCGTAGACTTTAAACTCCGGGCTTCCAGGGGCTTAATTAAATACCCAAAAGGCGTGGTGAGCTTAGCCCGTTGTAGGGTATCCTCATCACTATAAGCCGTCAAATACACCACGGGAATATTAAAGCGATCGCGGATTTGTTCCGCCGCCGTTACCCCATCAATACTGCCTTCCAAATGAATATCCATCAAGACTAAATCCGGATGGATTTCAGCCGCTGCTTGAATCGCCTCCTCACCGGAAGCAACCGCCACGGGAACTTGATAGCCTAAATCTTCTAAAATCGTTTGAATATCTAAGGCAACAATCCCTTCATCTTCGACCACCAAAATTTTCTCGTTACTCATGTCTCTCCTCTCCCAACGGATGATGTTTGGCCGAAAAGACAATCTGAAAAGCAGTCCCACTACTTCGATCCAACTCTATCGTTCCTTTAAGTTGTTTCACTAAAGTATTAATCAACTGCATCCCCAAAGAGCGGGTTTTCCGAAAGTCTACCTCACTGGGAAAGCCAACCCCATTGTCCCGAACCCTCATCATAAAATCTCGTTTGCTGTGATCACCCCCCTCTTGGAAGGTGCGATGGAGGGTAATCTCGATCACCCCAGTCCCATGGGGGGGAAATCCATGTTTGAGGGCATTACACACCAGTTCATTTACAATCAAACCACAAGGGATTGCCGTATCTACACTCAAAAAGATATCATCAATTTGAAGATCTAGGCTAATGCGCTGGGGACTCGTCCCATAAGACCGAAACAAATGGATACATAAGGTTTGAATATATTGAGAAAAATCCACCTGAGCGAGGTCCCGAGACTGATACAGTTTTTCATGGATAAAAGCGATGGATTGAATGCGGTTTTGGCTATCTTGAAATAGAGTCCGGGTTTCTGCATCCTGAATGCTTCGGGATTGAAGATTAAGTAGGCTAGAAATAACTTGCAAGTTATTTTTCACCCGATGGTGAATTTCCTTGAGGAGGACCTCTTTCTCTTGCAAAGACGCTTTAAGTTGTCCGAGGGCTTTTTTTTGCTCGGTAATATCATACATCGAACCGACAATCTCTAAAGGATTGCCCTGGTCATCGCAAACCAGACGGCGTTCATCTCGCACCCAACGATAGGTCGAGTTTTGGTGTCTCACTCGATATTCATAAATCTCCTGAGTGCGTTCTTGTAGGCGAAAGATGTGGGCAAAAAGCCGTTCTGCGTCGTCGGGATGGATGCACTCAAACCATAAGTTGGGATTCTCTAATAGTTGCTGCGCCTCATAACCGAACTGGCGTAGGATATTTTGACTGATGAAGGTCAAGGCATAGTCTCCGGTGGGCTTACAACTATAGATAATCGTGGGATTTGTACACAGCAAATATTCTAGCCGTTCTTGAATCTGGCGCAGAGCTTGTTCCGCTTGTTTGCGCTGGGTGATATCGAGGACGATGAAGCCCACCCCTCGCGCCAGACCATTTTTCAGGGGAACGGGAAAGTAGCAAGTGAGCCAATGATGGATAACTCCGGGTTGGCAAGGCTTTTCACTGGAGAGTTCCAAGTTGAGGATTGGGGTCCCCGACTGCAATAATTCTTGCACTAAGCATTGAACTTGGTGGGTGACATCGGGCATAATTTCATTGACGGTTTTACCGATATGTTCCTGGGGGGATAAACCGTGAACTTCAGCCAGGGCTTCGTTGACTTGGATAAACTGCATTTGATCATTAACAATTCCCAGTCCGAGAGAGACGCTGGAACTGGCTTTAAAAAAAGAATTAAGCAGTTGTTCGCGCTCAAAAATTTCCGTTTCTAAGCGCTTGCGATCGCTGATATCCCGACCCTCGGCAATCAACTGAATCACCCGATCGCCATCATCTCGGACGGGTTTAATCGAGACATCAATAGTCACCCGTTGGTTTTGGGGTCCAAAAATTTCCACCTCATCGCGCCATAACTCTCCCGCCGCTGCCTGGGCGATCGCCGAGCGAAAGCGATTGGCCCCTTGAATTGAACAGAACTGACCTTCCCCCTCAGACTCCTCCAGACTCTCTGCCAGTTTCTCCGGATCCGTAGGTTGCCAACAGGGACATTCCCAAAATGCGCGTCCGATGGGATTCGTCCCCGCCAACCCCCAGACCTCCAATGCCCTCTGGTTCATTTCCAGAATCATCCCCTCGGGACTCAACAAGGCCATAAATTGGAACGTTTGGTTAAAAATGGCGTGAAACCGTCTTTCCGACAGAGCGATCGCCTCTTCCGCCTGTTTGCGTTCCGTAATATCCCGGGCCACCCCATCCATGCGGAACCCTTGGCGAGTTGGGTCATAAAGTAAATGAGCGCGGTCCTCCAACCACCGGACCTCCCCATCGGGTCTGATAATCCGATACTCTACATCTTGTGACCCCTGGACCAGCAAAGCCTCGAAAAACTGGCGAACGCGATCGCTATCCTCCGGATGGACCACCGCACGCCATAACTCCGGATTTTCAAAAAACTCCTGGCGAGACCTGCCATAAATTCTCTCAAAAGCTGGATTCAAATACAACAATTCCCGACTCTGGGCTGAAGCGGACCAGACTACATCATTCAGAGACCCCAAAATACTCTCCAAGCGCTCCTCACTCTGTCTGAGGGCCGACTCTACCTCCTGACGACGGGCAATCTCCCCTTGCAATTGTCCAATTAACTCTCGCAGTTCCGCCGTTTGCACTTGCACCCGCTGTTCCAACTCTTGATTAATCTGTTGCAGCGCAGCTTCCGCATCCTTTCTCGCCGTGATATCCCGATCAATTCCCCGATAGCCCACTAATTTCCCCATCTGATCAAAAATTGGTATCCCACTGCTTTCTAACACCACCACTGAGCCATGTTTATGCAGATTCACCCGTTCCTTGCAGCTAAACGGTTCCGGTTGAGTCGCCAGTTGCTCAACCCAGCGCCGTTCTTCCTGAGCCCATTCCGGCAGGATCCAGGCATCCAGCCGTTTCCCGATCGCCTCCTTGGGTTCATACCCTAACATATCCCGAATTCTGGGACTGCTATAGGTGTAGACCCCTTTCTCATCTATCTCCCACACCCAATCCGTCGTCGTTTCCACTAACTGACGATACCGATCTTCACTCTCTTGTCTTGCCGCTTCTGCCGCCTTGCGACTGGTAATATCCGTGGTAATCCCCGCAATCCGGTACACCTGTGCGTGATCGTTATAAACCGGAAACCCTCGCGAATGCACCCACCGCAGAGTGCCATCGGGGTGGATAATGCGATTTTCCAGTTCCCCTGCAGCCAGAACCTGCTGGGGCCAATTCTCCCAAGTGGGTTGCCCCTCCTCCCAATAAAAACTCCCTTGCAAGATAGTCAGATAATTCCCCGATTCCCCGGCTTTTTTTCTCTCTAATTGCTCTCGGGAAATCCCCCAAACCGTCTCAAAAGCCGGACTCATATAAATCAACTGTTTCAAGTCACTCGAAACCAGCCAAAACACTTGCTCAATGCTTTCTGCAAGCTGACGGAATCGTTCCTCACTAAATTGCAGTAATTTTTGGGCCAGTTGCCGATGAAAAATCTCTGCTTGCTGCTGTTCCAATGCCTGTTGTAAGGCTAAGGTAGAAAATGCGATCGCCTCTTGAAATGCCGCTTTCTGTCTCTGTTGCTCCTGGAAACTCCCCGCTTGCCTGATGTCGAATCCCGAATCCCCCGGTGGTAAGCGAGTTTCGGTCGGCGGTTTGTCCTCTATCCCCTTCCCTTGCCCCCCCTGATTGCTATCAGTTTCGCGACTCCCACTCCACCCTTGGAGAATCTCAGCGGGAGTCACGATCCCCACTAATTCCCGCCTTGCCGTAACAATCACCCAATGCCGGACCCAACCCTCCTGCATTTGATGATGAATCTGTTGAAGAGAATCATTAAGGTTTCCAAATAACAACGGTTGACTCATCACCTGAGATGCCGGAGTATTTGCCAAGTCTAATCCCAAAGCATGATATTGGACAATATCCCTTCGGGTAATAATACCAATAGGAAATGAGGGATTTAATCGGTTCTTTCGGGTCAATTCCTGCCCGGATATCTCTTCCCCCCGGTGACAGATCACCACACAACTGCTGCGATGAGTGGCCATCTGTTCAATCACTTCTAAAATGGAAGCCCTGGGGGAAGCAGTTGCGATCGCCGGACTCATCCCTTCAAACGCGAGTCGCTGTTTCCTCAACTCCCTGCGTTGTAACCCTTGGTGCAGACTTTCATGGGTGACAACGCCCAGGAGTTTTCCTTCCCTATCCTGGATGGGCAAATACCGAATTTGATGCCCTTCCATATAACAGAAGAGGGAAAACGGATCTACCGAATCCGTCACTTTGAGCGGGATAATCGATTGAGTCAGCACTTCGGAAATGGGCCGGGATTCTTCCCCGAGTCCAGCCGCAGCCAAGGTGACTAAATCCCCCTCCGTAAAGAGACCATAGCCTATTTGGGGCTGATGTGGGAGGAAATAGTCTGTGACTAAAACATAGCTTGATCGCGCTCGATTCATCAGGGCGATCGCACTTTTTAAAGGGAGATTTGCTGGAACTTTCACCGGGTGACAGTCGAGGCTTTGATTCAATCGGACATTTAGGCGATCGCTCATCTTCAGGAAATGTGACAAACAGGTTTGTTCTAGCGGACCAAGGTGTTTTGAAGTCTTCAGTTTCCGGACAGGTTGCCTCGGGCATTCGTCCCCTATTCAATAAGTAGAACTGTTACCGAATTTTTTCCCCCGAGACAGGTGCTAAGTAGCAAAAATTTTCTCAACCAACCCCGTAACAGTGCTTTGGATTTCAAACAGTCGCGGCATCTTAGAAAGCCGCTACAGTATGGGAAAGTCAAACCGGGTTTCTTGTAAAAATCTCTGCTTGCTCTGCAACTTGCTGTTGTGGGGTGAAACCCGGTAACAGTCCCCTTTTGCGAATGCTGGACCAGCCTGTTAGAATCCCGGAAAGGCAAATCACTTAAGACACCGGCGTGATGGATCCACAGAATCAAATGAGAAAGAGGAAATCGTCCCGACTGTTGCGCGATCGCCCGATCTGTCTGGTTTCTTTACTCCGTAAGATGGCGTACCCTTTCAGGTTGAAAGTCCAATCGTTTCCCTTCTTGGAGCATTTGTTTAAATTCCTCAGCTTTCACGGGACGACTGAATAAATAGCCCTGAATATTATCGCATTTATTTTCATACAAAACCGCCAATTCTTCTGAAGTTTCCACTCCTTCAGCAATAACTTTTAAATTTAAAGAGTGCGCCATTTGAATAATTGCATGGGTTAAGGCCGCATTAGTGGCATTTGTATTTATATCCTGAACAAAACATCTGTCTATTTTCAATAAATCAAACGGAAATTGTTGTAAATAGCTTAAAGAAGAATAGCCCGTGCCAAAGTCATCTAAAGAAATTTTCACCCCCATAGATTTTAATTCTTTCAATTTGCAAATAGTTAACTCAACATTTTGAACTAAGATACTTTCCGTGAGTTCTAATTCTAAATACCTAGGGTCAAGTCCACTGTTATCTAAAATCCGAACTAACCGTTCGCTCAGATCGACTTGATTAAACTGCCGAAAGGACAGGTTAACTGCCACTCGCACCGGGGGCAACCCCTCAGCTTGCCAGGATTTAGTTTGGTTGCAGGCGGTTTGGAGTACCCATTCCCCGATCGCAGAAATTAAGCCGGTTTGCTCGGCCAAGGGGATAAATTTAACCGGAGGAATCATTCCTTGTTGAGGATGGTGCCAGCGGACTAAAGCTTCCGCTCCCACTATATTTCCTTCTTCGAGCCCGACAATGGGCTGATAATAGAGTTGCAATTCTTGTCTTTCTACGGCATAGCGCAGGCTTGTTTCCAGGGTGAGGTCATCGAGAGACTCGCTGTGCAACGTGGGGGTATAAGATTGATATTGATTGCCGCCCAGTTGCTTGGCATAAGACATAGCAACCCCGGCATTTTTCATCAATTGGTCCACATCTTCCCCGTCCTGGGGATAAATGCTAATGCCTATGCTGGCGGTGATAAAGATTTCCCGGTTTTCTAAGCAGAAGGGTTGGGTCAGTCGGTCCAGGATGGGTTGGGCGATCGCCTCCGGCAGGGGTTTGGCAGTGGATCTTGAGGAATAGTCTTGAAGGGCTGAAACACTTCGGCGATCGCCCTTGTCAGAACCCCATGCTAGGACGATCGCAAATTGGTCCGTATGCAGTCTGGCTAGAATATCCCCCCGACGGACCCCTTGGCTCAATCTCTGGGCAACTTCCATCAGGAGGCGATCGCCAAACTCATGGCCCAGGGTCTGATTGATCCGCTTAAATCGGTCTAATCCAATACATAAAATCGCGATCCAGCCCCCTTCTTGAGAGGTGCGATCGCGCAACGGATCAAACTGCTCTCGGACTAACAGTTGATTCGGCAAATTTGTGAGCTGATCATAATAAAGCGAGTCAGGGCGCTCAGGCCGTAGGTCCCGCACTGGGGCCACTGCACGGCTCGGTTCCCGAGTGTAACCCTGATATAAGGTATCATGTTTGATCAGCCTCGCCTCGATCGCCCCTAACAACTCTTTGCGCCGAAACGGTTTCGTCAAATAGTCGTCCGCTCCCAAATTCATCCCTTGGCGGATATCCGTTTTATCCCCTTTTGCCGTTAAAAAAATAAAAGGAATCGTCGCCGTTACCGGATTGTTCCGCAGGGCCGCCAGTACCCCATACCCATCCAGTTCCGGCATCATCACATCGCACAAAATCAGGTCAGGAAGGTGTTCCTCTGCTAATTGGACGCCCATGCCCCCATTGCACGCTCCAATCACCCTGAAATCCACCGTATCCAGAATTTCGAGAATGTTGTTACGGACTAACTCTTCGTCCTCAATCACTAAAATTTTTTTCATAACCCATTCAGTAGAGCTTTAACATCCTGTATTTTGGGAGGGACTTCGTTTGCTATCCGGTGGTTAGAGCTGGGACAATCCCGATCATTCTGGTGATTAGATTTTCCCAGATTTTGGCGCGAAATTCTCCCGGGGGGATAATTTAGTCCTGATGGCTCCCTCTGCCTCACCCTTAGTAGCGTTTATTAGGTGGGTTTTCCAAATTGCCTCCCAATAGGTTGAACTTCCGTAACAGAGTAAAATTATCCGCCGTCAACAAGTCTTGCAACTCCGATACTTGATTGATTAAGTGAATTTCTCGCTCGAATTCTTCTTGTAAAATCTCTAGATACCGTTCCGTAGATGTGCCCTGGGGGGTATTTTTTAGCATATGAATCGCCAAATTAATCTTGGAAAGCGGATTTCGTAAATCTTCGACTAACTTCTTCAACAGGCCGTCTTTCGTCTGACTGAGTTCTTCTAGCTCATACATTTTAGCCTGCAATCCTTCCGCCCTCTGACGCTCCGTTGCATATTGCTGCATCACCGCCGCTTGTTTATTTAGCCTGGTATTAATCGCTTCTAACAAATCTTTACGGCGGAACGGTTTTGTGATATAATCATCTGCTCCTAAATTCATACCTTGGCGCAAATCTGCATGATCGGCTTTGGCAGTCAGAAAAATAAACGGAATTGTTGCCGTCGGCGGTGACTCTCGCAGTTGACTTAATACCCCATGTCCATCTAGTCCAGGCATCATCACATCGCAGAGGATCAAATCCGGCAGATATTTCTGAGCTTGAGCGATGCCTGCGAGTCCATTTTCCGCCCCAATGGCCTTAAATCCCCCCCCTTCAAGGATTTCCAAGATATTAGTCAAGACGGCTTGTTCATCTTCAATCACCAAAATTGTTTTCATCGGTTACACTCCAGTTGCTTATCTGGCTTTAAATATAATTTAACTCAGGCTGTTTTATCCCTTAAAGTCCACTTAATTGTTTCTTTATTTATGGAGTCAGCCCGGGATTGGCAATTGCTTTTTGCTAACAAGTCACTGTGGAAAGTCATCAGCTTTTAAGGGCTTACTGACAAAATAACCTGGCATTGCATTAGAGTTAGATTGACATAAAAACGTCTATTGAGCAAGAGTTTCACCCCCTTGAACCCGAGTCTGAAGATGGAGAGAATGGGCCATTTGAATGATAGCCTCAGTCAGGGCCATATTTTTAGGATTTTTGTCTATACCATCAAGGAAGCCTACAGTTTTGGCTTTTTCGAGGAGAGCATCAGAATCAGCACCATCTTGGGGATAAAATCCGAACCCGATGCGGGTGGCGATCGCCATTTCTTGATGCTCCACCCGGAAAGGTACCGATAACTAAGGGCGCAAATTTTCTCGGAAATTATGCCCAAAAATCCTGTTTTCATGCGACTCAATCAAGGGGACAATTTCTTTACCCGCCTTGAAGGTTGGCAGGGGTGGCCCGAAACTACAGGGATGGGTGCGTCGTCAGTCCCCTCCCCGTTCACCCTGGGCGATCGCCCCATTTCGCCGGGGGTCACCGGCTGCTTCTATCTCCCCATCCCCTCTCATTCTAACCCCATTTACCCCTCCAAAAAACATATTTTTTTCTTGCCATTTTATGACCTCTTGGGTCTGGTTCGGCATGACATTGGATAAAGATTCCGGTTCCTCTGTCTCAAAGCCCGGTTCCAGATGAAACACCCCATTTTCCCAATGAACCCGAGGAGATGCGATCGCCCTTGAAAGATCCATATTAAAATCAATCGCATTAGAAATCACTTGTAAAATCGCCGTCCTAATCCGATTAGACCCCCCCGAACCCAGAACAATTTCTGGGCGATTGTCTTTCAAAACTATTGTGGGAGCCATCATCGAAGAAAGACGTCTATTGGACGGCCATTGATGAAATCCATTAGGGTTTAAATCGGCTTCTCCCAGCATATTATTCACCATAATTCCCGTTTCCGGAATAATGTAAGAAGACCCTTCTCCATTGGAAGTCGTGACGCTGGCCGCATTCCCTTCTCCATCGATAATACTAATATGCGTGGTACTGCCCAATCGATTACAATCCGACTCCAAAACCCTCACATATTCGGTGCAATGCTCTGGGGATAAAAACTGATTGCCAAAATCGGGGATATAGAGATTTTCATCATAGCCATTGCTGCGAGCCAGATTAGTTAAACGCATGACATCCCCTAAGATTTGTAAATGGCGAACACTCCCAAAGCCCACTTCTTGGAAATCAACCGATTCTAATAACTTTAAAGCAAAAGCAATCAGAACCCCCCCCGAACTTGGGGGAGGATTCGTCAGAAACGTTTCATCCCGATACTGAGTGACTAACGGTTCTCGTTCTATCACCTGATACGCACTTAAATCTTCCCGAGTTAAGTAACCGCCCTTCTCTTGACAATCTTTAACGAGTTGTTCGGCGATCGCCCCGTGATAAAATTCCTTAATTCCGGCTTCGGCTAAATACTGTAAAGTCGCCGCCAAATCTTTCAGGTAAAGTTTATCCCCCGCTTCTAAGCCGGTTCCCTGGGGAGCATAAATCTGCCTTCCCTCTGGGGAGGCGGTTAAAATCGGATTGAGAATTTTTAATAAATAGGCTTGAAAAGAATTCAGGATAACGCCCTCAGTAGCATACTGAATTGCCGGTTCAACCACAACCTTAAAGGGTAAGCGTCCTAACTTTTGGTGAACGGCCAAAACTCCGGCGAGGTTACCCGGAACTCCCATCGAAGCTAAGCCGATATGGAACTCCTGCACCGCGCCGCCAAAATCCACCGGAACGGGATAAAAATCTAATTCCTGAGCATTGCGTTTAGAACGAGGAGTTTGAACAAAAAAATCAAACAGCAGATTGCGATCGCGCGTATGGGCGAGGAGAAAACCCCCACCGGCTGCCGAAGTCAGGCCCGGTTCAGCCACAAAAGATGCTAACATAGCCGCAACCGCCCCATCAAAAGCGTTGCCACCCAATCGCAACATTTCAATTCCAGCTTCTGCGGTACAGGGGTGACCGGCGGCAATCATTCCGGGGATAAATTGGCTCATTAAAACGGTTAAATTGCGATCGCAATGATGAGAGGTTAGACCCTAGCAATCATAGCAAAAATATTGATAAACTCAGGGAGTTAGTCAGATGATCTTCAACTCAACTCGGACTCGGCGGGGAGACCCAAAAAGATGCTAATCGCAGTCATCATCATTAACCTGATCTTATCGCTAGTATTCTTCTTCGTGGCCTGGAGACTGTGGAAACTCAAACACACAATCAACCAGGCTACCAAATCGATCCTCAATGCCGATCGCGTCACCTACAATGTCCTCCACGCCACCCCAGCTACCTTAGCCCAAGGAGAACGGGGGACACGCAACTTGCGAACCCAATATCAGCAAGTCGAGTTACAACTGTTGCGCTGGCGACAAATCCTGCAACTGCTGAGTTTAGGACAAGCCGCCTGGGTGCGTCAGTCCATCCTCAAGCGCCGACCCCGAAAGCAAAAGCTATCCAGAACCTTATAAACCTACCCCAAAAGATAGAAATAACAGTAAACAGACCCGTAAGTTAAGACAAGGGCTGACTATTCCGGCAAAAGCCACCTAGAATGTCAATAAGGTTAGAAACTAACTAAAATGGGCAAGAATCGTTCGGTAATTTTTATGGGCGGAATGCTCCTCGGAGCAGCGATCGGGACCCTCAGCGGGTTGCTGGTGGCCCCCCAAACCTCACGCCAGACGAGGCGCATCTTGAAAAAATCGGCCCAGGCCCTGCCAGAAATCGCAGAAGATGTCTCCAGCAGTGTCCAGATCCAAGCCGATCGCCTCGGAGCATCTGCCTTGAAAAATTGGGATGAAACCCTCGATCGCCTCCGAGATGCGATCGCCGCTGGGATTGAAGCCACCCAACAAGAGCGGGAAATCCTAACTAAACCGGAAGTCGAGGTATCCTCCGAGGTGGGCGATCGTCAGCCCTAATGTTGTCCCTAACAAGCCCGATTCCCGATTCTGTCTACCCTGAATCCTTCCTAGTAGAACCCGACTTGTGACAGACCCTTTGTTTTGGCTTGGACTTTCGTTTTTACTCGTTGCTGTCAGCCTGATTCTTGTATTGCTGGCGGCACTTCCGACATTGCAGGCGATCGCCCGCGCCGCGCGCAGCGTGGAGAAATTAGCCGATACCCTATCGCGGGAATTTCCCCCCACCCTCGAAGCGATTCGACTCACCGGCATGGAAATCAGTGACCTTACCGATGATGTCACCGAAGGGGTTCAAAGTGCCAGCAACATGGTTAAAGAAGTCGATCGCAGTCTCGGCAGCGCCAAACAGCAAGCCAAAAAAGTCCAAATTACCACCCGCAGCCTCTTTACCGGGATGAAAACCGCCTGGAAAACCTTTAAGAACACCTCAGAACGACCCAGCAGTTCCCATCGCCGTTCCCCCGATCGCTTACCCCCCTCCCAGCGCAAACCCTTAGAATTCAACGAGCGATCCACCCCCCAACCCTATTCCCTTTCCCAAGATCCGGACGAACCCACCGAGGACTACTCAGATTAGAAATTAACCCTCAAAAATTTTTAAAAAACCTACAACCGGCGAGGGTTTGTCACCCCTGCCGGTTTCTGTGTCATGGCGATCGCCCACCCCTCTCCCCTGACAACAGTAGTTTTTTACCCTTAACTGCCTCTTGTCCCCTCCCCTGATTCTTGGTCCGGGTTAGGGTGGGGTCCTCCGGGTGGCGATACAGTAGATTTTTTACCCTTAACTACCTCTTGTCCCCTCCCCTTGGCAAGGGGAGGGATAGGGTGGGGTCCTCCGGGTGGCGATCGCCCCAACCCTCTCCCCCCGGTGGTCCTTGCCAGAACCCACCGATTTCAGCTACCCTATACCTGCTAAGCATTAAGTTTTAACACCCCTGCCAACATTTTGGCGACTTTAAAACCCACTTCAAAAATTATTTCAAAATCATCCCATCCCCCCTTCCATTGAAATTATGCCCTCCAAAAAACGCGATCGTGAAAACCTCCCCCCTGGGCTCCGTTTACTAGAGAAATTAGTCGCCATTATCGCCTTAGTTAACTTAGTCCTCGTCCTATTTGACCTCAGCTACGTTCCCGGGCGAGACTTCTACCTCCGGGGCGATTTATTTCTAGAACAATTTAGAACAACCAAACGGGAAAAATATTTAGCCAAAGTCGATCGCCTCCAAGCCCTCTTACAGGAAAATGGATTAGACGACCCCCAGGTAGAACCCTTATTAGCCGAGTTAAGGGAACAGAGTATTCAACTCGTTGATGAAGAACGATTTCGGGTGACTGGCAGTTATGGAGCCTTAGAAGAAATCAAAAGTCGCATGGAAAGGGAAATGGGAGCGGAAAATGCCCCCCAAGCCTTCCTAGCCTTTTGGAATCGTGAATACTTAAATGCCGTGGGATGGCGGCAAGCAATGGATTTTTTTAATCGGGATATCCGATTTTTAATGACCTTTTATGAACCCCAACTGTTTTATGATGCCGTTAAAGGAATTGAACCCTATCGCGACACCCAAGCCTATCTACAACTCGTCGATAGTCTGACGGTTGAATTACAGCGGGATGGCTTGCGATCGGACCGAGTAGAACCTTTACTGGGGCAGTTGCGAGAGCGCAGTACAGCCATGATTAACCAAAATTTCTTTGAGCGTGCGCATAAGAACGGCACATTAGAAGAGATTAAAAATAATATGCGGCGGCATATTTATTCACGCACAGAAAAGCGTCCCCAAGGTCCGCGATTTATTCTGGATGTCATCGAACTGTTAGCACCGGAAGTCCTCTGGGCGGATAAATCCTCTACTGGTGCTTTCCGAACTTTCTGGAGTCAGGAAAACTTCCAGGCCAACGGATGGGAAAATGAATTAGCCTTTTTTAACGAAGAGATTCGCTTCGCCATGCAATCGAATTATTTTCGACATTATGGGATAGCCAATGAATATATTGATCGGTTTTGGCTGATTGATATCTTTTTTATGGCTATCTTTTTGGTAGACTTATTATTTAGAAGTTGGTTAATCGTGCGGCGTCATCCTAACATGACGTTAGAAGGGGCGATTTTATGGCGATGGTATGATTTAATTTTGCTCATCCCCTTTTGGCGATGGTTGCGGGTGATTCCTGTGGTAATTCGACTCAACGAAGCCAATATTTTGAACATAGAGTGGGTGCAAAAGCAAGCCCGTTTGGGGTTTGTGGCTAACTTTGCCAAAGAACTGACAGAAGTAGTAGTGGTTCAAACCATTAATCAGATGAAAGGGAGTGTAGAAAGTGGACAACTGAGCCGGAGTTTATTAGAACCAGCGGAGAAAGAGTATATCAATATTAATGATATTAACGAAGTGCAAGCGATTTCTAATCGATTGTTAGAAATCACCGTTTGTCGAGTTCTGCCGGAAGTCCAGCCGGATTTACAGGCGCTGCTGTCTCATCAGATGGAAAATACGATGAAATCCTCCGAGTTGTATCAGAGGATTCAGCAGTTACCGGGGTTTGGGGATTTATCTCATCAAATGGCGGAACAGTTAGTCAAGCGGGTATCCAGACTGGTAACCGAGGGGCCAGAAAATGCCTATGAGGCGATCGTTCATGCACCCCCTGACCCCGTTGGGGAAAAATTGACTCAGCAACTGGTGGAACATTTTGGAAGTGCTTTGCGAAAAGAATTGCGAAGAGAAGATACGATCGGGGAATTTGAATATTTGCTGGCGTCTTTACTGGAAGAAATTAAGGTTAACTACGTTCAACAAATGGAAGAATCCGACCCCGAGGACCTGTTTGAGGAAACCGAAGCCCTTCGCAAACGGGCGAGTAGCAACATCAAGCTGCCTGGAAAGGAGAACAGGGGGTAGAGGAGTGAATTTTGTTGGTTGTCATTGGTTGTTGGTCATTGGTCCTTGGTCATTTGTCGGTTGTCATTTGTCAAGAGACCAACAACCAACGACCAACAACCAACAACCAATGACCAACAACCAACAACCAACGACCAACGACCAATGACCAACAACCAATGACAAATGACCAACGACCAATGACCAACAACCAATGACCAACAACCAACGACCAGTTGAGACCATATCGGTCAATCCCTGGGGAGATCGTGTAAAATGGAACAACAAAGGCATTCAACCACTAGATAGTCGAGAATAGGGGGCCGAATGGCCTGACTATCGGAAATCGTCTACTTCCCCCAGGGTGCGTTAAGTGCATTCCGTCAGAGGTGGGATGGCGATCGCCCCTGTCTAACCGGCAAGCTCGCTCCTAAAAGACTGGCATCTCCAAAAGAGTAACCGTAAAATTGGAGTGGGGCATCTAGGAAAGCGGGCAGGTTTAGTGCGAACCGGAGGGGAAACGGTTCCCCCCGGGCCGCCAGAAACCGCTCAAGCTGGAAGGCCCCCGAACGGTTGAACTCGACTGAAGCAGTCCCTAGGGCATTGGAATATGCAATAGGGGAAGCCAAATCAGCCGCGATCGCCCAGGCTAAACTGACAGAGACTCCGATCTAAACTCTGTTGGTCCCTGGCCCACCAGCGGTTAGATCGCGCCCTCCTTCCCCGGAAAGCCACCCCAAAGGCTTGCCGTCAGAGCGTGCAAGTTGATTTTTACTGTCTAAGCACCAACCCGTGATAGACCCAAGAAATCCCTGCCGCCAAAGGGAAGAGAACACCGTTCATTCCCAAACTTCTGTGAAGAGTTATTTCGCTTTGAAGTGGGTCAACCCCCACTTTTTTTGTTCAAATCTGTCTCATGACTCATCCCCTGATCCCACAAATTATCGAAATCGCTACCCCCATCGCCGACTCTCTCGGATTAGAAGTGGTGGCAGCGGTCTTTCATACCAACCTGAATCCGCCCGTACTGCGAGTGGACATCCGCAACTACAGCACAGATACCAGTTTGGATGACTGCGAACGCATGAGCAAGGCGTTGGAAAGCAGCTTAGACGAACGGGAGTTAATCCCGGATACCTACGTTTTAGAAATTTCCAGTCCTGGAATCTCGCGGCAGCTCACCACAGACCGAGAATTTATCTCCTTCAAAGGGTTTCCCGCAGTCGTGGAAACCCTAGAACCCTATCAGGGGCATACAGAGTGGAAAGGTAGACTCGTGAAGCGGGACGAAACTGCCGTTTATCTCAACCGTAAAGGTCGAGTAACAGCAATTCCGCGACCCCTCATCAATAAAGTGCAACTCGTAGATCGAGAAGAATAACCAAGGACAGGTTCGCATCAGCAAAGGTAGGCAGATCCCTAGGGGGTTGGCACAGGAGAGGGAAGACAACCCGATTTCTTGACCCAATCTCTACTCATGAGCAACTTTCTTTGGGCCAGAAACCCGGTTTCTTGTCCGATTGATCTCATCACCGAGGCCCTAGGAGATCCTGAACAAAGAGCGTTTGGAATCCTCGTCCTGTTATCTCTAACTCTAAATAGAACAACGGAGGCAAGTATTATGGCAATGGTCAGCCTCCCCGGACTCCGGGAGATGATCGACAGTATCTCTCAAGAGCGGAATTTACCGAAGCAAGCCGTGCAAGCGGCACTGAGGGAAGCGCTTTTGAAAGGATACGAGCGCTACAGGCGCACGATTAGCATGGAAAAGATCCATTTCGATGAACACTTTTTTGATAATTTTGAAATCGAACTGGATATTGCAGAAGAAGGCTTTCGGGTCCTCTCCACGAAGACCATTGTGGAATTGGTCAGTAGTGGGGACCATGAGATTTCCTTAAAAGAGGTTCAGGAAGTCGCCGATGAAGCTCAACTGGGCGATACAGTGGTTTTGGACGTGACCCCAGACCAACGAGAATTTGGTCGGATGGCCGCGATTCAGACTAAGCAGGTGCTCCAGCAAAAGCTACGGGATCAGCAGCGCAAGATCGTGCAGGAAGAGTTTGAGGACTTAGAAAGCACAGTGTTGCAAGGGCGAGTCCTGCGATTCGATCGCCAGTCGGTGATTCTGGCCGTGAATAGTGGGTTTGGACAACCGGAAGTTGAAGCGGAACTGCCTAAACGGGAACAGTTACCGAATGATAATTATCGCGCCAACACCACCATCAAGGTTTACTTGAAGAAAGTGCGGGAAGGCCCCAGCCGAGGCCCTCAGTTATTGGTTTCTCGGGCCGATGCTGGATTAGTGGTTTATCTATTTGCCAACGAAGTGCCGGAAATTGAGGATGAGGTGGTGCGGATTGTTGCCGTAGCGCGGGAAGCCAATCCCCCCTCCCGTCATGTCGGACCCCGGACTAAAATTGCAGTGGATACCCTAGAGCGGGATGTGGACCCGGTGGGAGCCTGTATTGGAGCGCGGGGATCGCGGATCCAAGTCGTGGTGAACGAATTACGGGGGGAAAAAATCGACGTGATTCGGTGGTCACCGGATCCGGCGACTTATATCGCAAATGCTCTTAGTCCCGCTAAAGTGGATGAAGTGCGCTTGGTGAATCCTGAAGCCAGACAGGCTCATGTTTTGGTTCCCGAGGATCAGCTAAGTTTGGCGATCGGGAAAGAAGGCCAGAATGTCCGTCTAGCAGCCCGCTTGACGGGGTGGAAAATCGACATCAAGGATAGTGCGAAGTACGACTACGATTCTTCTTACGATTCCGCTAGGGTTCAATCTTCCTATGAGGAAGAAGAGGACATGGAGGAGGCAGCAGAGGAGCTAGACGAGCTAGAGGAAACTTCAACCGCCACTTCAGTGCAAAGAACGGCTTGAGGTTGAGGGAAAATCGCCCAGGGCGCTTTCAGTCTGGGGGCAGCCTCCGGGATAACTAAAAGGCATCCAGGGGAACTGGGGGAGGGACAACTCCCAAGGGAGCTTGGAGTAAAGCATTGGCGAAAGACGCTCCAGGGGGAGTTGATCCCGCAAGCGTCTGGGGCAAATCCGATTCAAGCCGTCGGAAGGACAAACCGACTCACCGTCATCTCATGGAACCAAACTACCGACGTTGTATTAGTTGCCGTAAAGTTGCACCGAAAGAAGCCTTCTGGCGTATCGTCAAACTCTACCCATCGGATCAGGTACAATTAGATACGGGTATGGGGCGTTCGGCTTATCTTTGTCCAGAAGCCTCTTGCCTGAAAACGGCTCAAAAGAAAAATAGACTGGGGCGATCGCTTAAAGCGGCGGTTCCCCCAGAACTGTATTCCAACCTATGGCAACGGTTACCCCTGAGCGCTCAATCCGAGCACCGGGCAGCAACCCCAACCTAATAACAACCCCAACTCAATTAGACCTCCCGGAGTTATCCCCCTCCTTTGAACCCCAAAAAACAACCCCCCCCTATAGACCCTAACATCCCCAGTTCTATAGAAATTCGTGCAAGACTAGAACAGAAGACACGGTTTCGCCTCAACCGGCGTGCCGTGCCTGATGTGGGAGACGAGCGTGCGGCTCTCTCGATATGCGGTTGTCCGTTGGTATCCCAGCCGGTCAACAATAACGCCCAAAAAGCCGATGCCATTAACGGGTTCTGTCGGTCTCCCGGCGGCGATCGCACTAAAAGACCGGCTCGACCCTCTTCGATTCAAACATTAAGCTTGGGAAAAACCTGAAAACTCAGCGTTAAAAATCCAAGAATCCACAATCGAAGGGCGGGATCCGCCGTTCGGAGGTTTTATGAACAACGGAAAAGTGAGAATATACGAGTTATCACGGGAATTGAATTTGGAAAACAGAGACATTTTGGCAGTTTGCGAACAACTGAACATTCCAGTTAAAAGCCACAGTAGTACCATCTCAGAAGATGAGGCCCAGCGCATCGAAAAATTTGTCATGAATCATCCAGAAAAAGCGAATGGAGCCGCCAAAACCAAAGAAAAACAAGCGGCCTCCGAACTGGGAAACCCCTCAAACGCTAAGAAAAAACAGGAAATTTTGGAAATCCGAAAACAACCTTACCGCAATAATAACAATCAAGTTGGGGGACAAACCCTATTAGAAGACAGTGCCTTCCCCAATGCCCACAGCTCATCCGATGCCAATCAAAATAAGCAGATGATGTTGAATCGACCTGTGCGTAGTAACGACAGCGATCCCAGTCTACCGGACTCCCAAAACCTCGAAGAGGAATTCTCAGCTCAGGATGAGGCCAATACCCCGGCCCTCGCCCCAGAGCGCAATCCAGAGCGGGTCTCGGAACCCCAAGGGGACCACAGAGACGGAAATAATCCGCTCTCTGAGGAAGAATTGCAAGAACTGCAAGCTCCCCCCGTCCGCCCCGTCCGCTCCTCTGACCGGAAAATTGAGTCTGGTAAATTGGACCGACCTGTACTCAAACCCCTGTCCAAGAAAGACGACAGCCCCTCCCCAGTGGTGGCGAAAACTCCTAGCCCCACTAGCCCAGGAGCGCCGCGTGCAGCCAAGCCCGCTGCTCCCTCTCGTCCCTCTCCCTCCGCGCCCTCTGCGCCGACCCCCTCGGTCAGTAAGGAAGGCGATTCCCGTCGAGAAAGTCCCCAGGCTGGAATTGCACCTAAGCCTAAACCTGTAACGGAACTCGTCCGCCCCCGTCGCTCCGGGGAAGGTGATACGGCTATTGCCAAAGCCAAGGATTTGCGCGATCGCGCCTCGTCGGATGAAGATATCTCTACCACTGAGGCCGAACCCTTCGTAGAGGACGATAACGAAACTCCACGTCCTCAACTGAAAGCTCCCCCTCGTCCTCCCAAGCGTTTGAAAAAACGCAAGGAAGAAGAAGACGAGATGCAAGACTTAGATGAAAAAGCAGGTAAGGGCCTTACCAAATCTAAGCGGCGACTCAAGCCTCTGGCCGATGAAGATGATGATGATTATGAAAGCGATTTAGATACGGATGAATCGTCAGATACCGCTCTGAGCCTGTCGATCGCCCGTCCGCCTAAACCCAAAACTGCCCCGGCTCCCCGGACTAGCACCATCATCACCGCCCGTCAAACCAAAAAACCGAATACCAATCGCGACTCTTCGGGCAGTAGTAAATCTCGGGGCCGTCGTCAAGAAAAAACTGAGAAAAAAGAACGTCCAGACCATATTGTCATCACTCAAGCGATGACCGTGCGAGAACTGGCTAATGCCCTGGCTGTTCCGGAAACCGATATCGTCAAAACCCTCTTCTTCAAAGGAATTGCGGTTAACATTACTCAAACCCTCGATATTCCCTCGGCCAAAATGGTCGCCGAAGAACTAGAGGTCACCGTCGAGATCGCTGTCGCCGAATCCGAAGCGAAAAAGGTCAGCGAGATGATCGATATCAGCGACCTGGAAAGCCTCCAGATTCGTCCGCCAGTGGTCACGATTATGGGCCACGTGGACCACGGGAAAACTACCCTCCTCGACTCCATCCGCAAAACGAAGGTGGCCCAAGGAGAAGCTGGTGGGATTACCCAACATATCGGGGCCTATCATGTGGATGTGGAACATAAAGGCAAGATGCACCAAGTCGTCTTCCTGGATACTCCAGGTCACGAAGCCTTTACCGCCATGCGTGCTCGCGGGACCCGGGTGACGGATATTGCCGTTCTGGTGGTCGCTGCCGATGATGGGGTCCAACCTCAAACCATTGAGGCCATCAGCCATGCGAAAGCGGCTCAAGTGCCAATTGTGGTCGCCATCAACAAAATTGACAAGATGGACTCCGACTTAAACCGCGTTAAGCAGGAACTAATGAATTACGGTCTGGTCCCCGAAGAATTCGGCGGCGACACGATTATGGTTCCCGTGAGTGCGATTCAAGGGCAGAATTTGGATACTCTGCTAGAGATGATTATCTTGGTGGCAGAAATCGAAGAAATCTCGGCTAACCCCAATCGCGCTGCGAAAGGGACCGTGATTGAGGCCCATTTGGATAAAGCTCGGGGTCCGGTGGCTACCCTGCTGGTACAAAATGGCACCCTGCATATAGGGGATATTTTGGTCGCAGGCTCCACAATGGGTAAAGTCCGGGCAATGGTGGGCGATCGCGGCGATCGCGTAGAAGTCGCTACCCCTTCCTTTGCTGTCGAAGTCTTGGGCTTAAACGAGGTCCCCTCTGCCGGGGATGAGTTCGATGTCTTCCCGAATGAAAAAGATGCTCGGGCCGTTGCCGACGATCGCGCCGATGTCAATCGCGAAACTCGTCTCAATCAAGCCCTCAACTCTCGTCGGGTCACCCTCAACAGCCTCAGCGCTCGTGCTCAAGAAGGTCAGTTGAAAGAACTCAACCTGATTCTAAAAGCCGACGTTCAAGGCTCCATCGAAGCCATCATTGGCTCCTTAAAACAACTTCCTCAAAATGAGGTGCAAGTTCGCGTCCTGTTGGCTGCTCCTGGAGAAGTCTCCGAAACAGATGTTGACCTGGCTGCCGCTTCTGATGCGGTCATTGTTGGATTTAACACCACCTTCGCCAGCGGTGCACGTCAGGCAGCTGACCGCGCTGGGGTTGATGTTCGCGAGTACAACATCATCTATAACCTGCTCGATGATATCCAAGCAGCAATGGAAGGTCTGCTGGATCCTGAATTGATTGAGGAACCCCTCGGTCAGGCAGAAGTCCGGGTGGTCTTCCAAATCGGTCGCGGTGCCGTCGCAGGCTGTTATGTGCTCTCCGGTAAAATGATCCGTAACTGTAAGGTGCGGGTTCATCGCAAGGGAGAGGTCATCTATGAAGGTGCTCTCGACTCTCTCAAACGGGTTAAGGATGATGCCAAGGAAGTCAATAGTGGCTTTGAATGCGGTATCGGTATTGATAAGTTCAGTACCTGGCTCGAAGGAGACACGATCGAAGCCTATCGGATGGTCACCAAGCGCCGCACTCTTACTCCCGCTTAACGGTGGACAGACAGTGTCACCGCTTAAGGGTGAAGGGTAAAGGAGATTGGTCATTGGTCATTGGTCATTGGTCTTATGTCATTGGTCATTGGTCGTTGGTCCTTGGTCGTTGGTCTTATGTCATTGGTTCGGGGTTGGTGAGTCTTCAACAATCCAAAGGACAAAGGACATAAGACATAAGACCAATGACAAATGACATCGGGTCATTTGCCATCCTTCCCCCTTCATCCTTCATCCCTGATTCGTCGTTCCTCATCTTTAACATCGGTTCATGGTGTCTTTTCGTTCTGATCCCTATTTTTGGATTCATCTAGCGGGTGTGGCGGCGGTCCCCCTGTTTCTGGAACTGACTTGGGTCGGTTTGTCCGTGGGTGACCCTCTGTTCTCGGGTGGTTTGGAATTGCTGTTGGTTGCGGCAGTGGGCCTGTTGCCCCTGTTGTGGATGCAATGGACGCGCCCCTTCTATATTTTTAGTTTGCTATTTGTGGCGATCGCCCCCCAGTATCTGACCGAAGAACAACGACGGATCCTCAGCTTATTTTTAAGAGCCCGGAACCGTTGGCTGGCCCTCTTGGTTCCGGTGGGATTAGTGGCCATTCTCTGGAATCTTTATCTGTGGTCCCCCGTTGCTGCGGGGATTGCTGCTTATTTACCCCAATCGCATCTTTTAGGACTGGCGATCGCAGCCCTTGGCTTTTTCGGCGCTAATCTCTTTTTACAGGTCCCCATTAGCGTCCTCGCCGTCTTGCTCACCCCAGAACCTATCTTTGCCGCCACATCCCCCGTTCCTGTGGACCAACTTCCCCGGACCTTTACAATCCCCGGATGGAAAGTCCAGAAAATTTTACCCCTACCCCCCATCCCGGTCGAATTGGCTTCCCCTCAACCCCTTTCTGACCCCATCCCGCCCCCGGTGGACTCTCCGGTTCCCCCTGAAAATTCGGAACCCTAACCCCACATGGCACTTCGTCAGATGCTGTTTCAAAGGAGTGTGAGCATCGTGCTTCGCTGACTACAACCGTAGTGAACCCGATGCTGGCACTTCTTCATCCTTCCTCATGACTTAGACGACTCTATAAATGCCCCCCGATAAAAAAGTAGAGCCGCCAAATTTAGCGTCTCTAAAAAGGTTTAAAACCTTGAAATTAAACTCGGGTTTCTTCAGCCTAAATTAATTTTATTCTTCCCCTTTAAAACGGTAACTTGTCCAGAAAACTCAGCTTGTCATAGACTCGTATTAAACTCGCCACATCCACTTCTATAGTCTGTGCGGGGTAATTTTCAATCAATTCCACCACACTAATCTGCCCATCTTCTGCTGCTGACAGAACCAAGGAAGCACGCAGAGCCTGCCCGCTCAACTGGCCCGAAGGGGTCTGAATCATGTCCCCCATTTCATCTAACACGCGCTTACCCAGACGATGATTCAGCGCCTGATCCAAAAATTCTGGACTCAGGGAAATTGAGCGGTTTAAATGATTCCGAACCTCATCCGGGTTTTGACTAGATAACCGGATATACGATCGCAACGAGAAAGACAGATCTCCCGTCTCAGCAAACCTAGATAAGTCAGCCACAGAGACAGGTGCACGCATGGGTCCATACTTGAGAATAATTTCTTCAGCCGCAGTAGCGCTGTTTGGGGAAAGCATTCCTTCCCCCACTCCCACTAGAGCAATCCCCAGAGTTCCCACCTGGATAATCCGACGCAAAACAGACAACATGGATAGGCGCATTTTTACCATTTTAATAGATGAGTTTACCGACTAAAGACGAGGAATTGATAGAAGAGGTTTCGGGCTTGGTAAAGGAGATTCCCTTTGAGTTTTAATCCCCTAAACCGCTTGGAATTTTCCTAAAACCCCCAGTCAAATTTCCCGGAAAACAACAGGAATGAACGAGTTGATTGAATCAGAATTAAGTCTGAAGGAGATACATCCAGGCAGGAGGGGATAACCGGCAGAAGAAAGCGGCTTTTTGGCCATTTATTTGCGGCCAAGCCAGCCTGAATCTTGTGAAAAACCGGGGTTGGTCTTCCCTCTACTGTAGCGGCCTCCTAGGGATTTAATTTCATGGCCACTGCGTTAATGTAAGCGCCTGTGGGGTTAACCTAAGTCTAACAACTTTCATGTTTTACCAGAGTAGGACTCATCAGCAGATGATCAAGCGACTTTCTTCTTTCAGGTTACAACCCGCGAGTTTGGAGCAGGGTCCCGTGACCCAGAAATTTAGCCTGACCCTGGTAACCGCCCTGGTTTTGGGGGTGGGAGTAGTGGCTGTTCCCGGATCCTGGGCCAACATGGTCCCCCGGATGCCACAGTCCTCGGGAGTGCAGACGGCCCAAATTCCGGCGAATGCTAGAGTTGTCTATGTTAATCCGGTCTTAGGGAGCGATCGCCCTGATGCAGGCACCACTGAAGAGGCTGCTTATCAGAGTATTACTTATGCCCTCTCCCAAGCCACCCCGGGCACGGTGATTCAGTTGGCCCCTGGAAGTTACACCAAGGACACCGAAACTTTTCCTCTGACCCTCCGCCCGGGGGTCATTCTGCGCGGGGATGAAGATAAGAAAGGGCAGAACGTGCGGATTATTGGCGGTGGTAGCTTTAGCAGTCCCACCTTTGCAGTTCAAAGTGTAGCAATTGTCACCGCCACCGATAGCACGATCGCCGGGGTCGGGGTAACCAACCCTAACACCCGGGGAACTGGCATCTGGATCGAATCGGGAGCAGCAACGATTCGTAATAGTACCTTTACCAGTAATCTGCGCGAGGGCATTTTTGTCACGGGGACTTCCACGCCCTTGATTGAAAATAACGTCTTTAGCGAAAACGATGGGAATGGGATTTCCATTGCGCGATCGGCAAAAGGGGAAGTTCGGGGAAATGTCTTTCAGGACACGGGTTTTGGCTTGGCGATCGGGGATTCATCCGCCCCAATGATTGTGGATAACCGGATTCTACAAAATATTGATGGGGTGGTGGTGTCCAATTCGGCAAAACCGATCTTTCGCAATAACGTGATTGAGAATAATGAACGGGATGGGATTGTGGTGATCGGGGATGCGTTGCCCGATTTAGGGACTGCCGAATCGGAAGGCAAAAATTACATCCGGGGTAACACCCGCTATGACCTTTATAATGCCACCCGCACCAATACAATTTTGGCGGTGGGGAATGATATTGATGGTAGTCGAATCTCCGGGGCGGTGGAGTTTGTAGCGACAACGATCGCCGCAGGATTTCGAGATATTGGGGGTCACTGGGCGCAACCTTATATTGAAGCGTTGGCGGCTAAAGGGGTGATTGCGGGATTTAATGATGGGACATTTCGTCCGAATGAGCGGGTGACCCGTGCGCAGTTTGCGGCGATCGTGAATAAGGCATTTACCCCGCGATCGAATCAGGCTTGTTCGGCGTTTTCCGATGTCCGAAGTAATTTCTGGGGCTTTGAGGCGATTCAAACGGCTTGTCGAGGAGGGTTTTTAGCGGGATACCCGGGAAATGAGTTCCGCCCGGAACAGCAGATTCCTCGGGTTCAGGTGCTTGTGGCCCTAGCCAGTGGGTTGGGATTACGTTCTGAGAATATGGGGGTGTTATCGGTGTTTTCGGATACGAGTGGGATTCCGGATTGGGCGCAGTCGGCGATCGCCGGGGCGACGGAAAGCGGCTTAGTCGTAAATTATCCGATTCGCGATCGCCTCAATCCCAGCCAAGAGGCAACCCGCGCCGATGTTGCGGCATTTGTTTACCAAGCTTTAGTTAATGCCGGTCAAGCCGAGGCGATCGCCTCTCCTTATCTGGTGATGGCTCCTTAATTTGGGCCAACAGGTTCAAAGGGAAAGCGCCGGTTGCTGCGATCGCAGCAACCGGCGCTTTCCTTATCTTTAAGGTTTTATGTTTAGGGTCTTTATATTGGCTGACCCCATTTGAACTTTATGGATTTGATTATGACCGAAATTTTGGTAGACCTAGAATTTCGTAATCTTTTCTTTAGATTTATACTCAGGGAACCACTCCCGATTTTTAAAAAATTTTTAATTATAAGCTCCATTGCCCTCAATGGATAGTGTTCTTAGGAAGATTTTACCTCACGGGCAAGTGCAGGAGAAATTAGATATTCTTATCAAGGGATCAGAAACATTTAAGAGAAACCCACCGGGGGAGCATTAACAGCGCTAAGCCAGAAAAAGACTTGATCCGCACAAATGGTCCCCAGCACGGTAGAGTAAAAGCGCGATCGTCCTCCCCACTGGAGCGGAACAATCGAGCATTGGCAGCGACTTCAGTCTGACTTTTCTAACCGAAAGAGCCACACCATTAGGGCGATAATCCCAAGTTGCAAAGCAAAATTAGGCAGTGCCGAACCAACTTCCCGACCTGCTAATAGTTGCGCCAGAAACACAAAAGCGCCAATGCCACCGGAGGCTCCACAGACTAGGTAAACAAATTTACGCAGTCCCTTATAGGGCGCAGCAGCTTCAGCCCTTAACCGAGCATATTTTTCCGGCGGGAGGGATTCTTTACCCCGGGGTGTAGGGTTGCCAGAAGGAGGGCGGGTGGGATCCGAACTGCGGGAGGACCCGGTAGGGGAATCGGGAGTTTGATCAGCCATAAGACTTACAAAAACAAAGGGTTGAGGTTCGCCTTTCCATTATCCAAAACAATGGGGTTCTCGGAACCCCAGGGGGCAAGAGCTTACAACGGCAGGGTTTTTACGCTCATGGTGATTTGCCTTACTATTAACTGCACCTGATGGTTCCCTCCCCTGTGTCTTGGTCCGGGTTAGGGTGGGGTCCACGCGCGATCGCGCTTGCGCGTAGAATGGGTGGGTCAAGGGTCCAAAGGGTCCACGCACAATCGCGCTTGCGCGTAGAAAGAAGTTGGACCAGCCTCCAGAAAGGTGCGGTAAGCGGAGCTATCCCGTAGGGAATCGCCTCCTTATGAGTGTGTGAGGTAGCGGTAAGCGGAAGCTCTCCCGTAGGGAATCGCCCAAGAAGAACCCCACCCTAACCCGGACCAAGACACAGGGGAGGGGACCGGAGAATCACCAGGGTCTATAAACACCCACTGATCCCTTAAAACTCATCCCTGTAGAGAATTTGTGCGGGGGATTATCGGGGAGTGTAGATGACTCGGTAAGATGGAATCGATCCCCCGGCGTTTTTCACAGCGTACCTCTGCGACAAATAGCGGGTTCAACCGCCTGATTTGTCGGAGTGGGACGATCATGAGCGATCGCCCGGGCGGTGTCTGACAAGCATTTACATTGAGGACATGGATATCGCAACAGAGAATGCTGCAACAATTGCTATCGTGTTGGTCGCCCTCGGAATCTTGGGGTGGGGATATTATCGTGCTAGGGATTTTGGAAAACTCGGCATCTTAGCCTGGTTACAGTCTGCGGTACTGATGCTCCCTTGGCTGTTGTTCTTTGGCTTATTCTCCGCCGGAATCTACCTCAACTTAGTGGGGATTCTGCTGCTGGTTCTCGCCTCTGCGGGATTGTACATCTATTTGGGCAAACAACTGCGGGCAGCGGGTCAGGATGAGGTCCTGCGAGAACGGGCCGCCAAACGCTTGCAGTCTGATCAAAATCCTGTGGGGGCCAACTCTGAGAACCCAACGAGTCCCGGTGTGGAAGATCAACTCAAGTCGATCGCCCCGGAGTTCGTCCGAATTCCCGAAGAAGACCTCAAAAAGATCCAGGGGATTTTTGGCATTGATACCTTCTTTGCCACAGAAACGATTTCCTATCAAGAAGGGGCAATTTTTAAAGGAAATCTGCGCGGGGATCCGGATGAGGCTTACCATCGCCTCGCCGAGACCCTCCAAGAACGCTTATGCGATCGCTATCGGCTATTTTTAGTCCCCAATCCTGACGAAAAACCCGTGGCGATCGTCTTACCCAGTACCTCCGACCCCAAACCCTCCACCCGAGGACAAAAAATTCTAGCGGTAGTGTTATTTGTCGCTACTATCCTCACCAGTTTAGAAACCGCTGGATTATTCCTCGGATTCGACTTCTTTACCAATCCCCAACGCCTTGGGGAAGTGCTCCCCCTGACCTTGGGAATTTGGGCAGTCTTGCTTTCTCATGAAATTGCCCATCGGATCATCGCCCAGAAAAATAACGTCCGCTTAAGCTGGCCCTTTTTCATCCCTACTTGGCAAATAGGTTCCTTTGGGGCAATCAATCGCTTTGAAACCCTCTTGCCGAACCGAACAGTGTTGTTTGATGTGGCCTTTGCCGGACCTGCTGCCGGTGGATTAGTCTCCCTGGGGATGTTAATCCTGGGTTTACTTCTGTCCCATGAAGGCAGCTTGTTCCAAATTCCAGCAGAGTTTTTCCAAGGGTCTGTGTTAGTCGGTTCTTTAGCAAAAGTTGTGCTGGGTCCGGCATTGAATCAGCCCTTGGTCCCGGTTCATCCAATGATGGTGATTGGTTGGCTGGGATTAGTGATTACCGCACTTAACCTGTTGCCTGCGGGTCAACTTGATGGGGGCCGAATTGTCCAAGCGGTCTACGGACGGACCATTGCGGGACGGGCCACGATCGCCACGGCAATTGTCTTGGCGATCGCCGCCTTCTTCAATCCATTGGCCTTATATTGGGCGATCGTGATTCTCTTCCTACAACGGGGTTTAGAACGCCCCAGTTTGAACGAAATTAAAGAACCCGATGACGCCCGGGCAGCCTTGGCTTTGTTAGCCTTATTTTTAACGATCGCAACCTTACTCCCCCTGAGTACCTCCTTGGCCGGTCGTTTAGGAATTGGCGGATAATAATAGAAGGAGAAAGCAAGGGCACCGGACCGCAGAACAATACTGAGGTCCTCGATACCCTAGAAGTTAGAAACCGGGTTTCTTGAAAAATCTTTACGTCATGAGCAACAAGTTTGGGCGAGAAACCCGGTTTCTTGTTCTCTTTTTTTTAAAAAACCGACCCGATCGCGTTCCGGCTTTCCCGCTTTCCTTTTCCTTTTTTACCCCCCCTTTAACATCATGAGTGCGCGACCCCAGATACTACTTGTTTTTGATACAACCTCTCTGTTAGCCGGTGATACCAAGGTTTGGAAAGATTACAAACGGGTGGGGAGTTGTTTTGTCCCCAACGTTGTCTTTGAAGCGATGCAAGATTTCGCCGATAGTGCTGCCGAACCGGGACAGGAGAAGGCAGCCAAAGAGTTTATGAGATTTTGGCCTAAAAGTGGATGGCAGCAAACCACCGCCACAGCTACCCATCGCAAGTTAACACCCCCTGAAGGGGCTGCCCTGAGTTCCACTGCCCGGTTAAGTTTAGAAATAGCCGAGGCTGCTTATGGTGTGGCCCTAGAGCGGGAAGATGCGATCGTCGTCTTTGTCTGCAATGGACAACCCCTGCTTAAACGGATCGCTGCCTTACGCCAAAATAATCTTTGTGGGATTACCTCAGCGATGTTGTTACAGTGGTCTCGGGCGAATAAGGAACCGGAGGTGGTGACTCAGCAGGTGGAGAGAAGGGAAGAAAGTGATGACACCTCGGGAATGAGTACCGCATCCCAAGCGCGATCGCCCTCCAAAAGCCACAAAAAAGCCCCCGCCTCCCGCAAACCTGCCGCCAAACGTCCCGCAGCAGCCAAGCGACCCAAACCCATCCCCATCCAGGAAGAAATCATCGATGATTCGGCTTATGCTCTCCAAAATCGCCGACACGGATTTTACGTCAAACCCAAGAAATCCAATATTTTCGCTCAACTAAGTACCGCACTTGTCGCCCTAGTCATGGCAGCATTCATGATTACCGTCCTCGGCTTTATGTGGAAAATGGCCTTTCCCGAAACCTTTAACCCCTTTTGGCAAAAGCAAATCCAGCCCCAGTTAAAAAAATTACCCCCCATCCCAGGAGTATCATAATCAACATCGGGCAAAATACCGGATTCATACGGAATCCGGTTTTCAAAGACCTATAAAAACCCACACCCTCAAGGGTGGGTCTACAGGGACAAAGCCTGCCTCAGCCCGCTATGGGATAAAAACGACTTTTAACAAGCGGATTTGGTATCAACCCCCTTAATAACGGCAATCGGCTTGAGTGAATTTTGCGCGATGTTTAATCACCAAAAAAGCGGGAAACGAAAATTTCTCCATGTTCTTAGTAACGACTTGCTGTCGTTTCCCCTCCTATCCTTTTACCGCAACCCCTTTGTAGAAATAACCCACAGTTTTAGGAATCTTAGGCGCATAAAAGCGCTCCAGTTCCAGAATCTGAAACTGATTTTCTACTAAACTTTGAATCGGACGATTCAGATGACATCCATCCCCCACCATTTTTTGCAGAGGAGTGAGGATATTTTGCCAACCTTGAATCTTCAGTTCCTCACTCAATCCATGTTCCAAAAAAAAGAATTTTCCTGTGGATTTCAGAACCCGGTGAATTTCTGCTAAAGCCCGTTCCACTTGGGCGATACTACACAAGGTCCAAGTGCTAACAACACTATCGAAACTCTCATCGGGAAAGGGTAAATTCTCCCCACTGATGACCCGAACTTCTACATCGATATTCGAGGACTCAATCCGGTTTTGAGCCAACTGATTCATGCCTGGATTCGGATCCACCGTGGTGAGCTTTTGGACTGTTTCTGGGTAATGAGGCAAATTTAATCCCGTCCCAAACCCTATTTCTAACACATTGCCGGATACGCTAGATAAAACCTCTTCTCTATACTGGGAGATTCGCGGATCGGACATGGTAATATCCATCAGCTTGGGTAGAATAACCTGGGAATAAAATTTCATGATTGATTAGAAGACTTCCTACAGGGATTGATACTAGACCTCTTGCAAAAAAAAGGATTGCTCCCCCTTTTTACCCCTTATTAAGGCTAATCGGCTTGAGAGCATTTGGCAAGGGGTCTACTCATTATTATGCTGTTTTGACTAAAGATAATGCTTTGATTAACTCTTCTATGCGAATGGGTTTGGTGATGTAATCATCCATTCCCGCTTGCAGACAAATTTCGCGATCGCCTTGCATAGCATTGGCAGTCATTGCAATAATTTTTGGTTTATTTAAGTGCAAACGTTCTCCATATTTTTTGCAAATTTGACGAGTCGCTTCTAACCCATCCATTTCGGGCATTTGCACATCCATGAGGATGACATCATAGGATATCCGCTGCAACGATTCTAAGACTTCAAGTCCATTGTTGGCGACATCGGCACGATATCCCATGCGTTCCAAGATGCGGAGGGCCACTTTCTGGTTGACGATATTATCCTCGGCTAATAAAATTTTTAAGGGAAGCCGGTTCCCCATTTCCGCATCAATCAGCGGCTTCTTGGAACGGGGGATAGAGTGATATTTTACCGGACTGTTGGAGGCTGTTTCATTCCAAACTTGAATTAAGGTATTATACAGTTGGGACTGTTTAATAGGTTTATTAATAAACGCTGCAAATTTAACAGAAATTCCCTCGACTTCTAATAATTCTGGTTTACCCATTGAGGTGAACATGACCAAAGGGAGGGATTGCCATTGCGGTTGGCTTTGAATCCGCGCGGCGAGGGTTAGTCCATCCATTTCTGGCATTTGCATATCCAAAATGGCGAGGTCAAAATGATTGCTGACTTCTAAAATGGCTAAGGCTTCGGATCCGGATGCAGCATGGTGAGGGAACATTCCCCAATTTTGAGTTTGTTTGAGCAAAATTTGTCGATTTGTGGCGTTATCATCGACGATTAAAAGTTTTTTACCCTTCAGCAGGGACTGATCGCTATGCTCATATTCAGGGAAATCGATCGCCTTGGGGTTGGCGTGAGCAATTAAGGTAAAGTAAAAAGTAGAACCTACCCCTTCCTCACTTTCAATCCACATTCGACCCCCCATTAATTCGCTTAAACGCTTGCAAATTGCCAGTCCCAGTCCAGTCCCGCCAAACTGACGAGTGGTTGAGGCATCGACTTGAGAAAAGGGCAGAAAGAGGCGATCGAGACGATGGGGGGGAATCCCAATTCCTGTATCGCGAATGGAAAACTGGAACTCATAAGCATCGGGGGTGGACTCATCTAGGGAGAGTGGCGGTAAACCCGAAGAAATTTTCCCATTAGCGCTGTCTAAAAAAGTGGCAAGTTGGGCTTGAGAATCAGCAGGAGTTAAGGGCGTGGCAACGACAGATACGACGATTTCGCCACTGTGGGTAAATTTGACCGAATTTCCAATTAAATTGACTAAAATTTGCCGGACCCGAGTGACATCGGAGATTATTTGTTTGGGCGTGGTGACTTCCATTTGATATAATAACTCCAGCCCTTTTTCTGCGGCTTTTGGAGCAAATAAATCTAAGGCTTCTTCGATGCAATTTTGCAAATTAAAGGGATGATTTTCCAGTTCGAGTTTGCCGGACTCAATTTTAGAGAAGTCGAGGATATCATTAATAATCGTCAGTAAGGCATCGCCACTGGTGCGAATTGTCTCAATATAATCCCGCTGTTCCTCGGTTAAATTCATATCCAGTAATAACCCCGTCATGCCTATCACGGCATTCATGGGAGTTCGGATTTCATGACTCATGGTGGCGAGGAATTCGCTTTTGGCACGGTTGGCGACTTCAGCGGATTCTCGCGCTTGTTTTAGGGCTTGATTTTGTTCGGCGAGTTGCGATCGCGCTGCTCGTTCGCGCTCAAGTAATTCCGATTGAGCTAAAGCAATGCCCACTTGCACTGCTGCTGCTTCGAGTAGTTCAATTTCCTGGGGTTGCCAATGGCGGAAGCGATCGCATTGATGCAAGCCAATGGTCCCATTTGGTTCTCCTTGATAGGAGGTGCGAACGGCTAACATCGACTTAATTTGAGCTTGATGGCACAGGGGGAGTGCCTCCCTTAGCAAGGGGTCTGTATTCACATCATCAGATGCCACACCGTGATCGAGGGCAAACACCTTTTGAATATAAGGATTCCCTTGCACGGGAATTTGAATACCCCTCATCGATGGATACCCAGGCTCTAGATATTCAGCCACGGTATCTACCGTACTCGCTTCCGGGCTATAAGAGAGAATCACACAACGATTCAGATGAAAACCCCGACCCATTAAATCCGTGGCAGTTTGTAAAATTTGTTGAGTATCTAAACTTTGGCGAATTTCTCGGGTAATCTGCCCCAGTAACAAAGTGCGCTGATATTCAGCACGGAATGCATTCTGAGCCATATCTCGTTCGATTTCCCCGCCGATCCACTGCGCCATTAAGGTTACCAGTTGACGATCGCTGTCTTTAAATGCAGTATCCCGGGGGGTATGGCTAGTAAAACTGAGAGTCCCGTACAGTTCTGAGGCAACGAAAACCGGCGTGCCAATATAGGCTTGAAGTTTCCGGACTTGATAGGCTGTATGGGTTTGCCATACCTCCGATTGTCCAGCGGATTCGATACAAAGTGTCGCTTGTTGGGAGAGGGGATAGGCGTCATAGGTTTGACTTAAATTGAACGCATCCCCGGGAAAGAGTTTAAACAAACTGCTTGGAGGATAGCAAGTGGCGAGGATCTCGATGCGATCGCCCTCAACGCGACCTAACATCCCAATTTCTAAGTTAAATCGCTGAGAACCCATTACTAACATCCGCTCAAGACGCTCTTGCAGGCTTAAATCTACCGCTGCTTGCACCTCAATGAGCGATCGCAACGCCACCTCGGTTTCGTTCTGTTGCGCTTCGATCCGCTTGCGATCGCTGATGTCGCTGGCAATCCCCAAAAATCCAGTAATTTCTCCCGTGCCATCGCGCAGGGCCGAGATGGACAACAATACCGGAAACCGACTGCCATCTTTGCGGATATACGACCATTCATATTCATCCGGTTTCCCGTCCCGGGTTTTAGCCGTAAACACATCAAACCCTGGCGCTATCTCCACCCCCAGTTCTTCCGACAGTTCCTGCGCTCTGTGGACCACTTCCATCGGGTCATGGAGAATTGCCGGAGTCATTTTCCCCACGATTTCCTCGGCTGTATAACCCAGCCACCGTTCAGCGGTGGCATTAAATGTATAAATAATCCCATCCATCCCCGTAGAAATAATCGAGTAGTTGGCACTATCTAAAATAGCCTGTTGCAGGGTGATGGTTGCTTCCAGGCTCTTCTCACGGGACTGTTGTTTACCCCGGTTGGGCACATCCGTGGCAGGAGGGTTCACCACCTCGGTGGGATGGGCGGATGGCAGGCGATCGCCCCCCGTATCAGGAAAATCATTGTCCTGAATTAGAGCAATGGTTTTGCTCGTGAGGGGATCGGTAATCTGACGGACGACAATTGCCTGGGGTCCTATATCGGTTTTCTGCGGTAACGCCTTCTCGGATCGGATTGGGTTGACAACGCCGGTGTGAGGGAAAATCCCGGGACTCACCCCCTCTACCAAGAGGGCCAAACGCCCTTGGTCAATTTCCATCCCAGAACAAAGGCAGGCAATCTGCACCGCTTCTCCCTGGGGATAAAATGTCCACTGTTCGATCGCCGTTTCCCCAGACTTAAACCGTTTGCAATAGCCCTTCAATCGGGGGCGGGTTGCCCCTAAAATCTCCCGAAAATCTCGCTGTCTGAGTTCTTCCAAAGTCGCTGCACCCCAGAGTTGCAAAGCGGCAGGGTTCGCCCACCACAGTTGCAACTGTTCGAGATCGAAAATCCAAATAGGCGATCGCAACACAGACAAGCAAGAAGGCAGTTTAAATGGGGTCACGACAGTTTGGTCACACATAGATTATCAATTCAGTGGCTCATCCACCTCGGAATTCTGTTGGCAAGGGTTCAATTTCTACACCCCTGTAATTAACCCTCCGGTGGAGAATGAGATCTCCACAAAAACCGGAGGGTATCTCTATTTTAGGACTCCTGTATTACCTGTTATCAAGGATGATGGGCAATTAAAGCCCCTCCCCTGCTGACTGGGCTAGATTTTTGACCACAATGTTGTAAAGCTTAGGCAGTAAGCTTTTTGACTGTAGGTTTCCCATCGCCCTCCCCAACACACCGGGGAGGGGACCGGAGGTAGATTGACACTGATTCAAGGGCGCAAGTTATAAAAAGCCTAGCCTGAGCGAGGGTTAACGGAGCGCCGGGGGAGAGATTGAGTGCAAGTTCCTAGGCGATCGACCTGAGATTCTAAACTCAACAATAAGGGGGTGATTTCTTCAAACATCTGGTCCCGCACTTGGTCCTCGATTTGGGTAGAAATGGCCCCGATCGCCCGCGCCCCCATATTTAGGCTGGCTCCTTTAATCCGGTGAGCTTTTAACTCCACGGTATTCCAATCCTGGCGATCGCAGGCGGAACGAATCACCTCAATATCCCCCCGCAGGCTATCGACAAAGGCTCTTAACAGGCGTTCTTGTAATTCCAGTTTACCTCGGGAAATCTGCTGTAGACGATTCCAATCAATGGGGGAATCTTCAAGGGTTCCCTGGGGTAAATCTCTCGGGGATAGGGATCCGAGTGGTCCCAAGGTGTCAGAACTGCTCACATCGGGGCTGAAAGTGGCTTCCCCTGGGGAGTTGGTTATCAAATTGGATTCCGGGCGCTGAAGGGGCGTGATCTGGGGAATCCAGCGATCCAATGCTGCCTGTAATTGTTCGAGGAGGACGGGTTTGCTAATGTAGTCATCCATTCCGGCTGCTAGACACTTTTGGCGATCGCTATTGAGCGCATGAGCCGTCAGGGCGATGACGATGGTATGACGGCGGTTTCCCTCGCACCGTCGCAGTTCTCGGGTCACCTCATAGCCATCTTTCAGGGGCATCTGGCAATCCATAAAGACGATATCATAATCTTCACAGGCAAGGCGATCGAGGGCTTCGAGACCATTATTGACACAATCGGCATGGTAGCCCAAGGTATTGAGTTGAAACACAATCACTTGTTGATTGATCTCGTGATCTTCGGCAATTAAGATTTTCAGGGGGGCCGAAGGGGGAGGGGCCAAGGAGAAGGACTCTCCCTGCGCCCCTCGGGGGCGATCGCTCAAAGTTCCTGTGGGTTCTAAAACCTGCTGCAAACTTGCTATAAACTGAGAGCCCCGTAGGGGTTTGATGATATAAGCACTGACCCAATGGGGTGCTAAGGCTTCGGCGATCGCCCGTTGATTAAACTGAGCTAAGGCGATCGTCCGGGTTGTCGCCAAATTTGGCTCATTCTTGAGGGCCTGTAACAGGATTGATTGATCGCCCTCCAGTAGGTTCACACTCGCTAGGAGTGCATGGTAGGGGGTTCCCTGCGCGGCTGCTGCGCGCAAGGCATTCACGGCACTCTGGGGGTCCATGACTTGATCCACTGTAATTCCCCAGCGATCGGCAAAATGCTGCACCGACTGACGATGCATCGCACTCTCATCCGCAACCAGCAGTTTCAGAGACTTCATCTCCAAGGGTGTACTCCGGGAATTTTCCCGTTCTGTACGATTTTGCTGTACCGGCAAGGTAACGGTAAACCAAAAGGTAGAACCCTGATTCAATTCACTTTCAACGCCTATCTTACCCTGCATCAGTTCCACCAATTGTTTAGAAATAGCCAGTCCTAACCCGGTACCGCCATACTTGCGGGTTGAGGAACTATCCACTTGGGAAAAAGATTGAAACAACTTGGTTTGATCCTGGGGTAAAATCCCAATTCCCGTATCAGTGACGGCAAATCGCAGGGTGACGGGATTGCGCTGCGCTGGGGGTACGGAATCTGCTTCCGAGGCGGAATCTTCTGAGACGGCACAGACGGCGATCGCCACTTCCCCAACTTCGGTAAATTTAATCGCATTATTGACTAAATTCAGCAAAATCTGCCGCAACCGCGCCGGATCTCCAAACAGATGGCGAGGAACGTTGCGATCGATGCAAATTCCCAAATCCAGTCCCTTTTCCTGGGCGGGCGCAACCATCAAATCCACCACGGATTCTATACATTCATCTAACTCGAAATCAATCGGGTTAAGATGCATTTCTCGCGCTTCTAATTTAGAAAAATCGAGAATATCGTTAATCACTGTTAACAGATTTTCTGCACTGGAAAAAATTGTTTGAGCATAGTGTTTTTGTTGCGGATTTAACTCCGTTGCCAGGAGCAATCCCGTCATTCCCAGTACCCCATTCATGGGAGTGCGGATTTCATGGCTCATACTGGCCAAAAACTCACTTTTTGCCCGATTAGCAGCAACCGCAGCCTGTTTCATCTGCGCTAAAATGGTGTTCTGTTTTGCCAGCTTTTGGGAGATGCGGGTTTGCTCTGCCAACAGTTGAGCTTGAGACAGGGCAATGCTGACTTGATTAGCAAGTTGTTGCAAAAGTTCGGTTTCAAATTGTGTCCAGTGGCGGGGGGTGGAGCATTGATGGGCTATCAGTAATCCCCACAATCGTTCCCGCAGCGGCTCCTCTGGGGCATCCCGTTGGAGTAATGGCACGACTAGGTTAGCTTTGACCCCAATTCTTCTGAGCAAGTCCTGATAGCAAGAGTGAATATTTGCCGATTCGATATCGGAAATGGCATTGACTCGCCCTTGTTTGTATTGTTCTAAATAGGTTTTGGGAAAGCAACTATCGGTAATCTGATTTCCTAATAGGGGCTGACAGCTTTCAACGACAGCTTCTTTGACCACAATTCCTGTGCCATCCGCCATCAGTTGAAAGACGATCGCCCGATCGGCGTGGAGAACTTGTCGGACTTCTTCAACGGTGGTTTGAAGAATTTCTCCTATATCTAAGGATTGACGAATTTTGATGGTCAATTCCGCAAAGAGTTGAGCCCGTTGATTCTGCTTGATAATTTCCTCCTGGGCTTCAACCCAATCGGTAATGTCTTCAGAAATTCCCATGAGATATTTTGGGGTGTTAGTGTCATCGATAATCGGGACTTTACGGGTATGAAGCAATCTCATCCCTTGATGTGGAGTTTGAACAATTTCTAAGGGAATATCTGCCATTTGTTGGGTTAAGAGTGCTTGCCGATCGCTTTGAGTAAAAAAATCGGCTTCTTCTGGATGAAACAGGTCATAGTCGGTTTTGCCTAAAACTTCCTCTTGGGAATAGCCAAATTGTTGTTCACTGGCTTTATTCCATCGAATAAATTCTAAGGTGGTGGCGTCTTTGATAAATAAGCCGAGGGGCATATTTTCAATGATTGAATTGAGAAAGGTTCTGGTTTGTGCTAATTCGGCTTCAACTTCTGGACGGGGGGTGAGTTCAAAGCCGGATCCGTCGGGAGGGTCTGGGCGATCGCCCATCTTCTCGGGAATGGGGGTTTGTGGAGGTTCGCTGATGTCCGGTTTGACAAACGTGGAACGAGGGATGGTGCTGACTAGGATCAGGTTGCCGATCGCCGTCGCGATTGCCAGAGAGTCCCCATCACGTCCGAAAAATGGGGGGGCGATTCCAGCCCAATCTAAGATGGTGAAGAGGATTAGGCTAACCCCTGGGGCTACAGCGAGGATCCAGAGAACCGGGGTCGCCATCGCCCCTCCCCTGATTTGATGCTCAACTCTCAATAGGTCCCGTTTCATGACTTCACCATTAATAACCGCAACACCTATCCCAGCAGCGATCGCCATCACCAACAGGGACAGCATTATCCTAACCTCCCCGGTAAAGGGCTGGTTCCTCTCCCGAGGGTGGATCCGGTTAAATACATTCCAGCAAACCCAGTTGAGGGGATGGCGACACCCCTTGTCAACTCACCTCGGTGCGATCGCGGTTCTGTCTGAATTAGTCCATCCAAGGCGATCTCCCGATCAAACACCGCGATCGCCATCCCCATTGACAGCCCCACTATGTGAGGATCGTAGCTGCCGTTTAACACCGTCTCGCGATAGCGATTGATTCCCATTCCCTGGAGCATACAAATCACTTTGATATTGAATACATTTCCCGGATCACAGCCCACGAACTTCTTTCTAGCCTTCCTGTCCTTCTCTCTACCTTTTCCTCAACTTTTGATACCCGTCGGCTTCGGGTTTTCCCTCCTCACCCCGAAAGGCGCACTATATTTCTCCCGGGAAGCCTTTTAATCTACCGTTAGGAAGATGACGCTTACTGTTTATTTTTTTACGAATAGTTTAGGTTTGGGCTAATTTTACCACTAATTTTAAACCCCCGCTCCCAGGGTTCAAAGCTTAATTAAATCTTAAACTTCTTTAAATATTCTCACTTCCGTGATTCTGATCAAGTCTCTGTAAAATGATTAGATTTCACCCCCTAAACGTAATTTAGATTACATTTTTTCTGGAAAAATCTGTTCTATATTATTCATTCATGGAGAGATTTATTCCCCTTGACTCAGCTCCCTAAAAAATAGTTTTCTGCCTTACCCTGCTTCCGGTCCATTAAACTGGCCCGAGGGCGATCGCCGTGAAAACTCCCAGCTCACGGTGAGGCATCATACCAATAAGTGTAAAACAACAAATCACCTGCGGATACCCACCGACCAATGGAGTTTGAGCCCGAAGTGAACCCTGAGTTCAGTAATCGGGCTTACCCTTATTAGGTCCTATTGCTATATTTAAACCCCGCGATGTACCCTCTTATCAACAGAGGACTCCCCGGCGCTTCAACGTCCTCACCTTGATAACCCCCGGGCTTAACCGAACTGGCAAATCTGGACCCGCAAAGCAAATCTTTCAGCGATCGCCCTTCATTTTTCCTCCGGTTTAGCATAGTTAGCCCGACGCATCCGCAGTTGAATATCTTCTAATAACTTGCGGTTCACCGCCAACAAATCAGCCACCAAACCCAAAATAATAAGCTGCACGCCAATTAGAATTAAAATAGCTGCTAAAATCAAGCTAGGAATTCGGGTCCGGTCAGTTCCCATTAAAAAGAAACCTAACCAGCGCAACCCCAAGGCCACCCCTAAACCCAAGGGAAAACTTCCTAAAATCAGGAAGAACCGCAGGGGTTTATAAGTCATGAAAATTCTGAAAATAGTTAAAATAGAGCGATGAATATAGCTCGGAATACTCTTGACTAATCGAGAAGGTCGTAACTCTCCATTGGTGCGGATAGGAACCGAAGTAATCGCCATTCCTTTCTGCCCCGCTTGAATAATCGTTTCTAACGTATAGGTATATTGATTAAAAACATTTAACTGCATCGCCGCTTCCCGACTAAAGGCCCGAAAGCCACTCGGTGCATCGGGGATTCTCGTATTACTAGCCAGACGCACCACCCAACTTCCCAGGCGTTGCAAGAATTTTTTAATGGGAGAAAAATGTTCAATATCTTGAATCGGTCGCGCACCGATTACAATTTCCGCACTTCCTAATAAAATAGGGTGAATCAAAGCCGGGATATCTTCTGCACAATATTGATTATCTGCATCGGTATTTACAATAATATCAGCCCCTGCTTTTAGAGAAGCTTCCAATCCTGCCATAAATGCCTTTGCCAGACCTTGATTATTAGCAAGGCGAACAATGTGATCCACCCCACAAGCTTTGGCCACTTCCAGGGTGCGATCGCGACTCCCATCATCAATCACCAACCACTCAATTTTATCAATCCCCGGTAACTGACGCGGCAGTTCACTGAGAGTAAGCCCCAGGGTCTGTTCTTCGTTATAACAGGGAATTTGAATAATTAGTTTCGTCATAGCACCTTTGCGTATTGAGCGCTTAAATTTTAGCGCTTGGAGGGGAGGATGGGGAGGATGGGGGGGATGGGGGAGATGGGGGAGATGGGGAGGATGGGGAGGATGGGGAGGATGGGGGGGATGGGGAGGATGGGGGGGATGGGGAGGATGGGGGAGAAGAAACGACAGCAAGTTGGGACGTTGAACCTCTCCCGTCTCTTCCCCATCAACCATCAACCATCAACAAAGGACCAATAACCAATGACCAATGACCAATGACCAATACCCCACCCCCCCATCTGCTATGATTAAAGCAAACTAACACTCAAGTGCCAAACCATATACCCGCTAACTGCAACAGACAGATTATGCCGCTCTATACTTATTTCTGTCCTAGTACCAATCAAAAACTGGACGTGACTCACTCCATTAAAGATAAAGCGCAAACTTGGGGAGAATTGTGCCAGTTGGCAAACCTCGAACCCGGGCAGACGCCTCTATCTGCACCCGTGCGACGTCTGATCAGCGCCCCAGCGGTGATGTTTCCCACAGGCAACAGTGAACTAAAAAGTCATGGGTTCAGCAAGTTGGTCAAACGGGAGGATGGGGTTTATGAAAATGTCACCGCCACCGATGGAGAAAGTCGGATTGTTCGACCCGGCGATCGCAGCAGCTATCCTGATTTGAAAAAGAAAATAAGCGACTAAATCCATACCATAATAGATCCCTTAACCGTTTCTGTCTAAGAGCTGAGTGGTAAATCCTCAGCTCTTTTTTAATTTTGCATGGGTTTCTTGTCCCTTCTCTACTCTCCAGTACCCATCCTCTCCCATCACCTGGAAAAGACTATTTACCCAGGATGTTCCGCTTAAAACCCCTATTTTTAAGATAGCCTTTTTTAAAATACCGGCCATTTTCTAAAATTTCGCCTATATTGAAGGGCAAGAACCACTTTTCAAGTCTTTGCATTCCGGGTCCTTATTGTATATCGGAAACAACTCATGCGTGTCTTACTTTTATATCCACTTTTTCCCAAAAGTTTCTGGTCCTTTGAAAAAGCTTTAGCTTTAGTCGATCGCAAAGCCCTCCTGCCGCCCCTGTGTCTAGTCACCGTTGCCGCCTTGTTACCCCAGGAATGGGAATATAAACTCGCCGATCGCAATATTCGTGACATCACCGAGGAAGAATGGGAATGGGCAGATTTAGTAATTTTATCGGCCATGATTGTTCAACAAGAAGATTTTCTGGCCCTGATTCGCGAAGCTAAACGCCGCTCTAAGCCCGTAGCTGTTGGGGGTCCTTACGTGACATCCCTCCCCAAAGAAGCCGCTGCAGCCGGTGCGGATTACCTGATTTTAGATGAAGGGGAAATCACTCTTCCCCTGTTTATTGAAGCCCTCAAACGAGGAGAAAAAACTGGCACTTTCAGCGCTAACGGTGAAAAAGCCGACGTGACGCAAACCCCCATACCCCGCTTTGATTTATTGGATCGTTATGCCTATGATACGATGGCGATTCAATTTTCTCGGGGTTGTCCTTTTCAATGTGAATTCTGCGATATTATTGTCCTCTACGGACGCAAATCTCGCACTAAACATCCCTCCCAAATTTTAGCCGAACTCGATCGCCTCTTAGAGTTGGGGTTTACTCAAGCAGTTTTTCTGGTCGATGACAACTTTATTGGCAATAAGCGGAACGTTAAACTTTTGCTCAAAGAGTTGAAAATTTGGCAAGAAAAAAATCGCTATCCCTTCCGGTTAATTACAGAAGCCTCGGTTGATTTGGGTCAAGATCCCGAATTGCTAGACATGATGGTGGAGTGCAATTTCTATGTAGTATTTTTAGGAATTGAAACCCCCGACGAAGAAAGCCTAACCCTGACTAAAAAGTTTCAAAATACCCGAGATTCTCTGAGTGATTCAGTCCAAACGATTACCCAAGCGGGAATGCGTGTGATGGCGGGATTTATTATTGGCTTTGATGGAGAAAAACCGGGGGCGGGCGATCGCATCGTCCAGTTTGTCGAAAATACCTCCATTCCGATGGCGATGTTCAGTATGTTGCAAGCCCTTCCCCATACCGCCCTCTGGCATCGATTACAAAAAGAAGGTCGCTTAAATACCGAAATTGCCAACGGGAACCAAACCACCTTAATGAACTTCATTCCCACCCGACCTCTGGAAGAGATTGCCCGGGAATACATTGAGGGATTTTGGCAACTCTACGATGCCCAACGCTATTTAGACCGCACCTACCGCCATTTTATGATCATGGGTAAACCCCGGAATCCCGTCCCGAGGCGTCGCCTCAACTGGCCCACCATTCGGGCATTTTTAACCATTTGCTGGCGACAAGGAATTGTGCGTCCTACCCGTTGGAAATTCTGGCTTTATTTGGTTACTCTTCTGCGCCATAATCCCCGGGTAGTGGATCATTATTTAGCCGTGTGCGGACTCTTTGAACATTTCAGCGAATATCGAACCATTGTTCGAGACCAAATTGAAAGTCAACTAGCTGAATATTTAGCGGAACAAAAGCAGATTGAAGCATATAAACTGGAACGAGAAGAGTCTGCTGTAGCTTAATTCAAATTACCAAACTGGGTGCGTGACGCCTGCTTACGCACCTGACTCTTTTCTGTTGTTTTATTAGCGGTCTTCTGGATTGAGCTGAACCATTGCCCAAGTGGTATAAGTACCAATCGGACTCCAAATCATATAAGGAATTAATAAAACCACTGCCCAAATGGAAACCGGCCAAACACTTAATCCTAACAAATAACTCAGTAATCCTCCCGTCGCGCCAATAATTGTACCTACGGTGAGACTTCGCAATTTACACATCACTGGGGTATAAGAAATCGTGATAATTTCTAAGACTAAATAAAACCCCATTAAAACCCAGGTCAGTTGACTTCCCGGGTCGGCTTCCCAAACCAAATAAGCGGACCAACCACCACAGATAAAAATGACAGTCCAAATGATGGGAATAGCCCATTCAAAGGTTAACCATCGCGGACGCTGCAATCGCTTAAACCAGCGAATATCAGCCCCCGTCAATGCACTCCCCACACCCGCTACTAAAACGCCGATCGCCGCGATCGCCATCCAAGACTTAATCATAACTTGCCACCTCCATACCATCCCATGTTTTCCCCTTCAGTATATCTTGAATTTTCATTTCTGAATAACCCCTCCCTTTGTTCTCCCTGTTCAACCTCACGACTGGCTGTCGTTTTCTTAAGTTTGTCGTAACAATTTCAGGGGTTATTTATAACACAATAATATAATTATCCAAGCGAATACATCCAGCCATCTCGGGCGCAAATTCTCACAATTCCATCCCAGACAATGGGGGTAGCTTCAAACGAAATCCCCGGTAAAAAATGTCCCGATTGTTTTACATTAACCTCATAAAATTCTCCCCGTTGATTCGGGACTGCATTTACCTGTTGGCCCGGGGATTCTTCAAAATGTAATTCAAACAAATATACTCCATTATATCCCGCTGCAATCAGTTTATTCCCTTCGGTGAAAATGGGCGTAGAAATCGAACCTCCAATATTTGTTTTAAATAAAATCACAGGCGTTTCATAGTCTTTTTCTAGCCAAGGTCCTTTAACTTTTTGACCCGTGATTTGAGTTTGAGACCCGATATAGAGGTAACCATCGATCGCACTGGTAGCAAATAAAGCCGGAAAATCTCCATTAGGATTATATTCATCATTGAGGGAAACGGACCCAACAATTCCCCCTTCCCATCCGCTAAAGTTGCGATTTCCTGTGGGAAAAAACCACTGAACCGCATTTTCTTCCGGTTGGTTTGGGTCCAGTTTAAAAACTCCCCCTTTGCCGGGAATATATTGCCGTTCAATGGCACAAAAAAGTTTATTTTCTTTAGAAATCGCGACGCTACCATCAATATCAGACCCGGTAAAGAAATCCCAGACAATTTTTTTTGTCTCTAAGTTGATGCCATAAATATGACCGGAACCGGAGGCTACAAAGATGTGATTTCCGAGTCGGGCGGGGGAAGATTCAGTGACGAGATTGCCTCCTTGGCGGCGACTATCCTGGGCTTCGTAGAGTTGAACTTCGCCTAAAATTTCCGGTTGAAGAATGCCAGATTTGAGGGTAGCGGCAGCGGTGGCACTATTCAGAAAATACCCGATGCCATTTTCTCCGGCATTGAATAAGATACCATTGCCTAAATCTAAGGCACTGCTGTCGTTATCCCGGCTATAACTAGCGGTTTGTCTAATATCCAGTTTCCAGAGTTCTTTGCCCGTTCTAAAGGAAATGGCCCGAAAGCTGGGAAGAGGACCGGGAGAAGCAGAGGAATTTTGAATGCCTAATCGACTCCCTTGGAGGATGACGATGCGATTTTCTTCCGGGGCTTTTTCATCGATATAAAGACTGGAACTCCCTTTAAGGACATCATCAAACTGATAGCGCCATAAGACTTCGTTGGTTGCAATATCAATTTTTCTTAAACTGTGATCATAAGCGCCAATAGTGAGATAAACTTTGCCTTGGTCTCGGGTGAGGGTGGGTTGTCCCGTCCATCCAGCACCACTCCAGGTTCGCCAGGATGTGCCGACGCGGGTTCTGCCGGTTCCTAGGGCAAATTTATCGAGGAGATTTAATCCTTGGGGAATTCCTCTGCCATAAAATCTCCGGTAGTCGTTGCCGAGAAAGGTTGGGATTAATAATTCGGTGTCTGGGGAGAGTTTGGCGATCGCCTGATTGACTGTTTCGGTAACTGTGGGTAACAGATTCCTCGGAGGTGCAGTCGGGATGTTGTTGGTGCGACATCCTTGTAGAATGGGCGGCAGTGAAGAACCCATTAAAAAGAGCAGCGCGTTTTTGTTAAAGGTTCGCCGGTTTAAAGTCATGGCTAAAAAGGCTAAAATTTAAAACGATTGGACTGCTCGCCAGGGAACGGGCCCATGAGCCAGGAGTGGGACTGTGACCCTGACTCATCTAACGACGATCTCACGGTCTAGGTCAGTAAATTGTAATGAAAATTGCCAAAGGCAATCTTAATAATACCTGAAACTCCGAGGCGATCGCACTGAGGAGATGGAACAACTCGGATCTAGCAACGTCTACAAATTCTATATTTTGAGTTAATATTTTGAGTCTATACCGCGAGAGCAGTTAAAGGCATGAAACCACAGAGGTTATTATTGAGTATTCTCACCGCTGGGGCGATCGCCACGTCGAGTTTGGTGAGTCTTCCTTTCTCCACCGTTGCCACCGCCTTTAGTGCGGATGAACAAACCAGCATCAATGTCTACCAGCAGGCGAGTCCTTCAGTAGTGACCATCCGTGTGGGCAGAGGTGCTGGGTCTGGAAGTATTATCAGTGCTGATGGCCTCGTTTTAACCAACGATCACGTGGTGAGTTCGGCGCGTAATGGCAGAGTGGAGGTGCTCACCAGTACGGGACAGACTTACACCGGGGATGTGATTGCCACCGATCGCCGCAATGATTTAGCCTTAGTCCGACTCAGAACCAGCGATCCCTTGCCTGCGTTACCGATAGCGAGTCGAGATGGGATCCAGGTCGGTCAACGGGTTTATGCGATCGGCAGTCCCTTTGGACTCTCTGGAACCTTTACAACCGGAATTCTCAGCCGAATTTCTGATAACGGGGATTTACAAACCGATGCCGCCATCAATCCCGGTAATTCCGGCGGTCCTTTGCTCAATTCCAATGGCGAACTCATTGGGGTCAATAAGGCAATTTTAAGCCCGGGTCGTGGGGGTAATATTGGGATTGGCTTTGCTACCAGTGCTACAGTTGCCCAGGATTTTATCGCCACAAATCGCTCGCGGACCGTGGCCCAAGGGACTTCTAGGACGCCATCGCCCTCCCCATCGCCCTCTGAGTCAACTTCTCCCCCGCCTCGATTAGGGGTGGAGGTGAATGCAGGATTAGTGATTCAGTCTGTGGAACGGGGTTCTCCTGCCGCGCAAATAGGGTTGCGTACTGGCGATCGCTTGTTAGGGGTGAATGGCACTCGTTTACGGCGGATCGAGCAACTGATGGCGTTTTTAAATACCCGCCCGAATTCAGCAGTGTTCACCATCAGTCGCGGACGGCGAGTGGCAAATGTGCTCGTGAATTTTTAAAGGGTGACTCCCGGGATAATTTCGGTTCAACGCACAAAACCCCAGCATTGTGCTGAGGTTTTATGGTTCATTTTTTAAGGTGAGGAGATAGGCACAGGGGTTTTCCCCTGCCAAGAACAGTATTTTAGAAATAGCGGACCATCAGGGGAACTAAAGCTTCCATTGTGTCTCCGGTGACGGTATCTTTCACGCGGGCTTGGCGGAAGGCGGTGCGTCCAGTATAAGAGAAAATACTCGGCGAACTCATATCGCCAATTAACTCGACTAATTCATAACGGCCATCGGAACTGCTGTCGGTGGTGATAATATTTCCCCGAGCGGCGACACCCCCAGTGCGATCGAGAATCACGGGTAAAGAGCGAATCACCGGATAGACTACACCTTGGTAGGTGATCATGCGTTCGGTCAAAGCTTCCAGGGGTCTTTGTGCCGATGCTGCTTGCGGGAAGCTGAAACCCGAGGTGAGGACCAGTCCGATACCCAATAAAATGGCCTGAATTTTGCCTGAATTTTTCATGTATTTTAAGGAAAAAGGATCGACGAATTATTACAAAATAATCCCTCTTCGGCATTTAGCCAAATTGGGATCTATCTTTTCTCGGGGATTGACCCCCAGGGGGTCGGAAAAGTTCCAAGGGGTTGATCAGCCAAGTTTTCGCTTCAGTCCGTCCCCCAGGCAGAAAGCCTGGACAGTGTAGGTTAGATAGGACAAAAACCCGGGTTTGAGGATCTAAGGCATGGCGATCGCCCTTTGGAAAATTGGGGGAAATTATCAACAAATGTTGACTTTAGGGCAAACCGATTAGGGGTTAGATGGCCAATTCTCGTTATCAATCACACTGGGGCGATCGGCCCGATTCGGAAACAATTCCCCGAACCCCCGTTCCCGTTGAGTGGGCGTTTCATCGGACCACCTCCACATACTTTCATAGAAAAAGAAAGAAACCCCAGCAAATCCTTTTTCCCGAACCACTTCTACCTGTTCTTGAATTTGCTTCATTGGAATAGGGCGACCCCGTAACCCACTCAGAATCCCAATTCCTACGGGAATATTACGTCGGGCCGCTTGCACTTCAGGCCGGTCTAACTCCTGAATAAACACATTAATATCATTGCGATAAAGTTGCAATACGATTTCTTCCACTAATCCCTTTTGTTCCCAGGTGGCCCAGTCTGCTAAATAGTATTGATAGGAATACTCTTGGGGATTGGGAGATAAACTGACGATCGCCTTGGGATTGCGCGCTTTAATTTCTCGGAACATCCGCTGCTTAAAAGCCGTAATTTTATCCGCCCGCCAGCGTAACCAAGCCGGGTCTTTGGGGTCTAGCGGCGGAGAATTGCCGTTATGTTCTTGTTTGTAGAGACTAACAGTATAATCATCATAGCCATATTCCGAAGGTAATCCTAAATGGTCATCCAGTTGGATGCCATCTACCTCATAATTTGTAACAATTTCTAGGAGTAAATCCAGGATAAATTGCTGGACTTCGGGGTGAAAGGGATTCAACCAAACCCGAGGATGTTCTCCTTCCATCGTGACTTCTGTGCCATCGCTATGTTGAGTAAGCCAGTGGGGATGACGACGGGCTAATTCAGAATCTGCCGGGGCCATAAAGCCAAATTCAAACCAAGGAATCACCCGCAATCCATTTTTTTTTCCTTCGGCGATCGCCTCCTTGAGCATATCCCGTCCTTGTCCCAAATTGGGGTTATGATTGCGATCAATGGGCGGCACTAACTGCATAGATTTCCCCGTCACCCGTTGCGCAACTTGACTGGGATATAAGGTATATCCCCAATTCCAAACCGTGGGATAAACCGTATTAAAATTAAGGTCAGCCAGTCGTTTCATCCCCCGCTCCAGATTACTGGTAGAAAAGAGAACATCGCTATCAATATTGGTTAACCACACCCCTCTAATTTCTGAATTGGGGATAGGAATAGGCGCCAGGGCAACATAGTCCGAGGGCAGAGGAGAAGTGCGTCCCATTAGGGCTTGACAGAGGAAAGCCGAGACATCTGCCCGAGTGGCAGGGCGATCGCTATTTAAACGGCGGAGATTAGGATAATTAACAATCAAGCGTTTTTCCGTTGCTGCAGCGATCGCATTACGCGCATAACTCGGAATTTGTCCCGCATCATCAAACATCTCAGATAACAACTTCTGGGGTTCTCCTTGTGGAGCATAATTCAATCCACTCACCAAACTCACCCATGCCTGAACCCGAGGGATATTTTGCGTCGGATTAAATCGATTTCCGGGATATCCAGATAAGAATCCTCGTTGATAAGCACTACGAATCGCCGGAGTTGCCCAATAACTGCTAGGAACATCCATAAAAGTAACCGCATCCCGTCCCGCTGTCGCAGTGGGAAAAGCCACATCCAACATGGTGGCAAATTCTGCCCGCGTCACTGGCGCATTCGGTCGAAACGTCCGGTCCTCATACCCATTAATAATCCGCCGAGTTTTCAGATTTTCAATGCAAGATTCTGCCCAATGTCCTTGCACATCCGTAAAAGAAGATTGCGCCCTTGTCGGTAGCGTTGCCAAGGGAATTAGAGACAGACTCAGTAGGAACACCCGCAGAAATCGCCAATACTGGAATTTAAACATAGGTAGAAAGTCCTGAACAGTCCAAAACAGAGAGAGTGGGGACTAAATGCCACGGGGGATTCCCCTTCAACGATAGTCCTGCCACTATTAGACACCACTTTAGACCCGATTTCGGGATTCACCCTCTTTATAGCAGTTCCCACCGTTATGAAATACATTACACCGTTTGCAAAAAAAAGGAGTGTTCCCCCCAACCCCCCTTGTTAAGGGGGGCTTTTAAGGAAGCAGGAAAGGCGGATAAAACCACTATTTTGCAAGAGTTATATTTAGGTTTTAATATTAAAGATTTCATAAGTCCTCGCTGCTACATTTTAAGGTTAATCTTAAAGATTGGGTCAGTTCTCTCCCCGTCCGGTGGGGTTTGGGAAGAGGCATCCCCAGGGATTCGCCAATCGAGTCCTTGAGTACAGAAGCTCACCCCAGGAAGTCAGCAGGCGTTGTCGCCATTTAAAATAAACTATTCTATGGGGTCGGCACAGCGGTGAGAAACCGGGGTTCTTCACAAACGCTGTGGCCATTTGCACCCCAGGAGGGCCAGAAACCGGCTTTCTAGTCCCATTGATGGAAGAGTGACCCGGGAGCGCTCAGCGAGATTGGACTATCACCCCTAACGCTTTAGGAATCATGACAGGCTACAATATCGGACTCGATTTCGGCACTACTAACTCGATCGTCTCCTACATGGGTCCGACTGGAGAACTGGATGCTTTCCAATATGGGGGGCCAGACGGTCATAAATATGTCCCTTCGTTTATCGCCTACGATGAGGGATTTGTGGAAATTGGCATGGCGGCACGCACCACGGCAGCGAATCATCCGGAGGTAGAAAGTTATGGCAATTTTAAAATGCGGTTGCCGTTGGCTGATTTTTCCGAGTATTTTGCCGGGAATCGGACGCCGAGTACAGTGACGGCAGATTACCTGCGGGAATTGCTGATTTCTGAGGAGAATCCCTATAGTTTCATCAACCAACAAGGGGCGGTGAATGCGTTGGTGGTTTCGGTTCCAGAAATTTGGCAACGAGATATTTATAACCGGGGCCGCGAATCGCTCCAAACTTTAATTAAAGAGTTAGGATTACCCCTGATTCATCTGGTGAGTGAACCTGTGGCAGCAGCGGCTTATTATGCTTGGGAAATCCAACGCCGCGCTCGACAAGAGGGGGTTGCTCCGTTTAGTGGTAATTTGCTGGTTTGCGATATGGGAGGCGGGACTTTTGATGTGAGTCTGTGCCGGATTTATGGGGATAAAAAGGTGGAGGTGCTTTATTTTGATGGAGAAGGCGATCGCGGGTTAGATTCGGCCGGAGTTGCCTTCGATCGCCACTGTGTCCAACTCGCCTACCAGCGCAAACAAGGTCACCCTTTAGATGAAACAGACCCGGAATTCTTGCGCTTACTCCGAGAATTTGAAACGGTCAAAATTGGCTCTCATGGCCGAGGCACGCGAAAACTAATTAACTGTTTAAAGGAACCGGATATTTATGGCGATCGCGATTTATATATCTTTGCTGGCGGCTACAGCGTCACCTTCGCCGAAGTCCTAGAAGCCTTTACCCCCATTAATGCCGGAATTCATCGGGTGATGAACCGCTTAAAAACTTGGCTACAGCAACAGGACCTAGAAATTGACCGCCTCTTTTTAGTCGGCGGATTCTCCCAATTTCTCCTGGTACAACGCGCCATTTCCGATGCTTTAGCCATCGATGAAACTGACCCCCGTCTTGACCAAACCTTTAATATCACTAATAGTGCTTATGCCATCTCTTACGGCGCTTGTTTAATCGCTAATCAACTCGTAGAACCAACGGAAAAATACGTTCATACTTTGGGGATTGTTGTAGATACCATTAATACTCAAGCGGAACGAGAACAGCGATATATTCCCATTATTAAAGGGGGTTCAGGTTTAGATGAATTAGCAAAACCCCAGTTTGCCGATATTCCCCCCTTAGTGACCTTTCAAAATGATACCCCCCTGAGTTTAACTCTCTGGGTTGACCCTCAATCCAAGGGAATAAAATTGAAAGAATCTCTACCGGATATGGTCAAACTTCCCAGTTATGAATCATCGGATTCATGGCGGGTGGGGATGCGAGTGGATCGGTCTCAAATTGCCTATTTAGTGATTGAAGATATGGCGGGAGAAAAACGAATTGAATACGAGCTAGGCAATGCGATCGCCAAAATGTTTCCCGGTTTTGTCTTAATTGATGAGGGGGAACCGGATAATTAAAAAGATGCCCTAATTTCCTTTCCCTTACCAAAATAAGTTTTTACGCTCATGGTGATTCATCTCACATCTAAGTACACCTCCGGTCCCCTCCCCTTTGCAAGGGGAGGGTTAGGGTATGGTGATTCATCTCACATCTAAGTACACCTCCGGTCCCCTCCCCTTTGCAAGGGGAGGGTTAGGGTGGGGTCCCTCTTAAGGAAACCCCCCATTTAAGTTCAATAAATCCCCTTAAAAACAACCCAAATATGACCCAATCCATCATCGAACAATTGACAAAATTAACCCAAGATTTACTCTGGATGAGTGAAGCCGATTATCCCTGGGAAGTTGTCTCATATAATTGCCCAAATATCACCCCAGGAAAACTCCTAGAACAGAGTAATTTACCCTCAGATACTGCCGTTGAAACCGTGAGTATCGAGCGTTTCTTTGCCCCCGCACTCCGGGAACAATCATGGCACAATGAAGAAGAACGAGCAACCAGAATCCGTTATCAAGAGTTATTTAATTTCCTGAATGAGCAATTGAATGACTTAAGGGTTTATCGCTGCGGAGAGGTTGAAATTGATGTTTATGTTTTAGGAACTGTTGAAGATAAAACTGTAGGACTCAAGACAACGGTTGTAGAAACATAACCCCATCAGGACAAGGCAGGGGTTTGTGCTTTGTCCTTTGGGGTTTGTGCTTTGTCCTGTTCTGATCATTAGAGATTGTCTACTCGACTCTCGATCGCCTCTTGAATCCCTCCCGGCAGATTAGATAAGAAATCATATCCTGTGGCAGCTTCCAATACATCGATAGAGACTCGATAATCCCGCCATGCTGTATTCGCTACTCGTTCCGTATTGGGCATTCGGACGGCGATCGCCCGGGTATCTGCTGTAATGTCCCTCAATCCACTCCCTGGGCGATCGAGAACGACAATAATTTTCCAAGTATAGCGCGGCACTGTGACTCGACCATTGGCGATCGCCTTAATTTGTCCTTCGGGTCCGGCAATAATATACAACTCCTTACCTTCTTCCACCAACTGCCGGGAATATTGTTCCAATTCGTTCCACACTCCCCGATTATTCGCCGCAGATTGGGGAATCATATTTGTCATCACAAATGTAGAAGAATTGTCCTCAACGGAGGCAGTGCGATCGCCCGAAGGAACCAGATGCCCGCGATCATATCCACTCCCCCGATAATCCGTCGCCCTCACCGCATAAAACCCCTCCGGCAACGATTCATCGGGTCTAAAATCATCTTGGCGGTCCACCGTGCCCAACCAGGATGAATTCAACTGCCAACTCACCCAATTTGCTGTCCCCAGACTGCGATTATAGGACAACACATACTGCGGCTTTTCCATCAAATAATTATCCGCATTCCCTGGGTCCCCAGTAGCATTACTCGGATTCCCCAATAGCAGATGGCTTTCCACACCCGTCGGGGGTCCCCACAACACAGGACAACCGGCTAAAATGACAGCCAAACCACAGGCGATCGCCCCCAAAAAAACCTGCCTAAATCCGGAATTTCGCTTAGACATCCCATCAAACCCAAAACAGATCTCCACCCATTTTACGTCCCTCCCCCTTCATATCCCCCCCATACCTCCGTGAAAATCTGTGAAATCCGTGGTTACCTCCCTCCCCAGAAGTAGTCACCCCGGCAAAATAAAGTTATGCTATAAATTATTGAGAAATGTTAAGAAAATAAGCCCCATGTTAACTTCCCCGACGAATGGAGCCAAAATCAAAACTTTAATAAAAGAGAAACTCTTATTCGGAAACGAGCCTACCCCTGAACTGGTTGCTATTTTGGTAGTTTACTTTGTCCAAGGCATCCTGGGGTTAGCGCGCTTAGCCGTTAGTTTCTTCCTCAAAGACGAACTCGGGCTAGGTCCTGCCGAAGTTTCAGCCTTAATGGGGATTGCCGCATTACCCTGGATTGTCAAACCCCTCTTTGGGTTTATGTCCGATGGGTTGCCCATTTTGGGGTATCGCAGACGGCCCTATCTCATTCTGTCGGGGATATTGGGTGCAGTCGCCTGGATTGGCATGGCAACCATTGTCAACAGTGGATGGCAAGCGACAGCCTTTATGTTACTCAGTTCCCTGTCTGTTGCCGTCAGCGACGTGATTGTAGATTCCCTCGTCGTTGAACGAGCCAGAAACGAGTCTTTAAGTAATGCTGGGTCGCTGCAATCCTTGTGCTGGGGTTCCTCGGCGATCGGAGGATTGATTACTGCTTATTTAAGCGGTTCCCTCCTGGAACATTTCAGCACCCAAACTGTATTTTTAATGACTGCAACCTTTCCTCCCATTGTCTGCGCAGTCGCCTGGTTGATTGCTGAGGAACGAGTGGGAGAGGATGCAATTGGGTTGGCGCAAGTCAAAGAACAAGGGATTCAACTCAAAGGTGCGATCGCCCAAAAAGCAATTTGGTTACCCACTGCCTTCTTGTTTATCTGGCAGGCAACTCCCTCAAGTGATTCCGCCTTCTTTTACTTCACTACCAACGAATTGGGATTTCAACCCGAATTTTTAGGGAAAGTGCGACTGGTGACCAGTCTGGCATCCCTGATTGGGATTTGGCTGTTCCAACGCTTTTTTAAAACCATTCCCTTTCGCACAATCTTCCGGTGGTCCACCCTGCTCTCTGCGGTGTTAGGGATGACAACCTTGTTACTGGTGACCCATACCAACCGGGCGATCGGCATTGATGACCATTGGTTTAGCATCGGCGATAGCTTGATTCTCACCGTCATGGGACAAATCGCCTATATGCCAGTCCTGGTCCTCGCTGCCAGACTTTGCCCCCCAGGAGTGGAAGCGACCTTGTTCGCACTTTTAATGTCCGTCACCAACCTAGCGGGACTGCTGTCATACGAAGAAGGTGCATTGCTGATGCATCTGTTGGGAGTGACAGAAACCAACTTTGACCAACTCTGGCTATTAGTGGTGATTACCAATCTCACCACCCTGTTACCCTTAATGTTCATTAAATGGCTACCGGATAGTGATGGCGGGAACAATTCATCTCCCTCATCGCAAGAGAATCAGCAGTATGAAGATATGCCCAGATTAAGTCCGGATCATGCAGGGGCGATCGAAACTTTACAACCTGAACAAGTCCCCGAATTTGAACCCTCGGCTTAATCCCTCAAACCCCAAAAATTAGCCAATGTCCTCTTAATTTCAACCTCCCGAATTTCTGTCATTTCTGGATTCTAGCGGTTCTCAAGCTATTGAGGTACGCTATAAGGGTCAAAGTCCCCCTTTCCAAGGGGGATTTAGGGGGATCGTTCGGAGTCTATTAGCTAGAAAACCGCTATAATTCGCAATACCAACATTCCAACCAATCGTCCCAACTAACATTAATCTACCCCCATTTAACCTTACACTCTCTCAAATTCATGCAACTCCAAAACCGTCAAACCCAAAACATTTCTTCCCCCAAATCCTATACTCACCAAGACTGGCAAAAAGGCTACGAATCCCAACCTAGGGAATTTGACTACTGGATTGACGACATCGAAGGAGAAATCCCTCCGGAACTACAAGGTACTTTCTTTAAAAACGGTCCCGGACTCCTGGATATTAATGGCGATCGCATTCATCATCCCTTTGATGGCGATGGCATGATTTGTAAAATTGCTATCAACCAAAGTCGCGCCCACTTTAGTAACCGCTTCGTCCAAACCGAAGGCTACCTCGCCGAAAAAAAAGCCGGTAAAATTCTCTATCGCGGCGTTTTCGGTACTCAAAAACCCGGGGGATGGTTAGCCAATATTTTCAACGTCAACATTAAAAATATTGCCAATACAAACATCATTTATTGGGGAAACAAACTCCTGGCTTTATGGGAAGCCGCCCAACCCCATCGCCTCGACCCTCATACCCTAAAAACCCTAGGATTAGACTCGATTCAAGGCACTTTACAACCCGGAGATGCCTTTGCGGCTCATCCCCGCATTGACCCCCATTCTCAACGGGATGGCGGTGCACCTTGCCTCGTCAACTTTGCCGTTAAACCCGGACCTTCTAGCACTATCACCATTTATGAACTCAACCCCACCGGGGAAGTGGTGCGACAACATTCCCACAGCATTCCAGGGTTTGCCTTCCTCCATGACATGGTAATCACCCCCAACTACTGTATCTTTTTTCAAAATCCCGTTCGGTTTAATCCCTTCCCTTTTTTATTGGGATGGCGCGGTGCTGGTCAATGTATTGACTTTAATCCTCATGAAAAAACAAAAATTATTTTAATTCCTCGGGATGGGAAATCAGAGGTCAAAATCATTGATACTGAACCTTGTTTTGTTTTCCATCATGCTAATGCCTGGGAAGAAAATGGGGAAATTTTTATTGATTCCATCTGTTATGAATCCTTCCCCTCAGTTGACCCCGATGGAGATTTTCGCGAGGTGGACTTTGATACAGTTCCGGCGGGTCAGTTGTGGCGATTTCAAGTGAATTTAGAAAGCGAAACCGTGCAGCATCAGGTGATAGAAACCCGCTGCTGTGAGTTTCCTTCCCTGCATCCGGAACGAGTAGGCCGTCCCTATCGCTACTTGTATATCGGTGCGGCCCATGCACCCCAGGGAAATGCCCCCTTGCAGGCGGTGTTAAAGCTGGACCTGGAAACGCAAACCCAACAGATTTGGAGTGCCGCCCCTCGTGGATTTACTGGGGAACCTGTGTTCGTTCCGCGTCCTGGAGGAACCCGCGAAGATCAAGGCTGGTTGCTACTGTTGGTGTACGATGCCGCCCACCATCGGTCCGACGTCGTGATCTTAGATGCGGAAGATTTGACCCCAGGGCCGATCGCCCGCTTGCACCTCAAACATCACGTCCCGTATGGGTTGCATGGCAGTTTTACCAGGGAATGGTTTGGTCCACAGGGGTAAATTTATTCCCCGGGAACGGGATTAAATCTGCCGGTAGGTGGATTTAGGAGGAGGGGAAGAGGACTTACAACTAAGGCAGCTTAATAAGGAGCGGATACAGGTGAGCTTAGCATCGCCTCAAGTATTCGCTCCTTATTTGTTAAAAATTTGCTGTTAACACAAAAGATTATGGAAACAAGCGAAAGAAGAATATCCCCTTATCCGAATATTCCCCCGGTCATTGAAACCAAAGACGAAGAGTATCTGGATTCTGGGGTGACGAGTAAACTGGCGATCGCCGGTCATCCGATCCACCCCGTGATTGTCACCATGCCGATCGGGTTACTGATTGCCGCACTCATCAGCGATGTGGTGTATTTGGGCACAACGGATTTATTTTGGGCCAAAGCGTCATTCTGGCTGATTGTCGGAGGTATCATTAGTGGATTCGCCGCTGGTTTGACTGGAATGTTTGACTTCGTAAAAGTCAAACGAGTCCGGGCTCGCAGCGCTGGATGGATTCACATGATAGGAAATATCGGCGTACTGCTGCTGAGTATTATCAATATGTGGACGCGACTAGGCGACCCTGCCGCACCGATTTTACCTTGGGGATTGCTTCTTTCCGTGGTCATCGCCACTTTATTGGGAGTAACCGGCTGGTTTGGAGGCGAACTCACATTCCGTCATAAAATAGGCGTAATTGGAGCAGGTCCCGAGAATTTACCCTAATTCAGGGAAATGTGAGAAATAGCACCGGGGCGATCGCACTCTCAAAAGAGGGATTTGGAGGCGATCGGTCCGGTGTTTTCATGTCATCAAGCTCGTTTCAATCCCTTTCAGGGATTAGAGGTCATTGGGACCCCCGTAGCAGGGCGGCGGTGCAATCCAGGCAATTCATGTTTCAATCCCTGAAAGGGATTAGAGGTCATTGGGACTCCTCTAAAGGTATATCTTGTATTCCTTCAGTAATTTCGTTTCAATCCCTGAAAGGGATTAGAGGTCATTGGGACCTGCATGGATTGACATTGCCCCCTCTTTTGGGAATCAAGTTTCAATCCCTGAAAGGAATTAGAGGTCATTGGGACAATGCTTCGGGGACTACCGCCTGCCTGGGGCGCTCTAAAACTTGGTTTCAATCCCTGAAAGGGATTAGAGGTCATTGGGACGCGCGATCGCAGACTTAGAAGAATCGTTTCCTTCAAGTTTTGGTTTCAATCCCTGAAAGGGATTAGAGGTCATTGGGACTTAGACATATCGTTATGGAGCCTTCAGTTAATCAGTTTCAATCCCTGAAAGGGATTAGAGGTCATTGGGACCCAGTTATTCACTCAGAAGAGGTAACCTAATCATGTTTCAATCCCTGAAAGGGATTAGAGGTCATTGGGACACAGGATAGCCAAAGGGTTGTTTAGTCTTTGGTTATAAGTTTCAATCCCTGAAAGGGATTAGAGGTCATTGGGACAAGATTGTCCGGGTGGGAAAATAGGCATAAGTTGTTTCAATCCCTGAAAGGGATTAGAGGTCATTGGGACTTTCCCTTAGTTGCATTCGAGATTAAGGGACGACGAGGGAAGTATGGTTTCAATCCCTGAAAGGGATTAGAGGTCATTGGGACATTCTATACGCCTGCAAAATGCTGAGTGTGTGGGTTTCAATCCCTGAAAGGGATTAGAGGTCATTGGGACTATATCTCTGTCTCACCATTGATAATCATTTTACGTTTCAATCCCTGAAAGGGATTAGAGGTCATTGGGACGAATTCACGTCTCTTCATTTCCCATAAATGAAGAGTTTCAATCCCTGAAAGGGATTAGAGGTCATTGGGACCCAGGTGTATGCGGCTTTGGCGCACGTTGAAGCGTTTCAATCCCTGAAAGGGATTAGAGGTCATTGGGACAGAAACTGCGCCCAATACTAAATATTTTCGAGTGATTGGTTTCAATCCCTGAAAGGGATTAGAGGTCATTGGGACGGTTATTTGTTCCTTAGAAAGATTCTGTGCCTCAGTTTCAATCCCTGAAAAGGATTAGAGGTCATTGGGACCCAATTCTCAACCCGGCTCTTTTTCCATTCAGGGTTTCAATCCCTGAAAGGGATTAGAGGTCATTGGGACTTGGCAACCCCCTGTAATCCGGTCCCGGCAGGTGCGTTTCAATCCCTGAAAGGGATTAGAGGTCATTGGGACTTTTGGTAAGGCATCAAAATGATCCTAGAGTTAGGTTTCAATCCCTGAAAGGGATTAGAGGTCATTGGGACGCGAAGGAGTGGCAGGTTGACGCGGCCTCAGACCGGGTTTCAATCCCTGAAAGGGATTAGAGGTCATTGGGACGGAAGAACCCCTGTATATTGAGTAGAAGTTATCTCAAGTTTCAATCCCTGAAAGGGATTAGAGGTCATTGGGACCCGGGATTCACCGAAGTTTCGCCCTCATCACAAAGCACTGGTTTCAATCCCTGAAAGGGATTAGAGGTCATTGGGACGTTAGAGGAGAGGCGATCTCTCACTGAAAACTGGTTTCAATCCCTGAAAGGGATTAGAGGTCATTGGGACAGCCCCGGACGGCATATTAGCCCGCTCTAAACTGTTTCAATCCCTGAAAGGGATTAGAGGTCATTGGGACGAAAAAGCCTTGGCTGATTCGATTATTCGATTAGGTTTCAATCCCTGAAAGGGATTAGAGGTCATTGGGACCCATTGTTGCTCTATCCCCTCTACTCTACAGAATTTTATGTTTCAATCCCTGAAAGGGATTAGAGGTCATTGGGACCAGTGATATCCTTCCCTGCTACTGTTAGCCGATATTCGTTTCAATCCCTGAAAGGGATTAGAGGTCATTGGGACTCCATTGATGGCGGTGACTGAATCAATCTCTTCGTTTCAATCCCTGAAAGGGATTAGAGGTCATTGGGACCCATCAATCTCAACTGCCACCTTCCCATTAACCATCGGGTTTCAATCCCTGAAAGGGATTAGAGGTCATTGGGACCTGATGCGATGAGGCAGGCATTCGCGGCATACAAAGGTTTCAATCCCTGAAAGGGATTAGAGGTCATTGGGACGAAATGGCATCAGCAGGGTAAGTCTTGATAATGGTTTCAATCCCTGAAAGGGATTAGAGGTCATTGGGACCTCCCGAATGTGGCATCTCAACAGTTGTGGTGGGTTTCAATCCCTGAAAGGGATTAGAGGTCATTGGGACAATGCCCCACTACACTAACAGGAGCAAACAGTGGTTTCAATCCCTGAAAGGGATTAGAGGTCATTGGGACACTGCTTTGGCGAATGCGATCGCCTCCGGGTTGGCGTTTCAATCCCTGAAAGGGATTAGAGGTCATTGGGACGAGTAGCTATCGGCTCTTTACTATTTACCAGACTGTTTCAATCCCTGAAAGGGATTAGAGGTCATTGGGACCAGCGATCGCAGCCTTCCGATCCTCTTCAGCCTTGACCTTGTTTCAATCCCTGAAAGGGATTAGAGGTCATTGGGACTTTTTGATTTTAATTGGCTTAAGCGTGAGATATGCCCAGAGTTTCAATCCCTGAAAGGGATTAGAGGTCATTGGGACGAGCAATGGGTTTGGCGGGCGATCAATAAGCTAGGTTTCAATCCCTGAAAGGGATTAGAGGTCATTGGGACCTAAATCCAGCCGTTAAAGCTTGCAGTAAGTTAGTAATTTCCGTTTCAATCCCTGAAAGGGATTAGAGGTCATTGGGACTGTTGCTGGCACGCCATAGGAAAGATGGACGGTGTTCGGTTTCAATCCCTGAAAGGGATTAGAGGTCATTGGGACTATATCAACTGGGGGAGGAGAAAAGCCAAAATTGAGTTTCAATCCCTGAAAGGGATTAGAGGTCATTGGGACGGAAGTGCCTGGAATCAATCTCATTAAATCTTTTGTTTCAATCCCTGAAAGGGATTAGAGGTCATTGGGACGTAAAATTCCTGCTGCTGCGTGAAGCTCATTGCGTTTCAATCCCTGAAAGGGATTAGAGGTCATTGGGACAGCTAGATTCACCCAGCCTCCGGATTGATGCGTAGTTTCAATCCCTGAAAGGGATTAGAGGTCATTGGGACTTAAATTGGTTGCCGTAGTCGTTGCTGGGACGGTGTTTCAATCCCTGAAAGGGATTAGAGGTCATTGGGACCAAAGAGGGAGATTGTCAGCGATGGACCAACGATGTTTCAATCCCTGAAAGGGATTAGAGGTCATTGGGACTTTTGCGACGCTTCAGACATCTATCAACAATCTCATGTTTCAATCCCTGAAAGGGATTAGAGGTCATTGGGACACTTTTCCCTCTCGTTTGATGGCGATAGAGCGTTTCAATCCCTGAAAGGGATTAGAGGTCATTGGGACTAATAATTACCGGGGCGTATTAATGAGTTATTTTGTTTCAATCCCTGAAAGGGATTAGAGGTCATTGGGACCCGAAGTTCCCGACCTTTCTCGTGGGGATTTTCCGTTTCAATCCCTGAAAGGGATTAGAGGTCATTGGGACGGGTGGTGGATGGGTGGTGAATGGTGTGCGCTGAGTTTCAATCCCTGAAAGGGATTAGAGGTCATTGGGACCTTTTAATTTTCGCCATTTGAACTGCGTTTCGTCGTTTCAATCCCTGAAAGGGATTAGAGGTCATTGGGACCGAATATTATTCCCCCAAGTCTGCGGTCAATTTCCGTTTCAATCCCTGAAAGGGATTAGAGGTCATTGGGACGCGTTCTGGAACCATTGCCTAGCAACCGTTTCAGTTTCAATCCCTGAAAGGGATTAGAGGTCATTGGGACGCTGGCAATTGTTGCGAACTCCTATGGGAAGCGGGGGGTTTCAATCCCTGAAAGGGATTAGAGGTCATTGGGACATTTACTGCTTGAGGGCAAACGGGCTGGAATGGAGTTTCAATCCCTGAAAGGGATTAGAGGTCATTGGGACTCCACAACGAAAATGGCTATATCGCCTGCGCTGTAGTTTCAATCCCTGAAAGGGATTAGAGGTCATTGGGACTTTGAGGGACATTCCAAAGGAGTGCGATCGATTGTTTCAATCCCTGAAAGGGATTAGAGGTCATTGGGACACGACAAAAAATCCAGTTAATCCCCACGCCCGAAAGGTTTCAATCCCTGAAAGGGATTAGAGGTCATTGGGACTTAGCTTCAGTGACGATCGCCTGAAGTTCAGCAGTTTCAATCCCTGAAAGGGATTAGAGGTCATTGGGACCCTTGCTGCAACGGCATCAGGTGAAACGGATTCGGTTTCAATCCCTGAAAGGGATTAGAGGTCATTGGGACGCTAAAGTGCGGGCCCGAGAGTTAGGTTACTCCGTGTTTCAATCCCTGAAAGGGATTAGAGGTCATTGGGACCCGGGATATCTGGAGGATCGCCCTCACCCTGGCTCACTCAGTTTCAATCCCTGAAAGGGATTAGAGGTCATTGGGACCTAAATCTACCCCCGAAACTACCCCAGAGTTGGTTTCAATCCCTGAAAGGGATTAGAGGTCATTGGGACCTGGTCGATTTGGGCCTGGTAGAAGTCAATCATTTGGTGTTTCAATCCCTGAAAGGGATTAGAGGTCATTGGGACACGAAAAGAAAAGAGGCATTTTTGCAGCCTCTTTAGGTTTCAATCCCTGAAAGGGATTAGAGGTCATTGGGACCAAAAACCGCCTCTCCCAGCCCAGAATACTCTATGTTTCAATCCCTGAAAGGGATTAGAGGTCATTGGGACCTCGACAAGGTAAGGGGTAGCGCTTCCTGTGTACTTTGTTTCAATCCCTGAAAGGGATTAGAGGTCATTGGGACGGGGAAGTCAGCAGCAACCCAATTTCGCTGCTGCACGTTTCAATCCCTGAAAGGGATTAGAGGTCATTGGGACGGGTGCTTATTCCATCAAATCCTCTGAGGGTATAAGTTTCAATCCCTGAAAGGGATTAGAGGTCATTGGGACGCGACTAAATAGAGTCGGGGCAATCCGGATTGACGGTTTCAATCCCTGAAAGGGATTAGAGGTCATTGGGACCAGCCTTTCCCTAATTTTTCCTCCCAAGTCTCAGAGCGGGTTTCAATCCCTGAAAGGGATTAGAGGTCATTGGGACTAGACGATGCCCTATCCCGTGCCGAAGATGCAGAGGTTTCAATCCCTGAAAGGGATTAGAGGTCATTGGGACTGAGGCGCACAAAATAAAATGCGCCCCTTGGACTGTTTCAATCCCTGAAAGGGATTAGAGGTCATTGGGACGCAAAATATGCAGGATTCCTGGTGGAAAAATGAGTTTCAATCCCTGAAAGGGATTAGAGGTCATTGGGACGAAACGCCATGATTTAATCAGTCCTAGGATGTTTCTGGGTTTCAATCCCTGAAAGGGATTAGAGGTCATTGGGACTTTAAGGTGTCGATAATTGCCTCTAATTCAATGATGTTTCAATCCCTGAAAGGGATTAGAGGTCATTGGGACCCCCGGTTTTTTCTTTCAGTTCAAATAACAAATCAGTTTCAATCCCTGAAAGGGATTAGAGGTCATTGGGACGAATCAGGGTTTCAAGGATTGATATTAAGAGTCGCGTTTCAATCCCTGAAAGGGATTAGAGGTCATTGGGACCGCCCGTGGTTGAAACCCTTGGTATATGCAGTTTTCAAGGTGCATTTGCGCGAACCTAGATTAAAAATACCATTACAGCCGCCCAGTTGTAAATAGGTAAAATTCATTTTCCTCTCAAATCATTGCTCCATATAGCTTTCAGGATTTGCGCGAACCAGCTAGAAGGGGGAAAAGCACTCAACGCCTTATCCCGTCGGGATTTCAGCCCCAAAATTTCCCCCCTTCTTTTTTACAGCTTGGGGTTCGCGCTAAATCTAAGCGAAAAAGATGGTCGAGTCCCTCGGTTCTACTCCCCCGATGCGTTCTATTTTACCTTGGCAGCAGGCGCAGAGGAAGAAAAATCGGATATTGTCCTCATCGGGTTTGATCTGTTTACTCAGGCGCATCCGCAGTCTCTGGTACTGTGTTTGGTTCAAATCACACTCAAACATCGAAAATTGCACCCACTGTCCATAGGACTTAAGAATATTGTGAATTTTGGTGCGTCGTTTGTCCTCGGAAATATCGTAAGCAATCACAACATACATAACCCATCCACCGAATGTTCTACAAATTCACCCCAACCCCGCCTCAGCAACCCGCAGTTGCGCTAATTCTCCGGGATGGGATGGCTATTTCAACACTAAAGGCGGATATTGCTCGATTTCTTCCATCAAATACTTCGCCATCAGTCGTCCTTGAATTTCAAAGGATTCCTGATAGGTACATTTTTTTCCCATCACGGGATGGGTGAAATCTGACTGTTTTTTCTGTTCATAAAGTCGCAGAAAAGTTCGCAAGGCTTCTGGGGTCAAGGATACTGCATTGCTAATCCGTTCCGTGGTAAAGTCCGCTGGAGTAAGGATGCGCTTATTGATAGCATTCAACACCATTGCATCTACGACAATCGGGCGAAATTCTTCCATTAAATCTAGGGCTAAGGAAGGACGTCCGTAGCGTTCGACGTGGAGATATCCGAGATAGGGGTCAAATCCTACAATATTTACTGCACTCTGGATATCATGACTGAGTAAAGAATAGCCTAAACTCAGCAGGGCATTCACCGGGTCCGTGGGAGGACGACGGCGACGGGCTTCAAAGCTGAATCCTTCGCTACGAATTAAGGCATCAAAACATTGGAAATAGGCGGCACTTCCTGCCCCTTCTAATCCGCGCAAGGAATCAATAGTAGCGGTTGATATCAGGGAGGAAAGGATCTGCTTCAGGCGATCCGTTGCCGTTTGGAAATCTACATCAGTTCGCTCTCGCTGTTTGCGTAACAAAGCATTGCGATAGTTTTTGAGTTTTCCCCGAATAAACCCCCGGACCAAATGCAGGGATTTGTCCGTTTCTCCCGCTGCTTGCCATTGGGCTTTGCGGACAAAAATATTCTTGGTCAGTTCCGGTTCTAATCGTCCTAAATATCGTCCCGTTGTCGTTAAAAAGCTCAAAGGAATATGGCGATTAAGCAGTTCCGTCACTGCTGCGGGGGAGACAGTTGCCCGTCCCATAATCACCACCCCTTCGATATTAATTAACGGCACATCCAGCAATTTTTGCTTATTGGCGCTAATATTTAAACGCTCATCAGTTTTGCCAATAAAACAGTCATCTTGAGTGATATAAACGGTTCCCACAATTCTCTCCTAATTTTAATCTAAAGTTTCTCTATTTTCCCTAAATTCCCGTCTTGTTCCCTCCCCTTGCCAAGGGGAGGGTTAGGGTGGGGTCCTCCGGCTCAAGGAACCAAAAAAAGGCTTCAATATTCCCCAATTAACTCGCTTCTTGATAGCGTTTAACTTTATCCGCAGCTTGGGGTAAACATTGATTAAATAAGCTGCAACCGCGACAACGCTTGCTGTAGATAGGGGGTGGCATAGTTCCGGTTTGGAGGAGGTTGGAAATGGCTTCTAAAGTGGCGATCGCCTCCTGTCGCAATTCCTCCGTAATTTCCACCGCTTGCCGTCGCCGAGTTTGGGCATAATACACATACCCGCGCTCAATTGTTTTCCCCATCATTTCCTCTAAACATAAGGCTTGAGCGCAAACTTGTAACTCATCATTATCCCATTCTCCTTTCTTCCCCCGCTTATATTCAATTGGATAAACTTCCCCCTCCACCGATTCTATTAAATCCGCTTTGCCAATCAGTTGATACCGTTCCGACTTCAGCCAAATCGCGCGAACTTGCCACACTTCCTCGCGATTTCCCTCTCCCAGGGTATGCACCCGTTCATGTAAATCGGTTCCTTCCAAAGTGTAGTGATTGTCCCGAAATTCCCCTGCACAAAACATCCGCCAGCAGCGATGAGGACAATAAGAATATTGATTGAGTGCAGCAATGGTAATGTAATCAGAATTGTTCATGACTTTTAATTTTGGATAGAACTACCTGGCGATCGCCTCCTATCAAGACACATTCAATCGCCGAATCATCCCCATTCCCATCGGCGTTTTACGTCCTGCACCACTGTAGAGTGCAAAATCAGCTAAAACATTAATATCCTTGATAATTTGCGGCGAAGCATCCCCTAAAATGGAATATCCCATTTCCCCCACACAGCCAATAAACTTACTGCGTTTATCGCTAATAATCTCCGAATGAACATTCACATAAGTCGGGAAAATGTACTCCGTCAAAGATTCAGCTAGGGGAATTTGACTATATTTATTCCAACGGTGCAGCAAACTATTAAACAAACATTCTCGGGTAGGCAAACAGGAATCATATTGACCCTGCCGAAAAGCCGTCGGCGTACAGAAAACCATATCTATTTTACGTTGACTATCCGATGCCTTTTCATATAACTCCCCATAACTGCAAAAATTCGCCCAAGGCTGAGTCACCTGCGGTGTCCCCAAAATTCGAGTAATCTGCAAATTTGCCGCACCTAAATGCCAAGGTTGTTCGGGATTCAGATTTAACCAAAGCTGCATCAAATTGTTAAATAAGCCATCATCTAACAAGGAAACCCGCCACCAACAACCCATCCCTTTGGGAATGGGTTTATGGTGCTGCCACTGCAACAATTGCCCGGAATTTTGAGAGGAATGGCTCACTTGCAGGGGACTGAGGGTAAAGGCTTTTTCACTCTTTTGTTCATGTAAAAAGGTCGCTAATTCAGGGTTAACCGAATTGATGAGGGTGAGAAACAGAGCATGGAGATGTCTACCCGTGAGAAATTGCGGGTAAATCGGGGAAGTGGGAACTAGGTTGATGATGAGACTATGGGGCATAATAATTAAAGTCAATAAATGTGGGGACAATGTTTTAGGGGTGGAGTTGTACTTGTAGGTACAGTACAACTCCCTATCTTCATTCAAGGCTTAATATAAACCATGTTCCCGAGAAATATGATTATATCCGCCCAGGTAAATCACATCGACAAACGGTACATTAGGAACTGGCTCTGGTTGATGGTCTGTAGGGCCATGTGCGCCATAGAAATGTTCGGGGTTTACATTCATTTGAATGCTTTTTTGTTCAATAATACTGATGCTGTTATATCCTGCTTCATAACCTTGTCTTACCACAGGAGTATCAGGGTCAAATTGAGAGAGCATTTCGATGAGTTGTTGGCTTTTCATGGATTTGTTAATAGAATAAAATGAGTTTTCGTTAGACACAATAGAACTCTTGTTCATCGGGGAGACGGAGCTTGACTCCTTCCGTTGCGAGTGCTAGTATTCCAGCCACTCCTGGGAAAAACTGATAAATTTTTTCCCCATCATTGCAGTTGACCGTAATGGGAAAAGATTCGATTCTAGCTTGTCGTAGTCGATACAGGGGACCGGCATTTTTGAGCGGACAAAGGATGACTCCTGGAAACCACTCTTTTTCCAGGCTTTCTATTAAGGGCATTGGGGCGATCGCTTCCCCAGACCCTCTTTGAATTTTACAACCAAAAAAAGCATTGAGCTTGTTCATTTCTTCAGTGATAAATTCATGGATTTTACCCCGATAACGCAACCGAAAACTTACCTCATAAGGCGGATCGGCGGGACTTTGAATTTCCAGAATTTCACCATCTGAAACAAAGTTGCAATACCGTAAGAGATGTAATGCATCTAAAAAGGTTTCGGAGGAGTGGTCTAAAAATAACCCCTGCGGATCGCGAATCTTGAGACTCTCAAATAACCCGGAGCGAAATTGGAAAAGTGGTGCATAACTGGCGCTCCATTTAGCGGCAAATTCTTTGAAGTGTTGGGCAGCTTCAGGTTGGGTTTTGAAGATTTTTTCAATATCTTCTAAGTCGGCATTTCCAGCTCTAATGTCTTCCCAATCTTCCGGGCAGTTAATTTGGAGAAAGGTTTGGATAAAATGCCTCCGACCCGGAACGAGTTTAAGCGGTTTCTCAGCTAACTCTCGGGCGGCCCGGATATCTTTGATTCGAGAACGATAATAGGACCAACTGCGTTTGCCTCCCAGACTTAATCGCAGACTTTCAAACAGTTCAGAAATGAGCGAATGCTGGGGCAGGTTTTCTAGCATTTCTTCCATTTCTAATAGGGGACGGGCGATTTCTAAAAATGCCTCAGAACGCCAATAAGCCAGCCAAAAAGGTCGATCTAAGCATTGAAGGGTTTCGAGAGTTTCAGCTAGGGCCGATCGCCCGCCAGAACGGTCCAGGTTGGTAATCCCTTGTTCCCATGCGCGCTCGGGTAAATAGCCGATCGCTTCTGACGGAATATCAGTTTCCGTTTTACCCAATACCCGCCCCACTCGCCCAATTCTCTGCCAAAATGCAGCGCGATCGCGGGCTGAAAAAATCAACCAATCTAAGTTTTGTCGAGTCGGTGCAGGATGCCGTTCAAAATTAAATCCCACATCCACTGTACTGGTGGCTAAAATAATCGATTGTTCCATTGCCCATTTCCGATCCGTAGCAGAAGCAGGGCCGGTAATTCTCCCGATGCGATCGCCTAAACCTTTTGCTTTTAAAGTTTGGTACAACTCAGTCACCACAGAGAGAGAATCTAAAATGACCGCCCCATTGCAATCGGGTCTTTGTTGGTATCGCCGCACCACTTCATCGGCTAACTCAGCCACAAATTCTGGTTTCGTCGGTTGAGATCGCAACTCCAAATTAACCGCAGTTTGCGAGGGTAACAGATTAGAGGTTCCCAGCCCATCAATCCGGGCAATTCTGACCCCCTGCGCTTCTAAATTACTGAATACCACTTCACAAGCAGGTTCCGGTGTAGCGGTGAGCAGAATCACTCGTCGCCCTTGTTCAAAAAAGCCAAAAATGTGCGAGTGAGCTAAATAGAACAGCAATCCCACTAACTGTTTCGCATCGTAAAGATGAAACTCATCAAAGATAACCGTAGAAAATTTGGTGTAAAATCCACTGGCAATATTGACGCGATCGAGTCGGTTATAGGCAAAAAAGGTGGCGTAGTAAAAAATATCGGGATTAGTCACAAGCAAAACCGGACGTTTCGGCCCTAATTCTGGAAAAATTGTCGCCGGATTCCTTAACAGGTTATAGACTTTTTCTCCAGAACGTGCTCCCACTTGAGCATTCGACCACTGGCGAATTTTGGCGGCAGATGCCTCAATTACCACATGGTCTAATCCCGCCTCTTTGACAAAGTTTTTAGCTGCTTCTGTTTGTTGGGTAATTAAGGCATTGGTGGGGGCGATATAGACCGCACTTTTGGTCGGTTGATGCAGCAGGGTTAATAACCCACCTTTCGTTTTGCCGGTGCCCGTAGGTGCAAGGGCGAGAATCAAGTCATGATCGTGCGATCGCTCGTACACTTCGACTTGATGCTGCAAGGCATTCCCCATAAAAGCGAGTTCTGGAGGCAAGGAAGTACAAGCGGCAATGCTGCGCGGTTCAAGCTGGATTGATAAGGGTTCATTACTCATTATTTGATTCCTCCACCACAAAAGCAGACACCGACAGGAACAATGATTTCGCCAAATTGCCAAGCAACACCTTGAAACCGGAGATTTTTGACTAAAGGTGCTGGTGGGATTGAGATTAAATCAAAAGAGAGCATCTGCAACTCTGCTGGTAAATCTGCCGTATTCAGATACGCGCTACTTTGATACATTCCTTCAGGCAAAGCAATCTGTTTAAGTTCTGAAATCACCTCGACTCGAACCTTACTCATAAATTTACCGACGCGAATGTAATCCGGTAATTCGCGATCGCCAAAGACTAAGGTTTGAAATACATTTCCTCGGGCGATCGTGCGTAACCTTCCCGACTGCGGAAAATTGCTAGGTCTAAATGAATTGGGTTTTTTCCCCTCACGTTGGACGGGCAAATCCTCGCGGGCGGTTGCGACTCGATTATTCGTCATCGCATACCAATAAGAATCAGAAAGTGCATTAAATCGTTCCCACCGAAATGTCACCTTGCCCTGTTTAGGCCAAGCGGGTAACAGATAACAATCCGAAAGTGAACCTAAATCTTCCAGGTAAGTCGGTCGCCAGGTTGCAGTTCCAGACAGACGATAGGGAGAACGAACCCAACCCAAAGCATAAGCTAAGGCATAGTTTCCCAATACTCCCTCGGTATAATAAGCATCGGACAATTCTCGGGAGGCAAAAAAAACGGGTTCTGCACACCACAATTCGACCAAACGCCCCTGTTTAAATAAAGGCAAATTTGCTGGTGTATTTTCTACGGTTGTGAGGAGTGACATAAGCTAATTTTTGAAAGGTTTTAACGAATTTTAGAACGGTCCAAAATATAATTTTTGCATTGAATCGGAAGGACAAAATCCGGGTGAATTTTGCCACTCTGTCCCTTATCCCCAAACCCCTTCTCCCTTTTTGGGAGAAGGGGAGACGGATTTTAACCTTCTGGGGTTACAGGTTCAGTATTTTTCTTGCCCTTCCGATTGCTAGAAGCTTTTTCCGGAGGTTTGCGGAAGGTTTCATAAGAACGATCCAGGCGTTTGAGAAACGTTTCTCGCTCTCCATCCCAGTGACTGTCAACATCTGCGATTACAGCGGTTAATTGCTCTTCTGTTAGCTGCATAGAAATTCCGCGACGGTTTGTCCAAGTGGCGATCGCATCTTTAGTCATTCGCTCCAACAAATCCGTATCAAATGGATGTTCTAAAGGCGTTTTTGCCTCTATCAAAGCATCGTAGAGACTTTGCACCAACTCCAACGAACTCGGCAGTTCTGTAATCCCTCCAAATATCCCTAAAATCTGATTTTCCATGCGCCCAATGCGGCTGGAAACAGCCCCATATCGGGGGGTCATCAAAATATTACCCAGAACATATCGCATCTCATCAGCAGTCATATCTTTCAGGGTCACCACATCCAGAAAATGCACCCCAGGTTTGATATACTCAGTGGTATTGAGGGCGGTTGATGCTTTGTCATTTTCATCGCGCATCGTTCCCGTTTCAAAAATAGCATTGATGGTGCGTTCGGCTACAGTTTCAGAGGTTGGCAATAAGCTAAATGCATCTTCCGTCCAAACCCGGCTTTTTTGTGCGCCTCCTCCACCGGCAGCAAATCCATACAGAAAGCAATCGATACACATTTCACAAGGCGCATTGGTATTTAGGGAACAGACTGCTCCGTCTTTGTTTGGATGTAAAAGCTCAAATCCGCGAAGTTGTTCCCGACCAAATCGCCGTTCAGGTGCGACTTGTTTACGCTTGGTCATGACTAAACGCTGAATCGAATTTTTATGCTGAAATCCAGCTTGCACAAATTCACTGCACATGGGTTCCCCGGAGCCTTCAGTGCGGAGAATTAACTCAGATTGGGTTTTCCGCAAGACCACCATCCCGATGGTCCGACCTTTCGGGAAATTTTCATAGGTGGGCGCGAGAAATTTACTTAGGGTTTCAATGGACATGATTCAGTCTCCTATTCAACAGTTTCAGTTACTTCAATATCGGAATTTTCAGACTCAGCCTTAACTTTATTTCTCTCCTCTTGGAGGAAGAAAAAATAAGCAGATTCTAAGGTTTTTTGGTCGGCAGTTAGCCTTTCGGCTCGACCTTGATAGACCTCTTCATACAGTTGGCGCAGGACCTGATAATATTTCTTGATTTGCTCGAACTTGGTTGCGCCAACCTTATACCCTGTCCTGCGACCTACAATGCGATCAAGTCGGGTATGATAATTTTGCACCAGGGCTGCAAATACTAGGTCCAAATCCATGTAAGGCTTTTGAGAACGAATGGCGGCGATAAAATTGCCAAACGGTTCTATGGAAGAAGTCCGCTTATAAGACGCCCAAATTGTTCCGGCGACTGCCAGTTGAGCCGCTTGTTTGAGGTATTGCGTTAAGATATGATTGTCATCGGGCATAAGACTCTCCAGTAAAGTATTCAGGGGTTCACAAATGTCACTCCAGATTTGTTCCCATTTGGGATTCTCTTTTTCTCGCAAAATCCATCGCAATAAAACGTAGTAAAGGCTAAAGGGTTGGGATGTTGCCCGCGCTAAATCATACAGGCAATCATCCCGCTTTTTAGGGCTGGCAACGGCTAAAACCAGCGGTCCAAGACATCGCAGTCTGTCCCGAATTTTGGTGGCATCTTCCCGACTATACTGCCCTGTTTCTAGTAACGGGATGAGGGAGGTGGGAATTCCTTCGACTTTGCCATAAACCTCTACAGAAGGTTCTATTTCCAAATGAGAGCTGACAATAAATGGAAATCCAACTTCTAAGGATAAAGACAGTTCTAATGCCAACCACAATGACTTAAGCAGCGCTACAGAAACATTGGTATCCCCCCATAATAAAGGAATTAGGACGTTGCCATTAATAAAATCCGAGCGTTGAGGAAAGGCAAATCCTACAACTTTGCTAGATTTGAACTCTAAGCTGTTATCCCGATAAAGTTGCCGTTCATCAACTTGAATCGGTCCACCTTCTAAATTAATTCGGGCTTTATCCCGTAAGAAATCGCTCCAAATTCGCCGTAGTTCTGGAGAAGAACCGGAAGGCAGGAGGAAGTGTAAGTACATCGGTTCATGTTTACTACCTGCCGGAAACTGTCCCCCGATCGCAACTAACTGATAGGCTAATGCTTCAATAGAATCCGCGTACCGAGTCGGTTCCGCACTCATTCCACCGGGAATCCGATTAGAAAACATCTGCACTTTGGTTCCCGGTGGCATATTTGGAGACCGCAGTTTTTCAGTGTTAGCTGATGTATAACCGAGAGAAGACCGCTCTTTGGGAGGGGTCGTAATGTAATCGGTCAAGGCATCAAATCCATTTAGCAACGAGGGAACAGGTAGGTTCAACAGTTGCTCGACTGCTGTGCGAATTTCTGGAGCAATCGTTGAATCCTCTGAGCCATCGCTTCCGCTCTCACTTTCTTTTCTTCTTTGGAGGGAGTCCCGCAAGGCTGCTTCGATTCCTTCGCGGCCTTTTGTAACCACTTTGGCGGCAAACAAAGGACGCGCATACTGCGGGTCAAAGGGTTCGATCGCCGCCCGATGAACCGGAGAAATCCCCACCAGTGTGGCAATTAAATCCCAAACTTCTTGGGTACTCGGTTGCGGCTGAAGGCTGCGATAACTTAAATAAACCGCTTTTAATCCCTCTGCGATCGCAAATTCTTCGGGGTTACTCACGGGGACTAATCCCACCGATTCCGCCTCTACTAAGGCCGTTGTACCGGCTTTTTGTCCCCATTTGGCAATATCCTGCTCAATTTTACTGGCTTTAAAGCCTCCTTTCTTTTTTTCTAAAAACCCGAAGGCGATCGCCACCACTTCATCAATATCTTGGTTGATAGCTTGCGGAGAAATTTTAATTCCATCCTTGGTGGGATTAACCAGTTGCTCGATATTTTTCCCGAAAACTTCATTAATCTTAGATTGCCACCGTGCTGCTATTTTTGAGATTAAATCTCCTTCCGGCCAACTGACCCCCTCAAACAAAACTCCATCAGGGAAAATCGCCAAGGGAGTCAATCCCTCTTTAATTAAAATTTCCTCTACGGCATTCAGCAGTAAAGCCGTGATGTATCCCTGATCCTTTGAGACTCTCACTTGGTAAAGCAAACAGGTCCGGTCAAAAGCTACAGTGAGTTCCGTTTGTAATTTCTGAATCCGCTTTTGTTCAGGAATTCCTAAATCAAATAAATCGGCGGCTCTTAACATCGCCACCCAGGATTCCATCTCGTCCGGTTCCGGGGAAAAAATCATGCCATCGCTGACCCCGTGCCCCGAGTGCCTTTCGATGAGACGGCGAGCCAGTTCCAGTGAGTCTTCTCCCTGCACCAGAGACTGGACACAGGCTTCCTGAAGCTGCTGTTCCAGAAATGCCCGATCTCTCGCCAACTGTTTCACCTTACGACCGGAAGCATCGCCGAGTTTGTTGAGGTCGTGAACCGCTGCGCTTGCCAGGAGAATTTCCCGGATCCGGTCCGGGACTCCGGCTTGGCGGCTGACTGTCAAGATAAACTGACAAGCTGAATCCAAATGTTCTGCCAAAGTGGTTCCGGTTCTGACTCCGTACTGCTGATGCTTGCCATGAAGTTGGTACAGTACCGGGCGAATATCGCTAAAGTAGCGCTCCTCCAAACTTTTGGGTGGGCCTTTCAAGAGTCGAAGACGTTGCGACATAAGATTCGACCTCGTGTTCAATTACAATAGCTACTATGGCATAATAAATTTAAAAGTGCAAGTGTATTTTATAAATGATCCGAAAGAAAGACACAATTACACTGTCAATTCCCCCAGGGACCAAGGAACGACTGGAAGAAATCGCCGATGCATTGAAGGTGCGGTGGGGCGATCGCGGGAGTATCTCGGGGTTGCTGACGGCGATCGCACAGGGAAAATTTCAACTGGGACAGCCCCTGAACCTGACGAGCGCCCAGGTTCAAGCCCTCCAGCAAGCCCAGCGCCTCCTGATTGATACGGGCCATATCCCCCAAGCTCAAACCCTGACGAGTCTACTCTTAGATCGCGGGAATTTAGAAGCCCCCCTGCGTCTGGCCCTTCAGCAATTGGCCACTCAACCTAATGAGACATGGCGTCGGCAGGTGGAAGAGCATATCCAGAACCGGCAACCGTTTCGGGTGTTTTATCGGAACGCTCAAGAGAGTGACTTGGTTTATACCGTGCGTTGTGCAGAACTCCCCTTTCGCGAAAAGCGGTTTTATTTGGAAATCTGGTGCGAGGAGACCGAAGACATCAAAAACACGGACTTTCCCGAACTCATCCATAATCGCTGCCTGCGCCTGGACCGGATTAGAGAGATTCAACCGATCGCCGGGGAATGGCGAAATGGCCTCGACTTTATTGAAGTGTACTTGCACTTTTGTGGGGGCTTGGTCAAAGCCTATGAAAGCAAAGACAGTGACATCAGCAATGAGGTGATTGGCGAGGTGCGCCAAGTGGTCCGTCGGGTTTCAAATCCATTCTGGTTGATTCGAGAAATCCTCCCTTATGGAAAAAAATGCCAAGTGGTGGCTCCCCAAGCCATCCGCGATCGGGTTAAGGAAGAAATTCATGCTATCTATCAACGTTATCTGGAACCGGATACTCTGCCGCACTCCTAACGGATCCAGCTAGGCTTTTAATCCCAGTGACAAGAAACCGAATTTCTGTCGGGCTTTGCAGCAAATCCAGACAGAAACCCAGTTTCTCTTCCCTATCCTGAACTATCCCCGATGCTTTCCTCTAAGGATTCTAAATAAGTGACAATTTCCTGGACATAAAGCGGATAAAATTCTAAAGTATCTTGAATCGATCTAAAAACGAGACGACTATCAATTTTGAGATAGTGATGAGCTAATACGTTGCGAAAGCCGCCGGATCTGGCGAGGTTTTCGGCTAATTTTACGGAAATTACCCCGCTGTTACCCATTTGTAAAAACGTTTCTTCATTTTTGAGGCTGTCGGGCGATTGTCCGGATTTTAAAATATGTCGGTTGATGTCAATCGCAGCCTGAATCAGGATTTCCAAAATTCTCTCTGCCAATAATTGATGACGAACATTTGCCAAATATTCACTGAGTTCCATACTTTTAAAATCTCGGAGTATTTCCAGATATTCAGAAATCAAGCGAATTCGGCTACTGACTACGACTGGCTCGATAGAACTCATGCTCTCCACCTCTTCAAAAACTGATGAACTGTTGTTAAATTCTCATGATGTATTTTTTGAAGGTCGGATTTGTTAAGTAAGGCTCGATTGCAAAACTGCTCAAACTCTCCTGCCTCCCGCTCATATACTAGCTTTCCATCCCGAGCCACAAAATGAGAGATCAGCGCCCCAGCTCGATTGAGTTCGACGATATCTAGTTTATCGGTATAAATCCCCAATAATTCACTGAGAAAATTAGAAACCTCAAGGGTTGAATCAAAATTGTCATTTAGTCTGTCTTTTGTCAATTTAGCATCATATAAAACAGCCAAATCCCAGTCACTCTGGGTGTTAAAATCTCCTCTAGCTCTTGACCCAAATAAAATCAGCAGTTTGAGTTCAGGAATCTTGCTGTGCAGTTGTGGAGCAACGGTTGAGAGTTTGGTGAGGGGAGGTTCATTCATAGTTATTAATACTATTTAGATTTGAATTGATGAATTTTCTATGATTCTACAATTAAAGCGTCTAAAACTAACCCCCCTTTGCTTTTGAACCCGGGGATTAGGGGATGCAAACATCTCTCAGAGGGGTGGAGGCAGCAAGAAGGGTCTTCTGGGGCGATCGCCTTAATCCACCTCAAGGGTCTCCCAGGCAGAAGATTTGCCACCCGAGGCCCCGTGACCTGAATATCCGATGAGTTCACGGGGACCTGAAACCGGGTTTCGGGCTTAAATTAGTGCAAGATCGGCCCAGATTTTTTCCCGAACCCCGGTTTCTAACCGTTACAGGACCGATGTTTAAGGAATTGCACCCTCACCCCTGTAGCCGTGGGGTGCTTGTGTTGATTTCGTGAAACCGGCACTTGCCAAAATTGACTCCTTGCTGCTAATCAATGAAAGCAGAGATAAAATTAAGTTTTGTAACGTAAGGAGTAAAAATGTACATCGTACAGATTGCCTCGGAATGCGCCCCCGTGATTAAAGCGGGCGGATTGGGGGACGTGGTTTATGGTTTAAGCCGAGAATTGGAGAATCGGGGCCATACGGTGGAACTGATTCTGCCCAAATATGATTGTATGCGCTATGACCATATTTGGGGCCTTCATGATGCCTATAAGGACTTGTTCGTGCCTTGGTATGGGGGGGCGGTTCACTGTTCGGTCTATTGTGGATGGGTCCACGGGCGGGTTTGCTTCTTTATTGAACCCCACTGCGAGGATAATTTCTTTAACCGGGGTTGTTACTACGGTTGTAGTGATGATAATATGCGCTTTGCGTTCTTTAGCAAAGCAGCTTTAGAGTTTCTCCTCAGAAGTAATAAGCGACCCGATATCATTCATTGTCATGACTGGCAAACGGGTTTAGTTCCGGTTCTGTTGTACGAAATCTACAAGTATAATGGGATGTGGAATCAGCGGGTTTGTTACACGATTCATAACTTTAAACATCAAGGGATGGCAGGTTCAGAGGTACTTAGAGCAACGGGTCTGAATCAAGATGCCTATTACTTCCAATACGATCGCCTCCGAGATAATTTCAATCCCTTTGCTATAAACCTCATGAAAGGCGGCATCGTTTATTCCAATGCGGTGACGACGGTTTCCCCTCACCATGCTTGGGAAGCCCATTACACGGAGGTGGGTTCCGGATTGGGTCATACCTTACATTTACATCAGGATAAGTTTACCGGGGTTCTGAATGGGATTGACTATGATTTCTGGAATCCGGAAATAGACCGCTACATTCCCTGTCATTACAGTATTGATGATTTTGAAGGCAAGCAGCAAGCGAAAAAAGCCCTGCGATCGCATTTATTGCTGCAAGATGAAGATAAGCCAATTGTCGCCTATATTGGACGACTTGACCAACAAAAAGGTGTACATCTCGTTCACCACGCCATGTACTATGCCCTGAGTAAAGGCGCGCAGTTTGTCCTTCTGGGTTCAGCAACGGAACCGGCCATTAATGACCATTTCTGGCATGAGAAACAGTTCTTAAATGATAACCCCGACTGTCATTTGGAGTTGGGCTTTAATGAAGAGTTATCCCATTTAATCTATGCCGGGTCAGATATGATTCTGGTTCCCAGTAATTATGAACCCTGTGGGTTAACGCAAATGATTGGATTGAAATATGGCACGGTTCCCATTGTGCGCGGGGTTGGGGGATTAGTGAATACGGTCTTTGACCGCGATTATGACCAGAATAAGCCCCCGGCAAAACGGAATGGCTATGTGTTTTATGAAACGGATAATGATGCGGTGGAGTCAGCCCTGGGTCGGGCGATCGATTTATGGTATGAGTTTCCGAAAGAGTTTCAACAATTAGCGATTCAGGGTATGGAATATGATTACTCCTGGAATTATCCTGGGAAAAATTATGTAGAGATCTACGAATCCATCCGGCATACATAATCCGGGTAAATTAGGCAAAGTAAAGGACGCGCCACCAACCGCTTATACCGATATCGAGGCCAGTAGAACTTGATGTTTTATGGCCCGATATCGGTATTTTTTTAAAGTGTTAGGCTTTTCTTAAAACCTGCCTTCAAATTCAAAGAGGGCGCGATTGTTATTATCAAAATCGGTGGAACCGCGTAATATTATTTGGTCGTTGATGCGGTAGCGAATACTGAATTGAGTGGGACTGTCATCAATTAAGATGCGTTCAAGGGAAGCGGATAAGTTGCGGGTGATATCCACTCCAGCTTCTACTTCCAAGGCAAAGCGATCGCCGCTGCGTTCATCAACTAAGGCGGGTCCGACGCGAAATTCACTGAGTCCTAATGCATCGCCGATCGCATCTTGGACGTCTCCCAGGAGGGTTGTTCCAGCAATATTAGCGAGGGCTAAGGTGGGATTTCCTTGTCCAAAGGTATTGATAAATCCACCGCCGATTAATCCCACAATTTCTTGTTCGGTTCTTCCCGGTTCGCTGGTGAGTTCTAAGTTGTCGTTTAACTGCGATGCCAACCCATCAACCCGGGCTAATACGCGCACGCTTCTGACTCTACCCACGTTGGTATCGATCGCCTCATTGACTTCAGAGGATGAGGCGACGTTGACTAAATTTCCCCGGACTTCTGGGACAGTTGCCATTAATCGGACATCGATATAGGGATCTAAGGTTCCGTTAAAGATGGCAACATTATCATACCCCCGCATTAACCTAAATTGGGTCGTAAATAAGTTAATTTCTCCCCGTTCTAAAGTAATAGTTCCCCGAGGACGTAAGTCTTCTAAATATCCATTAATGGTTAAATCCCCTACGACTAAAAAGCTCAACAGGGGAGGGCTTTCAACTTGTAAATTTTTACCCAAAACGACTCGCAACTCATTAAATTCAAAGCCCGGTTCTGCCTCGGTTTCCGTTGTAGTTGTCCCTGTGGTAGTTGTCCCTGTGGTTGCAGTTGCTTGCGATTCTTCGTTAGGGAGTAGCACTTGTCCATTAGAGAGGACAATTTCACCGCCAATTTGGGGTTCTAAGGCGGTCCCTGTAATCAGAACTTTACCCTGAACTCCCCCTTGATATAATTCTTCAAAATTGACGCTGAGTTCCTTTAAAGAAACCGTCAGGGGATTGTTAGCAACTTGGGTATCAATGCCACTCAGGGGAACGGATATGGGCAGGATTCCGGCGGCAACAATAGTGCCGTTGCTGAAGACGCCTTGAATACCTTCTACAATGATGCGATCGGTCTCAAATCGGGCGGTTCCGGTAACATTGGTAAGGGGTTCGGGTAAGGCTGCGGAGTTAATAGTAGCCTTTTCAAGAATGGCTTCACCCTGGGCCACCAAATCTTCTATTTCACCTGTTTCTACGTTAAGATTTCCCAGGGCTTGGAAGCTCACTCGGCCTATTCCATCCACCCACTCTACCTGTTGTTCTGACAGAATATTCACCAGGGTTAATCCTTCATTCTGGATATCCACATCGAGACTAATCTCGTTATTCCCGGGCCCCGGGGGGATGGGGACACTGGCGTTGATTTGGAAGGTTTCCGGGGCGATGCTGCTGAAATTGAGTCGGGAATTACTAAAGCTAAATCCACCCTGGACGGAAGGAATATCTTCCCCATTAATTGTCCCATCGATTAAGGAAACTTCTCCGATCGCCTGGGGATTTTCCACAGTTCCGGCTAGGTTGGCTCGCACATTAATTAATCCATCAACCTCCAAGTTAGGAGGAAGTTCTACAAAATCCTGAATCAAATAAGCCGGTAACTGTTCAACCCGCAACTGCCCGGACTGGGTTTCTCCTCCCAGGGTACCCGTAAAGGCGATCGTGCTGCCTTCGGCTTCGATTCGCAAGGGCAAGAAAGTGACCGCACCTTCAGCAACATTTCCCCGGATTCGGACTCGATTAATATCTAACGTGCGACCCTCCTGACGGACGACTTCTCCCCGGAGAATTGCCGGATAGGGAGTTTGGGTAAACCAAGTTAAATTTTCTCCTTGGATATCAAACCCGCCCTCAACTCCCGTTTCTACAGAACCGGCGAACGTAATTTCACCGCCGAGAGTGCCTCGGATATCCACTCGTTCCGGGATGCCTGGAGCTTGCTGTTCCCGGGCATTGATTTGCACAAGCTGACTAATCTCCGAAAAGCGCCGCAGTTGGGCAATCAGGGAGGTGTCGGCGACTCCCACATCTAAGGGTTGAACCGTTTCCGGAGTGGCATATTCGGGGGGTTTCAATCCCCGTTGTAAGTCAGCGACAGTAAAGATTTGCAGGGTTTGGAGGATATCCTCGGCTTGACCCCGGGCAATCTCGATTCGCCCTTCAAAATTCGGGTCCTCATCCAAGACAGCCTTCGCTTGGATTAAATATTCACTCTGTCCAAACCGTACCGCCCCACCATTTAAGACACCGACGCCATCGGCAAAGGAAATCTCACCAACGATTTCGTTAAACTGGATCAGTCCAATGCGGGGTTTGCGGATTTCCAGTTGTGCAGCCGCTGCCTGGGTGTCTAAATTAAATTGACCCTGGGTGAAGAGTAAACCCGCCACGGGTCCTTGTTCTGGAGGAACAAAGGCGTTGAGAATAGCCAAGGGAAATTGTGAGATTTCAAAATTGAGGAGATTGCCGTTATCAATTGTACCTTCTGCTATGGCTTCTCCAGCTTTCACTAAAAAAGATTCCGGGAAAAAGTTTTCATCCAAAGCGACAGAAATGGCATCCTGAGTTCCCTCGATCGCGATTTGTACCCCATCAGAATTGACCCGAATCGGTCCGGTTAAGACGGGTTCAAATTCTAAGGTAGCCAGGGCAAATTGGTCTAGTCGCACATCCCCAATAACATTGATATCAAAAGGTAAGGGTTGGGGAGACTGGGGCGCAGTTCCGGTAATTTGTCCAGCAAAATTCACCATTCCAGCAACAAAGGGCGGCAGGGGTTCCCCGGTTGCGGTTTGCGCCGGGAGACTGGCAACGGGTAGGGGTAATCCCGCTAGATTAAAGTCAGTGACATCTAGGTTAAAGTCAAATCCGGTGACTTGTGGCGCTGCGATTCCTGCGACATCCACGAACACTGTACCCCGGGCGGTTAATCCCGGGGCCGAGATTTGGGAGACTTCTAAACGTTCCCCAGTCCATTGGAAGGCGCTGGTTAGGGGGGAAATGCTGGCGGCAAAGGGGGATAAGGGGGAGTTAGGGGTGAGGGAGTCTAAAACAAGTTCCGCCTGTCCTGTGGCGCGAATATCGGCCAGTTCAAAAGAATCAGCGGTTCCTGAGAGGCTGATGCTGCCGCTGGAGAGGGATAGCGGTTCTTGCAAGTCTGGGGCCAAGGCATTGAGAGGCAGTTCCGATGCCTGTAAGACGGCGTTCCAGGTGCCGCCATCTAACCCAAAGGTACTGGTGACGGTTCCCCCTGCGACCCGTAATTGGGCATCTCCGGATACATCCAGATTCTGGGGTTGTAATTGCTGGATATTACCATCAATGCGGAAGTCGGCATTAGCGAGTTCGACCAAAACGGGTAAGTCTGGGGCGAGTTGGTTGACTTGGATGCCGGAGGAGTTGACAAAAGCGCTCACATTGCCGTTGTTTAAAGTTGCATCTGCCTGAATTCGACCGTTAGCAATGGCGAGTTGTGCTTCGGCAGTGGCGTTAATTCCGGCAGGGGTGAAGGCGGTGATACTTCCGGCTAATCCGACCCGACTATCGGAGATTTGCAGGTTGGGGTTGAGATTGGGGGCAAATTGATTTAATCCGAAGTCATCGGCGAGGAGGGTCGCTTGGAATTGTCCATTTCGCAGGAATCCTTCTCCGGTGACGGCGGCATTGGAGACGAGTAACTGGAATTGGGTTGTAGCATCGAGGTTGAGGGGGTTGAAGTTGGCGAGGTTGGCGCGGATGGTGGTTTCGGCAGAGGCGATCGCCACGGGAATAGACAACTGCGGCGCAAACTGATTCCCATCGATGCCGGTGGCATTAATCACTGTTGTGAGTTGCCCATTGCGGACGGTACCCGTTCCTGTGAGATTCCCATTGGCAACGGCGAGTTGTAAGTCTGCCCGGGCGTCAATACCTTGGAGTTCCAACGCATTAAGCTGGCCCGATGCCGCCAATCGACCGTCCCCAATCCGTAAGTTTTGGGGTACATTTTGGGCCAATTGACTGCCCTGAATGTTTCTTGTGGTCACTAAAGCGTCAAATTGTCCATTGCGGATTGTAGCTGTTGCCACGCCTCGGGCATCGGCTAGATCCAGATTAGCATTTAAAGTGAGATTCAAAGCCCGGGGGTCTAAGGTGGCGATATTCCCGGAAACGGCCAAATTGCCCTGATTCACGACAACGGGGACGGGTAACGAGACAAAGGGGTTAACAGCAATGCGATCGCCTGTCACAGTTCCTTGAAACTGTCCTTGATTTAAACGCCCCTCCCCTTTCAGACTGCCTCCCGGGGTTTCTAGTCTCACTTGGGCTGTAGCATTTACCGTCTCTGGACCAACATTGGCTAGGTTCCCCCGGGCTATCACTTGACCCCCTTGGAGTTGTATCCCCGCTAGGTTAGGCGCAAGTTGTGCTAAGGCTAATCCTGCCCCACTCACCATCGCCTCAAATTGGCCGCGATTCACCGTGGAACGGGCGGTCACTGTCCCGCCCAACAGTTGCACCTCACCTTGTAAGTTAGCATTAATCTCTTCCGGGGCAAAACTCCCAAACCGTCCCCTTGCCGTTATTCTTCCTCGTCCCAGGGTCATGGGAATTCCGGCATCAGTCGGCCTAGAACCGGGGACAACTGACAAAGGACTACTCACAATTGACCCTTGAAAATTGCCGTTTTGCAGTCTAGCGTCGGCCACAGCGGTCCCGTTGGCGAGATTAAATCGGATCTCCGTGGTGGCGTTGAGGGTAGCGGGAGTGAGGTTGGCTAAATTTCCAGCAATATTAACTCGACCTTGGGCTAATTGGACCGGCAGGGGTAATACATTGGGGAAAAGGCGATCGAGTTGCAGGTTATCGGCAGTGAGAGTTCCTTGGAGGTTGCCTCGGCGGATGGTGGCCTTGGCATTCAGGGGAGCACCGGCAATATTGAGGTTAAATTGACCCGTCGCATTCACACCGTTGAGTTCCACACGGTCCAAGGTTCCCGTCACCGTCCCTTGACCATTGGCAACATTGACAGGACCGGGTAAGTTAGGCCCGAGGAAGGGTTCTAAGGGAACATTGGCGGCATTAAAGCTGGCATCAAATGCCCCATTCACCAATCGCCCATCCACCGTCACGGGTGCATCCCCAACCCGTAGGGCGATTTGCGTTGTGGCTAAAATATCCTCGGGATTTAAACTAGGTTCGACTCCGGATAAGTCGGCAGAGAGGTTCACGCGCCCCGTTGTGAGAACTACCGGCAGGGTTTCCGGTTGGGGAAGGAAAGGCGCTAAGGGGATTTCTGAGGCATTGAGAGTCGCGATTAATTGACCATTGCTGAGTTGACTGTTGGCGGTGAGGGGATTTCCCGCAACTGTGAGTTGCACTTGACTGGTAGCAGCGATCGCCCTTAACGCGACATTCTCCAAATTCCCAGATAGATTCACCCGTCCTTGGGCGATCGCCACCTGGACTGGCAGGAGTTTGGGGGCCAGGTCATCCACCGCGAATCCTGTCGTAGTGGCAATTACCTGAAATTCTCCATTATTTAATCCCGCATCCGCATTCACCCTCCCCCCGGGAGTCTGTAATTCAGCATTGGCGGTTGCCTGGAGATTGTTCGGGTCCAAAGTTCCGTCCAAAGTGCCACCAAGGGTGAGATTAGCCGTAGGTAGGGTAGTTGGAACTGCCAAATTAGGGATAAATGTTCCTAAATTCACCTGGGAAGCGTTGACATTCGCCTCCCATTGGCCGTTATTCACTGTGGCATCAGCAGTGAGGGTTTCCACCCCAGGACTCTCCACTGAGGACCGGGCGATCACCGCCAGTTCATTGGCATCGAGGTCAAGGTTGCCGGATGCTTGAATCCGGGCGGTTAAAATCGCCGGGGTTGCAGGAGTGGCAGTGGGTTCCGGTGTTCCCAGTTGAGTGAGGTTCACTCCTTGGGCGTTGACAAAGGCACGCCATCGGTCATCGGTTAAACTACCATTGGCCGTCACAGTGCCTCCAGCAACTTGAAACCGGGCATTAGGAACAACAACCGTATCAGAGAGGACAATAATTTCCCCTTGACCGGGATAAGTCCCTTGGGGTAACGCCCATTGAATCAACGTGGTGGGACTTTGTGCGGATCCGGTAATTTTAGCCGTGGCATTGGCAGAACCGAGGACAATGGGGAGGGGGGAGTTGAGGTAGGGTCGGGCGATCGCATCGGCGGGGATATTTCGCGCTTCAATTTCCAAAGCGATCGCCTGCATCGGTTCTAGGGGGACAATACCCTTCCCGGTAATTTGTCCTCCTGCTACAGGTTGGGCCAGAAATTCGTTAACGGTGAGGGTACTTTGTTCCACGGCGATCGTCACATTCGCCCTTAGCAACCCCAACAGAACTTTATCCACGGCGATCGGTTGCGTATTCTCCACGGCAGCAGTCACAATCGGCGCTTCCAACCGTCCCGTGAGTTGCATTTCCCCCGCCAATTCTCCCACAATATCTAAGGGGACTTCTAGTTTCAAGGAATTAATAAAATCCTCGGTACTTACGGGCAAAATTTGAATTCCTAAATTGTATTCTCCTTCTCCTGCCGTATCGATCGCCCCTTGGGCCTTAGCGGGAATGGTTCCATAAAAAGCACTGGTATTTTCAAATCCCACCTTTAAGTCAGAAAAGCGTAATACACCCCGTCCTTGAGTAAGGTTTTGGGGTAATCCAATTAACTGGGCATTAATATCCCAAAAACTGGCAACTCCTTGCCATCCAAATAACTCTTCATTACTCAGATGAATGGTCAAATTAGCATTTAATCGGCCTTGATAGGCCACCAAGGGTAAATTGGGAATTAACGGAATGACATCCGGGGCATTTAGATTATTTCCCTGAATTCGCAACTGGGTTTCGGTGCTTTCCAGTTGGGTTTCTCCACTCACCACCAAAGTGGGATCTGGACCGCGTTCCCCTTGAGTATCTAGCCGGGGATTTGCCCGGACTTGGTAAGAGACCCGAGTTTGGTCATCCAAAAACTTAGCATCCCCTTCCACATTTTCGATCGCCAGAGGACGAGGCGGGGGTACCTTATCCAAATTTTCAATTTCTGCCCGCAGTTGCGCAGAAGGCACCAACACCAAAAATCCCGACTCGAAGCGAATTGCCTGTACCTCAATCTTGATCGGACCGGGTTCCTCATCACTGGGATGAAGGGTGGTTTCTAACCATACTCCCTCCCGATTTTGTTCCAGATAAATATCGGGTGCAACCAGGGTGATATCTAACGCCAGGGTGCGACTATGTAAGAACTTCCAGAGATTAAATGACACCTCTACCTTTTCAATCGTGGCCCGGTCGGGATCCGTGGAAGTGGGGGGAACACTGGATTTCCCGAGGTTAATGGTAGAGAGGGAGAACCCCTGAACCGGACCCACCGCAACCGGGCGCTTGATTAGCTTCGTGAGTTCTTCGCTAACCAGGGGGGAAAGTTGATTCATCACGAAATACCACCCATAGACAGCACCTGCGGCACCCCCAACGAGGAAAATTGCACCAACAGTGAGGCTGGCCTTTTTGAGCAGTGGCCCCCAGGCATGGGAGTGAGTCCGAGGATCCGGTTTAGGTTGGGGAGAGTTGGGGGAATGGGTCATCTGGTGATATCAACAGCGCTTAATCTACATACACTACGAGACTTGAAGGTTTCGCCGGAATGAAATGCATAAAACCCAAATCCCCCAATTTTAACGGAAGACTTGATCAGGAAAGTGGTGATTGCTATCCCAAGGAGTCAGACCCAGGAGGCTTGAGACTCATGGGATGTAGCTTTAGACTGGGTAAAGACTCGGTTTGATTCAAGGAAAGACTGGGAGGAGCGATTTTTTACTTTAATTTAACGGATTTCATCTGCCGTCTACCTAGAGGATAGTCCCTGGACAGATCGCGCTCGCCCCTCCTTAAAGATAAACTACTCAAAGTTTAGAAATATTGTTTGAGCTTATGCGAGTATTCGTGTTACTCTTTAATCCCCGCACGGAGAATGAAGGGATCCATACACTACGGATTGGCGATCGCAACACGATCCTGATGTTTGAGTCGGAAGATGACGCCACCCGTTATGCCCTGTTATTGGAGGCCCAGGATTTTGCGAGTCCCACTCCTGAAGCCCTGGACTCGGAGGAGATTGAGGAATTTTGCCGGGATGCGGGGTATGACTCCAAACTGATCCATGAAGGGGAATTAGCCATTCCCCCAGAAACGAATCTGGAAGAACTGGAGTGGCAACCGGAGGGCCCGGACACCGAGGATGATCTGCCCTCATCAGAACTCGATCGCATTCGTCGGCAGTTGGAAGGATTGCTCTAAATCAGTGCTTTTCCCGTTCAGGTTTAGGTTTTTTACCTTCAGGGTGCTTCTCCGGTCCCCTCCCCTTAGCAAGGGGAGGGTTAGGGTGGGGTCCCTCTTTGGCAATCTCCACTTGCGCGTCACTCAAAGGAGACAATCACGCCTGTATGGAGGTTGGCCCAACCTCATTTCTACGCGCAAGCGCGATCGGGCGTGTGCGTGGACCCTCCACCGCCCATTCTGAGTAAGGCGCGATCGCACCTTACCGCCAACACCCCACCCTAACCCTCCCCTTAGTAAGGGGAGGGGATCGGAAGTAAAAAACTACTCTTGTAATGGGGAAGAACGGAACAGAGGGTTTATTTTAGGTTCCCTCGACCCACCACCCCGGACCCAGGAACCCCTTGGCACAGCCGGAATTGCTCATCAAAAATTCTTAATTATTCATTCATCCCTCAATCATGACAAATTTGGAGGAACGGGGACATCTACTCACAGAGCAGGTGAATCCCAGTAGCGCAAATCTCGACCGACTCAGTTCCCTGGAATTGGTGGACCTGTTTAATCAGGAGGATGCCAAAACCTTAGCGGCGATCGCCAGCGCCCGGACTCAACTCGCCCAAGCGATCGACCTCGCCGCCGACAAACTCCGCCAAGGCGGACGCCTCTTTTATATTGGGGCCGGGACCAGTGGCCGTCTCGGAGTCCTGGATGCAGCGGAATGTCCCCCCACCTTCTGTACTCCCCCGGAAATGGTCCAGGGGATCATCGCCGGGGGTGCCGGGGCTTTAATCCGCAGTTCTGAGGACCTGGAAGACCGTGCCGAAGATGGAGAAGATGCCGTAGTCCGACGCCACCTCACGGACTTAGATGTACTCGTGGGCATTACCGCCGGGGGAACCACTCCCTATGTCCAAGGGGCGTTACAAGCGGCCCGTCGTCGGGGGGCGAGCACAGTTTTTATCGCCTGTGTTCCGGCAGAACAGGTAGAAGTGCCGGTGGATATCGATATTCGCCTGCTCGTGGGACCAGAAATTTTAGCCGGGTCCACGCGGTTAAAAGCGGGAACCGTGACCAAAATGGCCTTAAATATCCTCTCAACGGGAGTGATGGTCAAGTTGGGAAAGGTCTATGGTAACCGCATGGTGGATGTTTCGGTCACCAATAAAAAGCTACAAGACCGGGCTTTGAGAATTCTGGAAGATTTGACGGGATTAAGTCGCCAAGAGGCTGGGTTTCTGTTAGAAAAAAGCGGGCGATCGGTCAAACTGGCCTTAATCATGCATTGGACTCATCTCAACAAAGAGGAGGCTCATCAGTTGCTAGAAGCTCATAATGGACAACTGCGACAGGCTGTAGATAGTCTGAACCAGACTACTCCTTAACCTCCTCAAAATTTTCACCTTCATCCCCCTCCAAACTGCTCACATTGAACCTGAATTATTAATTGAGAACCCATGACAGATAGCTCGCCTGAAATGTCCAAGCCCAATACAGAAGCGGCTTTATCCCCCCAAGAATCCGAAGATTTAATCCGATTATTGCGTCGTAAAGAAGGAAACTGGGTCGGCTGGGGAACCGCCTGCCAACGCTTACAAAAAGCCGGGTATAATTCCCAACAAATTTTTGAAGAAACCGGCTTTGAGCAAATTCAACAAAATCAAATTGTGGTTGGTTCTCAAGTTTATAACTCCATCATCGCTGCTGGAGTATCTGAAGAGACGCAGGCGCACTTTAACCGCAAAGGCAGCGATATCCTCTATGAACTCCGCATCCTCAGTCAAGAAGAGCGCGCCAAAGCTGCCGAGTTTATTGTGGGTAAAAACCTGGATATTGACGAGACTCACGAACTCGTTAAAGCGATGAAAGATTTATCCCGACTCGCCAAAATTCCGGAAGCTTTTTCCACCCATCCCGGGGATGCCGTCGCCTATCAATGTTGGAAACTCGCCCGCCAAAAATCCGATTTACAAGAGCGATCGCGCTTAATTGCCCGAGGATTATCTTTCGCCCATAGTACCACCGCCCGTAAACAAGTCGAACAACTGCTGACGGATTTTACCGTCACCTCAACTCGACCCGCGCCCACCCTCTCGGTTTACCGTTTAGAATCCGCTGAAGAACTACCTAAAATCCTCCCGGTTGTCGGCAGAATGCCTCTCACTGTGGAAGATTTACAAGCAGTTCCTTTAATCGAACCTGAAGAACCCTTTGGCATCGTCAAATCCTCGGGAAATGCCGCCTGGGTTCCCGTCCCCAGTTGGCAAGTTCTCTTACTCGCTGAAGATCCGGTGACGATTCTTTGGCATAGCGACGATTTACCGATTAACCTACCGGGGAAAGCGGAAGAAGTCCTCGTTTTAGTCGATCGCGCTGCCCGTCAATGGGACCCAAACGGCTACTTCTTATTGGAAGAAAATAGCTTACTCAAAATGCAGTGGTTTGAACAAGAACCGCAGATTAAAATTCTCGGTAAAGTGTTGTTAGTGCTGCGTCCTAAGAAATTCTTAGATGAAGATTTCACTAAGGAAATGTGGCAAATGGATGAGTAATTTTTAAGAGAAAAAGCCCGCACCCTCAAGGGTGGGGCTATAGGAACAAAGCCCGCCTGCGCGGGCTAATTTTACTCTTCCCCACACCGATAAAGTTGATAGGGAATTCCTAATCGATAATACTGACTGGGGTCGAGATTACAGAGGCGATCGCCTAACATCAGTTGAGGAGGATATTCCCGCTGACGCAAACCCGGAGCCACGATCCATAAATTAACAGCAGAAGGCGGTAATCCCGAAACAGAATTCAGATTTTCCCAGACGGACTGATAACTAGGCGATCGCGTCATAAATGCCCAACCCGTCTCGGGTAAATTCCGGGTCCTAATTTTATCCAATTCTAGGGCAAAACTCAACCCCAAAGCTACCTCTTGCATATTCTCATATCCCACCACCACCACTAAAGGAACAGTCGGTTCTAAATTTAGCTGCCGCGCTACCCCGGCTGGATCATAAGACTTTTGAAATACCCAATTTGATACCACAAAAACACTACTAATCAGCCCCACAATTAGAAAACTGGGAATTAAATATAACTTTCCCTTCTCCCGGAGTTTACCAATCAAACCCTTAACCGGCGCAGAATTGTTTTTTTCTTTGATAACTACCGGATTCATCGTCAAACTCGCGCCCAATAAGGCACAAATTACCGGATAATAGATAAAGTGATAGCGCACTGCGGAAGTAATATCTTTGCCCAACCCATAAACAAGAATCAAATATTCTAATAAAATAACCACCGTAAAAACCAGTAAAGTTAAACCCGATAACCGGGTACTTTGGCTTGTTAAAACGGCTTTAAGTCGAGGAACAATAGAAAGCAAAAAATACCCCCAACAGAGCAGCATCAAAATCACCGAAAGAATAACAATCCAAAGCGGTTGATTTTCCACCGGGAATGCTACTATCATGACCAACCAACCGGCTAAGGTTTGAAAAATGGGGGTTACACTATCCACCCATGAAGGTTCAAAGGGTTTAAACCAATCGGTTTCGGGACGGCTAAAATGGTTGTGCAGAGTGGGTAACCAAGGGAAATACAATAACAAAGGTAGCCAACTATACCCCCCCAAACTGAGCCAAGTTACCATTCTTTTAGGCGGTGCCGAGGAGGATTCTTGCTGTAATCCCAGCCTTTCAGGATGCAGGTATTGTCCCAAACTTAACGCAAAAATTGTAAATAATTCAGCGACCCAAGCTAATAGGAAAAAATAGTGGCTGTACAATCCTAGGGTGTTAAAAATTACCCAAGTGATTCCCACCCAAGGGCGAACTTTTCCCCGATGAAGTAAATCTTTTTGAATCTGAATCAATCCGCTGAGGGATAAAATAACTAACAGCATCGGTAGGGTATAATGGCGTGCTTCCTGAGACAGGTAAACCGCAAAAGGAGAGACTGCGATCGCTGCTGCACCCATTAGTCCAGCTTGCCGAGAAAAAGCTATCCGATTTAAGCCATACATGGCAGCGATCGCACCCACGCCAAACAGTGCCGAGAGCGATCGGGCTTGCCATATCCAGGCCCCCTCATTTCCCTTCAACCACTCATGGGTTAAGCAAAAAAACAGCGGGGGGTGAGTCGATTCCCTTGCCACTGTTTCTGCAATTTGTCCACAACTGGCGCTTGAATTTAACTGAAAAATATCGACAAATTGTGCTAAAGGAAAAACTGCATCTAAGGGAATATTGTCATGATTTCGCCCAAAACTAAATAATCCGGTGAGAATTTCATCTAACCAGATGGGTTTGGCCTCTAATTGGGCAAACCGCAGGACAGTACCCAGAATGAGGATACCCGCTAAACTCAAATAAGGTCGATACCTGTGCATTTGTCAGCCAGTTGTAGATTCATCCAGTTCTGACCCCTATTTTAGTCCTACTTGTCAATTAATTTAGGTTTTCCGATAAACTCAGCGATTTCTGTTACTAACCAGTCTTGCTCCATTTTACTAAGCCGGGAACCAAAGCAGTAAGTCGCCACCCCGCCCATTTGTAAGGCACAGGTGAAGGCAGGGCGCTCTTTGACATTAACATTAGTTCGAGAGACTTCTACCCGACAGATATCTTTAATATTTCGGTCAATTTTGTGTCTAATTCCTAGAAAATACCAAGTTCTGGTAAATTTATTTTTAGTAAATTCTAAGTGAGTGGAAGCAAAAACATTCCAAATAAAAATAATTATAGAGCTAAATATAAACAATAAAAATAATATAATTTTTATTGTGATCATAAAAAAATTTTCTTTCAAATCCTCAAAAATTCCCATTGTGATAATAAAAAACGTTGGTAAAAATATTATGTAAAAAATAAATAAAAATATATGTTGATATTCTAGACCCTGCCCAGGAATAGATATTTTAATCCTACTCTGATCTTTCTGCAAAACAACCCGACTCCCGGCAGGTTGCAAATTACTGGGCGATCGCGGCGCAATTCGTTCCCGTTTTCCCTCCAATTCTGCTAAAGCTTCAGCAGCCGATGTGAATCTATCTTCGATGACGGGTTCTAACAGGTTTTCCAACCAATCGGCAAACTCTGGGGTGAGGTTGACATAGGGACGAAAATCAATTTTCATCCGTTTTTCGGGAAAATCTGCCGGGTCTTTATGGGTTAATAAAAACAACAATGTAGCACCCAACCCATATAAATCGGTGGGCGGTTTAGCTTGTCCCCGAAACTGTTCCGGGGCCATATAACCATAAGTCCCGACGATGGTACTGCCGTTGGTGATGGTATGGCGATAGGTATCTTGAACTGCACCGAAATCGACTAAAAATACCTTGCCATCGGACTGACGAATAATATTTTGGGGTTTAAGATCTCGATGGACAACGGGAGGGGTGAGTTGATGCAAATACACCAGAATATCTAAGAGTTGTTTGGCAATCTCTCTCACCTCCAATTCAGTGGGACGCCATCCGCTGGCTACCCAGTCTTGCAACGATTGACCCGGGGCAATTTCTTGGACGATGTAAAAGCGGCGATCGCCCTCTAGATCCAGTTGAAAATAGTCCAGATATTTGGGAATCCCTGAATGCTCCAGTTGCGCCAAAACCTTGCCTTCCCGTTCAAAGAGTTCGAGGGCTTTCCAGTCTTTCAACCGCCGCAGGGATAAGACTTTAATCGCGACTTGTTGGCTGATATTCAAGTCCTCGGCAGCATAAGTCGTGGCAATTCCGCCCTCTCCTAAAAGGTTAAGAATGTGATAGCGTTCCTTGATTAGGTCTCCAGGTTGGTGCATGAGTTTTTGCCTATTTTCTTTATCGGCTGTTTTCTAAAGCCAGAGCGAATCGAGTTGATGCCTCTCCTAGACAGGGATTAGGAAGAGAGGCGGTCAGTGCAGCGATCGCCCCGACTTTTTACTTCTCTACCTCTAGCTATTATGATTAATCCTGGACTCGTTTGGTTTAGATTGCTTGATTCTGTTATACCCTAAAAATGCTACCCCGGCTCCTAACAGGATAAATGGACTAAAGGCCAGCAAATACAGGGTGAATTTGAGCAGCCCAACGGTCACATCCCCTACCGCTTCCGAGGCATTTTCCCAGGTTTTTTGCAGTTCTTTACCCAAAGATTTTTGAGGAACTTCTGCTGCGGAAATTGGAGACTCTAGGGTTAAATAAAGAGTGGAATAAGCGACTTTGTTCCGTAAATTGGCTTGAACCGCGTCGATGCGTTCAATTTGTTCACGAATGGTACTGAGCTCTCGGGCGGCATTGAGGACATCTCCCACGGAACCGGACCGTTCCATGATTTTTAATATCATTTCTTCTTGTTTGCGGAGATTTTTTAACCGCGCATCGTTATCAATCAATTGTGCTGAAACATCTTCAGCGGTAATGGAACGATTGATGACGGTGCCGAGTTCGGCGATCGCATTAATGGTATTTTCTAACTGTTGCTGAGGGACGCGCAACTGCATCGAAACCACATGGCGCGTATTTTGCGATCGCGGTTTATTGTCTTCAAACTGCAACAAATCCCCTTGTTTTTGCTTAACAATCTGGTTAATCGCTGGAATTTGCTCCTCGATCGCCTCTACTTCCATTGTCATTGAGGCAGTTTTAATCAATTGCGGTGCTGCTTGGGGAATCTCTCCTGACCCTTGTGCAACTTCCGCAACCATCCCCTGAGAACGCCCTACTTCATTGGCAACCGCATCGGATGGAGGCATCGGTGCTGCTGCTGGGACCATACCTTGCTGGGCGACGAGGGACTCGTTCCTTGCCTCTTGTGAAGTCGGAACGGCACTACAACTGGCGATCGCACCCATCAAAATCAACATCGGCAGTAAAATCGGGGTTTGAGACCCAATTCGCCTATCTAACCCCAATTTTATAGAGTAGCCCGCGCAGGCGGGCTTTGTCCGTATAGCCCCATCCTTCAGGGTGTGGGTTGTTGTGGGGCCACAGTTCTCAGAAGCAGTGGCGATCGCGCGGGGATAAGATTTCATCGGAGTTCTCCTGGGATAGGGAAAGAGTCAAATTAAGGTCCGTTGCCGGTTAGTCCTAACCTAACCTTACGATTTGGGAAGTGGAGAATCTGCTACAAAAATTGAAACGGAGGCGATCGCCCGCCAGAAACGATACACTCATAATGACCGCCCGTTTTCGTCCTTGTCCCCGGTTTAACCTCACGATGTCGAAAGATTTTGATAACAACTTGCCTGGATCGGTTGCCGAACCTTTGACGCCTTTCGCTCAAAAGCGCCAGGAGGCAGAACAACGCATTCGCGATGGATTACGACCTGGACAACAGCAAATGGCGGATTGGCTGGGCGGTCCCTTGGCGGTATCTGCGGTCCCGGGTGCAGGAAAATCCAAGGGAATGGCAGATGCAGCAGCATTGGCGATCGCTCGTTTTAAACTGCATTATCTTAACCATCTGGTTGTCGTCACCTTCACCCGTTCTGCTGCGGCGAATTTAAAATTAAAAATTCGCGCCGCATTGCGACAACTGGCAATGCCACAAATCGGATTTACGGTCAATACGTTACATGGATTAGCACTGGCGATCGCCTCCCGTCATCCCGAATTATCCGGTTTGGACCTGGAACAAATGACATTAGTCACCCCCACCCAAAGTAACCGCCTGATCATCCAAAGTGTAGAACGCTGGATTGCAGCTAATCCCCAGCGGTATCAAATTTTAATAGAAGGTTGTCAATTTGATGGCGAGGAAACGGAACGCTTGCGCCGTCAGTCTGTATTACGCACGGATGTACTGCCGCAACTCGCACAAACTGCTATTCACGAAGCCAAATCTTCTGGATTATTACCCAAAGATTTATGGCAAATCGCGATGGAATCCGAGGGACAAATTCCCGATGATCAGTATGGTATTTTAGCGATCGCTGCTGGATTATATGAACAGTACGAGACCTTGATGCGATCGCGGATGTTTATCGATTATGATGACATGATTCTCTCCGCCTTGCGCGTCCTGGAAAATCAGAGTGCCTGTTATTTGTGGCAAAAACAAGTCTTTGCCGTATTTGAAGACGAAGCGCAAGATTCTTCCCCCTTGCAAACCCAATTATTAGAAATTTTGGCCCGAAAGTGCGACGATCCCGATGCACCGCCCAATTTAATTCGCGTCGGTGACCCCAATCAAGCCATTAATTCTACTTTTACTCCCGCAGACCCGATCTATTTTCGCCGCTTTTGTGAAGCTTGCGATCGCGAAAATCTCCTGGCGACAATGGATCGCGCCGGACGCAGTACCCGAATTATTATCAATGCCGCCAATTTTGTCTTAAGTTGGGTGAATCGTCATTATGCACAGCAGCATCACATCACACCCGAGATAGAATCCAGTCGCCCTTCGGCTAAATTGCCCTTTCGCTTGCAAAATATTCGGACCGTGGAAACCGGCGACCCCCAACCCGATGCGAATCCGCCTCACACCGGAGGAGGATTGGAAATGTACCAACCTCGGGATATTTATCACAGCATCGAACTGATTGCGCGGAGGGCGGTGCAGTTATTTAGTGAGACAACTGAGGAGCGATCGGCAGCTATTTTAGTCCGAGAAAACCGCCAAGGGCGATTTATCCAGGAAGTGATGAGCAATCCCAAACTGTATGGAATCGAATGTGAGTTAAATAAATATGGGATAGAAGTCTTTGATGTATCCGCCAGCGATCGGCGGTCTCAAGTTCCCGCAGAAATGCTGGCATTGCTGCAATTCCTCGATCGCCCCCATTCCCCCGACTATTTAAAAACCGTTTTGCGCGTCTTAGTCGATCGCAACTTAATCCCCTCCCAAGACTTAAACGCCCTCACTAGCTTACCCGAACAATTTCTCTACCCCGGTCCATTAGAACCACCTCAACCCCCATCGGTACTACAAGCCAGACGATTCTGTGCCAGCTTGCTCACCTCAAGGATCGAACTCCCCTTGTATCAACTGATTTCCTTCCTCGCCTTAGCCTTACATTATGACGCCTCCGAACTCGCCACCGCCGACAAATTAGGCGATCGCTTGGCGCAACAAACCGCCGGAAATCCCTCCATGAGCGGCATTCTCACCGTCCTCAACGAAATTGTCACCTCAGAACGCTTTGAACCCGTTGATACAGAAGATAACGCCGAGAAAATTTATACTCGCCCGAGACAACTCACCATTGTCACCATGCACAAAGCCAAAGGACTGGATTGGGATTATGTCTTCATCCCCTTCCTTCATGAAAACATGATTCCTGGCAAATTTTGGGTTCCCCCTCCGGCACAATTCCTCGGGGAATACACCCTATCCGAAGTCGCCCGCGCCCAAATTCGCGCACACCTCCACCACCAAAGCGCACCCCAATCCTGGGAAAACGAACCCTTCCAGTTCCCCTCCATCGCCGATTCTTGGAAACAAGCCGAAAACCTCAAAATTGCCGAAGAATACCGCTTACTCTATGTTGCCATGACTCGCGCCAAACGATTGTTATGGATTTCTGCCGCCAAACAAGCCCCCTTTACCTGGAGTAAACCCGCCAATTTACAAGACATCCCCCCCTGTCCCGTTTTGCCTGCCTTAATGGAAGCCTACCCTGATGAAGTGGTGGAGTTATCGGATATATAGTAGATCTCTTACCGCAGCAATTCTAAGGGTTGGAATAAGCAAGACCCTACTTTCCTAAAGCTACAATCTAGCTTTTAATGGATTCAGTCTTAGACCAACTCAGGAAATAAAGCAGAACTCCGAATATCATATTCTTGTTCTAGGCGATTTTTTGCCAGTTTATAATAATCAGGATTAATTTCAGCACTGTAACAGCGACGGCCTTTACGCATCGAAGCGATGGCTGCTGAACATAAGCCCCCAAAAGGCTCCCAGACTACATCATTAGAATCACTAGAAGCTAAGATAATTCTCTCAATTAAACGCAGTGGCTTTTGATTCGCATGAATGCATCTAGCTTGTTTATCCTTAAGCCGTTCTGCCCCTCGAACTGCGGGTTCTGACCAAACATTGGTCACCCCATGAAAATGATTCCACTTGGCGCGCATTCGTGACCATTGGTCGGCGGTAACCGGCGACTTTCCATCGAGTGAGAAATAGGGCCAGTTTGTTGGTTTACCATACTGATTTGCATAACTAACCAGACAAGCCATCATTTCTGGGGGGGGGAAATACCACAGCCGATCTTGAGTAAAATATTTACGAGTAGCAGCATTTTTCACACCACACGCCTCGTTTGTTTTATTCAGAGGCAGGCCAGATCTGAGCCACTCATACCGTAACCACTGCTGCATCGGTAAGCGATCGCCATTCCCAGTGGGTAATTCCACATTACGAACATAATGGACACAAACTTCAGTCACAATTGGAAACCGTCGAATCGTCTTGCTATTAACATTTCCGGCAATATGAGCAACCCCTTTATCCCAAATATTGACTGAGCGATATTGCCAGCCATTTTTTTCTAAGAGAGGGTGTATGGTGGCCCAACCCATTTCACTGCACCAAAACCATAAAGTTGTTTCGGGCAAACAATAGTCAGACCAGGCTTCTATGTGGCGATCGTACCAGTGTGGCAAATCGGTTGGAGTCGGTGGATCACCGGGGAAAAGCCCCAACCCATAAGCCCCATCCGACACAATCACCGTAGGGGCTTGCCAAAATTGATACCGGGTTGCCACATCAGCATTCTCGATCTGGACGCCACCGATGGCAGTGCTTGGGATAAGAGTCAAATCTTGCATTTTTTTATTCATTCTTGCTGGGTCGTCTCTAATTTAAAGGTTTTTATTCTTGATTAGTTTTATTTTTGCATTAATTGAATTTTAAAAAATAGTCGATTTTGGACTATTCTAAAATCGACTATATCATTTTCTTTGAGGTCAGGTGAAATGGAAAAGTCAATTTTTACGCAAGAATATTTGCTATTTCTCGGCCAGCTTCGCAGGGCGAGAAAAGCCGCAGGGATGACGCAAGAACAAGTTGCCGGACGGTTAAGACAAACCCAGTCGTTTGTTAGTAAATGTGAACGAGGTGAAAGACGAATTGATGTCATTGAATTGCGGGCATATTGTCGGGCGATCGGGATTTCTTTTATAGAATTCATTGAACAAGTAGAATCAACCATTGAAACTCAGGAAAATTAGTGGACTACCACCAAGCGCTTGAAATAGCAACGCTGGCCTTACTTGAATTGAAGGGCCATAAAATCGATGTAATAACGATATCGAAGCCCAGTGATCTGCAAGGCGCGATAGAACTGTCGAAAATTGTTAGTAAATTATCTCCGATAATCGGCAATTTCATAGAATATGCACTCATTCGACATTTGAATGAAATCCAAGTTTGGCCGGATGGCTGTCGATGGATTAGACAAGACCCTGGCTTCCCTGATGCAATCTTGAGCGGAATTCCTAATATTGTACCCGGAATCGAAGTTAAAACCTGGTTTCCCATCTCAACGGAAATAACGGCTCGATTTCGCGATAGTCAAACAACTTTCCAGGCTAATCAGATAAAAGTCGTCCTTGTCTGTTGGATGCTGGAGGAAGTTTTAGCTGGTAAACCTAAAATTATTGATATTTGGATTGGAGATGCCCTCGATGTGGCAAAAGCTCGCGATAATCACTATCATAATCCACCTTACTATGTTGTGATGGAACCAGAAGATACAAGCAACCGGACTCGGAACCTCCAGCAAACGAACTGTAATGGCTTAGTATTTCAAGGAACAGAGATGCAATTAGCTCAAGCGATCGCCTTAGTTAATTCCTGGGGAATACACTCCAGAGAGTATCGGAGCGATCGGGATTATCAAATCCGCTTGCGAGAGCTTACTGGCCGTTTTCCCTACCGTCTCGATACTAATTTTGCTAAACTTGACAGAATTGGTTTGTCTAGTTTGGAAATCTTTAAAACCAAGGTCCTGAAATCTTTGTATGCTGGGAACCGTATCGAATCCTGGATTAGGGCAATTAAATTATCCAATTTCACGGCCTTACAAGCGCTCATAGATCCGTCGGCAGCTAGTCCCCTTGACTAGCTGCCTCATTGGCTGATTCCTAACTCATTTCTGAATTGGTTTTGTGGGAAAGATATCTCTGGTTGATGTTATGAACGGTGAAATAGCCTCAGAATTAGCACACTTACAGAATATCCCAATTCAACCTCTCATCATCGAGTTGGATGAGGATATTGCGCTCACAGATTCCCGCTTGTGGAGGTCCTGGGACGATTTCGTGAACCAGGAAAGCGGGTTAGGGGAGTAGGTTGTACTCATTAGGGGGGAAGTTCTGGGTTTGTGTGTTGCGATCGCCTCTCCAATCATCCCGGAAACCGAAGGTCCTCCGCTTGGGGGATGGCGTTGAGTATCGCCCTTCCAGTCCATTCTGTCCCGCTTTGACGTATGATTAAAATCTGAAATCCTTCGTTATCATGACTGGCGAAATAAGACTATGGATATTTTGACTGTGGGTTGGGCTGCTTTTTTAGGTGTTTTTACTTTTTCCATCACGATGGTAGTTTGGGGCCGCAACGGTTTCTAGGCGAGTTCCCTCTCCCCTAGTCTCCAAGGAGGTAATCACAACCCTCCCCTGATTAAAATGAAGCAAAGCTGACTTGTTATCCAGTAAGTCAGCTTTGCTTCATTTTTTTGTCGGTTAAATTTTGCCAAGGAGTCCAAACATGACGGGAAAGCGGATTTTAATGTTAGTGGGCGATTATGTGGAAGATTATGAAGTGATGGTCCCTTTTCAAGCGCTACAAATGGTGGGCCATATTGTTCATGCCGTCTGTCCCGATAAGACTGCTGGGGAAACGGTTCGGACTGCGATTCACGATTTTGAAGGGGACCAAACCTATAGCGGGCTTGCTGAAAAGAAGCAAAAAGCTTACCGTACAAGGGTTGTAGGAGTATTGCTCGAACACAAAAGACAGGAAAA
>NZ_JAMXFA010000013.1 GCF_025370785.1 Laspinema olomoucense D3b
CATCATTAAATGGGGCAAACCCTATAATTGCTTTTTTGTCAAGTACAATTTATACCAAATTAGATGAGCTTGCCCTGCGGCAGCAGGGGCGATGGGTTGTGCAAAACTAGGGGGTGCAGTCAACACCGATGAGAGCACCACTGCGATCGGCATCATGCTGAATTTGTTCATCTTATAGCCCTATAGTAATCACCCGAACCGAAATCCAACGGCGATCGCAACCTGAGTCCCTTTCCAGTTTTAAGGCATTTCGGCCAAAATCTACGGGTACAATCTAACGGGCGATCGCCCCTTAAATTAACCCCTTCAGCCCCAATTCTGGCACGGGTTGCGTCTCCCGAAAAAATCCATTATTTAATAATCAATTATTATAGCATGGCTAGTTTTTTTGTCAAGAGACATTAAAAAATTAATCCCCCCCTCAAACTCAACTGCACCCCGGAATCAGAACCCTACTGATGCCTGATACCGAATCCGCATTGGTCGATTCCCAAGCGGGTCCAAAAATGCCGTTAATTTTGAATATCAACCCACCTGAAAGGTAATCCCTAAAGCGGCCATTTGCTCCGTTTGAGAGATGCGAAAACGCGGGTCAAATGAAGCCGTAATATGGCGAGTTTGATTCAAGTCGAATTATAAATTTTCTACCGCAGAAACCGATTCCTTTTCCAACCCTAAAACTCCCTCCCGCGCCCCTCCCGCTGCTGCAATTTGTTATAACTGTTGTCCAAAAGTTTGCGAACATCAACCTAAAGCTCAATTGTGCCGGTTTAAGATTGGCATACCAGAGATCGACTCTGGATTATAAAAATCAGAAATTGAAAAAATACACAACTTTATTAATCCAGATATATCCTTAAAGGATTATTTATTCCAAATTGTTGCTTAAAACTTGAGAACCTGCTTTAAAATGCTATATTTTGATAGATACTCCCCAGACCATTATATTAAAAATAATAGACTTTTGCGGGTTAAAAGGTCTCGGCTTTATCAGTCATGCCTGACCCCAAAAAATTAGGGGTAAATCCGGATAACCGGATTTACCAAATTGAAGTTTGCTTATTGTTGGCGGAAATAGGCGGCTAATCAATCCTGCAGGGAATCTCGGCTAGGGGGATAGCTTTGAAATAAAAAAATAAAAATAAACCAACTTAAATCCCTGTTAAAATGGATGCTTCTTTAACAGGCATTGGGTTGATTATCAAGCCGAATTCATCATAATTTGAGGGGTATTTCTCGGGAGCATTTAGGTCAGACAAAGGCGGCGCAAGACTGAGACGGGAATTGCATAAAACGAGCGCTCACTGTAGGTATCTCCCTTAGGACCTTGCCGCTTTTGTTCTAAGATAAAACTGAGCAACCCGATGACTTCTCCCCATTGATTTAACAGGGGGGAACCACTAATTCCGCCCTGGAGGGGGATGCTCACTTCTAAGACGCGAGCGCTGCATACAGACTGGGGGCGAATCCGGTTGATTAATCCCACGTTACAGTACAGATTTTCTTCAAATTTCCCCTCGTAGACAGCGGGAAATCCTAGGGTTAAAACTCTTTCCCCTACTTCCACCAATTCAGAAAAACCCAATCGCAATGGGGTTAGGGAAACTGAAGTGGGTTTTAAGTGCAAAATGGCTACATCATCGGGTCCCCAATGGGGTAACTGAATCGAGGTAACTTGAAGCATTCCCTGTTGAGTCATCACCTGAATGGTGTGGGGTAAAACACATTCTCCGGTTGTTTCATTGACGACAACATGACGATTTGTTGCTATCCGACTGCCTCCGATGAAAAAGCCGCTGCCATTGCCGGTATGTCCCGGGGAATTTACCTGAATCCAGGCTACAGAAGCCGCATAAATCTGCACAGAATGGTTGAGATTGGTAAAGTCTGGGTTATGAATTCCTAGGGGTTGAGCTTGTGCTTGGAGTAAGGCATGGTAATCTTGCAGTTGTCGCGATCGCGCATAAATTTCTAGTCCCAATTCCACCTGATTAAGAGACAGGGGAGGCTCAATTTGTTTAAAATACCCCATCGCCTCAGAATAGCGGTGAAGACTGAGAAAATGTTGCGCCAATTCTTCCGCATTGCCATCGGGATTGACAGTTAAATTCTCGATCGCACTCAACCATTTGAGATAAGTTCCAACCACTTCCGTTAATTCCGTTACCGCCTCACGAGTTCGCTGAAGTAAATTCGACCCTTCTTGATACATCAGCTTAACGCGATCGCTAATTTGCGTCCCCTTCCAATCTAACGACTGATATCCCTGAATCCAACTTTCACCACTCCGTTTCAAGGTGTCCCAGCGGTCCTGTGCCAACCGCGTTTTCATCTCTAACTCAGGGCGATCGCGATATAGTTCTAACCACATCTGATTGTCTGTTTCCGTTAACCGATAGCGGTCCTGATGGCATTCATAAAATTGCAACCGTTCCTGCAAGCGCACCGTCAATGCCCCCATTTCCATCTTTTCAACGGTTCCAAATTGGGCTGTTAGATCTGCCGCAATTTTTTGGAGATGACCCAACTGTTCCTGATAGGTTTGAGACTCATAAAATTGCGTTTTGAGGGAGGCTTGTTGAGCCGGAGTCAACAAATGAGAATCAGCAATTGTAATGCCACATTGATTCCCCGTACCCAGATCCAACGCTGACACCTTCAGCAAGCAATTCGTATCAATATCAAAAGTCACGTCAATTTTTGGGACTCCCGCTTTTGCCGGGAAAATTCCTTCTAAGATAAATTCGCCGATTTTGAAATTCTCCTCGGGAATTGGCGATTCTCCTTGAAAAACCTGAATGTGAACCCGGCTTTGATTATCTTCAATGGTCGTATAATTATTACTTTTCTTCGTCGGAATCGTGGTATGTTTAGGAATCAGCACATCAAACTTAAACTCCGTGGGGGATACACAAGACTTAATCCCGAGACTGAAGGGAACCACATCCAGTAAAATTGTTTCCTGAAGCGCACCCAACAGAATTGCTGCTTGCAACACTGCACCCCGGGCTACAGCGGTTAACGGATCTAAATCCGCACTCGCTTCTTGTCCAAATACATCGCGAATACATTGCCGTACCGCAGGCATAACCGCCCCCCCACCAATCAGCAAAACCCGGTGGGGTTTATGGGTAATTTTTTGACAAGTTTGGCGAATTTTATTCAGCCAGGGGGCGGCAAGTTGTTCGAGTTCCTGGCGCGTTAGTTCTAAATCAATAGTTGTCCCCTTCATGAATTGGGGAAGCTGAATCGTCCAAGCCTTGCGGGTTGAAAGTTCAATTTTTAACTCTTCGCAAGCTTGACGAAGCCGGGTGGCTGCAAAGCGATCGCTGGCAATTTCATACCCCGTTTCTTGTTCAATTTTAGTCGCAAAATATTGGTACAAAATATCATCTAAATCCGCACTACCCAAAGAATTATCCCCTTGAATTTCTAAGACTTCAAAAACTTTATCCTCCACCTCAATGATAGAAAGGTCAAAAGTTCCCGCCCCTAAATCAGCAATTAAGAGAGTTTCATTTTTAGCAACCCGATGATTTTGCGCCAAACAAGCGGCAGTGGGTTCGTGAATTAGTCGCAAAACATTGATATCCGCCAGCATTCCCGCTATTTTAGTGGCTTGTTTTTGAGCATCATTAAAGTAAGCGGGAACCGTAATCACCACATTGCTTAAAGGAATCGCTAGGGGATAACGGTCCAGATAAGCCGTCACCCATTCTTCTGGTGGCACAGTTCCCATTGCCTGCGCCGCCAGTTTAGAAATCCGTTGGACAATCTTTTGCCGGAGGCGATCGCGGGCTAATTGCCGCGCACAATTAATAATTCGCGCCGAAATCTCTTCGGGACGGTACACCACTCCCCCCGCTTTAAATTTCGTCTCCGTTCCCATCTTCCGTTTTGCCTGGGTGACAATGGCGCGGGGTGATTTCCCCAGTAACTCAGGGATGGGAACCCCCACCAGTTCTCGCCCGATGGGGTCGATCGCAAATACTGAAGGAATTTGCCGTTTTCCCTGCCATTCCACCACTTCCACTTCGGCTGTGCGGTGGTTATACAAACACACAACACTGTTACTGGTGCCGAGATCTAACCCGATCGCATCAATATAGTCCCTTAACACCGCTTCCGTAGCGGCTTGCACCCATCGAGGCGCTTGTTGTTCAAACTTGCGCCGATCCAAAGCTTCAATCTGCGGCAGTTCCTTCGCTACCAAATTCAGCAGGCGATCGCTCACTAAGCCGCGATCGCCCAGTTCCTTGATCCGTCGGAATAACTGCGCTTTTTCTTCCGGCGATCGCTCGGGTTCATACGCTTTTGCCGCATACAGTTCCGCCAGTTCCTCTATCCGTCCCGCTTTTGTGAGTAATTCAATAAAGCGCTCATCAAAAACCACCTGGCGATCGCCCACCTGTTGCCGTCGCAGTTCAGCCGCCCGGTCAAATTCCTTCGCCTGTTCATACATCGCCATCGCGCGATCGGTTTCCCCTAACTGTTCATACAACAGTCCCGCCCTAAAGAAATCTCCCCCTTGTTCCAGCAGTTGTGCCTTTTTCTGGGGAACAAGCGCACTCGTCTCACGATCCGCCTCATCCAGGGCTGATACTGCTTGCCCGAACGCACCGGCTTTTTCAAATAACAAGGACGCGGTAAAATAATCTTGGGCTTGCTGCGCCTTCATTGCCGCTTCTTGATAATTTCCTGCCGCTTCTTCCAACCGACTCCAGGCTTTGTAAACTTCAGTCTCTCTCACTCCTTGTGCTTCGGTTAACTGCACCTCAAACCCAGCGCGAGCCGTTTTGAGGATTTCCCCCAGCAGATGCTGAGTGCGACTGGCTTCGGACTGGACTCGGGATGCTGGGGAATGGTTGCGCCATGCTGTTTCCAGGGCTTTCAGTAGTCGCACCGAGGGCAAAAAATCCTGGTGTTCCAAGTGCGATCGCACAGTGGTTTCCATCCTGTCGCGGATCTGAGCAATCCACTCCGGACGAATGCTAGGACGGAGTTGCACTGCCTCGGGTAAGTTCCCCAGTTGGTAATGACAATCACTCGCCCGTTCTAAGTCTCCCGCTTTTTGAAAATGCTCTAAAGCGGTTATATAATCCCCTTCGTCCCAGAAACAGGACCCCAATTTTTGATGGGCTTGGGCGATCGCCTCCGGAGATTGGATCCGCTCACACAAGCTCAAAAGCTGAAGTGCATTCTCTTTCCCTCCCAACCTCATTCGGTAGGCGATCGCACAACGATAATCTTTCAACTCTTCCGCTAAATTCGCCGCTTCTTCCCATCGCTCAATCAACCCATAAACCGGATGCACACGGGGCAGTTCCCGGGGAGTTAATTGCAAGAAAAAGGCTTTCCACGGTACATTTTCTTGAAAGGAATTAGAACCCAACAATTTGCTCAGAATCGCTTCTAGCTCTCCCGCATCCAAACGCCCTGCTTGCCGACGCTGCACCAACTTCCTCAGCAGTTCATTATCCTCACCTATGCGGGCGGTTTCCACACAAATAAACTGTTGAATTTCCTGGCGAAATGAGGGGTCTTGTACTCGCGCTGATAGTCGCCAAGCTGCATTTAATGCCTGTGCTGTTACTGGGTCTCGTTTCAACAGAATTCCCAGCGATCGCTTGGCCGAAAATGTCCCCGTTGCCGGTAATTCTCCTAGGCGCGGTTCAAATTCCTGAATCACTTGAATCAGGTGAGAGCCATTCCCGCTAGTATAGTGGCCCACTGCATCACATCTTGCTGCGCAGTCCAAAACTTGGGCATAGGTTTTCCAAATCTTTTCCCGGTCTGTATAACTGGGATTCTCCAAGGCTAATAATTGCTCTAAACTTTGGCAACTCCGTCGTAATTGTGGCAACGGATTGCCCACAGCTTTGAGTTTGTCCCACAAATGGGAAAAAAATCTGCGCAGCTTGTTGAAAAATGGCCCCAAGGGGTTGGGTAAATTTAATTTCATCTTAACTAAGCGCTGTACGTTGAGTTTAAGTCCAGATAAGCCGTCTTGAGGACGATAAAAAATCCCTTATTCTATAAGAATAAGGGATTGAGTCAGAAGATGGGGAATTAAGAACACACCCGGGTGAGAATAAATAGGCATCAGGATGGGAGGGTGAGTTAAACCGATGGTCGCCGGTTAGAAAATAACCCCAGTAATGGACCTAACACTGCCCCGATGATGAATCCGCCTGCGTGCGCCCAATAGGCAATCCCGCCACTTTCCATACCGATGTTAGTTTGTTGAGATAGGCCCGCTATACCGTACAATGCTTGCTGGACAAACCAAAAACCTAAAAAAAACACTGCTGGAATGCGGAAAGTAGTGAGGAAAAATCCCAAGGGGACTAAAGTGAGAATTTTGGCTTGAGGATAGCGGAGAATGTAAGCACCCATGACCCCGGCGATCGCCCCGGATGCACCCAATGAGGGAATGGCTGAATCCATCGAGAAAAACCACTGGGCTAATACCGCTATTGCTCCACAGGCTAAATAAAAGATGATGTATTTGATATGCCCTAAGCAGTCCTCGACGTTATTGCCAAAAATCCATAGAAATAACATATTCCCACCGAGGTGCAACCAGCCCCCATGTAGAAACTGAGAACTAAATAAGGTAATCCACTCCGGAACCGTACTAGGGGTAGGTTGTCCGGCAAAGGTGGCACTTAGTTGTTGGGGAACAACTGCCCAATTTTGCAGGAAACTATCTAACTGTCCCTGCTGTTGTAAAGAAAGTTCAGAGAAAAATACCAAAATATTAATGGCGATTAACCCATAAGTCACATAAGGGGTAATTTCCGTTGGCGTTTCATCATGTAAAGGAACCACAGATTTTATCTTGCTTTTTTCAAACGGTTTGGGACCAAGATAACAAATCCCAGGGCGATCGCCAAATAACCAACGGCAGAGATCGCCGCAAAAAACCCCTCTGGCAGGCAGAGGGGTTTGAGCTCAAAGGGCAGAAATTGCCGAAATCCGAAAGCCTAGGGTTTAAGGGACTTTCAGGGCGATCGCCTCATCCGGGAGGATGAGTCAAACAATCTACCAGCCTTTTCCAGCTTGTTCGAGAACGTAAGTAGCGACATCTTCAATTTGATCGTCACTCAGACGACCCCCAAAAGCGGGCATTGCATTCTTACCTTTCGAGACCTGAGTCTTGATCGCCTCTAAAGAATTCATGCCAAATTGATCGAGGGCATCTTGTTTCAGGGTTTTGTTGGCCATAATCACGTTATTGCCGCCCGCATGACAAGCAGCACAGTTGGCAGTAAAGATTTTGGCACCATTGGCGGCATCTCCAGCGAAGGCGGGAGGCACGAAGGCAACGGTCAGGACGGCGATCGCCAGCAAAACGATGGATAATAGTCGCTTCAAAGTAGTTCTCCTCTATTTAACTCAGAATTAGCAGTCAAAAAGTATTTTATCCCGGTTCGTTAACATCGAACGCGATATGCCGAAACGATTCCGTGATGTTTTTCGGAAATTCCCCAACCGAGGCGATCGCCGTACCCCCTAACCCTAGCCCCTCATTTCCTTTCCAAGCCGTATGAGCGCAGGAGAGTAAAAACCTTTACAGTAGAGGCAAAGTCGGCAATTTAGCTCCCCTCCGACATCCTCTTGGAGGGACTCCACCGGGAGGATCTCAACCCATCGGTATTGTGCACTCGTCCTTTACACTGAAGGGTTAGGGGGAGATTTAATAAAAAGATGTAGCTGTCATGTTTGTGTCTTCTCTTAGACAGGCGATCAACCCCCAACCCATCACCACCACGGCAGATACCACCGTAGAAGCCGTGATCGCCCTGATGAGTCGGGCCAGAACCAGTGGTGTCCTCGTCCTAGACTCTCCGCGAGGAAACGAGACTCAACGAGATCAGTTAATGGGGATTTTTACAGAACGAGATGTGGTCAGAATGATTGCCGCATCTCAACAATTTAAGGGCGTGGCCATCGGCGAGGTGATGACGAAAAATGTTCTCACCCTGACCGAATCCTTGACCGATGATCAAGATATCGTCACCGTCCTGACCCTCTTTCGCCAACATCGAATTCGCCATCTTCCCGTATTTGATGCCAACGGAACCCTCATGGGTATCCTCACTCAACAGAGTATCCGCACCGTCCTCAAACCCATCGATTTTATGCGTCTGCGGCGAGTCACCGAAGTGATGATCACTCGGGTGATTCATGCCCCAGTCTCTACCACGGTGCTCAATATTGCCAAACTCATGGCAATTTATAACGTCAGTTGTGTCGTAATCGCTCAATCTGATCACCAAGGTTTAACTCCCCTGGATTCAACTGGGGGAGTTTGGTCCGCAGATAGCTGTCAAATCAAACCCGTTCGGCCAGTGGGCATCATCACGGAACGGGATATGTTACAGTTCCGCAATCTTGAACTAGACCTAGAGCGCCTCCGAGCCGCGACGGTGATGAGTGCCCCCTTATTTCCGATCGCACCGGATGCCTCCTTGTGGGAAGCCCATCAGCAGATGCAGCGGCGGCGGGTTCATCGCTTAGTGGTCGTCGGGAATGAGGGGGAACTGGGGGGAATTATCACCCAGACCAGTTTGTTGCAAGCCTTAGACCCGATGGAAATGTATGCGGAGATTGAGGTTTTACAGGAATTATTGCAACAATCAGAATCGGAACGGGACGCCCTACTCAAGCAACTGATTGCCCGGAATAAATTACTCGAATCTCTGGCACTCACCGATGAATTGACCGGGTTACCCAACCGGCGGGCTATGGAACAGGCGCTGCCCCAAATGCTGCCCCATTCTGCGGCTCAGGAAAAGTCTGTCTATAGCGACTATATCTGCTTATTTGCCATTGATGTAGATTTTTTTAAACGGGTGAATGATACTTATGGTCATCCCACCGGAGATGGAGTGCTTAAAGAAATTGCGGCGCGGTTGCAAAGACAGGCCCGGGCGAATAGTTGGTTTTATCGCTATGGGGGGGAGGAATTTATTTGTTTAACGGTGGGGATTGGACCGGAAGCGGCCTGGGAATATGCCGAAGACTTGCGAGAGGCGATCGCTCAGGAACCGTTCACAAGTGGCGAGGGTGTAGAAATTCCCCTGACAATTAGCATTGGCGGGGCGATCGCCCCACTTTCAGGGATCACCCCCGAAGGGAACAAAATTGGACAAGACCCCCAGGCTTTACTGGAGTTTGCCGATCGCGCCTTATACGAAGCCAAACGAGAGGGCCGCAATCGGGTGCAGTTCTGTCCTTACTCGGAAATCCTCTGCAAATTCGACCCTAACCCTCTCGATGCCCGGTAATGACACTAGCCTTTAAACTCTTCCGTCCCCCATCCTGGCGCTTTCTGAGCCGCCCGCAGAATAAAGGCCGCCATGTTTTCCACCTGCTCCGTCGGCAGCCAAGTTTCCGGCACCTCTCGGCACCAGTAGATGTCCTCGGTGCCGTCGTAACTCATCGGGGAACGCATATAGGCGACCAACCCTTCGAGATTATCCCGGGGGGGTGTCGCGCCCCTGAGGTCCTCTAGGGACAAAGACACTGCCGGATAGGGCAAGGTCGCCCCGCCCACATGACAGTTCAGGCAATGTTGTTTAAATAACTCTTTGCCTTCATGCAAGCCCTCCGGGGAAAATAGGCGGGTTTCTTTTTGGTCATTTATCTCTATCGCAACGGGTTCGGTGACTTGCAAATAGCGGCGCAAATAGAGGTCAATCGAGTCGGCCTGTGCCGGTAATGTGAAATTCATAAAACCCAGGACGATGACGACGATCGCCACCACTGAGCGGATTAAAAATTTTTGCAACATTAGCACTTGAGTTGGGGTGCAGTTTGAGCGCGAATTATGGCTCTGGATTTCCACAGGTGATGAGTCGGGAATCCAGATGGGGGATAAGTACAACAGGGGTTAAAAACTCTCACTCCGCCCCACCAGCCACGGACAACGGTCTGTTTCAGGGTTGATGAGAGAGCGTTTTGGGGTTTGGAGAATCACGCTCTTGTCGATCGCCTCTCCTAGGGGAGAGGGAGTACCGATCGCTGATTTCCCAATCCCCAAAACGCCCGGTTGCACTTGAGTCAGTGTCCTTACAACATCCGTGAGGCCCGGTCGAGTCTGAATGCAGTCTGTAACCGATGGGGAGATTTAGCGGTAGACTTTATTGCCACCCCATTGTTTGCCTTGGATTTTAGGCTGAATGAGGATGTGTCCGGCGATCGCGAACAGATCGTCCTCGGTCAGATTTCTCATTTCGGCGAAAATATCCGCACTCTTAATGCTGGGGTGTAATTCGGAAATGTCCGTCTCCCCGTCATAGCTCGTCGGATTCTTCATGTAGTCAATTAACCCTTCAATCGTATCTCGTCGAGGAGTGGCCAAGGCCAAATCTTTTTGGCTCAAGCTCACGTTGAAGTCAGTTTTGGTCATCCCACCGGCATGGCATTTGGAGCAGGTATCGTTAAATACCCGTTTGCCTCGTTCAACTTGTTGCAAGCTCAACACGACGGTCTGGCCACTGTCGTTTAAGGGTACGGTGCGGATCCCGCGATCGAGTTCCACTGCCGTCGCATTCCCGACAAATATTTGAAAGGTGAAGAATACAGTGGCTACAGCCAGCCAGATGCATCTTTTCAGCATGGTTTTCCTCAAAAAAAAGCGGATATGGTATTGAACGCTAAACACAGCTCAGGCTGGGATTGGTTCGGTTGCTCACGGGTTCGGAACTCTTCCTTTGTCCATCGAATCCTTTTAAAATGCCCCGCCCGCGCTTCCGGTCACGACTTGACAAGTTAGCGCGTTTGTGCATGATTTAGGCTCAATGTCAAGGGTGTTTGTTCGCGATCGCCCGGTAAAATCCCGAACTCGCCTGGGGTCCCGTCATTTGCCGCTAATCTGGGTTCGAGATGCGATCGCACGGTTAAAGCTCGCTCAAGGACATTCCGATCCAGAATTCTCCTGGCGATCGTCGTTAATCTTACTCAAAATTGCCTTGGCATCCTCCAACGCCAGACGGGTTTGAGGACTTTTATAGGCAATCGCGAGCTCATCGCACCACCGCAGGACCTCCTCAATCGGGAGATTATAGTCTTGAGCAATTTCCGAAATCGACAAGTCAGCGAAACCCATAATTTTTGGCAGACAGGTCAAGATTAAGCCATTTTCAATATCATTATCATGCCAGTAAGTGGCACTTTCTAAAAATTGCATTTTTGCTTCAAGGATGGAGGATGCACTAATCTCTGGAACACCCACCACCACTCCGGGAATCCCTCGGGATTTTTTCACTTCTTCTATCCCTGAGTCTCCATACAATCTCTGATAAATTCCCTACAAATTAGGTATTTCTTACCTTTGACTTTTGCTAAATTTTATGCTTATCCCCTGAATAAGGCAACGGACTGGACTGCCAAAGTTTCACGAGAGTCTTAACCCTAGAACCCCGGGATAGTCTTGAAACAACCCTAAATGTAAGGTTGATTCGCCAATCAACCCTACAAGATTTAATAGACATCTTGCCCAATTTTAAAAAGCCCCCCTTAACAAGGGGGGTTGGGGGGAGCAATCCAGATTTTTGCAAGAGATTTAATGCGCCAACCGAGATCTATTCGATCGCCGTGGTACTCCAGTGCATCGCATCCGGTAACGGAATCCGATGAGACAACGGCGACTGGGGTTGATGCAGACAAATCAACTGGGCCAAAGTTTTCTTAATCTGAGTCCGGGGGACGATCGCATCCACAAACCCATGTAACAGCAGGTCCTCTGCCGACTGAAAATCCTCCGGCAGTTTCTCTCTGAGGGTTTGCTCAATCACCCGACGTCCGGCGAACCCAATAGTAGCTTTAGGTTCGGCAATAATAATATCCCCCAACATGGCAAACGATGCCGTCACGCCCCCGGTAGTGGGATGGGTCAAAATCGGAATATACAGCAACTTGTTCTCGCGATGCCGTTCTAAGGCGCCAGAAATTTTCGCCATTTGCATCAGCGACAGCATCCCTTCTTGCATCCGCGCCCCCCCAGAAGCACAGACAATAATTAGGGGTAATCGTTCTCGGGTGGCCCGTTCAATCAGGCGGGTGAGTTTTTCTCCCACCACGGACCCCATACTGCCCCCCATAAATTTGAATTCCATTACCCCCAGGGCCACGGGTAAGCCGTCCAGCTTGCCTAATCCGGTTTTCACCGCATCTAAACAGCCGGTTTTGTCTTGATATTCTCGAAGGCGATCGCTGTAGGATTTGCGATCGCGGAATTTCAGAGCATCCACCGCTTGCAGATTCTCATCTAAAGGCATCCAAGTCGTGCCATCAATGAGCTGGCTAATCCGTTCCAATCCATCGACCCTCAGATGATGCGCACATTCGAGACAAACCATCTGATTCCCTCTGAGGTCCTTGGTGTAGGTCAAAACCCCACATTCGGGACATTTCGTCCATAGCCCATCGGCTATCTCTCGCTCTTGCCGCTCTTGGCTCATGGGGCCTGACTTGCGGCGATTTGCAAACCAATCAAATAGAGACATGAAAACGCTTAATCCCTTCTGTTTGTTACCGATTCAACTTCACGGCCTTTGATCAAAGAAGCCCAAACCGAATGCGATCGCTTCCTCTGCTGACGTTTCTCCCCAAGCTCTGTTATTCAGAACTCGGACCCAGGCTCCTCTTCTTCTGGGGGACTGAGCAACAACAATGCCGTCCACCGATCTTCTGGACGCACTTGCAAGGCGGTTGGACTCCCGGTTCCCAAATATGAAAGAATTCCTAAATCAATAATCCGAGTGGGAATCTCATGGGCCTCTAGCACTTGTTGCATGAACTCAGCCTCCCAGCGATGGCTGGTGGTTTTCACTGTGATCCAGGTCACAATAAACTGATCTTAACTAAGATTGTTTCCAGTTTCATTCTGAGGTCAGGCCCCAGAACCCCAATTTTAACGCGATTTCGCTCTTCAATTTTCCTACAGATTGGTCGAACTGGCACTAAAAAATCCCCTCCCCTGCTTTCTGTGGATTAAATCAAGATCAACAAACTCAATTCTGACGCAGCGAAGGGAACCACAATGCCTACAATAGGATTGAAGAATCAGCCAATCGTCAAACTCTGTTAGCAATCTTAGACCGAAACCCCCATGCCCAGAACACAACGCAACGATAACTTCATCGATAAAACATTCACGGTGGTAGCGGACATCATTTTAAAGATCCTACCCACGAATCAACAAGCGAAGGAAGCCTTCGCCTACTACCGTGACGGAATGTCGGCTCAAGCCGATGGGGAATATGCTGAAGCTTTAGAAAACTATAACGAAGCCCTCACCCTGGAAGATGACCCCTACGATCGCAGTTATATTCTCTACAATATCGGCTTGATTCACACCAGCAATGGCGATCGGGACAAAGCTGTGGAATTTTACCATCAAGCTTTGGAACTCAATCCCCGGATGCCCCAAGCTCTCAATAATATCGCGGTGATTTTGCATTACCAAGGGGATCAAGCCAAGGAAGCGGGAGACACCGAGGGAGCCGAGGAGTTATACGATCGCGCGGCAGATTACTGGAAACAAGCCATCCGTCAGGCTCCCAATAACTACATTGAGGCCCAAAACTGGCTCAAAACCACTGGACGTTCCACAATGGATGTGTTTTTCTAGTCTCTGGGTTCTGTTAGCCTAAACTTTTTGCGGCGATCTCTCCGGTTTGATGCTGTTTTTCCCTCAAACAAAGGGCGATCGCCATCCACCCTCACCCTCTCCATTTACCCATGATTGACCGAGAACAAATTCGCAAAGTCGCCCATTTAGCTCGCCTCGAACTCACTGAAGCCGAAGAGGAACAATTTACCACCCAAGTGGGCAGCATTTTAGAGTATTTCGAGCAGTTGAGCGAACTGGATACGGAGAATATCAAACCCACCACCCGGGCGATCGATGTCAGTAACGTCACTCGTCCCGATGAACTCCAACCCTTTACTGACCTTCAATCCATTATGAACGCCGCCCCTGATGTAGAAGGGGACTTTTTTAAAGTGCCTAAGATTTTGTAGGGTAATTCATCCCATCTCCCTATGAAAACCCCTATTTTTAATAGCCTGCTCACGCGGGCTATTTTCTTGGAAACGATGCGCGGCACTCCTCTAAATATCTGGACTTCCTAAGACCCTCGAACCGCTATAATTCATATCTTCAACTCAGAACCTCCGCCCCATTTTAACCATGAGCACCTACCAATATTATGAATTCCAAGCCTTAGATCGTCCCTTGACTGAGAAAGAACAGGACTATATCCATACCCTATCCAGTCGCGTTCAACTCAACCGGACACAAGCCATATTTCTCTACAATTACGGTGACTTTCGCGGCCAACCGCAACAGCTTTTAGATAAATGTTTTGACATCATGCTTTATACGGCGAATTGGGGGAGTCGCCAACTGATGTTTCGCTTGCCGAAATCTTTGATTAATCCTGTTGACTTAGAACCCTATCAAGTCGCCGATAGTATTAAGATTTCCACAACTGAACAGTCAGTTATTATCGATATCAACGTTTTTGAGGAAGATTTGAATGGGTGGACTGACGGAGAAGGATTACTCCCCCGGATGTTATCCTTGCGCGATGATTTATTACAAGGGGATTACCGAATTTTGTACTTAGGGTGGTTAAAGGCTGCACACCTCTGTGAGGACTGTGACCCAGAAACTTGCATAGAACCACCAATCCCGGCTAATTTACACAACCTTTCAAACCCGTTAAAAGCATTTGTCGATTTTGTTGAACTCAATCAAGATTTAATTGAGGCAGCGGCTCAATTGAGTCCCCAATCTGAAACCCAATCGGACTCCATTCCCAAACTACAGCAAATAATTCCCCAGCTTTCTGAACAAGAACGCAACGACTTTTTAGCCCGCTTGCTACAAGGAGAACTGAATCTCAACCTGAAACTCACCCAGCGTTTGCGATCTTTCTCCAAAAAAACCACCCCTCAAACGGTGTCAGACTCACCACGTCGTTCTTTATCGGAACTGCTCACTATCGCTGTCGAATTAAACCAACTCCGGAAACAGAAAGAAAAACAGGCTGCCAAACAGGAAAAAGTTAAAAAGATTCAGGAACTAGCGCCTCGGGAATCTTACCTTTGGGAACAGGTTTTTCATGAAATTGGAACCAAGCACGTCAAAGGTTACGATCGCGCCATTGTTCATCTACTCAATTTACAGGACATCGCCGAATATCAAGACAAATTATCTGAGTTTCAAGCCCGAGTCCGCCAGATTCAGGAAGACTATAAAAACCTTCGCGGAGTGATGTCCCGATTGCAAGATGCGCATCTCTGGCAAGATTAAATCGAAACCCAGTTTGAGGGGAGTTTAGAGTTTTTAAATACCAACTTCGGCGCTTACTGTAACGGAAAAAACAGGTCCAAATAGGCGGATAAAATGGTCTCTCCCCACAAGGCGGCGATCGCTGCACCCAGTGCGAGAAAGGGTCCAAATGGCATGGGTTTACTGCGTTCCAGCCACCCCAAGGCGACTGCACCCCCGCCGATAAAGGCACCGGCAGCACAAGCAATAAAACCGCCTAAAAGCATCAATTTCCACCCTAGCCAAGCCCCCATCATTGCGGCGAGTTTGGCATCCCCGGCCCCCATTGCGGTTTTTCCAAAGGCGATCGAACCGAGAAAGGAAATGCTATCCAACAGCCAAATCCCGAGCACTGCACCGATTACCCCGACCATTAACTGATGAGGAATTCCTTGGACATCGGAGGCGATCGCCCACCCGGTGACTATCTGAAACCCTAATCCCGCCACCAATCCTGACTGGGTAAGCTTGTTCGGCAGGGTCATGGTATCCAAATCAATAATTGAAAGGGCCAATAACCAACTAAAAAAGACCCAATACCCCATCATTTGCAGCGGGTTTTCCCAGGTGAACAATGCCACCACCATGAAGATAAGGGCGGTTAAGGCTTCGATGATGGGATACCGGACGGAAATCGGACTTTTACAGTGAGCGCAGCGACCCCGCAAGCGCAACCAGCCGAAGACTGGCACGTTCTCAGTTTTACCCAGTTTATGCAGGCAATGGGGACAGCGTGAAGGGGGCCACAGCAAGGATAACCCCGCAGGAATCCGGTACGCTACCACGTTGATAAAGCTGCCGATGGAAGCACCCAGGGTTAAGGCGACTGCCACCGCTGCGATCGCAACAATCACATCTATATGGTTTGTCATTTGTCATTTGTCATTTGTCATTTGGGGTGTTTTTATTCAAGTTTTAGGGTTAGTTATTACTGATTAACAATAGGTAATCATCAGAATTTAATAAAAAGTCCGAACTTTATGGTGTCCGGTGATAATAATAGCTCATTCCTGCTAATAGAGTCCGGCTTCAAGCTGATCGAAGGGCACAAAACATTCGGTCAGCAATAAAGCAGGCTTTTTGGTAAAAATGAGCTGACCTCGATAAGTAAAGCGATCGATGGCTACCCCGAGAGGACGCTGAATCCCATCGGGATGAACGTCTTTGTACGCTCGATAAAGCAACCTTGCGGCTTTGAGCAAAGTCGGGTCAAGCAACTGCGGGGAGGCGATCGGGCTATCGTCTTGGAGTTGTGGTGCAGCGTACATGAGCGAGCAACCTTAATCGTAAAGTTTAAGTGGATACGGGAAAAACATTGGTGCTGGTCATGGTTTGATTGTAGTCTACCCACTCTTAAACTGTGGCGATCGGCCTCCCGAAAATATCTATCTAAAGAAGGAAAATCATCAACCCTTAATCCTTTGTCCCCCTTAATGGAGGGTTTCACCCCTCACTTAAACCCCCACCTTGCAGCAGAAAACTTGGCTAATCTGCTCATTTATTAATGGTGGCAGCAGAAAATAAACAACAAAGTGCCAACGTTTACCGGATTCATGGAGCGCCAGGATTTAAGGGATAATTTTTTTCAGGATTGCTGCAACCTGACCATATTTTTCTCCTACCAACCCATCTAATTCGTGGTGTTCTATGTCTTCGCCTGATCCGAGTTTACTGGTCCATTTCCCCGAATCTAATTGTCGGGCAGCATGAGTAGGTGTTCTATTTGAATCGGCATAGAGTGCTACTTTTTGAAAACCCACCTCTACGGAAGCCGTTTCACAAACCTCATATCCGAAAGATGCAAAAACCTGAATAAATGCTTCTAAACTTTCTTCTCGTTTCATAGGGGGCGGCCAATACTGTTGCCCCATTTCATCCGGCCACCACCATTTCGAGGTATCTTCTAACGCCCAAGCAATACAATTATAATCAATGGTATCCGAGCTGGTTAATCTATATCCACTCTCCAGTAAATTCGGGTAATCGGCTTCAATCCATCCCCTAACTTCTGCTCTCCAGGCTGAATTCCCAATCGGTTCATTCTCTACCATTTATAACCTTTTTGCTTCCCCCACTCCAGCCAATATCGGATCATCTCCTGAGTTTGACCTCGTTTTTCTGGGGGAACCGGATCTTCGCGACTAATTGCTTTTAATGCCCAGAACCATTGTCCGGACTTTCGTTCCAGTTCTCGGAGTAATAAAGGGATAACCGCTTTCCCCATGCCAATAATCTGCTGATAGGCAGGATGCATGGATGATTTATTGGTAGAAGAGATTCCCCGGGTTTCTCTACGCCATTGATAGGCCAATTCTAGGAAGGTCTTTTCTGATTCAGGAACAGTCGGATCTACATTTTGAACGGCGTAGTTGGCGCTATTTTCCCAAATGCCAGGTTTCTTGAACCCGTATCGCACAAATATTATCTCATTATCCAGGATTACATTAGCCGCTTTAGATAAGGGGTAAAGAAAAACCCCCGATTCCAACAATGTGGCTAATCGATGCTTAAATCTCTCTAATTGATTTAGATTAACATGAGTAAATTCCTCAGAATTTTGGAGAAATTCCCCCATAAAGTTAATGACTTCCTCCTGGGTAAACTCATATTTATTAGACAAATAATAGAGATAAATCAACAATTCTAGGATTTCGGAAATACGTTCTTGACTGATTGTGATAACTTGACTCGCTACCGTTTTCGTTAACTCTTCTAACTCCAAGGTAGGCTGTACAATTTTTAATGACTGCACCATATCTTCTATGGTTTTATTATCCAGTTCTATTAACTGGTTTAAAAATGGATAATATTGAAGCGGCATTTGGGGGATTTTCATGGTATTTGTATCTGGATAATGTTGTAAAACCTATTAATAAATTATGTTAAAATAACATAATTCAATCTCGGTGATAACTCATCCATAAAATAGCAGGCTGTAACCCAGTTTTACTGTTCTTTCTTTCTATAGCTCTTACAAACCGATCGCTTTCCATGTAGCCGCACTCCTTTCGGATTGGCAATGACCCGTTGCTCAATAGCAAAAATCTCCGGGAGTCTTGGACCCCGAGAAAAAAGGGTTTAAAAAAATTAATGGGCGATACTGGATTCGAACCAGTGACCCCTTCCGTGTGAAGGAAGTGCGCTACCACTGTGCTAATCGCCCGCACGATTTACTACAATAGCATGGCTTGCCCAAAATGCACAAGCCCTTTGCTAAAAAAAATTTTACCCGTCCCTAACCCTAATCCCCTTGGGGATATTCCTCCCATAATCCCGAGATTTGCCGCAAACTCTGGAAATCGCCATTCCCCAAAATCAGATGATCCAGGAGGGGAATTTGTAACAATTGTCCTGCTTGCAATAACTGGCGGGTGAGTTGAATATCTTCGGGACTGGGTTCTAAACTCCCCGAGGGGTGATTGTGGGAAATAATTGCCCGGGTGGCACCATGTCGCAAGACTTCTCGAAAAATCTCTCGCGGATGGGCGAGGGTCTCTGTTGCTGTACCAATGGTGAGCAGTTTGGTTCCAATCAGGCGATTTTTTACATCCAGCAGCAACAACGCAAATCGTTCTTGCGGTTGCCACATCAGTTCATGAGAGAGGGCCGCTGCTGCTGCCTCGGGACTATCGATTTCTTTGCGTTCGGGGGGCCTGGAATAAAAGGTGCGCTTGCCAAGTTCGATCGCCGCTAAAATTGTGGTGGCTTTTGCTGGTCCCACGCCGGGAATTTCCATTAGTTCCTGGGGGGACATCTCCCGCAAAACTTCCAGGGGGTCTCGCTGATTCTCTCCGAGTTTCTGTAAAATGTACTGCCCGAGTCCCACAGCGGACAATTTTCCGGGTCCTTGTCCCGTACCTAGAAGCATGGCAATCAGTTCGGCAGTTGCCAGACTTTTGGGACCATAAGCGATCAATCGCTCTCGGGGACGCTCATTGGTGGGGATATCTGCAATTCTGAGGCAATAGGTCATGGGCCAACCCAAAACTCATTCAGGAGCGAGTTTATCATAAGGCCGAGGTCTAAACCAAGCGATCGCCTCTAGGCTTGCATGAACTTCCATAACATCTAACAATGGGCGATACTGGATTCGAACCAGTGACATCCTGCTTGTAAGGCAGGCGCTCTACCACTGAGCTAAACGCCCTTTTTTCCCGACGGATCACATCATAACACAGTTTTTGGAAATTTCATGCCATCTGGTCGAACTCATGACGAAATTACTTTGTGGAGCTTACCGTTGGTGGCAGGAGGGACTTACGCGCAGACCCGCAGCAGCAGTCTGACGCTGATTGTTGCCGGTGGTTTTTTGTTTAGTGGACTGATGTTTGGCCCCGATTTGGATATCTATTCTCAGCAGTTTCAACGCTGGGGGTGGTTGCGGTGGATCTGGCTCCCTTATCAACAAAGTTTACATCATCGCTCGTTTTGGTCTCATGGGCCATTGGTGGGGACGGCGTTACGGATCCTGTATTTGGGGATTTGGATCGGGGCGATCGCCTTTGGAGTTGTCCTGGTGGGGGATTATCTGGGACTCTTGACTTGGAATGCGCCAATGGCATCAGCGGCGATCGCCCGTACCCTCAAACAGCACCCACTGGAAGCAGTCGCCCTCTTCATCGGATTAGAACTGGGGGCCATGAGTCATTCTCTCAGTGATTGGATTGGATCCGCTTACAAGCGATTCAAAAAATACGGATGGTCTGCTATTTTTAATCCGGGCACCAAACCCCGCACTCCAACCAAAAAACGCATCAAGCGTCACGCCTCCCGCAATACGCGCCCCCAAAAAGCCTCCACCAAGGGCAAATATTAAGTCTTATCCCGGTTTGAAATATAGTGGAGACGATGCCCACAAGAGATACTATCCATAACAGTGTTAAAAAAGCCCTCATCAAAGAAGGTTGGCAAATCACTGACGATCCTTATATCATTTCATACGGTGAGCGGTTTTTGTTTGTCGATCTAGCTGCTACGGAATCATCAATCAATGATGCGGTAGCCGGACAATTCATTGGTGCTGAACAGAAAAATAAGCGGATTGCTATTGAAATTAAAGCCTTCCGCAACCCCTCTGCGATCGCCGATTTAGAGCAAGCTATTGGTCAATATATTCTTTATCGGTTGTTACTCCAAGAGGTCGATCCAGACCGGCTGATTTATTTGGCGATTCCTGAGATAACTTACTTAGATATATTTAGGGAACCAATTGGTGATCTAGTGATCTCCAAACTTTCTATCAAATTAATTATTGTAGATATCCAAGAAGCAGAGGTAAAACAATGGATACCAGCCAGACCTATCGAGACATTGTAAAACAGGTGATTCTAGGTTACGCTCAATTAAAGCCCTCTCACGGAGACATCCGATTAGATCCAGTTTTTGATGAAACTAGAGACCGCTATGCGCTGATGCAAGTCGGGTGGGATAGAGGCCGTCGAGTAAGAGGTAATTTAATTTATGTGGTCTTACAAGATGGTTGTGTTTATATTGAATATGATGGAATGGAACGCAGTATTACCGAAGATTTAATGAATCAAGGTATTCCCCCAAATAAAATTGTTTTAGCTTTTTTGTCCGATACTGAAAAAGTGCTAGTTGTCTAAAATTTTTAATTTTTTGGTATAGAAGTCTACTGTAGTAACCCAGGTATCACCCTAAATGTCAAATCCTGAATTTGTCAACTCAATCCCTTCTCATTCTGCCGCCTTACCTGCCTTGGAAAAGTTAATCCAGGTGGTGGCACAGTTGCGATCGCCTGAAGGGGGATGTCCCTGGGATTTAGCCCAAACCCCCGAAAGTTTAATCCCCTACATTATTGAAGAAGCCTACGAAGTGGTCGATGCCATTAAAAGTGGGGATAAACAAGCCATTGCTGAAGAATTAGGCGATTTATTATTACAAGTCGTCTTGCAATCTCAAATTGCCAGTGAAGTCAACCAGTTTACTCTGACTGAAGTCGCCGATGGCATCGCGGAAAAGCTGATTCGCCGACATCCCCATGTCTTTGGAAATGTCGAGGTGAGTAGCATTGAGGAAGTCCGCACCAATTGGGAGCAAATCAAGGCAGAAGAGAAAGGGGAAACTGGAACGGAAGTTAAACCCCTGAGTGATAAACTTGGTCGATATGCTCGGACTTTGCCCCCTTTGATGGCGGGAATGAAGATTTCTGAAAAAGCCGCTGCTGTGGGATTTGAATGGGATAATATTGAGGGAGTCTGGGAGAAATTTGAGGAAGAATTAGGGGAATTCCGCTATGCGATCGCCCATGAAAATAAGGCGCGACAACAGGCGGAATTAGGGGATTTATTATTTGTTGTAATTAATCTTGCCCGATGGTATGATTTAGACCCCTCGGAGGGGTTATCAGAAACAAATCATCGATTTGTCCAGAGATTTTCTAAACTGGAAGCGGCTTGCGATCGACCTCTTTCTGAATATAGTATTGAAGAATTAGAAGAAGTTTGGCAACGCATTAAAGTGCTTTTGGCGAAACAAAAGCAGGGGTGAGGGAGATGGGGAGATAGGGGAGATGGGGGAGACCGCCATCGAGATGGGGGAGATAGGGGAGATGGGGGAGATAGGGGAGATGGGGGAGATAGGGGAGATAGGGGAGATAGGGGAGATAGGGGAGATAGGGGAGATAGGGGCAGCAGAATTTCCCCCATCCTCCCCATCCTCCCCATCCTCCCCATCCTCCCCATCCTCCCCAACTCCCCCATCCTCCCCATCCTCCCCATCTCCCCCAACTCCCCCAACTCCCATGCTAAAATCGGGCCTAGATATTTCAGGAAAAGTTGATGGTTAATATCACTGAGAATGCATCAGCAGAGATTGCAGCAGGTTTTCATGCCTTTTCTGACCCGTTGCGGATTTCCATTTTGGAGTTGCTGCGCGATCGCGAGTTGTGTGTCTGTGAACTGTGCGAAATTCTCAACGTGAGCCAGTCTAAGCTATCGTTTCACCTCAAAACCCTCAAGGAAGCGGCTTTAGTTCGTGCGCGCCAAGAAGGTCGCTGGATCTACTACAGTCTCAATATCCCTCAGTTTGCCTTCCTCGAACAGTACCTCGCTGAGTACCGCAGGTTTAGTCCCATTCTCCCGGCAAGGCCCTGTAATGGGGCATCCTGACTCTCTCCTTTACTAAAATTTAACCTATTTAATCAAATTTTATTGATATATTTATCCGAGTACCCCGTAATTGTTTTTAGGGGAAAGGGTTATGAACGCAACAGCACAGCGGGTTTTAAGCAGCGTGAAACGGTGGACAGCGATCACGGGATAGCCAGTTGTGAACCCTCCCCCTGACTTATATCAAGTTTTGTTGAAATAAATTGACTCATCAACTTTTATTGATGTAAGATTTAAAGCGATAGAGCTTGTAAGGAGGAGGGAAATTGTCGTGAATGAGGCAAACGAGCAGTTGAGACAACCTGTAAAAGCCGGTGGCAAACTGAGTGTTTTTGAGCGATACCTGACCCTGTGGGTCTTTCTGTGCATCATTGCAGGCATCGCCCTAGGCAAACTGTTTCCCGGAGTCGCCGTTGCTCTAGATGCTATGAGCATCTATCAGGTGTCCATTCCGATCGCCATCTGCCTGTTTTTCATGATGTATCCGATCATGGTGAAAATCGATTTCACCCAGGCAGCCAATGCAGTTAGAGCACCGAAACCTGTACTGTTGACCTTAGTTGTGAATTGGTTGATTAAACCCTTCACAATGGTTGTTTTTGCTCAATTTTTCTTGGGTTGGTTATTTCGGCCCTTAATTGTGGGTACGGAAATTATTAACAACGAAACAATTGATATCGCCAACTCTTACATTGCCGGAACCATTTTATTAGGAATTGCGCCTTGTACCGCAATGGTGCTGATGTGGGGATATCTTTCTTTTAGCAATCAAGGACATACCCTGGTGATGGTGGCAATCAACTCTCTAGCCATGTTATTTTTGTATGCGCCGCTCGGTAGATGGTTGCTGGCAGCCAATGATTTAACCGTTCCCTGGCAAACCATTGTTTTATCAGTGCTGATTTATGTGGGATTGCCTTTGGCGGCTGGGATGTACAGCCGATATTGGATTCTCAAAAATAAAGGTCGTCACTGGTTTGAACGGGAATTTTTGAAATATTTGACCCCAATTTCCATTACGGCATTGCTGATTACATTGGTGTTGCTATTTTCGTTTAAGGGAGACTTAATTGTTAACAATCCCCTCCATATTTTGTTGATTGCTGTTCCCCTGTTCATTCAGACAAATTTTATTTTCTTAATCAGTTACGTGGCGGGATTAAAACTGAATATGGCTTATGAAGATGCGGCTCCGGCGGCTTTAATCGGGGCGAGTAATCATTTTGAAGTAGCGATCGCCACGGCGGTGATGCTCTTTGGCTTAAATTCCGGTGCAGCACTGGCAACGGTAGTTGGGGTTTTAATCGAAGTGCCGGTGATGTTAATGCTAGTAGAGGTTTGTAAGAAGACGGCGAACTGGTTTCCCCGAGAACCCGAGAAGGCAACATTACGGGATCCCCGTTGTTTTCCGAGCTTCAAATAAACCCTATCGGGGAGAGTTTTACAGAAATTTGACCCCAAATTTTCCAAAGTTTAGGAGAAAAGAGTCAGGATGAAGAAAGTCATGTTTGTTTGTAAGCGCAATTCCTGCCGATCGCAAATGGCAGAAGGATTTGCCAGAACCCTGGGTGAGGGAAAAATTGAAGTCACCAGTTCCGGTTTAGAATCCAGTCGAGTCCATCCGACTGCGGTGGAGGTGATGGAAGAAATCGGGGTGGATATTAGTCATCAAACCTCGGATCCCTTAAGGGATTTTAAAGCAGAGGATTATAATGCGGTGATTTCCCTGTGTGGTTGTGGGGTGAATTTACCGGAAGCATGGGTATTGCGAGAAGTGTTTGAGGATTGGGAATTGGAAGACCCCGATGGGAAATCGTTGGAGACATTTCGGACTGTGCGGGATGAGATTAAAGCGCGGGTGAGCAAACTGATAGAAGCGATCGCTACTGAAGTTCCGGCATAAGGCGACGATCTGGGGAGAGTTGACTCAATGAATAGAGGCGATCGCCCAAGTGGAGAACAACAGAGCGATCGCTTTTCCTTACTCTAAAAACGACAAACGACAAATGACCAATGACAAATTTTGAGCCCCCTCCCCCGACAACGCCAGGGGACTGGCGGCGATTTTCTACGGAACCCGATTACGCTGGCCCCTCTGTTGCACTGATTTACCACATTTATTGTCAAATTCGCTACATTTTACCACTTCCAAACCCCCGTGGGCAGGGGAATGAGATAGAATTGCAAGGCATCCGGGCAAAACTTTAAGGCCGAGACTTTAACACCTATTAACCCAATCTTTACCCTAAAGCGGTATTCTGCAATCGTGATCCTCACCAAAATACCAAACCCTACCCATTCACATCATGCGTTTACCAAATCCCATTAAACCGGCTCAAATGGCCTTTTCCCTGTCAGTTATTGCACTAACCTTGGGGATCGGGGCTTGCCAGGGACCCACTGCCACCACCACTGCGCCGGAGGGCAATGCAGCCTCTCCCGAGGGCAATAATGCAGCCCCTGCAGGAACCGGCAAACTCGCCTTAACCCAAGCTGTCAACTTAACAGGTGCGGGAGCAACTTTTCCCGCGCCGATTTACCAGCGTTGGTTTCAGGAATTTAATCAGGCAAATTCTCAAGTTCGCACTAATTATCAATCCGTTGGCAGCGGTGCTGGCGTCCAGCAGTTTTCGTCAGGCACTGTAGATTTTGGGGCCAGCGACGTAGCCATGAAGGATGAAGAGATCCAAGCGATGAACCGAGAGGTTCTGATGCTACCGATGACCGCAGGTGGCATTGTCTTGGCTTATAATTTGCCTGGAGTGGAAACCGGGCTGAAGCTTCCTCGGGAGGTCTATGTGGATATTTTATTGGGGGAGATTACCCAATGGAATGACCCGCGCATCGCTCAAGCGAATCCGGGCGTGAACTTACCCGATCAAGCGATCGCCGTGGTTTATCGTTCCGATGGAAGTGGAACCACAGGAGTGTTTACCCAACATCTCTCGGCGATTAGTGAAAAGTGGAAAGAGCGCGTCGGTGAAGGGAAAACCGTAGAATGGCCGACGGGAATTGGCGGAAAAGGGAACGAAGGCGTTACCGCTTCGATTCAACAAACTGTAGGTGCGATCGGATATGTTGAGTATGGCTATGCCAAAAATAACAATATCACTATGGCCGCTTTAGAAAATAAATCCGGCAATTTTATTGCTCCAAGCAGCGAAGCCGCGAGTAAAACCCTAGCAGCAGTAGAACTCCCAGATAATCTGCGAGCCTTCATTTCCGACCCCGAGGGACCGGACTCTTATCCCATTGTTAGTTATACTTGGCTGCTGGCTTACAAAGAGTATTCTGATCCCCAAAAAGCTCAAGCCCTCGAAGCAGTGATTGAGTACGGATTGAATGAAGGACAACAGCTGGCCCCCGAGTTAGGGTACATTCCGCTCCCGGCGAATGTCAGACAGAAAGTGGCCCAGAAAGCGGATGTGATTAGCGCTGAGTATGACATTGAAGTAAGCGAATAGCCGTCCGGTTTTGGTATTCAAGGAGATAGCAAGCAGTCCACTCCGCTTGCTATCGTTCCAAACTTCTATTTTTCTATAATCGAAGGCGATAGAGTAAAGCGCTTAATTTATTTTAAGGAATGAGTAAACGAGCTGAAACTATGAATAGGGACGAGGAAAGAGCGATTCAACCTCGCCAACAACAAGAGCGCGTGATGGATAGTGGTTTTTTTTGGGTCACGCGCATTTTTGCATTTGCGATCGCGGGGATTTTGGTCTGGATAGCGATCCAAATGGCGAAGGACGCCCTGCCTGCGATGCAAGCCTTTGGCTTGAATTTTTTTACCTCCAGCTCCTGGAATCCCGTTCGGGATGAGTATGGAGTCTGGCCGATGATTTATGGGACCCTGGTCTCGTCAGCCCTGGGTTTACTGTTTGCAGTTCCCCTAGGAGTGGGGACTGCTATCTTTTTAAGTGAAAATTTTCTACCCAAATCAGTTCAGACAGTTCTGGTGTTTATGGTGGAGTTGTTAGCCGCCATTCCCAGCGTGGTGTATGGATTGTGGGGAATTTTTGTACTTATTCCCTTTCTGCGACCAATCGGGCTTTTTTTGCATAAGACCTTGGGCTTTTTACCCATTTTTTCCACCAGTCCAGTGGGCCCGGGGATGTTACCCGCCGGGATCATTTTAACGATTATGATTTTGCCGATTATTACGGCAATCTCTCGGGACTCGTTGGCGTCGCTGCCACCGGATTTGCGGCAGGCATCCCTAGGGTTAGGGGCGACCCGCTGGGAAACAATTATTCGAGTTTTAATTCCAGCGGCATTTTCGGGAATTGTGGGCGGGATTATGTTGGGATTGGGCCGTGCGATGGGAGAAACGATGGCCGTTACGATGATTATTGGGAATTCTAATGACCTAAAATTCTCTCTGCTGGCTCCTGGAAATACGATCGCCTCCCTGTTGGCAAATCAGTTTGCAGAAGCCTCGGGCTTGCAAATTTCTGCTTTGATGTATGCAGGTTTGGTTTTATTTCTGCTCACCTTAGTGGTGAATATTGGTGCCGAGTTAATTGTTCGGAAAGTCAAGAAGTTTTAGTCATTGGTCATTGGTCATTAGGATGGCTGAATAATCAAGACAAACCACAAAGGACAAATGACAAATGACAAATCACAGTTGTTTAGGGGTGCAATACCCAGTCTGATATGTCACAGCCTTTTTCGAGTCACAGCGACGATTTGTACAACGCTACCCCAGACGGGGAGCAGCTAATGCGGAACTATAAAAGTCCGCGATCGCTGTTTGTCTGGGTGATGACCCTGTTATCCGGTGCTTGTTTAGTGATCACCCTGATCCCGTTATTTGCGGTGATGGTTTATGTCACCATTAAAGGGTTTAACCGGCTAAATTTGGACTTGTTTACCCAACTTCCCCCTTCTGCGGGGATGGAAGGCGGCGGGATTGCCAATGCGATCGCCGGGACTCTGATTATGGTGGGGATCGCCGCTGCCATTAGCGTTCCCATCGGGGTGTTTGGGGCAGTTTACTTGTCGGAGTTTAGTTCCGTGGGTGTAGCCCGGTGGATTCGTTTTGCCACGAATGTCCTAAGTGGAGTTCCCTCGATTATTGTCGGAATTTTTGCCTACGGTATCATTGTATTAGCGACCAAACAGTTCTCGGCTTTTGCCGGGGGGGTGGCGCTCTCGGTGCTCATGCTACCGATTGTGGTGCGAACCACCGATGAAGCCCTGCAAATCGTTCCTCCTGATGTGCGATGGGCGTCGGTGGGGGTGGGAGCGTCCAACTATCAAACCGTCTTGAGGGTGGTGCTACCGGCAGCGTTACCTGCTATTATCACAGGACTAACGCTGGCGATCGCCCGGGCTGCTGGAGAAACGGCTCCCTTAATTTTCACGGCTCTATTTACCTTTTTCTGGCCCCAAGGTTTGTTTGAACCAGCCCCCTCTTTGGCGGTGTTGGTTTATAACTTTGCCTCCGTTCCTTATGCCAGTCAACAAGAACTGGCTTGGGCTGCCTCATTGATTTTAGTGTTGTTGGTTCTACTCACTAGCATTTTGGCTCGCTGGGCCACTCGGAAAAGCATTTATTAACGACAATGCTTTCTGTTCAAAATGCCACGGGGGAAATTTAAAGTTCTTAATGATCTAAAACCTCGGAAAACTGTATGATAAGATACAGCGCTCTGCTTGAGAGTAGGATTGTCGAAGTTTAAGTTTTTTCCAGTGTAGAACGATCAACCAAGCAGTTGTGACCGTTGCGATCGCACGGCCTTCTCAAAATTTTACTTCCGATCTGCTGCAACTCTGGTCAGAAGAGGTGAGCGGTTGGGGTTCGGTAGTTTGTCAACCCTAGGCTGTTGGCGCTCGATCGCATAAAAGTGGGAAACACAACTGCAGTGAAGTTGAAATATCTAGTAAAAGTCAAGGTGGATTTTTATGCCTTTCGATCGGCAAATAGCCAATCATCATTACCAAACTGAACCTCAAACAGAAGCAATTCTGCGGACGGAAAATCTTAACGTTTATTACGGAGAAACCCTCGCCCTCAAAGGGGTGAATCTGAATATCCCGAAAAAACAAATTACGGGATTTATTGGACCATCGGGATGTGGAAAAAGTACCTTACTCCGCTGCTTCAACCGTCTCAACGATTTGATTAGTGGATTCCGGATTCAGGGAAAATGTTCCTACTACAACCAAGACCTCTACGATAAAAGAATTGACCCGGTAGAGGTCCGTCGGCGCATTGGGATGGTATTCCAAAAGCCGAATCCTTTCCCAAAATCCATTTATGACAATATCGCTTATGGAGCGCGCGTCAATCGGTATAAAGGGAATCTCGATGAACTGGTTGAAACTTCATTGCGTCGCGCCGCTTTATGGGATGAAGTGAAAGATAAATTAAAGTCCAATGGTTTATCTTTATCCGGTGGTCAACAGCAACGGTTATGTATCGCCCGGGCGATCGCCATTAACCCAGAAATCGTCCTCATGGACGAACCCTGCGCCTCCCTCGACCCCATCTCAACCATGAAAGTCGAAGAGTTAATGCAGGAACTCAAAGAAAACTACACCATTGTGATTGTTACCCACAATATGCAGCAAGCCTCGCGGTCTTGCGATTATACCGCCTTTTTCAATGCCCAAGCCACCGAAGATGGGAAGCGCTTTGGCTATCTTGTTGAGTATGATAAAACGGAAAATATTTTCCAAAATCCCCGCCAAGAAGCGACTCTGGAGTATGTGAGCGGACGCTTCGGTTAACGGACCGAGTTCTTAATCGGTGAAGGGGGGTTTTAGACTGAATTCTTCAAGATTCCCCCACCCCAGGCGATCGCTGAGTTCAACCTCCTGGAAAGGCTCAAGTATCGAGGCTCGTACCGCTCCATCTCTCCTTGACCAATTCTTAAAGGGTCAGGAGTTTTTTATCGCTATTTTTCCCTGGCAAGGGAGGTGTGATAGAACCGGGTTTGATGTCTAACCCTGCATACAGACTCAGGATCGGTCCCAATGGGGGAAGAAAACCGACAAAGGGGCAGTCCGTGAACTGCCCCTACAAAATTACCGTTTATAGCGTTCCTGAACATGAATTTGAGGCGGTTCCGCTTTCCTCAAACACATATCTAAACATTCTACAACTTCCACCAAATTCATGTAAGCATCAGCCGCTTCAACTAAATTGTTGATATTCTCCTTGCTGGCATCGTCCATATCATCGCTCAAGGGCTTATGAATTAACCGGCGATCGAGGGGAAATTGTAAACGCGCATAGCGAGATTTATCTCCTATCACATAATCCGTGATATAGTGATAAACTTCACAAGGTGCATCGGTCATCACTTTAACCACGCGCCCGCCCCAAATCCATTGCAGAGTGCCCCAAGAGCGAGCTTGTTCCCAGGGAATTACCCGAGTTGCCGCACCTGTTCCAATGGAAATCACTTCCAAATCTTCTAAGCGATGACCGAGGCGGATGGCTTCAGCAACAGCGCAAGCGGTGGGATTATTCGCCGCTAAACCGCCATCAATGGCGGACATGACCTCACCATCGATGACTAATCGGTGTGCGGGAAAGAAGGTGGGAGCAGAAGCGGAACAGAGGCAAGCTTCCCAGACCGGAACGTTGGCAAATTTCTCTTTCCAGCTTTTAAAAATGATGGGCGATCGGCTGATGGTATCGTAGCTGGTAATTAACAGCTTGGCTGCCTTAATATCGCACAAGCGTTTATCGCCCAATAAATCTTTGAGCATTCGGGTCAGTCCCGCTTCGGAGAACTTGGGTGCTGAAGGGCCATGCTTTAAGAGTAAGGGCAGTCGCTTGAGGGTCCACCGGCTCTTGTAGGGAAAGACTTTTTTAGACTTTTTCCGGTACAGTTGGACAATATCCTTGCAGGGGATTCCCATCGCGATCGCTGCACCCACCATTGATCCCGTGGAAGTTCCTGCAATTAAATCAAAATGATCTCTTAAAGGCAACTGTAGTCGTTCTTCGATCCGTTGCAACATTCGCGCCGCTAATACACCACGAATTCCGCCACCATCGATGCTCAGTATCCGATAGGTCATCGTAACTACTCCTGATATTTGAATTGGGGATAAGGGGTAAAAGGGTTAAGAGATTTTACCCCGTCTCGGTGGGGTTTCCTATTCTCATTATCCTTGGCTGATTATTCTGTTCCTTGACCCTAATAGCTACTGTACTAACTCTGTAGAAGAAATCCGGAAGATTTCCGGATTCCGTGCTCTGAAGTTGGGGGCATTTTGGCAGTTCCCGACCCCTGCGCCCGATCGCCTCAAACTTGCGATCCCTAAGCTGGAACCCTTGCTATAGGGGCTTTTTTATGGTAAGACCAGACAGGGGTTATCCCCTTTGGGGGGCCATTTTTGGACCTATCCCTTCACAACATTATTTTTTAGTCATTTCTTGGGTCATTTTAGGAGTGTACTGTGGAATCCTTTCAACCTTGGTTATCGTATGTGGGAATTGGAGTCGGTGTAATCCTTGGGGGAATCGTCCTAATTTGGATTAGCGTTTCCCTAATTATTTTTGCCAAAACCAAAGGGTTACCCCAGGCGATCGGTGCCTTTTTTGCCCAAATTGCCCAAGGGGATATCAATGGGGCCTATCAGTCCACTAGCGATCGCTTTAAAAGCAAAACCTCTAAACAACAATTTGCTAAATTCATCAAAACCCACAAACTGAATCAGTATCAGCGCACTACGATGTCAATTCCCACGACGGAGGGGGATGTTCACTGTCTGGATGTCACCGTGATTTCTAAAACGGGTCGGGAAGTTCCTGTGCAAATGAAACTGGTTAAACGAGATAAAATTTGGACCGTTGATGATTTAACCTATCAATATAATAGCCCCAAAAAAGCTCCCGCTGCTGCCAAGAAATAATCGGATTCACTCCCGGGGATTGAGGGGATGAAACGGGGGAAACCCCATGAAAAATGGGAAAGCCGGTTTAGGGACTGTTCCCTCTAACCGGGCTTTCCCCTGATTAGACTAACGGGGCGATTTTCTCCCCCTCATTGAAATAAATTGCGATGGGTAAACGATTTAGCTTCGGGACCGGAATAGGTGGCCACGATTTGACCATTTCCGACTAATTGATATTTGTAAGTGACTAATCCTTCCAGTCCAACAGGACCTCGGGGGGGCATTTTTTGGGTACTAATTCCCACTTCGGCCCCGAATCCGTAGCGGAATCCATCCGCAAAGCGGGTGGAACAATTATGGAAGACTCCAGCCGAGGTAACTTGAGAGAGAAAGAGATCTGCAGCGGATTGTTCTTCGGTGACGATCGCATCAGTATGACCGGATCCATAGGTGTTGATATGTGCGATCGCCTCTTCTATGAAATGGACTACCTTAATCGACAGAATCAAGTCAGTATATTCGGTTTTCCAATCCTCCTCCGTTGCCGGTTCCCAATCCTGCAAATTCGTGGTATTTTTTAAGATATCTTGGCTTTTTTCATCCAACCGTAATTGCACCTGACGCCCTTGGAGTGCCGCAGCAACTTGGGGTAAAAATTCCGGGGCGACTGCCTCATGAACCAGCAATGTTTCGATCGCATTGCAAGCTGCCGGATACTGAGTTTTAGAATCAACGGCGATCGTTACTGCTTTTTCAATGTCCGCCAAGGCATCTACATACAAATGACAAATCCCCTCCGCATGACCCAGGACCGGAATGCGAGTATTGTCCTGGACAAACCGGACAAACTCATTCGATCCTCTCGGGACAATTAAATCTACAAAATCATCTAATTTTAATAACGCCAAGGTTTCCTCTCTCGTGGTTAACAACTGCACCACATCGGGGTCAACCTCCGTCTGGGCTAATCCTTTGCGAATTGCTTCAACAATAGCCGCGCAAGAATTATTTGCCTCTTTCCCTCCTTTCAAAATTACCCCATTGCCGGATTTAATCGCCAAGGCAGAAATTTGAATTGCCGCCTCAGGACGGGCTTCAAAAATTACGGCAACGACTCCTAATGGCGCAGAAACCCGCTTGAGAATTAAGCCCTCATCCAGTTCCCGATGAAGTTGAATTTCGCCAACTGGATCCGGAAGTTTACCCACATCGCGGACTCCAGCAATGGTTGCCTCTAGTTTGGTCCGGTCCATTTTTAGGCGGTTGTAAAGGGGTTTGGAAATGCCCTCGGCTTCGGCAAATTCACAATCTTCCGCATTTGCCCTGACAATGGACGAGGCAGCAGCTTGTAACGCTTGGGCAACTGCCTCGATCGCCTGATTTTTTGCCTCCGTGGAGAGTACCCCCAATTTCCGGGCAGCGATCGCCGTCGATTGAGCAATTGTAACTAGATTTTCCGAACCAATTTGCATGGATGTCATCGTGATTTTATCCCGTAGATTTTCTGGTTAAGACTCAAATTTTTCACGCCTACTCTAGACCAAAGAATCTTTCTAGGCGATCGGCACTTCCAAAAGAGGTGATGGATTAACCCCGGACACCTGACGCCTCCTCCCCTTGAATAGACCGGATTTAACTCAAGGGTGATGAAAGTTTGACTTTAACCAACGGCCTTAACTTTTTTCATGCTATAGCCAATTCTTTAACTTTTGTGGAGTTTTAGACCAAAACCCCGGACTTGTAGGTTATGACAGAAAGGATAGAAAACTGTCCCCAGGGGCTTGACTAAATCACCGGGTTTGGGGTATTTAGCGCCTTTTCATTGTGTACTCGTGACCTAGAGAGTAAATTATACGGCGGTTTTGTTGGGGATTTATTCCTCTATACTGCCCCGACGATTGGATTGTTTGCAGGGGCGATCGCCAGTGTGGCGTTCCCCCTACCGGGAGGAGAATTTAAGATGATTTCCTATACGTTAATAGGCTTGGGAATCGGCCTCTTGGTGAAAACCTTTGTCATGTTTCCTAACTTCGAGCAGGCCCCAGAAACTGATATTCTTACGTTAATGGGGGACCCCTACGCCAGTCCGTTGCGGGCTCAACCGGCTAAACTCAAAGGCGAACTAATTGGACGAGGAGATGCCGGATATGCCTTCGGGTCGGATTTGAAACTGCAAGACCCCAGTGGGTTGCTGTTTCTGCGTTATGCCTCCCGGTTTGGTCCGATTGGGAATGCGCTGTTTGGCATGAAGAAGGTGAACAGCCTAATCGGAATGCAGGTTCATTCCTTGGGGTGGTTCCGACGAGGAGTCGCCCCCTGGATGGATTTGATCCAGTTAGAAAGTCAGAATGAGACCAAGGTAAACAGTTATCATCGCTTCGGGTCCTTTGTCACGAGTGGCGTAATGATCATCGTCGGAATCGGTTTGCTGTTTATCGTTTAATCTGACTAGACTTGGGATTAGCAACGGTCTAAAGTTTGTAGAGACGCGACGTCGCGTCTCTATTTGTTTTAAGAGGTTTAGGATGTCATACGAACGGGAAAAACAAGTTGCCATTGATGCGGCGATCGCGGCTGCTAAACTCTGCCAAGAAGTGCGCCGGGAGATTCCGGTTGCGATGGAAAAAATTGATAAAAGCCCGGTAACGGTGGCAGATTATGGGTCTCAGGCGTTGATTTGTAAGGCATTAAATGCCGCATTTCCCGAAGATGCGATCGTGGGGGAAGAAGATGCGACGGATCTGCGCAGCAATGCCGAACAACTCCAGAAAGTGACCCATCATGTTCAGTCCCTGGTCCCGGATGCGACACCGGAACAGGTTGCGGATTGGATTGATTGTGGTAATGGGGACGTTGGGGGAAGATTTTGGACCCTAGACCCGATTGATGGGACTAAAGGATTTTTGAGACAGGATCAATATGCCGTGGCGATCGCCTTAATTGAAGACAACGAGGTGAAAGTCGGCGTCATGGCTTGTCCCGCCCTTAAGTTAGAATCGGGAGAAGAGGGGGCTTTGTTTGTCGCCGTCCGGGGAGAAGGGGCGACAATGCAGGCAATCTCGGGAGGAACTGTGCGATCGCTGCAAGTTGTTGCCGCTGATGATGTGGAAAATATGCGGTTTGTAGAAAGCGTAGAAGCCAGTCACGGCGACCAATCCAGGCAAAATGCCGTTGCCAAAGCCGTTGGGTTTACTGCTGAATCCCGGCGAATGGATTCCCAAGCAAAATATGGAATTGTCGCATCAGGACAAGCGGCATTATATATGCGCCTCCCCTCACCGAAAACGCCAGATTACCGCGAGAATATCTGGGACCATGCCGCCGGGGCGATCGTGGTTGAAGAAGCCGGAGGGCGTGTCACCGATATGCATGGCAATTCTTTACCCTTTGGCATGGGTAAAAAAATGGTCAACAACCAAGGCATTGTAGTCAGCAATGGGACCATTCACGACACAGTTCTAAAAGCCTTACAAGACTCATAAATTCTGTAAGTTTGTAGTAACGACTTCAGTTGTTACTACAAACTTTTCCCCAGAATATTCGCTTACACTGTCGCCCCTTGTTTCTGCGCCACAGCCCCGCGAATTCTTTCCAACACAAACGATTTATCTAAATACGAGAGTAAATTCCCCGCTTTCGGACCTCGGGATTTACCCATGAAGGTCAAATAAACCGCAGGAAAAGCATTCCCCGGGTTCATCTGCAAGCCTTTACTTGTCGAGAAAATAATCGTTTGTAAGGTTTCACCATCCCAACTGTCTGCCGCTTCTAAATTATTAGCTAACTCACCCAAATAAGTCACCTGTTCATCGGTCAAGTCTTGGACTTGTTCGGGAATTGCGTCAAAATAAAGCACCAGTTTTTCTTCTTCATCGGCGTAATCATTCAGCCATTTTTGGGCTGACTCAATCCGCTGATGGAGAACTTCCCAATCCGCATCTGTTAACGGTTGTTCGCAACGTTTTTGGATTTCTTCTTTAATATCCAAGTGAGGCACTTGCAGCAGGGAAATTAAGGTACTGAAATCAAAGGGTTGATAGGTTTTGACTTCATCGCCGAGTTGAGAATAAAACAGGGGTTGGAGTTCTTTGTCCTGTTTGGGGTCTTCGCCACTTTCCGGGTTAACCCCTTGATATTTCTCGATTAAGGTGTCGTAATCCCGGAATAATCGAGTGGTGGTTTCATAATTTGGGGCGAAATTAATCACCGATTTTGGTTGGGTTCGCAGCATCAAGAAACGCAGCAGTTCCGGTGGTAACAATTCGGCGATTTCTTTCGCTGCCGAACCCACTCCTTTGGAGGAACTCATTTTTGTGCCATTGACTAAAATAAACTCGTAGGGAGAATGGAATGGGGGTTGTTTCTGGAGGACTTTGCGACAAATTGCATTAGCAACATCCCGAGAACCGCCTTTTTGGGAATGGTCTTTTCCAGCGAGTTCGATGGTAACCCCAACGAGTTGCCATTTGGCAACCCATTCGACTTTCCAGGGTAGTTTCCCATTGCCATCAAAGGGGGAAATCCAGCCGGAATGTCCGCATCCGTTGACATAGTTGGTGGCGTTGGGTTCGCAGGTATAAAAGACTTCTTTGCTGTTGTAGTCGGTGACAACGGTGGTGGCAATTTTGCCGCAGTTTTCGCAGATAGTGTGGAAGGGATACCAGTTACTAGGGCGATCGGCTTTACTAACTTCTTTATAGGCTTCTCGAACCAGGTGGGAATTTTGTAAAAAGGTATCAATGTAGGGGTTGAGTTGTCCGGTTCGATACAAGTCTCGCAGGTAATAAATTTCCGGTTTAACCCCTAAGTAATCAAAGACTTCCAGGAATTCCCCCATGAAGTATTTAGCATAATCTGTCGCCTTGTCATCAGGAGAGGGGACGTTACACAGGGGGTATCCCAAATAGGGGGAAAATTTTTCGCGATCGAGATAGCTAGGAACGGTATCAAGGGCGTCATAATCATCAACGCCATACATAAATTTTACGGGCTTACCGGCGTGTTTCAAGGCGCGATAAATGACATCATGGATGATCACACCCCGCAAGGACCCCACATGAACTCGACCCGAAGGGGTTTTTGAATCATTAACGATTTGTTCGCCTTGTGCACTTTCCGCAATTTTGTCAGCCCAAAACATAGCTCAAATTACAATATGAAAACTTTCCTAGTTTAGCATGAATGTATCCGAGGAAAACAAAATTTTAGGGCTGGATGGTTGTATCCCTGTAACAGCAGGCGGTGATCCGGGATTTTTACTGGAGGGAAAGACGTTCGCTGACCCCTAGACTAAAAGCGGCGACTGACATATTCCTGAGTTGCCTGCTGTTTGGGATGGTGGAAAATCACTTCTGTTTTATCGTATTCGGATAAATAGCCTACTTTTTCTCCCGTTTCGGTGGTTTTAATATTAAAAAAAGCGGTCAAATCGGAAATTCTGGAGGCTTGCTGCATATTATGGGTGACCAAAATAATGGTATAATAATGCTTCAGTTCATACAGCAGTTCGTCAATGCGGGCAGTAGAAATTGGATCGAGGGCAGAACAGGGTTCATCCATCAAGATAATATCCGGTTTGAGGGCTAAGGTGCGGGCGATGCACAAGCGTTGTTGTTGCCCTCCAGATAAGTTTAATGCACTGCGATACAGGTTGTTTTTAACTTCATCCCATAGGAAGACTTGACGGAGGGAATACTCAACACATTCATCGATATCCCCTTGATACCCATTGACTCGCAAGCCGAGGGCGATGTTGTCATAGATTGATTTGGGAAAGGGATTGGGTTTTTGAAATACCATCCCCACTTGCCTGCGGATTTCTACGGAGTTTAGCTGAGAAATTTCGCGATCGCCCATATAGATTTGGCCGACTCTTTTAAACTGATTGCAGAGTTCGTTGAGGCGATTAAAGCATCGAATTAAGGTCGTTTTACCACAGCCAGAGGGTCCGATAATGGCGGTAATTTTATGAGGATAAATTTTTAAATTAATATTTTCCAGGATTTGGGCTTTATTAAAAAAAACTGACAAGTCAGAAGTTTGTAAAATCGCCCGTTGATGGAGAGGGGAATATTCTAAGTTCAAATTCATGGGGTTTAACTAAAATCAAGATAGATAAAAGATGGGCTTAATTTTTGCACTTTTCTCGAATAAAGACACCGCCAATATTGAGGATTAATAAAAGGCCAACTAAGACTAAAATAGCCGCAGCAGCATTGTTATGAAAGGCGGTTTGAGGCCGTAAAATCCAGTTAAAAATTTGAAAGGGTAGGGCGGTAAATCGGCTATAGATTCCCTCCCATGACAAGGGTGGTGCAAAGGAGACAAAGGATAATGCGCCCACAGCAATTAAAGGGGCAGTTTCACCGATCACCCGGGCTAAGGCTAAAAGTGCGCCGGTTAAGGTGGCGGGAAATGCTGCCGGTAACACAATATGCCACAACACCTGAGCACGAGTCATACCCATAGCATAACCTGCTTGGTGTAAACCGTCTGGAATACTCCGTAAAGCAGACCGGGTGGTGACAATAAACATGGGTAAAATAATCACCGTTAGGGTGAGGGCGGCAGAGAGTAAACTCGGCCCCCCGGTGACAGGGGCGAGGAGACGTACAAATAATTCTAGCCCTAATAACCCATAAAGAATTGAGGGGATGGCAGCGAGGTTAGCAATATTAATTTCTAAAAACCGATTAAGGGCAGTATTGGCACAATATTCTTCCAGGTAAATGGCTGTTCCGATTCCAATGGGCACTGCAAATAATCCGGTTAATCCTAATAGCCACAAGCTACCCATGAGGGCGGGGTAAATTCCTGCTTCTTGGGGGTTGCGCGAGGGAAAGCTGGTGATGAAGTGCCAGGTTAGATGAGGCAAACCCCGACGAGAGGCATCGAGGAGTAAAAGGGCGAGAATACCCAGGGCAATAGGGATGGCGATCGCACTCAAAAAACTAAAGCAACGGTCCAACGCCTGACGGCGAATCCAAGGTGTTTTAAACTCTGGATTTGACCGGGTTTGTCCTCCCCCAAATCTAAGGTTACTCCCCGGAAACTCTTCATCGTAGAGGGGGTAAAAACTAGATACTTCCTCGGAGGTTACGGTCGGAACGATCGCCTCAGTCATGGCAGTTTGATGCCGACGAACTAGCCAATAGCCAAAGCTATTCAATCCCAGGGTAATCAAAAATAACACCATCCCCACGGTAAAAATGGTTTGAAAGGCTAAGGAATTAAAGGCAACACTTCCCAAACTCACCTGAATAATAAAAGCCGTCATTGTGGCAACTGGAACCAAAGGATTGAGGGTGAGTTGAGGAGTTTGGCCCGCTGCGATCGCCGAAATCATGGTCTCTCCCAAGGCCCGAGAAGCGGCTAACATAAATGAGGCGATAATACCGGGAAAAGCCATTGGTAAAACAATTTGAGTCAGCACTTCTCCCTTGGTTAACCCTAGGGTATAACCGGCTTCTCTGAGGGAGTGGGGCACACTTTTAATCGCATCTTCACTCAGGGAAGAAATAATTGGAATAATCGCCACTCCAGTCACCAACCCTGCACTTAAAGCATTAAATCTTGCCAGTCCAGGAATCAACTGCTGCAAAATTGGAGTCACCACCAATAGGGCAAAATAGCCATAAACCACCGTGGGAATTCCCGATAAGGCTTCCAAAAGGGGTTTAACCGTTAACCGCAGGCGATCGCTGGCATATTCGGCTAAATAAATGGCAATTAATAACCCAATTGGGATGGCAAACAAACTCGCAATTCCCGTTACCATGAAGGTGGCACTGGCGAGAACGAAAATGCCAAAATTTTGACTGGGAAATAAAGGAGTCCACTGGGTATCGGTGAGAAAATTCCAGAGGGGAACCATTTGAAAAAATAGCAGCGTTTCATAGAAAAAACCCGCTGCGATCGCCACCGAAATCGAAATGGGAATCCCCGCTATTAGCACTAAAACGAGATGTAAACCCCGTTCTATCCAGGTGAGTCGGTGTAGATTTCGCTGCCATGACTCTCCCTCCGGGAGTCGCGGTTTTAAGGGATGAAACTCCATAAAATACCTGATACATTATCCGATTAAAATGCGATCGCCAGACTGCTGAGGACATCCCACAGGATTGACCCCCTATCGATTGGGGTTAATCCTAACTGAATTTTCTTTAATTTTCCACCTTCAGGGCATCATGCAGGTTGATTTCCACCGTTGAACCTGACTTAAAAACTGACCCTACTTTCCTCTGTTGATAGCGGTTCTTAACCACCTTAATCACCGATTCCGGCAAGGGAACATACCCCACTTCCGAGATTAAATATTGATGTGCTGGATTCAGATGAAATTCTACAAAGGCTTTCACATCCGGGCGATCGGCCTGGGATTTGTTAATATAGATAAATTCCGGACGGGAAAGGGGTTGATAGCTGTTATCAGCAATCGTGCTAGGAGTAGGGGCAATACAACCTTCACCAGAATCAATTTCCACTAATTTTAACTTATTTTTATTTTCCTGATAGTAAGAATAACCAAAAAAGCCCAGACCCTCAGCATCCGCAGCCACGCCTTGCACGATAATATTATCATCTTCACTAGCGGTATAATCCCCTCGACTTTGTTGTTCTTGCCCCACCAAAGCAGCGGTAAAATAGTCGTGAGTCCCGGAATCCGTCCCCGGACCAAACAACCGTAAGGGGCGATTGGGAAAGGTAGAGCGGATTTGGTTCCAGTTAACAATTTTTCCCTCAGCAGCGGGTTCCCAAATTCGCTTAAGTTCTTCTACACTCAGGCATTGAACAAAGTCATTGTTAGGATGAACAACCACAGAAATGCCATCGAGGGCAATCGGAATTTCTATGTATTCAATGCCATTTTCTTCGCACAATTCTCGTTCAGTTACATCAATGGCGCGAGAGGCATTAGAAATATCTATTTCTCCCTGACAAAATTTTTTAAACCCGCCCCCGGAACCTGAGATTCCAATGGTAACTTTAACCCCCGGATTGATTTTCATAAATTCTTCGGCCATTGCCTCGGAGATGGGGAAAACAGTGCTGGAACCATCCACACTCAAATTATTGATGTCACCTCGTCCCCCCCGGTTTTGGGCTGATGTTTCTGTCTCCCGACAAGCGGTTAGCCCAAGCAGAATCAGGAGGGTCAGCGCTGCCCATTTAGCCGGATATTTACCGGAGAATTGATGCCTCATAAGGTTCCGGTTTGAAGGATCTGTTTTGGGAGAAAAGCCTCGGTTTATGCTCATTTTTTTAAATTTTTCTCATCCCCTTCTATTCCCGGGCTGGATAGGCCCTAAAAAAAGGTTCGTTTAGTGACTTTTTTTTAATGAGTTTGATAGGTTTTAAAATTGTAATATAAATTAATTTCTTTGGTAATTTTTTAAGTTAAAATTGAGGAAACCTTGGGTAAAGAATAGGTAAAGAAGGTAGAATGAAGGGAAAAGAGTCATGACCCCAAGAAGGAGAGAGCAGCGGATTGTCCGGAGGGGAAAAAGGGGAGAAGTTTTGTTTTGAAAAACCTCAAGGTGGGCGATCGCACGTTGCCATCCTGCCTTCCCTGAGGTCGTTACAGGTGGCATTAAAAAAGTGCAACCCTTGAGTTGCACCGAAATTGGACGTCACCCCAGGGCGCAGTGAAGCGACGTCGGATTTAATCCCGCAGAACGTACCCGACCCCACGCACCGTCTGAATCAGTCGTTTTTCCCCCTGTGCTTCTAGCTTGAGACGGAGGTAACGAATGTAGACCTCAATAATGTTGGAATCTCCCATAAAATCATAACCCCAGACGTTTTCCAGAATTTGCTCACGCTTGACCACTTGTCGGGGATGGGAGATCAAATATTCCAGTAAGTCAAACTCTTTTGCCGTCAGTTCAATGGTGCGATCGCCTCGCCGCACTTCCCGGGTGCGCCGGTTCAAGCTTAAGTCCGCAAAAGGTAACAAATCCGGGTCTACTTCAATAGGACTTCGCAGATGCGCCTTCACGCGGGAAATCAAGTCCTCGGAACTAAAGGGTTTCACCAGATAATCATCTGCACCCGCATCCAATCCGGCGGCGCGATCGCTCACTTCATCCCGCGCCGTCAAGACAATCACCGGGACCATATTGCCACTGGTTCGCAAACGGCGGCAGACTTCCAAACCCGAGAGTCCCGGCAACATCCCATCCAGAAGGACCAGATCGGGACTCAACTCTTGGATAGCTCTCAATCCGGCGACCCCATCCCGAACCACAATCGCCTGATAGCCTTCATACTTGAGTTCTAGTTCAATAAATTGAGCGAGTTTGACTTCATCTTCAACCACAAGGATATTCGCCGTCATGGATTATCGCCTATTGGATTTTAGACTTTAAATTTTAGGGGGTTTTGAGGGGCTGTGTGTCCTCAAGGCGATCGCGGGTCGGATCGACCCCTTCCCTATTCCTCAATCCTGAGTGAACAATTGCGTATATTATAGACCCTAGTCTCATCTATTCAATTTGATTGATCAACAAGCCCGCAGGCGAAATCCGGGATGAGCTAAACTGCAATCACACCCACGCAGGGTAAGATAAAAATCAAGTCAATGTCACCAGACCATCGTCTCTAGGCCAGTCGTTTGATTAAAAAATCAAGTCTAGCCCGTGACACCTGTCAAATCAAGTAGGGGTTAATTAAGGATGAGTCCAGTGGTTAAAGTGGTCCAACCCGTTGGCCTTTTAGATCGGACTAAGGTGGGTCAATTTGAGCGAGAAATTAGCAATTATCTGGCGGAAGGAGCTGAAATTGTACTCATTGATTTTCAAGATGTCAGTTTCATGGACAGTTCCGGTTTAGGAGCAATTGTAGCAGCGATTAAAACCGTTCAAGCTGCCGGAGGAAAACTCTTTTTGTGTTCCATCAATACCCAAGTCAAAATGCTATTAGAATTGGCTGGATTGGATAAAATCATGAAAGTCTTTCCCAACCGAGAGGAATTTGAAAAACACGTCCTTTCTAAACCGGACTGAACCCAGAACCCCAAACCTCCGCGCAAGGCGATCGCCTCTCTCGTGGGTCCTAACCTTCAGGAGAGTCTTTCCCTCAAACCTAAGTGTTTTATAACCAGGCCAATTCAATCCAGAAAGAGCCATCTTGGGCCCCATCCAGGCATCAAAAAAGTATTGGACTATTTCTCCCTCACCACCCCTCTGTAAGCTCGTTCCTGGGCAGAGTGGGGTGGGGAGGGCCATTTACGGGGAAGGAAGAATTTGGGGAGAAGTCTCTTCCGGGATGTGCCAATTAGAGTCAGTCTCAAGGGGAGGGAACCGGACTTCGTTCCCTGAGCGATGGAGAATGCAAGCCCTAAGCGCCTACATATCAAACTTTACCTGCAACAAAGAGACATCATCATGAAAGGTATCTGCTTTAGAAACCTGACGCACTAACCCTAATACTTGCTCCAGATTAAACAAATTACTGTTGCGACATTGGGCTAGTAATTCGATAAAGTTATCCAGACTCCACATCGACCCATCGGGTTCGTTAATTTCATAAATCCCATCGCTAAAAATATAAAGCGAACTCCCCGCCTCAATCTCGCAGGAAGCATTTTCATATTTAATATTAGGAAACATTCCGATCGGGACCGAGGTTTCGGTTCTGAGCTTTTGCACTGTGGAGTCTTTGGAGAGCAAAATCGCCGGGGGATGTCCGGCACAGGAATAAACAAGCTGGCGCTGCACCTGATTATAGACGCCATACCAGATTGTAAAATACATATTCCGCTGACGCTCCATCTTAATCGCATGATTGAGGGCCGTCAGCACCTGATAGGGTTGATAAAAGTCAGTACCGGGAAGAAAACGAGCGCGCAATAAATTTAATACGGAAACCGAGAGCAGGGCCGCGCGAGACCCATGTCCCGAAACATCCAGCAGATAAATGGCTAAATTATCGTCATCAAGCCAATAATAATCAAAACAATCTCCCCCTAACTGTTGAGAGGGAATAAAGCGCGAATCGATGGGAACAGGTTCGCTCAAGGGTAGGGGGAGGAGCGATCGCACATATTCTGCCGCCTCCGCCAATTCTCCTTTCAGGGCCGCTTCTGCCCGTTTGCGTTCTGTAATATCAATGCCTACAAAAACCGCCGCTTGGTCCTCTAGCCACTTCTTGGCAATCACCAAATCGCTGCGGAATACCCCATTCACCTCAGAATCAATTTCAATCGAGGCTTCCCGGGATTGGGTGGCAAAGAAATCGCGCACAAATTGTCCGAAAACCGATTGCCGAAACCCAACTTCGCGCCCGATAAATTGAGCCAGGGGTAAGTTGTAAGTGGCGGCTAGATGGCGATTGACCCCTAAATAGTGAAAATCGGCGCTAATCAGAGAAACAGTACCGGGAACTGCATCCAAGACCGCTTGGAGTTGATCCCTCGCGAGTTGCACCGTGGCTTCGGCTTGCTTGTTGGGGGTGACATCTTGGACAAACCCTTCATAGCCAATGGTGCGACCTTTAATGTCGATTAAGGGTTGGATATTTTCAGAAACCCAGATGGTGGAACCATCACAGCGTTTGACTTCCACCTCATGAACGAGGTGACCCTGGGTTTCTAAAAGATGCAGGCATTCCTCCCATTCCTGGGGGTGGAGGTAGAGTTGGCGTGGATGTTCGATCCGAGAGAGGAATTGGGTGGGGGACTCATAGCCATACATTTTGGCGAGGGCGGAGTTGATTTGGCAGTAATGGCCCTCTAGAGTGAGCTGAAAGAGTCCCAGGGCGGTATTTTCAAAGAGTTGCTCGTATTTGAGGCGGGCTTGTTGTTCTCCGGTGACGTTGCGCAACAGCGCGATCGCATGGTCCGGTTGGTTGCGTTCCCAACCCGAGGAGAAGTTGGCTTCCACCCAGACGCGATCGCCAGTTTTGGTAAGTAAAATGAGGTTGATTCCGCTGAGGGATTCCCCCAGACGGAGTTTTTCTAGGATAGTTGAGGCGGGTTCAAATGAGCTGGCGTCGAGAATATCCCACCAATACATAGAAGGGATTTCTTCCAGAGAATAGCCCAGAGTTTTGAGCCAAACTGGGTTAACGTAAAGCAGCCGTTGGTCACTCAAGCGCAGGGTTTGGATGGCGTCATGAGTGTGGGTGAGAAAATCTAAGAGGTGGGGTTGATAGGGTGGAGGGGGTTGGATGAGGTGGCGTTCTAAGGTGGCGATCGCCTGAGTGGCTAAGGTTTGGAGGGTTTGCTTTTGGGTCGCGCTCAGGTGTTGCGGTACGCGATCCATAATGCATAAGGTGCCGATGGGGTAACCCTGGGAAGAGATCAGGGGAACACCGGCATAAAAGCAGAGGGGGCTTTGGGGAGCATCCGGGAGTAATTCGCCGGGTTTGTTTAGGGAGTTGAGAACCACCAGCCGTTTTTGTTGTAGGGGATAAACAGACCAGGCACAGGCGAGGTCCAGTTCATCCGGGGTGGCACCAATTTGGGATTTTATGGAACAGTTACCCGGGATGCCAAGGGCGATCGCCGCGATCGGCATTTGAAAAAGCTGGGGAATCAGGTCCGTGAGTTCCTGTAAAGCAGTTTGAGTTGCGGCATCAAGGGTTTGATACCGGCTTAGAGCTTCGAGGCTTTCAGGTTCATCATCGGGTCCGGGTACAATCATGGGGGTAATGCGATCGGCGGCTAAAGTTCGCAGGAAGTTCCGAACGCCTGTCTTGAGTGAAGAGAATAGCAGATGGGACGGGGAAATGAGTTTGCTCATCAACGGAAATTTTTTCGCATGATCAGACAGTTGCGATTGTCTCCGATTCGGGTGTATAGCAGCTCATTGGTTAATTGATGCATGAAGATTAAGCCTCGGCCTCCTTCATCCAATGGATTGCCATTCGGGTTTTCATAGCGGGACTTAAGCTTGGCTTCTAAATCGAAGGGGGGGCCGTAATCCCAGATTTTGATCTCCACATAGCTTGGAAAAACGGTGACTTCAATTTCGATCTCAGTTGTAGGCGGCAAGTCATGGTGAGCGTGACGCACTGCATTCGTGAAACCTTCGGCTAAGGCAGTTTGATACTGCCACCAGCGATCGCGCGGGAGTAGGGAGTAGATTTCATCTTCTAACCATTGCAACACTTGTGCTAAGGCATAGAGATCGCTTGTGACTTGCAGGCGTGATCGCTTCAGCGGTCGCTCCTCTTTGGCCTGTCGTTTTCCTAGCTGGGAAGCGAGTCCCTTCCACCAGCTGCCGAAATTTTGTAACACCATCTTCTATATGATGAAGAATGTTTACGTCTGGGCGGTGACTTCCATACCCAAGGGGTGAAAGTGGGATCAAAGGTTTATCAGTTCTGGCGGCGGCCAAAATGATTCGGTATGAAAGTAGAAGGCCCAGACGTCAAAAGATTCCTTCTTTCTTTATCCTACAGCTCCCTTTAACGACCTAGTAAGCACCACTATTTTTGTTAAACACGACCCCGATTGTTTTCAAAATCAGTTTTAGGTCATAAAGCAGGCTCCATTTTTTTTGGTATTCCAGATCTAAGCGAATTACATCCTCAAAGGTGCGAATAGACGATCGCCCATGCACTTGCCATTCTCCCGTCATCCCCGGTTTAACATCCAGACGTTGCCATTCCGGGACTTCATAGCGATCAACTTCATCCGGTAGGGGAGGCCGCGTTCCCACCAGACTCATCTCTCCTTTGAGGACGTTCCAAAACTGAGGCAACTCGTCTAAACTCGTTCGGCGCATAAACTGACCGATACGGGTCACCCGGAAGTCTTTTTCATTTTTAAAGAGCGGGCCTTCGACTTGATTTTCGATTTGGGATTTGATTGCTTCTGCATTTTCGCACATCGAGCGGAATTTCCAAATCCGAAATCTTTTTCCCATCCAACCACACCGGATTTGACTAAAGAAAATCGGTCCCGGACTATCTGTCTTGATGGCGATCGCCAGGGGAATAAAAGCGACTCCCGTAATTCCTAACCCCACCAATGCACCAACAATATCAATCAATCGCTTCACCGAGGAACGCATCGAGGGATGGGTGGTGGGCAGTTCTCCATTCTTGTCCCCTTTCCGGTTCACTTTTGAGGCGAGTTCCTCCTTGGTCCCCGTCATCGATCCCGAATTGCCCTCAAAGGTCAACGCTTGGTCTAAAGCCGTTAAGGACAGGACCGACATCACGGGGGATTGCACATTCCGCAAAATTAAATCAATGGAGGCCGTCTGCGTCGTCTTTAGCACTCGGACTAACGCACCGACTCCACTACTGTCTATAAACGTGGTCTTACTAAAATCCAGAATAATATGTTCCGGCGATGGGGTCCTTTCACAGAGTTCATGACAGGTTTGTTTAAAAAATACTGCCTCTATTACGCTTAAGCGGGGGGGTAGATGCACCACTGCTTGATCGTCACTCAATGAAACTTGAAAATCTGCTTCAGGAGTTTGGCTAACCATAGAAAATATAACCCTTCGTTGCAATCAGCTCAATTTTTTATTTTTTGACCAGATGTTTTGGTTTTGGGAATCCCTAGGTGTTCCAGTTAGGGGCTAGATGCCCGAATTGGGAGATTTAGTTCCCACCACTACTGGTTTTTTTTGCCCTAGGGATTTAATGGGATTCTCTACGATAGTCTGAATCGCAGCTTAATCTTTATTGTTAAAGTAGCAACATCTGGGGTGTGTTGGGTAGGCGATCGCCTCTAAATCAGTCTTTGGATATACCTCCACTGGTTTTTCCCTCTAGCTATAGAGGGGGAATTATCTTCATCCTCTCCCTCCGTCAACAACCAAATGGGACGATTTTCCCTGAACTTCCATCCCTTCCCCCTCCTTTCTTCTTTTAGACCGAAGGGGCTTCAGAAATCCGTTATCCTCGGAGTTTAATCCCGGATTTTATATTATCAATTTATAGCTGACTCCTTCCTGTGGATAGCTCCAGTTCATCCTAAGCCACTTTTGGTTACTTGAAAAATCTATTAATTTTACCATTTTCTTTGATAAACTCAAGGGCATTTTTCAGTAATTAATCCCCCCGGGAATCCTCTACAGTTCTTATTAATAAATTAACCCGACTGACTGGGGTCCTTAACTTTGGGCTGGCAGGGCCCCTTGATGCACCGGAAATTCAAGGGAATAACCCTGCGTTCTTTCTTTTCAAATTGGGTCCTTGAAATGGGTCTGTAGTTTTTACATAGCATAAATTCCCGGCGATATCAAGCCTAGGACGCCAGTACCGGATTCCATCCCAGGGACAAAAAACCGGGTTTTACAGGCCCGATTGGCGGCTGATGGCGATCGCTTGTCTCCAGGAACCCGGTTGCTGCACCCGCAGCCGTAGGGCCTCGGGTACAGTATGGGGAAGACAAAAATGAAAATTTCTCGATATAGCGATCGCCAGTCTGGGGTGCTGTTTCCCATCCAGAATGCCCTGCCCGATACTGGCACTACACCGCCCTTGCTGATGAAGTTGTTACACTCCCAATCCCAGGAGAGTCTCAACGGGACTTATTAATTTGAGAGGGGATACCGCCCCGACTCCTGGGTTCAGACTTCTGTTGAGTTGTAACCACCTCTGGGCAACAGCGGCATTCCAGTTCCGATTGTGATGTTCATCCCTAAAGATGAAATCCGCGATCGCCTCTTAGGCTGGAATTCTGGGGCAGAGGATTCTGGACCTAAACCCTTGAATCTCGAAGAATTACTAACCCGAATTAAAGCGGGTCTGTATCCCATTCATCCCCATGATCCGGATATTTTAGAATTTAAAACCCCTCTTTTTAAAAGGAAAACTTTAAATTAGGCCGAGGGACGTTGTTTCTGTTGCCACATCTGGCCCGGGTCCGGGGTTCTCGATGAATCATCCCTGCAAATAGCCAGAATTGCGATCGCAAATGTAGCGCATCCTTAGTTGTGCTAGGTCTGCAATTCCCCCTTTCCAAATTGACTAACCCCTCGATCCCCTATATTTCGCGGCGATCGTTCCCTAGAAATACAACGCTTTATCCCCCACTGGTTCCATAGGAATACTCCAAATGACGGAAGGAATTTCTAATATCCGCCCCAACCTCTTCCCCTGTATTCCTTAAGTTTTATCTACAGCTAGAGATATTTATGTCCATAGAGAGAATTTAATATTTCTACTCGACATTTCCTTATAGTTGGCGACAGAATAAGACAGGAAAACCTTAGATCGCCTTCGTGACAAGCCTCATTAAATTTAATTAAATCCCCTCCAAGAAAAATAGCAACATTTTTGCTAATTTAAAATTTTTCAATTTTTATCCCCAGGGGTGAGGGCTGATTTTTGCATGGCTTAAGGCGCTCAACCAATCTACTGTCGTCAATAAAAGTTAGATAAAAATATGAGTCCAAATATTATTTTTGGCCCCGACTTCGGTGAAGTCATTATAGGCTCCGAGGAACCTGATTACATTCTCAGCAATGACGGGAGTGATACCGTGCGGGGTATTCCAGCCGATGACCTGATTGATGGCGGTTCCGGGGAAGATTGGCTGTATGGAGACCAAGGCAATGACACCCTTTTAGGGAATGAAGACAACGACACCTTCTTTGGCGGTTTGGGCAGTGCGGTGCCAGTGGGACCCTTACTGGACCAAGACTTAGTTTTTGGAAACACCGGAAACGACTATCTCCACGGCAATGAAGGAAACGATACAGTTTACGGGGGAAAAAATGACGACCTGATCCACGGTGGCAAAGATAATGATTGGTTACATGGGGACCGGGCTAACGATACGGTGTTGGGGGACCTAGGCAACGATACAATCTATGGCGGCCCTGCGGATCCCGTCCGGGTCTTGTTGGATAAGAATGACTTGCTCTTAGGGGTCAGTGGTCAGAACTTAATGCAAGGGAATGTCGGCGATGACACCATCTTCGGCGGCATCGGAATGGATGTGATTTATGGCGGTCAAGGTAACGATCTGGTCATTGGCAATGTCACTTCTGACATCATCTTTGGTGACAAAGGCAATGACAGCATCTACGGCGGCACCGGCAACCCAGACATCAGCGACCCCCAGAGTCACGATTTCATCGTCGGGGGGGATGGAAACGACTATCTCCAAGGCAATGAAGGGAATGATACCCTCGTCGGCGTCAGTGGTTCCAATATCATGCGCGGCGGTCAAGGGGAGGACCTGATTTATGGCGCGGACTGCAATGACCTGATTTATGGGGATAAAGGGTCAGATACTGTAATTGGGGGAGGCGGTGCCGATATTTTTGCGCTCGGAGTTAACACCGGCAGTCCAATTTTGGCCCAAGCCGACCATATTCTGGATTTTGGGAATGGGTATGACCTGATTGGATTAGACCAAGGTCAAACCTTAGAGAATCTTAATATTTTCCAAGGGGAAGGAGAATATGCGCCCCATGCGATCATCCAAGATAGGACAACCGGGGAATATTTAGCGATCGTTCATAACACCGACGCCACGACCCTGACCCCGAATCGGTTCACAATGGAGGTGGTCCTTAACATTGGTTGCGATGGTGATGTTCCTCCCGTGGCAACTCTTGGTGATGGAGACTTGCGATCGCCAGAGATGCCAGCAGAAGTGACCGGGGATGAGGAACCACTGCCCCAAGAACTCCAAGACCAAATCGAAAGCGGAGCGCCAGGGATTATCTTTGGGCCTATATCCCAGAATCTGACCCCCACAGAGGAACCGCCCACGATTGTCTTTGAGCCACAGGCGAGCCCAGTACGAGTGCCTGTAATTCCTGCTCCGGAACCAGAACCCACACCGGAACCGGAACCCACACCGGACCCGGAACTCAATCAGCCCATCAGTTTGAAGCCCCTGGCGGACCAAACGGCTACAGCCAAAGAAGAATTTAGGTTCGTACTTCCCGAGGATACTTTTACGGATTCGGAAGCAGACCCGTTAACCGTCACGGCAACTTTGGCCGATGGTTCACCGTTACCGGAGTGGCTGAATTTTGACCCGCTAACGGGAGCCTTGAGTGGAACACCGCAGAACGAAGATGTGGGCAACTTGGAAATTGCTGTAACTGCGAATGATGGTCAGGGAAATACGGTAACCGATACCTTTGCACTTGGGGTGGATGAAGGCATTGGGGAGAATCAGCCCATCAGTTTGAAGCCCCTGGCAGACCAAACGGCTACAGCCAAAGAAGAATTTAGGTTTGTACTTCCCGAGGATACTTTTACGGATTCGGAAGCAGACCCGTTAACCGTCACGGCAACTTTGGCCGATGGTTCACCGTTACCGGAGTGGCTGAATTTTGACCCGCTAACGGGAGCCTTGAGTGGAACACCGCAGAACGAAGATGTGGGCAACTTGGAAATTGCTGTAACTGCGGATGATGGTCAGGGAAATACGGTAACCGATACCTTTGCACTTGGGGTGGATGAAGGCATTGGGGAGAATCAGCCCATCAGTTTGAAGCCCCTGGCCGACCAAACGGCTACAGCCAAAGAAGAATTTAGGTTTGTACTTCCCGAGGATACTTTTACGGATTCGGAAGCAGACCCGTTAACCGTCACGGCAACTTTGGCCGATGGTTCACCGTTACCGGAGTGGCTGAATTTTGACCCGCTAACGGGAGCCTTGAGTGGAACACCGCAGAACGAAGATGTGGGCAACTTGGAAATTGCTGTAACTGCGAATGATGGTCAGGGAAATATGGTAACCGATACCTTTGCACTTGGGGTGGATGAAGGCATTGGGGAGAACATTCCGCCAGAGGTCAACCTGAATCCGGAGGAGCCCGGGGTGGATACGAGGGTGACCTTTGATCCGGCAGCGGAGGGAGTGACGATCGCCGAAAATGGTCTGGTGACTGACCCGGATCCCGACAATAACATCCTCACTGGTGGCACCATTCGGCTCGCTAACCCGATCGACGGGGAGGCAGAAGAACTCATCGTCGATACAGAAGGGACAAATATTACGGCAACTGTTGAAAACGGGGTGGTGACCCTCACCGGGGACGATGATGTAGAAAATTACAAGCGAGTGCTACAACGGGTCCGCTACAACAACACGGCCCCCAACCCCGACCTCACCCCTCGGGATATCGAAATCGTAGTTAGTGATGGGATGGACGAGAGTCCTCCGGCAGTGGCAACCGTAGAGTTTCCGCCTCCAGCTACTTTGGAATTAACCAAAACTGTGAGCACTCCAGAGGCGAGGATTGGAGAAGAACTTAGCTATAGCGTCACCTTAACGAATCAAGGTGGGATGCCCGCTACAGGAATTACGGTGACTGAATCGTTACCGAACTGGCTGAGAGATATTACCTTCACGCCGACGGAAGGGAACAGTTATGACCCCACTGCTAATGTTTGGACCATTCCTCGGTTAGAAGGGGGAGAAACTACGACCCTGAATATCTCGGGTATCCTCTCCCGTTGGGGAACGATTCCCAATCGCGCCCAAGTCACCGCATTTGACCAAGGGGAACCCGACGGACAGGTCGCATTAGCAGAGGCGATTTCGCCCCTTCCTGGTCCAGATATTAGCTTAAGCAAGATGACGTTAGGCAACGGGGGATTGGTCATCTACGGGGAGAACGCCGGTGATTTGAGCGGCAGAAATGTCTCTTCTGCTGGGGATATCAACAGCGATGGCTTTAATGACATTTTAGTTGGGACGCGCTTTGGCTCTCGCCCTGACGACACAGCAACTGGCGCGGGTCGAGCTTATGTTCTCTTCGGTGGTCCTGACATCGGCCCGCAAATCGACTTACGGGACCTGGACGGCAGCAACGGCTTTGCAATTTACGGTGTTGACAAAGACGACGCGATCGGACGAGCAGTCAGCAATGCCGGGGATCTCAACGGTGACGGCTTTGACGATATTATGGTGGCCTCGCGCTTTGCCGATGGGCCTAATAATGACAGGCCGGAGGCGGGAGAAACTTATATCATTTTTGGCGGTAATCAGTTTGATGGCCCCATCGATCTCGCTACTCTGGACGGTAGCAATGGGTTTACTATTTATGGTCGCGAAGCAGGTGACCAGAGTGGCCGGGATGTCCATGCGGGTGATGTGAATGGCGATGGTGTGGATGACCTGCTGATTGGGGCGTTCAGTGCCGATGGGCCTAATAATGAAAGGCCAAATGCGGGAGAAACTTATGTCATTTTTGGTGGACCTGAGACCTTTGACGCCCAAATGGACCTTGCCAACTTGGAGCTAAATGGGACGAATGGGTTTACAGTTTTCGGCAGTCAGGCGGGTGAGCGCAGTGGCCGATCGCCCCGCAGTGCTGGAGATATCAACGGCGATGGTTATAATGACCTGCTGATTGGCGCTCCTGAAGCTGATGAGGATGAGGGTGAGGCCGCTGGCTCAACTTATCTAGTCTACGGGGGTCCCACCTTTGACGCCTCGATTGACCTGGCGGAAATAAATGGCACGAATGGTGTACGCATCTCCGGTGTCAAGGCCGGTGACTTGAGCGGCAGAGCACTGAGCAACGCCGGAGATGTCAACGGCGATGGCTTGGATGACATGATTATTGGCGCTCAAGGAGCCAATAATGAAGCGGGGGAGAGTTATGTGATTTTTGGCTCTCCTAACTTACCGGATACGATTGAACTCGAAGATTTGAATGGAACCAATGGGTTTACTATCTCGGGTATCAATGCCGGTGACTTGAGTGGCCGATCGGTCTCTAATGCCGGAGATATCAACGGCGATGGCTATGATGACCTAATTATTAACGCTTCCCAAGCTCCGGGTTTGGAAAATGAACCGGAAGCTGGACAAAGTTATGTTCTGTTTGGAGGAACTACCTTTAGTCCATCTCTCAATTTGGGCCAGCTAGATGGCATCAATGGGTTTACTCTCTACGGGATTGAGGCTAACAATCGGACTGGGCGATCGGTCAGCGCTGGCGATGTCAATGGCGACGGGTTCGATGATGTGCTTGTGGGTGCTCCGGAAGCTGATAGTCCCAACGGGACCCGGGAAAATGCTGGGGAAACTTATGTCATGTATGGTGGCGATTTCACGGGTGCTGTCACTCAGCATGGGGGACTGGGTAACGATTTGCTGACTGGAACTGCGGGAGCAGATGTGATCATCGCCGGACAAGGGGACGATACCCTCATTGGTGCTGGGGGTGCTGACGTGATCTCTGGCAGTGATGGAAACCATCTGATCACGATTGCTGCCAGTGACTTCCGTCGCCTGGAGGGTGGCAGTGGAGAGGATACTCTACGTCTGGATGGGGATAATTTCGCTTTCGATTTGACGACGATTCCCGATAATCGGATTAATGACATTGAAATGATTGATCTCAATGGTGGCAACAATAGCTTGATCCTGGATCAGCTTAAGGTTCTCCATGTTTCGGACCGGCGCAATCGTGTGATTGTGACAGGGGAAGAGACTAACAGGGTGACTGCATCGGGTAATTGGGTTTCTGGGGGTACTGAGGTGATCGGTAACGATACTTACAATGTTTATACCTCGGGCCAAGCCCAGTTGTTGGTGGAGGAGGCGATCGCTCAAAATGGCATTACTCTGATAGGGTGACGATCGCAGTTTGAGTTTTAAGGGTGGGGGGGTTCCTTTAAAGACGGAACCCCCCTATTTGCTGATGTTTCATGTTAAGTGACTTAAAAAAACAGACCTCCGGGCGATCGCGTATCCATTCGCCACCTTTCCTCCCCGTTTCGAGGGCGATCGCCATTGCGACTCGGAGTTGATTTGGGTTGAATAAAGCAATTTTAATCGTTCTTACGGGGTGATTTGATTGGGTGTAGGGGGATTCGCTGTGGGTTCCTCTCCCCTAGGGAAAGAAGCCACCATGAGTCCAAACAGTACCCCGACAATCAGCAGGACAAATCCCCCAATCATTTGGGCTTGTCTGACCACTTTTCGTCCCGTAGGAGTTTCTGGAAAATTGGCCTCTTCGTGAGAGATGGCTTCCTCTGCCACCTGGCGATCGCGGGGGGTTGGGTTTCTAGGTCGATTATTCATAAAACGCTGTCCCTCTATTTTATCTGAGAATTTACTCTCAGTTTCTCTAGTTGAACCCCCCCTGTCATCTATCCCCAGAGGAATTTAAAAACCAGATGATCTCACATTTAATCTAATTAAATCTCATTTTAATGTCCTAAAAATAGTAACAATTTTCAGCTATTCCTCTCCTCAATTTTGATAGAATCTATTAAACTAATTTGGCAAAACTACCTGTTAATCCACCACTTTTTCCTCTAGGGCTTGGCGAGCGATTCGCGTTACATAGAGCGTAACTGCCACGGTGGCGAGTAACCCTAAGATGCGAATAACCCATTGAAGAGTTGCATTAGTCGGTTGATTTTCTGTGCCAATTCTAGCTAAATCCCCCGCTAAAGAGCCAATATAAACATACATTACTGTTCCTGGAATCATGCCAATTGAACCAAAGGCATAGTCTTTCAAAGAAACTCCAGTAATTCCAAAGGCATAATTCAAGAGATTAAAGGGAAAAATTGGGGAAAGACGTGTCAGCAGGACGATTTTTAACCCTTCTCTGGCAACCGCTTTATCAATCGCCCCAAATTTTTGATTGCCTTCAATCTTTTGGCTGATCCACCCTCTTGCCAGATAGCGCCCGACTAAAAAGGCTGTGATCGCCCCCAAAGTTGCCCCAATTAAAACATACACCGAACCGAGTACCACCCCAAACACAACCCCTGCACCTAACGTCAAAATCGACCCCGGTAGAAAGGCAACGGTTGCCGCAATATAAATGCCGATAAACGCAATCCCGCCCACCACCCCCAAACCTTCAATCCAGGCTAACGTATTCAGGAACAGTTCTTGCAGGTTGAATCCGGCTGAATTTCCACCTTTTTCCGCTAGGGCAGGAGTGGTAACTAAAAAATAAATGACTGCACTGATTCCCACGCAAGATATCCTCTTAATTCATCTCAACTGATAATATCCGATTTGGGGGCATTTTCTTTTGTTTTAGCAGCATCCGCCGCCACTGTAATACCAAGTAGATTGAGTAATGATCAGGAGATTGGAGGAAAATTTGCCTCCTAAATTGGCGGCAGTTTTGTCACAGACTGCCACTGGAACTCCTCTTTGCAGTAAATGTCCTGCCTCATCATCTAACATCGCCTCTTGTCCAGCATAAATGGCTGTTTTGCCGGTGAAGACACAAGCGCCATCATCAGGAATTGGCACTTTGAAGGAGACAGAATCTAAACTTTCTAAGAGGAGGGGTTCATCGAGATTATAATTCTGGGTATCCAACAGCCGGTAAGGACGACGGGCGCGAATTTCAATTTGACCAAACCCGACGCTAATCAAGTGCTGAATGTAGTCTTCGTAAGAGAGTGCGCCGGATAAACAGAGGGCGCGTAACCGTTCATCCTGTTGGAGATGAGGGGGAATGGGACGGGTGGCGATCGGGTCACTCATAATCAATCGTCCCCCGGGTTTTAATACTCGATATGCTTCCGATAATGCCTTTTGCAAATCCTCGGGTTCAAAGATATTAAATAAACAGTTTTGTGCCACCACATCCACGGAAGCATCTGGCATCGGCAAGGCAAAAGCATCGCCGTCCAAAATTTGCACAAACTCCGGCTTAAACCACTCATTTTCCTCTGCTGCAAGCTGTAAATTTCGCGTCGCCGCTTGCCGCATTTCAGACACCGGATCTACGGCAATCACGCCTCCCGATTTCCGACAGAAATAAGCAAATTGTAGGGCTTCAATTCCACCGCCGACGCCAATATAAAGGACTGTTGGTTCTCCAAATAACTCAGTGGGATGAACCGTTGAACCACAGCCGTAGTTCATTTGCTGCATGATTTTGGGAATTTTTAAGCCCGGTAATTGTAGCGGTGGACTGCTGACACAGCAGAGTCCCTCTTGAGGGGTTTCGGCAGCTTCTGCGTAGAATTGGGCAGTTGTTTCTAAATAGCTCATAAATTAGGTCGAAGTGAATGAATAAAAAACTCAGCAATTAATTCAAGAATAGCCGATTGCCGGAGATAGTTCAACTGAATTTGGTTAACAGCTTCAGTAAGGATTGCGTGCGAGGGGTGAGTAAGGTGCGGCGATAGGCATCAGCGGCTTTTTTAATTGCTTCTGCCTGAGTGGGATAGGGATGAATCACGCCGGATAAGGCACTGAGTCCCTGTTTAGTGGCGATCGCCAAGGTGATTTCACTAATCATTTCCCCCGCATGACGCGCCACTATGGTTGCGCCTAAAATCTGGTCAGAACCCCGTTTATGTAGGATTTTGACAAACCCTTCTGTTTCTCCATCTGCCAAAGCGCGATCGACATCGCTTAAGGGAATCGTAATCGTATTCGTTTCAATTCCCCGCTCTTTCGCCTCCCGCTCATACAAGCCCGCATGAGCAATTTCTGGGTCAGTATAAGTCACCCAAGGCATTACTAAATCAGTCAGTTTGCTTCGTCCTAACCCAAAGGGAGAAAACAAGGTATTTTTAATTACAATTCGCGCTGCCGCATCCGCTGCATGAGTAAATTTCCAATTCATGCAAATGTCACCAGCAGCATAAATGCGCGGATTGGTGGTTTGCAAATAGTCATCGACAACCACACCGCGACGGGCATCATAGTTAACCCCAACAGCTTCTAAATTCAAGCCATCAACATTTGGAGTCCGTCCAGCCCCCACTAGAATTTCATCGACAACAACGGTGTTGATTACATCATTTTGACGGTAATGGATGACTTTACCGGCATCCATTATTTCCACTTTTTCCAAAATGCAATCTAGGACCAAATTCACCTTGTCCTGTAATAATTGTTTTTGGACTATTTCTGCCGCATCAGCATCTTCGCGATCGAGGAGATGTCCATGCTTATGAAATAAAGTTACTTGACTACCCAGGCGTTGAAATGCCTGGGCGAGTTCACACCCGATGGGACCTCCTCCAATTACTGCTAATCGTGGGGGACATTCGGTGAGGGAAAAGACGGTTTCATTGGTTAAATATCCAGCTTCTGCTGATCCGGGAATCTCAGGACGAGTGGCGCGAGCACCCGTGGCAATCACAGCTTTTTTGAACCGGAGGAGGGTTTTTCCGTGAACGGCGATCGCCCCACTATCCACAAACTCCGCCGGTCCTAAAAACACATCAATCCCCAAATTCCGAAACCGTTCCGCAGAATCATGAGGGCTAATTTCCGCCCGAATTCGCCGCATCCGCTGCATTACTGCCGCAAAATCAACCTCAATAGCATCCGGTGACTGAATGCCAAACTGCCTCGCCTCCCGCATCTGCGCCACCACCCGCGAGGAGCGAATCAGACATTTGGAAGGGACACAACCGACATTCAGGCAATCTCCCCCCATCAAACTTTTTTCAATCAGCGCAACTTTTAATCCCAACCCTAACCCCGCCGCACCTGCCGCCACTACCAAACCAGCAGTTCCCGCGCCAATCACCACTAAATCATACCTCGCAGCAGGGGCAGGATTGACCCAATCAAGGGGATGAACATGAGACATCAAGGATTGATTATACTCATCCAAGGGTTGGAGAGCCGGTTCTTGTTGAATTGAAGGTGTCATGGTTATTGGGATTCCCAAATGAGTAAGAGTTCCATGATGTACGATTCTTCCTCGGCTTGGCAAACAACATCGGGTTTAACCCCCCCAGATTTGGGCCAAAACCAGGGGTTTGGGTTGAAATATCTACCTCCTTTCGCTTACTCTAGCCTCAAGAACGGGTCGATAAATGAGAAAGAGGTTAAAGTTTTCCTAAAACAAGCCTCAAATCCTATAAAAAATGACCCTTTGTAATTCTTGCACTTTTTTGGGTACGATTGTAAATTGACAATTAATTTCACTCTTTAGATATTGTTATCCCTCCCTCCCCGAGAAATCAGCTTGAAGTAATCTCTTGCTTTGAGTCGGAAGTTAACCGGATTGATTTTGGGGTCATATCAGCCATTTAAGTTGAAGGTTTTTAAACAATGAGTAAATTTTTGAAAAAAATGGGTAGCATCTTATTTAATCCCCGGTTTGCACCAACTGCGCTAAAAGTTGCTTTGTTTGTGGGGACAATTCTCTTCCTGATTAATCACGGCAAGGCTTTTTTTAATGGACAAATGGACCCCGATCGGTGGATTTCTGCGGGATTATCCTACTGTGTCCCCTATATGGTCAATATTCATGGTCAATTCATCAGTAATACCCGAAAAAGGCCGTAAATCTAGTCGGAGAATTAATCGGTTTCAGGGCTTCCCCTTTACTGGGAATCAATAGTTTTGGGGGGTGAGACAGATGAAGTTTAAGATGAATATTGGATCCGGACCTGGCAGGCGATCGGACAGCACTTGATGGGATGTTCTCCACTTACGGGAAGCACTTTTGTAAGAGTTGCAGCCGGTAGAGACTGGGGTAGTCAATTAATGACTCCCCCAGATTCTGGTCAAGCCAGTCCTTTTATTTGACGATGGCCATTTTGCGGTTGTTGATGGGGGAAATTTCCAAAACCCCGAAAATTTCTACTTGATTCCGGATGCCTTACGCCTCTCAATAGTGTAATAATCAAAGACCAATCAATCCAACCCGCCATCACAATCAGGAGCTATTCATGGTTCAAACGGTCATTACTCCATTTTCTCATAAAATCGGTTCCCCCTTAACTAAAAAGGAAATTACCGTTTTACAAATTAATCTAGGAAAACGCTGTAACCAAGCCTGTATTCACTGTCATGTAGAAGCAGGACCAAATCGCACCGAAGAACTTTCCTCGGAAGTCTGTAACCAACTGATTGAATTGATTCATCGCTTTGATTCCATTCAAACGGTAGATATCACTGGCGGCGCACCGGAAATGAACTATGGATTTAAACCTTTAGTAGAAGCATCCCGCGCTGCTGGTAAACAGGTAATTGTTCGTTCCAACTTAACAATTTTTTTTGAACCCGGTTTTGCCGAATTACCGGCCTATTTTGCTGAACATCAATTACAAGTCGTGGCATCTCTCCCTTGTTATTTATCAAATAATGTTGACAAAATGCGCGGCAATGGCGTCTATGACCGCTCCATTCAGGGGATAAAGTTACTAAATGATTTAGGATATGCCTCGGATCCTCAATTAATTTTAAATTTGGTCTATAATCCATCCCTCCCAACCTCTCGCGACCAATTTTATTTACCCCCGCCTCAAAAAAAATTAGAAGCGGATTATAAAACCTACTTGGCTGAACATTACGACATTAGGTTTAACCAGTTGTTGACTCTGACCAATTTACCGATTGGGCGCACCAAGTTATATCTACAACGCCAACAACTCCATCAACCTTACTTACAGTTCCTAGAGGATAATTTCAATCCCGAAACGGTTTCCCATCTGATGTGTCGCAATGAACTGTCTATCGACTATTTAGGCAATATTTATGACTGCGATTTTAACCAAATGGAAGGCATCCCGGCCAAAACTGCGGACGGCGAAACACTCACAGTAGCAAAAGTATTATCCGTAGGTAATTTAGATTTACTCACCGAGGTACAAACCGCTGCCTTTTGTTATGGGTGCACCGCTGGATCGGGCTCAAGTTGTGGTGGCGCTTTACTGTAAGCTGCGCGAGTTGATGGAGGGGGCGATCGCGCGCGCATAGGACTTACGCATTACTTGTCTATCGGTAGGAGAGATTCGCTTGGATACCCGTATATTTAGAGTTTCTTATCCAAATCTGCGTAAGTTCAGGCTCAGGAAACTCCCCTCCCTCAAAACAAACGCCCAAAAACCGGGTTTCTGACTTCAATCTGAGCTGCTCCCTCAGAGGAATGTTAAGAAATCCTGTTTTTGAGCTGGAATTCCCAAGTGTCAAAACCTGATTTTTTGCAACATCCAATACGCTATTAAGTTTTCCAAAAATTTCTGGGATTCCTCAGCCTATCCAAATTAGTATAAACCTAATTATTATTCCGGTTGGTATCTATTTTTACTTTTTTTGATAAAGTAGATAAACTAAATAAAATATGTCCGATATTTTTTTATAAAAAAATATACGGATAGTGATATAAATCTCGGTAAAGCTAAGTACAAAATTACTCAATTTTATCCGGACCCAAGTGCAGGAAGTCTGCCATTTGGAGGATTTCATCCAGACCAAAAGAGATTAAGAATTAGAAAGGGGACTGGCTGCGATCGCCTTTAATCCCCACGGATCAATGATCCGCGCCACCCCCAATTTAACCCGGTATCAATGAGCGAGATCGGCAGAAAATGACCTAAGAAATTAGCGGAGGAACCGAATCATGTACGAGCAAACCCTTGCCAACCGACGACAGACCTCTCAAGGCTTCAAAGCGGCCCTAGAACGCCCCAATCCAGGATGGAGCACTAAAAAGGAGCACGAATCGATCGCTCGCCAGCGTACACTCACAGAGGCGATCGCCCTGTATCACTCCACCGATCGCCCTATCACTCGGTTTTTAGCCACAGTTTTACAGGAAATGGAAAAGGTCCACGGCAACCCTACCGCCCTCTACCCCACCTTAGCAAGGCATCCCGAACTCCTCACCGATCGCTTTGCTGAACGTCTCTCTCGGGTTGTCATTGGTATTTTGCCGACTCTCAGCCAAAAACGAACCCTTGAGTTTGCTACAATCCTCGTAAATCTAGGCGGCCTAATTTGGGACTACTCCCAAGGGAAAAAAGCCGAGTTTATAGAAATTGCGATCGCCTGTTGTGAAACGGCCCTCCCCATGTTTCCCTGCGATCGCCTCGAATCACAACCCTGGGGAGCCACCCAGGACAATCTCGCGTTGGCCTATAGTGAGCGCTTACAGGGCGATCGCATCAATAATCTCGCCCGGTCCTTTTCTCATTATCAACAGGCTTCCCAAGTCTTTATCCGTCACCCCTTTCCCCAACAGTGGCGACCCCTGCTTTCCCGACCCTAACACCCTAATACCAAATCCGGTTGTAAAAACTCGATTTTCTGAATTAGCCCGCGCAGGCGGGCTTCGTCCGTATAGCCCCAGGCTTCAGCCTGCGGGTTTCTTAGCCCGCGCAGGCGGGCTTCGTCCGTATAGCCCCAGGCTTCAGCCTGCGGGTTTTCTTATTCCTGATACGATCGCCCCCAACAAACACAAAAAAAGCGAGAACCTACTTCTCGCTTTTTGTTTCAGACATAGCCGATGATTTGCCATCCTCCATATCCCAAAACGGTTAATTTGTCAACTACACTGGCATCGTTGTCGATGCCGCCAGTTCCTCTAACCGTTCCTGCTGATCCTGACTGATGCAAGATTGAATCACTTCCTCGATATCCCCTTCCAGGGTACTCATCAGAGTAAAATTTTGACCTAGGCGGTGATCCGTAACCCGGTTATCCTTGTAATTGTAGGTGCGAATCTTTTCCGATCGCGCACCCGTTCCTACCTGCGATCGCCGCATGGAAGTCACCGCTTCCTGTTGTTCCGCCAACTTCAAATCGTACAACTTCGCCCGCAGAATCTGCATCGCCCGTTCCCGGTTTTGAAGCTGCGATCGCTCCTCCGTACAGAAAATCCGGATCCCCGTCGGCTTATGGAACAAATCCACCGCCGTCTCCACCTTGTTAACGTTTTGACCCCCAGCGCCACCCGATCGCGCCGTAGTCAACTCAATATCCTTCGGATCGATGTGGACCTCCACCTCATCCACCTCGGGCATTATCGCCACCGTTGCTGTAGAAGTATGAACCCGACCTCCCGCTTCAGTAAGCGGCACTCGCTGAACCCGATGCACTCCCGCTTCAAACTTGAGCTTGCTATAAACTTGCTCTCCCTGAATTTCCAGGATTGCCTCTTTAAATCCACCCATATCCGCCGTGGACTCGCTCAACATCTTCACGCGCCAGCCTTGAGTTTCAGCATAGCGCGAGTACATCCGCACCAAATCCCCCGCCCAAATACTGGCTTCATCTCCCCCAGTTCCCGCCCGAATTTCTAGCATGATGTTTTTCTCATCATTCGGGTCCCGAGGCAGCAGCAAGATCTTCAGCCGGTTTTCAAGCTGTCTTAATTGCTGATCCAGTTCCGCTACTTCCTGGGCTGCCATCTGTTGCAATTCCACATCGCTACTGGCTTCCTTTAGGACCTGCCTTGCGCCAATTAACTCCGCTTCCGTATTTTTCCAATTTTCATAAGTATTCACCACTTCCTCCAAGGAGGAACGGGCTCTCGCCACTTTTTGAAACTCGTTCGGGTCTCTGGCGATATCGGGGTCCGCCATCCGTCGAGTCAATTCGTGAAAAGTTTGTTCAACAGATTTTAATTTATCGAGTAGATAAGTTTCGGCCATAGAGCAGTCCTCAGTCTAGAAAGTAGGGAGCGCGTGGATCTCTAGCGGTTAGCTGATTAAACCATAGCAAATCAGCAAAACATCAATTTGCTACTCCTCACAGCTAACAGCTAAAATACCCGGGCTACTTTTTAGTATTTTGACCGCTTTCTCCACTGGTCGAGGTCATCCCGTACTTCCGACGGAAGCGTTCAATCCGTCCTTCGGTATCGATCACCTTTTGGGTGCCGGTATAGTAAGGATGATTTCCGGACCAGACATCTACATGAATTTCCGGCTTAGTCGAGCCCACAGTCATAACAACTTCACCATTGCAAATGACTTTAGCTTCTGGATACCATTGTGGATGAATTCCTGGTTTTGGCATGGTTTTGTTCTCCTTGAACCCGTCGCTTGTTCTGTTTTATTTTAGCCTTTTGTGTCCTTTGTCATTTGTCCTTTGTCATTTGTCCTTTGGGAAAGACCCACAGCCAATGACCAACGACCCATGACACTTAACCCATGACCAACGACCCTTGACAGTTGACCAATGACCATTGACCAATGACCATTGACCAACGACCAATGACCTTACCGTTTGGAGTATTGAGGGGCCTTCCGAGCTTTGCGGAGACCGTATTTTTTCCGTTCTTTCGCACGAGGGTCCCGGGTGAGAAAGCCTTCCACTTTGAGAGGATGGCGATTTTCAGGATCAAGTTCGCACAGGGCACGAGCCACGCCCAAACGAATCGATTCGGATTGTCCCGTTAACCCACCGCCCCGGACATTCACCAGGACGTCATATTCATTTTCTAGTCCGAGGGTTTCCAGGGGGGCTTTAGTTGCACTCAGATACCCGGCGTTGTACTGCAAATAGATTTCTGCGGATTTGCCATTAATGGTCACAGTGCCGTTACCCGGAACCAGGCGCACCCGGGCGACGGAAGATTTCCGACGGCCTGTACCCCAATACATGACGCGGCCACTTTGTTGGATTCCTTGCATTAAGAATTACCTCCTGGAATAGTGTTGATGGTCAAAGTTTCAGGTTTTTGAGCGGCGTGAGGATGTTCACTCCCGGCATACACATTCAACTTGGTGAACAACTGTCGCCCTAAGCTATTTTTGGGGAGCATTCCCTTCACCGCTTGCTCGATAATTCTCTCCGGCAAGCGATTTTGTAGTTTGGCAAAGGTCTCGGTTTTCATGCCGCCCGGTCTACCGGAATGACGCCGGTAGAGTTTTTGGGTGCGTTTTTTGCCGGTGACTTCAATTTTGTCAGCGTTGACCACAATCACGAAATCACCTGTATCCATGTGAGGAGTATAGGTGGGTTTATTTTTACCGCGCAGGATGCGGGCAATTTCCACAGCCAACCGGCCCAGACGCTGGTTGGCGGCATCGATGACATACCACTTTTGCTCGATGGAGCCTTGTGGCGGAACGTAGCTTTTGTTCATGGTTAGTTCGTAGTTATCAGTTATCAATGAGCTGGGCTACTGGGTGGCAAGGGAGGCGGCGGCATCAATTACGCCCCTTGCTTCGCCGGACTTTGGACCGAATATTTAATGAAGGCTATAGGGAAGCTTCATAAAGGAGGGACTCAGGGCAAACTCTGGCATCGTATCCCACCAAATTTCAGGGGGAAAGGGAGACTCAGGATAGGCCACTCGTAATAAGCATAGACCCTGGGCGGGTGCTGCATACTTAACTTCGGAGCGACGCTCATTCACCCACAGGTCTTTAAAGGATGAAGGGTCTCGCTCCGATGTCCCGACTTCTACCAGCAAGCCAACCAGTAGCCGCATCATCCCATAGAGGAATCCATTGGCTTGCACTTCGATCTGAACGAATGGCCCGTGGCGATCGCATTTGGCTTCCTGTACCTCTACCCAGGAATGCTGGCGCTGCGACCCAGCCCGGTGAAAGGCTGCCAAATGATGATGACCCACCAAAGGGTTCAGGGCTTCTTGAATCAAGGATTCATCCAGGGGTGCATAATAATAATGCCAAGAAAAGGGGCGCACGAACAGGTTCGGTTGCTTGTGGGTATAGAGGATGTATCGATAACGACGGGAAACCGCCGAAAATCGCGCGTGCCACTGGGAGTCTACCGCCGCCGATGCCAGGACCAAAATATCGTTGGGGAGACGACTATTGAGGACCCCCGCCCATCTTTCCGGTGGAATCGGACTGCTGGCTTCAAAATGAGCCACTTGAGCGGCTGCATGAACCCCGGTATCCGTTCTTCCGGCAGCAATCACCCGAGTGGGCTGGTTGAGGACCCCGCCCAGTACGGTTTCGATCTCCTCCTGCACCGTCCTTTGGTTCGGTTGCCGTTGCCACCCATGAAAATGAGTGCCCAGGTATTGAATGACCAGGGCAATTCTTTGGGTCAGCATCGTAGGAGTGGAGGATTTATGGGAAACATGAGGGTTTAGCGCGAAGATCTTAGAGTTAAAAAAACTAAAACCAGGGCGTCTAAAAATCCTAAAATTTGCTTACACTAGCTCGATAATTGCCATGTCCGCATTGTCTCCCCGGCGGGAAACGGTTCTCATGATTCGAGTGTAACCGCCTTGGCGATTTCCATATCTCTCTTGAGCTTTTTCAAACAAGGCGTGAACGAGCTGTTTATCATAGACATAACCCATCGCTTGACGACGAGCGGGTAAGGACCCATCTTTGGCTAGGGTGATCATCCGTTCCGCTTCGGAGCGAACGGCTTTAGCTCGAACTTTAGTGGTCGTGATGCGACCATGACGAAGTAACTCTGTAGTCAGCGCTCTTAGTAAAGCTTTACGCTGATCGGCAGGTTTACCTAATTGGGGAACGCGACAACGGTGGCGCATAATGAAGTATCAACGATGTAGGTTGAACGATAAAGGATGAACTATAAATTATAAGCGCTTGACTGACTTTAGGGAAGTAAAAAGTGTGAAGTGTAAAGGATGAAGTCAGAGGGTTTCAGACTTTACACTTAACACTTGACACTTTGCCGCTTAAGTGCTGGTTTTAGCTGACTTTTCTTGGGGCAAGGTAATCCCTAAGCGCTTTTGCAATGCTTCGATGACTTCTTCTGCCGACTTTTGACCGAAGTTTTTGATTTCTAAAAGATCTTCTTGACTGTAGTCGAGTAGATCCGCGACTGAGTTAATTTGCGCCCGTTTGAGACAGTTATAAGCTCGCACGGAAAGTTGCAATTCTTCAATCGGAATTTGACTGGTCGGGTCGGCTTCAGTCGGCGATTCTTCGAGCATTGACTCGATCGTGATATCTTTGAGTGGAGAAAACAGATCCACTAGGATGCTGGCCGATTGACTCAGTGCCTCTTGGGGCGAAATTGAGCCATTCGTCCAGATTTCCATAATCAATCGGTCTTTCTCCAAAGATCCACCTACCCGTGCATCTTCAACGCTGTAGTTGACCTTGCGAACGGGCATGAATACAGCGTCTATCAAGAGAAAGTCTAAAGCCGTATTTTCATCTCGACTCCGGTCTACTGCTCGATATCCTTTGCCTTTTTCCACCCGAAATTCCATTTCTAAGGTGGAACCCTCGGCAACGGTTGCTATATACTGGTTGGGATCAATCGACTCGACCTCTGAGGGTAAATCAAACCGACCTGCCGTTACCGTTGCCGGACCTTGAACCATTAAGCGTCCAATTTGCGGTTGCGGTGAGTAGCTTTTGAGGACAACTTCTTTCATGTTCAGTAAAATTTCCAGAACATCTTCTCGGACGCCCTCAATTGTGGCAAACTCATGATTGACCCCAGCAATTCGGACGGCGCTTACGGCTGTCCCTTCCAAGTTAGAAAGTAGCACTCTGCGTAGGGCATTCCCTACTGTTGTGCCTTGACCCCGTTCTAACGGTTCCAGTAAGAATTTTCCATACTGGGACTGGTCTCTTTCAGTGTTTGACTCTACACACTCAATCTGAAACTGCGCCACGGAGTGACCTCCCTTCTCCTCGATCCATCGAAGGCCAGTTTAGCCTCCCTCGTTTAATGCTGACTCGCTCCTCATTGACTGAGGATTTAACCATCGCTCGGAGTGATAAATCAGGAGTTATTAGTTTTAAATCCCTCATCTCCTCTCAATCCTGATGCCCGAATCTTTTTTGTCTGACTTCGTTTTTTCCAAGGCTGCTATAGGCCAATGTTTAAACTCTACGGCGCTTGGGTGGACGGCAGCCATTGTGCGGAATTGGGGTGACGTCCCGAATCAAGGTGATTTCTAGGCCCGCACCTTGGAGGGCGCGAATGGCAGTTTCTCGGCCTGAACCGGGACCACTGACCATCACCTCAATTTGACGCATTCCCTGCTCGACTGCACGGCGTGCTGCATTCTCTGCGGCTGTTTGAGCGGCAAAGGGAGTTCCTTTTTTCGCGCCTTTAAAGCCACTAGAACCACTGGTTGCCCAGGAAATTACTTCTCCGCTCGGATCGGTAATTGTGACGATGGTGTTATTAAAGGTGGACTGAATGTAACCCACTCCATTAGGCACATTCCTTTTTTGCTTCCGCGAGCCAGTTTTTTTGGTTGTTTGTCGCGCCATATCGATCGCAATAGTGAAGGTTTAAATGATTGAGAGTTAGTAAGAAGTTCGGCTTCATCAAGCCGAACCTGATTCTCGATTGAATCGTTCTTACTTCTTGGAAGGGGCTTTTTTCTTGCCTGCCACGGTGCGCCTTCCACCTCGTCGGGTTCGGGCATTGGTCCGAGTTCTCTGTCCGCGTACGGGGAGTCCCATGCGATGACGGCGACCCCGATAGGTGCCGATGTCCATCAGACGCTTGATGTTCATGGACTCTAAGCGTCTTAGATCCCCCTCGACTTCGTAATTCTTTTCTAAGTCTTCCCGGAGGGTGGTGACTTCGGCGTCGGTTAAATCTTTGACCCGGGTATCTGGATTGACCCCGGTGCGTTCCAAAATTTGTTGGGCTCGCGTTGGCCCAATCCCATAAATGTATTGCAGACCTATTTCAACTCGCTTATCGCGAGGTAGATCTACTCCGGCAATTCGTGCCACGCTCGTTTTCTCCCTCTACTGGTTAGTATGTTTCTACAACGGTAAGCTATTCTAAATGCCAGAATTTAGGGCATTTGAATTCCTGGGAAGGGTTTTGATCTAACCCTGACGTTGTTTGTGCTTTGGATTGGAACAAATGACCATGACTCGACCGCGACGACGAATGACGCGGCACTTCTCGCAAATTTTCTTGACGGATGCTCGGACTTTCATTTCTATTTGAGCAGCGCTACAAACTTCATATTATATCAATTTTTGTCAGAAATGACAAAAAGAGGACCGACTTGTTTTTATCAGGATTTTTAGGGATAAGCTAGAAAGAATCCTTACTTCTTACGAAGACGGTAGGTGATGCGACCTTTGGTTAAGTCGTAGGGGGTCAGTTCTACTTTGACGCGATCGCCCGGAAGAATTTTGATGTAATTCCGGCGAATTTTTCCCGAGATGTGGGCGAGTACGTTAAACCCATTGTCTAGGTCTACCCGAAACATCGCATTAGGTAGGGATTCAGTCACCGTCCCTTCCATCTCGATTAGATCTTGTTTAGCCAAGTTGTTTTTACCTCAATGCTAGAAATACAGTCAACAGCGCTCGGGCGATCCTATCGAGAGCAGATGGCGATCGCACTCAAGAAAGATTTTTCACGAATAGCTGACAGAGCAGCCCGTGACATATCTTAGCAAAAATAGCGCCAGATCGACCCAGGCACGGGGGAAGTTACACCAGTTACTGCTACCGGAAACAGCAGCGATCGTAACTGGGTAACTCCGGTATTTGAAACCCGTCTCCCGGTGGCATTTTTTTTCAACTGGTGACTACTTTTTTCAGAATGGCCGCAACTGCCTCAATAGACGAATTGCCATTGATAGCAATCAGCCGACCGCGCTCTCGATAATAGTCAATCACCGGAATCGTTTGGGTGTGATACACCCCTAAACGACGGGCGATCGTCTCATCACCATCATCGCTGCGTCCTCGACCATGTAACCGATCAATCAATTGTTTGTCCGGGACTTCCAAACTAATGGCTGACTTACACTCTTGCTGAATATCATCGAGAAGATGATCTAAAAACTCAGCTTGAGGCACATTCCGGGGAAATCCATCCAGAATCCATCCGGTTTTAGTGGCATCCGGTTGAGTCAGGCGATCGCGAATCAGATCTAAAAGCAGCGAATCCGGGACCAACTCCCCTCGCTCCATATACGCTTTAGCCTGATTGCCCAGATCAGTCTGTTGCTCAACTGCGGCCCTCAAGATATCCCCCGTTGAAATATGGGGAATATGATGAGATTGGGAGAGGATCTGAGCTTGAGTTCCCTTCCCCGCTCCAGGAGGACCCAAAAAGATTAGTCTTGTCACTATTGCTTCACCATTCCTTCATAGCGCTGGGAGATCACATAGGTTTGAATTTGTTTGGCCGTATCGATCGCCACCCCCACCAAAATCAGCAGAGAAGTTGCTCCAAACCCCTGGAAAGTCCGTACCTGTGTGGCACTTTCCACAGCAGTTGGCAGGATCGCCACCATCCCCAGAAAAATGGCTCCCAAAAACGTTAATCGGTTGAGTACCCGCTCCACATATTCCGTCGTAGCCCGTCCTGGACGAATCCCGGGAATACTGGCCCCCATTTTTTTCAAATTCTGAGCCATGTCTACGGGATTAACAATTAATGAAGCGTAGAAATAGCTAAAAAACAGAATTAACGTCAAATAAAACGCCACATAAACCAACGGAGCTGGACCATTCGGAGCCAAATAAGACGAAATGGTAATCATCACGTCATTTTTGGTAAATTGAGCCACAGAAGCCGGTAAAATTAACACCGCCGATGCAAAAATGATCGGCATCACTCCCCCTTGATTTAACCGCAAAGGAAGATAGCTACTTTTTTCCCGATAAAGCTTCCGTCCGACCTGACGACGAGCCGAAATAATCGGAATTCGTCGCGTCCCTTCTTGGACAAAAACAATCCCAACAATGGTGATTAAAAAGACCAAAGTCAGAATCAAAACCGGACCCACAATCGCTTGGTCTTCCCGCGCCAGGGCCAGAGTTTGACCCAAAGAATTCGGCAGAACCGCCACAATATTGACAAAAATCAATAAGGAAGCACCATTGCCCACCCCGCGTTCGGTAATCAGCTCAGATACCCACATCACAAACATTGAACCCGTAGTCAATGCCACGGCAGTCTGGACGTAAAATAAAACCCCTGGATTCGGATCTTGGGCAAAAGCCCCAACCCATAGAGCAATGCCGGTACTTTGCAGCACTGCCCATCCCAAGGCAACATACCGAGTAATCTGAGAGATTTTGCGCCGACCTGCTTCCCCTTCATTTTTTTGTAAATCTTCTAACGAAGGGAGAGCAGAGGTCAGTAATTGCATAATAATGGAGGCATTAATATAAGGCAGGATCCCTAGGGCAAAAATCCCTAAAGCTCGCAAGCCACCCCCAGAAAACAGGTCTAAAAAACCAATCAGTGGACTGCCATCAATATTGGCTTGAAATCTGGCCAGATCGATACCGGGAACTGGAATCCAAATGCCTAAGCGCACCAAAACTAACATACCAATGGTGAGGAGCAGCCGACCTCGTAGGCCCGCTGCTCTAGCCATCTGCATGAAAGTCTCCTGAGCGGTTGGTGCTTTATCTCGACTAACAACCATTAAGGAGTACCTCTACTGTTCATTGCAGCGCTCCGTGTCCTTGTCTAGGATTAATGCCCTTGCGGTCATCTCATCCTAGGATTTGGCATCACTGGTTTCACAAGTTCCACCGGCAGCTTCAATCTTGGCTTTAGCCCCTGCGGTAAAGGCAGCAGCTTTCACATTCAAGGGAACATTAAGTTCCCCATCTCCCAAGATTTTCAGCGGCCCATCATTGGTGGTGATAATGCCCGCTTCCATCAGGGACGCTAAGGTCACTTCACTGTTAGCGGCCAATGATGCCAACTTACTTACGTTAATCGTAGTGTATTCTTTACGATTGACGAGGGGAAAGTGCTTGAGCTTAGGTAAGCGGCGATACAGGGGCTGTTGTCCCCCTTCAAACCCAGGACGGGTGCTACCCCCGGCTCTAGCTTTTTGACCTCTCATCCCTTTACCGGCGCTGGCACCTTGACCGGCAGATATACCGCGAGCCAAGCGCCGTTTCCGTTTTTTAGAGCCCGCTTTGGGTCCTATTTCATGTATTCTCATTTTTCTCCCTGTGTCTGTAACTTGACTCGGTTCAGGCTGATGGCGATGGATTAGGCGTAGAGCTTGTCAACGGCAATGCCACGCTCGTCAGCGACTTCCGACAAGGTTCGCAGACTGACTAGGGCATCGATCGCAGCTCTAGCATTGTTCAGGGGGTTGTTAGACCCCAACTGTTTGGCGAGAATATTGCGAACTCCGGCTAATTCTAGGACGGTCCGCACGGCACCCCCGGCAATTACCCCGGTCCCCGGTGCGGCGGGACGCATCATCACTTTGGCTCCGGTGGCACTGCCATCGACGCGGTGGGGAATGGAGTTGGCTTTGGTCAGAGGTACTTCGATCAGGTGCTTTTTGCCATCGGCGACGCCTTTTTTGACGGCGCTGATCACGTCACTGGCTTTACCCACACCGACTCCGACTTGACCGCGCTCGTTACCCACGACGACGATCGCCCGGAAGCTGAGTTTTTTACCGCCTTTGACGACTTTGGTAACCCGGCGAATCTGAACGACCCGCTCTTGCCAATCTGTTTCTTTTTCCCGAGTGCGGGCGTTTTTTTTACGACGTTCTGCCATAGTTTTTTGTCAGGAATGATTGTTGCTATTCGTTCGGTATTGGTGCGTTTGCGGTCGCTCGGTCTTGATCGCTCTTGAGGACGAGATTATCCCGTGCGACTGGCAACGCGCAACTGCCGAAACTTAGGCGACTTTAGAACTTTTTAGAACTCTAAACCCGCTTCACGGGCCGCTTCTGCTAGGGCTTTTACCCGACCGTGGTACAGGTTACCGCCGCGATCAAAGACGACTTTTTGAATGCCTTTTTCCCGGGCGCGATCGGCAATCAGTTTGCCGACTTTGGCCGAGGCATCACAAGTGGCTCCTGTCTCTAATTCAGCTTTTAATGCCGGATCGAGGGTGGATGCTGCCGCGAGGGTTTGGTGTTGGGTATCGTCAATCACTTGAGCATAAATATGCTGGTGAGAGCGAAATACAGATAACCGAGGACGTTCTGGGGTGCCGACGACCCGACGTCGCACGCGCCGATGTCGGCGTTCAATAGATTCACTGCGAGTCAGCTTCATAGTTTATTTCTTACCTGTCTTCCCTGCCTTGCGTCTGACTTGTTCGCCTGCATAGCGAATTCCCTTACCTTTATAGGGTTCGGGGGGACGGACGTCCCTAATTTTGGCGGCGGTATTGCCGACGATTTCTTTGTTGATGCCGCTAACAATCACGTTGGTGTTGTTTTCTACGGCGACAGAGATACCTTCGGGGGGGTTAATTTCAACGGGGTTGCTATAACCGACGTTGAGAATTAGGTTGCGCCCTTGGACTTGAGCCCGATAGCCCACCCCTTGAATTTCCAGTCGTTTTTGAAATCCTTCAGAGACCCCTTGAACCATGTTGGCGACCAAGGTGCGGCACAATCCATGACGTTGACGGGCGGCCCGAGACTCGTCCCGACGGGTGATTTGGATGGTTTCGCCTTCTTGTTCAACGATGACTTCGGCGGGTAGCTCTCGGGAAAGTTCGCCTTTTGGCCCCTTAACGGAGACCTTTTGCCCATCAATGGATATAACGACTTTGGCCGGTATATTAATGGGTCGCTTACCAATACGAGACATAGTTTTCCTCTTTCTTTACTTGTCGAGATTTAAGCCGTAAGGTCAGAATTGAAGGGGGCAGGGTGCTGCTTCCCCTTGCAGTCAGGACCGATTCACGGAAAAAATCTCAAACTACCAGACATAGCAAAGCACTTCACCGCCTACACCTTGACGACGGGCGTCGCGGTCGGTCATGATGCCCGAGGAGGTGGAAATGATGGCAATTCCAATGCCGCCTAAGACGCGAGGTAATTCTTTCCGATTGGAATAGACTCGCAACCCGGGTTTACTGACCCGTTTTAAGGCTTTGATAATAGGTTGACGATTTTTGCCTTTGTATTTCAAGGCGATCGCCAGTTTTTTATCGACCCCTTCGCCTACTTCTTCAAATTCAGCAATAAAGCCTTCTTCTTGAAGAACTTTGGCAATGGAACGGGTCATGTTTGTGGATAGAACTTCTGTTTTTTGGTGCCGTGCTAGGCTTGCATTGCGGATGCGTGTTAGCATGTCTGCAATCGTGTCGTTAGCCGCCATTTTTCGCTCCTTATTCCCCTGTTAATTATCCTTCTTTGAAGGGCATTCCCATTTCTTTGAGTAAGGCGCGGCCCTCTTCATCCGTTGTTGCCGTTGTGATGATGGATATGTCCATACCCCGAATTTGGTCAATCCGGTCGTACTCTACTTCTGGAAAAATTAATTGTTCTCTGACGCCCAAGGTGTAATTGCCTCGTCCGTCAAAGCTTTTGGGACTAATGCCGCGAAAGTCCCGAATCCGAGGTAGTGCTAGACTGATGAGGCGATCGAGGAAAGAATACATCCGATCGCCCCGGAGGGTGACCATCATTCCCACAGGCATTCCTTGACGAATTTTAAAGCCTGCGATCGCCTTTTTCGCCCGTGTCACCACGGGTTTTTGTCCCGCAATTGTAGCGATTTCTGCCAAAGATGATTCTAGCGCTTTCGCATTGCTAGATGCTTCCCCTAAGCCTCGGTTAATGGTGATTTTCACCACCTTTGGCACCTGATGGATATTTTTGTACTTAAACTGTTCCATCAGTTTGGGGACGATGGTTTCTTGATACCGCGTTTTGAGTTGAGTGGTCATGAGTTTTACATCCTTAATCCCTGGTCTTTGTCAGGGAGTCCTTATTTTTGAAGATATAGAGCGGTGGGGTAGGGCAAGAATCCCTTACCCTTCGTCCCTTGCCTAATCAATAATTTCCCCGGTTTTTTTGAGCATTCGCACCTTCCGTCCATCTTCGGTGAAGGTGTAACAAATCCGGCTTGCCACTTTTTCCTTGGAAGAATAAAGCATGACATTTGAGCTATGAATCGGAGATTCAAACGTCTCAATCCGACCGGATTCTCCTTCTTGCTGAGGTTTAACGTGCTTTGTTTTCACGTTAACGCCTTTCACAATCACTTGGCTCTTAGTCGGAAAGGTTTTCATAATTTCTCCAACCTTTCCTTTTTCTTTCCCAGCAATAATCTGCACCGTATCGCCGGTTTTGACGTGCATTTTATAGCGGGTCAGCGCAGTGTTCCGTTGTTTTTTAGCCATTTACAGCACCTCCGGCGCTAAGGATACGATTTTGGTGTAATTTTTATCGCGCAATTCGCGAGCAACGGGGCCAAAAACGCGGGTTCCCTTGGGGTTACCATCGGGGTTAACAATTACGGCGGCATTGTCATCAAAGCGAATGCTCATCCCACTCTCGCGACGTAATCCTTTGCGGGTGCGAACCACTACAGCACGCACGACATCAGATTTTTTAATCGGCATATTGGGAATAGCATCCTTGACGACGGCGATAATCACGTCACCAACGCCTGCATAGCGGCGGTTGCCCCCGAGGACACGAATGCACATTAACCGTTTAGCACCGCTATTATCTGCAACGTTGAGATACGACTCTTGTTGAATCACCTTCAGTCTCCCTAGTTCTTAGATTTCGGCGGCACTATTGATAATCTCAATCACTTGCCAGTGCTTTGTGCGACTGAGGGGGCGAGTTTCCTGGATGCGGACGCGATCGCCCTCTTGGCATTTATTTTCCTCATCATGCGCTTTGTAGCGCTTAGTTTTGACGACAATTTTGCCGTACTTAGGATGAGGGCTTCTATTTTCGATCGCCACAACGACGGTTTTATCCATCTTGTTGCTGACCACTACACCAACTCTTTCTTTAACTGCCATGTCACTTACTCCTATTCGGCGGCGGATTCGGCATTAGCCCGTTTGCGTGCGCCTTCCAGTGTAAGCAACTGAGCCAGTTGATGTCTCTTGTGCTTGAACAGGTGGGTTTTTTCCAACCGGCGCGTGGCTTTTTGCAGTCTGAGCGTAAATAATTCCCGCTTCAGGCTCAAAATCTGCTCGTTGACTTCCTCATCGCTCAAGTTAGCGATGTCTGCCATTTTGGGAAAAGCCATTCTCTTACTCCCCTTCTCGCGAAATGAACTTGGTTTTGATGGGCAACTTGTAATCCGCTAACCGCATGGCTTCACGAGCAGTTGCTTCAGGCACGCCACCAATCTCAAACATAATGCGACCGGGTTTAACAACAGCCACCCAAAATTCGGGAGACCCCTTACCAGAACCCATCCGGGTTTCTGCCGGACGCATGGTCACGGGTTTGTCTGGGAAGATGCGAATCCAGATCTTGCCACCCCGACGGATATACCGGGTCATGGCTCGACGGCTGGCTTCAATTTGGCGGGAGGTAATCCAACAAGGTTCTAACGCTTGTAGGGCGAATTCACCGAAGTTAATTTCATTACCCCGAGTCGCCAGTCCTCGCATCCGCCCGCGCTGTTGCTTGCGAAATTTCGTTCTTCTAGGACTTAACATGATGTGGTAATCGGTAATGGTTCATTGAGCGCGTCAGGGAGGCGATTGTCATTTGTCATTTGTCATTTGTCATTTGTCATTTGTTATTGATGACCAGGGACCAGTGACCAAGGACCAGTGACCCGTGACCAGTGACCAGTGACCAACGCGGGCGAGTGAGCCCGGAGTAGCGCTGGTTTCAGCGTTCGCTCCCTACCAAAAGCTGAATCTCTTACCCTTCATTGGAGCGGTCTTCAAATTGCTGACGGCGTTTTTTCCCGCCTCGGGGCCGAGGACCTGCACTCGCTGCTGCCGCAACCTCCAGTTCTTGCCCGGGAATGATTTCTCCCTTGAAAGTCCACACTTTGACGCCGAGAATCCCATAAATGGTACTGGCGGTGCGGTAGGAGTAATCAATATCGGCGCGTAAGGTATGCAGGGGTACTCTGCCTTCGCGAGTCCACTCGGTCCGAGCAATTTCTGCCCCGTTGAGGCGTCCGCTGACTTGGACTTTGATGCCTTCAACTCCAGCTTTTTGAGCGCGCTGAATGGCTTGCCGGACGACGCGACGGAAGGAAACCCGGCGTTCGAGTTGGCTGGCGATGTATTCCGCAATCAAGGTTGCATCAGCATCCACTCGGGCCACTTCCACAACATTGATGCGAATTTGGCGGTTGCTGCCAAGCATTTCTTGCAGTCCGGTCCGTAAGGACTCGATACCACTGCCACCGCGACCCACAACTACGCCCGGGCGGGCGGTGCGAACTTCCAGGTCGATCTGGTCGGCTTTGCGCTCGACCCGAACGTCGGAGATGCCCGCGTTGTTCAGGGTGCTGTGGACATATTCGCGAATTTTGTAGTCTTCTTGTAAAAGTTCGGGGTAGCGATTGCTATCCGCGAACCACCGGGAGCGGTGTTCTTTGGTCACACCAAGCCGGAAACCCGTTGGGTGTATTTTCTGTCCCACGTTCTGTGCGTCCTCTACAAAAACTAACCAGTATCTCGTAAACCGTAAAGTCAAGACTTAGGCTGACTTAGCACGTTTACGTTTGCTGTTCTATTCGTCGTCAAGCTCGGGAGCGACGGCAACGGTGATGTGACAGGTCGGCTTGCGGATCATGTAAGCCCGTCCCTGCGCCCGAGGCCGGAATCGCTTGAGAACCGGGCCACCATCGGCATAAGCTTGAGAAACCCATAAGGTGGCTGGATCGAGTCCGCTGTTATGCTCTGCATTGGCTGCTGCCGATCGCAGAACTTTGCGAATCGGTTCGCAAGCACGATAGGGCATAAATTCGAGGATGATCAGCGCTTCGCGATAGGAGCGACCTCGAATTTGGTCCAGGACTCGCCGTACTTTGTACGGAGACATCCGAATATAACGCGCGATCGCTTTGACTTCTGTTGAGGTATCGATAGCCATAGTTTTCTCCGTTGTCCAAAGTCCTTTGTCGTTTGTCGGTTGTCCTTTGTTGTTATTAAAGAACGTTTGACATCAGACTCCGAACTGGCGCGTGCCGCTCTACTTTTTATCGCCGTTGACTTTTTTTATCGCCTTTGGCGTGTCCCCGGAAGGTCCGAGTCGGGGCAAATTCCCCTAATTTATGTCCGATCATCTGTTCGTTGATATAGACCGGCACGTGCTGGCGTCCGTTATGGACGGCGATCGTGTGACCGAGCATATCAGGAATGATGGTCGAAGCTCGTGACCAAGTTTTAATGACCTGTTTGTCGCCTTTAGCATTCAATGCTTCGATTTTACTCAGCAAATGATCGGCTACAAAAGGTCCTTTTTTCAGTGAACGACTCATAAGTCAGTGATAATTTCTCAAAAATGAACCCAGAAGAATTAAAGAATAAAGTGTTAATTCGTTTATTCTCAACTCTTTTGTCTTGATGATTAAGACTGCCGACCGCCCTTGCCGCGCTTGGAGGTTTTCCGACGCTTGCGGACGATTAAGGCGTTACTTAATTTTTTCTTCTTGCGGGTCTTCCCACCTAAAGCAGGTTTACCCCAAGGTGAAACAGGCCCACTTCTACCAATTGGTGCTCGTCCTTCACCCCCCCCATGTGGGTGGTCTACGGGGTTCATGACGCTGCCTCTAACTTCGGGACGACGACCGGACCAACGTTTGCGGCCAGCTTTACCGAGGCTGATGTTTCTAACATCGATGTTGCCGACTTGTCCGATGGTGGCGTAGCACTCTTTCCGGAACATCCGAACTTCACCCGAGGGTAATTTCAGGGTGACGAAATCCCCTTCTTTGGCTTGCACCTGAGCGCCTGAACCGGCTGAACGCACGATTTGACCGCCGCGACCCGGTGTCATTTCTACGTTGTGAACGAGGGTACCCAAGGGCATCTTTTCCAAGGGGAGGGCGTTGCCAATTTCGATGGGTGAGTCGGGTCCGGAGACGATATGAGTGCCAACTTGTAATCCTACGGGATGTAGGATGTAGCGCTTTTCACCATCCTGATAGAAGAGGAGGGCGATCCGCGCGTTGCGGTTGGGGTCATATTCGATTTCAGCTACTTTGGCGGGAATATTATGCTTATCCCGACGAAAGTCGATTTGTCGATACAGGCGTTTGTGTCCGCCCCCACGATGACGGCAGGTAATTACCCCGCGATTGTTCCGTCCTTTTTTCCGGTGCTTTGACTTGGTTAGGGATTTTTCGGGAGTGTCGCGGGTGATTTCGTCAAACTCGGAGACACTATACTGGCGTGTGCCGGGAGTGTAGGGCCGATAAGTACGGATACCCATAATTTAAACTTTTGGTAACACTGCTTGATTTGCCATTGAATCCCAGATGCTCTCAGCGGAGGTCAAGTGGAGGGGGTGGCGGTACCGCCCACTCCTAGATAAGGCATCCGTTACACTTCTGGGAAGAAAATGTTTTGCAGGGAATCACCCTCGGCTAAGGTCACGATCGCTCTCTTGTAATGAGGCTTATACCCGACAAACTTGCCCACTCTACGCTTTTTGGGGGGTCTGTGCATGGTATTGACGCTGACTACCTTGACCTCAAATAGGTGTTCGATCGCCGCTTTGATTTGGGGTTTGGTGGATTTGGCATCCACATCAAAGACGTATTTGTTCTGCTCCATCAGCAGGGTCGCTTTCTCGGTGACGATTGGCGTGCGCACCAAGTCGGCCAGCTTTCTGAGATTATCTTCAGCCACCGTAGACCTCCTGAACTTTGGCTAGTGCTGCTGCTGTGGTTACGATTTTGTCAGCCGCAAGCAGGTCGTACACATTTAACTGAGTGACGGCAATCAGTTTGATGGTCTCTACGTTGCGTGCTGATAAATAGACGTTGTTGTCTCGTTGGTCAACGATTAACAATACCTTCGAGTCTGGCTCGACACCCCACCGGGCGATCGCACTGAGGAGATCTTTGGTCTTCGGACGGGGCAGTTTATCGGCAAATTCCTCCACAACGATCAGGTCTTCGCTGCGGCTGATGAGCGCGGTTCTCAGGGCGAGTTGGCGCTCTTTGCGGTTCATTTTTACGTCATAGTCTCTGGGTTTGGGTCCAAAGATGACGCCGCCGCCTCTCCATAAGGGCGATCGGATTGAACCGGCACGCGCTCGGCCTGTTCCTTTTTGTCTCCAGGGCTTTCTACCCCCGCCTCTGACTTCCGCCCGGGTTTTGGTCGATGCCGTTCCCTGACGCCCCCGGTTCAGTTGCCGAGTTACCGCTCTATGAAGGATATGCGAGGCGTTCTCTTCAGCCGCTACTCGCAAATCGATCGTCGCTTCGGAAACCTGTTCGCCTTCCCAGTTTCTGACTACACAATTAACCATATCTCTCTATTCCCGTTTTCTATGCTTTATGAATGGGGAATTCATTCTTTTCTTACCGGGCTGCTATTTACCCGGGCCTACATACTTGGCGGGCTTAATATTAAGCAGTGCACCAGGTTTTCCCGGAAGCGCTCCTTTAATCAGCAGCAGGTTCTTTTCCGCATCCACTCGCACAATTTGCAATTGGCGAGTTGTGACTTGGCTTCCGCCTAAACGACCGGCCATACGCTTCCCTGGATACACACGCCCCGGAGTGGTCCCTGCACCTGTAGAACCGGGTGCTCTATGGTTTTTTGAACCGTGGGACATGGGTCCGCGTTTAAAGTTATGCCGTTTTTGATATCCGGCAAACCCCCGACCGATGCTAAGTCCGGTCACATCGACAATCTGGTTAGCACTGAATCCTTCTACGGTCATTTGCTGTCCCAGTTCAAAGCTGCTGACATCATCGATGCGATATTCGCGCAGGTGTCGCAGCGGGGGCGCTGATGATTTGACGAGGTGTCCCAGTTCGGGCTTATTGATGGCCTTGGTGGTGGTTTCGCCATATCCGACCTGAATGGCGGTGTAGCCATCGGTCTGTTTCGATTTGATCTGTGTTACGGTGCATGGCCCAGCTTGGACGACGGTGACGGGAATTGCTCTCCCTTCTTCGTCAAATACTTGGGTCATGCCGAGTTTTGTGCCCAGAATACCGACAGCCACGGGTTTATGGTCTCCCCTTACTTAAGCACTACAAGTTTCTCGGATCCTGATGAGTTCAACTAAGAGCTCGGATCCGAATCGGGTTTCGACGCCAAACCAGTCCAAAGGTTGCCTCCAACAGCACAGCAGGAGACGGTCGGGCTTTTTTGTCATTTGTCCTTTGTCATTTGTCCTTTGTCATTGAAGACCCAGGACCAGTGACCAAGGACCAACGACTTAGGAAGCCTTTAACTACCTTGGGGCTAGTTTGATGAGTTGGTCCGTTAGGGTGAGCGGTTGCTCGTTTGTGTTGCCTTTGACCGCACAGACTTAAGCAATGGTTTACTCAGTATCTCTGCGAGGCACTCGATCGCTCTAGCGGGTCAAACATCGTTTCGGAGTGCGGACTGGCTAGGGGCGATCGCAACTAAATTTAGCTTTTCTCAACTTTCCGCTAAGGAGCAGTTGTCACTCTGTTGGTCTGGACTAACCACTATAGCGCAAAATCGGCTTTTGGGCCGCACTGGGTTTCCAATTTGAGAGCTTTGGCTTAAATTTAGCGACAATTTAATACTATAGCCGATGTTAAATACCTTGTCTAGTCCGAATCCAATAAAAATCCCATAAAATTTTTATTTTTTTTTGAGGATCCCTGACCGAGGGGCTGAGGTCTCTTGTAAGGGACCTATGACAGTCACACCCCTCACTGAATCTAATTCTAATCCCTAGGAGGGATTAAACTATACTTGGCAAAGGCTGATTGCGGTAGAAAGAGAAAGTAGAGAAAGTGCGGCCCGGATATCACCTACCCATCGGAAGGTGCGGGGTTTGATGGGTGCATGAGCCTCGATACTCTAGCAACGGCTCAACAATCAGTATTAGGAGTGAATCATTATGGCACTGATTATCACGGGCAAAAAATTCATTCGGGATCTGGAACAAAACGGGTCCTTAGCGCTATATGTGCCTTTGGAAGGGGGATTTGAGGGTCGCTATCAACGGCGAGTTAGAGCAGCCGGTTATGTAACGGTGACTCTATCAGCCCGAGGTTTAGGAGATTTAGGGGCCTATTTGACTGGTGTGCATGGGGTTCGTCCACCGCACTTGGGCAAAAAAAACATCCGAACTTATTTTATTCCGCCCATCGTGACGTCGCAATTAGAGCAGTTACCCCCTAAATCTAAGGGATTGGTGCTGTGGTTGATTGATGGGACGGTTCTTTCTAATCAGGAACTGTCCTATTTGACGGAGTTGCCGAAGATCGAACCCCGGGTGAAAGTGGCGGTGGAAGTGGGTGGCGATCGCACCGTAACCTGGAATCCTCTCAAGGATCTGTTGGTTCCCGCTCGCGCCAGCTAAGATCAGGAATCATTGTCTTAATATAGACGCGAGCGCTCGCGTCTTTTTTTAATCCCAAGCTATGTCACGGTTGTCAGGGCTTTGAGTTAAGCTATCAACAGGAGGGGAGTGCGGCGATCGCCGCACTCCCACTGATTACGTTTTTTGCACAGACTTAGGCCTATTCTGATGCTAGATAACCGCGACTATACACTGATTATTGACAAAAGTGGCAGTATGTCCACCCCGGACCAACGCGGGGGACGAACCCGATGGCAAGAAGCAAAAGAGTCTACCCTAGCATTAGCCCGAAAATGCGAAGAGTTAGACCCCGATGGCATCACCCTGTACGTTTTTTCAGGCCGGTTTAAGCGCTACGACAATGTAACAGCAGATAAAGTTGAGCAGATTTTCCAGGAAAATGAGCCAGCGGGCCGAACCGACTTAGCTGGGGTTTTACAAGATGCGCTGAATAATTACTTTAAACGAAAATCTTCGGGTCAAAACCAAGTGAATGGGGAAACCATTTTAGCCATCACTGATGGCGAACCGGACGATCGCAAAGCAGTGATGAAAGTGATCATTGAAGCCTCGCGCCAAATTGATAAAGATGAAGAACTGGCGATTTCTTTCATTCAAATTGGTAACGATCGCACCGCCACCCAGTTCCTCAAAGCCCTGGATAATGATTTAATGAATGCCGGAGCTAAGTTTGATATCGTCGATACTTTAACGATTGATGACATGGAAGACATGACTTTGACCGAAGTTTTGATGAATGCCATCATCGATTAATTGACCAGCAGCTTATCCTCCAAAAAGGCAGGGCTGCGATCGCCTGACTTTGAACCTGACTTAGAAAACGTGATGGGCTAGGGGAAGAGGCCTTTGATGATGGGGCGGTTTTCTCAACTGTTAAGACCTCAGACCAAATTATCTAACGTGAGATACAACCATCACGTTTATTTCATCAGATCCACTTTAATTCATTCACCAGACAAATATCATGGTAGAAAACCGCGATTATACTCTAATTATCGATAAAAGTGGCAGTATGTCCATCCCCGATCAACCGGGGGGGAAAACCCGATGGCAAATGGCTCAGGAGTCTACCCTGGCCTTAGCCCGAAAATGTGAAGAATTTGACCCGGATGGGATTACCATTTATTTGTTTTCTGGACGATTTCAACGCTACGATAACGTCACATCAGCCAAAGTTGATCAGATTTATCAAGAAAATGAGCCGATGGGACAGACCAACTTAGCATCAGTCCTCCAAGATGCGGTAAATCAGTATTTTCAGCGCAAATCTTCCGGCCAAACTAAACCCAATGGAGAAACCATTCTTGTCGTAACCGATGGCGAACCAGACGATCGCAGAGCGGTGATGGAAGTGATTATTAAAGCTACCCGCCAGATGGAGCGGGATGAAGAATTAGCCATTTCCCTGATTCAAGTGGGGAACGATTCCAAAGCAATGCGCTTTTTAAAGGCATTAGATGATGATTTGCAAGGGGTTGGAGCCAAATTTGACATCGTAGATACCATTACAATGGATGATATGGAGGAAACGCCTTTGAAAGAGGTTCTGTTACGGGCAGTCCGAGATTAAGCTACGAGCATTTCATTTTCTTCTTGCTCGGGCAAGAATTTTACCCTTTTTTAGCTGAGAACAACCACAGAATTATGTCAGATAACCGAGATTACACGTTGATTATCGATAAAAGCGGTAGTATGATGACTAGCGATGGCGGCGGGAGCCAAACCCGCTGGTCCTTGGCAGAAGAGTCTACCTTTGCTTTGGCGGCGAAATGTGAACAGTTAGATCCGGATGGGATTACCGTCTATCTGTTTTCCGGTCGCTTTCAACGCTATGAAAACGTAACTGCAGCCAAAGTTGCCCAAATTTTCCAAGAAAACGACCCTTCGGGTAGAACCGATTTAGCATCAGTTTTAAAAGATGCAGTGGAGCATTATTTTAAAAAGAAAGGGTCAGGTGAGGTGAAATCTGGTGAAACGATTTTGGTGATTACCGATGGAGAACCGGACGATCGCAAGGCAGTAATGCGGGTGATTGTGGAGGCAACTCGTCAGATGGAACGGGATGAAGAGTTAGCTATTTCTATGATTCAGGTGGGAAGTGATTCCCAAGCCACTCGGTTTTTAAAAGCCTTGGATGATGAGTTGGGAGGGGTTGGGGCAAAGTTTGATATCGTCGATACGATTACGATTGATGATATGGAAGATTACACCCTGTCGGAGGTGCTACTGAAGGCGATCGGGGATTAGATTTGACCTCTAACCTTCCGGGTTTTTCATAAAATTTCTGCTATTTAGCACTTAATCTTAGCGAAAAACCCGGCTTGTTGTCCCTTGGATTTAATCCGGGACTGATGAAAAGATGGAATGTTGTATTAAAAAAATAAACGGGAGTCGTCTTAAGTTGTTAAATTAGGAGAGTTTAAGAGGGAGTAAAAATATGGATTCCATTGAAAAGTTATTAGGGGAAATCAAGGCAGAAACTCAAAACTCGGGGCCAAAATTCCCGGAGCAAATGGAGGCCAACCGGACACACAAAGCGGCCAATTCGCTATCAGCTAATCCGCCCCAGTTGATGTATAATTTAGATAGTTTGTTAGAGAAAGTTGAGTCCGAGGCGAAGGAACACAAAGTGCAGCCTTTCGTGAATGTTCAGCCCATTGAGTTGGAGGTAACTTCCAAAGGATTGGGGGGACATTTAGATCAGTTATTCGGGGATCTCAAGCAGGAGTTTGAGGCGCAAGAACAGGCGGAACAACTCAAACGAGAACAAGAACGCCAAGAAGAGGCGAAAAAGCTGGAACGTCTCAAGCAGAAACAGCGTGAAGAGTTAGCCAAACGAGCACAGGAGTGGTTGAAGAAGTTAGATCCCTATTCTGATGAAGGGTTTTGGTTTGGACAATTTGCGGAACATTACTCGTCGAAGTTGGAGGCAGCGATCGCCTATTTGGAGGCAACCCCATCGGAGAAACGAGGAGAGGGATAGAGGCATTTTCCCCGGGACTGGAGGGAATTCCTACACTACATATAGAGCCAAAACAGGGGTATTTCCCTAAATCTGGAAAGGAAGGCCAGTCGCCCTCAACCTGGATTGGCAAACGGAACAGGGTGAAGCCATTCCTGCCAAGTATTCCCCTAGAAATAAATTGGTGCAAGCACTCCCAATATGTAAGCGCTCGCATTAGCATAGAGGTGTGAGCAACTTGAAAGACCCGTTAACATCCTTATCTGAAGGCCATTGGTTTAAGCTCATCTGCGGTGCGAGTTTTCAGCATTTGCAGTTTGTGCGAAATATTACCTTGGCCTATTGCCTAGCTGGTGCGGACTGTATTGATGTGGCAGCCGATCCAGCGGTGATTGCTGCTGCCGTGGAAGCGATCGAAAAGGGTGTCAGCCTCGGGCAAGCGGCTCAAAAACGAGGCAGTCGCCATCATTTCCCTAACAGGGGAGTACCTCGGCCATTGCTCATGGTCAGTTTAAATGATGGGGAAGACCCGCATTTTAGAAAAGCAGAATTTAATCCAGAAAAGTGTCCTCCGGATTGTCCTCGACCTTGCGAAAGTATTTGTCCAGCGCAGGCGATCGCCTTTCCCCAGTTAGCCTTAAACATTCAACCCAAACCCGGTGATTTATCCTTTAAGACCACTCAAAATTCACCGCAGTTTCAACAGTCTGCTGGGGTCATAGAAGAGCGCTGCTATGGATGCGGGCGGTGTCTACCCGTTTGTCCCATCGGACAAATTGTTACCCGTTCGTATGTCTCGACACCGACAGCGATCGCCCCATCGGTGTTATCTAAAGGCGTCAACGCTGTAGAAATTCATACGCAAGTGGGTCGAATCGAGGATTTTAAACGCCTGTGGAGTGCAGTCGCCCCCTCAGTCAACCAGCTTAAGGTCGTTGCCATTAGCTGTCCCGATGGGGAAAACCTAATTGATTATCTTTGGACCATTTATCACGCCATCTCTCCGGTCCCCTGTGCGCTGATCTGGCAAACGGACGGACGTCCGATGAGTGGAGATATCGGCATCGGCACCACTCGCGCCGCCATCAAATTAGGCCAAAAAGTTTTAGCTGCGGGTTTACCGGGATTTGTCCAACTCGCCGGGGGAACCAATCAGCATACGGTTTCCAAACTCAAATCAATGGGATTGTTGCGGCAGGGTCGAGTCAACCGAATTGACAATCAGGCCGACTCCTATCTTTCTGGAGTCGCCTACGGCAGCTATGCTCGCGTCCTCTTATCCCCCATTTTAGAACGGCTCGAACAACAGCAGGGAGAGTCTTTCTTTGGGAGTTACGCCCTAGAAGACTGCCCGGATTTACTGTGGCAAGCCGTAAGTTTAGCTGATTCCCTTGTTTCTGAACTCAAATTTGGCTTACAATTACAGAATAATACAAATAATACACTGCCATGATAGACCACCCTTAATTGATTTCCAACGTTTGACTCCTCCATTTTCTGTTTTTACTTTTTTGTCCTGCTCAGTTATCGACGCCAGAATGTATGGTTAATTCTCAGGGAAATCAACCGATTGACAACCCGATCCAACCTCAATCGGAGAGTGGAGTGGAAAACGTCGATCTCGGAAGAACGCAGATTACTGATGACCTCAGCCAATTGCTGGAAATTCTGCCCGAAACCATTCGCCAACACTTAAAAACGCACTCATCCCTGAGTAGCTTAATTGAAGTGGTGATGGATTTGGGACGGCTTCCCGAAGCGCGTTTTCCCAATAAAGCCGAATATATCAGCGATATCCCCGTTTCTCGTTCTGACCTCAAATATGCGATCGAGCGAGTCGGTCACTTTAGCGGAGATAATCGCGCCGGTATCGAACAAACTCTGCACCGCATCAGCGCCATTCGCAATCGGACGGGGGAAATCATCGGCTTAACTTGCCGGGTGGGGCGGTCTGTCTTCGGCACCATTCACATGATCCGCGATTTAGTTGAAAGCGGACAATCCATTTTAATGTTAGGCCGTCCGGGGGTGGGGAAAACCACGGCATTGCGCGAAATTGCGCGGGTGTTGGCGGATGAACTCCACAAACGGGTGGTGATTATCGATACTTCCAACGAAATCGCTGGGGATGGGGATATTCCTCATCCGGCGATCGGACGGGCGCGACGGATGCAAGTGGCGGCACCAGAATTTCAACATAAGGTGATGATTGAGGCGGTGGAAAACCATATGCCGGAAGTGATTGTCATCGATGAAATCGGTACCGAACTGGAAGCATTAGCGGCACGCACGATCGCCGAACGCGGGGTGCAGTTGGTGGGAACCGCCCACGGTAATCAGATTGAGAACTTGATTAAAAACCCCACCCTGTGTGATTTGGTGGGGGGGATTCAGTCCGTGACTCTGGGTGATGAAGAGGCGCGGCGTCGGGGGTCCCAGAAAACGGTGTTGGAACGCAAAGCACCCCCGACTTTTGAAATTGCGGTGGAAATGAGCGAACGCAAGCGCTGGGTGGTGCATGAACGGGTGTCCGAAACGGTAGATAGTTTACTGCGCGGACGCCAACCGGATCTCCAAGTGCGGACGGCGAGCGAAAGCGGGAAAGTAACGATTACTAAAGAGTTACAGCCCCAAAATCCCACAACAACGACAACGAAGACGACAGCAGCAGTGCGTCCTTTTGGGAGTGCCGGATTGCGCGCCAGTGGGAAGATGCAGCCGTTACCCGTGCAAACGTTGCCGGAGTTGGGACGCCGCCCCAAGGCGGTGCCCGAGGAAAAGTCTTTTGAGCAGATGCTCAATGAGTCGTTGTATCCCAGCGATCGCTTTGCTTCTGCGGCAGATTATGGGTTTGAGGAAATCTCGCCCTTGGCGGGTCCGAATGGGGAAGATTTGCCGTTGCACGTCTATCCTTATGGGGTGAGTCGTCATCAGTTGGATCAGGTGATTCGCACTCTGGCCCTGCCGGTGGTGGTGACGAAGGATATTGATAGTGCTGATGTGGTGTTGGCGGTGCGATCGCACGTTAAAAACCATTCTAAGTTGCGGCAAATGTCCAAAAACCGCCAGGTCCCCATTTTCACGATTAATTCCAGTAGTGTTCCGAAAATTGCTCATTCCTTACGCCGGATGTTGCATTTGGAGGAAGGCGGTACGCCGGAAGTCTCCGATGTGTCTCTGTTTGCCCACAGTGGGAGCGATGATGAAATCGAGGCCCTGGAAGAGGCACGTCTAGCGGTGGAACAGATTGTGATTCCCAAGGGACAGCCGGTGGAACTGTTACCCCGTGGGGGTCAAGTCCGCAAGATGCAGCACGAGTTAGTGGAACATTATCGGTTAAAGTCTTGCAGTTTTGGCGATGAACCGAATCGCCGTCTGCGGATTTATCCAGCATAACGGGTTGTTATGACTCATTAAAAAACGCCTCTCCTGTTCTAGGAAAGGCGTTTTTTTGGTTTCATACCAAATCCGGTTTTTAAAGGGTTTTTACCCCAGAGAAAAGGATGGAGGATTAGCCGATAGTGTTAAAGAGTAAGGCCCAGATAATCCCACTGACCCCGATCGCCAGGAGTAGGTTTGTGAAAAATCGACCTGCTTCGGTATTGAATCCCAAGGCTTTATCTTCTTGTCCTGCGGTGAAAAACAAGGACCAGGCTTGGTTGGCGTTAATCTCTTCGGATTGTTCGTTAAAGCTGGGGCGGAAGACGACGGGACCCATGAGGTACTTGCCGGGGAAGTTAAAGTCGGTTTTCATGAATTTTCTCCAGTTGTTTCTTCGTCTTATGTAAATAAATGTAACAAAATGTAAAGAGTTATTGCAAGGGGGTTGACAAAAAATTCGGTGGTAATAACCGAACAGGGAGAGGGGTGTTGTCTGGAAAGCTTGGGGTTTGGGGGCGATCGCCAGGGGATGTGCTTTTCTTGTGGGGGTTTTGGGACCACCAAAAAGGCCCCTTATATTACAGTTCGCAACAATGAATGACTCTTCCTGATGAAATGGCTTTAATAGAGACAGAACCTAAAGCCAGTTGTACCCCCAGGTAACTCATGACGACTTGCTCAATTAATTTGCAACAGTGCGAACAAAATTTACTCAGTTGGAAGTCTGCGGTGAATCATACGGCGATCGTGATGGAAACCGACGATCGCGGACGAATTACTCAGGTGAACGATAAATTTATAGAAATCTCCGGATATAGTCGCCAGGAAAGTCTTGATCGCACCCCGGCACTTTTGAATTCGGGATTTCATCCGCCGGAATTTTTTACCCAACTGTGGGAGGCGATCGCTCACGGTCAAGTGTGGCACGGTGAAATCAAAAACAAACGCAAAGATGGCTCAGTTTATTGGGTAGATACAACCATTACTCCAATTCTGAATGCCGAGGGAATTCCCTACAAATATATTGCCCTTCAATTTGACATCACATCCCACAAGGAAACCGAGGAAAAACTGACCTTTGCTCAACGAAGGTTCCAGCAATTAGCCGCTAACTTACCCGGAGTGATTTATCAATTCCTGATGCGTGCAGATGGAGAGGTATTTTTTCCTTACATGAGTCCGGGATGTCGGGATTTTTTTGAAATTGATCCGGAGTCAATTGAAAATAATGCCCAAGTATTAGTTAACCTGATTCATCCCGATGATTTACCCAGGTTTTCCCGTTCCGTCGCCCGTTCTGCTGATGCTTTAGAACCCTGGCACTGGGAGGGACGATTTATTACCCCCTCGGGTAAAGTAGTTTGGATTGAGGGTCATTCTCGACCGGAGAGACAAGAAAATGGGGATATTTTATGGGATGGATTGCTGATTGAAATTACTGAGCGTAAACTAGCAAAAGAAGCCCTCAGACAGTCCGAACAAAGACTGGGATTACATTTCCAACAAACCCCTCTAGCGGTGATTGAATGGGATTGGAATTTTGAAGTTATAGACTGGAATCCAGCGGCGGAAAAGATGTTTGGGTATTCCAAAGAGGAAGCCTTGAAGCATCATGCCGTAGAACTGATTGTTCCCGAGAGTGCCAGGGAGCAAGTTGACCAGGTATTTCAGGCGTTATTGCAACAAACTGGGGGGACGCGCAGCACTAATGAGAATTGTACTAAATCGGGGGAAATTATTGTCTGTGAATGGTATAATACACCGCTAATTGACCCGGATGGGACGGCAATTGGAGTGGCATCTTTGGTGCAGGATATTACGGAGCGTCAGCAATATCAAGATGCGCTAAAAGCAGCGAATGAAGCGTTAGAACATCGGGTGGAGGAGCGCACGGGACAGTTACAGGAGGCGATCGCCAAGTTGCAAGGGGAAATGGCGTCGCGGGAATTGGCGGAGGAGAAATATCGCAGCATTTTTGAAAATGCGATTATGGGGATTTTTCAGACGACTCAGGAGGGGAAATATATCAGTGCAAATCCAGCTTTGGCCCGGATTTATGGATATGAGTCACCCCAGGAACTGATGCAGGAACTGCGAAATGGGGATGATCAACTCTATGTGGAGAAAAATCGTCGCAATGAGTTTATTGAGGCGATCGCCCACAATGGGAAAATTTCCGATTTTGAGTCTCAGGTTTACTGCAAAAATGGCCGCATTATTTGGATTGCCGAGAATGCACGGGCGGTCCGGGATGAGACGGGAATGTTACTTTATTATGAGGGAACGGTAGAAGAGATTACGAAGCGCAAACAGACTGAGGTAGCATTGCGGCGATCGGAGGAACGGTTACAGGAAAAAGCGTTGCGGGAAGCGTTGCTGAATCAACTCACGGAACAGATTCGACAATCCTTGGATTTAGAGACGATTTTGGCAACAACTGTAGAGGAAATTCGGGAGTTGTTGCAAATTGAACTCTGTTATTTTAGTTGGTATCGACCGAGTGGAATGCCTCGGGATGGAGTGCGATCGCCGCTGCAACAGCATGAGTGCGCGGTCCTGAATTGGGAAACGGTGAAAGAAGCGCGATCGCCTGGGGTGGTGAGTCCTTTGGGATTCTATTCCGTGAGTAAATCTTGGTCCGATCAGTGTTTGCAATTGCAACCGATTCGCATTGATACAGTGGAATCCTATCCCGATGGGACGGTTGTAGAGATTTTTCGCAGATGGGGGTTTAAATCGGTGCTCTCCCTGCCGTTACAGACGCATTCGGGTCAAGTGGGGGTTTTAAGTTGCGTTCATTGTAGTGGGGAACGGGCTTGGAATGAGAGCGAAGTCTTGTTAATGCACGCAATTAGCGATCGCCTCACCATTGCGATCGACCAAGCGCAACTCTACGCTCAATCTCGCGCCGCAGCACAGCAAGCGCGGGACCAAGCGCAACGTCTCGAACAAGCATTATATCAGCTCCAAGAAACCCAAACTCAACTGATTCAAACAGAAAAAATGTCCAGTTTAGGCCAAATGGTGGCCGGAATTGCCCATGAAATTAATAACCCAGTTACCTTCATTCATGGGAACGCCATTCACGCTTATCACTATTTTAAAGAACTTCTACCCCTCATAGAACTCTATCAGCACTACTATCCAGAACCCGTGCCTGAAATTGGCGAGTTGCTGGAAGAACTGGATTTAGCCTTTATTTTAGATGATTTGCCTAAAGCCCTCCATTCCATGAAGATGGGAACCGAACGAATTCGCCAAATTGTTTTATCTTTGCGGAATTTTTCCCGGTTAGATGAATCCCAGAAAAAGCCGGTAGACATTCATGAAGGCATTGACAATACATTGCTCATATTGCAACACCGCCTGCCTCAGATTCAGGTGGTGAAAGAATACGGCGAATTACCGTTAATTGAGTGTTATCCGGGCCAATTAAACCAAGTGTTTATGAACATTCTCGCGAATGCGATCGATGCGGTGGAAGAAGGCAAAAGTCTAGCTGGAAAAAGGGGAAATGAGAAATTGCCCACCCTCAATTCAATGCTCCAAAATCACGCCCCTACCATTAGCATTCACACCGCACTCACCGAGGACAATTTTGTTCTAATTCGGATTAAAGACAATGGGCCGGGACTAAATGAAACGGTAAAAAATCGCTTATTTGACCCGTTTTTTACCACCAAGCCCGTAGGAAAAGGTACTGGCTTAGGATTGTCGATTAGCTATCAAATTATTGTGGAAAAACATCGGGGTATTTTAGAGTGTCAGTCTCAACCGGGATGTGGGACCGAGTTTTTGGTGAAGATTCCTATAAAAACGTCTACTAAATAAGTCGGGACTAAAGGCTACACTCTCGTTGAGTCACTTCATGGCGATAGCGAAACATATCCCGCAGACGTGCATCTACAAACCACCCCACCATTAAATCAGGAATCCACCCCCCAGGTATGGCATAGTCGATCGCATCAATTAAGCGAGTTTTACCATTTTCCGCGATAAATTCATGGCGATGAATCCAGCGGTCCATCGGTCCTTCTACTTGTTCATCAATAAATAATTGATAGGGTTCACAGGTTGTATGCCGCGCCAACCAAGGAACCGGAATCGGCCCTAAAAAAATTTTAAATTCTGAAAGAGCACCCACTTCTAAACCCCCTTCCCGACGGACAATTTGCACAGGTTGCCAGGGGGGAGTTAAAAGTTGTAAAATATCCGGTCTTTCGTGAAAGTTCCACACTACTTCTACCGGAGCATTAATCAGACTAGAATACTTAAAATGTAGCATAAATTACGAGTGTTTATTTATTTAGCTTTCCGGTTCGCTGCTGATTTCCACATCCAGGGTGTCTTCATCAACTTGCAGGGATAAAATATTGGGCTGGCAGCAAATTTGACAATCTTCCACATAAGACTGATAACTTCCTGCACTCAAATCCACAAAAATGACATTATCTTCCCCGCAATAAGCACAATAATATTCGGCTGTGGTCTGCATAAACGGTGAGGGGAATAAAAATTATGAATCATTTAATTTTAACATGAATTTTTGATTAAGTCCCGATAGAGATGCACCCAAAACTTTGCCCGGAATAGAATATTTAGTCTCTGTAAACCGAGTCTTCTTGCAGGAGAGTATTACCGCGATAAATACTCAAACTCAGGCCGTTGACGATATAAGTATATTCGCCATTAACGGCAACATATCCCGTCCCTTCTTCGACTTCCACGGGAAGGGTGATGGAACTCCCGCTGCCTTTTTCGACGCCGTAGTAATAGAGGCCGTCTGCTTCACAAATATACACCCAAAAATTATCAGTTTCATAGAAATTGACCAAGGGAGTACCTCCTGCGCCATCGGGACAATAGCGTCCTTGAGCAATTTCCACAGGCATCTGCTGAGGCAATTCAGCGGTTGCTGGGAGGGGAGTTGGGTTGATTCGGGCAGTGGCGGTGGGGGTGTAACAGAACAATGCACCGGCGATCGCCAGTGAAAGTTTCCAGGCGGTTTGATGAATCTTCATAAATTTTAAAAAAGATGACGCTTGGATTTAGTTAACTTCGGACTCCTTGGTTCTAACCGCTTTTTTTTTTAATCAGCGGATTATTTAACAAAAATTAAGGTTTGACCGGGCTAACTCCTAGGGGCCATTAGGATTGGGGAAGGGGGAAAATAACTCGTTGCCTCAGCGAGATGTTTCTGTAAAGTAGTGACAGGTAAGGGTCCTAAAATATGAGTCCAGGGTAAAGTTTGGGTGGATTCCCAATTCTCGTGAACGTAAAAGTCTAAATCTGGCAATGTTCCCCGTAGTTCTTTGAAGGCGCGACGGTAGCTGCCGAGGGTTTCGCCATAATGTCGGACTAATTCTAATAGAGAAGATAAGCGGCGATCGCCTCGGGAAATTAAGGCTTGAATCACGGACCAATTATAACTTTCTGGCCGAAACTCTATACCCGATTTTCCTAAATCTTTCTGTAACTTTTTTAACCGTTTTTCCGCTTGCGGATTCACCCCAAACCACTGAAACGGGGTATGCGCTTTCGGGACAAAGGTGCTACAGCCAAAGGTTAGGCGTAAACCGGGGGCGGCTTTTTTCAAAAATTGCAACAGTTGCACCGTTGCCTCCAAATCCTCCAGTTCTTCCCCGGGAACTCCAGACATTCCGTACAGTTTTAATCCGGTTAATCCCCCCGCTTTGGCATTCACTGCCGCTTGGGTAATTTCCTGATTTTCCAGTTTCTTATTCACAATTTTTCGCACCCGTTCCGAACCGCTTTCGATGGCAATAGTCAAGGATTTTGTCCCTCGATTTGCCAGGGTTTGGGCTAATTCGGGGGTGACCGTATTGGTGCGGACTGAGGCAATACTCAGACGCACATCCTCAAATTGCGGTTGATTTAGGTAATCTAATAATTGATTAAATTCGGGATGCTGAGTGACAGAAGCACCTAACAATCCAAGCCGCCGCGTCACCTGTAAACCGCGTTCGATCGCCGGAATTAAGGAGGTTTCTAAACTGGCTGTTCTAAAGGGTAAAGTCAGATAACTCGCTAAACAAAACCGACACATTTCTGGGCAACTTCTGACCACTTCTACCATAAAAATATCAGGCCAAGCGGCTTTTTCGGTAACTACGGATGAGGTGGATAAAACATTGCCGCGATAGGTTTGTTTGGCGACGGTTTCGGGAATTTCTGAATCAATGGGGTGAATTGAGGCGATCGCCCCTTCGGGACTGTGATAGGTGACTTCATACAAACTCGGGACATACACCCCGGGAATTTGCGCCAGATGCCGCAATTGCTGTAGTCGACCTGCCTTGCGGACTTGCTGATACCCCTCCACAAACTCACCCAGCAGATTTTCCCCATCCCCGAGTAAAATCACATCAAAAAAGTCTGCAAAGGGTTCAGGATTCGCCGTCAAAACCGGACCCCCGCCAAAAATTAACGGGTGTGATTCTTGGCGACTGGATGCCCGAATCGGAATCTCCAAAGACTCTAATAATCCCAAAATATTCACATAATCCAATTCCCAAGATACGGAAAATCCCAACAATTCGGGCTCTGAGGGTAAGGGTTCATGTAGATCCGTAAACAACCGGGAAACTTGCAAATCTCCGCGTGTTGCCAGGGTCGCCCAAACGATTTGATACCCTAAGCTGGTAATCCCAACATTGTACTCATTAGGAAAGGCATAAATAACGGGAATCGCATCAGCATTCGCAGTCGCCGGGGTAAATAGCAGATGTTCAGAATCAAAAATAGAAGGAGTCACAAGCAAGGGGTTCAATGAGGATAATTTGAAAGCCCACGAGGGGTTTAAACCCCCGTCGGTTGATTAAGAGTCAGCTATTTATATTTTAGTTTAAGACCTAAAATAATGGAGGCCAGAATAAAGGTAATAGAATTTGCCAAAATTATCGCCATATCTTGCTTAAATAGCCCATAAATCAGCCAAAGTAAAATTCCGCTACAGAACATTAAAAAAGTCTTTAATGAGACATCTTTGGTCGATTTAGATTTCCAGGTATGGAGCACTTGAGGGACAAAAGCCAACGTTGTTAACGTTCCGGCGAGCAATCCTATAATTGTAATTATCTGTTCCTTCATAAATCCTGTATTCGGCCAACAACTGCCTATAAAATTTGGGACAAAAATTGACGGGTTCGTTCTTCTTGGGGATTTTGAAAAAAGTCCGTGGGGGTGGCGACTTCGATGACTGTTCCAGCATCCATAAACACTACGCGATCGGCCACTTCTCGGGCAAATCCGACTTCATGGGTTACCACCACCATTGTCATCCCAGAGGTGGCCAAATTCCGCATGACTTCTAGGACTTCCCGGACCATTTCCGGGTCTAAAGCGGAGGTAGGTTCATCAAAAAGCATGATTTTGGGTTGCATTGCCAAAGCGCGGGCGATCGCCACTCGTTGCTGCTGTCCTCCGGATAACTGCCCAGGATATTTCCGTGCTTGTTCCAGGATTCCCACCCGTTCCAATAGCTGCATCCCCACTTCCTCTGCCTTAACCTTAGACCATCGGCGCACCCATTTGGGGGCTAAGGTCACATTTTGCAAGACACTCAGGTGAGGGAATAGATTAAACTGTTGAAAAACCATCCCCACTTCCCGGCGAATACTATCAATATTCTTCAAGTCATTGGAGAGTTCAATGCCATCAATTTCAATCCGTCCTTTTTGATAGTCTTCTAGGGCATTAAAGGTCCGAATAAAAGTCGATTTGCCGGAACCCGATGGACCCATAATGACCACAACTTCTCCCGGGTCAACGGTCAGACTCACCCCGCGCAGGGCGTGATAATGTCCATACCATTTCTGGACATTTTCCGCAATAATAATGGGTCGTTTATCTGGGGTCATTGTTCATTTATTCCCGGCATTTTAACTATCTCGAATTGTGGCAGCAGTTCCTAAAGTTGCTGCGGCATTTTTCATGCGTTTGATATCATCTAAAGACCACAATCTCGTATCCTCGCAGTGATGAGCTACGAGCAATCCCCACAATCCGAGGGGGGAAAGAATGGGAACCACTAAATTTGCTTGAACTTGGAGGGTTCGCAGAAACTCCCGATGACACTCGTTAATAGGTTCAATTTCAATATTAGAAATTGCCCGGACTCGTCCTTGCAAATATAAAGCGGCATATTCCTCTCCAAAACATTGGTCCGGTCCACTTTGTCCAATGATAGAAAATTGAGGACCGCTTACTGACTCAAAGGTAACTTGTCCTTTCCAAGGGGAATAAAAATAATATAATAAAATTCGATTAACATGAAGTACCTCTCTTAATTCCGAGGTTGTTTGTTGAATTAATAAATCCTGGTTTAGGGTTTTAGCTAAACGGTCAGCAACCTTTCGCAAGCTTGAATCAGTCATAAATTAAAATTTGGGTGTTTAAATGAATGAAAGAAAGGGTTTATCTAAAAATTTGCCTATTTTTTTATCATAGGGAAAATTAGCGGGTTTGAGGAGGCGATCGCCTTTAAGATTTCCCCCGGGCTAATTTTTGCTCTAACCGGCGACTGGCGAGGGACATTCCATAACAGAAAATCCAGTAAATTAAGCCAACAAAAATGTAAACCTCAGCATAGTCCCCGATAAATTCAGGTTGAGCCAGAATCGATCGCGCCATCCCTGTTAATTCTACTAAACCCACCAGCGCCAGTAAAGAGGTGTCTTTAAATAATCCAATAAACTGCCCCACAATGGCGGGAATCACAGCGCGTAATGCTTGGGGTAATACAATTAGTAAGATAACCCAAGGGGTTGCCAATCCCAATGCTTTCGCTGCTTCAATTTGTCCGCGAGGGACCGATTGTAAACCTCCTCGGACATTTTCTGCCATGTAAGCGGCACTAAACAGACTCAACCCGGCGATCGCCCGCATGACGCGATCGAGACGCATCTCCACGGGCAAAAACAACGGTAACATCACCTGTGCCATAAACAAAATCCCAATTAATGGTAATCCCCGGACAATTTCAATATAGAGAATGCACAACCAGCGCAACATCGGGAGAGAACTTTGCCGTCCTAATGCTAACAAAACTCCGGCGGGAAATGACAAGACAATGCTAACAATTGCTGTCACCAGGGTGAGTAATAATCCATTCCATAACTGAGTCTGAACCTGTCGCAGTCCAAATCCCCCGCCAATGAACCAGAGAATCACGGGAAATGCTAAAATCCAGGCTACAGGAATCCATTGAACCCACCGGGAACGCCAGCGAATCGCCCAGAAAGAAAAGGCAGCAGCGCCCGCGATTACCCCGGTTGCTATGCCGACGCGCCAATAGAGTTGGGGGGGATATCTTCCGATTAAAAATAACCGCCAGTTTACTTTAATTACTTGCCAATCTGCCTGGGCGACTGCCCAATGCAACAATCCACCCCCTAGCTGATAAATCAAGCCCAGACAAATCACCGTCAAAATGCTATTGTACCAAGTATTAAACAGGTTTTTTCGGACCCATCCCCCGGGAGAAAGTTTGGGCGTAACAGGTGGTAGTTCGGCTTTACTATCCATACATTCGTCACCCTTGATAACAGATTTAAGCAGTTATAGCAATTTTCATATTCATGAAGTACATCTATATCGATCCCCCCTAGCCCCCCTTAAAAATGGGGGAACCTAGAAGTCACCTTTTTTCTGGAAGTCCCCCTTTTTAAGGGGGATTTAGGGGGATCCTTAATGTATTTCATTGCCAAGAGAAAGTATCATTATTAATTAAGGCTAATTCTACCGTTCTTTCAATTGTACTTTTTTGTTATAAAAATTAAGAACCAGGGAAATTACTAAACTAATCGTTAAATAGGTTACCATCAGCAAAATCATCACTTCCACTGCCCGTCCCGTTTGATTAAAGGTGGTGGAGGCGACAAAATAAATATCTGGATAGCCGATCGCGATCGCTAAACTGGTATTTTTCGCTAAATTCAGATATTGACTCGTCAGGGAGGGAATCATCGTTCGCAACGCTTGGGGAAAAATCACCAAGCGCAACATTAAACTCGGGTTCAAACCCAGGGATTTTGCCGCTTCCCACTGTCCTTTGGGTACTGATTGAATCCCAGCGCGCACAATTTCTGCAATAAATGCTGCCGTATAAAGACTCAATCCTAGCACCAAGGCAGATAATTCTGGAGACAGTTGTAATCCGCCCACAATTTGCCCATTCTCCAGCACTTCGGGTAGCGTCCAAGGCAGGGGAAGGGCAACAACTTGCTGACTTAAATAAATCCTTCCCGGTAATTTTATGGCATCTTGGAGTCCAGGCAAACTTAAGAAAACGGCAGAATACCAGAAAAATAATTGCAGCAATAAAGGCGTATTGCGGAGAATTTCTACATACAGTAATGAAAGTTTTCTTAACAGCCAATTATCCCACAATCGCCCGACTCCAACGGTAACCCCCACTACCGTTGCTAGGATAATTCCCACCGCCATCACGCGTAAGGAGTTGAGTAATCCTACTAATAGAGCTCTCGCGTAGGTAGAACTTCTATCGTAGGGGATCAGGGTTTCACCAATATCAAAAGCTGCTTGAGATTCTAAAAAGTTAAATCCCAGAGTCATGCCTTGTTGCTGTAAATTTCGCTGCAAGTTTTGCCAAAGGGTTAAACCCAATATCGCAATCAAGACAACAGCGACAGCTTGGATGGCAATAAACCAAAATCGGCGATCGCGCCACAATCTTTTCATGTACGGTTTCCCTCAACTCCCGCCAAGACTTTAACCAAACCGACTGCGATCGTGCGGTTCATCCCAATTAATCATCGGTCCTTTCGGAACAATTCCCGTGGGATTAACTTTCGGATGACTCCGATAATAATGCTGCTTAATATGGTCAAAATTGCAGGTAGGTTTTATCCCCGGATGTTGATACAACTCCTTGAGATAATTCCACAAATTAGGATAATCTACAATTCGCCGGATATTACATTTGAAATGCACATAATAAACCGGGTCAAACCGCACCAGGGTGGTAAACATACAAATATCAGCTTCTGTCAGGCGATCGCCACATAAATAGCGCTGTTTTCCCAGAACCTGTTCCCAGTGTTCCAAGGCATCAAATAAATCAGTAACCCCTTCCTCATACGCTGCCTGAGTTGTAGCAAATCCTGCTCGATACACCCCATTATTAATGGGTTGATAAATCTCATCAATAGTTTTATCAATCAACCCTTGTAAATCCCCTGGATATAAATCAATAGAATTTTCGGCAATTCCCTCAAATTCCGTATCCAACATTCGGATAATTTCCCGAGATTCATTATTGACAATTTGACAGGTTTTTGTATCCCACAAAACCGGCACTGTCACGCGTCCACTGTAATTTGCATCTGCTTTAAGATACAGTTGCCATAAATAATCGCAGTGATTTGCCGTATCCGGAATCATCCCCGGATACTCGGCAAATTCCCAACTATTTTTGTCAATCACCGGGGAAACTACTGAAAGACTAATCGCCGATTCTAAGCCTTTCAAGGACCGCATAATCAGCGTCCGATGGGCCCAAGGACAAGCTAAAGACACATACAGATGATAACGTCCCGCCACTGCCGGATATCCACTCGCTCCATCCGTAGTAATCCGATTCCGGAAGGTGGTAGAAGGGCGAATAAATCGACCGCCACTATCTTCTTGCTCCCGTTCAGTTACCCATTTCCCATCAATTAATAGACCCAATCCCATCTTTTTTTTTCCTAATTGTTAACAAATTTTATAGCCTTTCTCTGGTGGGTGAAGTACATTCACCGATCCCCCTAAATCCCCCTAAAAAAGGGGGACTTGGAAGGTCCCCCTGTTAAAGAAACGTTTATTCCTCTGGCTCCCCCCTTGTTAAGGGGGGCAGGGGGGATCTCTGGGGGCTAGGGGCGAGCCAATAGACATACTTCATGAATGGGAAAATTGCTATAGCTCAATAATGGACTATTTTTAGCGAAAGGGAGGTGAATACATTAACCCGCCATCAGTCCATAATCGATTTAATCCCCGATCAAGATTGAGAGGTGTTTCCGGCCCTAAATTGCGATTGTAAATTTCTCCATAGTTTCCCACATGACGAATCACGCGCAGGGCAAAATCATTGGTCAATCCTAATTCTTGGCCTAAATTACCTTGGGTTCCCAAAAACCGGGTAATTTCGGGATTGGTACTATTAACCATCTCTCCGACATTTTTTGAGGTAATCCCCAGTTCTTCGGCATAGATGGTGGTATAAATAATCCAATTTACCAAATCGGACCAGTTCGGGTCTCCGGGTCCCACTGCGGGGGCGAGGGGTTCTTTAGAAATAGTTTCTTCTAAAATTAAATGTTGTTCAGGGTCAGGAAAGCGCGATCGCCGCGACACTAATTGAGAGCGATCGGACGTCACCGCTTGACACCGACCCTGAAGATAAGTCGCATAGGCGACATTAATATCATCAAACACCACAACTTGATACTTGATGCCGAGACTTGCCATGCGATCGGCGATATTTTGTTCGTTAGTCGTCCCGGTTTGGGTGCAAATTGCTTTATCCTTCAGTCCGGCGAGGTTGGTAATTCCGCTATTTTTCTGAACCATAATCCCCTGTCCGTCATAGAAGACGACGGGAGCAAATGCCATCCCCACGGCCCCCGTATCCCGGCTGAGGGTCCAGGTGGTGTTACGACTGAGGATATCAACTTCCCCACTTTTAACTGCGGTAAAGCGTTCTTTGGCGTTGAGATTGCGGAATTCAACCGCATTGGGGTCGTCAAAAATAGCCGCTGCGATCGCCCGACAGATATCCACATCGAGTCCCGCATAGTTGCCGGTGGCATCGACAAAACTAAATCCCGGTAACTCGCCACTCACTCCACAGACAATCTGACCCTGATTTTGGATTTGAGCCAACTTCTGCGAGCCCGTGGCAACATTGGCACTGGGTTGACCCGAGGTCCCCCCACAAGCAGTCGCGGCGATCGCCAAACATAGACTCACCAGTTTCAATAATTCCTTTTTACCCATCTCTAATAATTTCTTATATTGAATTGGCCGGTGGCAGCGCGATTATCCTGATAAAAGGCTGTGCTTTATCTTACACGACTCAGGAAAACCTGCGGGTTCGACCGCTGAAAATACCTACTGCTGTGGCGATCGCAGCAGGTATTTCATCAAAAGTTTCAACCGTTGAGTGAGTGCTTACATTGCGCTCGTCTGCGCCAACAAAGCGCCAGACAAACCGGACGGCGATCGTTCATCCATTGCGGGAAATAGAGATTAGGGCCAAGGGAACCCTGATACTCAGCAAGCGATTATCCCATATCCGTGGCAATTCGTTCGCTGGCGATATCGCGAATCAGAGAGAGTCGCGATCGCAGATAAGTATTCAACACATTCACTTGATCCGGATCCAGGGGTTGCTCTTGTCTGAACTGCTTGAGCAACCACTGCACCAAGCTGGCATCATCTAGGCTTAACAAAACGTTAACCTGGGTTTTTTCTATCAAGGACCAAATTTGACGTAGCATTAAGGGATTCATCTTTCCTCCTGCCAACAAAAACCAATCTCTTGTCGGGGATTGGCTAAATGTGGATTTACTTCACGGCTACCGGGAAAACGACTCTCGCCGTCTTCCAGTAACCTTAATAATTCCTTTATATTTACACCATACCCTATTTATCCGGGATTGGATCGACACAACATAAGATGCAACAATAGTTACCAAAACCTTACAATTCGTTTGTTACAAACTTTACCTTTTCAGCCCTTTTGCAGTCGTGAAGCCGTGATTTTTCAGCGAATAAGGCTGTTTTCGGTAGTTGAGACTACATATTAAGTTTTTTGAAGATAGGCGATCAAATTTATCGGGGGTCCGATGGCTAACCAGTAGGAAATTAGTAATTAAATCTCGTCCAGATCGAAAATAGGAGTTTCCTTGAGCCTTTTACCTTCCCACCCCTTATCCTACAAGGGGCAAGGGGAAGATGGAGTAGAGCAATCCTAAATAGGAGGGAAAATGGATCCAAGGTTGAAACCATGCTTAGTTTGTTACATCAGATGTAAACTGCTAGATGAGGATCAAATTAGGCTTTCCAACCTGGATTGGGTTTAGTAAACTGTGATCCCAGCAAGAGGAGGGGGTAGGAAAGGCTATAAATAAAACACGGGGATCGCAGGGACCTCAAGAAAGGGGCGCTCAAGGACGATTGTATGGTTGATTGAGTCTACTAATAACGTAACATACTTCCGATTGAGGGACCCTAGGCCTACCCCCCAACCCGTTTAATCAGCCAAATGCTGATCTTTCTAGCGATCCTGAAGCTCCGCAACTAATTAAATATAGGCAATTTACAACCTGAGAACCCAGGAAGCCTGTTTTCTTGGGGGGTCCTATTTTACTGATGCCCCTGTTATCGAATTAACCGTTCAAGAAGATATCGATAGCGGTGTGGAAGTAACCCTGATGACATTTATGATGATTCAGAGTGTCCCCAGTGTGTGGCAAGGCGGATAATTCTAGCAGGGTAGGCCAAAGCAGGATTACGATGTTTTATAGTTTTTCAAAAAATAGTGGTCTGGCGGAAACAGGATAGTCTTATGCCTGATCTCGATTCCAGCCATAAGAAGGTAATATAGATTTATGGAGTAAGTACATTTTAAAATGAAGCTACCTGATTACCAACGTGTAATTTATAAGCGCACTCCCTTGCTAGATGTGGTAGGGCAGTTACGCTTCCCTACGCTTCTGAAAATTAATAATCAAGAGCCGTTTGAGTTTCAAGAGAGAATTCGTTTGGATTACCCGATTTTTCAACGATCTCATTCTCTAAATCTTCCGCCTGATCTGGCGGCATTAGTGCCACAACTTAGCACCTTTTCAGCCCAAGACCCCACTTATAATTTTCAGTCTGAAGATTCAAAATGGCAAATTTCTTTAAATAAAGACAGTTTAACCTTATCCACATTTCAATATAAGAGGTATGAAGAATTTAAAGAAAAAATGAACCGAATTGTTAATATTTTTGAGGAATTATATAAACCCTCTTTTTACTTAAGATTAGGATTAAGATATCGGGACTTAATCCTGCGCTCTAAGTTAAAAATAGAAGATAGACCGTGGTCTGCATTAATTAGCAAAGATATTGCTTCAGAGCTACATAGCGAACTTTCTGGCTCAATTATTACTTTAGTAAAAAATTTAGAAATTGAACTAGAACAAGGTCGCGTTAACTTTAATCATGGTTTAGTGGTATCCCAAGATTCTTCAAGAGGTAATCTTCAAGAAAAGGGTTATTTGTTTGATGCTGATTTTTTTGTAGAAGGTAAGATAAACAAGGGGGATATTTGGAATGTCTGTGACAACTTCAACCGAACTGGGGGCAAACTATTCCGATGGAGCATTACAGATGAACTCCACAACGCAATGGAACCTCAACCGCTCACTCATGATTAATCTGGATACTTTTACTAGGACAAAGCAGAATACAATTTTCCCCATCAGAACATCTTACCAAGATAGTGGAGATCTGACGCTTCCTCCAGCACAGAGAGACAGGAGCGTTTCTATATTATCGCCATCTAATTTATCTCTCAGAATAGAGCTGAGTTATGAGTCAGATCAGAAAACACTCAGTTTTTTAAAATGCCTGTTGATTTTAACTAAACTTTCTCCAGAAGCATTAGAAGAAGCCCGTGAACAACTAGAATCTATTCATCAAGACAGTGAAGAAAGCTATTTCTATCAAGAGTTTGAATCTCAGAAAATAGTAAATTCTTTTCTATCTGTAGCCAAGTCTATGCCAAGTGAAGACACTGAATATGCTTCTATCTACACCGATGAAGAGTTGGACAGTTTTTAACTAGAATATTCAAATGTTTGTTGAGCAAATTGATGCCACTGAATTGCGCCAGGGTGATATTATTCGAGGTTTATTCTACCCCGAGTTAAACTGTTCCGACTTACATCTCATTGGGACCCCCGACCTAAATTCACCTAATCTTACACTCAATACTGAAGTTCAAGCAAATTTATTAGCCTTGACTGATAATAAACCCAAAGAAGGTTTAACAGTATTGACCGCACAGATGAAAGTATATTACGGTAATTTCATTCTAATAACCCAGTGTTGTGATATTGCCAAGCGAGAAAAAGGAAAACCTAATTTATCAGCGTTTGTTATTTCTCCTCTTCTAGAAGTTCCTTATCCCATCCGTCAAAACCCAGCCAAACTCAGTCAACTTCAAGCTAATAATCAAGGCACTTATATTAATTTCTTCTACATTCCCAGTCATCAACATTTGTCACAGGATTATGTAGTTGACTTTAATAGAGTTGTTGCTTTGCCACGTTCCCAGTACGACTTCGTACTTTCCAAAAAGGTACTACAAATGACTGATCAACAGCGGGTTAAGTTTAAACTCAAACTAGGGTCTCATTTTTCCAGACCTACTCAAGAAGAACTGGACGCCCAAATTTATCCATAACAATGGAGAATAGCGGATTCGAACCGCTGACCTCTGCGGTGCGATCGCAGCGCTCTACCAACTGAGCTAATTCCCCGGTCATTCGTGGAACCATCATAACATGAACCCAGGGAGAAAGGGAAGAGGCAATCCCAGATAAATTTTTTTGGGGTTCACAATGGCTCAAACCCTCCTAACAGTAAGAGTTCCCTTACCCTGGTACAGGTTGAGACAAACAGCGCTGAAAAAACTCTTTGAGGCGATCGAGTTCCACATCGCGCAGATAATCCACCGTCCAGTCTGCCTGCCGCTGGAGCATATGAAACGGGTAAGTATTGGCAATGCCAACCACCTGAATTCCAGCACGTTGAGCCGCCTGAATCCCAGCGGGAGTATCTTCGATCGCCAAACAATCTCGTGGGGTCAGGTTGAGGTCCGGATATTGCTGATTCAACCGTTCCACCGCCAGCAGATAACCATCAGGTTCCGGTTTACTGACGGTGATGTCATCTCCCGCCACGATCGCCGAGAAATATTGGGCCAGATTTGCCCGATTTAACACCAGTTCCACCTCGGAGCGCAAAGCACCCGAGACCACCGCTAATTTTAACTGAGCGCCGCGCAGTTTATAAATCAGGTCTTCCACCCCCATAAAAATGGGCAGCTTATCCAGGGTAGCGAGTCGTTCTTGATAGGCGATCGCCTTGCGAGCAACCAAAGCAGCGATCGCCTCATCCGTCAGGAACCGTCCCCGAGTCGCAAATAACTCCGCAATACAGGCGCGATCGCTGCGTCCTAAACAGATTTGCCAGAACTCCCCCTTTTTCGGGCGCAAGTTCTCCGCCAGCAGCAACTCATTGATTAACTCCTCGTGAATCGACTCATCATTAATAATGACCCCATTGAAATCAAATAAAATCGCCTTTAAACTCATGGTCCCTCTCTCCTTAGTAGCTGGGAGCCACAACCCATGACTCCTCTTGTTCAGTCCACCTCGATGACGCTGCCGGAGATTGAGGCAAAGGTTTGATCCCGCTGGTTACCTGATTAAGTAACCAAACTTCAGTCGTCTGCACCGCACCAAATCCTGCCGCACCCATCCAGGCATCCACACTGCCACCGGCGTACTCCTGAATATAAGGTTCTTCAAAAATTTGGGTAAGCCACTCTGTCTGGCGTAGGGTTTTTTGATTCCCATCAAGAATTAGAAACTGTCCCCCAGGTTGCAGCAGTCGGAAGCTTTCTTGTGCGATCGCCTGAGCGATTTGTGTTGGGGTCTCGTGGAATAATAACGAAGCCGTCACTAGATCGAAAGAATTAGGGGCAAATCCCGTCTGTTCCGCAGGGCCATGCACCCACTGAATCTCTAAACCCGCTTGTTTAGCCTTGTATTGGGCCATCACCAGCATATAGGGGGATAAATCCAAACCGATCACTTCCGCATCGGGAAAGGCTTGCTTGAGGCGGATCGTCGTCGAACCCGTGCCACAACCCAGGTCCAGGATGCGGCGCGGATGGGTACGAATGGCATCGATTAACCCTTGGCGGATCCAACCTTCATGGGGAGGAAGGGCATACTGGGTAATCGGGTCATAACTCACTGCTGCACCCGAATTCAGGTAACCGCCTTCAATACCGTGAAAATTTTGAGTGATGTAATAGTCGGGGTAATCCAAATCGGGCCGTTTGAGGCGAGCACTCTCCGTTTCCCAGTCAATGCTGCGACTCAACTGCTGCATCGCCTTTTCATCGACGAACAGCCAGACAACGGGTGCTAAAAACTGCTCAAAAATTGTGTCTTTACGAACGGTCATGGTTTTGCCTCAAGATTGGGAGGGAGTGGGGTTTTCAGGAGCGATCGCCGACTCCAGGATGAGTTAAGAATCGTTAAAAAAATTATCAAAAGTTTAAACAGTATTTTACACAGTATAGAGATAAGGGATTGGAAAGGCAAAGCACCCAGGGCAATCCTGGGGACCAGGGCGATCGCGCAAGCCCCAAGCCAAATCATTACCCTGGCATCAGTGGGATGGGATATGATGCGATGGCAAACGCATACAGCCCAACACCAGCCGAACACAGAAGCTCATGGCTCAAAACTTTAGTCTTTCTATAAAAATTTTTTATGGGGTGGTTGGTATTTTAACCACTCTGGCGATCGATGCCAGCCTCTCCCAACCCCTGCAAGCGCAAGATACCGATTTAGAAACCCTGTGTCGGTTGTTTCCTCTTAATTCTCGCTGTCAACAAGTCCCGGGAGGGACCCCAGTCCCACCGGTCCCCGCACCCCTTCCCCCTACTCAACCTGTCCCCCCTACTCAACCCGTCCCCCCTGCATCTCGTCCCGTACCCCCGTCTCAACCCGACCCCCTGCCACCGCGTACCCTGCGATTGATGGAAGAACGGAGTGGGATTGCCGTCTCGGGTAATGCGGGAACGCTGGGGATTGGCGCTCAGGTTACGGGTCGGATTTTTCCCAATTTAAACGCGAGAATAGGATTTAATGGCTTATCCTTCAACCGCGAGTTTACAGAAACCGACATTACTTACGATACCGATGTAGATTTGCGGACAATCCCGGCTTTTGTCGATTATTTTCCCAACGAAGACTCGGGATTTCGGATCACCGGGGGTTTAGTTTATAACGGGAATCAGGCATCAGGAGTCGCTCAGGCTTCCGGCGATGACGCTAACGCTTCCTATCAGATTGGTAATACTACCTTTGCGGTGGCTCAAGTAGGTACGTTAGAAGCAGAAGTTGATTTTCCCGACTTTGCACCCTATATTGGGCTGGGCTGGGGTAATCCCGTCGCCTTCGGAAAGCGATGGGGATTTTTTATGGACCTTGGGGTGATGTTTCAGCGATCGCCCGATGTGACCTTAAATGCCCTCGGTGCCGCCTCTAATCCCGTGCTGGCCAGTGAACTTGAACGAGAGCGGGAAGACCTAGAGGATGCCTTAGGTCGTTTCCGATTTTATCCGGTTTTACAAGTAGGCGTGACTTATCAGTTTTAACGCAGGGTAACTGCTTAAAAGAAGATTCATGGGAGTTCAACGCGATCGCCTTCCCCGGCTTTGGCTCACATTAAACCCCCCAAGGCGATCGCCTTGACCACCCAAAAGTGAGCGAACGCATATCGGGTATAATTTTGTCAACTTAAAGACTCAAAAAATAGAAGTTTTGGGCTACAATCGTCAAGCTAATCCCTCACGGGAAATTCCCCGGTTGCTTCTGTTGAGAATGAGTCAGAAAAACCGGGGAAAACCGAGAAAAATCGGGGAAAATCTGAGGGAACCCAGTTGAGCGAACAATCCAGGCGGCAGAACGGGGGAATTTAGTTTGTGGGCGATCGCCCGTTTAATCACCCAAGCCCGTCTGATTCTGCCGGTTTCTCACCGTAAACTAACTTAAAAGAGGCCGACTATCAGCCTCGGTTATTCAGACCTCAACAGCGATGGGATCAGGGGTGAAAGATTGTTCCTCAAAAAAACAATCCATCCCCATCCCTAAATTAAAGGACCAATTTAAACCAGCTCACCCGAAGTAGGGGTTGAATCATAACGCCGTTAACACTCAAACGCATTCGGGAGAGCCCGGGAGAATCCTGGAAACAGATTAATTCCCCAAAATAAACCCGAAACATCAATTCCCCAGGGATATCCCTGATTTAAAATTTAGACTTGCCAGCAAGAAATAGGAGTGAACAGGATGACCAGTTTCAGCACCTTTGCGGAACCCTCAATGCTCGACTTAGCACGGGCGGGAAATTTTCGGGCGATCGCCTACCTGATCAACTCATACCTGGCCCCCCAAGGCATTTATGCCCGGGTCGAACCCGTCCAAAAAGGATGCCTGCCGATCCGCCTGGAAATCAATGGGGTAAGCCATCAACCCGATATCTACCAGCAACTGCGTTCGGGTCTAAATAAATTTATCTGTTACCAAATCTGGCGGCTCAACTCGGAAGTCATTGATGGCGTTCGCATCATCGCCACAGGTGCTAACCCCATCGGAAATTCTGACTTATTGTGGCAGCAGTCCATCCGGATTGTCACCCCAGCCAACCAGCAACGCAGAAATCAGTATTTACAGAAGCTGCTCGATGGAGTCTCCCGAGCCACTGCTTGGATCAACTATAAAGTTTTTAGATTATTTTTAGTGGCGGGGGTCTCCGTCAGTGCCTTTATCATGGGCAGTGCGATCGGCTACTTGCAATTGCGCGACCAATCCGCACCCACCGCCATTGTTTCCCCCCAAACTGCCTCCACTACGGTCAATGGAGAGCCGGAACGGCCCAAAATGGTCCAAGCAGCCTTAGAAACCGTTCCCGTCATTGAACATACCAATGTTGTGAACCCGAATGACCCAACGGTGACCTTGATGATGAGTGGAGATGTCACCCTCGGGCATGGGTTTGAAGACCTCATCGGGAGTGATTATACCTGGGCCTTTGACCAAATGCCGGAATACCGCGAGGCAGATATAGCAATGGTCAACCTCGAAGGCACCTTGACCACCGCCGACACAAAACTGGAAAAAACCTTTAATTTTAAAGCCGAACCCGACGCCGTGAATGTGCTCACCGCTGGGGGCGTGGATCTCGTCAACCTGGCCAATAATCACGCGATGGACTACCAGGGTCCCGGACTCCAGGAGACCCTGAAAACCTTAGAAAAAGCGGGTATTCATGGCGTCGGAGCCGGAATGGAAATGACCGAAGCCCGACGTCCTAAAATTATTGATGTTAAAGGTCAGCGAATTGCTTACTTTGGGTACTATACGGCGGATTATCATGCCGCAGCCGCAGGGGTACCGGGGACTAATCACGGCATGGAAAAGCGGATTGCCGAGGATATCCAGGCCGTCCGGGATGAAGTAGACTGGATTGTGGTGAATTTTCACTGGGGTGTAGAACTGGCCAATTATCCGGAAATTTGGCAGAGCGAATTGGCCTATTTTACGATTGACCAAGGTGCGGATGTGATCGTAGGTCATCATCCTCATGTGTTGCAGGGGGCAGAGATTTATAAGGGACGGCCTATTGCTTACTCGCTGGGGAATTTTATTTTTGGAGGGAATGCTCGCAGCGATTACGATACCGCTGTTCTGAAGGTGTCCTTGCGAGAGGAACAAATGAAGGTGGAATTTTTACCCGTTGAGGTCCGGAAGTATCAGCCCAAAGTGGTCACAGGGGAAAGGGGCGATCGCATCCTAGAACACATCGACCTGATCTCTGGGGTTTTTAAGGAACCGATGACTTCCCCCATGATTCTGGATGCTCGTCAATCTAAAGTGGTGACCTCGGGAAATACGGTGTTTGAGTCCCAAAAGCCACCTGAGATTAAGTCTAATCCCACACCTCAAGAAGAGTTACCCGGTGAGCAAGATGAGGCATTTAATGCATCCCCCTTTACAAATGAGTTGGGGGAACCTCTTTCTTTTGGAGAAGCTGATAAATTGAGCGAGGCTGAACCTGTTTCCCCACCTCCATCAAATGGAACCTCTCGGATGGTGGGGATGGCCCTGGCTGCGGCAGCGGTAGGGGGTGCCATAGGAGTAGCCGGTCGGAACAAGAAAATTAAACTGCCCCAGTTCCCTAAGAGCCAGCTTTCCAGCTAGTGCAAAGGCGATCGCCCCAGGGGGACTAGGGTAGTCGGGGAGGGTTCGGAATCAACCCCGTGAAAAGTTCCCCTTGACTATCCGATCGCCGTCCGTTACAACCGTAAAGACTGAGATAATTGCCGCCCCCGATCATTCGACTCAAGGACAAAGGATAAACAGTGTTTGCGATCGCCGTGAAAGAAGAACAATACAAGACCTACATCCTCTCCGACCAACCCGCTCAATCCCGGGTCGAAGTCGTTCCAGAACGGGGTGGCATCATCACCAGTTGGCAAGTTCAAGGTCACGACCTCCTCTATCTGGATGCCGAACGCTTTGCCAATCCGGATTTAAGTGTCCGTGGCGGCATCCCCATCTTGTTTCCCATCTGTGGCAACTTGCCGAATAACACCTACTGCTATCAAGGCAAAGAGTACCAGCTCAAACAACATGGGTTTGCTCGGGATTTACCTTGGGAAGTAACCGAGGGGATGACCAAGGACCAGGCCAGTATTACCCTGATTCTCAACAGTAGCGATCGCACTCGTGCCGTTTATCCGTTTGATTTTGAACTGGCCTTTACTTACAAGCTCAAGGGCAATAGCCTGGAAATCGACCAACGCTACACCAACACCGGCGATCGGCCCATGCCCTTTTCTACCGGGCTCCATCCGTACTTTTGGGCCCCGGATAAGTCCAAACTTCAATTTAAAATTCCCGCAGTTCAATACCGCGACCAAAAAACTCAGATTCAATATCCCTTCACCGGCAGCTTTGACCTCAATGTAGACGAAATCGATGCCGCTTTTACCAAAATTACCGGACTCGCTGCCACGGCGATCGACCACAGTCGCCGCTTGCAAGTCCGGTTACTCTTTAAGGCCAGTTATTCCAATGTCGTCTTTTGGACCCTCAAAGGCCAAGACTTTTACTGTCTCGAACCCTGGACCGCCCCCCGAAACGCCCTCAACACCGGCCTACACCTGATGAATCTGCAACCCGGAGACAAGTGGGAAACCCAAGTTCGCCTCACCGTAGATTTTTTTTAAAAAACCCCTTGCTTTTTCTAAATAGGCTGTGCTAATGTAGCTAAGGTGCTGAAAAAGAAAGCACGCGGGTCGCTAACTCAACGGTAGAGTATTCGGCTTTTAACCGACTAGTTCCGGGTTCGAATCCCGGGCGACCCATAAATTTGTGATTTGTTGTTGGTCCTTTGTCATTGGTCCTTTGTGGTTGGTCCTTTGTCCTTTTTCATCAATGACCAAGGACAAATCACCACTGACCAATGACCACTGACCAATGACCAACGACAAAATTTCTAATTCTGAGATAAAAACGTTATAAAGTTCTCATTTTTAGATATAATTCCTAAAAATCTGAAATTTGTCTTAAACTTGTTGTAACAATTTCAGCTTGTCCATACCCCATCGCTGAAAAAAAAAGTAATTAGGAGGACCATCTATGGCGCTTGTACCTATGCGGTTAATGCTGGATCATGCAGCAGAGAACGAGTACGGCATTCCGGCCTACAACGTCAACAACATGGAGCAGATCCAAGCAATCATGCAGGCTGCTAACGAAACCAACAGCCCCGTGATTCTGCAAGCTTCTCGTGGTGCACGCAAATATGCTGGGGAAAACTTCCTCCGCCACTTGATCCTAGCCGCAGTGGAAACCTACCCCCACATCCCCATTGCCATGCACCAAGATCATGGCAACGCACCTTCCACCTGCTACTCTGCCATGAAACAAGGGTTCACCAGCGTCATGATGGATGGCTCCTTGGAAGCAGATGCCAAAACCCCAGCCAGCTATGAGTACAACGTGGAAGTCACCCGCGAAGTCGTGAAAGTGGCTCACTCCATCGGCGTCAGCGTCGAAGGCGAACTCGGTTGCTTGGGTTCTTTGGAAACCGGCATGGGTGAAGCAGAAGATGGGCACGGGTTTGAAGGCAAACTCTCTCATGATCAACTGCTGACAGATCCTGATCAAGCCGTTGACTTCGTTGAGCAAACCCAAGTGGATGCTTTGGCAGTGGCGATCGGGACCAGCCACGGTGCCTACAAATTCACCCGGAAACCCACTGGGGAAATCTTAGCAATCAGCCGGATCGAAGAAATTCACCGCCGCTTGCCGAACACCCACCTGGTCATGCACGGTTCTTCCTCCGTACCCCAAGACTTGATCGAACTGATCAACAAATACGGCGGAACCATCCCCGAAACCTACGGCGTGCCCATCGAAGAAATCCAAAAAGGAATCAAGTGCGGTGTTCGTAAAGTGAACATCGACACCGATAACCGTTTGGCAATCACTGCGGCAGTCCGTGAAGCCCTGGCCCAAAATACCAAGGAATTTGACCCCCGTCACTTCCTGAAACCCTCCATCCAATATATGCAAAAAGTCTGTGCCGAACGCTATGAAGCCTTTGGTACAGCCGGTAACGCCTCCAAGATCAAGCAAGTCAACCTCGATGACTTCGCCGCCAAGTACGCCAAAGGCGAACTCAGCGCCACCATCAAAAAGGCCGTCACCGCCTAAATTGTAAAAATTGGCCCAGGTAAGAGCAAGCCATTGTAACTCTTATCTGCCATTTTTATCAATAAAAAAAGGGTAGTGCATTGCACTACCCTTTTTTTTGCATTCCAAGTTCGTAGTAACGACTTCAGTCGTTATCCCTCTTTTGTTCGTAGTAACGACTTCAGTCGTTCTCTTGTCTTTGTTCGTAGTAACGACTTCAATCGTTCCGGAATCGTTCATCAAATTACCCTCTAAAAAAGGTGGTTTCTTCCATCAACTGACCAACAAAGGTTTCTAACTCTTCTATAGAGTAGTTATAAAGCCGGTTCTCATAGAGGTAATTATTAAATTGTCCAGAAACCTGAAAAAAAGATAAACCGGGCTTTAATCGTTGTAGCTCTTTTTTTTGTTTTTTATATTCAGACTTCGACAAATTTTCTTGACGCCTGCGAAGATTTAATTTTAAAAATTGATACTCATATTTTGCCTCGGCTTGTATCAAAAAATTTGAATCATCACATAGGGATTCACAAAACTTGTATCTCATTAAAAATATTTCATCAGTTTCATCGGGAGAGTTATGAATAAATTCAGGCAAGATTTTCAAAACCGCCCATCGGGTGAGGTACTGCGGACTGGCTATCATACTCTGAATGACATCCCCAGGATGATCTACCCCTAGCAAAAATAACTCTCCCACCAGTCTCGGTAACAAAATCGGGTCTTGATCCCGGAATTGATGGAAAGCCCGGAGTAAAATCGGGATGCTATCGTAACTGCATATCTTTCCGAGGGTATAAATGACTTGTTGGCGGATGAAATGATTATCTGAGAGGACAAGACGTTCTAACTCGGGAACGATCGCCCCCTTGGAGTGACTTTCCCAAGCCTCTTGGCAAATCTGATTTTGAGAACCCAATAGGACAGCATCTGTAATAAACAGGCAAGTTGCAGCAATGGTTTCTAACTCTTCACTGTGAAGAAGCTGAATTAAAGTCTCGTCTGCCCCCAGTGAGCTTACAATTTCAGCGATATAATCTGAGTCGTTTAAATAGCTCAGATAGTTAAGAATGTTAGTTTTTACCATTTTTCAAACGACAGAAGGAGGAAGAAGAGGGGATGGAGGGATTGTAGCGTTCTTTTCCATCCTAATCCTGCCCTCTCGACTGGGGTCAAGGGCGTGGTAGAGCGGTTTCCCCAGTTAGGAAGTACGAGCATCTTGCTCGCTATTAAAGAAAGTGAGCAAGATGCTCGCACTCCTCTCCTCTCAATATCTGTCTCTTATGAGTCCGAGAGCCGCTATAGACCGATCGCAAGCTAAACTAATCTAAAATAATCCCCTCTCTCCAGTCATCATCATGTCCCGTCGCCATTTTTTCCGACTCTTTCTTGCTGCGACTCTCGCATTCCTCGCCTGGTTCAACTGGGTCCCTGCCGCTTATTCTATGGGGGGTAAACTACCGGCGATCGCGAGGAAAACTCCTGTAAAACAAGGCCCTATCTCTATTCATTTCGTTAGCGAATGATGTCCACCTACTGACTTGTTTTTTGGGGCACTGCCTGTTTAAAATACACCCAAGGGTCAAAATCATTCAGTCCTTCTATGGCCAAGGGCTGCTTTCTAGGTGCGATCGGCCCATCTGCTTACAAATGGAGCCAAAATTATCCAAAAGGTCTGATGCCATAATTTGTTGAGTTTTATTGCATTCTTGAGGGGTTTAACTGTGTATTGCAGGGTGTTTTATGATAAAATTTAAAATCTTCGCTCGGTTTAAATTTTATCAGTTACAATCGGATTATAAAATTAATTCTAAAAATCAAGATTCACCCCAATTTTTAGAGGATCTCCCCTAAAATTATATTAGTGGGGTCCGCTTTTCCGAGATTCAATTAGTGTCGAATAAATTCTCTTGATTTGGCAAAATATTTCTGGGTTTCAATTTAGGGTAAACCCTTTAAAGATAGCCTAATGGGAAGAAAAATTAGGAAATAGGTTGGGTTAATAAACCCCAAAAGTTGAACTTTTATGTGTTGGTAAATAGGAGGAATCCAAATGAATCCATATCCTTTGAGCAGTGGCCGGAAACCTTTCAGTTTTAAACATAGTATTCGCCCTCTGGTTCGTCCTCTATTAGTCTTTCTATTTTTGATGACCTGCTATCATACATTCATGGTGAATGGAGTGGTGCCATCTAGCGAAGGACTCAATATTCAACAATCTAATATTATTAAGGTAGAAAACTATGTTTACAATAATTTACCTTATGAAATAATTTTAACAGGCAGTTCAAGGACTGCAAAAATTGAAGCCGATTATTTTGGGCAGGCTCAGGTTGCTAATATTGGAATCCGAGGGGGGGCGTCTCAAACGGGTTTGGAGTTAGTCAATCGCAATCATAATAAGCCCCCAATTATGCTTGTAGAGGTGAACGGAACGATTGCCCAGGGAGTTAACCAGGAATTAGTAGAGGCAGCGTATCATCCGCTTTTTTACGGGATTCGCCGCTATCTTCCTATGTTTAAACAAGAATACCAGCCCGTTGCAGTTGCCATAGAAATCCTCAAAAATTGGCAGGGAATCAGTGCAGAAAAACTAGAACAGCAAAGAGTGAATGAATTATTGAAAAATCCGCAAATGAGAGAAAATACCTTAAGGCCAGCCATTGAAGAGCGGCGAGAGAAATTTACGGTCAAGCAAATCAATAAATTAACCGAAGAATCCCAAATTTTGAAAAATAAAATTGCTGAAATTGAAAACCAAGGGGTGCGAGTTATCCTCTTCGATGTACCCGGTGATCAGCTCATAGATCAAACCCCCCAAAGGCTCGAAGAAAAAAAGCTGATGAAGCAGCTATTTCCTGCTGAAAATTACGAATGGTTACCCGAACATCCTCCTAAAGAGTGGATTACTACAGATGGAATTCATTTGGCTCGGTCTGAAGCTAGAGAATATGCAAGTTTTATTATGAATTACCTAGGTGATTTTTAAAGCCTTAACATTCTATCCCTCTTGAAGTCAAACCCGGTTTAAAGCCTGATCCCTCGTTGCCTCAAACGACGCCCCATAGTTAATTTGCCCTCAAGTGATAGAAGAGGGATATATGCGAAGAAACCGGGTTATCTTCCCCTGACTGTACCGGCCTCCTAGAGCCGATCGCAAGCTAAACTACTCTAAAATAATCCTCTTTCTCGATTCATCATCATGTCCCGTCGCCATTTTTACCGACTCTTTCTCGCTGCTACTCTCGCCTTCCTCGCCTGGTTCAACTGGGTCCCTGCCGCTTATTCTATGGGGGGTAAACTGCCTGCGATCGGCGAACCGGCACCCGAATTTACCCTTCCCACGAATACCGGCAATGGCAACATTTCCCTGTCTGACTATCGGGGACAGTGGGTGGTGTTGTATTTCTATCCAAAAGACTTTACCTCTGGTTGCACCTTAGAAGCGCGGCGCTTTCAGCAGGATTTGCCTAAATATCAAGACAGAAATGCTCAAATCCTCGGGGTGAGTGCAGACTCGGTGGACTCTCATGCGGAATTCTGCGATTCCGAAGGGTTGCGATTTCCCCTGTTAGCCGATACTGATGGTGCTGTGAGCAAAGCTTACGGGTCCTGGATGCCTCCTTTGTCCATGCGTCATAGTTTTATGATTGACCCGGAAGGCATTTTGCGCGAAACCTTTCTCGGGGTCCGTCCTGCAACTCACAGCGTGGAGGTGTTAACGCGGTTAGATGAGTTCCAGAAGCGGGCTTGATGAGGTTGTTTCATATCATAAATTAGGCAATTTGTCAAGCCTTAGACTAAGTTTTGCCTGAGTTTTCTGGCGGTGCGTTAGTCTAGGGATAGGTTTATCGATAAAGATGATATGGATTGGCAACCGGAACGGATTCCTGAACCGACTCCTGAAATTCTGGAGTTTGCAGACCCTGAAGTGTTACCGCCTTTAGAATTAGTGCTTGTAAAGGGGATATCCCTAGATTTAGAAGTTCCGCAGGATGCGAATTTGCCGATCGCCCTTGCGGATGTCTCTGTACCCAGTTTCCAGGCGGATGCTACCGAAGTCCAAATGCCGCTGATGGAGCAAATTAAGCAGGAACTGCAGAATGTAGGGGATGAGGACCTGAAACCGGCGCGAATTCAGATGGGGTTATTGTTTATCGGGGTTTCAGCCTTGCTACTGATGTCGCTGTTGCTTTATATCACGGCAATGCATCCCGGACTGACGGTGAAACAGCAGATGCTCAGATATTGGTCTGAATATGTGGGGTTTGTGGGATTGGGGGTGGCAGGATTGATGATGTTGGGACGGGAAGCAATGCGATCGCCTGAGATATCAGAAGAGGGCGATCGCTAAATCTACCGTTACTCAAACCCCAATTCCCGTTTGAGCATATTCAGGGAGTCCACACCAATATAATTCTCCGTCTTAAACACCCGAGGGGCGCGAATCATTTCCTCTCGCGCCGCATGGATGGCCCCTCGGACTTTATTGTAACTGGGTTGATCACAGATAATCGTATGAGCAGTCCGGACTACTGCATTCACCTTGTAGGCATCATCGGGTTGACTGGTCATTACCAGGACATCTTCGCCGCGTAAACTGTGGATAATTACTTCCGCAACCCGCATAATTCCTAAACTCAAACAAACAATCCCAAAATAACTATTTTTGGGTAAAGTTTTGACTAATTCCATCTCTTCCATATAGTCATAAGTATCGATAGGAATCACCCGAACCGCTTTCGGGCCCGCGACTTCTTCTGCTTTATTGAAAAAATAGCGACTGGTGACTACAGTTCCAGTTGGAGTCTGTTCCAGTGCCTTTGAGAGGTCTTCCAAGGGAACCAACTGCACGGGAATTTTGAGTTCTTGTTCGATTTCAAATGCCATTAATTGCCCTGCACCGATATCATGAGTCGGTGCAGTAACTAATACTCGCGCACTGCATCGTAAGCGCCAGTCAATTTCTGTTAAAAATAGCTCCCGCGCCTGATTGAGAGAACATCCCTGTTGCAGCAATTCATCTAAACTGCGTTTTACCGTTTTATAGGCATCGGGGTATTTTTGAAACAGGGGAGAAGTCATCCGGACCACTCGTTCTTGGTTTTCGTCGCGAACGTAAATGCCCGAACCTGCTTGAGAGTCTACCAGTCCGAGTTCTTCGAGTTGACGGTAAACTTTAGAGATGGTATTGCGGTGCAGACCCGTTTGAATCGCTAACGCGCGGGTACTCGGCAGCTTTTCCCCGGGGGGAATTTGTCGAGAGGCGATCGCGAAGCGGATTTGATTAAACAACTGAGTGGATGCAGGGATTTCGCTTTCGGTCTTGATATGAAACTGAAGCATTCTAGGGACTCCAAGGCACTCGGATTAAACGGGTAGAGATATTCTGCTGCTGACAGTGGTTTGAGAGACGTCGTACCGTTTCAAGGACGGCTGTGCGTTCTCTCTCTTCTTTTGTATCTAGTAAGAAGCCTGTTTGTCGAGTGGGGGATCGCCAAGCATACCAGTCACCCCTTATGGGGATACTTGTTATGATGGGGCGGATCAAATCCCACTGGTGAAAAAGGATTGGACTTAAGCCTCGGGTCGTTCGTTCCACGCTTAAGTTGCCTCTGGGGTGAGTAGATTAAGGGGACAGCACGCTGAAATTTTAGGGTTCAAATGCCGCAGATAAATCGTTCTTCTAAGCCACTGAGTTCTATTTAATTCTAGCATTTTAGGTGGGAAATCTCATTGAAGGTTTTTTAAAGGGAAGTACCTGTTATGCTTGACCCATTTGGGAGAAAACAGCGATAGAATCATGAGTTGTGACAAAGGGTCATGGAGTGTGGGGCAAAGAGATCCCTTGCACCCCGGCTCAAAGGAGGCACCCTAACACCTCTATAAAGTAGGAAGAGTAAAAGGGGGACTCAGGCATGGAAGTCAAGGCGTTTAAGTGCAAGATAGGAGTTAATGGAAAAACCAGGTTGTAACGCAAACCAATCAGAAAGAATATGGCAGATTTAGAGATAAAAAGCGCTCCTGTCAAAGTGCCTAATACAGATTTACTGATTTCTGCGTATCTGGCACAACCCTTGGGAGTCGGTCCATTTCCTGGAATTATCGTGTTTCAGGAAATTTTTGGGGTCAACGAACATATCAGATCCGTGACCGAGAAAATCGCCAAAATGGGATATGTGGCGATCGCTCCGGCATTATACCAACGCACGGCACCTGACTTTGAGGTGGGCTACTCAGAAGAAGAAATGACCCTTGGACGGCACTATAAAGAGCAAACCACGGTTTCAGAACTCAGAAGCGATACCCAAGCGACTCTGGATTACCTGAAAACCCTCCCTTCAGTCAAAACAACGGCAATGGGCTGTATTGGGTTCTGCTTTGGGGGCCATGTGGCCTATCTTGCCGCGACCCTTCCAGAAATTAAGGCGACTGCCTCCTGTTATGGGGCGGGGATTGTCAACTGGACCCCCGGAGGCGGGGAACCCAGCTTGAGTGTTACCCCAGAAATTACGGGGACGATCGCGCTGTTGTTTGGCACAGAGGACCCGTTAATCCCTAACGAACAAGTCAACCAAATCGAAGCGGAACTCCAAAAACAAGGCATTCGTCACCGGGTGATTCGATACCCAGGGGCAACCCACGGGTTTTTATGCGATCGGCGATCGAGCTACAATCCCGAAGCAGCCGTTGATGCTTGGACTCAGATCCAGCAACTGTTCGATGAGACCCTCCAATCCCTGTGAAGGGCTGGGAAATTATCCCGGGTTATCATAAGCTGGCCTATGAAACCAGGGAGGGCCGACTGGGCGATCGGCTGGGTTCACCCTTGGCGATCGCAAAGCGTGAAAATTTTGGCACGATTGGCATGATCAGTATCCACTGGGGCAGGTCGTACATCCGCCAACTTTAATGAAACTGTAATCAAGAGGAAAAAATCATGGTTCAAGGTGTTTTACCGGGTCTGGCACTTGCACCCCCTGAAACCGAGTATTTTAATGCGGAACTCTATCTGCTTGCCAATCCCGACTTGATCGGACTCAATCCCGAGCAATTGCAGACTCACTTTACCGAACGAGGGGTGGCAGAGGGACGTCGCATTATCGTTCCCTTTGATCCCAACTTTTATCGAATCGCGAACCCGGATCTGGGGGGTTTAAATAATCGCGAACTATTCGATCACTTTATTAATGTAGGGCTCGACCAGGGACGGCGATTTTCTCCGATTTTCGACCTGGATTTTTATCGCAAAAATCTCGAACAGCTCGATCCAGAGATTATTACCCAGCTCACTCCTGTTGTAGAACAACCCGTTTCGCCGTTCATTCAGCTAGACCCGAATCGTCCTCAACCCCCTTCCCTGAATGAAAACCTGTTCAATCTCTTTCTGGAGACTCAGCTAGAAGTCGAGACTGATTTAGATGTGGAGGGTCTTGGGGTTCCCGTCGAAGAGCTTCAGAATGTCAGTTTCTCCCCATTTTTCGACCCGATTTTATATCTGAATCAAAATCCCACCTTAGCCGAAGCCTTTGGACCCAATAATCGCCAAAAGGCGATCGCTCATTTTGCTCTCTACGGCATTAACGAAAATCGCCGGTCTTCTTTGATTTTTGACCCCAAATTTTACCGCGAAAATAATCCAGACCTCGTAGCAGCAGGATTAACAACTAGCGAGCAATTACTCATCCACTATCAACTCAGCGGGATACAAGAAGGACGTCGCCCTTCTTTAAACTTCAATCCTTCATTCTATTTAGCCAATAACCTGGATCTACAGGCTAGAGGGTTAACCCTACCTCAACTGGTTGAGCAATATCTCTTGGAAGGACTCGAAGAGGGCCGGCGATCCTCGGAGTATTTTGATCCGATCACAATTAATTCCTTGCTCATTCCCCAAGCCCCTCCTCCTGCAACACCTCCCGCGACCGATGCACCTCCTCCGGCTTCCTCAGTGACCTTACTTGAGGAGAATTTTGTCAAGTGGAACGTTCCCGTGGGCGGGGTCCTCAGTTACAGTTTCGTAGAAACCGCCAGTGCACTGAGCTATTCCGGTCCTGAAAGCGGCGTGGGGGAGGTCAACGAAGGGATTAAAAATAATGTTCGCCAAATTATGGAGGAGTATGATGAAGTCCTGCCTTTTAGCTTAGTCGAAGTTCCCGATCGCCCCTCGAATAATGGTCAGATCCGGATCTTATTTGCCAACAATCCGGCTTACGCTTATAGCAATGCTCCTGGACTGGAAACTGGGGGAGATATTGTACTCAGTCGGAATTATGAAATCGATCCCCAGTTGTCGTTTTCTCAAAGTCGAAGTAATTTTGGCTATCAACGATTGGTTCATGAAATTGGCCATGCTTTAGGGTTAAGGCAACCTAATAACTATGCCGGGTTTGCCTTCGCAGAACGGCCCACGTTCCCAGCCCAGGGTCCCCGCTTATCCTTTGTCCAGGATAATAATAGCAACACGGCGATGAGCTTCAATATTGCTGGGGTCGGAGCCAGTACGCCCATGCCTTATGATATTCGGGCACTCCAGTTCCTGTATGGATTTAGTGACGGGAATAGCGGGAATGATTTATATCAGTTTGATGGTAATAATTTTATTGGCGTCAAGCAAACGATTTGGGATGCCGGGGGAATCGATACCTTGGATTTTTCTGTGTTACCGGCGATCGGCAGCTACTTTTTTGATATGAACGAAGGGGGGGTCAGTACCAACCAGAGCGCCCTGAATGCCTCCACTTACCTGGCGATTAATGATCCAACCCAGTTCCCTTACAGTGCCAGCAGCTATGGGACCTATATTTCCTATGGGACAACTCTTGAAAACCTCCAGGGAAGTCCGGTTAACGATCTGATTTTGGGGAACACTGCGGCCAATGGGATCAATGGCGGGGGTGGGGATGACATTCTCATCGGGGGTTTGGGTCCCGATACATTGGCAGGGGGTCCCGGTCGAGATAGGTTTGTTTACGCACCGGGAGATGGCACGGATCGGATTACGGATTTTAATGCGGCAGAGGATTTTATTGCGTTAGCGCCTCCTCTATCCTTTGAGGGAATCTCGGTTCAAGCTTCGGGTGCCGATACATTGCTCCGGGTAATAGGAACTGGCGAAGTATTGGCCCTGTTGGGGGGGGTGAACCCTAATACCCTGAGTCCCGCTAATTTTGTGGCCTATGGTTAATCTGGTTTTCCATTCCTTGAGGTACTGGGATCTCTCGGGCAATCAGGGACTGAAAGGGTCGGATTGGGGTGGAAGGGCTAGATCCCCGGCAGAACGGTTCTGCCGGTGTTTTGTTAGGAAGGGGCCATTGGTAGAGCCGGGGTACAGTTTTAGATGACTGCGAGAAGAAACTGGGTTTCTGGAGTTTTCTTTGTTGCGGATTGCTATAGATTTTTTCAAGGCCCCAGGTTTCTCTTTCCTATACTGTACCCCTGGACTGGGTGGATCGGGGAATTTTTGGCGGCGACAGTAAGAGTTGCTAAAGTGCAAGATTGTTCGTCAGAATTGAGCCAAGGGAGGACAATTAGGGTGTGCTCTGGGGGATCAGGTGTTAAAGCACTCCGACAATCCGTTGGGAGGCGATCGCTTTAACGCTGATTTTGCTCGTTGCAGCCAAAGGCCCAGGCTTTCTAGGAATGCGCCGATTCTATCGCTTTAGTTGGCACGGCGATCGGCGATGCGGTGCCAGCGATTTCAACTTCATCTTAATTTTGTTTTTTGTTTTAATCACGATGAATTCTAACTCATCCCGTTCTCAAAAGGCCCAACCGTCTTTTTCTGCTGAGGATTTTGCTAAAGCCCTCGAACAACAAGATTATGACTTTCGTAAAGGTCAGAAAGTCCGTGGTAAAGCCTTTGAATATGTTTCTGAAGGGGCCTATATTGATATTGGGGGTAAATCGGCAGCCTTCCTCCCCCTGGCGGAAGCTTCTGTAAAGCCGGTCAGCAATCTGGCGGAAATTGTACCGATTGACGAGGAACGGGACTTTTTAATTGTCAGCGAACCGAATGACGAAGGTCAAGTCAAGGTGTCGATTCGCCAGATGGAATTGAGGAAAGTCTGGGAGCGTTTAGCGCAGGTACAAGAGAATAATGAATCGCTGCCAGTGCGGGTCATTGGCGTGAATAAGGGTGGCGTCACGGTTAATGTGGAAGGGTTGCGCGGTTTTATTCCGCGATCGCACCTAAGCGAGCGGGGGAATTTGGAGCAGCTCATTGGACAGAATCTGAGTGCTACGATTTTGGAGGCCGATCGCGATCGGAATAAGTTGGTGCTATCTCAACGCCTACAAGCTCGCGCCAAGCGCATGGGCCAACTCGTAGTGGGTCAACTGGTTGAAGGTGAAGTAGTGGGACTCAAGCCATTTGGAGTCTTTGTAGACCTCAATGGAGTGACGGGCTTGCTCCATATCAATCAGATTAGCCAAAAGTATGTGGCATCTCTCCATACGGTGTTTCAAGTTGGACAACCGATTAAAGTGGTGATTGCTGAGTTGGATGAGTGGAAAGGGCGGATTTCTCTGACGACGAAGGTGTTAGAGAATTATCCAGGAGAGATTCTGGAGAAAATGGATGAGGTGATGGCAACGGCGGAGGAACGGCGATCGCAAGGGAGTCAATCCGAGTCGCAGTAGGAATTCTCTACCTAAGGGGGAACTGGGGGAGAATTAAGATGAGGATGAAGCGGCGCTCCAACGTTTAATCTCCGTATTTCCCCCATGTCCTGATTGATTTTTTTAGGAAACAGGGGCAGGGAATGGCTCAAGGGTCAAAATTCTGCCCTATTCCCAATACAGATAAAGATTAGGATTCAAATTCCCATGACGTCCCTAGACCCTCTGTAAGGGTTAGGAATCCAATCCCGCCTTAGGTTAAGGAGATTCTGCTTCGCCAACGCTTCACGGATAGCTTCAACCGATGAATTTCTCGTGGGATTTTATTTTCGGGGAAGTAAATTCTACACTGAGAATTACTGGGTAATTCCACGTAATTAACGGGATAATTTTAAAGAGTTATTAAAGCTGTGATCGCGATCAGGGAAGTATTATAGATTTCATGGCTTAATAGAGAAAAGGAAAGAAAAAAGAGCGAGATTACTTGCCTGCCACTCCCCCAAGGCCAGTCGCAAGCCATCATTCAAAAAAATACTTCAGGACCCAACGGGTTAAAACATCACCGCTAGAGCATAATTAAGAACAACTGAGGGCCAAAACAATGAACTTCCCACAAAACATTCTCTGTGTAGCAACAGCAACCACGCTTCTGGGCCTAGCCTCTGTAGCACCTGCCGACGCTTTTACATTTGGAAACAGCGGCATCCTGTTCGATACCGATACAACAGTCAACTTTGAGTTTCTACAATCCCACGGGTGGTGGTTCGGCGATTTTGGGGTTAAAGATCTATCTACGGGACTAGAAACGCTTCTGATTTCTGAAACTCGGAATGTGGATCCCGGGAGCGGTCGCCTAAATGATAACCTGGGGACTCTAGGCACTACAAAGGCTGTCTTACCCGAGGATGCTTTTACCAGTTTCACCTTTAATCAGGGCAAAGACTATAGCTTTTTTCTAAAAAGCTACGATAAAACTACTCAGGGGACTCGTGGAGCTCACACAAGGACGGTCTATTCGACTAGCCTGCTAAATCCTCAGCTATGGAACACCCCGATAACCCTTACTAACAATAACTATGATGAGAGTCTGAATGAGAGAACGGTCAATGGTCGCGATCGCGTCTTGTTTGAGGGGAATTTGTTATCCGGTCTGACGTTATTTTTTGAGGATAACGGGATCGGCGGAAATAATGACTACGATGACTTTATCGTCTCCGCCCGAGTGGTGAACGTATCCGTACCGGAACCGACGACCGTGATAGGTTTAGGAATCGTATCAGCCGCAATGGCCTTGTCTCGGCGTCGTAAATCTAGTCGCGGGTGTTAGGTAACAGTCTGGATGATATAACGGGTTGATCAATGGCCTTTACCATAGCACCAGAAAGCTAATAAATGCTGTCTCCTAGTTGTGAGCGGCATTTATTAGCTTTCTGGTATTTAAGAAGAGGCGCGTTTAAAATTATTAGCAACCACACCCAGAACGGGAGCGCCAGAAATTTTTAATTCTTCCAGAGCTTTGGAGATCGAAGAGCGATCAGTCTTAGCCAGTCCCACCACCAAGATTAAACCATCAGTTTGATCAGCAAGGATACTGCCATCTGCCAGCCCCACAATGGGTGGGGTATCGTAGATAACCAAGTCAAAAAAGTCTTGAAATTGCTCCATGAGCGCGTGCATTTTTTTAGAAGAGAGGAGCTTAATGGGGTCATCCGGCACTGACCCAGAGGTCAACACAAACAGATTGTTCTCTCCTGGGGGTCGCTGAATCAGATCATTGAGACTGATATCAGTGGAAATCGCATCTGTGAGTCCCTGAAAATTCGGGAGCTCTAGTCGGGTATGGAGGTCAGGAGAGCGAAGATCGGCATCCACTAGTAACACTCGTTGACCGATCGCTGCTGCTGCTTCCGCCAGATGTAAGGCAACAGTAGACTTCCCATCTCCTGCTTCTGCCGAACCTATCACCAAGGAATGGATAGGGGAGTTAGAACTTAGCAAACGGACATTCGTGTGTAGAGAGCGGAAACCTTCCACAAACGGTGAGCTGTTGTAACGGCCCGTAGCAGATAAGACAGTTCCAGTTCCTAACCGATTCCCTGAGCTGTGGCGCGCCAAACTGACAAAAGCCGGTTCAGGAGAGAGTTTTTTGACGGGTTTAGCAAGCTTCTTGAGTTCTTTGGCGAAAGGAATCACACCCACCACAGGCAATTTTGTAGCCAAACGGATTTCCTTGGGGACATGGAAAACCGTATGCAACACCTCCACCAGAAAACCAACCCCTACTGCCAGCAGGATGCTTAAAATAACCGTTACTGCTAACTCGCGGCGTGTTTGAGGAACAGTAATTGAGATGGGATTACCTCTTGCATCCCGAGGAACTACCGGGGGATCTATCAGTTCCCAAGGGACGTCATTGCGAGCCGCATCCACACGCAAAGCTTCTCGTCTAGCTAAAAACTCCTGAAGGGTATTTGTCGATACGTCAAGTTCCCGGTTTAGATCGGTATATTGGCGCGAAACTACTGGCAATTCTTTTAGGGCTTGAGTTAAAATTTCTTCAGCTTCAGCGAGGCTTTGCTCTCGAGCCTCAATTTCTTCGATTTCGCTACCCACCTGCTGTACAACTGATTCAGCTGCTAGGCGAGATTGAAGGTATAAGTTGTCGAGTTTTTCCCGCAACATCAAGATCGGTTCGCTGTCATCAAAAAACATAGCTGACTGGATGGCAAGCTCTCCTTCAAGCCTTTGAATCTGACCGATTAAATTTTCATAAGCCTTGGCCTCTCGCGAGAGGATGGTTACGGGATGTTTTTCGAGCAACTGCTTTTGCAGGTTCTTGTACAGTGTTCGCTGTTGTTGTAGCTGTGCAGTCAGGTCTAATCGCTGTCTTTGAATAATTAAACGGTGTTCGGAAAGATATCTATCAGCTAGATTTGGATCCATCAAGTTGTAGTTTTGGCGCAGGCGTTGCAAATCGCCTTGGAGAGTGTCAACTTTCTCCTGGAGTGCGGGGAGTTGCGCCTCAATAAACTGAATACCCTGCCGCAAACTAGCTAGGCGCTCTTCAACACTGTATTCTAAATAAGTCTCTACTAACTGATTTAATACCGCTTCCACTCTTGTAGGATTTTCATCTTGGTAACTCACGACTAAAATTTTTGTACCTTGCTCTTGGTTACCTTTTCCTACGGTGATTCGAGTCATTTCAATGTTCCTAACCACCGATCCATATTGGAGCTTAGGATACTCGGTTTGAAGCTTTGAGATCGCTGGCAACATCAGTTTTGGACTTTTTAGGACACGAATCAAAGTTTGGTAGTCTACCAAGCTAGTTTCTTCAATTCTTGCGCGTTGAAGATCACCATCTCCCCCTGAACCTCGAGCCATCACATACTGCCGAGCTAACCGCCCTTCTGCTGTTACAGGCTCAACTAACAGCTTAAAAGAGCCTTGATAGATAGGAATGGTTTGACGAGAACCTCGGACAATCACTGCTCCCGCCATTACACTCAACGAGATCGCCACCAAAAGCATGATCGGCGTTCTTCTCCGGAACACTGCAAATAGCCAAGCTACGTCAAATTTTTCTTCATCACTTGGCTCGCTCCTTTCCCGGTAAAGTGTCGATAATGATCCTGAATGTTGTAGTTCATGAGGCTTGGGAGATGATGAAAAATTCTGTAAATGGCGATCGTAATCCATGATTAATACCTTTAGGTTTTTGGTTACACGAGGGATCCGTCACAAGTTCCTAGCTTGTCTCTGGCACTCATCACCGACGAGGCAGTCTTAGATAGTCAAATATCCCAAAAAAGTCAAAAATTCTTAGAAATCCAGTGGCATTTGAACTAAAGCCGGTTGCCGTATTAACAGTGTCACCAAATGTAGCTAACCGCGATCGGTTGATGACAACAATATCGTTATCGCGCAGAATTGGATTCGTTTCCTCATTAATGGCAGCATCTAGATCGATGCTGATAATGCGCTGAAAAACTGTACCATTCGGATTAAGACGAAGCAGTTCAACCCTATCCTGCTTCGCCCGGTTGGGATCAAATCCCCCAGCTGCCAGGAGGGCTTGGTTTAAAGGAGTGTTAGGCGGAAGCCGTAGATTACCCGGTCTGACCACTTCTCCCACCACATTAACTTGAATCGCTTCGGGAGAAAAATTAGTGGTCGCTAATACCCCGGCTTCATTGGGATTAATGAAAGAAGCAGTAGGAATAAAAATGGTATCACCATTTTGCAGAATAGGGTCCTGAGTGAAATCCCCAGTTTGTAACAGTTGCCACAAATTTAGATTCAAAACTTGGTCGCCCCCAGTTATCGTAGGTCGGCGCAACTGGATCTGACGAATATCTGCATCCGGTTGAATTCCCCCAGCCAACTGGATTGCTCGCGTCATTGTTGGCAGCCCCGCAGCTCTGATTCCTTCTCCTGTCTCAGATCCCAGTATAGTATAGGTCCCAGGACGCTCAACAGATCCTACCACCGCCACAGTCCGAGGTAGTTCCGTATCCCTCGAAAAGCTAGTTGTTGCAAGTTGCCGGGTTTGTTCTAGGTTGACTTGAGGAGATGTCGGTACAAAGATCACGTCTCCATCTCGCAAGGTTATATCCTGGCGACCATCACCGAGTTGCAGCATCGCCCAAAGATCGAGGGTGAAAACTTGCTCTTGACCCGCCCTCGATAATCGCCGTACTTGGACTTGACTAATATCAGCGGCCAGAGTGACCCCCTGAGCGATTTCTAATGCTTGTACTACAGTGGGGTATTGAACCCCTGGGATATTTCCCGCTCCGGGCGTCAGGCGCATAATGTAGGAACCAGGACGAGTGACTTCTCCAGAAACCCAGACGTTTAGCGGTCTAGGTGCTACCAGACTCACCGCTATTTGGGGACGTCTGATTACCCCTTGGTAAGCGGCTTCGATAGCCCGACTCGCTTCTTCTGAAGTCAACCCCTCCAAATTCACCGTGCCAATCAGGGGCAAGTTCAGTCTGCCATCTACCGGAATCTGGTACTGACCGCTGTACTCCGGAAGTCCCAAAATATTCACATTTACCAGATCCCCACCGCCTAGGGTATAAGCTGGCGATATTGGCATCATGGGATTGATTTGTCTTTGCTCTAGTACATTCTCTTCTCCCCTCAGTTCCTGAGCTACACTTGGAGCAGAGCAAACCATTGCTGCCACCGCCAACAGAGTCATCCCCACAACTGAGTGGATTATTTTTTTTGGCTGTTGTACATCAAAGTGACCTTCAACCCGAGTCCGATTCAACTGCTGCTGCTTCTCCATATTGCTGTTCTGAGGTGCTACCTGCCTAGAATGCCTTGGTGTGGTTAGTCGTCTCGGAGTATTTCCTGCATCATTTGGGGCTTCTTCTTACTGGTTTCTTAGCTTATTTTATGATATAGTTAGACCGACTGACAACCTTTTCCTACATCCAACGATAACATAGGGTTCAAACTGGGACTTGCTCAGGCAAGAGGCCGCCAAAACTCTCAACTTAAAACTTCAAAAATACCTGGCCTTTTTAGAAGGAAGTTTAGTAAAGCTTCATAAGCCCTAATGGAAACAAAAAACTACAGAATTAAAGAATCTTAGAACTATGCACTGAAAAAAACAAAAATTTCTATGATAATTCAATCAATCTCGATAGTAAACTCAGCCCATTCAAATTGATTTGAGTTACTTAATTAAATTAAAGAAGGGTAAACTCACTGGATCCTCCCTCAGAACATCTATTTTAGATAAATAATTTCAATAGGCCACCCTTCAAAAGAATTGATAAAGCATATTTTTATTTAAACCCATAAAATCTTTTTAATCCTAGCCTTCTTAGTAGAATCGGAGAAGGCTAAAAATATTCTTAAATTGTAAAAAGCATACAGTTTGGACAGGAATTATTGGATAAAAAATTAACGGATTGCTAAAATTAGAATAAGGATCAGGGAAAGGTAAATTTTGCTTTTAACCCTTTTATCATCAAAGTTTCAGTGCGATTTATGCAAGCTATCTAAAAGGAAAAATCGGATTCCCCCTTAATTATAATAACTTATTCCTGGTCAAGTTGTAGATTTGTCTCCCTGGATATAAGCCAGAGTAATTCCATGAAACAGTTACTTGCAAATCCTATTATTCTTCTTCTTGTCAGCGGAATAGGTCTCGTTTACATTTTATTATTCTATAACTCTGTCAGCAGAAATAAAAAAATAGCGACATGGCTAGAAGATGCCAGTATTTTTTTATTTTTATTTCAAATTCCCGGGTTAAGTATAGAACCATTTCCCCGATTTCATCCAATGGGACTCTACAACCTCGATAAAACAATGCCTGCTTTAGTAGTTCAAATTGTTGCGTATGCAGCGATTCTATTTGTATTATCACCCCAACTTAGGCGGAATCTTAAAGATGTAATTTATACTTTTTCTATTGTTACGATTAAAAACCCTTTTTTATTGATATTTCTATTGCTGATGTTGCTGTCTGCATTTTGGTCAGAAACAAGAGACTACACTTTAAAAGCATCTTCCGCCTTTTTATTGATTACAATTGTTTCGGCTTATATTGGCAAGCGCTATTCTTTTGAAAGAATTGATAAAATACTCCGGTGGACTCTGGCTTTAAATGCAATTGTCAGTGCTTATTACGCCCTGCTGGTTCCTTCGGTAGGAATCAATGCTACTAAAAATAGCTGGCAAGGAATTAATAGTCATGCAAATCCCTTTGCAGCGTTGATGGCTTTAAGTTCAGCACTCTGGTTATTTGAGACCTTGAACAATCCCAAACGTCGCTGGCTTTCTGGGGGTTTGAGTTTGTTGTCACTGTATGCTTTGCAGAGTGCTGAATCAGCAGGAGCAAGAGTCAACTTTCTAGCCCTAATAAGCTTGTTATTAGTGTCCCGGTTTCTAAAGCGTTTAAGTTTTCACTGGGCAATGTTTATGATTGTCCTTTTTCTAGTAGTAGGTATCAGTTTATCCCTAGTTGTTACAGAAAACCTGGAAGCCATTGTGGTCGATGGTTTGGGTAAGGATTTAACCTTAACGGGTCGAACACCCCTGTGGGAATATTTGATTGTAGAAAAGATCGCATTGCGGCCCTGGTTAGGCTATGGATTTCATGGATTTTGGCAACCTTGGCGCGGCAGTGACAACCCAGCAGCTAACTCCCTCGATGGTAAGCTCTGGATGCCGTCAGGGGATGGTTTTTGGACACCCCCTCACGCTCATAATGGCTTTATGGAGATTATTTTGGAGCTAGGTTGGGTGGGATTTTTTATATTCGCTCTTTCCTTTATCATCACTTTATTTGCCGTAGTCCAGTGTCTGGTTCGGAAGGAGCCTGGATACAAACCCATTGACTCCATCTTGCCCCTAATACTGTTTATGTACATCATTTTTCCAAACTTGACGATTAGCCGTCTAACCGAACCGACGGAAATTTGGTGTTTTTACGTGATCATAGCAGTGGGTACCAGTCTCGATCCGGTCAGGAAGCGATTAGACCAAAAAGAAAGAATGAAGAAGGATATTGCTTCCTTCCCTCTACCGAGAGGAACGTCATTTGATAAATATGGCTAAAGTTGCAAGTTTCCCATATAGGGTATTGTGGAAAATAGTACAAGTGATCGCTTCTTTTTTGCTTAAAGGATTTAGTTCAGGCATTAAGTCCCTTATTTAAAGGCAACTCTCAATCAATGAAAGGTAAGTAAGAAAACCTCTTGGAAAATTTTCTTGTGTCAAGTTTCTCTGTTTGTAAGAGAGGAGATTGACACAATAGAATACTTATTTACCACGAAGTACTTACCAATCTCCGCAATCTACTACCATTTTTCAATAATCATGATAGATATAAAACTTAAGGACACGGCACTGCCGTGTCCCTACAGTTGATGAACCCCTATCGGGTTTAGAGAAAATGGTGTAACGCCACTATATCGTGCCTATTCTACTAAATACGTCTTTCCTACCCTGGGAGTGGGGCAGGCAGGGACTCTTATTAGAATTCATGTAGAAAGAAAGAAAGAAAGTTTGTAATTCCTGATCGTTTCTATTTCGGGGAAAGTTTTCCCTTAAATTGCTCTACCTTGCGACTTATCTTCATTGCCAATTGTATATAGGGATTTTTTTCCATTTTTGCCACTCTCGCTCTACAAACTTTTAATTCGCGTTCTAGAGTTAACAACTTACTGGTATTAGTTAACTCTGGTATGCTTTCTTCTCGATCGGGCTGCAAGATGAGAATCCAGCTCTGCAAGTTAGGATGAGGCCAGTCAATGGGTTGACAAGTCAACCCTTCTGATTCTGCTAGTTCCTTCATCCGCTCTAAAGTGTAAGTCGTAACTCCAGGGTAGACCCATTCATCTCCCGTGTAGTTTTCTTCTCCCTTGACAAAAGTTGCTGCAAAAATACAGTTTTTCTTCATGACTTTCTTGGCTTCAGAAAAACATCTTTTAATCTGAGCTTGACTTGCATGGGAAAAAATGGACTGAGCGAGGATAAAATCAAATGATTGATTAAATGTGGTTAGGCTAAAATTACTATCATTGCTGAAGTGCGGTTGTTTAATATCGATTAATTCTTGACAGATTTCCTGCTTAATTCCTTGTTCTATCAATACTTTGTTCGGTTCTATTCCATAATATTTTCCTTGAAGTAAGTACGGTATAAAAAGCTTTCCACTTCTAAGAGAACCACACCCAATATCCAACAAAAAGTTATGTTCTCTCAATCCTAGCAGGGTGAGCAAGTTAAATTGAGTTGCTCCTTGAACATCATAAATTTCGGCTGGACCAACTGCTCCTCTATAATTTTTTGGATCTTTTGTAAAATCTTCTTGCTGGGTTGTCATAAGCTGTACTTGCTTGCTAACGATTGCTTACCAACTGTGTATTGGAAGGCTTTTGTAAGCCTAATAAAACGAGTAGACCTTGATTGGATTTATAAAGAAACTCTTAAATTATTCCCTCCTCATGCAGGATAACAAGGCATCATTTCGGCTAGAAGGTTTATGGCCTAACCGAATGGCTGACTTGGAAAAGGCTGGAGAAGTTGAAAGGTAGACTTTATAAATCAGGTTTTAGGTAATAACCCTGTTATACTATAAAAAACATCAAACGTCAATGAACTTACCACAACAGGCGCTTAAAGGAGTTGTTTGGTCCGCCATCCAGAATTGGGGCACTCAAGTTATCTCCTTTGTTGTATTCTTTGCCCTTGCCCGATTACTCGATCCGAAGGCATTCGGTTTGGTTGCCCTGGCTGGGGTGTTCTTCTCGTTTATGGAACTTTTTGTGGGGCAGGGATTCTCTAACGCGCTCGTTCAAAAACAGGAGCTAGATCCAGAACACCTAGACACTGCATTTTGGATTAACCTGAGTATCAGTGGGATTCTGATGGTGATTGCCATTGGATTTGCAGGGCCAATCGCCAATTGGTTCGATCAACCCCAGCTTGCTGCCATCTTGCAATGGATGTCAACTTGAACATCCTAAAAAGTAGGTATTCTTCGGCTCATGACAAGTTATTAACCCAGCTTTTCTAAGAAAAGTCTAGTTAACTACTCATCAAGAGTATAGTAGAAGAGGGTTGCAACTCCAAAGACTGATCCCAGATGGCGAAGGCTATTAGTTGGGTCTTCAATATAAGAGGTCACACTCTCTAAATCTGAAGTAACTGCTTCAAATTTAGCTTTATCTACAAAATTCCATAAGAGAGAATTGGGTTGAGAAAGACAGGTTTCTCGAATTCTTAAATAATTACCCTTAATCCATTGAGAACGCTCATATTCTACTGCTTTCTTAGAAACTTGAAAGTCCTGATTTTTTTTTGTATTTGTTCCCAGAATATTCAACAATCTTTTAATTTTTTTGCCAGCTTTAACTAGCCCAGGTTTGACAAGCTGACGAGTCATATGAAAGGTAGAATTTTGGGGCGGCCAAGGAGCCTTATCAAAGGGAAAACTGTGGAGCTGAGGCATTATCAATTTCATGATTTCATAATGGAGACTTTCTGAATATCGATAAGCCGGAGGTATAGCAAAAACTGCTTCCGTAAAAGGACGGGTACAGAATGGCGAAAAGAAATCCCCGATAGGTTTCACTTTTCGAGCATTACTACCCCCCCACCTTCTCACTCGTTCGTAAGTAGCATACAAATCGGGCACGTCATTAACAGAAAATCCATCATCAAGCGCTTCATCAATAAATTCATACAGAGCCTCTTGAGCAAGCGCTGTAGCTTCCGGACGGATAAAACCCCCTCGATTGCTAACGATCTTCTTTCCCATGTATTGTTTGAGTTCTTCCAGCTTACACCCAAACAGGAGATATTCCGGATTATTTCCTATTCCCCTAGAACTGCCAGAACCTACCCCCCATAAACTTGTAAATAAACTCTCAACATGGGCGGGTTGTCCTAAAACATCGGCGATGTACCATAAACTAATAGTGCCGTCATTTTGTCTGATTAATCGCTGAGTCGTTGTTTCCCAAGCTTCATTGACATCCTCATTTGTTCTAGTAATAGTTTGATGTCTTAGATTAAAAGCTTCAGCTATCTTAGAGGCAAGAATTACGTCAGGATTTTTGGAAAACCCATAGGTGTAATACTGAGCATCAATGCCCCCGTAAAGTAGGAAAGAAGCCATCAACCGGGAATCACGACCTGCCGTTATTGGACATTCTAACTCCCCCGCTCCTGCTGCTAAGTAACGACAGATTGTCGTCATTTCTTCAGCAAGTTGGCGCGTATCTTTTTGAGTTAAAGGGGTTTGAGGCTTCCGGGACAGTTGAGAACGGTTGTAATAATTACTACGGCTGGGTTCTGCACGACCCTGTTGCCACTTCCAATGTTGTGACCCAGGAATCACCCGGATTTCTTCATGTAATGTCCGGTCTGATCCAACCCAGCCCATAGTTAACCATTGGCTTACTCCTAGGGGATCAAAGGATTTAGCTTGACTAATTCGAGAAATGAGCCGCACGCTATTGCTGATTAGCCACATATCCTGGCGTTGAAGATAAAACACCTGCTCCATGCCTACAAAATCAGTAAGCAACTCAATTGATTCCTGATTTTGATCGAGCCTCACCACCACAAAATGTCCTTCTAATTCTTCGGGAAGGCTCTTCCAGTGGACATCCAGAGCCGAGGCATCATAGGCATTAAAGTCTCCGGAACGTGCGACTAAACAACCATCATAGAAGGTTGTTTGGTTTTCGTTAGCGAATACATATCTTCGGGATCTACCTTCATTCTCGCGCGTGTACATTGAAGCAGTAAAGCCAGATGTCCCAATACTCTGATGCCAAATCGTATCTGGATCTAGCTGTGGGTAAACCTGAGTCATCTGGCGGAGTTCTGCCATGACTTGAGGACGCTGTTCTTTGGGAAGATTCCACGCAATGAGAAAGAGATTCATAAAGATTTCTTACAGATGTTTATTTTTTTTGCGTACCTGGACTATACTCAAGACAGTTATTACCAGAGTGATGAGTAATGGTACGGTTTCAGCCTTCTAAGTGGGTGAAGGGTTTAACGAACAATCAAGGGTTTCAGCCTTGGATCCTCAAAATGTTTAGACAGTTGGTAGAGTCTAGAGTATGGTAGGATTTAGACAGTGTAACTAAACCATAACACAAAATTTTGTGGCTGTTTGAGTGGACGTATGGATAGAGGGGCATCTCCACGGTTTAGACGCTCATATGTAGCTGCTTCTAAGTGCGGAGGGATAAATTAGCTCCATATATGGTGCATTAAGTTCACTGTCTGACGCTATGTTCTTCTTTTGCCCTTGTCGAAATATGGTGATCGCCATATCCCTGATGAGGAGAGACCTAAGCGGATCTGACTATGTTTTTGAGTTGCTATTAGGAAAACCCGTCGTGAGCGCTGACCCTGTAACAGTTTTAGAATTCAATCAAGACCAAGGTTTTCCTGGAGTGACAGAAGAGGGATAGTTGACATGATTTCTCTAGGCTACAGGGATCTCTGTAGTCGAATCCCCGTTAAGCGTTAGCAAACTTTTCTAGGAACAAGGTGTGGTCAAGGAAACACTAAAACCCTGAGCCTATCCGGTCAAAGCTTCAATATTTTGAGCAAATTTGTTGCTAATTGGTTATATTGGAATTGGTAATTATGTTTTCAACAGTTAATGTCAACATTTATAAAAAATATGACCAAACTGAAGACCAGACTACTCCTGAAGTCAGCTATTGTTAAAACAGTTTATTCCAACTTAATCAATCCCCTCAAGTTGTTTGTAAATATTGAAGATTGGGGTGGGGAAGCAGTAGGGTCAAGAATAGGCTAAAATTCTACGGATTAGCTACGCAAGGGACTCAGTTCAAAGGAAGAATAAATACTAGGAGGTAAAAGCAAAAGTTGTGTCCGAAATAAACTTACGGCAACAAACCCTCAAAGGAGTCTTTTGGTCGGCTATCCAAAATTGGGGTTCTCAAGCAATTTCATTTGTTATTTTCTTTGTTTTGGCCCGTCTACTAGAACCAGAATCATTTGGTCTAGTTGCTTTAGCTAGTGTATTTTTTGCGTTTCTAGAGCTATTTCTAAATCAGGGATTTGCTCAAGCACTCATTCAACGGAAAAATGTTGAGGCAGAGCATCTCGATACAGCTTTTTGGATTAACTTTGTCATTGGGGTATTCCTAACACTGCTGGGCATTACTGCTGCTGAATCAGTCTCTGATTGGTTTGGAGAACCTAAGCTGACACCGATCCTACAATGGATGTCTGTAAGTTTTGTGATTTCAGCCTTTAGTAGTGTCCAGCAAGCCATCTTCCGCCGTAAATTTGCCTTTAAAGCTTTATCGAGCCGTTCCTTAGTGGCCACGTTGATTGGGGGATTGGTTGGCATAGGGATGGCATGGCAAGGCTTTGGGGTCTGGAGTTTAGTGGGCCAAAAATTAGCAAATGCTTTTGCTGGAGTCGTGGTACTCTGGTGGGCTAGTGATTGGAAACCTGGGTTTAAATTATCTACAAGACATGCGAAAGAATTGTTTAGCTTTGGCGTGAATATTATGGGGTCTCAAATTCTTACCTTTTTCATCCTCCGAGGAGATGATTTTTTAATTGGTAAATTTCTGGGACCTGTCCAATTAGGCTATTATACAGTGGCCTACCGGGTATTACTGACGATTTCCCAAATGCTTTACGGCACTATTAATCAAGTGGTATTACCTGGATTCTCTAGAATCCAAGAGGAACCGGAACGGGTACGAAGTGCCCTATGTACTTCAACAAAGTTATCAAATGCTATCTCATTTCCTCTTAGCTTAGGGGTAGCAGCACTAGCGCCAGAATTGGTGCTGCTTCTATTTGGAGAGAAGTGGACACCTAGTATTCCGGCCATGCAAATTTTGGCTTTTATTGGACCCATTCAATTGAGTCAGGGCATTAGTACAACATTACTGACAGCCCTGGGTAAGCCTAGCTGGAATTTAAGCATCAATTTTATTAATTCTGTCACTCATGTCATTGGTTTTTTGATAACCGTATGGTGGGGATTCATTGCCGTAGCGGCTGCACGGGTTGTTTGTGGTTATTTGGTCGTTCCCATTCGGATGTTAATGGTAAAGAAGCTGATCCAGCTCAAACTAACTACCTATTTTAATCAATTTACTACCCCTCTTGTGGCCTCGTTGACAATGGTTGCTGCTATATTTGGCGTGAAATATCTACTAAGTGGTTGGGTTCCCTTAGTTGGCATTCTCGGAGTTTCTCTGGGGATGGCTGCAATCGTCTATCCCCTAATGGTTTGGTTACTCGACCGGGAATTAGTAGGTGTAGTTCTGGATATGGGTTACTCCGTCATTTCCAGGAAGAAAAAGAATCAATAACCGTTTTTATTTTTAGGGATCAAGTGAATTATGAATCAACAAATTAAAGGCCGTATTTTTCTAGTGGGGTGTCCGCGATCAGGAACTACCCTATTGCAAAGTATGATAGCGGCCCATCCAAAGATCGCGTCTTTTCCTGAATCCCACTTTTTTGAACACCTGAATGGGGCTTGGCCATGGGGTCCCGTATTGGGACTTGCTTCACGACGTGCCCAATCTCAATTAGAGAAGTTTCTCAAGGTGATTGATCACCAAAACAAGGAGAGGTTAATCCCTCAAAATGCTTTGTTTAGCCAACCGTATGCGTCGGCATTTATTCAGGTACTAGATCAGGTTACTGAAGAACAAGATAAGAGTCTGTGGCTGGAAAAAACGCCTCAACATTTACACCAAATCGAGACGATAGAAAAATTTGTGAAAGATGCTAAGTTTATCCATTTGATCAGAAATGGGGCTGATGTAGTATCGTCTCTCTACGAAGCATCTCGTAAACATTCAGAAAAGACGTGGGGTGGTCCTTGGAGTATTGATCAATGCATTCAAACCTGGGTTAAAGATGTAGAAGTTTCTCTATGGTATAAAGATAAATCAAATCATACTCTAGTACGCTATGAACACCTTGTAGATGCTCCGGAATCTATATTAATAAAGCTATCTGAATTTATGGGGGTAGAGTTCGATCAGAAAATGTTGCAAGATTATGGTGAAGCTGCAAAACAGGTTGTTCGTGAACATGAGTGGGCATGGAAAGCCGCAGCAAGTGAACCAATTCGTAATGCAAACGGAGAAAAATTTGCCAAGCTTTTCGATGCACAAGAAAGAGAATATATTCTCCAAAAAGTAGCCCAAGTAAAACTAGATCATTTAAGTGATAAATATACTACGGTTTAATGGAAAGGCTTAAGTGAAATGGTAGGGGAGATGCTATTTTTGTAAGTGAATAGCATCTCTTTTACTGACTTCTCCCTTAACCGAACAACTCATGAAACAATCGTCTTAACTTGTCCATAATTGATGATGAATACCCCTATTGCCTTTATTATTTTTAATCGCCCCGATACCACGGCACGAGTCTTTGAGGCAATTCGCCAAGCAAAACCCCCCCAATTATTAGTAGTTGCTGACGGCCCTCGGGAAAAGAGACCGGGGGAAGCCGAAAAATGCGCCGCTACTCGGGCAGTCATCGATCAAGTAGATTGGGAGTGCGAAGTTCTCAAAAATTATTCTGAAACTAATTTAGGCTGCAAGCGCCGAGTGTCTAGTGGGATCGATTGGGTCTTCCAAACCGTTGACGAAGCGATTATTGTTGAGGATGACTGCCTGCCTCAACCGGAATTTTTCTCCTACTGCGATGAACTGCTTGAGCGATACCGACAGGATACCCGAGTCATGCATATCGCGGGTAGCAATTTCGGTATTACGGGTAAAAATCCCCAGGAAAGCTACTATTTTTCGCGACGCACTCATATTTGGGGATGGGCTACTTGGCGTCGCGCTTGGCAGCATTACGATGTCAGTATGAGGTTATGGCCCGAACTGAAACAACAAAATCGCCTCATTGAAATTGTTGGTAATAAACCTGAAGCTGACAAAAAAACTGAGATTTTTGATAAAGTCTATGCTGGAGAGGTGGATACCTGGGATTATCAATGGCATTTTACCTGTTTGTGGAATGGAAATTTTACCATTATTCCCAATACAAATATGGTAGAAAATATTGGATTTCACCAAGATGCTTCAACTCATACCACAGCACCCCCCGGTGATTTTGGGGATCTGAAAGTCGGGAAATTACAGTTTCCCCTCATTCATCCTAAATTTTTTATTAGAGAAGATGAGGCCGACACTTTATATTTTAATAAGATGCACAACCCGACGCTACTAACAAAAATAAAAAAGAGGATTACTAAATTATTTTAAAAAGCCAAGGGATCAGCGAAGCAGGAAAAATCCTAAAGTTGATTGAATGAATCGGTCACCGTTAAATCAAAAGACGTAAAGTGCAGGCATCTGACTAGACTAACAAGTAACTTGATGTTAGTTTAGCTCATTACACCCGGGAACGTAGTTTTCAAATAACAAGGAGAGATATGATTTTTTTGATTGTTGGTGCTAACTTCTATAACAAAGGTGCTCATTTAATGTTACTGAGTGTCATCGAATCTCTAAAGCAGCGATATCCAAATAGCCGTATTTGTGTGAGTCCGACGATTGGAACCCAGGAGCAAATAGATAGCTTAGGGGTGGAAATTTTAGACTATCCCCTGTTTCATGTGGGGGCGGGAAAAACCTTTGAGCGTTACTTGAAGTTTGGTAAGTTTCTGCGATTTCTCCGTAACGATCCCAAAGGAACAATCAAATGGAAAAATGTAGATGCAATTTTTGATATTTCTGGTTTTGCATTTTCGGATCAATGGGGAATTAATCCGGTAAAAAATCTTAGTATTTTTTTAGATGCGGCGGTCAAAAATCATACCAAATATATTTTGATGCCACAAGCTTTTGGCCCATTTGAAGGGGAAGGCATGAAAAAATATATGACAGAGGTATTGCAGAAAGCGGATTTAGTGTTTCCCCGCGATCGCGTCTCTTACGAGTATGTTAGTTCTCTGGTGAATGATCCAGATAAAATTAAAATAGCTCCAGATATTACTTTAACCTATGGGGGGGAAAGTCAGGAGCTAGGGAACTATTGCTGTGCGATTCCGAATGGCAGAATCTTAGATCAAGGGGCGGAACTGTGGGCAACAGAATATGAAAAGCTATTGAATGAGACGATCGCAAAAATATGTAGCCAAACGGATCTGCAAGTGAAGGTCCTGATCCACGATACGGGAAAGATAGATTCAGAACTCGCCCAAAAACTTGTAGAAAACAATGATAGCGATCGCGTCACAATCGTTGCTGAAGAAGATGCACTCAAACTCAAAAAAGCCATCGCTCAGAGCCAGTTTGTGATCGGGTCTCGCTTCCATTCCCTCGCCTCTGCTTTATCGTCAAATGTACCCTCAATTGCCTTGGGATGGTCTCATAAATACACGATGCTGTTTGACAATTATGGAGTCGCTGAATATTCCTTTTTAGCACCGGATCCTAAAATTCTGGAGCGTCTTGATACCCTTCTAAATCCTGGAGATCGCGCGGCGATTCGCTCTAAATTGCAGCAGGCAAACGAAAAGGTAAAAGCCGAGTCGGAAAAAATGTGGGCAGCGATCGGAGCAAAACTATGAAAATTTTACATTTAAGTCAATCCGACATAGAAGGCGGTGCCGCTAGAGGGGCCTATTGGTTGCATAATGCCTTGCAACAGGCGGGGGTGGAATCCCAAATGCTGGTAGCTTCTAAAGAAAGTCATGCTCCCGCTGTCATCGGTCCATCAGGAAAAGTTAGAAAGGGATTGCAAGAACTGCGCTGCAAAATCGATGGGTTTCCCCTGTCTTTTTATCCAGACCGAGACCCACTATTCTCTTTATCTTGGCTGCCTAATAATACCGTTAAACAAGTGAATAGTATTGATCCGGATATTATTAACCTTCACTGGTTAGGCTTGGCTTTTTTAACGCCTGAAAGTTTAGCAAAATTTAAGCAACCACTTGTCTGGACATTGCGGGATATGTGGGCCTTTACTGGGGGGTGTCATTATACCGGAAATTGTGAAAACTACCTAACTCAATGTGGCGCTTGTCCTGCTTTAAAATCTGATAAACCGAACGATATTTCTCGGCAATTTTGGGCCAAAAAGTTTAAAGCGTGGCAGGACCTAAATTTTACAGTTGTGACGATTAGTCATTGGTTGGCAGATTGTGCAAAAGAAAGCAGCATTCTTAAGAACAAAAAAATCCAAGTCATTCATAATGCGTTGGATGAATCAAAATATAAGCCGATGCCGAAAAAAATCGTTAGGGATATACTCGGCTTAAATCCTGAGAAAAAAATTGTTTTGTTTGGGGCTGTGAATGCGACTTCAGAAAAGAGAAAGGGATTTCAATATTTAGTAACCGCTCTAAATAAGCTGGCCCTTAGTGGTCTGAGCGAAAACATCGAATTGGTGGTTTTCGGGGCTTCAAAACCTAAAAATCCTCCCGATTTGGGGATGAACGTAACTTACATGGGATGGCTGAACGATGACATTTCGTTGGCGATCCTTTATGCAGCGGCTGACGTAATGATAGTGCCTTCACTGCAAGAAGCGTTTGGAAAGACAGCGATGGAATCGTTAGCTTGCGGGACACCCGTGGTGTCTTTTGATTCGACCGGGTTAAAAGATATTGTGGAACATCAAAAGAATGGCTACCGTGCGGAGTGTTTTAGTTCGGAGGATTTAGCGAATGGAATTCGCTGGGTTTTGGAGGACGAAGAACGCTGGCAGGCTTTGTCCCGTCGAAGCCGAGAAAAAGTAGAGCAAGAGTTTACACTGGAAGTACAGGCCCGCACTTATTTAAAGCTTTATGAAGAGATTTTGCAGTCTTCTAATCAGTCGGTTAGGGGATGATAGGAGTTGGGAAATTTTGACTACAATAGGTCTGGATATATGGAAAGAAAGACTATAGCTGCGATCGCCACTTGTCACAACCGCAAGGATAAAACTTTGGCAAGTCTGGACGCGCTGTTCAAGCAAAAACTCTCCGATGATGTGCAGCTTGATGTTTACCTCGTAGATGATGGCAGCACTGACGGCACGACGGAAGCAGTTTTACAAACTTATCCTCAAGTCAAGATGATCTCGGGGGATGGTAACTTATTTTGGAATGGCGGTATGCGTGTCGCGTTTGGGGAAGCGCTTAAAGCAGATCCCGACTACTATATTTGGTTTAATGACGATACGGATCTTTATCCCAATGCGGTGGCAAAATTGCTTTCCACCTACCAGAGTTTAAGCGATCGCGGCGAGTCAGAAAGCATCGTTGTGGGCGCTACCTGTGACCCGGAAACTGGAAAATTGACCTATGGCGGGATGGTGCAAAGTACCTGGTGGCATCCCCTGAAATTCCAGTTACTCCAACCCAGTCAAGACCCTCAACCTTGCCATACCATGAACGGCAATTGTGTGCTGATCCCGCAAAAAGTGGCACGGTTAGTGGGTAACCTCGATCCCAACTTCATCCACAGTACCGGAGATCTGGACTATGGACTACGGGTGAGACAAGTTGGAGGGTCAGTTTGGTTGGTCCCCGACTATATCGGCACCTGCGCTACCCATGCAAAACAGGAAGACTATTGGGAGAATCCGGACCTGACATGGCGCGATCGCTTTAAAAAAGCAACCCAAGCCAAAGGTTTACCGCCGAGAGAGTGGAAAGTTTTTGCCCAACGTCATGCAGGACCATTCTGGCTATTTTATTGGGTATTGCCCTATATCCGATTGCTGTTCTCGGCTATTCGTGGGGGCAAAATGGGCAGTCAAATTAATACCTAATTAATACCTAATTCAGCGCGGTTGTTTCCCTCAACAGCAAAGGGTTTCGAGAGTCGGGGGCAATATCAGGAGTCAAATCAATGCTTAGACGAGTGGCTTTGTTAACCAACTTTATTCCACCGTATCGGTTGCCGCTTTACAAGGCGATCGCCGATCGCGTTCCGGACTTTCAAGTATTCATAAGCACCCCGATGGAAGCCAATCGCAGTTGGAGTCCCAACTGGGATGGATTGAACGTTACCGTCCAAAAAAACCTCACCCTCCAGCGGAGTTGGAAGCATCCTCATGGGTTCTCTGAAAATTTGTACGTTCACATTCCCTACGATACCCTTTGGTCCTTGCGGCAGTACCGTCCCGATGTGGTCATTTCAGGAGAAATGGGGATGAGAACCGCTCAAGCCCTGTTGTATCGTAAGTTAAACCCAAACAGCCGGATGATTCTATGGGCCACAGTGTCTGAATATAGCGAACTGGGTCGGGGAAAGCTACGAGAAAAATTGCGACAAGTTCTTGTTCCCCAGGCGGATGCACTCCTGGTGAATGGACAAAGTGGGGCGCGCTATGTCCGCCAGTTTGGAGTCAGTGACCCGAGCATTTTTTTCGCCCCTTACACGACGAATATCGACCCTTTTCTTGCGGTTCCCCTTTCCAGAGGGCCGTTAGATGCCTACCGACTGTTATATGTCGGGCAGTTGGTGGAGCGGAAGGGGATCGAACCCTTTTTGTCTACCCTAGAACGGTGGGCAAAGGCTCATCCAGACCGGACCTTAGAATTTTGGCTGGTGGGAGAGGGGCCGTTGAGGAGCCGCTTGGAGCAACAAGTGTGGCCCTCCAATTTAAGACTACGATTTTTAGGGAATGTGGAGTACGGGAAGTTACCGGAGGTTTACGCACAGGGGGGGATTTTTGCCTTTCCGACTTTAGCCGATGAATGGGGGTTGGTGACCAATGAGGCGATGGCAGCAGGGTTGCCAGTATTGGGGAGTTCTTACAGCCAATCGGTAGAAGAATTAGTGGTAGAGGGGGAAACAGGGTGGCAGTTTCGTCCCGATGAACCGGAGGAAATGTACTCGGCACTGGAGCGATCGCTGTCGATGTCCGTTGCACAGTTGGAACAGATGAGGACTAAAGCCCGCGATCGCATCCAATACTTAACTCCAGATTTCGTGGCGGATAACATCCTCAAAGCCATTGAATCAGTTTGCTAATCGGCTCTTGAATCCGGTCCCTTGTTTCGGGATCAAGGGACCGGTATTCAGGCTTCTTCGGTTAAGTCATATTCAGAGTTTTCTGGAGTCCCTCACCTCAGCAATTTTTGAGGATCAAGACTGTCTGCATACTCTCTTGACAAAAGAGTTATGTACGGCTATATTCAGAGAATTAATCTTTCTTGTAACTCTTCTATTGTTACTTCAATAGCTCGTCTTCTAATCCACCCGTACATAGGATTAAACCCCCATGGACGAGTCTTGCCTGGGTTAATTTTTAAAAAATAAAAACCTTAAGCGGGAGCAGAACCCATGAATATTCATGAAATTTATCGTCCAATTTTAACTTATTTCCGAAAGAAAAGGCTGAAAAAATTTTATAGCTTTTTCCAAATAACAGAAGAAACCAAATTATTAGATATAGGAGGAGATCTTTTTTTTTGGGAGTTGGCTAAAAATGAAGGGTACTCTTTACCGAAGATTACCATCGTGAACCTGTATCCTAGTAACCGGGAGTTGCCAGAAAATATAGATTGGGTAGTAGCTGATGGAACAAAACTCCCGTTTGATGATTTATCATTTGACATCGCTTTCTCGAATTCCGTTATCGAACACGTAGGGAGCTGGGAATCCCAAGTAGATTTTGCCAAAGAAATTAAAAGAATATCCCATCAATATTTCATACAAACTCCCAGTCAATCCTTCCCCGTAGAACCGCACCTGTTAACTCCCTTCATCCATTGGCTTCCCAAAAAAGCCCAGCGGCCCTTACTCCGAAATTTTACCGTATGGGGGCTACTAACTCGTCCTACTCAAAACTATTGTGACAAGTTGTTAGCCGAACTCCAGTTATTACAGAAAAAACAGATGGAAGAACTGTTTCCCGAGGGTAAAATTTTGGTTGAAAAATCCTTTGGACTGGAAAAATCGTTAATTGCCATCAAATCATCCTAAAGGCTCTCTTAAAGATGAAGAATCACAAAACAACCCCTCGGGCTTAAGTCCCCTAAAAAAACTGGTGATATTCCTAGGGGCTAATCGAGAACCCCGTCATCTTTAATGACCACGGATTATCAACCCAGGGAAAATGCTTTTGAATCGAATTCAGCGCCAGGTCCTCACGTTTCTACTGTTCCTCGGTTTAGCCACTGGAATGGTCGTAGGTTTAAAGAGCCTTTCAGTAGAGCGGGGGGTCAATTTAGGACAACCGGAGACGGAGATCCCTGCAACCCTGTTTGGGATGCACCTGCATCATGTGGCCACTATCCCGACCTATCGCACAAATCCACCGATAACGGAAGAGACCCCCTGGCCTTCTGTTCCCATCCCGACTTGGCGTTTGGTGGCCGCTTATGTGGACTGGTTTGCCTTAGAACCCCGGAAAGGTGAATGGAATTTTGAAATTTTGGACAAATCGTTGGAGTTAGCGGAAAAACATCAGGTAGAACCCTTGATGTACCTGGGGTTTTCTCCCAGGTGGGCTTCACAACGACCGGACGAGCCATCGGCTTTTGGCCCTGGGAAAGCGGCTCCCCCCCAAAATATAGAGGACTGGCGCAACTACGTTCGTACTGTAGCAACACGCTACAAGGGAAGGATCCACTACTATGAGCTCTGGAACGAACCCAATGGTTACAAGCGCTTCTACACGGGTACGATCTCAGAAATGTTGGAGCTATGCCGGGAAGCTTACCAAATTCTCAAGGAAGTCGATCCCACAATCACCGTAGTTTCTCCATCGGCAACGGGGGACTGGGGTAGTTCTCCCGGGGTTGAGTGGCTGGATGAATTTCTCAGTCAAGGGGGAGGGGACTATGCGGATGTCATTGGGTATCATTTTTATGTGATGCCTGGGCCTCCCGAAAACATGGTGCCGTTGATTCAAAAAGTAAAAGCAGTGATGGCGAAGCACGGACAGAATCATAAGCCACTGTGGAATACGGAGTGTAGTTGGTTAGGCGATGAAGCTTTTTTTTCTGAAGACAACGCTGCTGCTTATGTTGCACGCTCTTATGTTTTGAATTGGGCGGCTGGTGTGGAGCGTCTGTACTGGTTTGCTTGGGATTCGACTTCGGGAGTACAGATCCACTTAACCCGCTCGGATCACGAAACCCTGACACCGGCTGGGGTTGCCTATGCTGAAGTGCAAAAATGGCTGGTAGGAGCGCAGATGCGGTCCTGCGAAGCACAGTGGGATCAAACTTGGATTTGCTCGTTGGAGCGCGATCGCAGGTATCGCGGCTGGATTGTCTGGAATCCCCAAAAAGAGTTAATGTTGTCCGTCCCAGAAGACTGGGAGATTGAGGGGGTGCGAGACTTAACGGGAGATCGGCACACCGGGTCAATAGACTTGGTAAAGATTGGTCCCACTCCTATCCTCTTAGAAAACTCGGCGTTTACACTCAACCCTGATCTCCAATCCCATTTAAGTTCTGAGCGATCGCGGGTCAAACTTTGACTTTTTATGAGTTTAGGATGAGTTTATGTTATCCCAGCCGTTAAGTTTGCCGAGTCTTTGAGTTGCTTGATGATAAAGTCTGCAAATTTTTTGGCATCGGAACCCATTAAATGAATCCCATCATAAGTGGTCCAATCTGCGGTAGTAGGTTCGGGCAACCACTCAAAGGTATCTGGAGGAAACAGCGATTGGATCAGCGAATGTTCCTCTTGTTTTTGGAGGGTGTTGGCAACCTTGGGTTCCCCGGGTACATTAAATAAAATAAGCCGCACACCTTGTTTTTGAATTTCGCTGATTTGTTGTTTGATCAGTTGAGATTGTTCGGTAATCTGTTGTTTGATCTCAGGGGATAAATGATTCTGAGATCGCTCTACAACTTTCCTGATTAATTTGTCTCTTAGGTCCTCACTGACCACTTGATTTAATGCCAGACTTGGATCTCCTCCCGAGCGATTTTTTAAATAGCTAACCAAGATGCTAACAGGCTGGTATTCTTCCCTAAAGATGGGCAGCCAAGTTTTCACCAGATTTAATAGAGGATTCTGAATTGGAGCGATGATGTCGGCTTCAGGTTCTAGAATCAACGTAGAGTTGAGTTCTACCAGTAAAATTTCAGGTTTTTGGGGTTTGAGAGTGACCAGTTTTAATCCGGTTTGACTGCTTCCTCCAGATATGGCGATATTTTTAACAGGATTACCATTAAAGTATTTTTCGCGGAGTTCCGACGTCAGGGAACTCCCGAGGAGAACGACTTTGGGATTGCGATCACTATAAATATAGCGTTCAGCTTTGATCTGGTTAATTTGGCGTTGATTTATCCCTTCACTCGATGGGACAACACCCCCAACCACTAAAGTCCAATACAACACCAAGAAAAACACAGAAACTAACAGAGTACGCAATAGAGAGCGCATCATTTGGGGTCTATATAATCCCACAGATCCTTTAGAATTGGAAGTATATAAATGCATTAGAACTACCACTATTGAGAAATAGCAAGACCAGCATGATACCGAACATGATATCGTTCCCCCATCTTACCCATCGTTTTTTTGAAAGGCGATCGCCATTAAGGGCCAGTACCCTTTGTAACGGGGGAAAATGAGGAAGGTGATACAGTAACACCGGCAATGAGAAAATCATCACGGGAACGATGTAGGTTAAACCGGGTTTGATGTTGACGTTCCGAAATAAAGTCACCACAAAATCAACCGCATGACTAAACTCAGGCAACTTAAACAAGAGCCATCCCATTGACACAAAAGAAAACACCCAAATTATTCTCAGAGAATCAATGATAAATTGCTGCCAGGATGGGGTTGGCAATGCAGTGGTGGAATGCTTAACTTTTTGATCCAGACCGATTAATCTCTCAGCGGCTAATCCCACCCCATGAAAAATTCCCCAGACGGCATAACTCCAAGCTGCACCATGCCACATCCCCCCCAAAGTCATGACCAACATCAGGTTAATGTAGGTTCTCGTTTTTCCCTTGCGGTTCCCCCCCAAGGGAATATATAAGTATTCTCGCAACCAAGTCGATAAGGAGATATGCCAGCGCCTCCAAAATTCAGTAATTGACCGAGAAATGTAGGGAAAATCAAAGTTTTCGGGCAGGTGGTAGCCAAAGGCTGCGGCTAATCCGATCGCAATCAGGGAGTACCCGGCAAAATCAGCGAAGATTTGCATCGAGTAGCCAAAAAGCAGGACAAGATTCGTAACCGTTCCTAATCCTTGGTAGTAGGGATAGTCGATCCAAAATGTATAGTCTTTTAAGTTATCGGCTATGACCATTTTTAGAAAGTAGCCAGTAACTAAGTAATGAAAGACAATATTCCATGGAATTTCTTTAAAATATTTTGTGTGGATCTGAGGATAGAAATCTTTAGCTTTAACAATAGGACCCGCTACTAATTGGGGGAAAAATGATATAAAAAAAGCCGTTTTAAAAAGATAAGTTTTAAAATCATCTAAACTCTCGTGTTCCGATCGAGAAAGCGTTTCAGAACTGAGTTCTTCCTCGCGAAGGACATCTACGACTAAACTAATTCCCTGAAAAGTGTAAAAAGAAATTCCGATGGGTAAGGGTAACTGCAAAAGCAACGATATCAGTCCATCTTCCGGTTGGCTTACCTTGACAATTTGTAGACCGAGATTCGTCAATAAGGACCCATACTTGAAGAGACCGAGGATAGCCAGATTACTAACCACTCCCAAGGTCCCCCAAAACATCCGCTGTTTTTTGTGCGAGTGTTGAGCTACTTTGAAACTCGTCACGGCGTTGATTAAAATTGATAAGCACAGCAGCAGCAGTAGCGAAGGAGAACCCCAAGCATAAAAGACAAAGCTGGCAACAATGAGAAGAGGAACCTGAGTTTTTTGAAATCTGGGCAAGTAATAGAGCGAAAATGTTAGGAGAACTAAAATTAAAAAAGGAAAGCTATTGAATAACATAAGCTAGGTTTAGGAAAGCTGATATCTACCAATCTCAGAGTAATGGAATCGCAAAATCGATGGAGTTAAATCAGGCCAAAACTACTAGGACCCGTTAACCGATGAACCTAGGGAAAGAGATGCAGTTCTTAGGGATCAAAGCTATTCTCCATTCAATTAATTAGCGGAGATGGAATTGTTTGATTGCTTCGCTGTGTATTTTATCACTTTTTTTAGGCCGTGGGGAGGGGGAAGACAAACTTTACAAAAATTATATAATCTTCCATTGCTCAGAAAAAAGCAGTCGGGAGTAGGAACAGGGCGATCGCCAAGATTCTGGGCCAGGGGAAAAACAACAGTGGCCTCACTCCGAAAATCATCCACGGGGTAAGAATGCCCTGGTCTAGTAAGCGATCGCAGCAGCGATTCCCAGCTCTTACTTCCGCTACAATCAAGAAAAACTGTTTACTCTTATTCAGCCACCGGCTTATCCTATGAAAATCTTACAACTCCATAACTTTTACAAAATTTCTGGCGGCGAGGATGTAGTAGTTCGTGCAGAAAAAAACGTGCTGGAAGCTCATGGCAACTCCGTCGCTTTGCTGGATGTTGACAATGATGCAATCGCCTCAAAGTTCAGCCAAGCCATGACTGCTGTCAACGCGATCTACTCCCATGCCTCCAAACAACGGGTTTTGCAAGAAATTAATCGCTTTCGACCGGATATCGTCCATGTGCATAATTTTTTCCCTTTGCTATCCCCCGCCGTTTATGATGCCTGTCGGGAAGCTAGGGTGCCGGTGGTACAAACCCTGCACAACTTCCGCCTGTTTTGCTCTAATTCCTTCTTTTATCGGGATGGGAAAGTTTGCGAAGACTGTATGGGAAAATTCTTCCCTACCCCGGCAGTGGTTCATGCTTGTTACCGGGATAGTCACGTCGGTTCGGCGGTAGTGGGGACGATGCAAACTGTACACCGGATCCGAGGGACTTGGCGCGATCGCGTAGAGCGCTACATTGCTTTAACTGACTTTGCTCGTAACAAATTTATCGAAGGTGGATTACCGGCGAACAAAATCACAGTGAAACCTAATTTTGTATCGGTCGATCCCGGTTGCGGTGAGGGTCGAGGAGACTATGCACTCTTTGTGGGACGACTCTCCCCGGAAAAAGGTATCGAGACCCTCATCACCGCCTGGGAAAAACTGGGCGATCGCATTGGTCTAAAAATTATCGGGGACGGACCATTATCCCCCACTGTAGAACAAGCTGCTACCCGGATTCCAGGGGTGGAATGGATGGGAAGGCAGTCACAGAATCAACTCCAAGCCTTACTGAAAAATGCCCAAGTTTTGATATTTCCCTCTCTTTGGTATGAGACCTTTGGTCTGGTCGTCATTGAAGCCTATGCCGCAGGAGTGCCAGTGATTGCCAGTAACTTAGGTACAATGTCCTTATTGATTGATCCCGGTCGCACGGGACTGCTCTTTCGTGCTGGAGATGCCCAAGACTTGCAAGAGCGCGTAGAGTGGATGTTATCCCATCCCCAAGAAGTTAAGAAGATGCGGCAGGAAGCCCGACGGGAGTTTGAGTCTAAATACACAGCGACACAGAACTATCAGCAGCTCATGGAAATTTATGAAACCGTTCGCTCTTAACTCTGTGGCTTTCTCGGGCCGGATTTCTATTAGACAGTCTACACGGGATTGCCACCGAATTCCACCTGAGGCACAGAACCTTTACAAATAACTGTTTTGGGGAAACCCTAGAATTATCCCTCGGTTTTTCTTAATTGGTCAGGGCTAAGATAGGCTTCACTGGAACAACTTGATTGATCCGAAAGTTAAAGATTTCGTTCATCCTTGAATGCCACAACAATCTCTCGGAGTACAGTCAACTGCTTAAATAGGCTATCAACAAGTTTGAACACATGATCCTGGGGGAAAGCTAGGGGAGCAAAAAAAATATGGACATCTTCTAGTTGGGCCCATTTTGAAGTAAAATGAGTCACCAACTCAAAAAATTACAGAGCGTGAGTTGGGCAAATCCGGCCTAGAAAATTCTCCTTGACTTCGTGACGAGTACCCCGCACCTGCCTATAATCTAGGGGGGGAATAAACGCCAGCAATACCACTGGCCGATCGCCCACAAAACCAACACAGCAGGAGAACAGAATGTCTGTAGTTATCGTAACAGGATCCGGTGGATTGATTGGTTCCGAGGCTGCCCTGTTTTATGGAAAAGCCGGTTACAAAGTCGTTGGCATTGACAATGATATGCGTCAATACTTCTTTGGACAGGAAGCCTCCACCAGTTGGAACCGAGAACGAATCAGCAAAGAACTCGGGGATCAATACGAACATAACGAAGTTGATATCCGTAATCCAGAAGCGATTAATGGGATTTTTTCTAAGTACAAATCCGATATCGCCCTGATTGTCCATACCGCAGCGCAACCGTCCCATGATTGGGCGGCAAAGGAACCCTTTACGGATTTCTCAATTAATGCCAATGGGACCCTTGTTCTGCTAGAGGCAACGCGCCAGTTTTGCCCGGAGGCAGTGTTTTCCCATTGTTCCACCAACAAGGTGTATGGCGATCGCCCCAATACTTTACCCCTGGTTGAACAGGAAACTCGCTGGGAACTGGACCCCTCTCACCCCTACCAGAACGGGATCCCCGAAGATATGAGCATTGACCAAAGTATGCATTCTCTCTTTGGGGCGTCGAAAGCGGCTGGGGATCTGTTGGTCCAAGAGTATGGGCGCTATTTTAACATTAAAAGTGCGGTGTTTCGCGGCGGGGTCCTCAGTGGACCCCAACACTCCGGTGCTCAATTGCATGGGTTTCCTTCCTATTTGATGAGATGCGCCATGACAGGGACCCCTTACACGGTGATCGGTTACAAAGGCAAGCAAGTCCGCGATGTGATCCACTGTACTGATGTGATTCTGGCGATGGACACTTTTTTCAAAAACCCTCGGATTGCCGAAGTGTACAACCTGGGTGGGGGCCGCGAAAGTAATACGTCGGTCCGGGAAGGGATCCAAATGTGCGAGGAGATTACGGGCAAGAAGATGGAAACCAGCTACACTGAGACCAACCGCATGGGGGATCATATCTGGTATATCAGTGATTTAAGTAAGTTCAAATCCCACTATCCCGAGTGGAAATTAAGCTATCCTAGTGTCAGAGATATTTTTCAAGAAATCTATGACTTTAATCAGTCTCGCTGGGGGAGTTGAGTTTCCCGAATTATCGGGGCTGACTTCTTGAAAATTCATCCAGTATTCCCAGGGGGTTCTACTAAAAAAGTTAGCAATTAGCCTCTGCGCTAATTGCTAAAGATTAAAATTTACCCAGTTCTGAATAGAGGTGATTGGGGTGATTAATCGAGGGAAATACTCCGTACTCGGAGTGGAAATATCAGCCATTGATTATGAATATGGTGTGGAAGCGATTATTAAGGCAGCAAAGGCGCGATCGCCCCTAGCGATGACCGCTTTGGCAGTTCATGGCGTGATGACAGGGTTTTCCGATCCCGTTCATCGTCGCCGCTTGAATGCCTTTGACTTGGTAACTCCGGATGGTCAGCCGGTTCGCTGGGCGCTAAACTGGATTCACGGAATTAAACTGCCCGATCGCGTCTATGGTCCCACTTTGACTTTAAAAGTCTTAGAAGCTGCTGCAATGGAAGGATTGCCGGTGTATTTTTACGGCAGCAAACAGGAAACCTTGGACCTTTTATTGGAGAAATTACAAGTTAAGTTTCCGGGGTTGAAAGTTGTGGGTGCAGAACCCTCTAAATTTCGCCGGTTAACTCCCGAAGAAAAGCAAGAAGTGGTTAATCGGATCAAAAATAGCGGCGCAACCATTACCTTTGTCGGGTTAGGTTGTCCTCGTCAAGAAGTCTGGGTTTATGAATATCACAATCATTTACCTATGCCCTTGATGGCAGTCGGTGCAGCATTTGATTTCCATGCGGGTACGGTATCTCAGGCACCACCTTGGATGCAAAAACGGGGACTGGAATGGTTCTACCGATTGATTCAGGAACCGGGACGGTTGTGGAAGCGCTATTTGTTACTGAATCCGATGTATTTGACCTTTACATTTTTACAAATGTTATCCATTTCTAAGCAGCCGGTTTTGAAGCCAACGGGAATGGAACCTGAAGAGTCTTATGGGTAAGCTATGAATCGGTTTATGGCAGTTTTCAAGCTGCTGTTACAATAAAATAGCCTACTTAAATGCGGGCTATTTTATTGTACTTTAGATTTAGAGTGATTTCAGTTCAGTTATGTAGTCGTATCGGGACTGGGTGTGGGAAAAAAACTACTAATCTCGGAAAAGGGAGGCTTAGGGAAAATGGAAATACAGAAGGTATTTTCCTACCTTAAAGGTTTGTGTCCCCTGCCGTATGAGGTGACGAATACCAAAGTTGCCCGAAAATTTTATGGGCCGATACCGGATTTTGGTTTTGCAATTTTCAGCTAATAAAAATGACCGTTTCAATAGGAGATATTAGATACCTATGGAAGGATTTATAATATTAGTAGTATCGTTGGCTTTAATTGCTTGGCTGTTTAAAAAATTCCCCGGCAATTACAGAGGTTCTGGTTATACACCAGTTCGCAGTTATAAAAAAAAAAGATGGGACTTCTGTTCGCGCTCATACAAGACGGAAACGACGCTAATATAGCCTCAGTATTATCGCCAAACTCGGATGGTTTAGACCTACTAAGTTATCCTTTAAGAGAAAACCCAGGGGTGCGATCGCCTTTTTTGTAGTTGGGTTAGCATGAAGAAGCCAGTTAGGGAAACCAGGGGCGAAGTGGCATATTTGTGATGATTTTCAGTAATACTTTACCCAGGCGATTCAGGTTGCTGGGGATTTTATCTATTTTTTAAGCTAAATTGGGGTTACTGTCCCCCTTCGCAATCCCCGATCGCCCAATCTCTTCTACACTTGCGAAACCATTCCCTCTATTACGCCGCCGAGTTTACCCGGGAATATTGCCACCCTTGAGAAACTTCTAAGGGCAGAATTTTTAAACCATTGAGTATAAATCCTCGGTACGTCACCCCCTGGGAGGGATGCCACTCATAGATCGCTTCGCTACCTTCGCGATACTCAATTTCGCTCATCACCTGGTATTTGTGACTTTCACTCTGGGAAAAAAGCATCACCGGGGTTTCTTCTCCAGCAGGGGCAATCAGTTTGTGGGTGGGAGCAAATGTACTCATCGTTAAAGCCTCGATTAAAACTTGAATTAAAGTAGGGAGATTAGGTAATTTCCCGGTTGACTTGTTGTATTATCAGCCGATTTTGACCCGTCCTGTGCGATCGCTATCCTACAAGCGAGGTGAAATACTTTACTCTACTCCTGTGATTTCGATCGCATCCGATGTTTTTCAACCCGATACTCCAGTTGTCCCATCCTTAAAGGTGGCTTCATCCTCAAAACTGAGTCACCCAACCTGGGAAGATAATACAACGCACTCAACAGCGACTCTAAATCAAAAGGAGAATCCAAATGCAATTTCAAACCTCAGCACAAGAAGCCTGTTATCACAAAGTCGCCCTCTGGATGCAAGAATTATTTGGCAAATTTCCCTGTGCTCGCCAAGATATCCCTGGATTGGGGCTATTTATGGGTTCCGCCCTCGTGGAAGTCCTGATTTTACCTTGGGGAGAAGAGGATGCGGTGATCAATACCCGCGCTTATGTGGTGACGGAAGCCGAACTGAGTTCGGATCTAATGCGCTTTCTTCTGGAACAAAATAGCAATATGATTTTCGGGGCCTTTGGCATTGACGCGAAGGGTGATATCGTGTTTGAGCATAGTATTGTGGGTTCCACTTGCGATAAAAAAGAACTGGAATCCTCGGTGAATGCGGTTCTGGAAGTCTCCGACGAGTACGATGACCAATTGGTAGAACGATGGGGCGGCAAACGTGCTCTCGATCGCATCTGTGGTAACCCGGAGTAAGGCATCGGCACCGTAGCCCTTAGAAACAAACCCGGTTTCTTTAGAAAATTTATCCCCATTAGGACCAAATCTGCGTCAGAAACCGGGTTTCTTGTCCCTTAGTATCGAACAGGGTACCCATACCCTAACTCTTCGTAACCCCTGATAAACTCGGGTTGAGAGTCGATCGCGGATGAGTGATTGTTTTAGAGAATCCCTCCCCTTGGCGATCGCACCAGTCTAAGACTCGATTCCACCCCCACCAGCGATCGCTATCTCCCGCTTTTTTCTGGGTAGCTAAATTACTGACATAGCCCACATGACCCCCATAACGAGTCAGCAAAAGCTCGATCGCCGGGTTGCTGTCGCAAATTTCCTTTAACTCGGGCACAATCGCCGGGTCAAACATCGGGTCATCTGCCGCGTATAAAATTAAGGTGGGTTTAGTGAACTCAGGCAAAATTCCCAAGGGACTGCTGGCGGAGTAATACTCCTCGACGGAAGCAAACCCGAGGCGGGAAATCACCAATTCATGATCAAATCCCCAAATGCTATTGGCGCGGGCGATCGCCTCGGGATCAATTTCAGAGGGATGTAGCTGATGTAGCTGCCATGCCAGGTTCTTCAACTCCTTGGCGATCGCCTTTTCCAAATACTTCCCAAAGGGCTGTTTCACTAAATAAGACAGGGACCGATTAGAATCCAGGTTCGGACAAATCACCGCCCCACCCCCTAGTTCCGAGGGGTCCAAATCTAAATCTTTTCCCCACTCGGCGATCGACTGGGCAGCTTTTACCCCCCACAGCGCCAATTGTCCCCCGAGGGAATATCCGAGAAACCAGAAGGGTCCGGGACATCCCATTGATTTAGCTGTTGCCGCAATCCGCACAAAATCTTCCCCCTCGAACAATCCATCAGAAGTCAGCGTGGGAGACAATTGAGCAGTTTTGCCATGAGCACGCCAGTCAAAGAAGACGACTGCATACCCTCGGGCAAAGGCTTTCCGTCCCAGAACTCTCAGAAACCATTGTTGGGGGAGTTCTCCGGTGATGCCATAGGTGGCAACAATCGTTCCGCGAGGGCGATGGGGAATCGCCACCCAGCCATAAATCGGGACCCCTCCTGCACCAGTAAAGTGGGTTTCCTGATACGGGGGTTCGGGGTCAGGGATTGTCTGTTCCCACTCTCGACTCGCAACTAAAGCCGTATGGAGGGTCATCGCCAGACCATCTTTTAAGAAAAATGGCGGATCGTAGTCGGGATAAAACATAAATGAGTTTAACTATCGAGAGCATTGTTGAGAAGGCGCAGTGCGACTCTCGCCATTAATCGCAAGAGGAGTCTGCTTCTCGATTTTAACCAAGTTGTAACAAAATGTAACGAAGTTTTAATACAAATACCCGCACCCTTCAGGGTGCGTTACAAACTCACCCATCCAGGAAATTTCTCTAGGGATGAATTTGACTTAAAATTAAACGGAGGCGATCGTAATCATCCTTGAGCAAAACGCTGAGAGTACGTCCGGCTTGGACTAACCAATCGCGATCGGCCCCGCGTAACTGATACACCTCGCGAATAGCTGCCGCAGTCAAGGCGTCTACGGGTGCACCGGGAACTTGTAACAGGGTGCGGAGGAAATCAAACTGTTGGGTAAAGTGAACAATTTCTGGGGGTTGACAGCGATATACCGCTTGGTGAATTTGAGGGGGACGAGGGGGAATATATTGATAGACAACCCCTGTGGGACGGCGTGATCCATTTTGGTGTTCAAGATGGGGACAAAATCCGGCGATCGCAGCCCGAAATTCAGTTTTAAGCATGGCAAAAATCTGGGGTTGTTGTTCCCGTAACCCGTCCAAGGATAAACCCAGCGCCCTAGCCCGATGCACCGAATCAATCGGACTCGTTGTGGCAAAATAAACCACCCCATAAATCTGATTCCCTGACTCTTCATCCAAAGATTTCACCCAACTCCCAAAGGGCGGCATCAGGGGAAAGTTTAACTCTTCTGGGTCTAAACATTGGGCTAAAAATTCCGTCGTTGCCGTTTCAATCACCTCAGCAATATGGTCCGGGTGACGGTGTTCGTTAGCAAATTGCGGTAAAGTTAGACGCATAATTAACCCTTAGAAATATCTTTAATGTAAAAAATACAGGGTTGATGAGATTTGACTCCTCAACCCTGAACAGTTTCCACAGGGAACTATTTGCTTTTCTTGCGACCCGCAGTAGCATCTATGGGGTCGAGTTCCGAGAGTCGAAAAGTGACTAATTTATCCCAATTTCCCCCCTCAAAAAGGACAGCCGCCCTACCATCAGTGAGGCGTTGAACTTGTCCTTGAAAGTCGTAGTAAATATCATCGGGATTTTTAACACGAACAGCGGAACCAGGCAAAATCATAATGTTTTCCAGATGGGTAGAATTAAGGGATTCTGGTGACGACCCAGGGAAACTGAGTCATCATTCGTTATGGTCAATCTTTTTGGAGTCATTCGTCAAGTGTTCGCCAACCTAGCCCCATGCTAAAACTTTTTCTTCGGTTTTCCCCGGTGATAGGCGACGGATTCCACCAGCCCGATGCCGATAAAATTAGTCAGCATGGCGGACCGACCGTAACTCAGCCAAGGGAGAGGAATCCCCGTCACGGGGGCCAGTCCAATGGTCATCCCAATATTAACGACCACCTGAAACACCAGCATCGATAAAACCCCGATCGCCAACAATGCGCCAAAGGTGTCTTTCGAGTTTTGGGCAATCAAGACTAGGCGCAGACAAATCACCCAGAACGACAGGAGGATCACCATTGACCCTATAAAGCCAAATTCTTCCCCGATCGCCGAAAAGATAAAGTCCGTATGCTGTTCGGGGATAAAGTTAAGCTGGGTTTGGGTTCCATTATAAAGTCCCCGCCCATGCAGTCCCCCGGATCCAATGGCGATCCGAGATTGGATCAGGTGATATCCAGCGCCGAGGGGGTCTTTTTCCGGGGTGAGGAAGGTGGTCAACCGTTCTTTTTGATAATCTTTGAGCACGTTCCATAAGATATTCCCGATTCGACCGACAATCAGGTTCATTACCACCGTTCCCAACGCCCCCAAAAAAGGCCAGGGTAGGGTACGCCAGCCAATTAAGGCCATTAAGGCGGCCCAGGCAAACCATCCGGGCAAATAAAGGTTAAACAGAAACGCGGCGACCAGGGGGGATATCATGAGGATGATCCAACCGGGATTGGTGTTGCCCCAGTACAACATTCCCAGGGTAATCACCCCAAAGACTAGGGAGGTCCCTAAATCGGGTTGGATAAAGACTAAGGCCCAGGGTACAGCAGTAATTGCCAGACTTTTGAACATAGAACCCAGCGTGTCGGGGGCCCGTTCATGCAGGAGTGCCGCTAGGGTAATAATCATCCCTATTTTGGCAAATTCTGACGGTTGAATGTTAAAGCCACCAATGGTAATCCAACGCTGTGCACCAAGCGCAGTCGTCCCGATAAACATAACCGCCAGTAGGGATAGATTGGTAGCCCCATAAACCACCCACTTTAATTGAATCAGGTTATCGTAGGGCCATCGCGCTATACAGAGGGCCAGGAGCAGTCCAATCCCTCCCACCAACCAGTGTTGCCACCAGTCGGTCCACCCGAGGTGAAGTTCGGCACTGCGGATCATAATCCCGCCAAATATAGTTAAGGCGACTGGCACGATGAATAACGGCGTGTCAAACTCTAGCCAGGGTTGTACCCAGGCTCTCCAACGCGATCGACTTACGGACTTTTGAAACATATTTCAAGGGGGAGATAGGGGAGATAGGGGAGATAGGGGAGATAGGGGAGATAGGGGAGATAGGGGAGATAGGGGAGATAGGGGA
>NZ_JAMXFA010000014.1:0-42547 GCF_025370785.1 Laspinema olomoucense D3b
GCCCGGGGGGAGATTGGGAAGAATAATCTTCCCCACCTTCCCCATCCTCCCCATCCTCCCCACCTTCCCCACCTTCCCCACCTTCCCCATCCTCCCCACCTTCCCCACCTTCCCAGCTATCCAAGAGGCGTCAAACAGTCTCCTCACTCAAGAGTAAGGCTAAGGCCTCCTTCATTTCCCCTTGAGTGGTGGTGGCGGTGCCAAATTGCCGGACGACAATACTGGCGGCCAAATTGCCGAGAACGGCTGCCTCCCAGTAGGAACCCCCGGCACAGAGTCCTAGGGTGAGTGCAGAGACCACCGTATCCCCGGCACCTGTTACGTCAAAGACATCGGTGCGATTGAACGGGGGAATGTGATGTTCCATCCCGGCGCGATCGCATAATGTCATGCCTTCATCCCCTCGGGTAATTAGCATTTGTTGTGCCTGGGTGAGGGTCAGCAGGTCCTGTGAAGCTTGGGTGACGGATGGGGGGGTAGTAATGGCGTATCCCACCGCTTGCTCGGCTTCGGGGACATTGGGGGTAAAGATTGTGGCACCGGCATAGCGATGGAGAGCCGTTTGAGCATCGACTACGGTCAGTCCATGTCCTAATGCCGCTTCAATCACTAGGGGAGTTAGGACGCCATCGCCATAGTCGGAACAGACGACGGCATCCACTGTGGGGAGTTGAGCGCGGATGTAGTCGGCGAGTTGTTGCTGTAAGTCTAAGCTGGGTAACTCATCGGATTTGCGATCGACTCGGACAACCTGCTGAGTCACCGACTGACGCGCATGGCCGGAAATCCGGGTTTTGGTGACCGTGGGCCGATCGCGATCGATGAAAATTCCCCCAGTATCGATTCCTGCTGCTGCAAAAATACTGCACAGGGCTTTTCCTTGTTCATCTTGGCCAACTAAACCCGCGACTTTAACGTTAGCCCCCATTTTTGCCAGATTGTAAACCGCATTCGCTCCCCCTCCGGGGACTTGACGGGTGCTTTCATGGCGCAGAATTAACACGGGTGCTTCTCGGGAAATACGCTCCACCTGACCCGTGAGAAATTCATCCAAGGTCAAATCGCCAATCACGAGGACTCGCGCGCTTGAAAAGCGGTCGATCAACTCTAGTGAGCGCCGTGCTCCTTCCCGGAGGCGATCGGCAAAGTGGGACTCAATAGCCATTTCGGTCAACTCTCTGTTAAAAGTTCAGACATAAGAATTCTGGACCACAGGGACGAGATCGGCAATAAGAGCGAGCGCACCGGAAACAGAGCGATCGCCTGAGCAAATCTCTCCACAGAGGTCCTGGGGTCATCAAACCCCGGATTCAACCCACAGCAATTCCCCGTCAGGTCAGACAGAAACAAGACGGTGGGATATCCGTGAGTTTATTAACGCCATCCCTGGGCCTAGGGACTACTTCAACTTGGTTTTGATCAGGGTCACCACTTGAGTCATCTGTTTCTTTAAAGCATTAATTTCAGCCTGCATCTTAACGATCTGCTGTTTGAGGGCCTGAATTTCCGCAGCACTGGCTCCGCCACCGGCTCCCCCAGGGGCGGGTTGAGGTACTGGAGCACCTTCCGGGTGCCATTTTTTGGCCTTCGCCATGGAAGTTTTAATCGCTTCAATCAGGGATTTCTTCTCAAATGGCTTTTCGATAAACTCAAAATACTCAAACGGTTCGGCAATTTTTTCCGCAACTTCCTCCTTGCGTCCTGACATCAAAACGAGTGGAGTCATCTTTCCTTCAGTTTTGGAGATCTTATCCAACTGCTGAAACACCTCCCAACCGCTGACCTTTGGCAATAGGAAGTCCAACATAATCAGGTTCGGGCGTTCTTCACGGATCTGTTTGAGTCCTTGTTCGCCGTCTTTTGCTTCTAATACTTCAAAGTTACCGGCAGGCAGCATATCTCTGACCATGCGCCGGATCACTGCACTATCATCGATAACTAGGATCTTGTGACTTGCCACGACTGACTCCTCTGGGGGTGAGTGAAAGCTGTAATTCTAACAAGAGAGTTTTTTCATTATGCCAGCCCCTGGGATGCTGATGCACCCCCGCCAAAACTAGACGGTGGTCCAGGCAGATCCCAAAAATGACAGCTTTCTTGATTGTATTGGGCTTTGGGACCGGGTTGATCTCCCTCTTGGTTCTTTTTACACAAACCCGGTCTGTGCTAACCTCATCATGATTGCAATTCCCTCCCCAGAGAGTGTCTCGGGTTACAGATCAAGGGGCAAAGGCTTAGAGTAGAATAGGTTCGCACCGCTTCAGTCCGGGACTGGAATGGAGCAGTTTTACCCCCCTTCACCCTTTTAACGCCATGTCTGCTCAAAGTAACCCCACGAATCCGACTGCTGCAACTCCGTTGCGGAATGAAATTGAGGCGATGCCGGACTGGTTGCGACGCCGAGGCATTGGCAAGGCGAGTGAGTTGTCCGAGGTGCAACGGATTATCAAGCAGCGGCAGATCCATACGATTTGTGAAGAGGGCCGCTGTCCGAATCGGGGGGAATGTTATGGGAATAAGACGGCTACGTTTTTATTGATGGGTCCGACTTGTACCCGCTCTTGTGGTTTCTGTCAGGTGGATAAGGGTCATGCGCCGATGCCGTTGGACCCCCAGGAACCGCAAAAGGTGGCGGAGGCGGTGCAGTTGTTGGGGTTGCGGTATGTGGTGCTGACTTCGGTGGCGCGAGATGATTTGGCCGATGGCGGTGCGGGATGGTTTGTGGCAACGATGAATGCAATTCGCGATCGCACTCCAGAAACTCAAATAGAGGTGCTCACGGCAGATTTCTGGGGGGGACAGGGGGCTCAGTTGGAACGGTTGCAACGGGAGAGAATTGCAACGGTTGTGGCGGCAAAACCGGCTTGTTATAACCATAATATTGAGACAGTGCGACGGTTACAAGGGCGGGTGCGTCGAGGGGCCAAGTTTGAGCGCTCTTTGGCGGTGTTGAGGATAGTCAAGGAACTGGATTCCAGGATTCCTACAAAGTCGGGTTTGATGTTGGGACATGGGGAAACCCAGGATGAGATTATTGAGGCAATGGCAGAGTTGAGGGTGGTGGATTGCGATCGCCTGACTTTGGGGCAGTATATGCGGCCCTCGTTAGAACATTTGCCGGTGCAAAAGTATTGGACGCCGGAGGAGTTTGAGGAGTTAGGGGCCCTCGCTCGGGATATGGGGTTTTCTCATGTGCGATCGGGTCCCCTGGTCCGCAGTTCCTATCATGCGGGGGAAGAGGGATAAACCCGGCGATCGGCCCCATCGTGTTCCCCCGGACAAGGTGACCACAATGGGGCCATCGGGTTTGCTACCAATCAATCCCTTTTGGTTCTTCCTTCACATCTACCCGCAGGCGGAGAGGATAACCCTGACCCTCTTATGTGAGCCAGATACAAGCCTGTCTAAAGAGAGCCAAGGGAGCAAGATGGAAAGCCAGTAGGTATAGCGAGGGATGTGCGGCATTTACAGATTCTCGGGCTGGGAGATCTTGCCAAAATGATACACAATCCCGTTGATAACAGTCGGCAACAAATCCTCAAGATGTTAATCCGTGATAAGTGGTCAAATTCCTGATTTCGGTTGGCATATTGTTTGGGACAAAACCGCAGCAATCACCTAAGACTTTTTCCAAGTCGTCTAAGGTTTCACAATAGACTTCTTGCCAAATTCTTTAAAGCCGATTGGCGTTTTAAAGGGGGGACAGGGGGATCAATCCTTTTTTTGCAAGAGGTCTAATAAGTATTGACTAATGGCTCATTCCCCAATTTCCATAACCGATCGGCTGGTTGTAACTCGGGAGAATAAAGCGGAATATTTTCAGCTTTTATCCCTAGAGGCAGAGCAACTTTATCGCTTCTATGCGATCGGTGTGCGCCTCGAAAATTAAAATAAGTTTATCTTCAAGAGTTCCAACTTTTTTGGCAAAAGTCTCACTCACTCAATTCACCTATCGAACCTAAACTGGGGGGATTAAATAACTGTGAATAGCAGTGAAGTCCCCCAGTTTTGGGGTTGACAAATCCCTAAAGGTATAATCCCTCGTATCTATAAAAATTAAATAAGAGTTAACCCCCCTTTTGGCGACTTGAGGTCCAGCCCAGACTCGCCCATGTACGGGTCTTTTTTTTCTTTAATTTTTTCAGATATTATAACCGAACTTTCCCAACCGGATTACCTATAAGTTAAACTTAAACTATCAATTTTTTAGAGGGTGGTGCTTTAGTGCCAGTCCGATTTACAGATTGACCCCCACATCCCGACAAGTGAACCTAGCTCTGTGAACTAATTTCAGCCAGGGATGGAGTTGGGATAATTGCCCTAAGCTGCCTCACTCTCGGCTAACTCGTAAGCCAGTTTGTCGCCCCACTCCACTCCACTGAATATTGCTACAATAGTTTAAAAACATGACCCCTGCTGAGTTGAGACTCTTACGATATTCATCAGGTTCAGCGAAGCATCGCTTAATCCCACCCAACTTGATTGTTTACCAACCCCTATTCTAATTATGCTGACTCTTGCTGGTGTTACCATTCAAACTCAGATCTATCAAAGTGCCAATTCCATTGTCTATCGCGGCATCTGGGATGCAGATTCTCTACCGATTATCTTAAAAGTCCTCAAAGAAAATTATCCCACACCCCAAGAACTCGCTCGCTATCGCACCGAATATCAGATTACCCAATCCCTGAATGTGCCGGGGGTGATCAAGGTTTATGACTTGCAGAAATATCAAAATACCCTAGTCATGTTTGTGGAGGACTTTGGGGGAGAATCCCTAAAGCATTGGCTCAGTGAGCGCACCTTTAACTTAGAGGAATTTCTGCATCTGGCGATCGCCATCGCTGAAGGATTAGGACACATTCACGAGGCGAATATTATCCACAAAGATATTAACCCAAGCAATATTGTTTTTAATCCCACCACCGGACAAGTCAAAATCATTGACTTTGGCATCTCTACTCAACTAACGCGAGAAAATACTACCCTGAAAAATCCCAACATCCTAGAAGGCACTCTCCCTTATCTCTCCCCCCAACAAACTGGGCGGATGAACCGCTGCATTGACTACCGCAGTGACTTTTATTCCCTAGGGGTGACCTTCTATGAACTGCTGACTCACCGACTACCCTTTGAGACTACCGACCCCCTAGAATTAGTCCACTGTCACATTGCTAAACAGCCGGTCCCTCCGGCGGATCTTGATACAAATATTCCCACAGTTCTTTCGGAAATCATCCTCAAACTGATGGCGAAAACGGCGGAAGACCGCTATCAGAATGCTTATGGATTAAAAGCGGATTTAGAGGAATGTCTGCGTCAACATAATGCCAACAGCATATTAAATTTTCCCCTAGGTCGATACGATATTTCTGATAAATTTCACCTCCCGCAAAAGCTCTATGGCCGAGAGGCAGAAATCCAGTGTTTATTATCAGCCTTTGCAGAAAGTAGCATCCAAAGTCAACTGATGCTGATTGCCGGATATTCGGGAATTGGTAAGTCAGCTTTAGTGCAGGAACTCTATAAACCGATTACGGAAAAGCGGGGTTATTTTATTGCCGGAAAATTTGACCAATATCAGCGAGATATTCCCTATAGTGGCCTTGTAAATGCCTTTCAGGGGTTAGTGAAACAACTGCTAACGGAAAGTGAAGCCCAGCTCAACCAGTGGCGAGAGAACCTCTTAGCCGCAGTGGGAGTGAATGGCCGCGTGATTATTGAGGTGATTCCGGAAATTGAATTAATCATTGGACAACAACCGGAGGTTCCCGAACTTGGACCTAACGAGTCGCAAAATCGCTTTAATTTAGTATTTCAAAATTTTATTAAAGTGTTTACCGAACCGCAACATCCCTTAGCCTTATTTATTGATGATTTGCAATGGGCGGATGGGGCATCTTTAAAGCTGATGCAATTGTTGATGGCGGGGCGATCGCCCGGATTATTTTTAATCGGGGCCTATCGAGACAATGAAGTTTCTGCCGCCCATCCCTTGATGTTAACCTTAGATGAAATTGCCACAACTGGGGCGATCGTCCGGCACATTTTTCTGACCCCATTGAACTTGAAAACCATTGCCCAATTGATTGCAGATACCCTCAACGCTGACATTCAAATGGTCACCCCCCTCGCCGAGTTAGTCCAGGCCAAAACTGGCGGGAATGCCTTTTTTATGAACGAATTTCTCAAATCCCTCTACACCGAAGGATTGTTAGAATTTGACGTTAAAACCCTAAGTTGGCAGTGGAATTTAGAGCAAATTCAATCCCAGGATTTTACAGATAATGTGGTGGAACTGATGGTCGGTAAAATCCAAAAACTGCCAGCACCGACCCAAGAATTGTTAAAAATTGCCGCTTGCATTGGGAATGAGTTTGATTTAAAAACTTTAGAAGTAATTATTCACCAAAATTCTGCCCAAATCATTAACACTCTCTCCCCAGCCGTTGCCGAAAATTTATTAAATCCTTTATGCAATATGGGAGATGTCGCCTTAGTGGTGGCTGAGGCAGAATTTTTGTTTGTGGGCTTAGGGGGAAAATGGGTTCAATCTTTACCCTACAAATTTGTTCATGACCGGGTTCAGCAAGCTGCCTATTTTTTGATTGAAGACTCGCAAAAGTCAGATTTTCATCAAAAGATTGGGCAAATTATGCTAGAAAATACGCCGGAGGATAAGCGAGAAGAAAAAATTTTTGATATTGTCAATCAACTTAATTTGGGCCGGGGATTAATTGCGCAGAATTCTGCCCACCCCGAACTGGCCCAATTAAATTTAATAGCCGGGAAAAAAGCGAAACTCTCCACAGCCTATCAACCCGCTTGGAAGTATTTGCAAATGGGTATAGAACTGTTACCCCCGAATAGCTGGCAGGAGCATTACCCTCTCACCCTTTCCCTGTATGAAGAATCTGCCGAAGTCACCTATCTCAATGCTGACTTTGCACTGATAGATCAATTTGTTACCACGGTGTTATCACAAGCTCACACGGTACTTGACAAAGTAAAAGTATATGAAGTAAAAATTCAGGCTTATAACGGTCAAGGCCTCCTTGAGGACGCGATCGCCATTGGCTTAGAAGTGCTTAATTTGCTAGGAATCAAGTTGCCTAAGCAGGCAAGTCAACTCGATGTTTTGTGGGGACTACTAGGAACTAAGTTGACTATCGGAACGCGAGAAATCGCCAGCTTGATTGACTTCCCAACCATGACAGACCCTTCTTCTCAAGCCGCAATGCGGATCTTGGCTAAAATTGCATCGGCTGCCTATGTAAGTACACCTTTGCTGCTACCCCTGATTGTGTTTAAACAGGTCAATTTATCCCTTAAATGGGGCAATACTTCAGAATCGGCTTATGCCTATAGTTTTTATGGATTGATTCTCTGTAGCATTTCTGAGGATTTTCAGGGGGGTTTTCAATTCGGACAGCTTGCAATTCAATTACTTTATAAACTGAATGCCCGCGAAGTTGAAGCCCGGACTTTGTTTATCATTTATCATTTTATTCAGCACTGGATAAAGCCCGTAAAAGAAGTATTGAACCCCCTGCGGCAAGCTTATGCAGTGGGGCTAGAAACGGGAGATTTGGAATTTGCGACCTATTCAGCTCTCCAATACTGCGCCTATGGTTTCCTGAGTGGGTCTGAATTGGTGCAACTAGAATCAGAAATGGTCACCTATATTCAAGTCATGGAGCAAATGGGGCAAGAAAGAAACCGGCTTGCACAATCCTTATTCCATCAAAGCGTCCTCAACTTACTTAACGAGGGAGAGAATCCTTGTGCTTTAAGCGGTCCAAGTTTTGATGAACAGGTGATGCTTTCGGTGATGCAAAGCCGAAATGACAAGTCTGCTCTTTCGGATTTCTTCGTTATAAAGTTGTTCCTGGCTTATTTATTTAGGGAAGCAGAGGATGCAGTAGCTTACGCTAAATTATCCGAGCAATATCTGGACGGAATGACAGGCAGTCTTTTTGTGGCTCATTTTTATTTCTATGATTCCCTAGCACATTTATTGGAGGCAAACGATGCTTCTCCAACTCAGCAAAAAGTCATAATCCGAAAGGTATCCCGCAACCAGAAAAAAATCAAAAAATGGATGCATCATGCTCCGCAAAATAATTCCCACAAATATTGGCTGGTGGAAGCGGAACTTTGCCGGGTACAAGGTAAAGATGCCAAGGCAATGGAGTATTACGATCAAGCCATTAACCTGGCTCAAGAAAACGAATATCTTCACGAAGCGGCGATCGCCTATGAACTCGCGGGCAAATTCTATCTCTCCAGACGGAAAGAATTGACCGCTAAAGGCTACATCCAGGAAGCTCGCTACGCTTATCAAATCTGGGGTGCTACAGCCAAAGTCAAGGATTTAGAAAAGCGATATAGCCAGTTTTTTACCGCAGGGGAACGGGGGAACACAACCCGTCAACCGAACCCAGCCATAACTAACACAGGTTCTAATCATAACCTCGATATTGCCACAGTAATGAAAGCATCTCAAGCGATTTCTGGGGAAGTTTTGCTGGAAAAATTACTCTCTAGCTTGATGAATATTCTCATCGAAAACGCTGGTGCCCAACGGGGCTACTTAATTTTATCAATTCAGAGTCAATTACTCATCGAAGCAGCCGGAGGAATAGAAGATGAGCGGGTCACGGTGTTGCAATCAATTCCCGTAGCCAACTGTCAAACCCTTTCCGAATCAATAGTCAATTATGTAGCGCGAACTCAAGAAACCGTGGTTTTAAATGATGCCACGCGCAGCGGCAATTTTACCAGTGATTCTTATATCCAACAGGCTCAACCCAAGTCAATTCTGTGCGTACCCCTGATTGATAGAGGGAAGCTAGTCAGCATTGTTTATTTGGAAAACAATAGCACCACGGGAGCCTTTACCCCGGAACGAGTGGAAGTGTTACAGTTGTTATCGCGTCAGGTGGCAATTTCCATTGAAAATGCCCGGTTGTATCAAACTTTGGAAGAAAAAGTCAAGGACCGGACCGCCCAATTAGCCAATGCCAATGCAGAAATTACCATGCTGAATGAGCGGTTAAAAGCGGAAAATATTCGGATGGGGGCTGAGTTAGAGGTGACCCAGCGATTGCAAAAAATGCTGTTGCCGAACCAAGAGGAACTGGATGCGATCGCCGGGTTAGACATTGCGGGATTTATGGAACCGGCAGAGGAAGTGGGAGGGGATTACTATGATGTCCTCAAAAGTGGCGATTCGCCTGACGGCGATAGCTCCGCTTCACGCATCAAAATCGCCCTGGGGGATGTGACGGGACATGGGTTGCAAAGTGGGGTGGTGATGATGATGGCCCAAACGGCGGTGCGGACCTTACTGGAAGGGGATTTTACTGACCCGGTGCAATTTTTAGAGGTGATCAACCGCACGATTTATAAAAACGTGCAACGGATGAATTCTGATAAAAATATGACCCTTATGCTGCTGGATTATTGCGCAGGAAAATTAACTTTGAGTGGGCAGCATGAAGAGGCGATCGTTGTGCGTTCTGATGGGACCGTAGAGTGCATTGATACTGTTGATTTAGGATTTCCGATTGGGCTAATCGATGAGATTTCGGATTTTGTGAGAACCACGGAGATTCATCTGAATTCCGGGGATGTCGTGGTGTTGTACACCGATGGAATTACCGAGGCGGTAAATAGCAATTTGGTCCAGTATGGCCTTGAGCCCATAATTGAATCAATTCGGCATCATTTACAGGGCAACGCCAGGGAGATTTGTCAAGGCGTGATTGAGGATGTTCGGCGACATATTGGCAAGCAGAAGATTTATGATGATCTCACCTTAATTGTTCTCAAACAGAAGTAACGGTTGCGATCGCATTTGAGTGAGGGATTGGGGAGAGGAAGAGTCGATACCTTGGTGGTAAACCTCCCCCCAGCCCGATCTATTAGTCCCAGCGCAGACTACTTATAAACGGACATTTCGCCACTGTTGAGACGAAGCATATAACTGTCGAGATCGGCCCGAACTTTGTCCGCCAGCAGGAACCCGCCCACCAAATTGGGAAAGGACATTGCAAAGAACATCATATCGGCGAAATCGAGGATGGCACCGAGGTTGATGACGCTCCCGAAGAAGACGCAAAGGACATAAATCACTCGGTAGACAATCAAGGTGCTTTCGCCAAACAAGTAGGTCCAGGCGCGTTCACCGTAGTAACTCCAGGAAATCATGGTGGAGAAGGCAAACAGAAAGACCGCCAAGGTGAGAAGGACGGGGAACCAACTAATCACCGAACCAAATGCGGCAGCGGTGGTTTCTACCCCATGAGTGATATTGGGGTTGGCATATTGTCCGGTGATAATCACGACTAAGGCAGTCATGTTACAGATAATCACTGTATCGATAAAGGGTTCGAGGAGGGCCACAATGCCTTCCCGGATGGGTTCTTCAGTTCGGGCGGCAGCATGGGCGATCGCTGCTGAACCCACCCCCGCTTCATTGGAAAATGCCGCTCGCCGGAATCCCTGGACCACTACGCCAATAAATCCCCCTTCAACTGCTCGGGGGACAAAAGCTTCGGTAAAAATTTGGGCAAAGGCGCTCGGAATCTGAGACGCATTCATCAGAATAATCCACAAAGATGCGGCAACGTAAAGGAGACACATGGCGGGGACGAGTGCCCCGGCAACGTTGCCGATGCGCTGAATGCCACCAATAATCACTAAGCCAACCAGGAAGGCGAGAGCGATTCCGTACAGCCAGTTGGGTAGAGCCGGGAATAAGCCAGCAATGGCGGCAAAGGATTGGTTCGCTTGGAACATATTGCCCCCACCGAAGGCCGCCCCTATACAGAGGATGGCAAACAAACTCGCCATGATATTGCCAAATTGACCCATGCCTTTTTCGGCCAAACCCCGAGAGAGATAGTACATGGGCCCACCGGCAACCCGACCATCGGGCAAGACCACCCGATATTTTTGGCCTAGGGTGCATTCGACAAACTTGCTCGTCATACCGAATAAGGCGGCAACGGTCATCCAGAACATGGCCCCGGGTCCCCCCACGGAAATGGCGATCGCCACCCCGGCAATATTTCCGAGTCCCACCGTGGCCGATAGGGCGGCAGCTAGGGCTTGGAAATGGCTAACTTCTCCGGTTTCGGCAGGGTCATCATAGTGACCTTGGACGACAAAAATGGCGTGTTTGAAGCCACGGAAGTTGATAAAGCCCATGCGAATGGTGAAAAAAATTGCCCCGCCAATCAACCATAAAACAATCAGAGGGACGCCCAACCCAAAATCGAAAAATAGGACGGCAGACATCCAGTTCACCAGTTGAGTAAAGACGGCATCCACGGTGGCGAGGAAGCCAGTGGGTGCAGCCTTTTCAGCTTCTTGGGCGACTGCGGCGATCGGCACAGCCAGTAGAAATAGGATGATGAGTGAAATCCAGCGTTTCTTCATAAGTGCAGTCAGTTAGAGGGAGTGGGATGGGGAATTTGAGTCTTCAAGAGGTGACTATACTGCCTTTGGCGGGTCAAGCTGGGCTTATAGAGAAATATTCCGCCTTGTTATCGTTCAACCTTTAACCCATCTGCGTAGTTATGTCAACAAACTGGGGGTTGATTTTGCTTCCGCGTTGGGACCCTAGTCCGGGGGTACAGTAAGGGTTAGAAACCGGGTTTCTTAAGCCAAATATTGGCAATTAGCAACAGATTCGGTTAAGAAACCGGGTTTCTTGTCCTAGCTGATCTAATCCAGTACCAAGTCCTAGGTCCTCGTCTCCTGAGAACGGAAGGAGGCAGGAGATGGCTCCATTTTTAGGTGGGTCAGGACCCGACTGCCCTCGATTCTTTAAGTTTTTTAGCGCAATGCCTCAAAATTGTTCAGATTTGTAACGAATTTCCCAAAGAAATCTCAGGAATCTCTGATAAAATTTCATAAAAGTTAAAATTTCGTCAAACAATCCTGGATGAGCTTATTGGTTGTCGGTGCCACTGGTACCCTAGGCAGACAGGTTGCCCGTCGCGCCTTAGACGAGGGATACCAGGTACGTTGTTTAGTACGCAGTTTCAAAAGAGCGGCCTTTTTAAAAGAATGGGGCGCTGAGTTGGTCCGTGCAGACTTATGTGATCCACAAACCTTGCCCGTTGCCCTAGAAGGGGTAACGGCGATTATTGATGCAGCGACGAATCGTCCCACGGATTCTTTGAGCATCAAACAAGTAGACTGGGAAGGTAAGGTGGCACTCATTCAAGCCGCCAAAAAAGCCGGGGTCGAACGGTATATCTTTTTTTCTATTCTGGATGCGGACCAGTATCCAGAAGTCCCCTTAATGGAAATCAAACGCTGTACAGAAGTCTATTTAGCTGAATCGGGATTAGATTACACCATCCTGCAATTAGCGGGCTTCCTGCAAGGGTTGATCTCCCAATACGCTATCCCCATTTTGGACAATCAAGCGGTGTGGGTGACTAACCAGACTGCTCCGATCGCCTATATGGATACCCAGGACATTGCTAAATTTGCGGTGCGGGCCTTGTCAGTCCCTGAAACCTCTAAGTCTGTTTTTCCCGTAGTGGGGACTCGTCCTTGGACTCCCCAGGAAATTATCGAACTGTGCGAACGACTCTCGGGGGAAAAAGCCAAGGTGACGCGAATGCCGTTGGGTGTTCTGCGGGCATTTCGCCGGGTGGTGCGATTTTTCCAATGGGGTTGGAATGTAGCCGATCGCTTGGCATTTGCTGAAGTGCTCGCCTCAGAGAAACCCCTAACGGCCAATATGGATGAGGTGTATCCCGTCTTTGGATTGGACCCCAAGGACACGACAACCCTAGAATTGTACCTGAAAGAGTATTTCAGCCGAATTTTAAAGAAGTTGAAAGAATTAGATTACGAACAGAGCAAAACCAAGAAGCAGTCCAAACGAAGAGTCCCATTTTAACCCCTGCTGTGGGGTTAGCTCAGTCAAAGGAGGTAGCCTGTGGAGGGCGATCGCCCTCAAGGCTCTTGACAAATGGCATAGCTTTGTTCAGACTCTAGTTTCACAGGGCTATTTGGCATCACAGATGCCATTCATCCGCCCAGTGCATTCGCGGTGAGTCACCGGGAATGTTATTCCATCCCTAACTCTGGCAATCAATTAACCACTAGCAGGACTTGAGCGCGGTGCCGAAAGCTGGCATTATTTACAACGATATTAAACCCGTAGCTTGTCGTGCTGCTGAAGAATGGAGAGACAAGCTAATTGGGTTGGGTTGGGAAGTTGCTCTCGCCACCGGCATGGGGGGCATTTTGGGCTATTCTGACCCAGATAAGCCCGTCTGTCATACCAGCGTCGAACAGCTCACCCCTCCTGGATTTAACGCTGAAATGTCTTTCGCGGTGGTGTTGGGAGGCGATGGCACTGTGCTGTCCGCATTTCGGCAGGTGGCAAGCAGCGGCATTCCCTTGTTAACGGTCAATACGGGCCACATGGGGTTTCTGACGGAAACCTACCTCAACCAACTTCCCGAAGCGATCGAACAGGTGTTAGCGGGGAACTATCAAATCGAAGAACGGACTATGGTCACGGTGCAGGCGATCCGAGATGATATTGTCGTCTGGGAGGCGCTTTGCCTGAATGAAATGGTCCTCCACCGGGAACCCCTCACCTGTATGTGTCATTTTGAAATTCAAGTGGGACGTCATGCGCCGGTGGATATTGCGGCAGATGGGGTGATTATTTCTACCCCCACGGGTTCGACGGCTTATGGTCTCTCGGCTGGGGGTCCGGTGATTACCCCAGATGTCCCGGTGTTGCAACTGGTGCCGATTTGTCCCCATTCTCTCGCGTCTCGGGCTTTGGTGTTTGCCAATACTGAACCTGTGACAATTTTTCCCGCTAATACCAATCGTTTGGTGATGGTGGTGGATGGGAATGCCGGGTGCTATGTGTTACCCGAGGACCAGGTGCGAGTCCATCGATCGCCCTACTCGGCTAAATTTATCCGGGTGAATCCCCCGGAATTTTTCCATGTTCTCCGAGAAAAACTCGGCTGGGGTCTGCCTCACATTGCTAAACCCACTTCGGTAGAATTGCCTTAATCCCAAAGCCCTCCGGTGCAGTCTGGGCCCAGTCCCCGGGGCGATCGCACTTGAACTTTCCGGGATAAGGCGACTACCGCTCTATACTAAAGGCTACCCTGCCTCTGCGGGACCCGCCTATTCCAGGGTCCCTAACCCCCATCCCGTACCTTTTTTAACTAAAATAGAATCTAAACCTGATGGAAATCCGTCCACAAATTAGGATGAACCTTCTCCCAACCTGTAACCACAGCAGCAGAATTTCAGGGTAACCGTTGCTATATTCTACCTAGTCCGGATTCCTCTGAGGGGTCCCAACAATGGTCGCAGTTCACCCTAGGGCTGATTTCCACAACTCCCTTTTCAATTGATAACCGCTTAGTTTTTAAAACCGATTACATTTGGCTTTGGCTCCCATAATTTGTGCAAATGAACCTTAACGAACGACAACAATATGTTTTATGGGCGACTGTCCGGCACTATATCGCCACTGCCGAACCTGTAGGCTCTAAAACCTTGGTGGATGAATATAATTTAAGTGTCAGTCCCGCCACCATTCGCAATGCAATGGGGTGGTTAGAAAAAGCCGGACTCCTCTATCAACCCCATACCTCCGCAGGTCGCATCCCTTCGGATTCGGGCTATCGCATTTATGTGGATAAGCTAATTAAACCGGACGATGGCATCTCGCGACAAGTGGAACAGGCCCTGAGCGATCGCCTAAAGTTAGAAAATTGGGCCTTTGAAGCGGTGTTGCGCGGGGCTTCTCAAATCTTGGCGGCCCTCAGCGGATATATCGCCTTAATTACAATGCCTCAGACTCACACCGCTTGTCTGAGGCATTTGCAGTTAATTCAGATTGAACCGCGCAAAATCATGATTGTGGTAGTGATTGATAACTATCAAACCCAATCTGCCGTTATGGAACTTCCCGAGTCCCCAGAGGACTCCCTCGCCGATGCGGAAGTGGTCGATCGCGAGTTGCAAATCCTCTCCAATTTCCTCAATCACCATCTACGCGGCCAAACCCTCGCCCAATTATCCGCCCTGGATTGGAGTGAATTAGGCCGAGAATTTGAGCAGTATGCGGAAGTTTTGAGCCATTGGTTACAAGATTTAGCCCTCCGTGCTCAAACCCCAGGCAAAACTCAAATTTTGATTAGTGGAGTTTCAGAAGTATTAAGACAACCGGAATTTTGTGAATTGACCCAAGTCCAGACCCTGATTCAACTCTTGGAAGAAGAACAGGACCAACTCCTGCCGTTGATTTTTGAACCGCCTGCACCGGAAGGTTCGGGACGGCGGGTGCAAGTGCGAATTGGGGCAGAAAATCCCCTAGAACCGATTAGAACCTGTACTCTGGTTTCGGCAACTTATCATCGGGGAAGAGTACCTGTGGGGAGTGTGGGAGTTCTCGGACCGACGCGGATGGTTTATGAAAATGCGATCGCGATCGTGGAGGCGGCAGCGGATTATTTATCGGAGGCTCTCAGCGTTTAAAATAGGGTTCATGTTGTTTGCGATCGCCAGTCGAATTCATGAACTCAACTCACACGCTCCGAGAACTCCTGAAACGCCCTGGAATGCTCGTTGTTCCGGGGATTTATGATTGTATTAGCGCCCAACTCGCCGAACGCGCCGGTTTTGAAATGGTCTTCACCAGTGGATTCGGCATCTCCGCCTCCACCCTGGGACGACCCGATTATGGCTTCCTCACCGCCACGGAAATGCTATATAGTGTAGGCCGCATCGCACAATCAGTCAAAATTCCCGTAGTTGCCGATATTGATACCGGCTATGGTAACCCCCTGAATGTCATCCGCACTGTCACCGATGCCCTACAGCAGGGAATTGCGGGCGTGATTTTAGAAGACCAAGAATGGCCGAAAAAGTGCGGTCACTTCCAAGGGAAACGGGTAATTTCCGCCGAAGAACATATACAAAAAATTCGCGCCGCAGTCCAAGCACGAGGTGAGAGTGGATTGGTGATTGTCGGACGCACCGATGCTAGAGCACCGTTAGGCTTACCCGAAGCCATTCGCCGGGGTCGAGCCTATTATGAAGCCGGTGCAGATATTGTATTTATCGAGGCCCCGCAGTCGGTACAGGAGTTACAAGAAATTGCCGCAGCCTTTCCGGATGTACCGTTGTTTGCCAATGCCATAGAAGGCGGAAAAACGCCGGTGTTATCGGCGCAGGAGTTAGAGACATTGGGGTATAAAATCGCCGTGTATGCGTTATCGGGATTGTTTGCAGCAACGAAGGCGATCGAGGACTGTTTCCAGTATTTAAGACAACATCAAACCACGACAGGGTTTGATAATTTAGTGAATTTTCAGGAGTTTGAACAAATCATTGATGTACCGAAATATCGAGAATTAGAGCAAGAATTTTCGGCGGTGAAAGAGGGGCAGGAATCGTGACCAAGGCTTGTGAGAGTGGGACGGTTGCTTCCCGACAAGCCTGGGAGTGTGGGCCGCTTTCCCTAACGGAAACTAACAGTTTCCGTATCCTCGGTATCACTGTCACTGTCGGTATCACTGTCGCTGGGGGGGTCTAGCTCCGTCGGCAGGCAGCCCGAGGCCGGATCTAGGCCGATCGCAGGAGCAGCAGCCCCTAGGCATACGCTCCCGAGAGCAGCAGTCAGAATCAAGTATCGTGATATCTTTAATTTCATGGCAAGTTACCTGTTTTATTAAATAGGGGCGATCGGGGAAAGGGTTAAGGACTGGATAACGGCTATCCTTTAACCCTTTCACCCCTGAATCAAATCTAGACTAGGTCGGGGTCCTGACCTGTTTCCAGAGGCAGGTCAGGGAACGAGGAATACTCCGTCCAAGACCCTTCATAAATCCGTACATTGGGGTAGTTCAGCAAGTGCTTGAGCACGACATATTGCAGGGTCGCTTCCCGCCCAGTGCTACAAGTTACCACGATTGTATCATCCCGGGTGATTCCCCGGCGATCTAGTATGGCCTGAATTTCATCAAGGGGCTTGAGCTTGTGGAGGTTGTCTTCCCCAATGGTGAAGGTTGGCCAGGGTATATTCTTCGCCCCGGGGATGTGACCATTGCGTTGGAATAGGTCAACTTCACCGGCATAGAGGGGCGCAGGGCGAGGATCAATGAAGGTAACCTTCCCGGTTTGTACAAAGCCACGCACATCGTCTAATGTTACTCGCACGGAGGGATTATCCTTCATCGTGAATGTCCCCGCTTCGTACTGCGGAAAGGCTTTGGTGAGGGGTAATTTGGCATCTCGGTAACCTGGATAGCCACCATCTAAAACCGCAGCTTTGGCATGGCCGCTCCGCTCTAGCAGGTAGGCGACCATAGTAGAACCCAGGAGGTTGTTCCCATCAGAGTACACCACCACATCGCTGTTTGCAGTGATACCCGCTTGGGTGAAGAGGAATTGTAAATTGTCGAGATTCCAATACTGGATGGGCAAACGACCATTGGGACCTCGGAAGGTGTTATCCGCGATATGAACGGCCCCTGGGACATGGCCCTGGATGTAGTCCAAGGGGTTCATCCGAACATCCAGAACCCGCAGGTTTTCGTCGTTGAGGTGTTCAGCTAACCATTGGGGGCTGACTAAACGAATGTGACTCGCGTTGGTTCCAGCAGCCAAATGAAAATTGGGGATGCTGCTTTGCTGGGATAAAGCAGGCATCACCACCGTAACAGCTAACACCGATGTCACAAAAGCCAGAATGGCGGCTGTGACTCCTTTCAGTTTAAAAAAGCGCGATCGCATGAAATAAAGCTCCTGACTCTTCAAAAAAACTAAATCATCGGGACCTGGAGAACCCAGGAAACAGCAGGACCCTATTCCCTCGTATTCCGACCAAGTTACCGTATTTTTCTGATTCTACCCCAATCCGAGCCATAAAATTCTGTTATTTTTCCTGAGTTAAGTTATTTTTCACGATTTGTTAACAATTTGCTCTCAACCCGGATGGGTAAGGCTTGAGGAACCGTATATGTGAGCCGTTATCCCGCTATTTTGCCAGGACCCCCTAAAATTATGTAAATCCTTTAGATGAGGGATAGGTGGATCTCAACAGGGCTTTCCTCATCATTTGGAGCGGTTTTTAGTTCCTGGGTGATGCACTTCCCTTGGGGGGTGGTCAGTAATGCAGTTCAAGGGTAAGAAGTGCTATCGTGAGATTTGACTCTCATCGCTGCTGATTCCAAAACTTATGAAACTGAATGAAATTATCCCTTGGGGCAGAACCCTGGAAGAATATCAATTAATGTTTAATTTGTCTCCAGCCAATTTAAAATTTAAAATATTGGGTTGTGGGGATGGACCAGCCAGCTTTAATGCGGAAATGACCGCTCTGGGACATTCGGTTATCTCCGTTGACCCCCTTTATCAATGGTCGGGAGAACAAATTAAACAGCGGGTTCAAAACACTTACGAATCTGTAGTTTCCCAAGTTCGACAAAATTCCCATGAGTATGTTTGGAATAGATTCCAGAATGCGGATGAATTGGGACAATCCCGTTGGGCTGCAATGGAACGGTTTTTACTAGATTATGAAGCGGGTAAAGCTGAAGGTCGGTATCAACAACAATCTTTGCCCCATTTAGCATTTGATGACCATCAATTTGCATTGGGACTCTGTTCTCATCTCCTGTTTTCCTATTCGGAACATTTATCCCTGGAGTTTCATTTGGATTCAATCACTGAACTTCTGCGAGTCTGTGAAGAGGTGCGGATTTTTCCGCTGATTAATTTGCAGGGTGAGTTATCCCCCTATTTGGAAACAGTCATTGCGAATCTATCCAGTGCGGCGTTTAATGTACAGGTTGAATCGGTGGATTATGAATTTAGAAAGGGTGGTAATCAGATGTTGAAAATTCAAGGTAAATCTTTATCAAATCTGGGGAATTGAGGCATCCAATGAGTATCATCCCAAACCCAACTGGAAAAAGAGTCGGTCCGGAGATCCAAACAAAAAGGCTGACTGATGGCGATCGCGAATTGGCGAGGGGGCTGTTCACCCTAATGGCTGAGGTGTTTGCAGAAGCCTATGAACCCTTGAGCAATGATTACCTGAATTGTCTCTTAAACCGAGAAGACTTTTGGGCGATCGCCGCATTCGTAGGCGATGACATCGTGGGCGGAATCACGGCACATACTCTACCCCTGACTACAAGTGAGTCGTCGGAAGTTTTTATTTACGATATTGCGGTCCGCAGAGACTATCAGCGCCAAGGGATTGGACGGCACTTGCTGACAGCACTCTGTGAGGCGGTAGCAGATGTAGGAATCCTGGAAGTGTTTGTTGGTGCAGATAATGAGGATATTCATGCCCTTGATTTCTATCAGGCGTTAGGAGGTGTCCCCTCTCCCGTAACCATCTTCACCTTCTCGGGAGATGAAGCGTGATCCGTTATTGTTGCAGTTGCGATCGCACCCACTGCCGAAATTCCCGCAGTCGAGCATTTTCTCCTTTTTCCGAGTCTAACTGCATAAAGCGCCCCAATTCTTTCACCGGAAACGAACCAAACGCTAAACTGTTTTCTGATTCTACATACCCCGCCTCAGTCAAACAATAAAGACTGAGTTTCCCCTGCTGCCAACGCCATACCTCGGGAACTTTTAGTTCTGCATAAATATCCATTTGATTCACCGAGGAATGGGTTGTATCAATTTCAATGGCTAAATCTGGCGGGGGGTCTACGGCTAAATTAATCTTTAACTTCCCGCGAATTGCCCGTTCATTTTGAATATAAAAACATTCATCGGCTTCTTTGCCGACTGCCTTGGGTTGCGATCGCCAGGTTGTGGATTTTAACCCGCAAATTTCTAGTTTTAGTTCCTCCGATAGCGCTGTAATCAGACGTCCCAAGGTCCAGCTATAGCGTTCCTGTTCCTGTAACGGTGTCCTCAGTTCTAAAGTCCCCTTGTAGTAACTCATGCGCGGGGTCGGATTTTCCGCAAAAATAGCCAGCAGTTGTTCATACATCTCCCAACTGACGCCATACAAAACCAGATGGGAACCGGCTTCTGGGGGGGTAACTAAGGTTTGAGTCATACAGCAAATTTAGGGCCAGTCGGGTGGCTCCCGGCTTCGGTTTGCGCTCTCCTATTGTATCCGATATTTGAAGAGGCGATCGCGATCGGGGCGAAATCGAAGGAGACGCCCGCCTATTTTGTAAAGATTAGCAGACAGATAAAAACCAATAAAAAAGAACAATTTAATTCAGATACAATACAATTTGCGTCTATCTTATTTCCTCAACCCATGACTCAACGTTGGACTCGTCGTCAAACTCTGTGGATGCTAGTTGGTGCCGCTGGGGGTCTGGCTTTACACGCTTGTACTCCTCCTGCTAATAACCAATCCCCTGCCCTAGGTTTATTTACCTGGGTGGGTTCTACTCCCCTTTATATTGCCCAAGCTAAAGGCTTTTTTCAGAACCGGGGGTTAAACTTAGATATTAAAGTCTTTAGTGCCAATACCGATGCCAATACGGCTTTTATTTCTCGGCGGTTAGATGCGGTTTCTCCGGTGGGATCGGAGGCGGTGACTTTAGCAGCAGCAGGCAAGGCATTTAGAATTGTTTTAGTCCAAGATACTTCTGTTGGGGCAGATGGAATTTTGGCCCGCCGTAGTATTGCCAGTTTATCTGATTTTCGAGGCAAACAAATTGCGGTGGAAGAAGGCAGCGTCAGTCATTTCTTTCTGCTGCAAGTGTTGGATACGGTGGGTTTGGGGGCAGAAGATTTTACGTTAATTAATGCGCCACCGGATGCAGCAGCGGCAGCTTATCAAGCGGGAAATATTCCCATCGCTGTCACTTATGCGCCCTATTTACAACAAGCCAATACCGCCCAACCCGATGGACGAATTATTTATGATTCTTCCCAAATGCCGACGGCAATTAATGACCTTTATGTGTTCGATGCTGAATATGCCGATCGCCATCCTGAAATGGTAGAAGCTTTTGTTGCCGGAGTTTTGGAAGGAGTGGCATTTCTGGAAGCAAATCCCGAGGAGGGGGTGGCGATCGCCTCTCCTCAATTAGGCATTCCTGTTGACGAATTACAAGCAGGATTGCAAGGGGTGCGTCTCCCGGATTTGAACGCCAATATCGAGATGCTGGCGAATGCTGAAAGTAATGTTTATTTATTAAACACTCTGAATTCCCTCGCCCAGTTCTTGCAATCTCGAAATCAAATCCAACAAATTCCCGATTTAACTCCCTTCATTGATCCTAGATTTGTTCTCGCCCTGCGAGATAAACAATCTAGTTAGAATCAGGTGGGGATGATTGCCAATTTTGATTCGCTTCATCCCCTCACGGACGAGTTAGCAATTCTCTAGCTTGGCAATTGCGATCGCACCCACTGCCGAAATTCCTGCAATCTAGCATTTTCTCCTTTTTCCGAGTCTAACTGCATAAACCGCCGCAATTCTTTCACCGGAAACGAACCAAACGCTAAACTGTTTTCTGATTCTACATACCCCGCCTCAGTCAAACAATAAAGGCTGAGTTTCCCCTGCTGCCAACGCCATACCTCGGGAACTTTTAGTTCTGCATAAATATCCATTTGATTCACCGAGGAATGGGTTGTATCAATTTCAATGGCTAAATCGGGCGGGGGGTCTACGGCTAAATTAATCTTTAACTTCCCGCGAATTGCCCGTTCATTTTGAATATAAAAACATTCATCGGCTTCTTTGCCGACTGCCTTGGGTTGCGATCGCCAGGTTGTAGATTTTAACCCACAAATTTCCATCTCCAGTTCCTCCGATAGCGCCGTAACCAGACGTGCCAAGGTCCAGCTATAGGTTTGATGTTCCGGTAACGGCGTCCTCAGTTCTAACGTTCCCTTGTAGTAATTCATGCGCGGCGTCGGATTTTCCTCAAAAATAGCCAGGAGTTGTTCGTACATCTCCCAAGTGACGCCATATAAGACCAAATAGGAACCGGCTTCTGGTGGGGTAACTAGGGTTTGAGTCATACAGCAAATTTAGGGGCGATCGCTCCAATTAAATAATCAGAAAAAAGGACAATATTGGCAATAAAACAAGGCTGGTTTTGTTTGATAAACTCTGCCGCCTGTTTCCACTGTTGCTGATCATCTTGAATGAGGTAGCGAACAAGTATATTTGTATCAATTCCAATCATTCGCCCCCTCAGAGATAGCACTCTCCATTTCTTCGAGGGTCACTTTCTTGATCTCGGGTCGGTGCAAGATTCCGGAGAGTTCTTGCACAGGAACATTCAGGGGGAAAAGTTTAACTTGTCCCTCTTCATCAATCACAAAGCTGATTTGACTACCGCTTACGAGTTTTAGGCGATCGCGGATTTCTTGGGGAAGGGTAATTTGTCCGGTATCGGTGACAGTAGCACTGAGCATGGTAGAAATTGGGGTAAGTTAGGTTTTCTATCCAGTTTAGCGTGAAGTTTAGACGAAATGCTAACCCGTCCCGAAGTCCAGTAATCCCGCTATGGATTCAGGATTTGGGTGGTGTTAAAGAAGGGAACCCGCTTCTGCAAGGGTAACTCGGGTTTGAGTCATAGAGCCAATTTAGGGACCCTCGGGTGGCTCCCCGTTTCGGCTGGGGCTCTACTATTGTATCCGATGTTTGAGGAGGCGATCGCGATCGGGACAAAACCGCACGAGACCCCACCTGGTTTTGTTAAAATACACCCAAAGATAAAAACCCAGAGACAAGATGAGACAAGATGGAAAAGCCTATTTACTTTTCAAACCATGCCCGACAGCAAATGCTCCTAAGAGGTGCTGAGGAAGAGGAAGTCATAACAGCTATTCGTTCCGGGAACTGGCAACCTGCTAAAAATGGGAAGTTGCATTCTCGTCTTCAATTCGGCTACAATAAGGATTCCCCAATAAATCAAGAGTTTTATCTTTATAAAGCTGTTGACGCTATCTTTAAAGAAGGACTGGAGCAAATAGTTGTCATCACGGTTAAAGTTTATTATTTCAATTAAACACAGGAAACCATGAAAATTTATTACGATTCCGAAGTGGATGCACTCTATATCGAACTGTTGCCTTTACCAACAGCAACCGCCGAAACAAGAGAACTCTCAGAAGAAATTATTGCCAATTACAGTCCAGATGGAAAGCTGGCTGGATTAGAAGTTTTGGATGCTTCCCTTGTTCTCGGCGAACAATTGCAAGAAATTATCATAGAAAATGCAGCCGGTAAAGTGCTGCATAAAATGGCTCTTTTATAACAAAATATTTTGGCTTAGGGGCCTAAAAAAATTGTCATTTTTTAGCTAAAAATAAGGAAGGCTTCTAATTTGTTATCCTAATCCCAGTGCAGATGCAATGTAAGGCAACAGTTTTTTAAACTCTTCTACAAGTTTAGCAGCGGTAGGCAAGCTTTCGGTCAGGATACCAAGAAGGGTATATTTGGCTGTCTTAGCTTCTTGCTTTTTGGTGGGATTTTCAGGATTATTTAGTGCCTCCTCTAATTTTTGCACTTCCTGTAAAGCCATATTTTTATTCTCTTCGCTTAGGCTAGATTCATTTTGAATTGATGCTTTCAGAGAATTCAACAATTCTCCAGCGCTTGGATTATCTTCTTTGGCTTCTTGTCTCTCATTTACAGTAGTTTTTATGGTGTTATTATTAGCAGCACCACCGATATAAGTTCCTGTAACAGAGCCAACTTCATTTTTCACTGAATTGGGGTCAGTCATTTTACTTTTATCTCCTATTATTTCACGTACTTATCGAAAGTTTACATTATTTTCATGGGCATTTCCCCCAATAAAATTACCCGTAACATTTCCTTCAACTATATTGACTACATAAGTTCCTAAATCTTTATCGCTGTCCATATATTTGTACAAGGTAGCCACAACAGACTTCAATCCCGCCTTATCGCCGGTTGAAAAAAATATCGACCTTCCCGAGTTAAAATAAATTGCCAATCCATATTTCCGGGGTTGTACCTGATTGTAAACTAAACACACTAAAGCTATTACTATAAAAAATATACCAAAACTTCTTGCGGCGTCATCCGGAAAATTGGCTGCAAACAGACCCAGAAGAAACAGACCTAAAATTAATTTGATTGGTAAAAGCATTCTAGGTATTTCTGACACACCAAATCCAGTCATGTTATGAAATTGATATACCTCTTCACCAAATTGAACAGTTTTGTTCGTGATATATATAGTTGAACTGCCTACAACCTCTTCGTATTTGGAGCTTAACCCTACATTTTTATTGCTCATATCTTCACAAAACTTGGTGAAAATTTGAATCGTTACCTGTAAATTATTCTGGATCGTTATTGGGTTTGTAAAGTCGGAAACATCGGCGGGTTTATCAGAAAAGTCAGTAAATTTATCGGATAGGGCCAATTTTTTGTTGGAAATGTCGGAAAGATCGGATATAATAGGCAAAACCCTAGTACCCTCGTTAAATTATGAACATCACGGAAGTGTTGAATCTGGCGGATGAGCTGGTTTTTGCTCAGACGGGAAAGCATCTGGATTATCTCCAAGAGGCGATACTCCAAGGAACGGTAGAGGGTCAGACTTACTCGAAAATTGCGGAAGAGACTTATGCGAGTGAGGGGTATGTGCGAGATGTGGGTTCGGACCTCTGGAAAATTCTCTCGGAAGGGTTGGGGAAAGAAGTTAGTAAAGCGAATTTTAGATCCGTATTAAACAAAAGTATTAAATTTCACGTTTCATCAACTACAGTAAAAAATTTTGTTGGAATTAATAACGTTAATATTTGTCCGGAACATAGCCGATCGCCCACTCAACCACAACAACCCCAGGCAACTCCCACTGCACTCCGTCTCGACTTAGGCAACGCACCGGAACTCTTCAATTTTTACGGACGAACTGAGGAACTCGCCACACTCGATCGCTGGATTATTCAGGAACGATGCCGTTTGATTGCACTCCTCGGACTCAATGGCATCGGTAAAACCACCCTAGCACTCCGTTTGATTGATCAGATTAAATCTCAGTTTGATTATGTCATTTATCGCAGTCTGCGGTATTGTCCTTCTCTGAGTACAACTCTGACTAATTTACGGGCTGCTTTTTCTCCAGATTCTGAGGGTCCTAATACCCTGGAAACTCAACTAACTGACTTAATTGCTCATCTGCGTCAGTTTCGCTGTTTGATTGTTCTGGATGATATGCAGATGTTGTTTGCTGGGGGTAAGCTGGCGGGTCAATATCAATCGGGGTATGAAGACTATCAGGATTGCTTCAAGGCGATCGCCCAAGTCAATCATCAGAGTTGTCTGATGCTGCTGAGTTGGGAAAAACCACTGATGGTTTCTACCCTAGAAAGCGAAAATTTGCCGATTCGCTCTTTTCTTTTGGGAAGTTTAGGGGCATCCGCTACCGGAATTTTACGAGATAACAAGTTATTGGATGAACCCAATTGGGATGAGTTGATTAATCTTTATCAAGGCAATCCCTTATGGTTAGTACAAACTGCCGGGTTAATTCGTGAAGTTTTTGCGGGTCGAGTCTCGGATTTTTTAGCTTATAAAACAGTGATTTTATGTGAACCCTTGCAAGAGGATTTAGCTGGTCAGTTTCATCGCTTAACGGCTCAAGAATTGGCAGTTATGGGACAACTTTCTCAGGAAGCAGAACCCGTTTGTTTAGCGCAACTCTTGCACCTGACTCAATTCTCTCCGAATGAATGTTTTAACCTGATTCAATCCCTGAGTCGGCGGTTTTTTGTGGGGTCTCAGGAACAGGAAGGGGTCAGGAGGTTCTTTCTTAATCCGGTGTTGAAGGAGGCTGTCAAAAATTGGAGGGCTTCGGCAACCGCTGATCGCCTCTAGGGAACAGGAACTCTCCCCTCTCCTCAAACACAGGGGATGATTGCCAATTTTGATTCGCTTCATCCCCTAACCTTCGGGTTTAATGTTGAGAATGTTCCGCCCAAGGGGTGACTCGTTTGGATAAGGTTTTAAAGGCTAAATCCAGGAGTAAGCCGATCGCCCCAATTACCACAATTGTCACTAAGACGCGATCGGTTTGCACAAACCGTTGCGCCCGGGCAATTCTAAATCCTAACCCGCGATCGGCTGCAATTAATTCAGAAATCACTAAGAAATTCCAAGCCCCAGCTATATTCACCCGCAAGGTATCTAAAATACTGGGTACAGATGCGGGTAAAATCACTCGCGATAAAATATGCCATCGGTTCGCCCCTAAGGTATAAGCCGCATTCAACAATTCATTAGGAATAAACTTTACCGCATCGGCGATCATAATGGCATTATAAAAGACAATGCCTAAAAAAATGATGACAATTTTGGCACTTTCTCCCAGTCCAAACCAGACGATAATCAAGGGAATAAATGCCGCGACTGGCATATACCTGACTGTCCCCACAATCGGGCTAAATAAACTATCCATGCTGTAAAATGTTCCCATCGCAATTCCGATGGGAATGCCAACGGCAGCCGCTGCCAAAAATCCGGCGGTGACGCGCAGGAAACTGGCAACTACATCCCCCCATAAATTCTCTTGCACAAACATTTGAATGCCTGCACTAAAGACAGCGGTGGGGGTTGGCAATAGCATCGGGGATATCCATCCGCCATAGCTTAAAATGGACCAGAGGATGAGGGGAATGGCAAGGGCGCTGATAGCTAACAGAACCCGGAGTCGGTAGGGAAATCCTTGCCGAATACTCCAAAAGATGGAAGGTTTGAGATGGGATTTGGGCGATCGCGGCATAATCTTTCAGTCTCTCGTCGCAACGAATCCCGTCTACTCTATCGCAGTTCCCATTTAGATGATGGCGACTGCCCAGCGATTAAAATAACTTAACAATTGCGGCGCGCCAACTTTTTTAAAAAAAAATGCGCCGCGTCTTGATTTTTGTGCTATTATATATGATAATGAGAATGGTGAGTAAAATTTTAAAATAAGCACCACTCTCATTATCTCATATAATATCACGAACTGCTAGGTTTGCAACCCAATCCTCAAAAAAAAATCGCGCCGCGCCCCAAAATGTAATTTTAAATAACCCGATCGCAATTAATCAAATGAACCAAGCCGCCCCCGAACCTGATTCCCCGAAACTTGCAGTCAAAGGACTTTATAAAACCTTCGATCGCCTGGTGGTATTAGAGAACATCAACCTCTACCTTCAAGGCAATGAGTTTGTCTGTATCGTCGGGGCATCTGGCTGCGGAAAATCGACCCTATTAAACATCATAGCAGGATTAGCAACTCCGACATCGGGGAAAGTGCTGATTGATGGAGAACCCGTCTTAGGACCCGGGTGCGATCGCGGGATGATTTTCCAGAACTACTCCTTATTTCCCTGGCTCACTGTTAGCGATAATATTGGGTTTGGACTCTCCCTCAAAGGCATAACCAAAGCCGAACGACAAGAGAGAATTCACTACTATTTAGAAGTCGTAGGATTGAAAAAATTTAGCAATGCCTATCCCAAACAACTCTCGGGAGGAATGAAACAACGAGTCGCGATCGCCCGCGCCTTAGCTAACGAACCCGAAGTCTTACTCATGGATGAACCCTTTGGAGCCTTAGATGCCCAAACCAAAGAACAGATGCAACAATTCATGATAGAACTCTGGTCCCAAACTCAGACCACCATCTTAATGATAACCCACGACCTCGAAGAAGGAATCTTCCTATCCCAACGCATTTATATCATGAGTGCCCATCCCGGAAAAATAAAAGAAGAACAAACCATCTCCCTACCCCCCTCTCGCACCTTAGACACCAAACTCACACCAGAATTCATAGAAATCAAACGCCACCTCATTCACACCCTTCGCACCTAATCCCCTCCGTGAAAATCAGTGAAATCAGTGGTTACCCTCCCCTCTTAAATCCTCTTAATCCCCTCTAAATTCGCCCCAGCATTCCGCCTCCACATCGCCGGTTTAATCCGACGCAATGCCGACCCCCGAAACCTGCGGTCCCATTCTTCATCAGAAAGATCCGCTAACTCTGCCAGAGTGGGTGAAACATTCTCCGGATAGGGTTGAAACTCAGCCACATCCGTAGGTTGAGCAAAGCGTTGATTCCAGGGACAAACGTCCTGACAAATATCACAACCGGCAACCCAGCCGCTTAAGTGAGGTTGAATGGAGTCGGGCAAAGTTTCTGCACGATTTTCGATGGTATGATAGGCGATGCACCGATTGGCATCGACTACAAAGGGTTGGGCGATCGCCCCAGTGGGACAAGCCTGGATACAACGGGTACAAGTGCCGCAATGGGAAGTATGAGGAGAGTCCGGGGTTAAAGGTAAATTCGTGAGAACTTCCCCAAGAAAGATCCAGGAACCGTACTGTCGAGAAATTACATTGCCATTTTTAGCAATCCAACCGATTCCCGCTCGTTGTGCTAACACTTTGTCTGGTACAGGGCCAGTATCCGCATAATAGCGGGCTTGAATATCGGGGTTGTGCGCTTGCAGCCATAAAGTGAGAGCTTTGAGCTTTTTATGCATGATTTTATGATAGTCCCGTCCCCAGCCATAGCGAGAGATTTTGGCATAGGCAGGGTCTTGGGGGTGTTGGTGTTCCGTGTAGTAGTTGAGGGCAACACAGATTGCGGATTGGACATCGGGCATGACTTGGCGGATATCCTGGCGTCTGGGATTGTTCATCCAATCCATTTCAGCCTGATAGCCTTGGGCTAACCACTGTTGTAGGGCGGCGACGGGGGCGGGGTCTGGGGGGTCGATCGCCGCGATGCCGACTTGATGAAATCCCAATTCTTGGGCTTTGGCTTTAATTTGGGTGGGGGTGGGGTTCATGGCTAGATTTCTGGGTGGGTGAATGCGATCGCCAGGGGGGGTCTTAACCAGTCTCGGTGTCAACTTTTCACTTAGTGGATTCCGAATGCCTTACCCAAAACACAGGGGAGGGGACTGGCGGTAGAGTTTTAATCCGAGTCAATAATGGGCTGGAAGTCAGGCGGTCCCTGGGGTTTGGGAGTCCTATTACTCTAGGTTAAGACAGTGATTGGTAATTCTGATTGTTGAGGGGTGGTCATTTGTAAAGAAATGTTACATAATGGGAGTCAAGAAAGAAAAGCAGAAGCACAAACAACCCGCTTACTGGCTTAAGCGCCTGTGTTGGTGGCACACCACGGCGAATAATCTCTAAATTTTAAACTCTGTAAGTTTTTATCTGCATCTCTAGGAGGAGATAAAACCCTCCCATTGAGATTGATATAAGTTTTCCCAACGTTCTTGCCTCTCCCTAGGCAAACCCCTATCTGGCTTGTGGAAGTTTTGGTTTTCTTCCGCAGCCAGATTTTATTTGTTGACCTAGAATTATAAGAGTTATCAATTGATTCAAAATTTTTAGGAGAAAATTATGACAAATTTAGAGACCCTAACCGGGATAAATTATAACTCCAATCTGGATAATTCTCTGTCTGAAGGAGGAAGACAGGAGGAGTTTGGTGCAACAATTCAGCAGTATTTTAAGGGGTTGAATGAAGGGGAGTTTGAATTAGTCAGCGAGTTATTTGCACCGTTCGGGGAACTGCGGCCACCGTTTGAGGAACCTGTGGTGGGACCGGAGGCGATCGCGGCCTATTTACAAGCCGAAGCTAAAGGAATGAAACTGTATCCGGGAGCGGAATTTCGGGAATCGGTAGAAGGGGGAAATCGGCATTTTGAAATCCGGGGACAAGTGGAGACGGCTTTTTTTAAAGTGAATGTTGCCTGGTTTTTTGTGTTGAATGCAGCAGCAGAAATTCTCAGCGTGCGGGTCAAATTGTTAGCATCCCTGAAAGAATTAGTCAACCTGAGACGGTAGGGGCATTGGTCATTGGTCATTGGTTATTGGTCATTGGTCATTGGTCATTGGTCATTGGTCATTGGTTGATGGGGAGGATGGGGGGATGGGGAGGATGGGGGGATGGGGGGATGGGGAGGATGGGGGAGAGAGCAGAAGCTTTAAGGATCTACTTTACTTTTGTAGCCTGCGTCGGCAGGCTTTGTCCGTAGAGCCAGACCCTTGGGGGTGTGGGTTTTGGATATTTTATTTTTGGGAATTCTTAGACATAGAATGCACCCCTTTTTTAGGGGGAGAGGGAACGTCAAGGGGCGATCGCCTAGAGAGTAGAGTAGCTTTCCCACAGAATCCTCGCCGCCCGAACGGACGATCGGAACCCCGGAAAAAAATAGAGCGATCGCCGTTCCATAGACCGGTAATCGCTTACGCTTTTTGTTCCGACATACTCGCTTCCAACTTGAGACAGTTACGACCATCAATTTGGAGACTGTACTCCACCCGATCCATTAGACGATTCATAATTAACCATCCGTAACCGCCATCGGGCATTTGTTCCGGGACTGGGGCCATATAGGTCGATAAATCGTACCCTTTGCCATGATCCCAAACTTCCAGGGCGATATCCCGTTCCTTGAGTTCCAGTCGAACCAGGACCGGGAGATTGGGTTGATCCCGGTGAGCGTGACGCACCACATTAGAATAGGCTTCCGCCAGAACTAAACGTAAGCGATTCGACTGACGGGGCCACTCAATATGATCTCCAAGCTCCATTTCCAGACAGCCCAAAAGCCAGTTTTCAACAATCGTCAAAAACCGCAAGTCGCTTGGGACGTGCAACTCAGTTCTCATTGCTTACAGAACCTCCAGAGAAAGTATAGTTTGGTCATCTTCCTGCTCTTGAGCAATTTCGCGGACGCGAGCTAATAAGTGATTGAGGTCGAGGGGATGATTTTCCTGACCGATCAACTGCCAGAGACCCTCTTGTTCCAACATCGACCCCTTATGGTGTCCAATAGAGGAGTCGGGATTGGTGATGGTGGCCTCCGTGAGACCATCGCTCGTTAGCAGAAAAACTTCCCCTGGATTTAACTCCATGCTCCCAACAGTGCCTCTCCAGACGGGTAAAATTCCCAAAGGAATTCCCCGAGCTTTAAGGAAATTGGGTTCGACCGTTGCTGCATCAGAAGAAGTTAACATTTGATGAGACCAGACGAGGGGATAGATATGTCCCGCATTTGCATAGGCCAATTCTCTGGTAGAGGGGCGATAACGAGCCACAACCATTGTAATAAAACAGTTATTGCCCATCAGGTCATCTGCCAGAGCGCTGTTGAGATTGGTCATAACCGTTTGGGGTTCTGGCGAAGTTTCTTGCGCCAGTTCACGCCGCATCACCGAAATAGCACTTGCCATAAACAGCGCAGCGGGGACCCCTTTACCGGAAACATCACCCACAGCGACCCAGATATCACCTTGAGCATGAACATAGACCTCAAAGAAATCACCGCCTACGGCGCGAGCAGGATAGCAAGAGGCTTGAACCCGAGCGCTTTCAAATTCCGGCCAACTTTGACGAAGCAAATTGGTTTGAATTTGACGAGCCACCTCTAATTCAGCCATCATTTGCTGGGCTTGCTCCTCAGTGCGCTGATAGAGCTTTGCTTGAGACAACGCTAGGGAGGCTTGTTCAGCAACCCCTTCAATCAGTTGGATATCTTCAGGAGACCAACTGGTAGCGCTGCCATCTTGGTAGACCGACATCACGGCGAGCAGATCTTTTTGGTAGCTTAGGGGGACAACCAAGCGAGTCGAATCCTTGCCCTGATTGTCTCCTTGGACTAATTGAGTCTGACGGCTTTCCAGGACGGTGGCAATCAGGGAATCCTCCTCATCGGGTACATCAATGGAGCCTGTGTCGGGGTTCAGGTATGAAAACGAGTCCGGCGTGAGGCGATCGCCCTCTACAGGTCGCAAAATGCAACGAGTCGCCTCAAAATTTTCGCCGACCGTTTCCACAATCGTCTGCAACATACTGCGGTAGTCCAAAGACTCCCGAATCGCGCTCATCACCGCATTAAATAATGCTTCCCGGCGCAGAGCGCGACGGAGGATATTCGTACTTTGCTTAACAACCTTGTAAGTTTCAGACGCTTGCTGAACCACCGCCTTTAATTCTTCAGGGTTCCACGGTTTGGTGATGTACTTGAATACTTGGCCGGAGTTAATCGCCTCTACCAGGTCCTCTACATCGGTGTAGCCAGTCAGTAGAATCCGAATCGTATCGGGAAACCGTTCTACCGTTTTACTGAGAAATTCTGTGCCGTTCATTTCTGGCATTCGCTGGTCTGAAATAATCACGGCCATTTCGCCGCTTTCGTCCAGCTCCTCCAGAGCTTTAAACGCACTATCTGCTCGATAAACGTCAAAGTCCCGCCGAAACGTCCGGTATAGCAAGTCTAGGTTGTCGATTTCATCATCGACTACCATCAGTTTCAGCTTGCTCCCTTTTCCCCGACTCATGCGATACCCCACTTACAGGCTATATGGATTCAGTGTGACTTGCGCCCTTGTACGGCTGTTTTCGACGGGCCGATCTCAATCGGGTGCCTAACGGGTTGAGAACACCACTGGCAAATCACGCTTTGGGTGGGCATTCCTTTCTCTACAAAAGTACCCGGCGATCGGCAGGCACTAACGGGCTTTCCTCCGCTCAAATGAGCTTAACATAGAGAGCTGGCTTGTTAGCAGCCTGCAATTGAGTTCGGTCGATTTGTTGAAGACCGTTGTTCGTTGGGGTGAGCCAGTGGGTCAGTTTTCTGGGCCCTAACACACCCCGCCGGTGAGTCTTCACCCAGGGGACCTTGCATCTCCTAGGTTAGATCCGGCTCAATACGCTCGAATAATCTCAACTTAGCCGAACGCGATCGCGAGTTGTGGGCAATTTCTGCTTCCCCTGGCGTGATCGGCTTTTTCGTCAGCACCTTAAGCAGCGGTGAATCCCGCATCCGATGCTTGACCAGTCGATCTTCTAAGCTATGAAAGCTAATAATACCCAGACGTCCCCCCGGATGCAACCACTCAGGAGCCTTTTCTAAAAACGTTTCCAGGGCAGCCAGTTCCCCATTCACTGCAATCCGCAACGCTTGAAACACCCGAGTAGCTGGATGTATTTTCCCATGCCGGTACTTCCCTGGCACTGAAGAGGCGATCGCCGATGCTAACTGAGTCGTGGTTTCCAACGGACGCCGTTCCACAATTCGCCGCGCAATCCGGCGAGAAAATCGCTCCTCTCCATACCGATAAAAAATATCCGCCAACTCCACCTCATCCCAATGATTCACAATCTCCCCTGCATTCAACTCCTGCCGTTCATCCATTCTCATATCCAACGGAGCCTCATACCGAAAACTAAACCCCCGTTCCGGGCGGTCTAACTGGGCCGAACTCACCCCCAAATCTGCCACAATCCCATCAAACCGCAGCTTTTGGGGGTGATATTCCGCAAAATTCCCTTGCCAAAATGTCACCGCATCCCCATACTCCGCCAACCGACTCCCCGCTGCATCCAGGGCCAAGCGATCGCGGTCGATCGCCACCAACTGCACCCCCGGGGCCGCCTCCAAAATCAACCGTGAATGACCCGCCCCACCCACCGTCGCATCCAAATAACGCCCCCCGGGACGGATCGCCAACCCCTCCACCACTTCCCGACTCAAAACCGACAAATGGACAAACTCCTCCATTGCCTCCGAATTTACACTCACTCCCTGATTTACCACTGACCCAATCTCCCTATAATGATGAAAGCAATAAAACAAAAAGAAACAATTGGCAAGCAAACTGCCTTACCCCGTCCCGATTTTAGATTGTAGAAAATCCCCCATCGCGGGCCGGTAGGGCAGCCCAAATCTGTCTCAACAGGAGCACCCTCATTTATGGCACCACCAACCCGGATAGAAACCAGAACCGATCCCATGATTCTCAGCATGGGACCGCACCATCCCTCCATGCACGGGGTCCTGCGCCTAATCGTCACCCTTGACGGTGAGGATGTAGTCGATTGCGAGCCAGTCTTGGGCTACCTGCACAGAGGCATGGAGAAAATTGCCGAAAACCGCACCAATATCATGTTCGTTCCCTACGTCAGTCGCTGGGACTACGCTGAGGGAATGTTCAACGAAGCGGTAACCGTCAATGCACCGGAGAAACTCGCCGACATCGAAGTTCCCCGACGTGCCAGCTACCTGCGGGTAATCATGCTGGAACTGAACCGAATCGCTAACCACCTGCTCTGGTTGGGACCCTTCCTCGCTGACGTCGGCGCACTTAGTCCATTCTTCTACATTTTCCGCGATCGCGAAATGATTTATGACCTCTGGGAAGCCGCCACCGGCCAACGCATGGTCAATAATAACTACTTCCGCATCGGTGGCGTCGCCGCTGACATCCCCTATGGTTGGGTCGATAAATGCGAAGACTTTTGCGACTACTTCGATCCCGTCATTGACGAATACGAACGCCTAATCACCAATAACCCCATTTTCCGTCGCCGGATTCAAAACCTCGGCGTCATCTCCCGGGAAGAAGCCATCAACTGGGGTCTCTCCGGTCCCGTCTTGAGAGCATCCGGCGTCAAGTGGGACTTGAGAAAAGTTGACCATTACGAATGCTACGACGACTTTGATTGGGACGTCTGCTGGGCCACCGAAGGAGACTGTTTAGCCCGATATATCGTCCGCATGGCCGAAATGCGCGAATCCCTCAAAATCCTTCGCCAAGCCTTAAAAGGTCTGCCCGGTGGACCTTACGAGAACCTAGAAGCCAAACGGATGATGGAAGGACCCAAATCCGAATGGAACGGATTTGACTATCAATTCATCGCCAAAAAGATTGCCCCCACCTTTAAAATTCCCGCTGGAGAACATTATTTCCGAGTGGAAAGTGGCAAAGGAGAACTAGGAATTTATCTAATTGGTAATGATAACGTCTTCCCCTGGCGCTGGAAAATCCGCGCTGCTGACTTCAATAATTTGCAAGTCTTGTCCTCTATTTTACGCGGCAACAAAGTCGCGGATATTGTGGCAATTCTCGGCAGCATCGACGTGATTATGGGTTCCGTTGACCGATAATTAAACGGTGATGAGTTTTGAGTTTTGAATCCTCGGTTCAGAATTCAAAACTCATCCATAGATACCCACACCCTAAAGGGTCTGGCTCTACGGACAAAGCCCGCCTACGCGGGCTAATTCATAACAATAATGAAATATCCTCTCGTTAGATGCCCGCACCCTAAAGGGTGGGGCTCTACGGACGAAGCCCGCCTACGCGGGCTAATTCATAACAATAATGAAATATCCTCTCGTTATAAACCTCGTGTCATGGCTGAAGCCGTGACACGCCCAATCAGCGGCTCTGCCGCCTAATTGCGGTAGGGAAACCATACCCACCCTACTCTTAAATCCTAGCTCAATATGTCTAACTTGTTAACCCAAATCATCCAAGAAAAAATCCTACAAAATCCCCAACGGCGAATCACCTTTGCCGACTATATGGAATTAGCGCTTTACCACCCCCAATATGGATATTACGCCGCCAATGTTGGAAAAATTGGCGCACAGGGAGACTTTATGACCTCTCCCCACTTAGGCGCAGATTTTGGGGAAATGCTGGCAGTGCAGTTCATCGAAATTTGGGAAATACTCGAACAGCCTACCCCATTTCACCTCGTAGAAATGGGTGCGGGTCAAGGATTAATTGCTGCTGATGTCATCAAATATCTCTATCGCCACCATCGGGATTGTTTCACCGCCACCGAATATCTAATTATCGAACAATCCCCGGCAATGCGCCAGTTACAACAGCAGCAATTCTCCAAACTCTCCAGCAATGGTGCGAATTTGCGCTGGGTGACTTGGGAAGAAATCGAGAAAGATTCAATCACTGGCTGTTTCTTTTCTAATGAGTTAATCGATGCGTTCCCTGTGCATCAAATTCAGGTAGCAGGGGGAAAACTCCAAGAAATTTATATCACCACCTCGGACAAAATACCCGAGTCCCCCGAAGCGTCTCTTTTTCAAGAAATCACCGGGGAACTCTCCACTCCCCAAATTACCGAGTATTTCCAATGGATTGACATTGACATCACGGGAAAACCCTATCCAGACGGATATCGCACGGAAGTCAATCTCGCGGCATTGGATTGGGTGAGACAAGTGAGCGAAAAACTCAAGCAAGGATATGTGCTAACCATTGATTATGGATATCCGGCTCAGCGATATTATACACCCACACGACACCAAGGAACATTACAATGCTATTATCAACACCGCCATCATGATAATCCCTATATTTTGATTGGGGAACAGGATATAACTGCTCACGTTGATTTTACCGCATTGGAACGATTCGGGGAATCCTGGGGATTAGAGAAATTAGGGTTTACCCAGCAGGCAATGTTTTTAATGGCATTGGGGTTAGGCGATCGCATTGCGGCACTCTCCACCACTCCAGGCATGGATTTAGGAACAATGATTAATCGCAGGCAAGTCTTACATGAGGCGATCGACCCTAGAGGATTAGGGGGATTTGGCGTGTTAATCCAAGGAAAAGGATTAAGTGAGGCGCACAAGGAGACGGGGTTAAAAGGGTTGAGAATACCCCCGATGCGGTAATGTCATTGTTCCTTCTGCTTAATGCAGAAACTGGCGATCGCCATAAACAACAACCCAGCAGCGAGACTATATCCCAAGGAGAGAACGGGTGCATTCCAGGAGGCAGAAAGACTGGGATTGCTTTCTACCGAGGCGATCGCCTCCGTATCCGGGGTTACTTCCGTCGTCAGCACTTCCCCCGGGACAGTCACATAGGGAAACTGTGGCGAAAGGGAAGCAACGATCGCCGCTGCTGCTAAACCCCACCCAAAAATTGTGAGATTATTCTGGAACCGCCGTTCTTGCCTAGCGCGATCGACTTCTACCAACCCCCGAATCGTGGCGATCGCAAACTCCAACCGCTGTAAACCCGGGCTCAAATTTTCATAATCTTTTTCCACTTGGAGCAAATATTTCTCCGTGACAAGATTGCTAAAGTTCGCTAAAAATGCGATATCTGTAGGTTGAGTAGCAAATGCCGAAAACTCCTCCGATTTTAATTTTTTAGCAATGATTTCGCTGCGTTTTTTGTAGTTGTCCAGATTAATGGCGATCGTCCGCAATTGATACCCCAACTCATCCACATCAATCGTGTAATCCGAAACAATACTGCGAGCTTGATTGAGAATATCTTTCAGTTGACTTAAAGGTAAATTTTCATGCTCATTCCCGCGAATTTGTCTCAAACAATCTTGAATTGTGATATAATCTTGTTTCAGGTAGTGTTTCAGTTCCCGGGTCTGTCCATAAGCCCAAAGAATTTTAGCGCGATAGGCAAATAACCGCATCCAATCATACATCAACTCCGCCCCTGCTTTAGCTGCATTATCAGTCGGATACAGAATAATTATCACATGATGACTGTCAAAACACCGGGACTTAGATGCCGCAGAATCCTCGGATTTATTGACCGTTTCTTGCAGCAATAGCTTAAAAGAATCCAGTTCAAAAACCGTCCCCCCCAACAGGTGACCTTGACCCTGAAAATCATCCTGCCAATTCGCCCAAGGAAACAACGCATTATAACAAATTTGAGCCACATCTTTCGGATTTTGACCCGGGTGAGGCAATTGCCCATAAATCAACCAAGTTTGACCTAACGTTGCCGAAGTTTCGCGCAGACGACGATTGATTTCCGCCTTAATTTGTTTAATACATTTCGCCGGTTGTGCAGTCCGCTTATCCGATACCGAACAATCCAGCAACAGCCCATACATATCGCTCATCCGCACCGGGTAATAAAACCCTTCGTAACCGCTGAATTGGTAAAACTCGTCCTCTTTCGGTAAAAGTTCCTCATACTCCGATTCAAACCCCGAATCAAACTTGAGCCGATCATGTAAAGTTTCCGGCAGTTTTTGTTTGAAATTATCCCAATTTTCTTGCACTTTATCGGGATTGTCGCCCAACCCGTCGCGCAAATCATAGAGGAATAAATCAACCGTGGGATAAATGATATTGTTCATAGAATTGGATGGGAAAATTATCCCGCCATCTTCCGGTTTGCTCATTCAATATGGGGTAAGAAAACGGCTGGATTATCCTAAAATATCGGTGCTTGCGGTAATTCCCAATACTCCGCTAAACTCTCAATTTTTTTAACACTTTTATCCGGGCGATCGCGCGTCATCACCAGCCGACTCAAATTCACCAGTTCACAGGTCCGTTGATTCGGCTTTCCTTGCGGTCGATAACCTCTGCCGGTAAAGGCAAGACCGAGTAGCTCATCCACTCGGTTGGGCGACGGCAAACGCTGATAAAGTTCCTCCAGTTCCAGAGGCGCTAGTTTTGTCAACGCTTCTTGATAAAGTTGATTTAAAACAGGATTAGCCGAGGCAATTTCGTCGATATTAGTAATCAGGGTCAACTCCTCCTCCGGCGACCAATCGCCCAGAGTATCCCCCAGCTCATCTAAAGCATACAATTCATCATCCGTGAGGGCAGGTTCGAGGCGGTAGAGAGCCAGCAAAAAAGCGAGTAACGTTTTGTCAAGATTAGGTTCCATTGGGCGGGCAAGGGATTAAAATTACGATAAACATTGCAATGGGTCAGCCCCGGAACAGACGGGTTGGGTTTAGCCAACAAGCTAACCCTAGGGAGCATAAGGGCTGGCTAGTCTCATTTTAGCGTTAGTAGGGGAAAATGAAAAGAGCTTTAGTCGTCGGCATTAACTGCTATCTCAATTCCAACTTGGGAAGACTCAACACTCCTGCTAACGATGCCAATGCAGTAGCCCAACGACTGCACGAAATGGGCTTTGACGAAATCAGAGGGTTGCCCTCCCCACGCGGTGAAACAGGGTTATGGGTCGATCCAGGTCGAGATAGCAAGGTATCCAAGGATGAGTTAGAAAATGACATCGACTGGTTATTTGCGATCGAGGATAGCAGCAATATCCCCGAAGTTGCCCTCCTCTTTTTTGCCGGACATGGGTTGCGATATGTCAAAGGTAGAAAAAGCCAAGGCTTTTTAGCCACCAGTTCAGCTAATCCTAAAGAGTTCGATTCAAAGAAATGGGGTGTATCCCTAGTTGATTTCCGACAAATATTAGAACTGAGTCCCGTAACACAGCAAATCGTGATTTTGGACTGCTGTCATGCTGGAGAAGTCTTTAACTATAAGGAAGCGCAAGAAATTGACCCCGGAAAGTCAGAAATTGTGACTCGCTGTTTAATGTCAGCTTGTGCCGCGTCTCAATCCGCGTTTGAACCGATAGAAGGACAAGGAGAACACAGCTATTTTACCGCCACTTTATTGGAAGGGTTGCAACAACCCGGACTGATTAACACCGTCACCTTATCCGCGTATGTCAAGGCCAATTTTAAGTATAAGTTACAGAATTTAAGGCGGAATAATTCAAACAGCCAAGATTTCTACCAAGACCCGGACTGTAGAAACCGAGACGGCGAAATTCTCCTGATTGACCCAGAGGCCGAGCCCCTACCCTATACAGATATTATCGAGACAGGGTTTAATCCTTATAAAGGATTAGAGGCATTTCAAGAAGCCGATGCCCCATATTTCTTTGGTCGCAGCGAGTTAACGCGAGATTTAGTGAATTTGATTCACGACAAAACTTTTCTCGCAGTTTCTGGCAGTTCCGGCAGTGGTAAATCCTCCGTCGTCCGGGCCGGGTTAATTCCCGAATTAAAGAAAGGCAGCACCTTTTCCGAGACAGCAACCTGGAAAATTTATGAACCCTTTAAACCCGGAGACGACCCCCTCGGCAGTTTAGCGCAGGTCTTGGTGGATGAGAAGCTGTCCCTAGAACAAGTCAACGCCGAACTCGCCCAAGGTGCGAAAGGACTACAACGGCTGATTTCCCAGACTAAACGCCCTTGTGTATTAGTAGTCGATCAGTTCGAGGAACTGTTTACCCCACAATGTCCAAATGAGGCCCGTAAATCCTTTTTGGATTGCTTGTGCGGGGCGATCGCTGCCAACTCTTCCTCCCCCCTTACTAAGGGGGGTTGGGGGGGATCTCCCTCTCTGACTAAAACAGATGACGAAGAATCCTCCCTCCGGGTAGTCATCACCATCCGAGACGACTTTTTGGGCAAATGTGCCGAACATCCCCAACTGTTGAAACTGATTAACACCAATAAAACCAATAAAGAAATAGTTGGCCCTATGAACGAGGCGGAATTACGGGAAGCCATCAGCAAACCCATCCAAGAAGTCGGACGCTGGAAAATCCCCTCTGACCTACAAATCCAGATGCTGAAAGACGTACAGGCATCCCCCGGGAGTTTGCCCCTATTACAATATGTCCTCCAGCAAATGGTAGACCGCCTGTATAAATTTGGCCAACGGTTGACCGTCGAAAGCTATAAAGATATGGGCGGGGTCCAAGAAGCCCTACAAAGGCAAGCCGAGAAAGTCTATAAGTCCCTTAGCGACGACCAAAAGAAGATTGCCAAGAGCATCTTCCTCGAACTCACCCAACTGGTAGAAAGCACCACACCCACCGCCCGACAAGTCCGCAAATCCCAATTAACCGACTTACCCCCCTCCCCCAAACAGGTGGAAACCGTCCTCGACCAATTAGAAGCAGCGCGGTTAATCGTCACCCGGGAACTGCAAGCCAGAGGGAACAAAGCCGATAAAATCACCGTAGTGGATGTCGCCCACGAATCCCTGATGAGTAACTGGGAGCAATTAAAACAGTGGGTCAAGGACGAAAACCCCGAAGTCAAGCGCCAAAGAGACGACATCAAAAAGAAAGCGCAAGACTGGGAAGACAAAGGCAAACGCCGCGAGGGATTACTCAGGGGATTAGATTTAGTTGAGGTCGAGGTATTTGTGCGACGCTACGGGGAAACCTTTCCCCTCTCCGCCGTAGCGCAAGAGTTTGTGAGAAAAAGCATCCGCCACCAACGCACCACCCGCATTCTCAGTATTAGTGCCGTTGTTGCCGTGTTGACCTTGGTAACGGGACTCTGGCTAAATGCCCAACGCCAAGCCACCATTGCCAGCTTAGGGGAAAAAGCAGCCCGAGCCAAGAATTTGTTAACCACTAATGAACCTTTAGACGGCTTAGTTCTGATGATACAGGCAACGGGAGAGAGTCAAGGCAAATTGCAGCAGGTTCTCCGTCCTGTTCAAGATAGCTTGCTGAGTGGGATTCAAACTGTCCGAGAACAAAATTACCTTCAAGGATATCATGAGGGTCCGGTCACAGCAGTCTCCTTTAGTCCGGACGGGGAATATATTGTCAGTGGCAGTGTGGACAACACCCTGCGCTTGTGGAACGGCAAGGGGGAAGTAATCCACGAACTGCGCGGCCATCACGATGCGGTCACAGCCGTAGCCATCAGCCCCGATGGACAGACCATCGTCAGTGGCAGCGAGGACAACACCTTGCGCTTGTGGAACCGCCAGGGGGAACAAATTGGGATACTGCGAGGCCATCAGGATTCGGTCTATGCCGTGGCTATCAGCCCGGATGGGCAGACCATTGTCAGTGGCAGTGCTGACAACACCCTGCGCTTGTGGAACCGCCAGGGGGAACAAATTGGGGTAATGCGCGGCCATCAGGGTTCAGTCTATGCCGTAGCTATCAGCTCAGATGGTCAGACGATTGTCAGTGGCAGTGAGGACAGAAGTGTGAGCTTGTGGAACCGCCAAGGGGAGCAAATCCAGTTACTGCTCGGCCATGGTAATATGGTCAGCGCTGTCGCCATCAGCCCGGATGGGCAGACCATTGTCAGTGGCAGTGTGGACAACACCCTGCGCTTGTGGAACCGCCAGGGGGAGTCAATCGGGGTAATGCGCGGCCATCAGGGTTCAGTCTTGGCCGTGGCCTTCAGCCCGGATGGGCAGACCATTGTCAGTGGCAGTTTGGACAACACCCTGCGCTTGTGGAATCTCCAGGGGGAACAGATTGGGGTACTGCACGGCCATCAGCTTGGGGTCGATGCCGTGACTATCAGCCCGGATGGGCAAACGATTGTGAGTGGCAGCGGAGACAACACAGTGCGCTTGTGGAACCGCCAGGGGGAACAGATTGGGATACTGCGCGGCCATCAGCTTGGGGTCTTTGCCGTAGCCATCAGCGACGATGGGGAGACGATTGTCAGTGGCAGTAATGACAACACAGTGCGCTTGTGGAACCGCCAGGGGGAGTCAATCGGGGAACTGCGCGGCCTTCAGTATGGGGTCTTGGCCGTGGCCTTTAGCCCCGATGGACAGACGATTGTCACTGGCAGTAATGACAATACCGTGCGCTTGTGGAACCGCCAGGGGGAACAGATTGGGGAACTGCGCGGCCATCAGAGTTCGGTCAGGGCCGTCGCCTTCAGCCCCGACGGACAGACGATTGTCAGTGGCAGTTCGGACGACACCCTGCGCTTGTGGAACCGCCAGGGGGAACAAATTGGGGTACTGCGAGGCTATCAGGGTTTGGTCAATGTCGTAGCCATCAGCCCCGACGGACAGACGATTGTCAGTGGCAGTGCGGACAACATCGTGCGCTTGTGGAACCACCAGGGGGAAGTAATCCGCGAACTGCGCGGCCATCAGAATGTGGTCTTCGCCCTGGCCATCAGCAAAGATGGAAAGACGATTG
>NZ_JAMXFA010000014.1:42647-156430 GCF_025370785.1 Laspinema olomoucense D3b
TCAGTGGCAGCGGAGACAACACAGTGCGCTTGTGGAACCGCCAGGGGGAACAGATTGGGGTACTGCGCGGCCATCAGAATTATGTCAGCGCCGTAGCCATCAGCACCGATGGAAAGACGATTGTCAGTGGCAGCGGAGACAACACAGTGCGCTTGTGGAACCGCCAGGGGGAACAGATTGGGGTACTGCGCGGCCATCAGTCTAGGGTCAATGCTCTTGCTTTTAGCCCAAACGGGAAGTATATTGTCAGTGGCAGTGAGGACAAAACCCTGCGTTTATGGTCAGTAGGTTGGAAAAATTGGCTGCAAGTGGGCTGCAATCAGTTGCAGTATCATCCTGTACTGGTAGCACCAGAAACCGATGTTGCCAGCAAAGCAGGGGAAACTTGTCAAAAATATGTGTGGAATCAAACCGACTCGGCACAGTTTCTCGTCCGTCAAGGCAAGGCTTTAGCCCGCGAGGGAGATATCGAGGGGGCAGTTGCCAAGTTTAAACAAGCCAAAAAACTTGATGCCACTCTCGACCTAGAACCCGAAGCCGAAGCGAAACGCATTGCTGTTCCGGTTTTGCTGGCGCGGGGAGAACAAGGGGTTAAGGACCAAGAGTATCAAGCAGCGCTTGAGGCTTATACTGCTGCCCAGAATATCGATGCCACGGTGGAAATTTCTGCCCAAACTTGGAACGAAATCTGTGCGTTTGGCAGTTTGCGCGGTGAGGCGGCGGCGGTGCTTGAAGCCTGCGAAAAAGCGGTAATTTTGGAACCCGGATCTGTAGGAAATCGCGGGTTAGCGAAGGCATTGGCTGGGGATAACGAGGGAGCAATCCAAGATTTTCAGACCTTTATCCAAGGGAATGGTAATCCAGAGGCAAACAGACAGGTGCAGAGTTATATTAATTCCCTTCGCGCTGGGGAAAATCCCTTTACCGAGGCAGAGATTAAGCGGTTGTTAAGCGAATGAGCTTGACCTCACCCCTAAGCTCTAAATTTGCTAAAATAGCCACTCAGTTAAAAAAACTTACCTAAATTTATCGAACTATGTCTCTACCCCTCGAACAGTACACCGTGAATTTGGCAGAAACCGGCGAGTTAGTTATCCCCGAAACCGTGCGGAAGCAACTTAACCTGCAACCGGGGGATTCCCTGACCCTAATTCTCGAAAATGATGGGAGTCTGCGCCTGTTCAGCTTACGCAAATCCGTCCAAAAAATCCAAGGAATTTTTAAAGATATTGCCCCGGGTATTAGCCTTGCAGACGAACTCATTCAAGAACGGCGTGAGGAAGTCCATCGGGAGCGCGAAGCATGACTCAAAATCCTATTGCAGTATTGGATGCCTCAGCCTTACTTGCTTACCTGCAAGGCGAACCGGGTGCCGATGACGTTGCCGATGCTTTGCTTCAAAAAGCAACCATTAGTGCTATAAACTGGGCAGGAACTCTCTCCAAACTGGCGGAACGCGGTCAAGATCCTGATACGGTTACCACTCAGTTGAGGGAAGGCGGTTTGCTCGATAAGGCATTAATTATCTATCCAGCAGACGAAGAACTCGCACGCGACATTGCTAACCTAAGAGTTTCCACTCGTTCGTTCGGTCTTTCTCTGGGAGATAGAGCCTGTCTTGCTCTAGCATTGAAGCTACAGTTGCCTGCATTGACTAGCGATATCGCGCCTGGGAAAGTCTCAGTTTAGGTTTAGAAATTCGAGTAATTCGGTAATTAGAGGACAAGGCATTGCCCTGTCCCTAGGTATATTTTAAAGAACTTTCCCTCGTGTCATGGCTCTGCCGTGACACGGGCATTTTGCGGCTCTGCCGCCTGTGCGTGGGGAGGAGGCAGAGCCTCCAAGAGCGCATTACTTGGCTGAAGCCCAGTAACGAGATGTATAATTTATGTTACAATAAACTTAGAAAAATTCCCCAACAGCATCATCAGGAGGAATCAGGGTGAATACCCCAAATGCCAATTACGACCAGCCTTGGAAAGAAGCCTTAGACGAGTATCTCGAACCCTTCTTAGCCTTCTTTTTCCCGGAAGTTCATCAAGTAGTAGACTGGAGCCGAGGATATGAATCCCTGGACAAAGAACTGCAACAAATTACCCCCACGGGTAGCAGTGGAGAACGGGAAGGGGATAAACTTTTCAAGGTTTGGCAAAAAAACGGAGAAGAAGCCTATATCTTGATTCATATCGAAGTCCAGAGTCAAGAAGACAGCGAATTTCCCGAACGGATGTACATCTACCATTATCGGTCTTTTGATATCCATAAAAAAGTGATTAGCCTTGCCATATTAGGATGCGATCGCCCGTCATGGCGGCCCCACTCCTATAGTTATAACCTCGCAGGCTGTTCCGTCACTTTTGAATTTCCCACCGCCAAACTCCTGGACTATGAAAGTCAATGGGAGACCCTTGAAACCAGTCTCAATCCCTTAGCCTTTTTAGTGATGGCCCATTTAAAAACCCAAGCCAGCACCGGAAAGGCCGAAGAACGAGAACAGTACAAATGGGAGTTAGTGCAGAACCTCTATGAACGAGGTTATACTGAAACCGACATCATCAACTTATTTCGATTACTCGATTGGATGATGACCCTACCCGAAAGCCTGCAACAAAGTTTTGATACCAAACTCAAAAACTATCAGGAGGAAAGAAAAATGCCGATTCTAAGCAATATTGAACGTCGCGCAATGGAAGCCGGTCGCAAAGAAGGTCGTCAGGAAGGTCACCAGGAAGGGAGCTTAGAAAATGCCCGGAGTGCGGTGCTGTTAGTATTGAGCGCACGGTTCAATTCTGTGTCACCGGAACTGAGTGCGCGAGTGAATCAAATTGCTGATATCTTGATGCTAAGTCAACTGCTGCAACAGGCCAGTGTAATCAGTTCGGTTGCGGAATTTGAGGCACTGATTCCCTCGGACGAACCGGGATAGTAAAGATTAACTAGACTTTTCGGGACAAGGAATTGCCTTGTCCCGAGGCTAGTTTAAATCGGTAAAATCTTAGATTAATTGCCGATTTAAAAACCCAAGCTATACCGGAAATATCTTCTCGCTAGAACCGGATAAGTGGAAGGCAATTGCCGAATTTTCATGAACGCGGTTATGGTGAAGGTAACTCTTGGATTATAGGCCCATAAGAGACTCTTGCGATCGCCTGACTGAAGATGCTAGAACTGAGATGAAAAGTTTGAGGTTTGACTCGAATGAGGCTGCTAAAGCGTTTATCGGTTGTTGTGGCTAGTTTGCTCTTGTTTTCTGGTCCGAGTTTGGCGGTTCCGGCTACGAATGCGGATGGGGATTATTTGTTCCCGGGAAGGCGGGGGAATCGTCAGTTTAATTGGGAGGTGAGCGATCGCGATCCGAATGGGTTAAATTGTCGGATGCCTCGACAATTTCAGGGCGTTTTTATGGATAGTCTGGAGGTCCCGGAACTCTTACGCACGAATAACCGCCATGAAATTTCTGAGTGGGCTCTTGTGAGACGGTTTCAACGGGGGGACCGATTGGAGGCGGTGACGGGAAATCTAGCTAATCAGATTGTGTTGCTGGATAAGCGGGGGAAACCTTGGATTCCTGTCTCTATTGAGGGGGGGAATTGTTTTGTTCGTGCTAATAGTCGGTTTATTGTGCCGATCGCAGAAGATCCAGTGACGTTAGAACCACTGGAATAATGGCTGATATCGCCGTCAGGGGTAAGTTTTGGGGAACATTTCTCGGGAAAAATTGGCTAAAGCTGAAGAGAGGAACCCGGTTTCTAATTCAGGGTAAGAAACCGGGTTTCTTCAAAAGATTTTGCGTCAGTAGATGCAACGTTTACAATGTCATTGTGTTACAATTCGTCTATGGCATATTGTTTGAGTTCCTCTTCTGAGACATACTCTAAAGCCGATACATGAGTGGCAGACAGGACGACGGGGGGTGCGACTCCGGCATCGAGGGCTTCTTTCCAGCGAGAGGCGCACAAACACCAGCGATCGCCTGGTTTTAAGCCAGGAAAATTAAACAGGGGAACCGGGGAACTCAAATCATTTCCCCGCTGTTTGGTGAAGGTGAGAAACTCTTCTGTGACTTGTGCACAGACGACATGAGCACCGTAGTCTCCCCCTCCGGTGTTACATTTTCCATCCCGATAATATCCCGTCATGGGGGAGGTGCAGCAATTTTCCAGTTTTCCCCCCAGTACGTTGGTTGCTTCTGTCACGGCTGCCTATTCTCCAGTTGATTTGCATTGCTTCCTAGAATAGCTGGAACAACTAACCCTTGGCAAGGGTTCCGGTTATTCAAATTAGGAAACTTTACAAGTCTTCCAAGGAAGCTTGATAGATACTGTGCAGTAAATTTTCGAGTTTTTCCTCGGGACAGCATTCAATAAGGGCTTCATAAACGTCCCATAATTTAGCGGCGGTTTCTCCGAGGGTGGGACTCATTTCCCAGACATCTTGCACCCACTCTCGGGGGTGTTCTTCGTCAAAAATTAGCCGTTCTAATAACTGTTTGGCTTCAGTTCTAGTAATTGCCATCGGTTCGAGGGATAAATAACAGTAGAGTATAAGTTTACCAGAGTTTAGGGTCGCGGGATAAGATGGCGGATGGCGTTTTCCACCCGCCGAACGGTTGATTTAGGAATGACCCACGAGTTTATCCCGCAGTTTTTTGATGCGATCGCGAAATTTGGCCGCTTCCTCAAATTCCAGCTTTTTGGCTGCTTCTTTCATTTGCAGTTCCAGCTTAGAAATTGCTTCGGGAATATCTTCTAAAGGCAATTCCTGAAGGGCGAGGGTGAGGGAATCTACTCCATCGGCTGCGGCGGCATTTAAGCGGCGGGAAACGTCTAAAAAGGCCAAAATTGCATTGCTGGATTTCTTAATAATGGTTGTGGGGGTAATCCCATGCATCTGATTGTAGGCCATCTGAATTCCGCGACGGCGATCGGTTTCTTCGATCGCCAAGGTCATGCTGTCAGTCATGTTATCTGCATAAATGATAGCTTGTCCTCGAATATGACGGGCGGCGCGTCCGATGGTTTGGACGAGGGACCGATGCGATCGCAAAAATCCTTCTTTATCCCCATCTAAAATCGCCACGAGAGACACCTCCGGCAAGTCTAACCCTTCCCGCAACAAGTTAACCCCAATCAACACATCAAATTCCCCTTCCCGCAAGTCCTGGAGAATTTCAATGCGTTGGATGGAATTAATATCGGAGTGCAGATACCGCACGCGAATTCCCCGGTCCTGGAAATACTCGGTGAGGTCTTCTGCCATGCGTTTGGTTAAGGTGGTGATTAAGACTCGTTCATTGCGTTTCACTCGGTCTTTAATCTCACCTAACAAGTCATCCACTTGACCCTCGGTGGGACGGACATAGATTTCCGGGTCTACCACTCCCGTGGGTCGGATAATCTGTTCGATGACTTCCCCGGCAGATTGTTCGATTTCCCAGTCCCCTGGGGTGGCGGAGACGAAGATACATTGATTCATCTTGTCCCAAAATTCCTCGGCTTTTAAGGGTCGGTTGTCCGCAGCAGAGGGGAGACGGAATCCATGTTCGATTAAGACCATTTTTCGGGCGCGATCGCCATTGTACATTCCCCGAATTTGCGGGACAGTGACGTGAGATTCATCTACCACTAATAACCAATCTTTGGGGAAATAATCTAGTAAACATTCCGGGGGTTCTCCCGCTTGCCGTCCGGCCATGTGGCGGGAATAGTTTTCCACTCCGTTGCAATATCCCACTTCTCGCAGCAGTTCCAGGTCGTAGCGTGTGCGTTGTTCTATCCGTTGTGCTTCCACTAATTTTCCGGCTTTTTCCAGTTCCTGCAGGCGGTCTTCTAATTCCAGTTCGATCGCCTGACAAGCTGCTTCTAGGCGGTCATCGGGGGTAACAAAGTGACGCGCCGGATAGATACTTAGAGTATCCAGACTGGCGAGAATCCCTCCCGTGACCGGATCAACGTAGCGAATGGCCTCGATTTCATCCCCGAAGAACTCGACGCGGACGATCCGGTCTTCATAAGCGGGTCCGATTTCTAAAACATCCCCTTTGACTCGGAAGCGTCCTCGACCGATTTCTACGTCATTGCGATGATATTGGATACCGGCGAGGTCGCGCAAGAGTTGCCGGGGTTCGAGTTCCTGTCCGACTTGTAAAGGAATGGCGGCGTTGAGGTATTCTGAGGGCATTCCTAACCCGTAAATGCAGCTAATTGAGGCAACAACGATGACATCGCGCCGCTCAAAGAGCGATCGCGTTGCTGAATGTCGCAGCATATCGATTTCCTCGTTAATGGCTGAGGTTTTTTCGATATAGGTATCGGTGACGGCGATATAGGCTTCGGGTTGATAGTAGTCGTAATAGCTGATAAAGTATTCAACGGCATTATGGGGGAAAAATTGCCGCAATTCGTTACAAAGTTGGGCGGCGAGGGTTTTATTATGGGCGAGGACAAGGGTAGGTTTCCCCACTTGTGCGATCGTGGAGGCAATGGTAAAGGTTTTTCCGGTTCCCGTGGCACCTAAGAGGGTTTGATAGGGTTTTTCTCCTTGGATACCTTGGACCAGTTTGGCGATCGCTTGGGGTTGGTCCCCTGTCGGTTGATAGGGCGCTTCAAGACGAAAGGGTTGCATAGTCGGATTGAGGGTGAGTTCTTTCCTATTGTAGAAGGTTGTTGAGGCAAATATCTACTTAAAATTGCGATCGCTCTTGACATCTTTGGACTGGTGCAGGACTTAAACCCAGTTGGAGATGTCACCCGCCCCAATCTGTAGGTCCCATGAATGAAAGACATCGGGGTCTCTATTCCCGAGAATGAGTTAGACCGCTTCGGTTACTCCTTATTTTCTAGCTTTTTTTTTACATATATGTCGGAGGACAGAGGGCATTTTTGACACAGATTGCTACTATGAATTTAAGGCTAAGTATTTAATACTGTAACAATAGGTTAGCCCCTAAAAAACTAAAGATAAAGGGGAGACATTCAGATGAGTGTTGAAAATCGAATGAAAGCCACGGCTAAGAATATCGAAGGGAAAGCCCAAGAAGCCTTCGGTGATCTGACGGGCGACCCCAAGCAAAAAGCAGTGGGTATAGCCAAGCAAATCGAAGCGAATATTGAACATGGGGTCGAAAACTTAAAAGAAGAACTGGATATCAAGAAAGATCAAGTAGAAAAGTTGTAAGTTAGTCCCCAGCCAGGGCCAATGTATTGATACTCTGGCCCTTTTTTAGGAAAACAGAGAAGCTGGAAATTAGACAAAAGGGGATAGGAATTGGGGTAGATATCCGCGATCCCCGCTAGAAAGCCTTAAGGGGTAGGTGGAGAATATATCCAATGATAGATGCTCTTACTTCTTTATCCTTGCTAATCTTAATTCAGATAAAACAAGTTACATCACATCAAAACGGAGAATAAGATGAGCGCTGAAGATAGAGTTAATGCAACGATGAAGAATGTGGAAGGGAAAGCTCAAGAAGCGTTGGGAAACGTGACGGGAGACCCCAAGGATAAGGCTCAGGGCAAAATGAAGCAAGCTGAGGCTGAAACCCAACACGCCAAAGAAGATATCAAAGACAACTTAAAAGAGGCCCTCGACTAGAGGTTAATCTTTGAACCGAGGGAAGGGTGGGGATGCTCCCCGACCTTCCCTCAACTGTTACCACTTTTGCATGAGTGTGAAGGGAATCTTCACGATGCCCCTGGTTTAAGGGGGGAAGCGCAGAAGCAACCAATATTTTGTTTAAAGGTTTGTTGAAGGGGTCGGTTCAGAAATTGAAGAATGGGTCTATCAATTCACCCCTAAATAAACCGGCATTCCGTGATAACGGGCTGGTAAATTACTATAAATTTGGGAGGAAAATTCAGGTGAGTCTGTTTAAGCGAGTTCAGAAAGGGTTGACCGCTTTGGTTTTGGTATTAGTCCTGAGCGTGGTCACCGCTTGTAGTGGAGCAACACCGACGGCACAGCAACCCAACGGCCTCTCACCGTCGGTGACGACTTCGCACAATTACGCCCAACTGGAACGGGGTAATACTCAAACCGGGGAGAATTTTGGCAACTGGGTGGTGCGAAATGCCAAAGGACTGGTTCAAGATGCCTATGTGCGAGACAATGATAAACTCGGGGTGGTGATTACGCCGCAAGTTCGACCGAATGAAGTGCGAGAGTTAGCCCGATCGCTGGCTCAAGGATTTCATCACAACTTCCCCAATCGGAATTTAAAAGTGATGGTGTATGCACCGGATAAACAACTGATTCTGACAGCGGATTATGATGTGCAGTCCCAGCAGATTCAGTATAAAGCGGGATAGGGTGTGAGGCAAAATTGCACCCGTCTTGACGGTTTATCAATTTCAGTAAATTAGGAGAATAATATGGCGACGAGTGACGAATATAAACGGGAAATTATGGGCGATTTGGCAAGAGGCGATCGCGAGATGATGCCGAATGCTCCCCAGACCGACGATTATCAAAATTTTGATGATTTTGCCCAGCGCTCGACGCGGGAAGAGCGTAAGCGCTTATTTGGCGAGTCTCTGCAACACGATCGCATTCCTCCAGCCCAGATGGAACCGGAACTGAGGAAAGCGATCGCCCAAATTAAGCCGGATGAGCGGGATGATGTGGCGCAAGAGTTCTTCAAAGAACTGAAGAAACGCGGACTGAGCGATCGCGATTTAGAAAAACAACTGGGTCTTTCTAGTCATCATCCCAAGAAAATGTCGGCAGATGATGTTTCCAAATTAGCCTCATTTGCCTATCACTCTCATCCTGATATTTTCCGGGATGTTGTAGCCGATAAACCCTGGATGATGAAGTTTTTGAGTAATCCGTTAGTGGCGGCTATTTTAGGAATTGCTGCCGCCAAATGGCTGAGTAATCGCAAGTAAGGCGACGAACTTGCCCCGTTCATAAATTTAGGGCCAAGAGGTGATCCCAACCGATCGCCCCTTGGCCCTTTTGTCGGATCCCCCCCCTGCTGAATCGGCCCGAATCCTTGATTGACCGAGGAACGCCTATCCCCACTTATAATCCCGATAAGATTTTTTTTAAGATTTTTACAAAAATTTACAGTAATGTAGAGTGCGATCAACTCGTCTACAGATCCTTCAACCCGTATAATTAAGGCTTAAGTTAGAACCCTAAAAAAGATCTGACAGCGAAAGCTAGTCTCCGACTCATAAGATAAGGCCCCTATCGCCATCGATGAGGTAGAAATTTACCGATTCAACCGTGCTAAAACAGGGCGGAAACGAGACTGATTTTCAGGAGCAAAGGAAAACTAACCGAGTGTTTTTGGAGGAGAAGCCCGAGATGGCGGATAGCGCGATCGCTGAAGAGACTGAGAAAACCAACCCAGAAAACGAACCCCAAGATAGTATGAAGAAAATACAAGACAAATTACCTGAAGAAGCCACCCCTAAAGGCATTCAGCTTTATCGTCAAGGGGGTTTACCCGGAAACCGCCCCATCGGACTGAGCAACTTTGAGATTTCTGACAGTATCAACCTGTCCGGCAACCGTCCCGTGGAGGCGAGTAATTTTATCGTAGCTGATACCCTAAACTCCTCGGGAATTCGTCCCATTGGGGCGAGTATGATTCATGTAGCCCACTCCATGCAGGTGTCTGGAAATCGTCCGATTACAGAAAGCACCATCCTCATGAACTGCGATCATCTGATGGGAAATCGGCCCATTTCCTCAAATGAAGGGGATGACACCGATGGACTGATGGGTTTCCTGGATTAACCTTGATGGGCAAATCACGGCCTAATGCAGCTAACTAGGGCCGCTGTTTTCCCACCAGGAGTCCCCGGCGATCGCGTCCCAGGGACGGGGGAAAAATGGGGCATTCGCGGCGATCGCCCCCGTTGATAGGATCATTTAGATCGCACCATTGGTCGATTCTACCTGCCACAGGGCGATCGTCCGGTCCCAACTCCCCGAAACCAAAACCCGCCCATCGGGACTAAAGGCCAGCGATCGCACTGCATCAGAATGTCCCACCAGGGAAGCAATTTGTTCTCCCGTTTTCCCATTCCACAGGGCCAGGGTCTGATCCCAACTTCCAGAGGCGAGTCTCTCTCCATCGGGATGAAACCTCACCGCCGTCACCACATCGGAATGTCCCTCCAAAGAGGCCATTTGCTCTCCCGTCCTGGGATTCCACAGGGCCACGGTTTTATCCCAACTGCTAGAGGCCAAGACCCGTCCATCGGGACTAAATTCCACCCCCGTCACCCCCGCAGAATGGCCGGTGAGGGTCCGCACTTTTTCCCCAGTCTGCAAATTCCACAGGGCAATCTGACTATCGGTACTGCCACCGGCTAAAATTTTGTTATCGGGACTAATGGCCACGGACTGAATCTCCCCAAGTTTCTCCCCATTCAAGGTGAGCGTCCATTCATTTCTACCCGTCGCCATATTCCAGCCTTTGAGACGGCGATCGCCACTGGTACTCACCAGGGTTTTGCCATCGGGAGCCATTGCCAGGGCTAAAACAGGTTCCTGATGACCGCCAAACCATCGCCCCAACTGACGAATCGGCTTCAACTGTCCCAAATCCCAAACCTGAATCTTTTTATCTGTCCCGCAACTGACCAAACTTTGACCATCCGGGGAAAAACTCACCCCCAGAACTGCCCCAGAATGTCCGCAGAGGGTATGGAGTTTTTGACCCGTTCTGAGATCCCACAGGGCGATCGTCTGGTCCAAACTGCTGCTGGCGAGGGTTTTCCCGTCCGGGGTGACTGCGACGGAACTCACCCCTTCTAAATGGCCCGAGAGGGTCTCAACCCATTGCCATCTTTTAGGTTCAGGCATTATAATTTTTTGAATACAAGTGGTTTTGTTGATTATTTTACCGGCAATTGGAATCAGTGCCGACAATCAAGCTCAACCTTAAGCAGCCCGATTAATCTTAACCTTCCAGGCTGGTGTATTCTTGACCACCAAGGGTAAGGCAATCTCAAACACCGACCCTCGCCCCAGTTGGCTTTCCACCGCGATCGCCCCTCCCATCAGCTCGCAAAATTTTTTAACCAACGCTAAACCCAATCCCGTCCCGCCATACTTGCGCGTGGTCGAATCATCCCCCTGCACAAAGGGTTGAAACAGGTGGCCGATCTGGTCCGCACTCATGCCAATTCCCGTATCCCGGACTCGAAACAGAATCCAGGACGTTTCGCTTGGGGGGACAGGAGTAGAATTTAGCGTGACCTGTTCCCCGGGATTTTCTTCGGGATTGTTAATCCTCACCTCTAAAATAATGTGACCATTTTCTGTAAATTTAGCCGCATTACTCAGCAGGTTTAAGAGGATTTGTCGGACCTTAGTGAGATCTGCCGTCATCATTTCCATCTGTTCGGGATAATCTAAGCAGATAACATTACGATTCGCCACCATTAACGGTTCCAGGGTGGTGACTACCTCCTGAATCAACTGGGGGACATCGAAGGCATCCAGACATAGATCTAGTTTGCCTGCTTCAATTTTAGAAATATCTAAAATATCACTGACGATCGCCAAGAGATTTTTTCCAGCAATGTTAATTTTTTGGAGGTCACGGATCAACTTTTCATCGGCGAGAATCTCCTCTACCTCTTCTTGCAGCAGTTCGCTATAACCCACGATCGCATTCAGTGGCGTTCGCAATTCGTGACTCATATTGGCGAGAAAGGTACTTTTAGCCCGACTGGCTGCTTGTGCGGCATAAACCGCTGCCTGTAATTCTAAACTGTGTTCTTCCACCTGCCGCGAACGCACTTCTAACCCTTTGAGTAAGCAGTTTACCTGTTGTGCCATTGTATTCAGAGTGTTCGAGAGTACCCCGATTTCATCTCCAGAAACCAGAGGCGATCGCGCCGTTAAATCCCCAGACGCTAACCGTTGCGCGGTTTTAGTCACTCCATTTAATGCCCTTGTAATTCGGGAAATCACAAAAAAGGCCACGGCCATTGATACGATGCTCAACAGCAGCAGCATCACTAATAAATATTGACTGCGTTGCGCTGCCGCCATTACTGCATAGCCCCATTGCAACATTTCCTCCTGGGGTGTAGACATTTGCTCAACTCGCTCAATTAAGGCGGCGATATTCCTCTCAATTTCCGTTGCTGTCCGCCACTCTAAGCCGAAAGCAACCCAGGCACTCGCCACTAAAGTGCTAAATAAGCTCATCAGTTTGGCATTGATTCCCCAGCGGAATCCCCGTTGAGAGAGTCCTGCTGCCCAAGGATAGCGGGAGAGAAAGGGGTCTGGTGCCACAGCTTCCCGGGAGTTCCAAATTTCGGCGATCGCCCCATCGGGCTTGATTTGCCCAATACGGACCGTATTCCACAGATGCTGGGTTTTGGCATCCAGCTTGACTAATCCTTTTGGGGTGACCAATTCTATATTTTTCGCCGCTGCCTTCACCTTCGCTACTTGAGTAGACTGGGCTTTTTCCACCGCTTTCTTCCACAAATAGACCCCCAGATAGCCCGAAGCGATCGGGTCCGAGGTGACGCGATCGCTGCCATACTTGGCTTTATAGGCCCTCACGAATTTCTGGTTTTCCAGGGTATCGATGCTTTGAAAGTAATTCCACGCCACCAGATGTCCAGCGATCGCCTCTGGCCCTATTTCCCGGACTTCCGCCTCAGCAACACTCACGGACATCACCGGCAAGTTATCCGGGGTCAACCCCGCTTGCTTTAACTCTCGGAAAAATGCCACATTGGTATCGCCATTGAGGGTATTGAGCACCGCATCCGGTTGTACCGAAAGAATATGCGCGATCGCCGTACTCACCTCCCGGGAACCCAAGGGGATGTATTCTTCCCCGGCTAAAACCGCATCTTGGGCCACTAATTGCGCTTTAATAATTTGATTCGCCGTCCGGGGGAAAATATAATCTGACCCGAGTAAATAAATGTGGCGAAAGCCCCGATCCAGTAAATATTGCAGTGCTGGAACGATTTGCTGATTGGGTGCCGCACCCGTATAAAAAATATTGGGGGACTGTTCTAATCCTTCATATTGGACCGGATAAAACAATAATCCATTTAATTCCTCAAAGATGGGGAGTACCGCTTTGCGGGAGGCAGAGGTCCAACAGCCAAACACCACCTCAACTTGCTCCTGAGTGAGTAATTCTTTGGCTTTGTCCGCAAAGGTTTTTAAATTGCTTTCCCCGTCGGCAATCACCGCTTCTAGGGGGCGGCCCAGCACCCCACCGGCGGCATTAATTTCTTCAATCGCTAACAAGGTGGCATCTTTGACTGATACTTCTCCGATGGACATCGTACCTGTTAGGGAATGTAACACCCCAACTTTAATGGGTTTATTAGGGGATTTGACGCGATCATCCACTGAAAAATTCCGCTCATACATAGGGGATTGAGTAACGTTCGCGAGGGGTGGTTAGAGTCTAGTGATGGGTCAGATCCCCACAACAATGGTTCGCCATCAGCGCAATGCAACCGAGGGGCGATCGCCGTCCAGGGATAACCGGGGACCTCAACTTGGCATCCCTGCTTCCAGCTTGCTTCAAGGGCAAACGAAACACAGATGGGCCAAATTCGTTTGGATCTAATAACTGATAACTCCTTATCCCCAAACTGTACTGTAGGCTACCGAAATCTACCGACTTCCCCTGTTGCCCAGGGGCAGGGGAGTGCTGGAGATGATAGTAGCGTTACTCCTCTAATCTAGCAGCGATCGATATCACCAATGAAACCTGTCTTCTGCACCCCGGGGAAACTCGTCAAAATCCTGGGAAAGCGCCTATAGTAGTGATCTGCTGCTAATTTTTATCCCAGAGGTTATTCATGTCCCCGGTTCGCTTTTTTTCGTTGACTTTAGCCTGCTGTTTAATATTCGGTTTTGGATTGTTCGGTTGTACCAGTCCCCAGGGCACGAGTGCCAATTCCGACCTCGAAGCACAAGTTTTGGAGATTATTCGGAATAATCCCCAAGTCATTATTGAATCCGTACAAGCCTATCAGGAGGCTCAACAAAATGAGGTTCAGGAAGCAAGGCAGGCTTTCTTACAGCAGATGAGTACCAACCCGGGTGCAATTATCGGGAATTCTCCCGTTAAAGGTGCTCCCCAGAGAAATATCGTGATTGTCGAATTTTCCGACTTTCAATGTCCGTTTTGTGCCAAAGCTCACGAAACGGTGAATCAGTTTATGGCTAAACATCAGGCGGAGGTTACTTTGACCTACAAGCATTTGCCGTTGACTCAGATTCATACCCAAGCCCTTCCGGCAGCTAAAGCGGCTTGGGCCGCTGGACAACAGGGGAAATTCTGGGAATATCATGATTCCTTATTCCAACAGCAAGAGCAGTTGGCAGAATCGTTATATGGAACGATCGCCCAAAAGTTAAATTTAGATTTGGAGAAATTTAACAGTGATCGCCAGAGTGAAGCGGCTCAAGCTGCCATTGAGGAAGACCTCATCCTCGCCCGCAAATTAGGCATTAATGGAACCCCATTCTTTTTTATGAATGAAGAACCGTTCTCGGGGGCTGTAGAATTGTCGGAAATGGAAACAATTTTAGCTCGAATTAAAAGTGCCGGGAGATAAATTATTCCCCACTCCTATGGCGAGTCCCGTCAGTTTGTTCCCCAATTAGAACAACAACAATCCTCCAGGTCGCTTGCCAAATTGCTCCGCGATCGAGGCGACCTGGAACAAAATAACCCAACAGAGTGTCTTTAAGAATTTTTTGCCACAGATACTCGGTTTTATCCCTTCTAACCTTCCGTAAAATCTCCGGATCGGCTCTATGAAAGGTCAGCCACTGTTCAGATTTTCCCGCCGGTTGGGGTGATTTTTTGCACTCCCATTCCGGAACATCAGGGGGGTGAGGAGAATCCCAAATGTTTTCTAGGTGGCGTTCTCCGGAGGCAGGAAAGGGGCTGTTCCCGGGAAAGCGGGTGGGAAGATCTCCGCCCCAGAGAACCGGGGCAGCAGAGAAAACAGACCCCGGCGATCGCCGGGGCATCCCCCGCAATAGGGACAGTCCCGGGAACCCTCCCCCAGGGGCGATCGGCCTCTTTAAACAGCCAGTAGCCGCAGATCATCGGGCATGGCGATCGCTGTAGCGTTTCTCTACCATCCTATCCGCTGTGCTGTACTCCCGAGTCCAATGGCGATCGGATATCAACGTTTGGGGCAGTTTTTCCGCTATAATCCCATAACCTGAATTCTCTGTGGAGAGTGGGTTAAAGGCAGCATCCTACGAAATCGAGACCTGTCAATTATAATTGGAGATAATTCTCCGGTTGCCAAAAAATCTCCGGTGCGATCGCCAATCTTATAACCTGGAAAATCGATGAAATTGCCATTTATTCAGCTCAATCCACCCCCTAAAGTTGAGAATCTCCCCCTTGGGCAATGGCAACTTGCCCTTGCGCCAATTACCTCAACTCTTTAAAACTAGAGTCGTGGATATCGCCACCCCTAACCCCATGCACTGCCTGTGGAGTATCACCGAACCCCAAAGGAATACCCAGGCTTTCGGGGTCCGGTGATTTCGGCAGACTTGAACGGGTCAAAGGCGAGCGATCGGTTTAATCTCAACTTTAATTATTTCCCCCAATCCTTCCTCCTTAAACTCAATTTCAGCCGAGAATTCTAGTCTTTTTAACCCTATTCAAATCTGAAATAACATAACTTATGACCAGTGGCGCTTTACCCAATGGGCAGCAGCCAGATTCCCCCAATCTGGACGGGCAGCCCACACCCCTTTATAAAAATGAAGAAATTATTTATAGCTATTTCCTAGCCCTGGTGGCCACGACTTCTCCGGAAATCGTCACCATCGAGTTTAAAACCTTATTCATTGAATTTGTAAATACAGATAAAAACACCGATGCTTGGAATGTCCTATTTCGGATTATTTATGCTGAAGATGAAGACAAATTTCATAAAATCCTCAATCGCTGCTGTTACATTCTCGTCAATAATTGGCAATCGAGTCGCAACAATGCCGCCATTCAGGACCTGATCCAAATGTTTCAGGACAAAACGATTGGTTCCTATACGGCTTCGATGAGTTTGCACCGACTCCGCACGTGGTTAGGTAATTTTTCCAATAGCGACGATTACAAAGCCCTCGAACTTTTTGCCTCTCGGAGTGAAGACGGTCCTTGGAGCCATCGCTATTCTAGTTATTTATTAGCTCATCAATCCGTTTTTGGCAAGTCCAAGGAACAAAAAGAAGCCGCCAAAGCCCTCTCCCGCCAACTCAAAGAACGGTTTAAATTTGACCTAGCCATGTACACGGCGCGGTCCCAATCTCAACTGGTGTCTGCGGAAGTTCCGAACAAAAATCCCACGGGTTTGGGTAATGATGTTCTCCGACTGATTAAAACTGTGGTCGCTAAACGAGGCCCTTACAATTATCTCAATTTGGCCAATATTTTTATCAATCAAACTCAAGGAGTTACTTATAAATCTTTTAAAATTGCACTCAAAAAGTATTTAATATTTTCCGTAGAGCATCAGACTTTTGTTGATACGATTAATAACAAGCTTTCCCACAAGCTCTTAGAACTGGGCAAAAATCATGACTCAGAAATATTAAGTCCTATTTTACTGGAAAATACCTGTAAAAAAACGATTGATTTTTTAACCACTGAAACCGGCAAAGAGCCGTCGTTACTATTTATTCTATTATTGGCCAATGGCAATCCCATGACCTTAGCGATCGTCCTATTGAAGTTGGTTTTAATCTGTAAATCCTGTTCCCCTCACTTAGAAGCCTGTTTAGCTAATTTAATCCGCTACTATGAGGAACAGTCCCAAACTGAGTGCAAGTGGCTGATCAACTTTTTAGAAGTTGTGCGAATTACCTTCGCCATTTATGCCGACAACGTGGAATATAACGTAGTGAGATGGGATGGAGACTCTACCACGGGTTTCGCTGATAGTGAGAATGAAAGATACCGGATTTTTTCCTCGGTGAAGCGCCCGATCGCAGAAACCGAAGAGGAGCGATGAAGCACACTCCGGGAAGAAAAGCGTTACACTTTGGCGATACCTTGATGATTTAATATTCATGATTTCATCCGAAACCCAGATACCGAACCCGCCCTCACCTGTTGCCACCACTGCATTGGATGTGGGGGGCATGAAATGTGCCGGTTGTGTCCAAGCGGTAGAACGCCAACTCACACAACAACCCGGGGTAATTTCCGCCCGGGTCAATTTGGTCACGGAAGTGGCCGCAGTGGAGTATGAAGCGGACAAAATCGACCCGGAACAACTGGCCCAAAAGTTGACCGCATCGGGATTCCCCACGGAACTGCGTTGTACCACCCCCGATGGACAAGGAGAGAATGCCCAAACCACTCGCCACCGTGAATCCATTCGCGCCGCCATCTGGAATCTGGCAGTCGCCACCCTGTTAATCCTCCTCTCGGGTTTGGGACACCTCGGCCAACTGGGACTCCTCAACCACATCGGATTCCATTGGGCCTTAGCAACAGCGGCGATCGCCATTCCAGGCCGCCCCATCCTCGTCGAAGGGGTCCGCGCTTTATGGCGCAACAGTCCCAACATGAATACCTTAGTCGGATTAGGCGCACTCAGTGCCTATCTCGCCAGTTGCATTGCCTTGGTGTTTCCCCAACTCAAATGGGAATGCTTTTTCGATGAACCCGTGATGTTACTCGGATTTATCCTCCTCGGACGCACCTTAGAACAACTGGCAAGGCAGCGCGCTGCGGCATCCCTCCACGCCTTGATCTCCCTCAAACCCGCCACCGCCCGCTTAATTACAACCCCCATCTGTGCGGCAACTGATTCCGACTCCCCACCCTTCACCCTAGAAATCAGCGCCGATCGCGTCAAAGTCGGGGAATTTGTCCAAGTCCTCCCCGGAGAAAAAATCCCCGTGGATGGGGAAATCATCTCCGGCAGTACCACCATTGATCAGTCCATGTTGACCGGCGAATCCCTCCCGGTGCTCAAACAAAGCGGCGATCCCGTGGTTGGCGGAACCCTGAATCAGTCCGGCGTCATCGCCATCCGCGCCACCCGCATCGGTGGAGAAACCACCCTCGCACAAATTGTCGCCCTCGTGGAAGAGGCGCAAACCCGCAAAGCACCGATTCAACATCTCGCCGATACCGTTGCGGGATACTTTACCTACGGCGTCATTGCGATCGCCACCTTCACCTTTGCATTCTGGTACTTAATCGGCACTCACCTGTTCCCCCAAGTGCTACAACCGGCGATGCATTTGACCAACCTCTTACCGATGGGAGGTCACCTGCATTCCCTGATGGAACCGACTTCCCCCTTGTTACTCAGTTTGAAACTGGCGATCGCCGTCTTAGTCATTGCTTGTCCCTGTTCCCTGGGACTCGCCACCCCCACCGCCCTCCTCGTCGGCACCAGCATGGGTGCAGAACGGGGATTACTGATTCGTGGGGGAGACATTCTCGAAGGAGTGGCGCAAATTGATACAGTAATTTTTGATAAAACTGGCACTCTCACTACCGGGGAACCGGAAGTCACCGATTGTCTCTGCATTGACTCGGTTGATCCTGCCGAAATGCTGCAACTTGCCGCAACAGTGGAAAGCGGGACGAATCATCCCCTTGCTAAGGCAATTTTAATCGAGTCCAGAACCCGAAATCTCCCTCTTCTGCGTGGCGATTCCTTTCAGACGGAACCGGGATGCGGGGTTGCTGCAAGGGTGGAAAATGATTCTATCCTCTTGGGAACCGAGGACTGGTTTAGGCAACAGGGGATAGAGATTTCCCCAGACTGGAGTTCCCGGACCCGAGAACTTGCCGCAGCGGGAAAAACCGTGGTGTTAGTGGGGAAAGGGGGAGAATTGATTGGGTGCATCGCCGTGCGCGATCGCCTGCGAGAGGATGCTCAATCCACCTTGGATGCTTGCCGCAATATGGGATTACGGGTGATGATGGTGACTGGCGATCGCCCAGAAGCGGCCCAGGCGATCGGGCAATCCCTGGGACTCAACCCCACGGATATCCTCGCCGGAGTCTCCCCTGCCGGGAAAGCGGAGGCGATCGCTCACCTCCAATCCCAGGGTCAGTGCGTCGCAATGGTTGGAGATGGTATCAATGATGCCCCTGCCTTAGCGCAAGCGGATATTGGTATTAGTTTAAATGCCGCCACAGACGTCGCTGTAGAAACCGCAGGTATTGTTTTAATGCGGGATTCTCTCCTAGATGTGGTCAGTTCTATCCAACTGAGTCGCGCTACCTTTCGCAAAATTCGGCAAAACTTATTTTGGGCTTTCGCTTACAATATCCTGGGTATTCCCGTCGCTGCCGGTCTGCTATTGCCTCTATGGGGAATCTTATTAAATCCCGCCACTGCCGGTGCATTCATGGCCTTCAGTTCCGTGAGTGTCGTCACAAATTCCCTGCTGTTGCGGCGCACTCATTAGACTTTTGGCTGTCATTATAAAAAGCCCCCCTTCTTAAGGGGGGTTGGGGGGATCTCTCCGCAATTCTGCAAGCGGGCTATTCTAAATCGCTTCCCATTGCCCCTAATTGGGAACCGATACCCCGATTAACTCACGGCAGTTTCTAAAAGCTCCCAATAGCGATTTTCTGCGATCGCCTCCGATAACAGATTAAACATTTGCCGACAACGGTTATCTAAATGTAGGGGCAATTCTTCATTTTTCATTACCACATTCATCCGCACTTCATCTTCCACCCCAACTGTTTTATTTATTACCACTTCCACGGTCACTAATTTGGTAAATGGAACTTCTCCCGGTTGTTCCCGCGCCATAATATAGTCCAGGGTTTCATAAATAATATTCAAATTGGCAGCCTCTAAAATTTCTCCTAGCAAGGGCCGGAAATTTTCCAGGGGAACTGCAACGATAAATAAGCCAGTGTAGCGAGCCATTATGTAATTAGGGGCGTTCAAGGGTTTGATTCTCCTCATCATACTAAATCAAGACTCTGAATTCAGGATGATGAAGAGATGGACATTTTTAGGGGCTGTTTGCTCCCTTGCTCAACCGGACTGACCCCTTCTGTGCCTATTGGGTAGGGGCGATTCTCATATCACCTCAACCTTCAGAGTTAAATCGGCTTTCTTGGCATCAGTCCGGTCAATTCACCGCAGACAGCAATCTCCGGTGCTAATTTTGAGACCAATTCCCACTGATGACCCAAAGGCTCAACCGGATCAAGTCTCAAAAATTAGTTATTCGTGATGTTAAATGCTTTTTCCGATTTGGTCAACTGTACAGAGTCACGGGTCACAATCTTCACAACTGGGACCCGCAGTAACGGTTTATTCTTCCCCCTGGTATCCCTCCTCCTTGATGCTGATGGAGCGGGATTCTACTGATAAGATAGGGCTTAAAAAATTGGGGCTGACCGCAACGCCGTCTTACCTCAGCTTCTGACCTGGAAAAACCAGGTGGGCACCGCGGCTCATAGCTTAAGTTTCCGGATACAATGTCCGGTTTACGGCCACTAGAACTCTACGATTCCCTTATAAATTAAGGCATAGATCATAAAACACTATTGGCAGTCACCAACGTTGCAGTTCAGCTTCTTCATTGTAATCTATTTCACCGAAATGACAAGGGGTGGCTCGGGAATAATTTGGGGGAGATGGGGGAGATGGGGGAGATGGGGGAGATGGGGAGGATGGGGAGGATGGGGAGGATGGGGGAGATGGGGGAGATGGGGGAGATGGGGAGGATGGGGGAGATGCCTCAGTCCTGAATTTAAAGGGATCCGGGATACCAGATGGATTCTATCTGGTGGGCGAGTTCCTGACACTGCTGCTGTAAGGCATTTCCAGATACCCCCTGGACGATCGCCGTTACATGACCCATTTTTCGCCCCGGACGGGATTGAGTCTTGCCATACCAATACAGATGCACGCCGGGAATGGCCTGGAGTTGCTGCTGTTTGGCGCTATAGTCGTCCTCAGAGTCCTCATATCCCAGCAAATTGACCATGACGGCCCCCGCACAGTTGAGGGCGGGACTCGGCAAGGGTAAATCACAAACCGCCCTGAGATGCATTTCAAACTGAGAGGTGTTGCAGGCATTCAGGGTTAAGTGTCCGCTGTTGTGGGTCCGGGGGGCAATTTCATTGACTAGAACTTGACCCTGGGGAGTTAAAAACAGTTCGATGCCGAAGATGCCGACAACCTCTAAGGCGGATAAGAGACGCTGCGCGATCGCCTCCACTTGAGCATTCACCTCCGGGGTGACATCCCCAGGGGCGATCGCCCTGCGGCAAACTTGCGCTTCCTGCTGGGTTTCCACCACCGGATAAAAGACCACCTCACCGGCCTGATTTCGGGCTGCCATAACCGCCAATTCCCGCTCAAAGGGGATAAATTCTTCCAGGAGGACCGGAGGGCGACCCCAGCGTTCCCAGGTGGAGAGGAGGGTTTGGCGATCGCCACAAATAGCCGTTCCCTGACCATCATAGCCATGACGCCGCGCCTTCATGACCACCTTTTCCGTCGGCAGGTCCGGAGTCGGCGGCAGTTGGGTCCCATCAAAGGCCATAAATTTGGGTACTGGCAACCCCAGCGATCGCAAATAACACCGCTGTTCATACTTATCCAAAATTGGTGCTAAAACCGACAATTTCGGGCGGAAACAGACCCCTTGTCGTTCCAACTCCCCTAACGCAGTTAAATCCACAAACTCATTTTCAAACGTAATCACATCGCAGCGTTGAGCGAGTTGCGCCGTGGCCTGGGCATCATCAATCGGTGCTAAAATCACCTCAGAAGCTCGGGCCGCTGCCGGATCGCTATTTTTGGGGGTCTGAACCACGAGTTCGATCCCGAGTGCATCCGCCGCATCCGCCATCATCCAGGCCAGTTGACCCCCGCCTATTACCCCAACCCGGTTTATTTTTTCAGTGCGATCGATCTGGCTCATTGTCAAGTGCAGTTGTTCTGTTTCTGTTTATTTCTAGTGTTTCAGAAAAATTAGACATCTTGCAAAAAAATGGATTGATCCCCCCCAACCCCCCTTAGTAAGGGGGGCTTCAGAGAATTTTGCAAGATATCTATTCCTCTGGCCTCCCCCTTCTTAAGGGGGACGGGCGGGGGATCCCACGGGGAAAAAAGCGAATCAAACTGGTATTTTGTAAAAGGTCTATTGAATCCTAAACCCTTCCCCCGATTAATTTTATCGCCAAATGCTCAAACGTTTGTTTTTGTGGATATTGGGGACCCTTTTTACCCTCGGATTCATCCTCTGGGTGACCCCGGCCCGGTCTGAAAACAAGGTGGATGCGAACTGTACCTACAATGACATTTCCTTGTATGGCAAAGTGCAAATTGTCGAGAGTTTTCCCGACTTAAAGATTCAGATGGTGGCCTCATTTCCTGACCTCCGGGTAAAAATGGTTAATTCCTTTCCCGATGGTTGTGGCAAGTGGCAGGTGGTCGAGGCGTTCCCGGATTTTAAAATTCAGGTCGTGGACTCGTTTCCTGATCTCAAAATTAAATGGGTTGACTCATCTCCGGGACTTCCTTAACCGCTAGGGAATTGCAAAACATAAATCATCCAAACAAACGTTCAACGTCCCCCCTTCAGGGGTTTCTTTAAGATGACTCTTAAAGGAGTCACTACGAACGTTTTTGAAATTTTATGTTTTGGAGTTCCCTTACTTGTTTTCAATTCAGAATTTTCCCTCCCAAACCTACTGCGAACACTCCCCCTAAAACTGGGGAAATCCGCGTCCAGTGAGATCCCCTTCGGGAAAAAATAACCCGGATATCAGATAAAATCGGCCCCGGCAATGGCAAAATAAGAGCACGCGCAAGCGTATGGGGGCGCTTCAGCCATTGGTGCTGGTGCAATCCCGGTCATGAACTAAGGAGATTGCAGTGATGCTCAAACGAATTGCCACAATTATGGTGGTCATAGTTAGTCTGGTCCTCAGCAGTTGTGCGGTTTCAGCCGCCAGTGGACTCCAAAGCCATATCGATAGTACCGATGGGTATGAATTCCTGTATCCGAATGGATGGGTGCCGGTGAAGGTGAATAAGGGTCCCGATGTAGTCTATCACGATTTGATAGAAACCCGGGAAAATGTGAGCGTGGTGATTTCTCCAGTCCCGGATGGGAAAACGTTAAGCGAACTGGGGACACCGAGTGAGGTGGGTTATAAACTCTCCAAAAATGCGATCGCACCCCCAGGATCCGGGCGCGAAGCGGAATTAATTAATGCCGAACAGCGAGAAAAGGGTTCAAAGACTTACTATCTGTTAGAATATGCAGTAAAACTTCCCACCCAAGAGCGACATAATTTTGCCAGTGTTGCGATTAGTCGCGGGAAACTTTTTACTTTAAATGTATCAACCTCGGAAGCGCGCGCCCAAAAAATGAAACAGCAGTTTCAAACGGTGGTTAATAGTTTTTCGGTTTACTAAATCCGTAAACATCATCAAGCTGAAGATGGACCTCCCTCCCCCCAATTCTCTTTCCTAGGAATGGTGATTCCCCTTACTATTAATTGCACCTCCCTCCGGTCCCCTCCCCTTGCCAAGGGGAGGGTTAGGGTGGGGTTCTCTATGGTGATTCCCCCTACTATTAACTGCACCTCCGGTCCCCTCCCCTTGGCAAGGGGAGGGTTAGGGTGGGGTTCCCTCTTTGCGATCGCCAAGTCACGCACTCAAAAGAGGCGATCGCACCTCCCCGCCAACATCCTCCACCCACCGATTCCTAGTGAGGTGCGATCGCACCTCACTAAGACCCCACCCTAACCCTCCCCTTGCTAAGGGGAGGGGACCGGAAGTAAAAACCTACTCTTGTAAGGGAGGGCGGAAGGGGGTTAAGTCTTCTACTAACAAGCAAAAATAATAAGATTATGGGCATTCCTGCATTTGTATTAGCTTCAATTTCTCCGGCGCGTTTGCACCTGTTGCAAAGTGCGGGAATCGAACCGATTGTCTGTCGGAGTGACTTTGATGAATCAACGGTGACATCAACGGATCCGGTCACTCTGGTGAATACCCTGGCACAATGTAAGGCAGAGGCAGTGGTCGCTAAGTTTAGGAATCCGGGCGATCGCACTGTGACCCCAGAAAAACCCGACAACCCCTCCCGGGTGGTCGTCTTGGGGTGCGATTCAGTCTTGCAAGTGGATGGGGAAATCTATGGCAAACCAGAAACCCCAGCAGCAGCAATCCAACGATGGCAAAAAATGCGCGGCGGTGTGGGTGAACTTTATACAGGTCATGCTTTGTTTGATTTAAACAGCGATCGCCATGTAGTGCGCTGCCAAATGACGCGGGTGTACTTTGCCAATATTAGCGATCGGCAAATCGAAAACTATGTGGCAACAGAAGAACCCCTGCGCTGTGCCGGTTGCTTTGCGATCGATGGCCGAGGCGGACTCTTCGTGGAAAAATTGGAGGGATGTCATACCAATGTCATAGGCTTAAGTTTACCCTTATTGCGGAGTCTGCTGGAAGAATTGGGCTATGATGTCACCGACTTCTGGCCGGATTCAATTCATCGGTCCCTGTAATCCAGCAACCGCAGGGGGTTCAAACCCCCGCCGGGTGGGGATGAATCGCCCTCCAGAATTTCATCTAATTTAAAATTCCGGGTGAAATGACTGGAGAAAATTTATCCAGCGAGGAATCTTGTCCCCTGTAATATTCAAAATCGGAATTTCTTCAGTAGCTCGTGCACGATAATAGGTCATGTTCGTGGTTTCAGTTCTTCCTAATCCATATTCTCGTGCTATCTGACTTGCTAGACGGCAACTGATATCAAATGCCCCCATCTTAATGTCTCCATCCCCCGCTTCATAACGCCACATGATTCGTTGGTTTCCAGCCATTCCCCCATAAGGTCGGTTGCATTCAAAATGAGTGATTTCAAACATTTTGGCAAGATGAACGTCATATAGCCGTAGCTCTCCACCGTAAGCTGACTGAGTTGTGTCTGAATTGGGAACGATCAACACTCCAACACCCGCACTCATAAAAGTAATTCGAGTAATGGGTACTTCAGTTTGAGCGAGAAGAGTTTGGCGAGTATTTTGAGGAGTGGTAGAAACCATTGATAACGCCTGACGGGGTTTGAGCGGCAAGAAGCTATTCAACAGGATAAGACTAACTCCAGTGATTATCGAAAGCAAGTTAGCATTTTTCATATTTCTTGGCCTCATCGTTTGCAAACTATATGGGGGTTCTGAAAGTGTTAGGATGGAGAGTAGAGAAGATGATGCCAAGGTCGCCAGGTATCAAGGCTTCCGGATTCCGGATCAGTAATCAATTCCGCTAATTTCAATCCAAGCTTGCCGTGCTTCGCTAGAATCTCCTTGATCGGCCCATTTTTTAGCGACTTGAGCGGCTAAATATCCTCGATTAACTTGTCTTTGATAAGGCTCCGCGTCTTTAGGGGATATTGCTTCATTATAAAGGGCTTCGCTGGCTTCCTCAAAATGCAATAATGCCGAATTATAATCACCGGATCTTCCTGCCTCCATAGCCCTAACAACAATAGGCATAACATAAGGAGCTACATAACCTTTACCCCACGCATTTCCAGAAAAAATAGGAAAAGGAATACAACGCCCATCCGAGGCAGTTCTACCCTCAGTATCGGCTCTTTGATCATAGCAAGATTGGGCCATAACTCTGTCTGAGAGTAACAGATTAACACCGAGTAGCCCCGCAAGCAGAAGAACAAATATTATCTTTTTCATAACAAAAGAATATAGTCAATCTTTAAAAACACCCTTGTCATAGATACAAGTTTATGAATCAAGGATTTGATGGTGCGGTAAGCGCCGCTATGCCGAAGGCTTATCGCCTAACAGCATCCAGGGTCAGTCTGCCTCAAATAACTGTCGGTCCCGACACTTATCGGGTGGAAATCGCCTCCCAAGACTGGGTTAAAAAGGCTTAGGCAAAGGTCGAATCGGTCGGCATTGACGGTCTGGAACCACTCTTTCAAGCCAGGGGTAAAGTTCTCCAGAGAGAGGTTAAGGGGCTTACACAATGCCCGAATCAGTTATTAGGTCTGCAAGGTGGCTGGACTCATTGTTACTACAATAACCTGAACAAGGGATCTAAACATTCTGGAGATTTCCTTAAATTTCTGAATGTCTTGTTGTTGCAGCGTTTCAGCCCTTTCAGTCCCGTGGAACCCGGACAAGGGGCCTCGCTGAGATTGTCCAGGGATTGCAGTAGGAGGGTCAGAATAGGCACTCCAGCTTTTATGATGGGGCTGGGGTGAAGCGGCAAAGGGTGACCGTTTGGGGGCGTGATTTCTTCGAGGCGATCGCCTCTAAAACTTTGGTGATAGCTCTGCATCAATGCCTTCCCACATTTGTGAAAGGGGCATAATCTGTCCTGTCAAGGCTTCCCGTAAGCCCTGCCGAATACCTTCTATGGCGATTTCCGTAGGGGTCTCATCCGGGTCTTCCTCGCCTTCTTCAATCATCAAGACGATGACGCGGACTCGCTGAGGCTTGGTCACTTCCACAGAGCGATCGAGGGTGAGTTCTCCATTCTCGTTAATTGTGGCTGTGGTTTCAATTGCTTTCATAGTGGGTGATGGAGTTGTTGAATTGGGAGTTATTTCAAGCTATTTTTAGTTGAGTCTAGGGATTGACTTCACTCTTCGTTAAGTTTAGGGTCATTAAAAAGCCACCAAAGTAGGATATGAGTATCGAGGAGATAGCTTATTCCCATCGCTGCAATTCTTCTTCTGGTAAAGGTTCAAAAAAAGCGTCTGAGAGTTTTCCCGTGATTAAACCCGGGGTGCGCAATTCCACTTTGTTAACCGTCAGAGTTCCAGTTTTTTCTTGATTTAAACCTAAACGGAAGTAGTGAATCAGGTCATAAATTTCTGCAAGTTTCTCTTCTGGAATATCTTGTAATTCTTGGATGATTTTCTCTATTAACATAAATTCTCCTAGTTTTAAGGGTTGTACTAACTAAAAATATCAGAAATTCTTATGCGTTAATCTCCTTAGAATCATGTAAATTTTCGGTTAAGGCCACCACATCTAAAAGTTTCATCATTGCTGCCATGAAAATCCACTACAGAATCGATGCTTCATTTTTTCAGACTACCTCTAAAATTTGTGGTCGGGGTAAAGGTCTATTCTCGGCTTGATAACTTTCAATCAGCAGTTCCAGAACCTCCTGAGCATTTTTGAGGGCTTCCTCGTAGGTCTCTCCATCCGTAAAATAGCGCTGAATTTCTGTAGCAAATTCTGGCAATTCTACCAGATAAGCTCCATCTACTTCAGACCAAACAATATTAACCCGATACTTAAGTTGGTTCATCATCCGACTCCTGAGTTTCTAGCTGTTGCAAAGCATCCTTAACTAACTTTTCTAAATAGGGTTTAGCATCCTGACTATCTTTTCCGGCTAGGGTAATTGGCAATTCTGGTACATCTGGATGCATCCATCGCTCATGACTTCCTCGAATTCGGACACATTCAAAGCCTGCTTTACGCAGTATGGCCTTCAATTCTCTAATTTTCTTAGGCATCTTCTCTCTAACCGTTAGGGATTGGCAAGCCGAGGGTACAGCTTTGCTGGTTCCCGTTCATATCCTAACAGGACTTAGGCATAAACCCCTTATTAGGTTTAGCTCCATTTTTCACACCCTCCTAAGTTGGGATATTTCCGGAAAATCTCTCACTCATTCCTTGTAAAATTTGGGGTGGGGGTAAACATCTCATTAGTTCCAGCACCTATCGAGTATTGTTGAGTGCTTCATCAAGAGTCAGCCTGTTTATTCTTGAGTCGCCGATCGCAAAAACTCTCTCACTAAAATTATGCAATCAGGAAACGTAAGCGGCGCGATCGCATCTTGCTCGAATAGCTTTTGTTCCGAGCGATAGCCGTCTTGCTTTGGTTCTCGAAACACATACAGGCATCGTTCCTGCACATCCAAAATCCAATACTCTTGAATGCCAGAGCGGCCATACACCGGAACCTTGAGATCTCGGTCTCGCCGCAGGGTGCTATCTGCGACTTCTATTAACCAAAAGATTTCTGTTGGTGTTGGGTGATGGTCTTCATAGTCTAAAGGGTCAATGTGGGCGATCGCAATATCCGGCTCTGGCTCAGAAAAATCGCTCAACTGCACGGGGTCTTGAAACCGCAGCAGCGCCCGTCCGCTCAACCGTTGCGACAAAGCCCGAGCAATTCGGGTAACTGCCGCACTATGCGCCGTTCTATGCGCTGCCATTGTGTAAAGTTGCCCCTCAATCAATTCCACCCGCTCCGAAGCAGCCAAAATTCCTACTTCTACCATGCGGTGATAATCCCGCACGCTAAGGGATCGAAGTTCAGCGGCGATCGTCATAGCCTCAACCTCCTCAAATTTTCCCGAATCGTTACTTCTAGTTTGGCACTTTCGACTGTTTAAAAAACTAAATCTAGGCGATCGGCCTCGAATCCTGCACCTACTCGCTAAAATAAGCTGGACATCAAATCAGCAGAAAAGTTAAAGGGCTTACACCATGCCCGAATCAGTGATGAGGTCTGCAAGGTGGCTGGACTCATTGTTATATTACAATAACCTGAACAACGCAGCTAACATTGTGAATATTTTCTTAAATTTCTGAATGTCCTGTTGTTGAAACGTTTCAGCGCATTCAGTCCTGTGCAACTCAGACAAGCGACCTAGCTGAAATTGTCCAGGGATTGCCGTAGGGGGAGGTTGAAATTGGGGCGATATTAACCCGATACTTAAGGTGACTCATCATCCTGCTCCTGAGCTTCTAGCTGTTGCAAAGCACCCTTAACTAAAGTTTAGGTGAAGGGGAACAAGTCATGGCAGAAACCCGGTTTCTAGTCTCGTGAGCTAGAGAAACCGGGTTCCTTGGAAAAATTTAGATTAGTTGGCAAGCGTTATCAGGGGAGAGAGATAACTAGGGGACCGTTCTAATTGAGGTCAAGGTCAGGAGATTTATAAAACCCCTTGATTCAGAAAGCTATGAATTTTATTCTCAACCTCTAGGACATTTTTTTCTGCTTTCTCTTCATTGTAATTATTTCGGCGTGGGTCGTTTTGGGGATTCATTTTTCCAAATTTTTCTAGGCAATATTGGGATACTTCGGGAGAACCCAGACGGAGTAACATCCACTTTCCTAACAGCCTTTGAACTTTTTTATCTAATAAAATGGCCGGGTGCAATTGAATGGCTTTTTGCAAGTTTTCCCAGCCGGTTTTCAGTTTTTCGGCATCAGGAGTATGGGTGACGCAGATGCGAGCTAAATATTGATAGGTATTGGCTAAACTGTGTTTTTTCAATCGTTGGAGTTCTGCGGGTGCGTTGGCAAAGGCGCGATCGATGACCATGACGCTATATTTTTCCATGACATCAATTTTAGAGGCCATTGATGTTGCCGACTGTCGATACAGGATTTGATACTGGGGTACGACTACAAAGGGCCATTTTGCTGCAACTCGTAACCAATATTCCCAATCTTCAATGGATTTCAGGGTGCGATCGAACAGTCCCACGGATTCAATTGCGGATGCACGCAGCATCACATTAGACCCTGAGTTAATGAAATTACCGACTAACAATTGGGGATAAACATTCCCTTCAAGATAGGAAGGAAAATCTTTACTAAAGGATTTACCTTCGCTATCCATAAAGCAGGTCCAGCTATAAGCGAGTCCGGCTTTGGGGTTTTGTTGTAATGCCGCAAGCTGACTTTCTAATTTATCCGGCGTCCATAGATCGTCTGCATCGATAAAGGTAATAAATTCTCCGGTTGCGCGAGCAATTCCCCGATTTCGCGCTTCGGGTAATCCGCCATTTTCATAAGAAAAGACTTGGACTCTTGGGTCGCGGACCCCTTCGATAACCTGTAATGTATTATCGGTAGATCCGTCATTAATAATAATTAGTTCAAAATCGGAAAAAGTTTGTTTTAAAATCGAGTCGATGGTATCACGAATCGTTTTAGCAACATTGTAAGCCGGAACAACAACAGAAACTAATGGCATGGTCATTCACCCCTAATTAAAACTGAAATTCTCTTTAATTTATCCGTCTGGGAAACAAATAGGCAGGATTGATATTTTTATTATACATCCTTAGCCTATACAGGTTCTTCATGTTCTTTAGGTCTTAGACAATAGGACTGGATTAAGCCGTCAGCGGTATTTTCAGTAAGTGATTGTCTAAGCTAAAATGGCCTAATCCTATCAGATTTATTTGGTTAATTTTCAAATTTCTAACTCCTTTTATTACGAGAAGCCTAAGCCAAAACCTAATTCAATATTTGGCGCTTAATGAGGGTAGTGGGGGGTAAACCTGAGCTGGATGTTAGACGGAGGTTAGTTCCCACTGGTTTGACTTCCCTGGCCTTTTTTAACTGAGGCTCTATTCAGTAGACTTCTTGTAAAATAGGGGTTTTATCCCCCCCAACCCCCCTTATTAAGGGGGGATTTGTAGAATTTTGCAAGAAGTCTAGTTTGGCCTGTGCCAGGGGAGTGGAAAAGATGAAACGAGGCCATTGCCTAGGAGGTTTAAAGGCCAGTTTTTTAGCGAACCCCTGCCGGTTGATTAATTAAAGGTTTCCCTTGGCAAGAGTTGGGAATCGGGGCCTCTAATAATGCTAATAAAGTGGGGGCTAAATCTAAAGAATGGCCAAAAGGCAAGGTAGAACCGGGTTGAATATCGGGTCCTGCCAGGGCTAAAAAGCCATCTGAGCGGTGAGATCCGGTGCGATTAAATGGAATGGGTCCTATCCGGCCAATGGTAGGACTTTCTACGGTATCACTGGCGCATTTATCTTGCCAGATAATTACCAAATCGGCATCGGGTAGTTTGGGGTCGGAATCGGTAGCTTTTGTGCGAGTCCGCACTACAGTTTGTACCATTGTTTCCCCGGTGCGGGAATCTTTGAGTTGATACAATTGTTCGGTAATTTCATCACAAACGGCATCGTATTCCGAGGGGTCTACGATTCCATTGGGTTCCCGTCCTTTCAAGTTAATCCGGATGTATCCTTCAGAGAAACTCGGGAGGGCAAAGGCTTTCATGCGGGGCCATGCGGGTTGATACCAGCAGGGGGTTTGGAAGAATAAGCGATCGCCTTGTTTCTGCATTTCAAAGGGAGAAATCAAGTCCGGTTCAGGTTCGGACCCAAACAGGGGCTCAATCCGGCTAAAGATTTTAGTCGGGAGGGTTCGCCGCAAAAATCCTCGCAAGGGATTGCGATCGCCCTTCAGACTCCACAGGGTTCCCATAAAGCCCCGTTTCGCCCGTTCTCCCACCAGCGGTCCCCCAGGATTTTGACCCATTTTCCCCTCGGCTAATCCCACTTTTCCGGGGAAATTCCACCGATAGAGAAACTCGGGCAAAAATACCATACTCGGTAGATCCATATTGTTGAAGTCCATGCCATGTGCAGCAAAGACCACCACATTGGCATTGTCCGGCGCAGCGGTTAAAATCTCGCCAATGGCTACATCAATGGCTTCAAAAATCTCTAACAACGGGTCCCCCGGATAGCGATTCCCTATCACAGGATAGAGGGGATGATCTGGCTGACTTAAGTGCCAGAAATAATGTCCGGCAGAGTGGGTTTCTCCAAAAATGGTTAAGAAGAAATCCCAGTTATCCTGTTGGAGTAAATCTTTACAAATCTGACCGCGCCGCTCAATCCCGGTTTCTAATTTTTTCTGAAGTTCCTGGAGGGCAGGAATATCTAAGATACTAGCAAAATCTTTATGTAATGCGGGATGTTCCCCATGTTTGGCGATGATGTCTGATAGAAATGCTTCGGGTTTGGAATGGGTGGGGGTTTGGGGGGAATGTGCGCCCCAGGCTAATCCTTGGACTCCATTGACGCGATCGCTCAGGGGAGCTTGAGGCATATCAAAAACCGCTACTTTATAATCATCCCCAAGGGCATAGAAGGGTTCATATTCGGCAAAATCGTAGGCTTCTATGGGGTCTACATGATAGCTCCCTTCCCTGAGTTTCACGGGTGCCCAATAACCAGTTTTTTCCGGGGCGGCTCCGGTTAAAAAGGTGGTCCAAGGAGTTTCGGCTCGATAATAATCAAATGTTTTGAGTCGTCCGTAAGCTCCGCGATCGCGCAATTTTTTTAAGTTTTTTAAATGCCCTTGGGCCATCCATTTTTCCAGCAGATTCGGATCTCCGGCATCTAGTCCAATGGCGATAACAGGATTTCTCATGATTTTACCTTGATAGATACTACCTAAATTCGCACGACATCTGGCGATTGATTGAATCGCTGTTTTAAAAAGGAGTTTATTAATCTCCTGACGTTACTACATCCCAGGATTGTTAAAAGCTTCTGGGATTGGCTCAAGCTAAAATGCTCTAATTTGTTCTAAACTTCAATGCTCAATCTTCTGTATCTTTATAATGACTGTGTTTCACCCTTTGTAAATTAACGTGATTTCAGAACTCTGTGTTCCTCAATTCAGTGGCGATCGCCCAAGGTTCCTGATTTTAAAAACCGTTTGATGAGTCTCAGTCGAGTTCACCTAAAAACGGTTATCAATTTTAAGGGGACTATTTTGCGATCGCTCCTGCTTGACTTCAATCAGTCCGAAGGATAGCTGATTTATCCCAAGTTTATCATCGGTCAGAGTTAATTCCAGAAGTCTTATGTAAAGTTCTCTTAAAGATTTTCATCCCCCCTTACTTCATTCCCAGGTAGCCTTATGAGAGTTTTAAAATCTGTTCATTTCTTCCCTCAGAGTAAAACACTCCAGGAACCTGAGTCATATATCTTTAGGAGTACCTTAATCCAAATCAATCAAGGTTCTATAACTTAAGATACACCTAACATTATTTATTTAGTTTTACCTGTATCAGAAGACATAAAAGTTAAACTTACAATCTCTATCTATAGGCTTAGTCCGACTTAAAAAGCCTATTTCTACCCCATCTACCCCATCTACCCCATCTACCCCCTCTACCTCATCCCGCCTCCTTGAGAAGGAGTTCGCGAATAGCAGCAAGCAACATTACCGGATCGAAAGGTTTACTGAAATAGGCATTTGCACCTAATTCCATCCCTTTCTGAATATCCTCTGCACTGGCGCGGGAGGAAAGCATCACCATCGGGATGTGATGCCATTGGGGGTCCGATCGCACCGTCAGGAGTAATCCTAATCCGTCTAAATGGGGCATTTCCACATCGGAGAGGATGAGGTGGAATTGTCCCTGGGGCGATCGCGCCAGTTGAGTTAATGCCTCCCGTCCATCGGTACAGACTGTAGGTATAAATCCTGCACTCTCGAATAAATCCTGCAAAATCCGGCGCATGGTGAGGGAATCATCCACAATTAATAGATGAGGAGCAGAAGCATCGGAACTCAACAATGTATCCTGTGAGACATTGGCGACGGGTCTAAGGGGGGAACGGGGAAACAGTAACGGGTGAAAGTGATGCGGGGCGAGGACCGGCACTACTTCCCCGCTGCCTAGAACTGTACAACCGGCAACGTAGGGAGGAACCGGGACGGTGAGATCCAGGGGTTTGAGCATGACAGGACGTTCTTCGAGCACCGCATCCACCGCGATCGCCACCTGTTGACCCTTCACCTGCAAAATCAAACCAACTGAGGGCGGATTCACTTTTGAAACTGCTTCCCGAACCTGGGATCCGTAGGGAAGCAAATCCCATAATCTAAAGATGGGCAAGGGTTGCGTTTGTCCGCAAATTTCCTGATCGCGATCGCCAATTTCCCCCGCTGCGATCTGTGCCTCGGATAACTTCACCACAGCGATCGCCTTATCTGCGGGAATTGCTACCCGGTAGTCTTGACATTGGCACAAATAAATGGATAACCGGCTCAAGGTCAAGGGAACAGCAATGGTAAACTTAGTACCCTGCCCCAATACCGTCTCAACTTGCAAGGTTCCCCGTAGTCGCGCCACTTGATGTTGCACAATATCTAACCCCACCCCTCGCCCGGATAAATCCGTTACTTTCGAGGCAGTGGAAAATCCCGGAGTGAACAGAAATTGTAAAATCTCACTCGGGTTGGAATTCTCCGGGGATAGGGTTTTAGAAAACCCTTTTTCCGGATCAATCAGTCCCATTGCTAAGGCACGCTTATAAACCTTCTGCGGATCTATCCCTCGTCCATCATCTTCCACGGTAATCACCAGTTGCGACCCTTCGACGCTGGCAGAGAAGGTGATTTTAGCGGTGGGTGACTTGCCGAGTGCTTTGCGTTCCGTGGGTAATTCGATCCCGTGATCGAAGGCATTGCGAAACAGGTGGGTTAAGGGGGTTTGTAATTGTTCTAAAATCGGTTGATCCACCCGGCGATCTTTTCCCTGGATTACTAATTCGACTTGCTTGCCATACTGTCGTTGCAGGGTTTCCAAGGCGGTGAGAAATCGCTCGCCGATCGCCCCAAAGGGGATGAGTCGGGAATCGGTGAGGTCCTGGTTCAGTTGGTTTAAGGAGGTTTTGAGGCGATCGAGGGTTTGTTGGATGTCGGAGGCGATCGCCGCTAGGTTTGGGGAGGATGGGGGGGATGGGGTAGATGGGGAGAGGGTAGCGATCGCGGTTTGGAGTTTTTCTTGTTCCAGGGTGAGGCGATCGGATTCCATGATTAAATTCCCCAGGGTATCACTCATCCGATCTAAGCGACTGACGGGGACTCGTAGGGTGAGATTTGCTGGTGCGAGCTCAGGATTGGGATTGACAATCAGGTATTTTAAAAAGCGTTCCGGGATAGAGGACCGGGTTGCCTCCGACTGGGGAGATGGGGAGGATGGGGAGGATGGGAAAGATGGGGATTGGGGAGTGAGGGTTTCTGTTCGGAGGGTACGAATTCGGGCGATCGCCAGTTGTGCTAACTGTTCCGGTGGCGCTTGTTCCTGGCAGAAAAAGTCGGAAATTTCCCGACTGATGGTGGTTAACCCCTGCAACCCCAAGGTTTCCCCCAAGAGGGTGCATTCTTCTAAAAAAACGGTGAGACTCTTGCGGAGTGAGGGTTCTGCCGAGGCGGGATTATTGCTGAATTCAGCCAGCGATCGGCTTAGGCGTTGCAGACAATCCTCTAAATCAACCTCCAAGGCAGTTTTAACAAAAGAGTTCACCGGGGAATCGGTGACATTCGGGAATTCCTCCCCTGCGCTTTCTTCTTCCCAACTCTCCTGAAGCGCAGGGGGTAAATCTTGGACAAAGCGATCGAGAGTGACGATCAGGTTCTGGAGTCGGCGATCGGCGGTTTGGGAGTCGTTGCCATGCAAAGCTTGAACGAGTAAATCCCCGATGGGATCCAGACTCAGAGATAAGAGTTCGTAGGCGGAAGGTAAGTGAGGGACTCGTCCATCATTGAGGGCGATTAATAACTCTTCAATATAGTGTGCCAGATGGGAGAGTTGCTCTAACCCCACCATTCCCGCACCCCCTTTGAGGGTATGGGCGGCACGAATCAGCTCAGGGAAGGCAGCGCCGAGGTTCTCCTGAGTGGCGGCGTTGTTGCTTAAGCACTGGATACCTTGCTCTAAGGCGAGTAAGCATTCTGGTGCTTCTTCATGGAGGAAACCATAGCGAGCTTCTGGATCAATGTTGGCGATCGCAAGGGTGTCGAGGCGGCGATTTTCCCCCCCAGAGGTTTCGCGATTGGATACTATCATCGAAATTCTCCGGCAGTAGGGGTACTGTGCCGACTGAGGGCCTCAAATAGGGCGCTCACTTGGAGCAATCCCACGGGAAACCGACGCGGTGCAGCATCCCTGGGGGGTGAGATCCAGATTAAACCGGAAAATAGGGGACGGAGTAGGGCTCTCCAGGGATCGGGAATGGGGGTAACCTGGGTGGAGTTGAGAGTAAGGGTGACGAGGCGATCGCAAACGACACAAGCGAAGGGAGTAACGGTGGATTCTTCCTTCTCCGGGTCCGTTTCTGGCGTGGGGTCCTTGCGAATTACCACCAAGGTTAACTCATCCGAATGGGAGGGCGATCGGCGCATCAGTCCCAAAACCTCCGTCAGAAAATCAGCCAAATCAATCACCCATAGTAATTTCCCGGCGATATTCACCACCCCTAAAATAGCCTCGGGAACCCCAGGGATGGGACAAATTTGCCGTCGAGATAAGGTAATTTCCTCTACTACTTGCTCCATCGGGACCACGACTTGTACCTTGGGGCTTAATTGCAAACCTGCATACATTCTCAACATTTTCCCGGTTATCCTATCGCACTTTAGAATGGCTGGTTCCCATCCGCTTGCTATAGATAGGATAGTTTATTCCTCGGGGAAATGAGGTGAAATCAGCCGGTTTGCAGAATCGTTTCCCCTTCAGAATCCGCCGTGCCGAGTAACTGCATTTCGATCGCCTTTAAGAGTTGTTGGGCATCAAAAGGTTTGGTGATATAATCATTTGCCCCCACCATCCGCGATCGCATTTTGTCAATAATCCCATCCCGTCCCGTTAACATCACAATCGGGATTTCCTGCAACAAACTCGACTGACGCAACATCCGGCAGAGTTCATAGCCATTAATTTCAGGCATATTAATATCCATCAGCACCAACGCCGGTTTATGGCGCGCTAAAGTCGTTAAAGCTTTCGCCGGTTCCGTTAACATCAAGCAGCGGTATCCCGCCGCCTGCAAAATCGCACGAACGTGCCGCTGAGTGGTTTTACTATCATCAATACAGGCAATAATCGGCCCATTTTCTACCTTTTCCACCTGGTATGGCTTCACCCCTACCGCTTCCGCTTGCACCAAAGGTTGCAGTAACAGTGCCAAAGACAAGACATCAATTTTCAACCCTTGGGCTACTTCATACAGACATCCACCCCCATTTAAAACTTCAATCAGCCGTTTAATTCCTTCAACATTTTTAACCGTCGCCCAAAGCAGCTTAGGAATTTGCTCTAAATTCCTAATAAAAACTCTCTGAAACGGCGATGCAATTTCAGCCCTAATTTTTCCCCACTTCCCAATCGCTTCCCGCATCGGTAAAATTGTCTGCTTCAACGGCAGGGAAAGCAAAATTGGGTCTAATCCCACCGTCTTTTCAAATTGCAGTCCCGCTTGAGGTAAATTGAGGATCTGCACCAATGCTTCTTGGGTGAGTTTAAGTAACACTTCTCTAGCCTGTTGTAAGGAAAGTTTTCCGGCTTTCCAGTAATGGCAAATTGCCTGATAATCCGACTGAAACCCTTCTAGGGAAAGGTCTTTCAGTTCGGGGCAAAAGCGAGCCAGGTAATAACTGAGGCGCTCTTTGTATCCCGTTAAGCTGCTGGCAAAATGCACCTTGCCATTACCAAAATGGACTCGCCAAAAAACCGAAGGATCCGACGTATCTCGAATTGTCAGTCGCCCCGATAGATTGTTGGACACGATTTTTTGCAATGCCTTAGTCGGCGACCCGACAAGCTGTGCGGCTGCACTATGAACGTTCTCTTGTTTCTGCGCCTGACTGGTGGTATTGTCTACCATAACTCCCTCCTGTTTTTTCTATGTTTAAGATTAAAATTTGCCAAATTTTTTGACCTTCTCAGTCAATAGCCCCGTGAGTTTTTAATAAAAAAGTTATAATTTTCAAGATGTTTTAAAAATAAAATTTATCCGCTTATTCTAATTTTGATGAATTCTGATGGTAATTTTAAACGTTACTAGCCTCTATAGTTTATCAAACCCTTCAGCTTAAAGATGTTACCAGCATAACATTTAAGCCCCTCAGTCGCCGAATTTATCAGGATTTTTTAACAATTCGTGAGCGTGCATCCTCAGTACATTGGTATCTGAAATTACTTAATCCATGTCAATCTGCTCAGAGAGCATAGTTATATTCTGACCCTGTTACCTAGGGCGATCGCATCAGCCATCTAGCTGATTTTAAAATCAGTTCCTTCGGAGTTTACCAAACCAACTTTAAAAATAGGCCCCTCCTCTAACCTTGGCCTATTAAAGAGAAAATAAACTGTTTTTTTGATAAAATATCTGCAAAATAGTCGCCAACCACCACCCGGAAAACTAGGTTTCTTCTCCTATCAATTTACTTCCTACCCCGTCACCCTCAAATTCAGCCATTAACCAGGCTCACTAGACTCATTAAATGGACCAATCAGCGATATCCGATAAAATAATCAATGTTCTCAACTCCCTCTACAACTGAGGGGCGATTTCTGATGTTTTCACCCTATATAAAATCTAAGTTTCCCCATATCCTCTAGCTTAACGGTTCAACTGTTTTAGAACATCCGTATTTGTCATCAATCATTTCTCCGTAACGATACGGAGGGCTTTGGCGGTATTTATACGGAGGGATGGGGAGATGGGGAGGATGGGGAGGATGGGGGAGGTGGGGGAGATGGGGGAGATGGGGAGGGTGGGGAGGATGGGGGAGGTGGGGAGGATGGGGGAGGTGGGGAGGATGGGGGAGATGGGGAAGATGGGGAGGATGGGGAAGATGGGGGAGATGGGGAAGATGGGGAAGATGGGGAAGATGGGGGGAAACGGCAGCAAGTCGTGACGTTGAACATCTCCCCTATCTCCCTTATCTCCCTTATCTCCCCCATCCCCCCCATCTCCCCCATCTCCCCCATCCCCCCTATCCCCCCTATCTCCCCCATCCCCCCTATCTCCCCCATCCCCCCTATCTCCCCCATCCCCCCCATCTCCCCCATCCCCCCATCCCCCCACTCCCTGTAACCTAAGTCTTCTACAATCAAGAGAAAAGAAGCTAGGATTTCACGGCATGGACACTAAAGCTTTCAAACGCGCACTGCAAAAGTCTGATAACTACCATCGCAAGGGATTCGGTCACCAAGAAGAAGTCACTGGGGTGATGAACTCCGTTTACCAAAGTCCCCTGATTCAGCAAATCCGAGATAATAATTACACCTTGACTCGCGGCGAGGTGACGATTCGTCTGGCGCAAGCGTTTGGATTTTGCTGGGGGGTGGAACGCGCCGTGGCGATCGCCTACGAAACTCGTCAGCATTTTCCCACGGAACGCATCTGGATTACGAATGAAATTATCCATAATCCCAGTGTTAATCAACATATCCAAGAGATGAATGTTGAATTCATCCCGGTTGATGAAGGGAAAAAAGATTTTGAAGTGGTCCAAGCGGGAGATGTGGTGATTTTACCGGCCTTTGGGGCCACGGTTCAAGAAATGCAGTTGCTCAATGATAAAGGCTGCACAATTGTGGATACGACCTGCCCTTGGGTTTCTAAAGTTTGGAATAGTGTCGAGAAACACAAAAAAGGCAATTACACTTCGATTATTCATGGCAAATATAAGCATGAAGAAACTCTGGCAACCAGTTCTTTTGCTGGCACTTACTTAATTGTGCTAAATATGGCCGAGGCGGAATATGTGGCCAATTATATTCTCAATGGTGGAGATAAGGCGGAATTTATGGCTAAATTCAGTAAGGCTGTTTCCCCGGGATTTGACCCGGACCGGGATTTAGCACAAGTTGGCATTGCTAATCAGACGACGATGCTCAAAAGTGAGACGGAAGAAATGGGCAAGTTGTTTGAGCGGACGATGATGAAAAAATATGGTCCGGCAGAGTTAAATCAGCATTTCCTGGCTTTTAATACCATCTGCGATGCCACTCAAGAGCGGCAAGATGCTATGTTAGATTTGGTGGAGGATCAAGTGGATGTGATTGTGGTGATTGGGGGGTATAATTCCTCGAATACGACTCAGTTACAACAAATTGCGATCGACCGAGGCATTCCTTCTTATCATATTGATAGTGCTAGTCGGATTCTCCCCGGAAATCGCATCGAACATAAACCTTTGCATCAAGAGTTGGAAATCGCGGAAAATTGGCTACCTTCAGGACCCTTGGTGATTGGAGTGACGTCTGGTGCTTCAACGCCAGATAAGGTGGTGGAAGAGGCGATCGAGAAGATTTTTGCCAGTAAAGCTATGGCAGTGGTTTAAGAATCGGGAGCTTTCGGAAGTCGGGTTTAACCAGTGGAACCGTTAATTTGTGGGTTCCACTGGTTATCGGTTTGAACTGCATCTGACAACCGAGTTTGGCCCTCTTGTCGAATCTTCTAACTTTTGCCAGAATGAGAACATCAAACATTAAGTTCAAAATAGGGCTAATCCTGTATTAGACCCAATTTTTTTATATTATGATTCCCCGAAAAACGATTGTTGCGGATGCCGCTACGAGTATTGCTCAAATTGCTACCGATACTCTATTGGAAGATAAGAGCAAATTATTGGGGATTTTTCCCCGAACTCCGGATAAAAAAACCAAGGAAGCGATCGCTGCTGCGGCAGAAACTTATGTTAACCTCTACCTCCAACGGTATGCCACGGTTGATTTGTTAGGAACTGGCGATCCAGTGCCGTTAGAATCCCTCTATGTGGAGATGCAGGTGAGGGAGATGGAGACGCCTGGAATGACGAATCTGAATGCTTCTCCAGGCGAGTCTCCTCCCAAATCTCCGATCGCGGTTGTCAATGAGCGGGATGGGGTGATGTTCTGGGGTGCACCCGGTTCCGGAAAGTCTCTCTTACTGAGGAAAATCGGCCTAGAAGCCCTACGGGGAACCCGGTTCGGGGGGGTGGTTAGGCGCGGCTATATTCCAGTGTTTATGCCGGTTAAAACCCTCAGTGGTGGGGAGGGGGAAATTGAAAAAGCGATCGCTGATGAGTTTCGGCGCTGTAGTTTTCCCGCTGCGGATCGACTGGTTCGGGAGGCACTTGCTCAAGGTCGATTCTTAATTTTACTGGATGATTTGCATACTATCCCCTCGTTTGTGATTGCTGAGGCGATCGCCCGTCTGGAAGGGTTTATCGAAACTTATCCCAAAAATCGCTATATTGCTTGTTCCCGCTCCGGAGTCTTTAACCATCAGTGGCGTAGCTTTCATCCCGTGGCGATCGCACCGTTAGACGACGCACAACAAGTGAGCTTGATCCGACAATGGTATCACACTCCCGCTGCTACGACCCCCAGTGGCGACTTACTCTGGGAGGATTTACAACGCCCGGAAAATGCTCACGCCCGGTCTTTGGTAGAGCTACCTCTCTCACTTACTTTGCTCTGCCTAGTCTATGATAAATCTCACAATTTACCGGAGAATCGGGCAGGGCTTTATCTACAGACTTCTCACATTTTGCTAGAAGCAGCGGGAAACATTCCCACGGCTCCGGGAGCTGCGCCGAGTCCTGAAATGAACCGGGAATTGGCAAAATTGTGGCTGGCTCAATTAGCCTTCCGAAGTGCGATCGCTGAACGGTCGGTTTTTTCCGGAGCCGATTTGAGCAGCCGAATTCCGGTGCATTTGTTAGATTTACATAAAGATGAGTATTTCCCGTTTTCTGTGCCAACGAATGTCAATTCTGGCGCAACCGAAAATCTCAACAAAAATCCCCCCACTTTTAACCTGACGCAGAAAAACTCGTTGCCTACAGTTCCGACTAATCCGAATGAAAAGGCCAATCATCCCTCCAATAAAAATCCATCGGTATCCCTAACGCCTACAATTGGTGAAAACCGCTATCGGATCGAGAAAATGTTGGAAAAAATTGCGTTGGGTTCCGGGTTGTTGCTGCAAACTGGGCCGGATCGCTTTGCCTTCACCCAAGTGACTTGGCAAGAATATTTTACGGCAATTTATATCGAGACCTATTATTTAGCGGCTCAAATATCTGCTAAAAATCTGACCTTACGCCACTGGCAAGAAATCTTTTTATTTGTGGCCGGGATGCGCTATCCCACGGCAGATAAATTACTGATTTTAATGGAATCAGCGGCTCAAAAGTACCTGAAAACCAGTAAGTTGCGATCGCTGTTGCGATGGGCCTCGGAATCCACGGAGGACGACGGAGGTAAGCTATCTCTGGCCGCAAAACGCACGGCGGCACTGTTTTTAGTGGTGGGATTAAACGCAATATTAGAACCCGATTTATCTTTGGAAACACCTTATTCTAGGGATAGCCTCGTTCGACAATTGAAGGAGATGGGGGAAGTAGAATCTCCCGCGAATGTGGCTTTGAGTCTGTGTGACATTTTGGGGTTCAATTTGTCGGAACTGATCACTCGTGCCAGCAGGTTGGCGGAGGATTTTACTAAAAATCTGGCGTTTATTTCTGATCGCCCGTTGGATGTGGAAAAATCGGCAGGGGAACTGACTCAGGAACTGGCGCGAAAATTGGCCCGCGATCGCGCTCGTCAACTGGTTCTGGATTTGGATTATTTACTAGATGCACCCAGCAATTTAGCCCTGGCTCGCGCCCGAGATTTGGCGTTTGTCAGCATTCTAACTCGATTGGTGGAAGAGGCAGGAATTTTTAAAGATTGCCAGGAGGCGATCGCCGCTTTGCAGTCTCTGCAAACGGAAATTCCCGATACTAATGCCGCCTATCAAGTGCATTATGAATTTCGCGATCGCATCCGTCAAAGTTGGCTAACCGCCCTCAATTTGTCGAGCGATCGCCTCCAGCTATCCCCAGAAGAAAATCAGGCCTTAGGGGATTATTTTTATGCTAATGGCTTGATCGTCCGCTGCTATCATGCTGCATCGGAAGTCACCCCAGCCACCTGGAAAGTCATCCAAGGACGAATGCTACGGGGAAACTAAAAATCCCCATTTGTGTTGATAAGTTTGTCGTCCTTAAATTTTTCTTGGTTGTAAGAATATAGGGTACGAATGGGATAGGGAATATTGATATTTTCGCGATCGCAAGCCTCTTTTAAGGCGATCGCCACTTGGGTTTGAGTCCGTCGCACTGAGGGTCGCTCCGGTTCCGTCCAATATCGCACTATCATATTAATTGAACTCTCTCCAAACCCCTCAATATCAACTTCGGGTTCTGGTTCCGATAACACCCCCGGGACTTGGGAAACTGCCTTGAAAAGCGTATCAATTGCCTGCGGTAACGGCGTATTATAATCCACCCCTATTTCTAAATCCGTGCGGCGATGAGAAAACGCCGTTTTGACTTGCACCACATTCGTAAAAACCACCGCATTCGGAATGACAACTCGTTCCCCTGCATAGGTACGAATCTGGGTCGAACGAATCGCAATTTCCTCAACCGTTCCCTCATATCCTTCTACAACAATTTGGTCCCCAAGTCTAAAGGGTTCCTGCAATAACAGCAAAATTCCAGCTAGGAAATTTTTAAAAATATCTTGGAAAGCAAACCCAATAGCGACAGAACTTAACCCTAGTAACCCAATGATATCTCCCAAGCCTAAACCGGGAAATGCCAGCACACAGGCGACAATAATTCCCACGGACCACGCCGCTACATAAGCGGTTTGAACCATCAACATTCGGAGTGATCTATTCTTTACAACTCGCCGTCCTGCCGCCATCGTTAGACGACGGACCACATTGGCAGCATACCAAGTAATGCCCAAAACAACCAACGCAATCAAAATTGCTGGAGCCAGGGCCACCCCTTCACCAATCAGCTTAATTAAAGTCGCTTTTATTTCTTGCAGAACTGGGTTCATCTTAATTCTTGCTCTAACATCTCAGAATGCTTACTTTTTGACCGTTCCCCTCCAAAGTGTAGGTTCAAACCCACTGCTTCCATGAGGTTTACGATAGAATTCCGGGTCATTAATGAATTCCATCATCACGGTTTTATCCCCGTCACCCCAACTCGGGCATCTCCCCAACGATGGATTTTAATCTCGGAAAAGCCTGCTCGCTTCGCATAAGTTTCTAATTCCTCCCCCGTGGAACACATACTCAAGTAAGCCGGACGTTGGTCAATCGGATAAGAATACCCTGCCATAAATACGTCCCATCCGTGACTGGAGGTCAAATCCACATTATCAAAAAAGCAGCGTCCCCCGGACTTTAACACTCGAAATGCTTCTTTTAAATACTGATAGCGGTCCCACTCATACAGGTGCATAAACACCACAGTACAATAGATCAAATCAATAGAATTATCGACAATTTCCTGTAACCCTACCCCACTCAATTCGATTAAATCAATATTGTCCAAACCTTCCAAACGTTGGGCTGCATATTGAAGCATATTCGCTGAAATATCGGTCCCAATCCATTTTTTGCATTTTGGGCTTAAAAACTTGCCAACTCGACCCACACCGCAGCCAATTTCTAAACAAATATCTTCTGGTTGGATGCCGACAAAATTATCAATTCGATTCACCGTATTGAGTCCCGTGCGGTCTAATTCCGCCTCATCCGTATGTCCGGCGACATACAATTTAGCCTCATCCATATTGGCGGCGAGGTTGTCCCAAGTTTCTTTATATTGCGATCGCTCCTGAATCATAGGGTTCTGACTTCCATTCCTAGTGGGTAAAATTGACTGCAAGCTTTATAATAATAGTTTATGTTTGCATCCGAGTCATGGCTTTCCCCGGGGCGATCGCGGCCCATAGCCGGTCGAGTGCCAGACTGCCATAGACCCAAAAGGCCCGTTCATTTGCGAAAAATAGCACATTATGTCCTCTATCCCTCGTCGTTACCACATCACCACCTTCGGCTGTCAGATGAACAAAGCTGACTCCGAACGCATGGCAGGTATCCTGGAAAATATGGGGTTCCAGTTTTCCGAAGACCCCAACCAAGCCGATCTAATCCTCTACAATACCTGCTCAATTCGGGATAATGCCGAGCACAAAGTTTATTCCTACCTAGGCAGGCAAGCCAAACGCAAACTCCAACAACCCAACCTCACCCTCATCGTTGCCGGTTGCGTGGCACAACAGGAAGGAGAAGCACTCCTGCGCCGGGTCCCCGAATTAGATATGGTCATGGGACCCCAACACGCCAACCGCTTAGAGGATTTGCTCGAACAGGTGTTCGCCGGGAACCAAGTGGTAGCGACTGAGGCGGTGCATATCATGGAGGATATCACCAAACCGCGCCGGGAGAGCCAAGTTACTGCCTGGGTGAACGTAATTTACGGCTGTAACGAACGCTGCACCTATTGCATTGTCCCCTCCGTGCGTGGCATCGAACAATCTCGCACCCCAGAAGCGATCCGCGCCGAAATGGAAGAACTCGGACGCCAGGGATACAAAGAAGTGACCTTACTCGGTCAAAATATCGACGCCTACGGCAGAGATTTACCGGGAACCACACCGGAAGGACGAAATTTACATACCCTCACCGATTTGCTCTATTTCGTGCATGATGTCCCGGGAATTGAACGGATTCGCTTTGCCACCTCTCACCCCCGGTATTTCACGGAAAGATTAATTCGGGCTTGTCAGGAATTGCCCAAGGTTTGCGAACATTTTCATATCCCATTTCAATCGGGAGATAATGAGGTATTGAAGGCGATGGCGCGGGGTTATACCCATGAAAAATATCGCCGCATTATCGATATGATTCGCCACTATATGCCCGATGCTTCTATCAGTGCCGATGCGATCGTGGGGTTCCCTGGGGAAACCGAGGAACAGTTTGAAAATACCCTGAAACTGTTAGAAGAAATTAGTTTTGATATGCTCAATACGGCGGCCTATTCCCCACGTCCGGGGACACCGGCAGCGGTGTGGGAGAATCAGTTGAGTGAAGAAGTAAAAAGCGATCGCCTGCAACGGTTGAATCACTTAGTATCTATCAAAGCCGCCGAGCGATCGCAGCGGTATCTAGGGCGAATTGAAGAAGTCCTAGTCGAGGAGCAAAATGCCAAAGACCCCACGCAAGTCATGGGAAGGACACGCGGCAACCGCCTCACATTCTTCACCGGCGATATCAATCAGTTAAAGGGACAGTTAGTCCAGGTGAAGATTACCGAATCCCGCGCCTTCAGTTTATCCGGCGAGGCGATTTCCGTCCCTCAACCCGCCTTGGTTTAAGGGCGATCGCTGCCTAGGTCAGTGATGGAGAACCCCGGGAAAAAACCGGGGTTTTCTAGGTTGAATGGGCAGATATATTGCGAGTCTGGCTTCATGAGGTAGAGATATTTAGAGGACAGGTGTGCGAGCATCTTGCTCGCTCTATAAGTCCACCGAACCGCGATATCATATCCATGATTCCCAAGAAAATGCCTGAACTTGGTTGATGCGCTTAAAATCACTGTCGGCAGAAACAAGGATTAATCCGTGCTGAATTGCTGTAGCAACAATCCAAAGGTCATGGTCAGTCAATCCTAAGTTGCTGATACTGGTGCGACGCCGCTTATTTTTATCCTTGGGCGCAAACTGATTAAAAACTGCTGTTTTAATCTGGCTATAAAAAATGGCCGTTTCTTCATCTATAAAATATAAATCCACTTGACCCAAAAACTCTTCTACTGCTCTGAGGTTTTCGGATTTTTTCGCAGACTTATCCGCCATATATCGCAATTCTGCATAAGTAATAATGCTAATCCCTATTCCGTCATTTCCCTGATTATTTAAAGCATTAAGGACTTGAACATTGCCATTGATAATATAGCTACAATGGTTTGTATCCAGTAAATAAGGCATGATATTAAAACTGGGTTTCTGAGCGAGTTTCATGAACGGAATGAAGGCAGTCTTCCAGGTCATCTCCTTGCCAAGTCCCGGCAACTTTGAGTAAATCTTTGGCGGTTTTACCTCTTTTTAGCGGCGGCAATTTTCCCAAGGAAGATGCTTGAGTGGGTTCGGCGGCTTCTAAGGAGTCGAGAAACTCACTCACGAGGGCAAGTCTTTCCGGTGAGAGGTTGTTCAGTTGGCTGGCGACTTTTTGGCGTAATTGAGTTGTATTCATGGTTTTTTTTAGTAATTTAAGCTAATTATAGCCTTGTGATAGCGGTGCGGGGGACTGATGGGGTATAGATATTTAAAGGAGTGTGGTAAGCGTAGCCTGGGCTACGGGTCATGAAAAAACTGTCGGCAAGCGTTTGGGGCGTTGGGGTCGCTCGATTTCTTCAATATCTGGTAAGTCGAGGTGCAGGAGTTGGCGGTAAAGAAAGAGCAGGGCATTGAGGGCAATGTTTTGAGTGGAAGCGGCAATTTTCTTATTGAGAGCGAGGCGGGATAGGTAAGCGCGTACTTCTGGTGCTCCCATATCTTGGGGGTGGCGCTTCTGATGAAACAGCATGAAGTCTCGGAGGTAGTACAGGTAAGATTTTTCAGTTTTGCGACTGAGATGCCGAAAGCGGGCAGTCTGGCGCAGGCGATCGAGGAGTTTAGGTTGCTGTGGTCTTTCCATGACGCTGGCTGCGGTAAAAGTCTCTCAATTGGGGTATTATCGGGCAGTTACGGGATAACCCCATACATACTATCGGATAGACTGCAACTGCTTGACAACACCGCCTCAGAAGAAGTTATAATCTAGGTGTGGTCTAGTACACGGTTAGACAGATTAACGCCCTGGTAAAGACAGTACAAAAAGATGATCTATGGGAATGACTCATTTCAAGGAATATCTAAAACTGACCCACTCAAAAAATTCTATAGATTTTTGTTTCAGAAGGTGAAGGGCTTTATAGGTTCTAGCTACTGCGTTAGTCATCGTATAGGCCAGGGTACAATCCAGGTAGAATCTACGAAATTATTTAAGCGTTTATGCCATTACCTTTTGTTATTCCGATAATCATAGCCTTTTCAGTAGGCGTAGTAGGAACTGCGAGCGTTTGCAAGTGGGACGACATTAATTACGCCTTAAAAGGAAAAAATTTTGCAGTTTTAGGTGCAAGAGCAGTTGGGAAAACAACTCTTTTAAAGTATCTAGAGAAGGGGATTTTGATTGAGAGGTATAAACAAACTCTCGACAAAGAAGAAGTAGAAAGAACAAGAGTTAAACTGGGGGACTTAGACATTCGTCTAAGAAAAACCGACGACGTTTCAGGAGATCAATCTGCATATGGGGGATGGAAAAATTTGTTTGATGAATCTGATTTAATTCTCTATATTGTCCGAACCGATGAGTTGTTGAAGCGTGATCCAGCTACAGAGAAGCGTTGTGAGGATGATTTGAAGCAAATACAAGGGTGGATCAAAGAATCTAAAAAAAGAAAGCAATTCTTTATCGTTGGAAACCATTGGAATACTGATCCTGCATTTAAGCGTCTTGGTACTGACAAAATGGGAAATTATACGGATGAATTTAGGGCATTACCAGTAGTTAAGAAGATGACTCAACTTGCTGGTGGGTCAGCTACAGTCAAAGTGGCTCTTGGCAGTTTAGCAACAGAACGTGATGCAGACGTTTTGATTACAAGCATTTTTCAGAAGGTGGAGAAATGAAAAATTTATTTTTCTGGGCGCAAAGCCTGGATAATCAAGCTCCAGACTTAATTTTGAAAGATTCTGAAGAATTATCTGATCAACTGCTTCGGCAACAAGTTATTTCTGAAATCTATGAAGTTCCAGGCAGAAAAACAACGTTACCTTCAGCCACCTCAGAGATTACAGTTCGTTTTAGTGATCCTAAATTTGTTGTAGAAGCTTTGCCCATTGAAAAAGACCAGATCAATCGTTCTGCCCCTATTGTAATTTATGGGGAATTGCCGAAAGAATTCTCTAACGAATGGATCGAGAGTAGTTGTACCAAAATTAGTGATATTGTTTCTGATAAACTCAATCGTACTTTGAGTAAAGATGCAGTAACAGCGATACAAGGATGGTTTACTGAAATTTTGGAAGAAAAAAAAAAGAAGGTAGAGGTGCAACAGCAAACTATCAGTCTAGTCACGGTCTTTTTCGCTCCGTTGTTAATAGGCTGGCTGCTCCAAACCAAAGAGATTCAACCAAGTCTTTTACAGATGGCGGGATTAATCGCTTTAAACAATTTATTGGTGATGTCACTTCAGACCTTTTTAATCAACAGACCTCGCAGAAGAAACAGGACAATATAAATCAAGGACAGGACGAACAGAATTATTCCAAGCAAGAGTCTAAACAGATGAATCTTGATACCATTCAACCCAGAAAAAGAAGAGCTATTTTAGTTATTTCCCCGGATGAGTTAACTAGATTAGAGTACACCCCTCAAGGCAATGACCTTCTTCTCAATGAGCAAGTTCACCTTTTGGTTATTACAGATAAAGTAGAAGGTTCATTAGCTAATAAACTAGAAAGTAGTGGGCTGTTAGAATCAGGTAGCTTACTCATTCAAAACCCTTATGATCCTTCAGATTATGCCTCCCTTGATAAAGCATCTTCAACTTTTGCATTAGCAAAATACTTTCATTTCACTACTTTATGCGGTTTACTAGGTGCGCGGGAAGTTACGGTGGAACAAATTGAGGTAAAAACTTCAAAGGGTAAACAATTGTTCAGGGGATCTCTCGATAGCCTGTATGCTCAAGGAAATATTGAAGGAAAAAACAAAACCTTTGAGGAAATGCGTAACAATCTCAAAATTAAAAGTAGCTTTGATGGTGGACCACCAGATTTAGAGGCAGCCGATTTGCATCTTCGTCAATATAATCTGCTAAATGATATAGCAATGAAGTCGCTTATAGATCAAAGAAAGGGAAGTAATCCAATTAAGAGTCGGGAATTAACCTTAAGTCTTAGTGAGGAGTCTAGAAAAACTCTAAAAGTTATCTCTGACCTAAAAATACCCATTTATGGGGATCTACAGCCTCAAGTGGAACAAGCGAAGAAGGAAACATATGAGTTTACTTTAACAATTAAGGTTTATTTTTAGCTATTATAAACTAAGGAATTTTAATTCAGCCTAACTCCACTTTTATTCCCACAACCTTAAATGAAGTTGCCGAATGTTTGAAATATCAAGGTTCCCCCAAAACCCTAGAAGATATGGAAACTGCCATTCGCGAAGTATTCAGGAGCAATGGCATAATTAGCATGGATGTGAATTTTCTGCGGTGGGGGTGTGAGCAACGGGGTTTCTAATCTGTCGGTTGCCAGATTGAACTTTCCAGTAGCCTAGAGGCGATCGAAACACCCGATCCGACCGTCAACCCCTCTGCCCCCAGTCCCGTTTATATGAGCATTGATCATCAAAAAATTAAATATCGCAGCCGGATTCTCTGGATTGTTATCTAATTGAGCAAAACGGGATGCTCCCGCCCTGGGTGGGTTGCTGACTCCTGATCAAGGCAAAGTTACAAGGTTTGGAGTGATAACTTTAGCCATCATCGGGTAAGCATTGCCAAAGCGATGACCACAAACTTAGAGCGCTACTGTTTCAAAGGCAATGCGTATGGGATGATCAGAAGGGGGTAAAAAATTGAGCTTTTCAAACCCAATCACTTGCCCCTGTTGATCCTTCATTAAAATCACCTCATCCCCCGTTTCTTCGGCTTCGACCTCATCTTGAGGATTACCAAACCAGACAACAAGTGTATTGCCGGTGCGGTCATAGAATACTTTTACTTCTGCCATAATTGCTCTCCTTCCTTAATAGCACTGGTTCGATAGGCTGTGATTAAAAATCCTTCTCCATTTAAGCGTCTAGTCACCGCACAGACCCAACGTTTTGTACCATCATTACGGTAGAATAGGTAAACCTGAGCATCAGTGTTACTAAGACGAACTTCATCTGGGTCGCTTAATGTATTTTGTACCTCGGTCAAGCGGTTGATCATGATTGGATGCTTAACCGTGACAATAAACTGCCAATACTCGGTAGTTGTGCGAACGCAGAAGCCAAGAGGCGTGACGATTTCAAAGAGGATTTCAGGATTCGATGAGGAATCATCGTTCATAAACCGATTCCCCGATCGCCACATTCCTCGAAAAATTCGCCCCCACATCAAAGGTGGGGTCAATACCAATCAGATCCACCTTCGTCCGCCTCGGCTCATCAATCCCCTCAATCTCCTCCCACACCCACTCCCTCCGCAGCGTAGAAAGCAGATGCAGGTTGTGGGGGTCGGTGGGTTGCTGACTCATAAAAACACCAGAGAGCGCACACCCCATTATAGCCCCTTCCCCAATCCGAACCTGACCTCCAGCTAAAGCATCGGAATGACTGACAATTTCTTCCCAAGTCCCCTCGATTTCTAGCGGTTTTGCCGTCATAGAATATCTCGCTCAATACTAGGATTCAATTCATTATAGGCTGCTTCTAACGATCAGACGCTGGAACTGTGGAACTTAGCGACAAGTAAACCATTAGCCACCTTTACCGGGAAAGCTAAGATGCGTTTCTGTGCCGTTCCACCGGATGGGGTGACGGTGGTAGCGGGGGATAGTATGGGGCGGGTGTATTTCCTGCGGTTGGAGGGGTTGAGGGGTTGAGAAACCGGGTTGCTTAACCCGATTCGGGTGAGGAGGTAAAGGTTATGGCAGAAACCGGGTTTCTACAGCAGCAGGTTGCTGGGTGAAGCGTTATTGGATGGGCTAAAATCTTGATTAGATAGCCATTAGAAACAAACGATGAAAATTAAAGCAATGATTTGGCAAGAAGATGATGTTTGGTGCGGTTCAGTTCCTGCCCTTCCCGGTTGTCACACCTGGGCATCCAGTTATGAAGAGTTGTTAGAAATGCTTGCCGATGCGGTTCTTTCTTTGGCTCGAAGTAACGAGTGAACAACAGGAAGTCACCCCAGAAAAACTATTCATTGAGTTATCTTTATGAAATCGATTTCTGGGAAACCACTCTGCATCCCCTTACCGGGACTGGTAGAGTTAAATTATAAAATTACAGGTGCAATCAGATCCAGCCGGTATTCTTGCCTGCACGAATCTCGAATCTTGTAAACCTTCTAACTCGCTGACCCGAGGGGTTGTCAAAAACAGAGGGGATTCGTTATAGTTTAAAAAGGTCAGTTTCAACCCTGACCCCTCACTTGTATCTGGGCTATTACCCTTAAGAACATGAAAAATCTTTTGAGCTATATAACTGCAACTCGCCACAAACAGGTCATGAGCCAGAGGATTCAGTATGGAAAAAACGAGAAATATCAGAAATACGGTTGTTTTATGGGGTGAGAATTTAGGCTACACCGTTGAGCAAACCCGCACGCTGTTTTCGGGGGTGAATGTGACGGTGGAACAAGCCGATCGCATTGCCTTAGTCGGTGCGAACGGAAGCGGTAAGTCTACCCTCATGCAGCTATTAGTCGGACAGGTTCAACCCCCGAGGGGTTCTGTTGTGCGTCGGGGCTCTATCTATTACTTACCCCAAGTTGGCACTCTTCGCCAAATCGAGCAAGAACAGACCCTTTTTCAGTTCCTCAGCGCCCTCTATGAGGAATGGTGGCGCATTGATGAGCTTTTAGAGACTCAATTCAATACCCATTTTGACTTATCCTTGCCTCTACACCGCTTGAGTGGGGGAGAATTAACCAAGCTCTTTCTCGCGGTGGGTTTAGCCCAAGCGCCGGACGTTTTGCTGTTGGATGAACCGACGAATCACCTTGATTTACTCACTTTAGAGAGTCTGCGCGCCAGCCTAAATCAATTTCCGGGGGCTTTTGTTATTGTCTCTCACAAGCCCTTTTTTCTCGATCAGGTGGTGACAACGACTTGGGAATTAACGCCTCAAGGGGTGAATGTTTATGGGGGCGATTATTCCTTTTATCGAGAACAGAAACGGATTGCTCTAGCGGCTGCACGGCGATCGCATGAAGTGGCCAAAAAAGCCTTAAAACGTGCTCAAATCACCGCCCTAGCTGAACAAAAACGAGCCGCACAATCTCAGAAACGGGGTGAACAAAAAGCCGAGAGTGGGAGTATGGGTAAGATGGCAAAACACTATTTTGCCAATCGCGCTTCCTCCACCGCCGGCAAGGCAGCGGAAAAAAATGAAGCAACCCTTGCCCAAGCGGCGCAAAAGGTGGCTGAGACGAAAATTAAAACGGTCAGAGCGACGAATATCCAACTGGAAGAAAAAAGCCTGAAACGGAAAACTCTGGTTGAGATTGACAAAGCCTCGCTTAAAGTAGGCGATCGCCTGTTAATCGATAATTTTCGCTTGCATCTGTCTTCTGGCGATCGCGTCGTCATCGCCGGTCCCAATGGTTCGGGAAAATCAACCCTGATTAAAGCCCTGTTTAACCCGGACGGGGTGGGCGTTCTAGAAGCAGAACAAATGCGAATCGCCCCAGCCATGACGGTAGTTTATCTCGACCAAAGCTATGGATTTGTGAATCGTCAGCAAACGATTTTAGAAAATATGCAGTCTGCTAATCCCCAGTTATCCTATCAACTGTTACGGCAACAGTTAGGGCATTTTTTGTTCTTTAACGATGATGTGTATAAGTCGGCGGCTGTGTTAAGCGGGGGAGAGTTAGCCCGCTTGGCGATCGCCATGATCAGTATTTCTGAAATTGATTTACTGATTCTCGATGAACCCACCAACAATCTAGACATTGAAACCGTAGAACAAATGATTCAAGCTCTTAATGACTATCAAGGCGCAATCTGGGTGATTTCCCATGATCTGGACTTTTTGAGCCAAATCCAAATTAATCAAGCTTTTAAGATTAAGGAGAAATTCTTACAACCCACTACTTTTTTACCCCAAGAAACTGAGGCTTATTATCAAGAATTACTCTCTATGTAAGATTCTGACTTAACAATTAAGACGGGATTTTTACCGAAGTGATAAGCGGATTTGAGATAACCAGGGTCTAGTTTCATTGGGGGCAAATCATGGTCTTTTAAAACGGTTTGAATGCGATCGCAAGCTTCCGGAAGGTGGTAAAAGGGGATGCCGGGAAAGGCGTGATGAATAGCATGATAGGATAATCCTCCCATTAACCATCCGATGAGGGGGTGGGTAGCAATATTGCGTCCGCCATAGAGTTGAGTGAGGTGAGAGGTGGTCGATTTTCCCCAGAGTCCATAATGTTCTAAATGGTCTCGGGTTTGCATGACGAGTCCGATCGCCCGTTCTAAAATCAGCCACAACAACAGATAATGCAGCACTTTTCCCTGCAGATAAGCGCCGGTAAATAACAGGGTGTGAATGCTCACGCTACCGAGGATATCCCGGATTAATTGTTGTCGCAGTCGGGGAATTTGTTCTTGGAATTGGAGTCCTTTAACTAGGGTTTTGAAAATGAGTCCGATGCCGCCAAAGATAGCAATATCGATCGCCCATTGGTGGCGAATATAAAATTGCACCAAGGGATGAGCTTGTTGATACTCTACTTCAGTCCATTGCACTCGTTCTGGGTCCCGCAGATTGATACCATTCCAGGCATGATGCCAGGGATGCAGGGTGGCATAAACACCGTAAGGCCAAAATAGGGGCCAACTGATCACGTAGGGAAGCAGGCGATCGCAGTTTTTCCATCCCGTGAGGGTTTGATGAGTCATATCATGGGTGCAAATTAGCCAAAATCCCCAGAGGAAGCCGCCTAGGGTGGCAGTGGTGGCGAAGAAAATGGGGTTGGCAGTAGTCCAGGCTATCAGCAGGAGGCTGAGACTGAGGAATCCGAGAATAGTAAATCTCAGCAGTCCCGGGACTGGATCGATGGACTGTAAGTCAGCAGTGACTTGCTGGAGGGATTGGGTTAGAGAATGAGATTGCAAGAGGCGATCGCTCATGTTGGCAGAAGAATGTTTTTTATCGATGATAAATTAATTGAGGTGGGGGCTGCCGAAACGACTGAAGTCGTGACATTGAACTCATAAACTCAAGTCGTGACACCCAAATCAAACCAAAGCGAGTGTTTAAAAGCCTCTCTTCTCTTGAGCCTGCGGAGGCAGGCTTTGTCCGCAAACGCCGCACCCTTGAGGGTGTAGGACTTTGCCGATAAAAATGGGGTGATGATGACTCAAGGGGGTGGGGTGATTCCAGATCCGCTCTAGGTGGGTTAAACTGACAGACAGAATTGGCAATAACAACTCAGGCAAGGGTTATCTGTGTCGGAACCGATGGAAGACTGGGAATTTCTGATCCAGAAAGAAGGCGATCGCGCGTGGCTTTCCGTAGAATCTCCGGAAGTGGAAATTTTGGAAGGGCGCTATCGCATGGTGGCGCGTTGTAGCCGGAATAATGTGCCGGTGGAGATTCGGGCGATCTATCAATCGTCCGAAGAGTTTCCGCCGAAGCGTCGGATGCAGAAGCGGGGGACTCGCACCAATGGAGAAGGGTTGATGGTGGTGATCCCGTTTACTCGTCTTAAGCCCGGATTTTGGGATTTTACCTGCTTTCTGGACCAAACGACTCAAGGTTCGATTCGGGTTGAGGTGTTATCCATTGAGGAGGAAGGGGATAGCGATTTCTCCGGGGGTCTGACTTCGGCGGGTTTCCAGGAGGGAACGGAATCGGATCGGGAGGAAGAATTTTCGGACTTGGAAGGGGACGATCGCCTACAAGCTGCTGCCGAAGCTGTTGCCGAAGATGAGGCAGCAGGGGTGGCAGAAGAACAAAACCCAGGAACTCCGACACCTGCTGCGGACCCCTCCCTCCCCGGCAAATTGTACGCTTTTCCCGATCGCCTCCCCTCACTGGCAGAAGGGTCCAGGACCAGTCCTCCTCTAGTCCCCCCCTCGCCACCTCCGGCACAACCTCAAAAACTGCCGCCCTTGCAACTGGTGTTGCAGCGGGAAACCTATATGGTGAAATGGGGTAAAGTCTTAACCTTAGAGGGACGCATTGAAGCGGTTGATGGGAAAGCAGGCGATCGCATTTCCGGTTTAGAATTGCGGGTGATGCTGCAAAATCCCCAGACGGGCGCAAAAATTGTTGAGGTAGGACATCCGTTGTCTGAGGGAACCCTACCCATGACATTTTCTTGTCCCGTAGAGATTCCAGAACAGACAAAGAGTCATCTACTGTTAGGAGAGGTGAGTTTGTCTGATGCCAGTGGGACTCAGTTAAGACGGCGATCGTTTACGATTACAGCAGATTTAGATGACTTACTCGGGGCGATTTCCCCAGACTTGAGTGAGGAAAAGCTCTTAGAGCATTCCCGGGAATCGATTCATCAACAGAATGTTGAAGAAATCGATGCCTCGTTTGATGAAATTCTGGAAACGATTAAAAAGAGTCAACCGATTTCCTTTGAACCCTCGGGAAATCAGGTGTTGCCGCCACAGATTGTTAAACCCCAGGCAAAATCACCCCAAGCCGGGAAACCCCTGGATCTGCCTACTTTTAAGCGTCCCCAACCGCCAGCGCCAGCAGAGGAAGTGAAACTGCCCGATCCGGCGATCGCCATACCGGCAGAAGCGGAAACCCCGCCGCCGAGTGCGCCTGTTCCCCAGGAATTGCCCACTACACCAGCCGAAACTGAGGCAACGGCCCCCTCCTTGGAAGTGAAATCAGAACCGGATCAGGGCGCTAAAAAGGCTTCTCCGGTGGATCAAGCGTTTCAATCCTTGCATTTACAGGATCGGTTCTTTTCGCGGTTGAATGCCTTGGCGGGCGATCGCGAGTTGTCCGATTGGCTGAAAATTAGTTTTACTCCGGTTTCTGAGGAGTCGCAAGACAATCCATTTGAGATGGATGAGGCGATCGCCGATGAGAATTATTCAGAAGGCTCCCTGAGAATGCCTCCGGAACCCGAGGAAATCGACTGGGAAGCCCGGGAAATTGTCGTGGATGATGAGTTACTCGCGGAAGCCTCGGTTACCGCTGCAAATGCTAAAGCTGAAGGGGCAGCCCTGTTGCTGTTACCGGAAGATCAGCCGGTTCCGAACCCGCGCCTGAGTTTACCCAAAGGAGAATTAAGCGCAGGGCGATCGGTTAAAGTCACGGTGCAACTGCCCCAGATGCTACCCCGAATTTATGTCAAATTATGGGTACTTGATCGCCAAAGTCGGACGGTTCTGGATGGACCCCACTGGTTAACCCAATTTTGGCCCACGGGATTCGGGGATGTGGAAGGTAGCCGGGAGTTAATGGTGCCTTATGGCAGTTTGCAGGTGCAATTTGAGGCGATCGCCGTGGAAATGCAAACCCAGCGAGAGAGTCATAAAGTGTCCCTTGAACGGCAAATTTTACCCCCAAGTCCACCGAGTTTACCTCTGTAGAGCAACCGGGCATGGGGGAGGGGTTTTTCTGCCATAAAAATACCGCCTGCTGTAAAGTGGGCGGCATTTTTATTTGGGATGGTTAGATTTTAGAGGTTAACCTAGGGTGTTTCTCCAAAATCTAGCATCGACTCTTAGTACAGATCGGACCGAAATCTACATCGAGGAACCTAAACCAACGTAGGATCCATAGAAGAACAGACCAACAACCGTGAGGACACCCATCCCGGCGATCGTACCGATAATCCACAAAGGAATTCTTGTTTCTCCAGACATTACACTTGCCTCCCCGTTAAAAAATTACTAATTGGGTTAAATCAACTCAAACTAGACAAACTTTACCAGTTAGTTGAAGAAATAACTGGAAAACAGAATACCGAGAACGAAGACCAGAAGTAAGCCCAAGTACAGGGAAGTACGATTGAGTTCAACAGGTTGTTTGTTGGGATTAGAACTACGTGCTGGCATTGACTTCTCCTAAACTTATCGTTGAATGAACTGCATCGCCGCGATCGCACCCAAGAAGAATACCGTGGGAACAGCTAGGGTATGAACAGCTATCCAGCGAACGGTAAAAATTGGATAAGAAATGGGCTCGTTTGAACGATTTGTCGTCACGATGGACTACCTCCTGAAATTGATTTACTTAACTATGAAGTCGTTAATCTGGTCTTTCGCATTAAAGCGATCTTGAACGATCGGCAGTTCCAAGCGTTCTTGGCTGAAATATTCGTTCGGACGAGGGGTGCCAAACGCATCGTAGGCTAACCCAGTGCTGATAAACAGCCAACCGGCGATAAATAAGGCCGGAATGGTGATGCTGTGAATCACCCAATAGCGAATGCTGGTAACAATATCAGAAAACGGACGTTCTCCAGTCGATCCTGTAGCCATTCAGAATTCCTCCTCTAACAACGCGCAAAATCTTAATCTATGATACAAAACTTCAGAAACCATCACAAGCCAATTCAGGGAATAAAATCCTAAAACGGCTGCGATCGCCCGATCGCCCTTTGGGTTTTTAAGGGCCTAACCTTAGGCCGCTTCCGAGGCCCCTTGATATTTCAGCAAAATCCCTTGCTGACCGATCGCAAAACCCATCTCTTGATTTAGGAATAGGACTTTGTAAAAGTTAGAAGGGACATTTTCTACATCCCGGTCCTTCTCCCAAGTCATCCCGCCATCGATACTCCGCAGTAAATTGCCACTACCGCCCCCAATCCACAGTTCATCCGGGGTCCGATAAGCTAAATCCAGCAGTCCCCAGCTTGTAGAAAACTCAGGATAGATCGCTTCGTCCCAGGTTTCCGGATCCTCTGGGGTGCTAAATTGCAACTGTCCCCCACGCGCCAACATCCACAGACGACCATCAGCGGAAAATCCCATATTTTGGATGCGTCGGGAACTGTTGCGATTATGAGGGACCCAGGCACTTTGACCCGGTTCCCACATTGAGAAAAAGTTTCCTTTCGCAGAGACAGCGATATATTTCCCATCGGGCGAGCGATCGAGATTTCTAATCACCCCAACCGCCTCTTCTACCATTGCCTTCCAGGTTTTCCCACCATCTTGGGTACGATAAATCGCCCCGACATTAGTGGTCATCTCCGCCGAATTGGACCCCAAAGCAACAATGGTTAAAGGACTACCCGGGAGCTTTTCACTCAGTGGAATTTGTTCCCAAGATTTTCCCGTATCTGTAGTATGCAGCAAAATTGAAGGTTCACCGACAATCCATCCTTCTGACCCAGAAAAACTAACCGAATTCAGGCGAGAACGTTCGTCATCCAAGCCTAATTGCTTGAGTTCCCAGGTTTCGCCACCATCAGCAGTTTCCAGCAGAGTCGCTTCACTGCCAACTAACCATCCATGCTGGAGGTCATCGGTAAAGCTAATATCATTGAGGTTAGCTTCTGTGGGTAAAGGGACGACATTCCAAGGGTTATAACTTAGAGAGGGGACCTTGCTGCAACTGACACAGAGTAGCACAACCGCAAGCAAGGCAACAATTCGTTTCAAACTTTTTAAGATGGAGTCCATCACCTTCAAAATTTATCTATTTCTCAATCATCAACGGGCGTAACACCCAAACCATTCGGGCAGTCACCCCGGCAGTTAGGGGCTATTTCGAGCTTAGGGTGAGGGATTCTAGCAACTCCGTTGCTTAGCGTAAACCATACAAACTTAGAAAAAAGATGAATCCGAGTGCCAAGGCACTAAAAATCAAGACATTTTTCTGCGCCCCTGTCAGGGTATTGGCCCCTAACCCAAAGCCGTAATTTTCCTTAAACCCCGAGGCGGTCCCTTTGGGTCCAATGTTGCTAAATTGTGTGGGCTTGGCCCCACAAACCGGGCAGCGCCAAGTTAGGGGAACCTCCGTAAACGCTGTTCCTGGAGCAATTTTACGGCCATCTCCCTTGGAGGGTTCATAAACGTAGCCGCATGAGCGGCATTCATACTGATCTAGTTCTTGAGGTTGAACGGCTTCTTCAGTGTTCATCGAACTCAAAGGATGGGAAGGTCCAAACATTAAAACGATGTTAAAGATTATGACATAGTAGTGAACCGCTTTCCATTCCGAACGGTTACAGGTTCAATCTTCGCGATCGCCCCCACTCAGACTCCCCAACCTGTTCTGTCTTGTTCAAGGTCACAACTAAAGTTGTGACCTTGAACACGGGATGTCATCTCTTAAAGATCTAGCCCTGGGTGGAGTCATCTAAGGCGAACAGTTCTCTTAGCGGCTGCCTCCACAATTATGTAAAAATGTAAACCAGTCGTACAAGTCCTATCTGGCTAGAGTTACTTATTGTGTTTGTCCTCTCCGGCTACGAATATCTCCTGGGTTTCCTGCTCGTTTGCAGTTTAGTCCCGATCCTGGCCCTCAGTACATCGAGATTAGTTAGACCCAAAGCAACCTCTCCCGAACGGCGAACCACTTATGAATCCGGCGTCGAACCCATTGGCGGTGCTTGGATCCAATTTAATATCCGTTACTATATGTTCGCCCTGGTCTTTGTAGTCTTTGATGTTGAGACCGTCTTTCTGTATCCCTGGGCTGTCGCCTTCCACCGACTTGGAGTGTTGGCCTTTATTGAAGCCCTGATTTTTATCGCAATCCTGGTAATTGCCCTCGTGTATGCATGGCGTAAAGGAGCCTTAGAATGGTCATGAAATCTAATTCAACTCCGGCGAATCTGAGTGAGGGACGGCTCATCAACCCGATCGCCAGACCGGAAGTCACTCAGGAACTCTCAGAAAATGTCATCCTCACCACTGTTGATGACCTCCACAACTGGGCGCGACTCTCTAGCCTTTGGCCCCTAATGTACGGGACTGCCTGCTGTTTCATTGAATTTGCGGCTTTAATCGGGTCCCGGTTTGACTTTGATCGCTTCGGTTTGGTGCCCCGTTCCAGCCCTCGCCAAGCGGACTTAATCATTACCGCAGGCACGATTACCATGAAATACGCACCGATTTTGGTGCGTCTGTATGAGCAAATGCCAGAACCGAAATATGTAATCGCAATGGGCGCTTGCACGATTACCGGCGGAATGTTTTCCGCCGATTCCCCCACCGCAGTGCGTGGGGTGGATAAACTGATTCCCGTGGATGTCTATATGCCTGGATGTCCTCCGCGTCCCGAAGCGGTGATCGATGCGATCATCAAACTTCGCAAAAAAATCTCCAATGATGCGATCCAGGAACGGGGTCAGATTAAGCAATCCCACCGCTTCTACACTCGCAAGCACAATATGAAGGCGGTTGACCCGATTCTGACGGGGACTTATTTGCAGTCTGCCACACGCCAAAATCCACCGAAAGAATTAACTGAGGCGATCGGAATGCCTGTGCCCCCCGCCCTCAAAGCGAGTCAGAAGAAGGAGGAAAAACGTGCCTGAAGAAAACAAAGAAACCCAAGGTTCTGAACAGAAAATTGTCCCGACGGGCAAAATTTCTAAATGGTTGACTGAAAATGGCTTCCAACATGAAGCCTTAGAAGCGGATCATTTGGGGGTAGAAATCCTCAAGGTTGATGCTCAATTTTTGATTCCGTTATCCACGGCACTCTATGCCTACGGATTTAATTATCTCCAATGTCAGTGCGGTTACGATCCAGGTGCGGGACAAGATTTAGTGAGTATGTATCACTTAATTAAGGTCACGGACTTTGCCGATCGCCCGGATGAAGTTCGCATCAAAGTGTTCGTCCCCCGAGAAAATCCCACGGTGCCATCGGTCTACTGGATCTGGAAATCGGCGGATTTCCAGGAACGGGAGTCTTATGATATGTATGGCATCGTTTATGAAGGACATCCGAATTTGAAACGGATTTTGATGCCAGAAGATTGGATCGGTTGGCCGTTACGGAAGGATTATATTTCCCCAGAATTTTACGAGTTACAAGACGCTTATTAAGTTTTGGGAAAATATTTCCAGGATAAAAATACCCTCCTTTTGAACAAGGAGGGTTTTATTTTTTACGGGTTACTCTGAGGCGATCGGCTTATTGATGTCATCCTGCTGTTTGATTTCCCTTAAGTAAAAGGCGATCGCTTCATTTGCTAATCTAGCCGGGGACTGCTCTCGTGCCGTCGCTACCGCTTGCAGTTGCGAATAAAGCGGGTGATCAACTGCAACCGTGGTAGGGCGATCGTAAAGCAGCAGCGAACGCAAAGGTTGGATATAAAAGGGTTGATTGAATTTCTCTAGTTCATCCTTAGAAGTCAGAGGAATTTCTTGATTGAAAATTAAGAAGCCTGATATTCGCTGCAATACCGTATATTCTGAATTAAACAACAAAACTGCATCTCCGGATAAATGATTCAAGACCAACATTGATGCCTCTAGCAAAATCTGCTTTCCCCGTTGGGAATTTTCTTGAGAATCCAGCCAAAACCATAAATCCAATGTAGGCTTAAATCCAAAGGTTTCCATCATCATCGATTGACGATGCTCAGTTTCGGGAGTAGCCCCCAATACAATCCCAGGACCAAACAACCGAGTCTCTTCCCACTCTAGTTCCAGTTCTCGTGACAACAGGTTTAAAATGTCCAAGGCTTGCCAATCGGTGACAATTCTTAATTCATATTCTAATGACATAAACTCCTCTTTTCGTCAATATAATTTAAGGAAAAAATGGAAAAACCTGATTATTTTTAATGATAAAGATTTCCTCTAAGCCCGGAATGGCTGTACGGGTCAGTTGCTTGCGGATTTCCTCGATAGAAACGGCGCTATCCTCAAGATTAAGAACGAGTCGGGTGGTTTGTCCCCTTCCCACTTTACCCGCTATGGTATCAACAATATTGTAGGCATTGGCCGTTTCAGGTGCATAACAGTCAAATATCTGTCCTTCAATTAAGTAATCGGGACGTTTTCGACTTCCCAGGGGTGGTGATGGCTTCTGCTGGATATTATAACCGGCACGAGCAATAATTTCTGCCGATTCATTTTCCCGTAGTAGCGATCGCTGGGTTGCCTCATCATCATTAGGATTAATAAGGGCCCGATCGCCATGAGGAACATCTCCGGGTTGTCCGGATGGCATGGTTCTATTTGTTGTCATTTTGATGAGTTGTTGTAATGCCAGTCAGGAAAGTGGTGGGGTATTCCCACCGGACTACTCTACTCCCCTGAACGGAATGAAATAGGGCAATCGCCCTATTTCTTAAGGTTATTCTTCCCGAATAAAGGGCGCGATCGCCTGGACAAATTCGGCGGTTTCTTCATAGGGTAAAACATTGCGTCCATTAATTTTTACCCCTTTCCCATTCGGCAAAGCATTCAAATAAGCCGCCAATCGCTCATCAGGCGTTTCCTTTAATCCTTCCCGGCTGATATTCGAGGTATTTTGCCCAATCACCACTAAAGTAGGTTGCTGAATACTGGCGATCGCCTGTTCATAATTTTCTCGCCAAAATCCCGCAAGAAAGGCAAACACCGCGTAGCGACTCTCCAGATTAGCCGCCCCTTTTTCTAACATATTCAGCCAATTTTCATCGACTGATTTGGAATTTTCAAACAGTTGTTTAATCGAAAACGACTTTAAAAACTTGCGACTGCGCGCATACCGATAAAATGCGGTTCCCAATGGCGTATCAAATAACAAATTCCACCGGAGTTTATTCTGTACTGGCGACCCGTCTCGGGTCATGATTTTCCACCCCGGAGGCCCTGATAATGCCAGCTTTTTAATCCACGAAGTTTCCCCTGGGGATAATTCTTTATCCAGTTGCACTAATTTAATCGCCACCGGAAACAAAGCCCCTTGGGTGACAAGAATCACTGGCTTTTTAACAACAGTTTTGATAAAATACAGCACTTGTTCCGCCCAATCTTCGGGGGTATAAGTCACGCGAGGCATGGCGCTATCCCCACAGCCGAGTAAATCCGGATTGTAAATGGGATTGGTGTTGCCCGATTCATACCACTCTTGGCAAAACCGATACCAAAAGTTCCCCGATAAACCCACCCCAATTGGATGGATTAATACCAGGGGAATGTTAGAGTCATCGGCATTATAAACTTGATAACCGCATTGATAATTTTTCCAGGTATAAAAATGAGTTTGGGGAGAAAATTTACTAGACATCGTAATGTTTAAAGGTTGAGTTGGAGATGACAAAGAAAAAGGAGAAAAAGCAAAACTTCGGGCCGCCTAGCCTAATCCACCGAAACCGCATCCACGTCAACGGTTTGAGTTTCAGAATTGGATGATGATGAGTCCGAATTAACTTCCCCCCTGGCGTTACTTGGATTTAAGCTTTGCATCCATTCGGTGAGCAGTTCTGAAATGCCCCCGACGAACAAAAACAGCAAAGCCACATCATCAATTTGTCCTAAAATAGGGATGAAATCTGGGGAAATATCAAAAGGACTAATCAGATAAAGTAAACTGGCAAAAATGACGGTCCAACGATATTTAGGATTGCGGAGGACGGTCCGATACAAGGTAGAAATAATGGATAGGGGAAATTTCATGGATACCTACTTTATAACAATTTAAAAAATCAACTGAATCCGATTATAAACCCCAAATGGTCAAATTTGTAGGGACTGAAGACTTTATGAAAAAGGTTTTCCCCGGTCCCTTGCCTGTTAACTCTTGACGTTTTCTGAGTGAGGTTATATACTATCCGTCGTACTGGTGAAGTTAAAGGCTTTGACGCGCACACCGGGAACAACACTGCCGCCAAAGCGTTGCACTGTTGTGAGAGCATCCACATCCCGCAATAGTTCCGGTAAACTTTGATTAAAGCGCAGGTTTTCGATGGGGTAGGCAATTTCCCCATTTTCAATCCAGAATGTACCATCCCGAGTCATGCCGGTTACTTCTAAGGTGCGCGGGTTGATATAGCGCACATACCAAGCACGACTGACTAGAATACCTTGTGGAGTCTGGGCAATTAGATCGGTGAGACTTGCCTCGTCGGAACCTGTCATGACAATGGGATACATCATCCCGGTGGGTTGTTTGCCCTGCTGTTGCGCCCAATAGCGACTGTAGGAAAGGGTTTGGGGAATGCCATTGGTGATGATATCCAAGGGTGTATTACTCAACCCATCCTCGAAAAATGTGCCAAATTGCAATAAGGGATGGGCGGGATTACGCTGGACTTGTACCAAGGGGCTAAATAGGGGTTCTCCGACGCGATTCCCGGCGGATTTGCCTGTTGCATCGGTGTGAGACATGAACGATCGCCCTTCATCTGCTGCCCTAGCATCCATATTCCAAATTACCCAAGGGAGTAAGTCGGCAAAAGCTGCTGCATCAAAGATGACGGGATATACACCGGGTTGAATTTTGCGGGGAGATTGGCAGGCAATGGAACGGGCGATCGCCTGTTCAGTCATCTCGGCGATCGGGAGGCGATCGATGGCAAAGGCAGTCCGAGAAGTCCAACTGGACCCCTTGCCAATTTTAGCCGTCACGCTGAAATCTGCCTCAGTTTTGCGATCGCTGGCTAATACCCCGAGCGAATTGCCGATCGCCCGACTTATCGCCGCCACACTTAGGGTCCCGGAACTTTCCACCCCCGATTGTGCCGCTTTCTCACAAACCTGTTTTACCATTTCTCCTCGCCGCAGGGGAGAAACCGTAGCAGTGGCATCATCAAAAGCTGGAATCCGGCGATCGTAGGATTGCGGTTCGAGGAGGGGAACCCATTCCGGGTCCTCCGGCGCAATTCGGGCAAGTTCTTCAGATTGGCGCAGGGTTGTGGCGATCGCCTCCGGATCCTGTTCTGAAGTCGATGCCGAAGCACTCCGCTTGCCAAAATAGCTGGTAATCGTGAGATTAAACCGACTGCGACTAATATTTTGGGTAATTTGGTTTTCAGAAAACCGACTCAGGGAAGATTCCCCATCACTTAGACTCACAAAAACACCGTCTGCTTGGGATTGCTTCAGGGTCGATTCCACCAAGGATAAGGCTTGGTCCTCACTCATTAAAATCGGGGCAGTTGCTGGGGTCATAGAAAATTTAAAGTTTAGATTGTAGATTGTATTTTATCACTTGAGAGGCAATGTTTGGCTAGATTTCTATTTTTTTTGAGTGTGGGATCATTAAAAATGACTTTAATAGATAGGGCGAAATCAGGAAAACCAAGGTCTAAATATTCGGGGATTGTCCCACAAATTGTTATGGTCCCAGAAATTGTTTTTGCTCGGGTTTAAAGTTGCACCAGACTAAACTTTCCTGACTCATCCAGGCAATTATCGTCTGCACTATGGCAATTAATAATCTTAAAATCGCCATAATTTCCCCAAGTGACCTACTATTTTACTCCCCCAGTTCCTTAACGTAATCTGGTTTTGGAGTCCCCAAAGAGTTCAGCAGGGTTTTGTCTGCTGTCCAAAATTCAGCCGATGCTTTTTCAGAACAGGCAAGGAAGGCAGCATCATAAAGGGTTGGTAAATGATAGTGGTGAGCGATCGCCCAGGCTCTAGCATGGAGTTCTTCTCCATTGATATACTCAATCGGCAAATCACAAAAGGCACAGAACAGATCTGTCGCTTGTTCTGTCGTCAAAAGTCCGACTCGGATTTTCTTCCGGAGTACCGAACCGACTTCCGCCCAGGTAAAAGAAGGGGCAACCAATCTGGCTCGCCCCTCAATGACTTCTTCCATTAAAGCGATCGCATCGGGATGAGATTCCCCCGCCAGCAGATATTTAATCAAAACATTCGTATCTAAACAAAGGGTTCTACTCATCTTTCCCCTTCTCTAAGCTGATGAATCAATTCGGTATCATCCGGTTGGGGCGGTAATTCTTTGTTGAGGGCTAGAATTTTTTGATGGGCAGCTAATCCTTTCCGGCGTTGAACTTCTCTATCCAATGCCAGGATGACCACATCATTTAAAGTTTCATCGGGACTGCTCAGGCGTTGAGCGCTTTCTAGGAGTTCTTGGGGAATGTGAAGACTTACAGATCCTTCCATTGCTAATCACCAATTGAGATAATTCAACCATACCACAATCTGAGGTAGGTTATTCCTTGATTGCCTCCCTTTATCAATCATCGATAGTCTATTAGGAACCCATTTAAAACACGCGATCGCCCAAGAACCCTTCACTACAAAGGTATCATCGAAGGACGTTTTAGAGGCATTTATTGGGCCTCTCAAGAATAGCGATCGCATCCTTAAACACCTCAGACCCTTGACCGAAAATCATCAGTTCGGACCGTTAAATTTTACCAATTGGTGGCTAACTTTCCCTCCTGAATGAGTAATTGAGAAGCCATTTCACTATCGACGGGGGGTGAGAACAGATACCCTTGAGCCATCGCACATCCGAGTTGCTGGAGTTTCTCTAACTGGGCTGCTGTTTCCACTCCCTCAGCAATCACTTCCATGCCCAAATCGTGAGCTAAACTCACAATGGTCATAACGATTTCGGAATTTTCTCCCTCGACTCCAATCCGGTTCACAAAGGAACGGTCAATTTTCAAAGTATCCAGGGGAAACCGATGTAAGTAACTTAAGGAAGAATACCCAGTACCAAAGTCATCCATGCAGAGGTTGATTTTTCTTTGTTTAAGCTGCAACAGCATTTCGGTGGCTAATTCGGGATTATCAACGATCGCGCTTTCGGTAATTTCCAGCTTTAACATACTCCCATCAATCCCCGTTTCGGCGAGAATCCGATCCACTTGTGCGATCAAATCCACCCGGGAAAATTGCCGTCCCGATAGGTTAACTGCCACGGTTAAAGGTAACGATTGGGGAAATCGTTCTTGCCAAATGCGTAACTGTTGGCACGCCTCACGGAGTACCCACTGCCCGAGGGGGACAATTAAGCCGGTTTCCTCAGCAATGGAGATAAATTCCCCCGGAGGCACAAACCCGAGTTCGGGATGTTCCCATCGCAATAGGGCCTCAAATCCTTCAATGCGTCCCGTTTTCAGACAAACAATCGGCTGATAATGCAAGGAAAAGGCGGAGGGTTTTTTGCCGGAACTAAAGGGCAGGGATGAGGTTTGAATCTCCATTTCTTCGGCGCTGTCATTGCCTTCTGAATCCGGGGTGGGAGAGAGGTAAAACCGGGGGTTTGGCGATCGCTTTTCTCCTTCGGAAAGGGCGCGGCGCAGGTCGTTTTCTAACTTGAGTAATCGGACGACGCGATCGTGCATGGCGGTATCGAAAACTTCATGGCGAGAGCGTCCCAGGGCTTTGGCGCGGTACATGACGATATCTGCATCCCGTAACAGGTCCTCGGGGCGTTCGTAACCCCGGGAACTCAGAGCAATCCCGATACTCACACTGGTAAACACTTCTTGTCCTTCGATCGCAAAAGGACGGGTTAAGCAAGCATGAATTCGTTCCGCCACCCGCCTTGCGGTGCGTAAGGCGCGGATATCTTTGAGGAGGATGGCAAATTCATCTCCTCCCAGGCGGGCGATCGCGTGTTCATTGCGCCGGAAACTATGGGGACGCACCGCGAGGGTCTTGCGAAGGCGTTCGGCAATTTCTATCAACAGGCGATCGCCTACTCCATGCCCCAAACTATCATTAATCACTTTAAAGCGATCGAGATCCAAAAATAAAACCGCAAATAAATAGTTGGGATTTTGTTTACCCCGTTCCCACTCCTTACGCAGTTCTTGCATAAATAACGTCCGGTTGGGTAGTTCAGTTAAGGCATCATGAAAAGCATTATGCCGCAATTTTTCTTCGATTTTAGCTTTTTCGGAAATTTCTGCCCTAAGTCGCTCATTGGCCGCTTTTAATTTGGCCGTGCGTTCCTCCACAATCTCTTCTAACTGAGCATTCAAGGTGGCCAGTTTGGACTCGGCTTGGTGACGGGCGATCGCCCCCCCAATACTTCCGGCAGCCGCTTTCAAAATGGATTCTTCCGTTTCCGACCATTGCCGTTGATGATGGCAATCATTAAAGCCGATAAACCCCCAAAACCGACCTTCAATGGCGATCGGCATGACTAAAATAGATTGAATTCCTTGTACTTCTAGGATGGCTCGTTCGGCGTCGCTTAAGTCTTTAACCGTTCCCCCGATCGCTTTTCCCGCACAGAGAGTCTCGTACCACCCAGGCAAATTTTCCTCATAAGAAAGGGTTTGGAATTCCGGGTTTTCCTTAGAGGGAGGAATTCCCTCCCCGACCCATTCCCAGCTGATACTCATCAGATGTTCTTCGGTCAGACTTTGGTAATTTTCCACCAGGTAAGCGCGATCGACTCCTGCGGCATTTCCTAATTCAGCCAATGCCTTGGAAATCGCCTCCGATAGATTCGATGCGGTTAACAGCGCGTAAGTTGCTAACGCCACCCCTTCTAAGAGGCGATCGCGCTGTTGGAGTTGGACTGCCGCTTCCTTGAGTTCCGTAATATCTTTCTCATTCACCAGAACCGCGCGATCGCCTGTAACCGGATCCTTCGCATTGCGAATCTCGACCGCGTGCCATCGTACCCCCTGCAAGGTTTGCATCTGGGTTTCGTGATAGAACACCTTCCCCGCTTCAAGGCAATCAAGGGCGCATTCCGCATCGCTGCTACTGACAAATCGCTCTCTCCAGGCATTTTTCCCCGAATTCTCCCCCCCTTTTTCCGCCCCATAACACCGCTTCGCCACCGGGTTCTGCATCACCATCGTGCCATCAGCTTTGTACAGGGAAATCATCACCGTCGCCTGCCTAAGCACTTCATTCGAGCGCCACAGTTCCCAGTCATGGCGTTTCATGACCTCCGTGATTCCCTCCACCAAGACCGCCATTCTTCCCGATTCAATCCGAATTCCCGAACAAGCACATCGAATGGATATGGGGTCACCATCCGTTTGAAAGGTCCATTGTTTCACCACAGTTGTACCCTGCTCTAATTGTTCTCGATCAAGTTCAATCCCGCTGGAATTTTCGTCAAAGGGGTTAATCCAATTTCCGTTTGGCAGTTCCGCTATGCTTTGTACCTGCCACAGACCTAGGGCCGCCGCGTTTGCCCACCATACCTGCTTTTGGTCAAAGTCCCAAATCCAGATGGGGGAAACCAATACATCCAGCGACGCTAGTTCTTGGCGATTGAGGATGGAATCGCTGAGTTTTAGTTGTGGCATCAATCGGCGTTTGTATTTAATAAATTTTTTAACGGAAATCTGAAAAAACCCGCTTTTTTTTATTCGGCTGGGTTGGCCGGAGGGTCGGGGTCAAAAGCGATTGTTTCTCTTGGTCCTATTTCAGTTTTTTTCGGCTATTCCTGCGCTTTCTCCTGCTGCTCATATCTTGATTGCTCACAACCGTATTATTAATCTGATTCTATCCCCAATCTCTGCCCTTGTCTCCCTGGATTTTTGAATTTTTGATAAATTGAGTCGATTCTATGGTATTTTCTTGTCCAAAGGGACCAACTCTTTCTCCCGAGTAGCCTAGGATGCTGGTCTAGCAAAGGGAAGATAAACTCAGTTTTTTCACCCCATCTCTGTCATGAAAGCACCCAATCTGGGCCAAAAATCTGGTAACAGTCAGTCCCTTGAAGCCCGTCCTACTTTACCCCTGCTCTAGTTTGGGGGTAAAGTCAGGGCTAAAAACTGGGTTTCTTGACAAAGATGCTGATAAAAAAGTAACCCATCTTGTCTTAGAAACTGGGTCGATTCGGGACTCGGATCTGGACTGGACTTCCCCACCACCTCCTAGGAAAATCCGAGGCGGGAGAGGGGAAAAAGGTACCGATCGCGATCGCCTTATATCCCGAGTCCCGAAGCGTTAAGAAGGTCCGCCAATGAAAATGTCCCGGACCCTGACTGGGACGCAGGCGTGAGTCATTTGGGCGATCTGCATGGGTTCTCCTTTTCCACAGAGATTGGTGCCACACTGCATTTGCTCAGATTTTGGCCCGATCGCATCTACACTTTTCCAAAAATCCGTTGTCATCGCTTGATAGGTGACATCTTTCAACATTCCGACGACTTTGCCTTTTTTGACTTGCCAAAAGGCATCCCCACCAAATTGAAAATTCCGGCGTTGTTGGTCAATGGAATAGCTGCCAATGCCATCAATTAAAATCCCGTCCTCGGTATCAGCGATCGCTTCGGCTAGAGTCGCCGTATGACTCCCCCCTTCCGGTCCCGGTTCTAACCCGAGATTGGGAATCCGCACCATTGGTACATTATACCAACTATCGGCATAAGCACATCCATTGCTACTTCCCCGTCCCAGTCGCGCTGCCGTCTCGCGATCGGTGAGATAATCTACTAAAATTCCATCCTTGACAATGTGCCATTCTTGTGATATAACTCCTTCATCGTCATATCCCATTGTTCCCCGTCCCCCCGGTTGGGTGCGATCGGCCTTAAAATTCACCCAAGGGGCGGCATACTGTAGACTCCCCAAGCCATCGGTGGTGGCAAAGCTGGTCCCGGCAAAGTTCGCTTCGTAACCGTACACGCGATCGAGCTCGGTGGGATGTCCGACGGATTCATGAATCGTGAGAAACAGATTAGTGGGTTTCAGGATTAAGGTTGTTTCAATTCCCGAGGGTCCCTTGGGTGCATGAACTTTTTCGATCGCCTCCGTTGCCACTCGGTCCACTTCTTGCAGCAAATCCGCAGGGTCAATATGTTCATAGCCACAATTCAACGGAGGTCTTTCATAGCTGCGACTTTGGGCATCTCCATTGGCAATCGCTGTACAATTATATCCTGGATAACTGCGATAAATTGTTTGTTCAATCAGTGAGCCTTCCGTTGAGGCAAAGGTTTTCTGTTCCTGAGTAAAGCGCAGGAAAGACGAAGCTTTTTTAATTCCGCGATCGCCATACCCTAACAACCGCTCATTAATCTCTAACAACAAATCCGCTTGGTTCTCAATGGGAATCGTAAAAGGGTCAATTTCAATCGGGGTCACATAACTATCCCGATATGCCTCTACCGGGACTAACTTTACCGGAGTCTGTTGCGTGAGGTGACTGCCTTTAGCAATCTCCACCGCGAGGGCCACAATTCGTCTAACTTCTGCTGAACTCCTGCGGTGACTCGCCGCAAATCCCCAAGACCCTTGATATAAAACCCGCACCCCAAATCCTGAACTTACCTGATCGCTCAAGTTGCTTAAGGAGCGATCGCGGGCGGTTAGACTGCGATCGCGATAACGACACAGACGGATCTCCCCATACTCACACCCCGCTTGGCGAATCAAGGCGATCGCTTCGGTGGCTAAATCCTGAGGGGTGATCTGGGTTGGCGCTTCTAACATAACGGGTTCCCAAGTTAGGTGTTTCCCTTAATTTTATACTACTTCTCCAGGATTCGGGTAGGAACTGTCCATCCCTCATCCCCTTTAACTTCAGAGTAAAAGTCCTGATTTTTTCGGCCTTCTCCTCCTAGAAAGATCCCCCTAAATCCCCCTTTCCAAGGGGGACTTAGAGTTAAATGAGGCAACAACATCATGATTTCCAACAGGCATTCCCTCAGCTTACCTCTGTAAATTTACCTCAGTCCGGACGGAGTTGGTTTGTAAGCTTCCCTCACTCTCTAATAAAGTCACCGTCGCATCGGCAATCCGTTGTGCGGAACCGATAAAAAAGGCTTGATCAATCTGAAGGGGAGTATCACTGGGTTGATGGTAGTGAGGCGATCGCAAATTCCCCGTATCCGTCACTAAAACTGCCCCAATCCCGTGATACCAAAACGGAGCATGGTCACTTCGCAGGGTATCGGGAATCAACAATCCTTTAAAGGGAACCGGCAAAGTATAAACCGGCGGTAACTCAGCCGCAGTTCCCATCTGAAACACTTCCAGCAGGGGTAAATGTTCCGTATCTCCAATGACAGCTACAAAGTCACCGCGAGCGCTAGGCGGTTGTATAGGAAGTTGACTGGGATAAGCCTGACATCCGGCTTGATAACAAGCATATCCCACCATATCCACTACAATTGCACCGCGCAAGTCCGCGATTAAGTTCGGATCGCTGGCAAAGGCAAAACTGCCATGTAATCCGATTTCCTCTAAATCAAAAAAGGCCAACTCTAGCGATCGCTCAGTTTCCCGGTCCTGCAACAGTCGCGCCACTTCCAACAACACCGCCACCCCACTGCCATTATCACTCGCACCCGCCGAACCGGGAACGGTATCATAATGTGCGCCGAGGAGGATACTTCCCGCGTCGGGATTCCTACCCGTTTTTTTGGCAATCAGGTTGATTCCTTCCCCTGCAAAGGGTTGGGATTCCAGGGTCCATCCGGCTGCTACGAGGCGACGGCGGATATACTCTCGGGACAGTTCTCGACTATCTGGGGTTGAGCGATCAAAGGCTAATGCTTCTAAATCTGCCATCAGGCGACTGGGAACAACGGCTGGGGCACGCCTGAACTCCATGCTGAGGGGACTGGGTTCGGGAAGGGTGGGGACTGGATCTGCGGGTTGCTGTGAGAGAGGTGCATCCGGTGGATTATCAAATGATACCGGGGATTGATGGCGAGCCAGACTCACTAAGATAATGGCGATCGCACTCAGCAGGCAGAGCAGAATCCAGATTTTTTGTCTCATGGTTGCGGGTTAATCCAATCCGATCTAGCAGATACCGGCATCGCCGGTTGCAGTACAAATCTTATTATGGATTATAGGAGTGCGAGCATCTCCCTGGCTAACGCTATTCAGTAGCGAGGAAGAGTAAACGCACTCCCTGAATGCTATACTGGGCTAACCGTAGGGCGATCGCAAACGACGTCCGTCGTTACTACAAACCGTCACCTTTCTCTACAGTATTTTAACGTAGGAAAGCCAACTTTGGACGGGACGGAAGCCCATTGCGTCATACAATCGCGGTGCACCTGTAGCACTATCGGCATCAACCCCGAGCTTGATACTGGTTGCACCAGCGCGGTAGAGTCGTTGCATGGCAGCCAGGAGGATGGAACGCCCTAAACCCATTCGGCGGAAGCCCCGACGAGTTCCTAACCAGCTAATCCATCCGGTTTTGCTGCAGTGGGGTAAGGAGGTTTGGAGGGAACTTTGGCAAAGGGCGGCAAAGGTGCCATCGGGAGCGACTGCCACTAAATCAAATTCCGGTTGATAGTTCGGATCCTGTTGCCAATCCTGATAACTACTGAGGGTTAAATCGTGGTGATCCCAATGGTCGATAAAGGATTCGTTATATAAGTCTACCCAGGCTTGATCATCTCTGGGGGCCTCTACCGATCGCAGGGTAAATCCAGGCGGAAACTCTGGGGTGGGTAGGGTTTCTAGGTCGGATTTAACGAGGGTCAAAAAAGTTCGTTCTAGGGTAAAGTTATGCCGTTCTAGGCTGGAAATTCTAATTAAGGCTTCGGCGCGAGTTTTTGTGTGTAAGTGGATACTCAGTCCACTCTTGTTTCCAATCTCGCGCAGGCGATTTTCTGCCCACTCTAAAATCTCGGTTTCTAACGGAATAATACCATCGGTAAAGCTGTTTTGTAGGAAATCTTTGGGGTCAACGTAAAACCACAAATATCCATCGAGTCCTTCGTCGGGTTCGGGTATCCAAAGTTGTCCAAACCCTCGGAGGTGACCGTTTGAGTCTTTCCATAAACGCCGGGACCTGACCGATGAGGTGGTGACGATCCATTTGAGATCGGCGATTGATTTATCTTCGTCTAGTAACCCATCGACTTCACAGGTTTTAACTAGATCAGCAATCTGTTGTAAGTCTGTTTCGCCCGCTACGGGGCATCTACTGATGATACTCATAAAAAAAATCAAGAAATTGAAAGAAAAACGACAGGACAAAGGCGATCGCATTTGTCTAAATAGGTTGTAATGCACACAGAAGATCGATTCGGTATAGTTCTGAGGTCGTCGGGACAGAGCGGGGAAACTGTGTTTCCCAGACCCAATATCTGCAACGTCCTCTCCCTTTGGAGGGAATACAAGTCACCCTGCATCAAAGAAACATCTGGACTGAAGTTCCGGCAATCGGACATCTTCAGCCTAGTCCCTCAATTTTTTGTATAAAAATTAAGTGGGAAGGGCGATCGCTCGTCCGCCATACGCGATGGCCACCGCCTGACTCCCCAGGACGATCGCCTCAGCGATTTGTTTCAGGGATGCTTTTTTGGAGACTCAAACGCTAAGTATGAGGCAGTCTCATACAAATTCTATCCTTTATTGATATGACTGGGTTTGATTACGTCAGCAAACTCGATCCAAGTCGAACGACTTCGTTCGCTTGCATCCGTAGAGTGACCGAGTTTTCTGTTGTTGACTTATCGTTTCGTTAACGTTTGGTTATATCCAATTAAAGTTATCCACCCCCAGAGATCGGTTTCGTAAATCTATTTTGATTATACACCACAACCTCGACAAGTGGGGAGACCTTTATAAATATGCGGGGAAGGAAGAGGCTGAAACCAGCTTTGGGGATAGATAAAACCTCCCTTTAAAAATTGCAAAAGTTCCCAGTTGAATCCCTGAAAAATCCTGGGTTATTAATTCTTAATTCTTTATCTTACATCGGTTATAGGGAAAACAATACGGAGGGATGCCCCCATCTATCCCCCTCCCGAGCATAGAGATTAAGCGCTAAATAAGATAAGATAACGAAGCTAAAGGAAGGGCGAGGGGAAACTCCGGTGAAAATCCGAGGCTGTGCGGCAACTGTCAGCGATTGGAGGTCTGGGGTCCCCTGATCTGAGGCCGGGGACTCAGACGCGATCGCAAGCCAGAACGCCCTCGCCCGTTATTTGCTCACTCGATTTCCTGCCTCGCACGGGACAAGGAGCCTGAAAATTAATGCCTAACGTCAAAACATCTGATCTGATCGCAATTACATCCGAAACTTCCGAGTTAGAGTCTGTGGAATTGACCCCTTTACCGATCCAGCGTCCTTTATTATTGGTGGGTCATGGCACCCGAGACGAACGGGGACGGCAAAGTTTTCTGGATTTTGCAGCAGCCTATACAGCCTTAGACTCGTCGCGTTTGGTTGTGCCTTGTTTCCTGGAACTGACTGGCCCTACGATTCAGGAGGGGGTAGATCGGTGTGTGGACCTGGGATATTCTGAATTTTCCGTCTTGCCAGTTCTGCTGTTTGCAGCCCGCCACAATAAGTTTGATATTACCAATGAATTAGACCGAGCCAGGGAACGGCATCCCCATCTGAAGTTTTATTATGGGCGGCATTTTGGGATTGCGCCGGGAATTGTGGATCTGTGGCGATCGCGACTGGCGCAACTGGACCAACCGGAGAACAACCCCAATCAGATTGAGCGATCGGACACGGTGTTACTCTTCGTCGGACGCGGTTCCAGTGACCCGGATGCTAACAGCGATGTCTACAAAATTGCCCGAATTCTGTGGGAAGGGAGCGGTTATAAAACTGTGGAAGTCTGTTTTATTGGCATTACCCATCCCCGCTTAGAAGAAGGATTTGACCGCGCCCGACTCTTCCAACCCAAACGGATTATTGTTGTTCCTTATTTCCTGTTTACCGGGGTTTTAGTCCAGAAAATTTTCGATATCACTGCCGCGCAACAAGAACAATGGACGGACCTTTCGATTACGGCACTCCCAGAAATGGGAATTACTCGGGAATTGCTGACCCTCCTGCGCGATCGCGAGATTGAAACCCATCTGGGGCAGGTGCAAATGAACTGTGAAATGTGCAAGTTCCGATTAATGGCCAAGTCAGAGGGTCATGCTCACGGTCACGATCACGGTCACAGTCACGGTCACGATCACGGTCATGATCACGGTCATGGTCACGACCATAGCCACGATAATCCCGACCCTTATGCCAACGTTGATGCTTATCATCAACGGATTTGGCAAACTCCCTAATCCTGGAGGAATGGGGGACAATTAAAAAGTGGGAGCATCTTGCTCCCGACTACAACCAGGGAGCAAGATGCTCCCACAGACAAAAGAATTGTCCAATTCCTACCCGAGGCGTTCTATCATGTTTCCCCCTCCTGTGAGGGTCTGGAAATCTTTAGGATTTCACCTCTTTAACTAACAACTTCGTCAGGACCGTAAGCTGTTTTTTATCAAAGGTTTCGATGAGTTTCTTTGCTGCTGCCTGCGGGTCGGCTTTAATGATAAACTCGTTGTCTTTGAGGGTGATACCGGCTTGGGGGGGTGACTGACCCGCCAATTCCAACAATAAGGAACTCGGCGGCATCGTATCCGGTTTACCCACCGCGATAAAATCGCTGGCATATTTGAGTTCTTTAATCGTCACAGGTGCGATCAGGTCATAGCTATTTTGAGGATCGGCGATCGCCTTAGAAGCAGTTTTTACCAAAGTTTGCCAATTCTGCATCTGAGGACTCATTTCAGCCAGTTGATTGCACAAGGTCCCGATCCGTTTGCGGTTTTCGGCATCGGGCTTTTGCTTGAATAGCATCAACATTTGTCGCAACAGATTGATCACTTCGTTGGCAATCTCCAAAGCCGCATCCTGGCTGGCTTGCTGTGCATCGGCTTCACCCCCGCGCTTGACAAGAGCATCCAGATATTTTTTAAGTTCCGCAAACACAGGCTGGGACTCTTGGACAATTTCTGCCCCGTCTTCTTCTCTCAAGCCAAAAGGCCCTTGGAGCCGTTCCAGTAATTTTTGCAGAGTGTCATACCCTTTTAAAAATAAGGTTTCCAGCTTTTGGTCAACAGGAACTGGCTCCTCTTTTAGAATTTTAAAACAATCCTCTAAGCTGTGGGCTGTCTTTTGGATACTCCCAAAGCCCAACATGGCTGCACCCCCTTTGACTGAGTGGGCGGCGCGAAACAGTTCATTCAATTGTTCTTGATCGTTCATGGTGGACTGTAAATCTAACAGTCCTTTTTCGATGGTTTCGAGGTGCTCCCGAGCTTCCTCGATGAAATACCCCATGATCTGTTGTTGCTTCTCCGGATCCACAGCAGACTCCCTCTAACTAACAATTCTCTCCCTCTCAGTTTTAACTGAGATCTGTCACCGGCTGCATTAATTGCCTGCAAGTTTATCACCTGTGCTTCGGCGAGACTGATTTTAAACCGCGCTGTCCCAAGGGATTGGCGATCGCCAGTTCCCGACTTGTTTTCACGGGCGATCGCATCCCGATTCCCAGATAGGTTTCCATGATCCGGTTCCTATCTCCCCTCCCTACCTGTCCTGAGTTCATGTCGTTTGACATCGGGTACTTCTTTGAGGACCACTTCAATCGGGACAAGCCGTCCAACGGTGGTATAACAACCGCCTCCTCTAATTGGAGTTGTGGTAGACTTCGACTCAAACCGTTCCATCTGGTTGATAAACCAATCCCGCGTTTGAGGCATCGGCAGCAAGTACAACAGGCCAATTTCTACAAAATAATAGCACAACCAATCCGCTTGGGTGTAGAGAAAACAACCTTGGGTATTTTTTTCCTGATTGCTGTGAGTTTCAAAAAAGAAATTCCCGGTTTTATGATAGCGATCGCCTTTGATTTCTAGTTTAGATTCTCCCCGGTCTGTCGTTACCAGTAAATCCACATCAATGGCTTGATAGTGCGGGTCATCTTCAACATTTTGAACAGAAATAGTCCGGGGTAAATTTTGCAACCAATGGGTAATATCTGCCGTTGCCCGACTTGCAACTTGGGTACTTTCTTGCATGGTGTAGGTCCGACGGGGGACCGGATTGGCAACCCGGGTTGGGGAGGGTTTTGGCGTCGGTTTCGGTAAGGCCGCTTTGGGGGCGATGGGGTCCGGTGGGGGAATTGTATAATTCGCAACAGCCTGGGCGATCGCGGAAACTTGTTGCGCTGTGAGGCAGGGTTCTGACCCCTTTAACAAGTCCAGCAAGGCACTCACTCGATGCAAAACCGGGACGCTACAGTGAGTCGTTCCCACCCAATCGGCGATGGGAAAAACCACGGGTGCTGTGACAAAATTGGCGGGTAAATCCGGGAGGATACTCCGAATCCAGCCCTCAAACATTTGCTGATGATAGGCACTTTGGGAACTGGGACTTTGGTCGATGGGAACCCATCGCTTTCCTTCCCGGCGTTTCCATTGATCTTGATAGGCGCTAAAGGAACCTTTCCAGGTTTTGAGTTCCACCAAGAACACCCCATTTTTAGCAATAATTAAATGGTCAATTTCCGTTAGAATTCCAGGTTTTTGAGTGGGAATCAAGGCATTGTTGAACAAAATATCAGACTCAGGTAACCATTGCAGGAGGAAGGAAACAACGCTTTCTCCGAGACTGCCTTTGACTTGCTTTTTAACGCGGTTAATTTCCCAACAAAAAGAGCTAATTTGACCTAAGAAACTCTCTCCCACTAGGTTTTGCTGGGTTTCTCTTTGCCCTTGAATTTTCGATTGAATTTGGGTTTCAAATGCGACTCTCAAGGTGGAAGACTGGGATAAAATCTTCATAGTCCTGCCTCGTTTGTGAGTAGTTGCGATCGCATCCTCAACCGTCTAAATTTTGCACCCCAGCTTCAACACTCGCCCCGGATGCCCTCTCGATCCTGACTGCGATCGCCTCTACTTTACACCAAAAGGGGCGCTTAAAGTTCATGTGGGTTCTCAAGAACCGGGTTTCTAGCCCATATAGTACCCTGGGACTCGGCTGTCCATCACCGCAGGGACCCCAAGTAACCCTAATTTTTGTCAAAACCCAAGCTAAAATAAAGAGAGGAGAAAAAGCGATCGCTTCCTCTCCTCTCTTTTTAACACCCATGCATCACCCAATCATTACATCAATAGGCAGTATGTAAACTGCTACAAATCACCCAGAATTTGGTCGGAACTTAACAAGCTGCTAATTGTTGCCCTAGGAATGTTGAGACCGTGGTGAAAGATGAACTGCGCTCTTGCATAACTTGCAAGCGATCGCATTTCACCCGAGCCGCTAACTGTAAACCCGAATTCTTCGCCTTGTAGATTTCTAAATGGGCTGTAGAAAAGGCTTCAAAAAAAAGCCGTTGTCCCGGAAACACAACACGCTCAAACTCCCAAGTTTCTGGACATTCACTTTTAATTACTTGAATCTCACTGGTGGAGTTCAAATAATAACAAAGAATTTCATCAGAGGATTGGAAGGAGAGAGAATTCGTCGATTTAGGCATAGCCGTCTCGTTTTTTCACTGTTCTCTTTCATGTTTATCTCCTAGCTCACCGTAGCTTGACCTCTATCTAAAGGCATAGTTTAATTATTTATAGCTTTTTTTTATCAAACAAATATAAACTTTCCCCGGGTCTATGGCGAACAAATCGATCTCCGTATTAGACAAAAAGCCCACCTTGACTAGACATTATAGGCTTTGGCCCGGTTATTCTTCTAGGGGAAAACCCCAAAAACTCTACTTGTTGAGTATAAATTAAACTTATATTTCACGGGTTCTAGTCCGGGTCACCATCCGGGCGAAGTGACATTTTGACCCTCGTCCCTGTAGAGTAAAGGATGCAGACTCCATTTAGGGAACTCTACCGTGTCAAATCTTAGCACCCTTGCTCCCGTGGATACCTTGCACTTGTTGGGGCGACTCGGGTTATCATTAATTCGTCGGGGCAGTAATCGGATTAAATCGCGAAAGGGAACATAAACCGGCGGGTTTAAGAACCTATATGCTTGTTACTTTTGGAACAACGCTTTTGGCATTGTTGCCAGTGCAATTGGGAATGGCATTAGACAGTACGGATGCCTTTAGTCGGATCATTCAAGGTATTGTTACTGGGATCAGTTTCTTGGGTGGGGGAACGATTTTGCGCGATCGCGATCGAGTTCGGGGATTGACCTCCGCAGCCGCAATTTGGGTAGCGGCTGCCCTCGGACTGTTGATTGGTTGTGGATTGTGGCAACTGGGATTAGGTAGTGTTTTAATTTGTTGGATCATTTTGAAAGTAGTCAAACAAATAGAACCGCTCTAATAAATCTCTTGATTTGTGATAGCATAAACTGAAATTTTGAATCCAAAATTTTTATTCAAACAACGCCGGTTCCTCATGATTTTGATGCAGGGGCAACTCAATGATTAACTCGGTCCCTTTTCCCAGTTCCGAGGAACAAGTTAACTTGCCCTTATGTTGCTCCACAATAATTTGATAGCTAATCGATAATCCCAAACCTGTACCCATTCCCACGGGTTTAGTTGTGAAGAACGGATCAAACATTCGTTGTTGAATCTCTGGTGTCATCCCCGGACCATTATCGATAATGCGGATGATAATCCAGTCAGGACTAGACTGTTCTGAAGAGGTCTGATCACGGATGACTGCTTCAGTCCGAATGGTAATTTGGCGCGGGGGGTCCTGGGGTTTGAGGACATCGATCGCATTAGTGATGATATTCAAAAATACTTGATTGAGTTCGCTGGGATAACAATCAACCCGGGGTAAATCTCCATACTCTTTAATCACCGTAATATTGTTATTCGAGTTGGAATTTAGGCTTTCATCTTTGAGATGATGCTGTAAAATTAACAGCGTACTATCAATCCCTTCATGAATGTTTACCTGTTTATTGTCCGCTTCGTCTAATCGGGAAAAATTCCGTAGCGATCGCACGATTTCCCGAATTCGTTCCGCCCCCACTTTCATCGATCGCAACAAGCGAGGCAAATCCTCAAATAAAAACTCTAAATCAATTTCTTCTATCTCTTCTAAAATTTCTGGATCCGGTTCAGGGTAATGTTTTTGGTAGAGATTAACTAAATTAACCAAATCATCAATATAAGACGTGGCATGAACAATATTTCCATAAATAAATCCCACGGGATTGTTCACTTCATGGGCAATTCCCGCCACCATCTGCCCCAAGCCAGACATCCGTTCAGTTTGAATGAGTTGAGTTTGAGTGCGTTGCAGTTCATAGAGGGTTTCTTCTAACTCCCGCGCCCGTAATTCTAACTGAGCCTCTGACTTCATTAAAGCTTGCTGGGCTAAATGGCGATCGGTAATATCTAACAGACTCCCCAATACCTTAACCACTTCCCCCACTTCATTAAAAATCGGTTCTCCATTGGCCGAAAGATATCGAATTGACCCATCAGATTGAACAATCCGCTGTTCTACCTGATAGGATTCTCCCGCATCAATCGCCCGTTCAATCAGTTGTGCAGCAGTTTCCCGGTCTTCCGGGTGAATTCTTTGCAAATATTCTGGATAAGTTGGGGATGCGGCATTCAAATCTAATCCCAACATTCGATAAACTTCATCAGAACAAATAATTCGGTTTGTAGCGATTTCAAATTCCCAGCATCCCACATGAGCCAATTTTTCTGCTTCAGACAGCAAAGAAGCCATTGCCCGAGTTTTGGCTTCACTTTTTTGTAAGGAAGCAATTAACCGAGCATTTTCAGCTTCAGCGAGTTTGCATTCGGTCATATCTTGAGTCATGACCATGCCCCCTAAGACCTCTCCCGCCTCATTTTTGATAGGCAGAATTTGGGCCAAATAAATGCGACTGCCAAAGGTGAGTTCAGTCACCCGCGTTTCCCCCGCTAGTACCTCCCGATATAAGGGTTCCAGGGTTTGGCAAATGTCTGATGGAAATGCCTCTTGGAGAGTCTTTCCTTCTACGGTTGTCTTAATCAAATGAATGGCCTCTAAATCCCTACCTTCAGCCAAGGTATGATGCAAGTCTCGGTCAAATAACAGGATCACGCCATTGGGAAAATTTTTAACAAAGGTTCGATAGAGATTTTCCCGCTGCCGTAAGGAATTTAAAACTTGTTTGCGGGCAGTGATATCACTTAAAAAGACTAATATTCCGGAGTCGTAAGGATGAGTGCGAACCTCTAGCCAGGTCTCTTTGTAGGGATAGCAAGCTTCGACAGGTCGAGGATTTGGACCCAATAAAGCCGTTTTCAAATCCGCAAAAAATTGGGCCAATTCGGGAGGGAGTTCGCGAGTTTCCCCGGGTTGACAAAGGGTCGGACGGCTGGTTTGTAATAATTTTTCTCCTTGGGGGTTGATATAAATGACCTGACCTTGGGAATTTAAGTTGAGAAATCCTTCCTTAATTTGTTCTAAAATTGTCAATTTTGGGGCAATTTTTGGGGAAAATTCGGGAATTGTTTGGTCAAAATGGCGGGAGGGAAGATCCCCCAAGGGAGAGAGAGTTCCATCCAATCCGCACAGATTTCCTTGGCGATCGCAGATGCCTTGACCGATTTCGCGCACCCAACCTATCCTACCGTCGGCTTTGATAATTCGGTAGTCTAAAGTATAAGGCTGTTGAGATAATAATGCCTCTTCCACAGTCTGTTGAGCCATCCCCTGATCCTCGGGATGAACCAGAGTTTTAAATCGATCGCAGGGGTGATGGAGAAAATGGGAGACGGGATATCCAGAAATTTCTTCAATTCCTTTGCTAATAAACGCTATTTTCCAGTTACCCTGATAGGTGCATCGGTAAATGACACCGGGAATATTATTAACAATACTCTGTAACAGAGCTTCGTTCTCCTCTGGGGGATGCTCCGAGGATGGGGACCCATCAAACCCGGGAGTTTCAAAGGGTTTCATCGGTAAATTGGATGAGGTAACGTGCATAGGTTAATAACGTCCTAAGTTTTCCACGGGTTCAATCGATTTAAAGACCTTCAATCCCTGAATCCCTACTGAATAGAGTAGGGCGATCGCCAAATTTTGCAACCTGAATTACCCAATTCAGCTCCGTATAGCTAACATGAACAAGGAGGAAAAGTAGCATCTGTTACAGACACTACTGTTGCAGACACTGCGGATCCCCTTTCTCAAAGTAACCGTTTACCAGCTTACCTAATTCGATACCTATGCAGCGTCAATCGCAGCTTTTACCACAGCATCTCGTTCGGGGTATCTCCCCAACTCGGTCCTGTTTCAGTCTCCTCGTGAGCTTAATCACCCTGGCATTAGCGACTTCCGTCGCCGATGCCACACCCCCTCGCGCCCCAGATCAAGAAGTCGCCTGCGAAATTTTAGTCGCAGGGGGTGGATTAGCGGGTGCTGCCAGCGCTTATGAGTCCTTATTGGCGGGTCGGACGGTTTGCATCACGGATATTACCGACTGGATAGGGGGTCAAATTTCCTCCCAAGGCACTTCGGCCCTGGATGAACGACCCACTCAACGACAACAGTTATTGTATCCTCAAGGATACTTGGAATTTCGCGAGAGTATCAAGCGCAAGTATGGACGCCTCAACCCGGGTCAATGTTGGGTGAGTGAATCCTGTTTTATGCCGTATGACGGTCATAAACTGCTCTTTGACCAATTGGAAAGAGCAGCCAAACGGGGGAAAGGGACTCTCAAATGGTATCCCAACACGGTAATTAAAGAGTTGGACATTTCCCCAGGGACGCAAGGTGGGGAACAAATTCAAAGTGCGATCGCCATCCAAATCAAACCGGCCCCAGGTCAGCCCCCGGTGAATGCGGAACCCCTCTCGCAAATCCTGGAAGATGCCTATCGCTACGAAAATTCCGCCCGGTTTCATAAAACCATTGTGCGGTTTGTGCCAATGACGCGCGATCGCAATTCCAGCAATGGGAACAATGTCGCACAACCGGCCCAATGGTATGTGATTGATGCAACGGAAACCGGGGAACTGATCGGGTTAGCTGATGTACCCTACCGCCTCGGGGTTGATCCGCGATCGCCTCTGGAACCCTCGTCTTCCAGCGCAGAGGGCAATCCCTACTGTACTCAAGGGTTTACTTATACGTTCGCCATGCAAGCGACCAAGGAACCCCAACAGCACGTTAAACCGCCCTTTTATGACCGTTACGCGCCTTATTACAGTTATGAACTGGAACGCTTGGCGAATTTTAATTTAGTTTATACCTACCGCCGGATATGGAGCGAAAAATATCAGAAAACTCTCCCCTCTAACCCCCGAGAATATCCCATTAATCCCGGGGATATTTCCATGCAAAACTGGACTTGGGGAAATGATTATCGACCGGGAACTGCTCAAGATAATTTAATTTATACCCGACAACAGTTGGAATCTACCGGGCAACTGGAACCGGGGGGATGGATGGGAGGTTTAAGAACCGAAACCCTCCAAGCAGGCGAAGAACACGCGATTGGATTTTTCTATTGGTTGGTCCAGGGAACTACCGATTCTCAGTTAGGAGATGGGGTTAAACAGCCTAATCCAAATCATCGCTATCTTTCCGGGCTAGATTCGCCGATGGGAACCGCGAATGGATTATCTAAATATCCCTATATGCGCGAGGGACGGCGAATTATTGGACGACCGGGCTGGGGTCATCCGGATGGGTTTACCGTGTGGGAAATTGATATTTCTCGGGCGGATTATTCTGACGAGTTTTATCGCACGAATTTGTTGCCGGAGGAGTATCGCCGGTTGTGGGAATCTCTCTCGGGATTACAAACTTTAGAGGCGATCGGGCAAAAGCCGAATTTGGAGGGACGACCCTCGCGATCGCGCTCTACAATTTTCCCTGATTCTGTGGGAATTGCTCACTATGCGATCGACTTTCATCCCTGCATGACCCTCTCCCCACCGGAAGCCCCCGGAAACACCGAACTAGAGGGAGAACGTCGGGGTGCGGGCACCGCTTATCCCTTCCAAATTCCTCTGAGGGCCTTAATTCCCCAACGGATTGATAACCTCTTAATTGCTGGAAAAAGCATCGCCACCAGCCATATTGCTGCCGCTGCCTATCGAGTACATTCCTTTGAATGGTCATCTGGAGTTGCAGCCGGGAAAACCGCCAATTTCTCCCTAGAAAAAGGCATCCTCCCCTATCAGTTAGTGGACAATCTCCCCCAACGAGAACCCGAGTTAGAAGAGTTACAAACTCGCCTGGTTGATAGCGGCAATCCCATTGCATTTCCCAATACCTCAATCTTTAACAATACTTGGGAAGATTGGAAATAATTAGGCGGTAATTCCAAGCTTAGTTCGAGAGGACAAGAAACCGGGTTTCTAGCACCAATTTGTTGCTTATAAGCCGACATTTTAAAAAGAAACCCGGTTTCTAAATTTTTCTATATTGTAGCTTGCAGGATTGGCTTTAATCGTTAACAGGAAAGGGTCTTGCTTGCTGGTGGTCTAAAGAGACAACGGGTATCTAGCCCAAGATTTGAGAGAATGCAAAAAACAAGAGTTTTGTCAAGAGGTTTGTTGGATAAGAATTGTCACAAATTTAATTCACTGAAATGAACAAACGATAACTTTGTTACGGGGTATCATGACAAGGGGTTAAAAGAGGGTTATAGTAAGCGTAAGCATGAGGGTAGCCTTCTGCACATTCTCTCCGATTTAACGGATTGAACTCTTTGTAAACCTCGACCAAAAAACATTATGAAGCGATTAATCATTGTAGCATCCTCCATCGTAGCGACAGTATTGCTGAATTCCAGCATCGGGATTTCTCAACCCAGTGAAACGGGAGGACGAGAACCGGGATTTTGGCAACCGGAAACCGATGTAAATGTCAACCTTCCGATCAACATCACCCTGCTGAATAATGCAGGAATCGCTTTGGAATATAGCCTTCAAGATGGCGGATTTCGAGAAATAGGGGCGGGAACCCGAGTCGGGTTAGGCAATTTTCTCCTCAACCCCACTTCCCAGACCGATCTGTATCGGAACTTGAATGTTTTTATCAATTCTCCGGTGGGTGCGAGTGAGGTTCCTTTACATTTTGATATTAATTCCGTGGGAAATGATGTCACCATCACAATTCGCCCTGCCATGACGGGAGAACGGATCGATCGGGGATTTTATACCGATGAAAAAGGCCGAATTTATGCCTTTTAATTGGCAAGGTTAATTTAGACGTGATTCGTTACGCCAAAACAGGAAAAGCTCCTTCAGCGGTGCTTTTCCTTTTTTAATCTGAAGCCTATTCTCTTAATTGTGCAGGGTTGACAAGAGTTGAGCAGTTCTGTCACAATTGAAGCAATTTGCTAACAAAGGCATTCCCCAGGAACTTTCATCCATTTCACTGCCATAGAGATCTATATTTAGGGTAGACCACTCACTCATTTGCCAGACCTGTTCTTCCAAAAACGGGGAAAACCAGGTCCCTCCATATCCCGTCTTGGAATCATGAACCCCATGAATAAAACCATGAATACCCATTCTAACTCGGACTCCAATAAAACCTTTCCCGCCTCTGTTTTATCCGTCAGTCGAGATGAGTTTGGTTATCCAGACGATAACCCCAATGCCCAATATCCACCTTTAACCCTCAAAGAAAAAGAGGGTAAACCTCTCCCGTCCGATTTGCAGGGTCATGCCTTTATTATTGGGGCAACGGGTTCGGTCAACTCTTACCGATCTGATGTGACCATCAATACGGTTTTGCCTTCCCATGACGGAACTACCCCGTTGTACAATGGCGATGGCATGGTTTACCGCATTGATTTTGAATCCTTGACTGAAGGGGCAAAATTATCTGCCAGAAAAATTAAAGCCCCCTGCTACTACGCGGATATTGCTACAAATCACTGCACAAAATATCAGGGTTCGGAGGGAGATCCCAAATCTACGGATTTAAGATTTAAAAATCTGGGAATTACCCGAGTTTCTGGCCCTCTAGGAACCCGCAATCAACTGAATACAGCCTTTTTACCCCTGAAATTTTCCGAGTCAGAACATGAACGGTTACTGGTAACTTGGGATGTGGGTCGTCCCTATGAAATCGACCCCAAAACCCTGGAAACTGTTACGCCAGTCGGGAAAAATTCTGAGTGGGAAGAAGTTAATGAAGTGGAAAAACTCTTTTTTAAACCGACCACTCCCTTTAAAACGATTCAAAGTTCAGCTCATCCCGTTTTCGACCCTAATACCCATGAAATGTTTACGGTGAATGTGGGCCGATCGCTCTCTAACGTCTTGTCTCAATTCATTCCGTTAGTCTATTTGGGGAAAGAGTTTATAGACTGGATCAAAGAACAATTCCAAAAATTAAGCCGTAAAAAAGTAGAAAAATCCGAAGAAGAATTATTGCAGGTTAGTTACTTCCCCCCCCCGAAAAAAACACCGCAACAATTTATTTTAAATCTCTTAGAGCCGTTTAAAATAACGGGGAAAAGTATTTTACAATTTTTAAGAGCTTGCATTGGGATATTTACGGATAATTTTCTATATTTAGTCCGGTGGGATGGTTCAGGAGACCTTCAAAAATGGCAAGTTCTCCACCAGGGTTTTCCACTCAAAATTAAGCAAAGCACTCACCAGATGGGACTCACTGAAAATTATCTGGTGTTAATTGATACCGCTTTTAAAATTTCCGTCGAGGAAATTCTGCCGACTAGGCCGAACAAAAAATCTGCCCAGCTTGAAAAGTGGTTGAGAAACATATTCGATCATCCACAATTAAAAGACAATACAGTTTACATCATTGATCGCCGGGAACTGCTAACGGGAAAGAAGTCAGTGCAGGCTAAAAAAGTTACAATTCCCCGAGAGGCAGCACATTTCCTGGTGGATTATCGCAATCCGGATGATCAGATTACCTTGCACTTGGCTCATGTTTGTGCCTGGGATGCCGCAGAATGGGTGACCAAGTTTGATGATGCAAGTCCGTTGGACAAGACAGGAACATCCCCTCTCTATGGGGCGATCGCCGGACCGATGGATATCAGCAAACTGGGATGTCATGTCATTAACGGTAAAACCGGACAATTCATCCGCGAAAATCAAGATATCTTGATGGATAAAGATTATACCTGGGGGGCGGCCATCTACGCCTACCGTGAGCGTCCTTTTCCAGACCGTTTAGAAGATATTTATTGGAGTTGTTTGGGATGTTGGGCGGATTTAAAAACTCCCCATATTGAACATCTATATAACCACTATCCCTATCGAGAAGTTGGATTAGAGGAATTAGATGAAATCACGACCCAAGGCAAACCTTCCACTTTATTCCGACTTCACATTGCACCCTTAGACCAGGTTGCTGAAGATGAAAATCGCTTGAGCATTGCTGATGGGTATCAATTTCCCGAAGGTCATTGGGTCGTTTCACCGCAATTTATTCCCCGACCTGGAACTGAAGGATCTACTGATGGCTATATCCTCTGTGTGGTTCATTCCGACGAAAGTGCAGAACCCCAAAAAACCAACGGGAATGAACTGTGGATTTTTGATGCGGCTGACTTAAAAAGCGGTCCCAAATACAAACTGTGGCATGAGCAATTTAACGTGGGGTTTACGATTCATACGGCTTGGTTGCCCCAGATTAAGCAACGAAATGCGAGTTATTGTATTGAAGTACGGGATGATTACGCGGATATTTTAAACCAGCAATCCCCGACAAACAAAGCCTTAATCCAGGATTTATTTGAAAATTGGGTTTATCCCCAAAAAGAACCTGAAACTGAACAAAAGAGTGAAATTAGTGGAGATAGTTTATAAGGATCAATGACACCTAATCAGATTATCATTAGCCCTGACTATCACAGTTTTTTGGGAGTTATGGCCTGTCTAACCCCTTAGAATAATTAGCTCAAAAGCTAATCGCCGTCAAAAGATTAACCCATTCCTATCTTACAACTTTATTCCTTATCCCATTAACCCTTATGTTGAAAATTCCCGGTTACCACAATCTTTCGGAAATTTATAACAGTGAAAATACCGTTGTTTACCGAGGACTACAAGAGTCAGATAACCAATCGGTCATTCTTAAATTTATCAAATCAGAGTATCCCAGTTTAGAGCAAATTGCCCGCTACAAGCTAGAATATGAAATTAATAAAAAATTGCTCCAGGTGGAAGGGGTAGTCAAATCTTACCACTTGGAAAATTATCAAAATCATTGGCTGATTATTTCTGAAGACTTTGGGGGAGAAAGTTTAAAATCAAGTAGGGAAGAAATTTCAGGTAATTTAAAGCTATTTTTGTCCATTGCTATTCAGGTCACAGATACTTTAGGACAAATTCATCAGGCTAATATTATTCATAAAGACCTGAATCCCTTGAATATTGTTTATAATCGGCAAACCGAGAAAGCTAAAATTATTGATTTTGGCATTTCTACCCTGTTTTCCCGAGAAAATCCCACCTTTAAAAATCCCAATGTTATCGAAGGGACCTTGGCCTATATGTCTCCAGAACAAACGGGGAGAATGAATCGAGCCCTCGATTATCGGACAGATTTTTATTCTCTGGGTGTCACTTTTTATGAATTACTCACCCAACAGCTTCCTTTTCCGACTCAGGATGCCTTGGAGTTAGTGTATTGTCATATTGCCAAGCAGCCGATTCCGCCTCGGCAGATTAATCCAGAAATTCCCGAAGCAGTCTCTGCTTTGGTGATGAAACTCTTAGCTAAAACTGCAGAGGAGCGATATCAAAGTGCTTGGGGACTTGCCTCAGATTTGCAAAACTGTTTGAATCAACTGGAAGAAACGGGAAGTATTCAACCCTTTACCCTCGGGGAGCATGATAGTTCTAGCCGATTTCAAATTCCTCAAAAACTTTATGGCAGAGAGGCGGAAATTGAGTTATTGCTAGAAGCCAGCGATCGCCTGAATGACCCGGCGTTGAATGGGGGAAAGGAAATGATGCTAATTTCCGGATATTCGGGAATTGGCAAATCGGCTTTAGTCCGGGAAATTTATAAACCTTTAACCCAAGAGCGCGGATACTTTATTTCAGGTAAATTTGACCAACTCCAGCGAAATATTCCTTATGGGGCGATCGCCCAGGCTTTTGCAACTCTAATTCGACAGTTATTAACGGAAACTCCTGAACAGATTGAACAGTGGCGATCGCAATTAGTCGAGGCGTTAGGCGTTAACGCCCAGATTATGGTTGATTTGATTGGGGAATTAGAACTGATTATCGGCACACAGCCCCCGGTTAGCCCCTTACCTCCGAGGGAATCTCAAAATCGATTTAACCTCGTTTTTCAAAATTTCATCAAGGTTTTTACCCAAAAAGAACATCCCCTCATCATTTTTTTAGATGATTTGCAATGGGCAGATGCTGCGTCTTTAAAAATCATTCACCAACTCATGACGCGAGCAGATAGCCAATATTTCCTCTTGATTGGCTGCTACCGGGATAATGAAGTCAGCGCCACGGATCCTCTGATGTTAACTTTATCAGAAATCCGCGAAAGTGGGGCATCGGTGACTCATATTTCTCTAACTCCTTTGGGTTTAGCTGATATTAGCGAATTAATTGCCGATGCACTCAAAAGGGAAACCTCAGAAGTTCTCCCTTTATCGGAGTTGGTTTTACAAAAAACCAATGGAAACCCATTTTTTATTACGGAGTTTCTTGAAAAACTCTATGCCGATCATCTCCTGAGCTTTGAAGTCAACACTCGCCGCTGGCAATGGGACCTTACCCAAATAAAATCTGCTAAAATCACGAATAACGTGGTTGAATTGATGGTGCTTAAAATTCAATCCCTGCCAGAAGCGGCTCAGAAATTGGTTAAATTGGCGGCTTGTATTGGTAATCAATTTGATTTATTAACCCTCTCCCTCCTGGATGAAAGTACCCCTTCAGCTATTGCCCATCATTTATTTGATGCCGTGGAATTAGGGCTGATTTTTACCCGAAGCGAGGATTTAAACTGGATTGATGCCGAGACAGAAGTTAGCCATTTATCCAATTGTTATCGCTTTGTTCACGATCGCATCCAGCAAGCCGCTTATACCCTATTAGACCCCGAAAGCCAACGGGCTATCCATCTCAAAATTGGGCGAGGTTTGCTGAAAAACACCCCGGAAGGTGAATGGGGAGCAAATCTGTTTGAAATCATCGATCATTTGAATCTGGGTCAAGGGTTGATCACAGAACCGGAGGAACGGATTAAGTTAGCTGAGTTAAATTTATCAGCCGGGAAAAAAGCCAAAGAATCAACAGCTTATGCAGCCGCTTGGGAATATTTGCAGTTTGGCGTCAGCTATTTACCGGAAGGGTGTTGGACGGCACACTATGATTTATCCTTAGCCCTGCATAAGCAATGGGCAGAGGTGGAGTATCTCAAGGGAAATTTTGAGGCGGCTGAGGAATTAATTACCTTGGTCCTGGCGCGATCGCATACGGATTTAGAAAAAGCAAAAATCTACAACCTGGCGATCGTCCAGTACACCCTCCAGTTTAAATATGCTGAAGGAATTGAAGCGGGGCGCAAAGCCTTACAACTGCTGGGAATTGATTTACCTCAAAGCGATTTTCAATCCGCCTTAATGTTGGAAGTGGGTACAATTGAAAAGGAACTAGGCGATCGGGAGATTGCCTCCCTGATTCAGCAACCCCAAATGGCCGATCCAGACCAGATCATTGCCATTCAATTACTTGTTAATCTTCTAGCAGTCAGTTATATTATTAATTTAGAGTTATATTCGATTATTGTTGCCAAAATTGTTCAAACCTCCTTGAAACATGGTCATTCCCGGGAGTCAGCCCAGGGATACTCCACCTATGGATTTTTGATGTGTTGCTTTGGCAACTATCGCTTAGGCGAGGAGTTTGGAACTCTAGCTGTGGACCTTTCTGAACAGTTCAATGATCCGGCGTTAAAGTGCAAGAATTACACCGTCGTGGGCGGATTGATTTATCCCTGGGTTAAACCTTTAAAAGCTTCAGATTCCTTGTTGAGTGAGGGATATAAGACCGGGTGGCTATCGGGAGAGTTTCAATACATTGGCTATATTCTTCAGTTCCAAGCGATTCGGTTATTTTGTCGAGGGACTCATCTCCCCGACGCCTGGACGGAGCTCAGTAATTTTTTGGCGGTGACCCAAGAAACCCAAAATCAATGGGCGACGGATAATATTTTAGGGTTCAAAATCGGCCTCGCTAACCTGCTGGGCCATACAACTGATGAATTCACCTTTGAGGTGGATGAAATTTCCGAATCAGCCTATTTATCAAGCTCTCAAGAGCATCAAAGCTGGCAGGGAATTTGCTATTATAAAATTGTCAAGTTTGCCATTCTTTATTTATATGGAGCATTTGCTGAAGCTATAAATTTAGCCCCGGATATTGCCCAGCTCCTTCCCACAATTACCGGGAATATTATTGTAGCCGACTATAATTTTTATCACTCCCTAACCTTAGCGGCACTCTATCCCCCCGCATCCAGTTCAGACTCAGCCCTCTACTTGCAGCAACTTGAAACCAACCAAACCCAAATGAAAATATGGGCTGAAAATTGCCCCGAAACTTTCCAGCATAAGTTCCTCTTAGTCTCGGCAGAAATCGCTCGGATTTTGGGAGAAGATTTAGAGGCAATGGAACTGTACGATCGCGCAATTACCCAGGCAAGTGAACAGGAATTTATTCACCATGAAGCCATTGCTCATGAACTTGCCGGTAAATTTTGGTGGAACAAAGGAAAAGAAGACTTTGCTGCTGTTTATCTAAAAAAATCTCACTATAAATATCAGCTTTGGGGGGCGACGCGGAAGGTGGAACAGTTGGTGCAACAGTATCCGGCTATTTTGGCGCAGCGATCGCGCAAGGCATCGGGGGAACTGCAAACCACAGTCACTCTAACCTCCACCGATAGCCAAAGGGGGGAAGTCCTAGATTTCGCTACCATCATGAAAGCATCTCAGGCGATCGCCAGCGAAATTCATCTTGATAAACTCCTGACTCAATTAATCAAAATTACCCTAGAAAATGCCGGAGCGCAACAAGGATTTTTGATTTTATCGGATCATCAGCAACTCATGATAGAAGGGTCAGGGACAATGGATAGCGAAATTGAAGTCTTGCAATCCATCCCGGTTCATCAAAGCCAACAACTCCCTCACTCTATCATTCAGTATGTGGCCCGCACTCAACAATCCGTAGTTTTAAATGATGCCACAACCTCTGAAATGTTTGCCTCCGATGCCTACATTATAGAACAGCAACCCAAATCCGTTTTATGTAGCCCGATTGTCAATCGGGGTACTTTAGTTGGCATCCTTTACCTAGAAAACAATCTCACCTCTGAAGCCTTTACCCCCGATCGTTTGGAACTCTTAAACGTTGTTTCCGCCCAAGCTGCCATCTCAATTGAAAATGCTCAACTCTATCAAAACTTAGAAACAAAGGTGGAAGAACGAACCGCCCAACTCGCCGAAGCTAATCAGGAAATTACCTTGCTGAACGAACGCCTGAAAGCCGAAAACCTTCGCATGAGTGCGGAACTGGATGTCACTCGCAAGCTGCAAAAAATGGTCTTGCCGAAAGAGCGTGAATTGCAGCAAATTCCCGATTTAGAAATCTCCGGGTTTATGGAACCAGCGGAGGAAGTCGGCGGCGATTATTATGATGTACTCTTTCACGAAGGGGGCGTAAAATTTGCCATTGGAGATGTTACCGGACATGGGTTAGAAAGTGGGATGTTGATGATTATGGCGCAGATGGCGGTCCGTACTTTGTTGGAAAGTGAAGAAAACGACCCCATCCGCTTTTTAGAAATTATCAACCGCGCCATTTATAAAAATGTCGAGCGGATGAATATTAATAAAAATATGACCTTGGCGATTCTGGATTACCACCAGGGAGAGTTAAAGATTAGTGGACAACATGAAGAAGCCATTATCGTTCGGGCTGGAGGTGAAATTGAGCGAATTGATACACTCGATTTAGGCTTGTATGTTGGTCTGGAGCCAGATATTGGAGACTTCTTAAATCATACTGAGTTTCAGTTAAATCCCGGAGATGGGGTGGTGCTTTATACCGATGGAATTACCGAAGCGGAAGATATCAATGGGGTTCAGTATGGATTAGAACGCCTGTGTGAAGTGGTGAGCGCTTCCTGGAACTTAAGCGCCCACGAGATGCGAGAAAGAATTATTGATGACTTAATGGGTTATATTGGCACTCAAAAAGTGTATGATGATATTACCCTATTAGTGATTAAACAAAAATAATCTGTGCAGTCTTTGATTCTACCCTGAACCCAAAGAAGAGCCAATTCAATAAAGGAATGAGAGGGCCTCGCTCACGCTGGAAACAGTTAAATCAGTGTAACAAGAACACAAACTGGGTTTCTTAACAAAAATTCTGCTGATTAGCCTACATTTTTGTGAGAAACCCAGCCTCTTTTCCTCGGGAAATAAAAGTCTGCTCCGTCTTAATTCCCTGACTTACTCAACCTGCAACTTGACGTTTTTATTTTGCAGTTTGCCTTGCCACCACTGTTCAAATAATTGCTCTTGAAGTTGGCGTTTGAGTTGTCCCTCTAAGGTAGCCGGAATCCGTTGTTCCAGGCGCAATAAGCTGTAGCGACCTTCCAATTCCAGTGGACCGACAATATCTCCCGGTTGAGCCCGGGAAATTGCATCCCGAATAGCGGGGGGAAGTTGACTAAACAAAATCGCTCCCATCATCCCATTATAGGCCCGTTCTCCGGCGATGGAATGCTCTTTTGCTAAGGCTTCAAAACTCGCTCCTGCTTGTTCGATTTGAGTTTTGAGTTCTACGGCTTTATCATACTGTTCTACTACAATTCGGGAGAGTACAACCTGCTCAAAGGCTTGCTGATTTTTCTCAAAATAGTCTTCCAGTTGTTCAGCGGTGACTTTGGTTTTGATTTCCTCAATTTTTAACCCAGCGGCGAACTGATTGCGAAAAGTTCCATAAGTTAGGCTTTGACTTTGTAGCCATTGGTCAAAGCGGTCCGATTGCACCAGTTGATTTTGGAGGCGAAAGTTAATGATTGCCTGTTCTAAGAGGGAGGCATCAATTTCCAAATCAGCTTGGCTTTGCAACTCTTCTTCGATGACGTGCTGGCGTAGAATCTTCATAATAAACTGTTGCAAATCGCCACTGGTCCGCAGATACCCTAAGGCTTGCCGGAGTGAAATTGTTTCGTCATCAATGGTGATAAATTTTTCCGTTTCCATGTTAATTCATTCCAAAAGGACTGCAAAGAATACCCAGACCCAGGTTTTAGGGAATCGGGACTGCACGGGAATCAGAACACCGATCCCCGAGAGAAATTAGAAGCACAAAGGGCTAGATTCCAGCTTGAAGATGCGGGTTTAAAGGCTTTCTTGTTACCGCTTTCCCAGCTTAGTGCAAGAGTGCCTCTAGCTTTTGCTGATTCCACAGTTGCTGATACAAACCCGGTTGTTCGACTAACTCAGTGTGGGTGCCGACTTGGACGATCGCCCCGCGATCCATGACAAAAATGCGATCGGCAGAGGCAGCAGCCGACATTTGATGGGAGATAAACAACACCGTTTTGCGCTGCGTCCCCGAGGACAGATTTTGGAGAATATCCGTTGCCGTTTGATTATCCACACTAGAGAGAGCATCATCTAAAATCAGTACCGGCGCATCCATCAACAGCGCTCTAGCGAGGGCCATGCGCTGGCGTTGTCCTCCAGAAAGAGTAATCCCCCGTTCCCCCACCAATGTCTCGTACTGTTGAGGAAAATTGAGAATTTCCGGGTGAATTTGGGCTTGTTTGGCTGTTTCGATGATTTCCGGGTCCTCGGCGAGGGGTTTCCCATAGCGGATGTTGTTCCGGATAGATGTGCTAAACAAAAAGCTTTCCTGGGGAACGTAAGCGATATTCCCCCGGAGGGTTTCTAATTTGAGGGTGGTGATATCTTTACCATCAAGATAGAGTTGTCCAGAACCAATATCCAGTAAGCGGGGGATGGCATTGGCGAGGGTGGATTTCCCCGAACCAATGGGACCGACGATCGCCACCGTCTCACCGGAGGTAATCTCAAAGCTCAAAGCATTCAGGGCGGGAATTTGAGCCTCGGGATAGCTGTAGGTGAGGTGATTGGCCCTCAAATGACCTTGAGCGGGTGCTGTTAGCGCGATCGCCTCCGGTGTATCTTGGATTTTCGGTTTCGCTTCAAAAATGGACTCGATGCGATCGATACTCACTTCTCCCCGTTGATACGCCGTAATGGTAAATCCGAGGAGGGCGGTGGGAAATACTAGACGTTCGACATACAATAACAGGGCGATGAAATCCCCCACGGAAATTACCCCATCAGCGATCGCCCCGGCACCAAAAGTCAATAAAACCAGTAAGCTTAAACTGGCTAATCCCCCTAACACGGGAAACAGAACACTGCGGGTTTGGGCTAATTTGAGATTGGCTCGTAGATATTGCTGATTAAGTTGGCGGAAAGCAAGGCGTTCGTTTTCTTCCTGAGCGTAGATTTTAATCAAGGAAATCCCGCTCATATCCTCTTGAATCAAGTCACTGAGTCCCGAAAGTTGCTCTTGGACTTCCAACTGCTGAGTGCGGAGGCGATCGCTAAATAACTGCACAATCATCAGCATAAACGGATAGACCGCCACAGCCAACAGGCTTAACCTGACATTAATCGCCAACATCACCGGCAGGGTCAATCCATAAGCAAAAATCGTATTCACCACACTCAACACTGCAAATCCCAGCAGACGTCGGATATTGTCCACATCCGAGGTGGCGCGGTTAATTAAATCTCCTGGTGGGTTTAGGGCAAAATAGGCCGGTTCCAGGGTTAGGACGTGCTGAAAAATGCCTTGTTTGAGGTCAAACTCCACCTGACGTCCCACCCCAAACAGATACATCCGGGAGACGACCCGAATCACCCACATCAGGGAGGCTAGGAGGAGAATGATGCCCACAAAGTACAGAATGCGATCGAAGCTAAAAGTGACTTCGAGTTCATCCACTGTATTGCGAATCAGCAGGGGAATGTACACCCCTAAAGCGTTGACGATAAATAGGGCCACAACCCCCACTAAGGCATTCTGCCAGTGGGGACGCATATAAGAGGCCAGTTTTTGAAGTTTTGAGCGAGCCATGTCAAATTGATTTGTTTTACCCCTCTTTTAGTGTAGAGGGCGATCGGGGAGATGGGGAGATGGGGGGATGGGGGAGATGGGGGAGATGGGGGAGATGGGGAAGATGGGGAGGATGGGGAAGATGGGGGGATGGGGTGTAGTTATTCTGGTAACTTGGCTGTGCCAAGTTACCAGGATAACTCTCCCCATTTATTTAGACAAGCAGCGAGCACAAGGTTCCACCCAACCGCGTAGGAAATAGTACATCAAGGTGTAGAATTCCTCAACGACTCGGCTGGTGAGGGCCAAGCTGGAGGCATTGGGGATGATGTCATAAATGCCTGTGCGAACTTGGTCTAAAGCACAGATTTCCGGATACAAACTAGGCGATCGTGGGATGACTTCCAAATCAAGACCTTGAAAAGCTAGGCTGGCCCTGGGTAAGTGTAAAACCGAGGCGACGACGATCACCCGAGGGTTTCGGTTAGCCCGTCTAGGGAGGAGTTCTCCAACGGCTACGGCACTTTGCCGGACATTTTCCACCTTATTTAAAACAAAAATATGAGTAGGAGAAACACCTTGGGCGATTAATAGGCTTCTAATGATGTTAGCTTCGAGGATATCTGTGGAGTTAGCCGAATACCAAGGAGCACTAACCCCTTGCCAGGGAAAAGGTTGAGGTCGAGCGGCGATAATCACCCGAGGGGAGTGGCCCACCTGTTGCTGAAGTTGGTACTGACGAACCGTGGTGACGATCAGGTCGCTCATATTTGCTTCTATCAATTCGGGCTGATAGGGCAAAGAAGGCTGGGAAATCCCCGAGGATAAGAGGACGATGGCTTCAGGACGGCCTACAACGGGGACGAGATTGAGGTTTCCCTGGGCTGGACAAACTGAGGCGATGGGGAAATTAGAGCGAATTAGCCAATACTGATACTGTTGAGCCAGCCAAGGAACGCTACAGAGAACCAAGAGAACGAGGGCGGCACAAACTAGAGGCTGTCGTTGTTTGGGTCTCTGGGTAGCCGTGCATAAGAGGACGATGCACAATCCCAAGGGTCGCAGGGGAAACGAGAGAATGTACCACAAGGTGGCAACCCCCTGCTCGGTGGGAAAGAAAAACGCCAAGATGATAATACTTAAGAGGATTGCGCCCCCGAGCCAGGTTAGATATTCCCGAGGAATAAGCTGGAGGAGCACATACCAGATCAGGAGAGCGACAACCACCCACAGGAGAAGCTGGGTTATGACTAGAAACATTGCTGGACGTCCTCAAGGTGCAAGTTAGCGGGCGATCGAATCATCTTCTGTATGCTCCTACGGCTGTAGTTCACTCAAAACAATGAACTCTGGGGAAACTCGGGTTTAAGTCTAGGGTAAACCTGGCGATCGCCTGGAAATTTAAGTATTTATTCGGAGTTATTCTCGTTTGTTACATTTTTGTTGACAAATCTATGAGTTTCTTAAATTTTTCTGAAGGTCAACCGCAGTAAGATTGAATTTAGACCCGAGAGAAAGCCGACTCCCGGATGCTCGGTCTTCCCTTGGAGGCAGAGTGGCAGACCCCTCAAAGGTCTGTCCTCGGCAGTTAACCGCCCGGGTTCCTTGTTTTCTCTAAACTCATTAAGAGTCATCCAATCGAAGGGAGGAAAGTGTTACAAAGATTAATAAAAAATCCTCGATTAATCCTTCGATACCGCGCCATACTTGATAGAAGTTGAGCAATTAAAATTGAAATCCTCAGTTCCTCCAAAGTGCTGGGTTGATACAAATAGCACCCATAATGAATATTAATCATTGGCTGACCCTTTACGACCAGGGAATTAGAGACTTTTCGGGTTTAGACTTGCGTGGGGCTCAATTGGTGGGGGTGACCCTAATTGGGGTTAACCTCACCGGTGCCTATCTCGAAGGCGTGAATTTCGCTCGCTCGTTTTTAACTAAATCCAATCTAACGCGCGCTGCCCTCAATCGATCTAATCTTAATTTTGCCAAACTCAGTGACGCCCGATTAACCGAGGCAAATCTGACGAAAGCGGATCTACAGGGTTCCTTTCTGGTCAAGGCCCAGTTGAATCAGGCCAAATTGAGTGGGGCAAATCTGATCAGCGCCAATCTGCGGGGGGCAAATTTGCGAGAGGCCAATTTATGTGGGGCCAATCTCCAAGGGGTTAACCTGCGCGGTGCGAACCTGACTGGGGCCAATTTGAAATGGGCTAATCTCAGTGGTGCGCGGTTGAGCGGTGCGCTCTTGGATGGAGTGCAATTGACGGGGGTGAATCTCAGTGGCGCTTTTTTGAATGGGGTGGATTTGACAGGGGTGGATCTCGATGGGGTGAATTTGAGTGAGGCAAAGCTCAGTGGGGCTAATCTCGCCGGGGCCAATCTGAGGTTTACAAATTTTAGTGATGCCAAGCTGCGCGGGGTGAATTTAACGGGAGCGAATTTAACGGGAGCGGATTTAAGTTCTGCGTTATTAAATCAAGCTCGGTTAAATTCTACAAATTTGACCCGGACGGATTTTACAGATGCGGATCTGAGGGATGCCAATTTTTCGGGCGCGACTTACGACGGTGCAGAATTTCGCAGTTTCCATGATGTAGAAGGGGCGATGCAGCAGTATGGTGCGGCGATCGCCTCCGACAGTGCAGCTTTTTCACCGCCGATGACCCTAAAGACCCTTTATTAAGCCCTGTCAGCTACAACTTTGGCCCCCCTCCCGTTCGCCAGGAGGAGGGACCGAAGGTGGCTCAAATTATTTGCGACGTTTGATTTCAGTCTCGATCGCCTGAATCACGGTTTGGATCACTTTGACTCGGGCATAATATTTATCATTCCCCGGGATCACCGTCCAAGGTGCCGAGGGGGTACTGGTCCGCTGAATCATCTGATTCACTGCCACATTATAAAGTGACCACTGCTCCCGATTGCGCCAGTCTTCCGGGGTGAGCTTATGTTCCTTAAACCGATTGTTGCTGCGTTCGTTGAATCGCTTGAGTTGTTCTTCCGGGCTAATATGCAGCCAGAATTTGACCACGGCATAACCGGAACTGGTGAGTTGTTCTTCAAATTCATTAATTTCTCGATAGGCTCTGCGCCATTCCGGTTCGCTGGCAAATCCTTCAATGCGTTCGACTAACACTCGACCATACCAACTGCGATCAAAAATGCCAATGCTTCCAGGGAGCGGTAATCGTCGCCAGAACCGCCAGAGGTAATGATGGCCTAATTCTTCCGTGCTGGGGGCGGCAAAGGCATTCACGGCATAACTGCGGGGGTCGAGGACGTCGGTCAAGCGTTTGATGGCTCCCCCTTTTCCAGCAGCGTCCCATCCTTCAAATAACACGAGGACGGGGATTTCTTGTTCGTGAATCTCCAGTTGTAGTTTCGTGAGTTCTACTTGTTCTTTGCGCAGTTGTTTTTTATAGTCCTGTTTATCTAAGCTCACACTTAGATCGATTTGGGCGAGAAAATCCGGTTCTGTGGGTTGGAGTTGTTCTTGGGCGGGCAAAACCGGCACGGGTAGCTGATAGTGAAGGCGATCGAGGGCTTCGGTGAGGGTGGTTGCCATTGTTGCCAGCACTTTTACCCTTGCCCACTGCTGATCGTCTCCTTCCACGAGGGTCCAGGGCGCGGGTCCGGTACTGGTTTGAATCACCATGTCTTCGGCTAAGGCGCTGTAGGTGTCGTATTTTTTGGCTTGCTGCCAGTCTTCGGGACGAACTCGCCAAGCGGTGAGGGGGTCTGCTGCGGATTTTTTCAGCCGTCGCTTCAGTTCTTTTTCGCTGATGTGAATCCAGAATTTGGCGATCGCCACTCCATCATCCACCATCTGCCGCTCAAAGGCATTGATTTGTCGAATCACAGTGGGGACTTCAGCATCGGTGATCCGGCCAAATAACCGATCTTCTAACATCCGAATATACCAACTGTGATAGAAAATGCCCATACTGCCCCGCGCTGGCAGTTTCTGCCAAAACCGCCACAAAAAATGGTGTTGCCGTGCTTCTTCATTGGGGGGCCATATTGGATGCACTTGAAATCCCCGGGGGTCCATATAACCCACCATTTTTTTGACCAGAGACCCTTTCCCCGCAGCCGTCCAACCTTCTAACACGAAGATGGAGGGTAGTTTTTTTTCCCAGCAGGCTTGTTGTAGCTCTCGAATCTGTTGCATCAGGGCTTCGATCTGTTCGTGATATGTGTTTTTATCCAGGGAAAGTTTGAGATCAAGGTTATCTAACATGGACTTGCTTTATAGGGGTTAGATTGTGAGCTGGATTATGATCCGATGCCCTAATAGTACCTGTCTCCTTCACGGTGGAGTACCATTGGCCTTTTTTTAGGGTTAAGAATTCTTGATAAGAGCAGTTCTAGCGTCTCTGGCAGCCGTTGTCTAAATGAATTAGACACTTTTTTCGAGTGGCAGCGGGAAAGCTCCCGACGACTGAAAGCGCGCCCGAGGCTCCCCCGGTGTCCATTCTATTGTTCTAATGATTTAGAAGGGGCTATCTACTGGCCACAATTTTCAGGAAACAAGTTTGTTGTTTTTACTACAAAATTATCGATTTTTTGTCAGCATTGTTACTTTAAAATCGTAAAACTAAAATGCCATGAGAGGGTCGGAGGGAAGGGTAAGGGGGATATGGAGATTTCCGTACAAATAAAAAATTGAGAGCGGTTATGATTGTGATGAATGGGCCGAATCTCAGTCTAGGGTAAGCCGATGCAAACAGGGTGACCTATTTACCCCAAAAGACGTTAGCCGGTTCCGAGGTAATTCGCTAAGATAGAAAACAATAGGTATCACCTTGGCTTAAAAACGCTTATGAATAAAAACAAAAACACGGAAAGTCTGTTAGGAGCAATCGTGCGATCGCCCTTGGAACTGGCTTTAGAAATTGCCGCTTTAGCCGGGATTCTCTGCACTTTTCTGGCGATTCTCCAATCCTGGGGAAACCTTCCCGAGACTATCCCCATTCATTTTGGCATCACTGGACAACCGGATAACTGGGGTTCCAAACCGATTCTCTGGCTATTACCCAGCATGGGAACTTGTATTTATCTGGTTTTAACCCTTTCCCCGTTATTGCCGCAACTGTTAGAGAGTCCGTTCCCGATACCCGAGGACCAAGGGGACCGACTGTTAGGACTGGTGCGCGAACTGTTTGGATGGATGAAGGTGCAAATTATCTGGCTATTTTTCTTGATTAACTGGCAGATGATTCAAGTGGGATTGGGACAAGCTAGTGCGATCGGGACGGTTTTAATTTTTACTGGTGTGATATTTCTAGGCGGAACGATCGCCTTTTATTTCCAACAAGCGGAACAAAACCTCTATTAAACCCGATGCCTCCTGTGGAATTGTTCCCCATGAAAATAGCCCGCTCAAGCGGGCTATTAATGCAATCAAAATCCAGAGTTCGGCTTCGGTTTATCGCCCAAAGCGTTGACGGATGCGCTGCATAAATATATCTACTTCGGGTAATTGAATTTGCGTGATGATCGCCACAAATACCAGCAATCCACCCAAGCTAGATAGACCCAATTCCGCGAGATAAATCAATAATCCAGTGCCTTCAAAGAAGCGATCGCAGCTTTGGAGAATGAACCAACTGACCACACCGGCTACGGCACTTGCCCCAGTTAACAAGGCGATCGGTTTACTCCATTCGGCTAAGGGCAATCCATTCAGCTTGCGATCGAGCAAAATCAACAGCGCCAGCATGGAAATAATATTCACCCCTACCGTTGCTAGAACCAAACCCGGTGCGCCAAATGCTCTCACCATAAAGAAATCCAGGACGGCATTCAAAAAAATACTCACAATACTGACCCGAAATGGGGTGTCCCCATCTCCCAAAGCATAAAACACCCGGACCAGCACATCCCGTCCCAAATAGACAAACATCCCAATCCCATAAGCCATCAGCATCGGGGAGACAAATGCCGAAGCCGCTTGGTCAAAGGCCCCGCGTTCATAAATGACTCGCACGATCGCCACCGACAAAGCGATGGTAAATGCTCCTAGAGGTAACATTGTTAGCCCCGTCAGCATCAACCCCTGGCGAATCCGCTGTTTCAGTTGCGGCCAGTCATTGGGGTCAGCTAATCGGGAAAATACCGGCAATAGCGGCACTAACAGCATATTAGAAACAATCCCCAAGGGCGTCTGCACCAGCAGTCCGGCATAACCCAAAGCCGCCGCAGCTTGCGGAATGTAAGACGCGAAAAACAAGTCTGTATAGACATTAATTTGGAGCATTCCCGAGGAGAAGGTAGCCGGTCCCATGACCTTCATCACCTCTTTGACCCCCGGACGATTAAACTCAAACCGCAGACGCAAGGTCCCTAAGCCGCTGCGCCACTGGGTCACCACTTGCACCACCCACTGGAGAATCGCCCCGGCAAGGGTTCCCCAAGCTAACACCATCCCACCTGTCATGGCATATTCGGGAAGGCCAATATCCTGGCCTGCTTGTAGGACGAAGATGCCTAATGCACCGATGAGCGCCACACTGGAAAAGAGGGGACTGATGGAGGGAATCCAATAGTGGTCAGCGGCATTGAGGGTTCCGAATCCAACGCCAATCAATCCAGCAAGGAGGGCGAGGGGGGCCATAATCCGAAATTGTTGGATGGCGATCGCATGGGTCAGTTGCACGGTTTCAAATTCTGGGGTAGAAAGGCCCTGGGCCCCTGCTTCTGCCGCTGAAATGTTCAAACCTGGTGCGACTAAACCCATTAACGGTTCTGCAAACAGGACTAAAACCCCGGAGACAATCAGCAGCAATCCACCCACGAGGGTAGTGATGGTTTCCACGAGGGGGGCTGCTTCTTCCGGTTTCCGCTTAGCCAGGACGCTGACGATCGCGCTATGGAAGGGTCCATTGATGCCCCCGAGTAAAATCAGCAAAAAACCGGGGATCACATAAGCATAGTTATAGGCATCAAAGGCGGGACCGACTCCAAATGCAGCGGCGATCGCTTGTTGACGCACTAAACCAAAGACTTTACTGATCAAGGTGGCGATCGCCACCAGACCGGCAATTCCAGCTAGAGAACGAGCGGGTTTTTTTAGGTCAGACACAAATCTTCACAAATCGCGAAAGAGCTTCAATTATTTAACCCCGAATTGGGCAATTCTCAACCATTCGGTTCCTCGCTGGTTTTACAACTCGCCGAGTTCCTGTTCCGGTAATCGAGGTATTGGGGAGATGGGGGAGGTGGGGAGGATGGGGAGGTGGGGGAGATGGGGGAGGTGGGGGAGGTGGGGGAGGTGGGGGAGGTGGGGGAGATGGGGGAGGTGGGGGAGGTGGGGGAGGTGGGGGAGATGGGGGAGGTGGGGGAGATGGGGAGGATGGGGAGGATATTAGGAGATTCCTCGTGACTTGGCTGTGCCGAGTCACGCAATTTGGAGGCTCTGCCTCCAGTCGGGAAGCACTCAGGCGGCAGAGCCGCAAGATGTGCGTATCACGGCAGAGCCATGATACGAGTTCCTCTCTACCCCATCTCCCCCATCTACCCCATCTCCCCTATCTCCCCCATCTCCCCCATCTCCCCTATCTCCCCTATCTCCCCTATCTCCCCTATCTCCCCTATCTCCCCTATCTCCCCTATCTCGATGGCGGTCCTCCCCATCCTCCCCAATAAAAAAGCCCGCAATCATACGGGCTAAATTAACAGAGGGGGAAGTCGGATTCAATTCCGAACCCCCCCGCGAAGAATAAATCGCTGATTTATTCTGGAGGTAGCAGTGCCATCGGATTGACTGCACCTTGTGCAGCCGTATGGATTTCAAAGTGCAGGTGGGGTCCAGTGCTGAAGCCGGTGCTTCCCATTTCAGCAACTTGTTGACCTTGTTCCACTTGCTGTCCTTCTTGCACCATAATCCGGTGATTGTGGGCGTAGAGGGTAATACTGCCATCAGGATGCTCGATTTCCACCAGATTTCCATAACCACCGGAGTTCCAACCAGCGGTGATAACTACGCCTGGGGCGGCGGCATAAATCGGGGTGCCGATGGGTCCGGCGATATCAATCCCCTTGTGCATCCGACCCCAGCGCCAGCCATAGCCAGAAGTGAACACGCCATGAGCGGGCCAAATATAGCCATTAAAGGTGGGCTGACTATTGGGTAGATAGGTATCAGGAGTTTTTAAGGGGGGCAACTCCGGAGAGACGATCTGTCCCACCGCAGGCTGCATCAGGGGTGCATAGACTTCAGATCCAACGGGCGCTACCGCGAGGATCTGTTCTTTCTGGGTTTCCTGTGCGCTGGGGGCGTCTTCTAAGGTTTCGTTCGGCTGTGGGTTGAACTGGGGATTGATCCGTTCTGAAGGCCCAGAGGGGGCAGTGGAAGTTGTCCGAACAGCCACGGTATTGGGGAGGGTCGCTGGGACGGATTCCCCTGTCGCTTCTAAACTGAGGTTTTCAGTTTTGTATTTTTCGCGAAGTTTTTCGATTTCGGCTCGTAAACTATCAACGTAACGATTTTCGATCGCCACGGGTTCGATCGCATGAGCCTGGAGGGACTCAGGGAACGAGCTGCTGTCATCCGCCTGGGCGGAAAGTTCCGGTTGAACTCGGGGAGAGTTTTCCGCCTGGGCGGAGGTCTCGTTTTCCCCTGGAGATGTTGTCTCTACTGCCTCAATTTGGGAGTGTTGGCCAAGGGCTTCTTGTTCCCGGTACTTTTGGCGCAGTTTGAGAATGTCGGCCCTTAACCCATCAATATGGTCACTTTCATCGGCTTCGGTTTCCACGGAGGGAGCCGCTTGAGCAACTAGGGATTGGGGGGTGGTCCCGGGGAGGCTCTCTTCGCTGATGGAACCCTCGCGAGTCATCAAGTCTGATGAGCTTTCTGGAGATTGAGCAATCACCGAGACGACGGTTTCCGGAATCGAGGCGATCGCTTCTGATGGTTTACTTGGGGCAGTCAGTGAAAAGGTGGTGTCCGTTGTGATTGGTTTAGGTAAAGCAACGACATCACTTTTTGCTGATGCGGAGCGATCGCTTCCTTCATCGCGGGTTAGGGAACTAGGGTCCCCGGCGATGGAGGTAGGTCCCGGTTCCGTTGGACTCAACGGAATTTTAATGGTCTGATTGACTTCTAGTAAGTCTGGATCGTTGAGGCTATTAGCTTCAACGATTTTTTGTGCCGAGACGCCATTGCGCAGGGCGATCGCATCCAGGGTATCTCCGAAACTGACTTGATAGATGCGCGATGCGGGTGCACTTTCTACCGCCGGAATGGCGATCGCCCCACTCATATCCGGTTCAGCCAGGTTTAACCCGGTGGCGTCGTCCTTTTCTGCCTCCTGGAGGCTAGATAACTCAGGCTGTACTGATTCCTGACGGGTCTCCAGTTCGGGGGTCACTAAGGGGACCAATCCAGAGGTCTCACCGGAGTTCACTTCCGTTCTGGCCGGTTGGGTAATTTCCCCGGCGTTCCCGGTAGAATTTTCTTCCAAATAGGATTGCCAACCTGGGGAAGTTCGTTCGGAATTCACCTGAGATGGTCTAGCTTCCCCCTCGGGCCTTATGCCACCGAGTAAGGGTTCGGTTGCTCTATCCTCCACGGAGAGGGCGTCAACCACAGTCCCTTCTGTGGACTCTTGACCTTCGACCTGGGGATATAATCCATAAGGAGCCATTTCCGGCCCGGGGCCGTCCGACTCCTGGGACATTCCCAGGGATGATTCAACAACTGAACTGACCGACTCCTCACCCCACAACTCCGCCGGACTTGGATCCAGACGGTTTTCACCGGACTGAACCAATCCTTCGTTGGAAACCCCGGACTCCGACAGGATTTCGTCTATTTGCCAGCTAAAACTTGCGCCAGCAGGGTTCCCTTCGCGAGCCAATTCCTGTGGGTATGGAAGGGTTGAGTTGGCTTCCCCGGTTCCTTCGGCTTCGCCGCGATCGCCTGGATTAGAGGCGACCTGTGTGGGTACCGGACCCTTTTCCGTGAGGGTCCAGGGAGTTGCTTCTTCCTGAACTTGGGGTTCAACAGCAGACGCCTCTAGCGTTTGTTCTGCCATCTGGGTTCCTGTGTCTTCTGTGGAAGCTGTTTCTGCCTCCAGGGTGGACCAAGAACCGGGATCCGTAGCAGATGTATCTGCTGCGATCGGTGGCTCTGATGCTCCAGCACCTTCGCCTTGTTGAGGCAGCAATATGCTAGACGCCCCCATCGAAATTGCAAGTCCAATCATGGCTGCCGAGGTACGAACCTTACGGGGGCCAGCGAGTACCTGTCTAATCTCTCCGACCGTCCGATTGCTATCGGCGGCACAGGATGGAACAGGTTTTACCTTCTGCGGAAATGCTCGTTTCAAAAAAACGACCTCCTAACGACCAGTGCTTAACTGTCTTTTGAGTCAATGAATTTACCAACAGTCTATGATGCAGATCACATCACTGCGAGACCGAAGTCACTGACAACAGAATGTTACTTAGGCAAGATTACCCTGATTTTCTGTTTTCGACAAGTTGGTAGTGTTCACAAAATGTTAACGGGCAATTTATATTCCTTTATCCAGCGCTTCTTTCAGGCTAAATTAACTTCTTCGCTTTCGCGTTCCGTTCTGCCCTGAATGGTTGGAGGCAAGCCCCAGGATTCAGAAATAAGCGGCTGTTTGGTGATTATAAGGCATTCAGACGGCAATCCCTGTTTCAATCGCTACGAATCTGCTTGAATGACCCTGTAGCTCCGTTTAGAACCCTTTTAGGCCCCTCAATTCGCACCGGGGATCAGGGAAAAAACTCGCTCTCTAGTCGCTTTACAGATACCGTAACTCTTGCCACCGTCCGGGTTTTTTCCTGATTTAAGAGAACTTGACCCAGACTAGAATTTACCCGACTCCCGATTTAAGTAGATGTACCAAGTTTGGCTTGAGGTGTTTTCCCTCAATCCTTCAGATGAGACTTTAAGCAGATTTAACTCTAAAGCACAACCGTATTCCCGGGATGATCCCGGTGTTGATTCTCTCCCTTCTGCCTGCTCTATTTTTCCAGGAATTTGGCGCTTTAAGCCCACCGAGCAAGGATTGTGGGGAAATCGGGCCTTTAAAATTGAATGATGAAATTCTATGGAGGAAAGGCGATCGCCTGGGGATAGTTATATATGAATTTCTTATCCTTTGCGTAAATTAAATGCCGGATGGGGTGAGGCATTTTGCCCCCACAGAAAATCAGTCCGAGGATAGAGGACAGGGGAGACAAACCGGGTTTCGGGTGAAAATTTGTTGCAATTAGCAGCAAATCCAGGCGGTGAAACCCGGTTGCTTGTCCCTTTGTGGGATTGAATCCTCCACGGAAATCCTAGTCTAGTTAGTGGAGTTGACCCAATTGGCGCAGAGCTTCAAATAGACCCAATGCGGCACTGACGGACAGATTCAGACTACGCACCTTGGGATGAGTCATGGGAATATAAAGGGTGCGATCGCACTCCTGCAGGAGTTCGGGCGATAACCCCGTGGTTTCCGACCCAAACAATAACCAATCATTGGGTTGAAATTCAAACTCAATGTAATTATCAGACCCTCGGGCGCTAAACCCCAGTTGACGACCTCCACCCTGGCGGTGAAACTCGCGAAACGCCGCTAAATCCTCATGGTAATGAACATCGACATAGGGCCAATAATCCAGTCCTGCCCGTTTGAGATAGCGATCGCTAGTGTCAAATCCCAAGGGACCAACTAAATGTAGCGGCGTCCCCGTCGCCGCACAGGTGCGGGCAATATTGCCCGTATTCGGAGGAATTTGGGGATTAACTAAGACAACTTGAGGCATGGAGCGCTTACCGTTTCTCTATCCAACTCGGTATCCAAGGCGATCGGGTTTCCGATCCGAGGCTATCCGGGTACCATTTAACCAGAAACCGGGTTCAATGATAGAAATTTTTAATCATCCAGCCTGCAACCCCATTGATTAGATATTCTGATGGACTCACCGGAGTTCATCAGGCAACCCAAGGCTGGCAGAGTTTATCTTCCAATTCCGCCTCTTGGTCCTTCATCGAGGCGATCGCCCCTTGAATCACTTGGCGAGGGTCCAGCCCCTGGTCCACAGACTGTAACCACCGTTGCGCCTCATTACCTTCGCGCAGAATTTTTTTCAGGGGAGACAGAAAACAGCTAAATCCATGTTTCTTCGCCGTCGGCAAAACCTCCTCATAGAGTTGCTCAATCCAATCTCGGGCCAAAATCGTTCTCCCGTCTTGCCAGTGCCGCAATTGGGCTTCTAAACTGCGGTGAGCGACCGCAGACTCATTAGCATCGGTGAGGGAAATGAGGTCATCAGCGCGGGTTTGTGCCGGTAACAAGCTCAGTTCCAAGGGGTCGAGGTGGGGATTTTCAATCAACTGCCACAGACGTGCCTCTAGGAACGCAGAAATAGCCAGTAAGGCGATCGGGTCCGAGACTAATTCACAGATGCGCAATTCTAGGCGATTAAGGGTGTAAGGACGGCGATCGCCATTGGGACGCACCGAACTCCAGAAATGCCGAACATTTTGAAACACCCCAGTCTCTAACTGTTGCTCCGTCCACCGGATAAAATGAGCGTGATTTTCAAACAACGGGGCCCTTGCCGGTACTTTCGGGAACAGATGCCAGCGTGTAGAGTGATACCCCGTTACTTCCCCATCGAGGAACGGAGAGGCCGCACTCAGGGCCAAATACAACGGCGCCTCCAGGTTAATTAACCGACAAGCACGCATCAGCAAATCCGGATCCTCGATTCCCACATTAATGTGAACACTCGCCGTTACCACTTTCGTCCCGTAGGTATTCTCGATAAACCCGTGATAGGGGTTATGAGGGTCCGATCGATAAAACTGGTCGGTCCTACCCAAAGAGAGGCTACTACCCGGAATTAACGTGTAATTCCCCACCGTCTGGAGATACTCCCGCAGGATCCGCCGAGGCTGTACCAGTTCACATAACAACTGCTCGTACCGAAACAGGGGCGGAGTCGTATATTCCACATTTCGGTTATCTGGCTCCCGCATAAAGCGCGGGAGAGCCGTCACAATTTTATCCGAGAGTCCTACAATATCTCCCTGGGGCGTCCCGGTATAAATTTCCACTTCAAAGCCTTTCGATAGCAGCATGATTTGTCCTTTGCTCAATAGTTATGCGTGAAATGGGGTGAATCTCTAGGATGTCATCCTCATCCAGAATCCCTCTGTGCTCACAGGAAAAGAATTTGGATTGAGCTTCCCCATCTTCCATTATGAGAGAACAGGTGCGGGGATGTTGACACCAGAAGCCCTCTGCGGACCCCTCTTGGGTCTTTGGGGGAGGGCCCTCCAACTCCGCAGCCTGAAAAATTGGCCAGTTAAGGGTTATGCCATTTTTAGTAAAAGACCTATCCCGCTCAGGTCAGGGGGTGCTGTGCCTGATCTGTAGTTATGATGGCCTAAAGGGGGATTGCAAATCTCTAGATCGGCTGATGTTTTCTCTACTTCCGATGGGTTGGCAAAGCTAGAAAACCCGATTTTTGAAGCAGAAACCCAGAGGGGGTAAGGGTTTGGTGACCGCTTGCCCTCTGTGCTTTTGCCTTGGCCATCCTGATTCCCTGGCAAACTCACCTCCTCCCCCCCTTGTCAATGGTTCCACACAATCAGACACTTAACTTGTAAAAGAGCAGCCGTCAGCCATCAGCTATCGGCTATGCTTGCACCTGGGTGCAAGTACCGAGTCCCCGGGTTTTGCTTTTGACAGCTCTGCTTTCTGTTTAGAGTGGCCGCTGATTCAAGACGAACGACTCGGAGGCGACCGGCTGAGTGCTCACGGCTGACCGCGTGACGCTGTTGAGAGGTTTTTCGTGAAAAAAGTCTTAGCCATTATTCTTGGAGGAGGCGCTGGCACCCGTCTCTACCCATTAACCAAGATGCGGGCCAAACCAGCCGTGCCACTGGCCGGGAAATATCGCCTGATTGATATTCCCGTGAGTAACTGTATTAACTCTGACATTCTCAAAATCTACGTTCTAACTCAGTTCAACTCGGCATCTTTAAACCGCCACCTCGCTCGTGCCTACAATTTCTCGGGCTTTAGCGAGGGATTTGTAGAGGTCCTCGCGGCCCAGCAAACGGCGGAAAATCCGACCAGTTGGTTCCAGGGGACTGCCGATGCGGTTCGCAAATATCTGTGGCTGTTTGAAGAATGGGATATTGATCAATATTTGATTTTGTCCGGGGACCATCTCTATCGCATGGACTATCGGGACTTTTTGCAACGCCATCGCGAAACCAATGCCGATATTACCCTCTCGGTATTGCCGATTGATGAGAAACGGGCTTCAGATTTTGGTCTGATGAAGATTGATGACAATGGCCGCGTGGTTTCCTTTAGCGAAAAGCCCAAGGGAGATGCTTTGCGCCAAATGGCGGTAGATACAACTGCTTTGGGCTTAACCCCTGAAGAAGCTCAAAAAACGCCTTACATTGCCTCAATGGGGATTTATGTCTTTAATAAAGATGTAATGGCGAAACTGCTCCGGGAATCTACCGATCGCACGGATTTTGGGAAGGAAATTATTCCCGCTTCCTCAAGCGAGTATAATGTTCAGGCATATTTGTTTAAAGGGTACTGGGAAGATATCGGAACGATGGAATCGTTCTACGATGCTAATTTGGCCTTAACGAAGCAACCTCACCCACCCTTTAGCTTCTATGATGAAAAAGCACCCATTTACACTCGTCCCCGGTATTTACCGCCGACTAAGTTGTTAGATGCTCATGTCACAGAGTCGATTATTGGGGAAGGTTGTATTCTCAAGGAATGTCGAATTGAACATTCAGTTTTAGGGGTGCGAGCGCGCATTGAAGCTGGCTGTTTGATTCAGGATAGTTTAATTATGGGTTCTGACTTCTACGAACCCTTTGCCGAACGCCAATCCGGTTCTCAAAAAGGCGGGGTTCCCTTGGGAATTGGCTCGAATACGACGATTCGTCGGGCGATCGTTGATAAAAATGCCCGCATCGGTCGCAAGGTACAAATTATCAATAAAGACAATGTGGAAGAGGCTAATCGCGAAAGTGATGGGTTCTATATCCGCAATGGCATTGTGGTAGTCCTGAAAAATGCGATCATTTCTGATGGAACGGTGATTTAAAGGGATTTAATTTCCCGCTTTTTCCAAAGCAGTAATGGCGCACCATTCCGCCATTACTGCTCAAATAAAAAAGGCGTTATAGCAACTCGGGGACTGATGAAATCCAGATATTGACCGCATTTTGCTCCCTAGGAAATGGGGCGAGCCAAATGTAAGGGCATTACGCACCGACTTCAATACCGCATTCCAAAAGAAGGGAGCTTATAACTATGTTCAAGGCTATATCTTCTGGAGTTCCCTGTCAGGACTGAGGTCGTTACTACAAACCCAGGGGAATGACTGTAGTCGGGACTTTAGACAGCGGATAACGACCTCCGTCGTGACGTTGCATATCAGAAAACTGAAGTTGAGACACCGAGTAGGGGAAACTACAGTCGTGATATTGAACAGAGTACGGAAATTGCGTTAGGACCCCAGAGTAAGAACCGAACTGAAGGGGTGCTTAAATTTAGATACCCTAGATTAGGAGCTCCGATCGCCTCGGCTGCTTCCAGAAAAAAAACTATAGACTAAATCTTTATCGGTATAGGAGGAATTTTAATGGCTGCGACCGACTTCAAGGACTACTACGCAATTCTAGGAGTCAGTAAAACCGCAAGTGTTGATGAAATTAAGAAGGCTTTTCGTAAACTTGCTCGCAAATATCATCCGGATATGAATCCGGGAAACGCTCAGGCTGAAGCTAAGTTTAAGGAAGTTTCCGAAGCGTATGAAGTGCTGGGTGACTCAGACAAGCGCAAAAAATACGACCAGTTCGGACAATATTGGCGACAAGCGGATGGTGCCGCAGGCGCGGGATGGCCCCCCGGTGGTGCGAATGTGGATTTTGGCGGGTTCGATTTTAGCCAATTCTCCAGCTTTGATGATTTTATCAATGCGTTGCTCGGTCGCGTTGGGGGACCTGGGGCGGGTCGCGCTCGTCCGGGAGGAGCCAATTACAATTATCGCAATCCTCGTTCGACTTCAACGACTGGGTTTAGCGGGTTTGAGGATTTTACTACAGGGTTTGGAGCCGATCGCCCTGCGGGTGGAACCTCTGCGGACCGGGAAAGTAGTATTACCCTGACGCTTTCTGAGGCGTTCCAAGGGACCCAAAAACGCTTAAATTTGGGGACGGAGGCGATCGATGTCCGGATTCCCGCAGGGGCCAAACCAGGGACCCGGATTCGAGTTCGTGGCAAGGGTTTGGTGAATTCCTACAACCAACAACGGGGGGATTTGTATCTAAAGGTGGAAATCCAACCTCACTCGTTTTTCCAGTTTGAGGGAGATAATCTCGTCTGTGAGGTCCCCGTTGCCCCGGATGAGGCGGTATTGGGGGCAACTATTGAGATTCCCACTCCCGATGGAACGGTGAAAATGAATGTTCCGGCAGGAATTCGATCCGGACAAACTCTGCGACTGCGAGGCAAAGGATGGAAGACGGCGAAGGGCGATCGCACGGATCAGTTGGTTAGAATTGCGATCGCCCCCCCCAAGGACCTCAATTCTACGGAAAAGGAACTCTACGAAAAGATTCGCAACGCCCGTCACTACAACCCCCGCAGTCATCTACAGTCGGTCCGATTGTAAGCAACTGCCTGAAAAAAGCTGATATCCCGTCAGGATGTCGCTATCAAAACAAAGCCCGCCAATGCGGGCTAATTTTTTCCCAGGCTTTTCCCCATTGAGGAACCATGCCATGAAGTTGTTTTATCAGTGCGATTCGTTCAGTCGAAATGAGTAGCAACACTCAGGGATGACTGGCAGGGATGAAAAGAAGGGGGCAACCCCAA
>NZ_JAMXFA010000081.1 GCF_025370785.1 Laspinema olomoucense D3b
CACCACCAGGAGGAATGCAACAACAACCACCACCAGGAGGAATGCAACAACAACCACCACCAGGAGGAATGCAACAACAACCACCACCAGGAGGAATGCAACAACAACCACCACCAGGAGGAATGCAACAACAACCACCACCAGGAGGAATGCAACAACAACCACCACCAGGAGGAATGCAACAACAACCACCACCAGGAGGAATGCAACAACAACCACCACCAGGAGGAATGCAACAACAACCACCACCAGGAGGAATGCAACAACAACCACCACCAGGAGGAATGCAACAACAACCACCACCAGGAGGAATGCAACAAGCACCACCACCACCACAACAGCAGCAACCGGGACAAGTGCAACCCAATGGCAACCTCGATCTCCTAAACAACCCAACCCCAGCGATCGCCCGTCCTAATGGTCCTGAGATTGTTTCTGCACCTCCTATTTTGACCATAGAACCCCTCCGTCCTCCATCTGGAGCGGGGGTACAATCGTCCATTACACTTGCGCCTGGTGGCCCAAATCCCAGCAATCCAGGGGCGATCGCCCCGCAACCTGCACCCAATACCCTACAACCTCCCGGGGAGAATTCCCCTCCCCCAGGCGGCAATCTGCCACCGGGACAAGTTCCACCGCCACCCATCCCCATGAATGTGGCAAATATTACCCAATCCTTAGAGGTGGGAAATGTCAGCAATGCTGTCTTACAACTCGATCGCCTTCAGGATCAGCAATTTGCCAATTATTTAGGGACCGATCTGTCTCAACAACCTGTCCAATCCACCGAAAGCATTCGGGATACCTTGGGAACCATTACCCAGCAAACCAACACCAACCCCGCGATCGTCTATACTTTATTATTGCCGGATCAATTAGAAATTGTCGTAGTTACAACGGAGGGAACTCCCATTCGGAAAACTGTTCCGGAAGCAAATCGGCAAGCAATCCTAGAAGCGGCATTTGAATTACGCCAGCAAATTTCTAATCCTCGCTTCCGGGGTAGCAATCAATATTTAATCCACGCACAAAAGCTGTATCAATGGTTAATTGCTCCTATTCAAGAGGAATTAGCAGCACAAAATATTGATACCTTACTTTTTAGTATGGATGCCGGGTTGCGGAGTCTTCCCATTGCTGCTTTACATGATGGGGAACAATTTCTGATTGAAAAATACGCGATCGCCCTAATTCCCAGCATCAGTTTAACCGATATGCGTTACATTCCCCTGCGCAACAGTCGCGTTTTAGCAATGGGTGCAAGTCAGTTTACCCAACTCAATCCCCTCCCTGCCGTCCCCTTAGAACTTTCCACCATTGCCGAACAACTCTGGCAGGGTCAAGCATTGCTCAATGAATCATTTACGCGCACCAATTTAATTGCCAAACGCCAAGAATATCCCTATCAAATCATTCATTTAGCAACTCACGCCGAATTTAACCCCGGTGAACAAAAGAATTCGTTTATCCAACTTTGGAACGAACAACTACACTTGGATGAATTACGCACCCTAGGATGGAACAATCCACCCGTTGAGTTATTGGTACTCAGTGCCTGTCGGACTGCCGTCGGTGATGAAACTGCTGAATTAGGATTCGCCGGTTTAGCTCTCGCTGCTGGGGTTAAATCTGCCTTGGCCTCTTTATGGTATGTTAGTGATGAAGGAACTTTGGCACTGATGACCGAATTTTATCAATATCTGGCAGAGGCACCGATCAAAGCTGAAGCGTTGCAAAACGCTCAATTATCTCTCCTCCGAGGAGAAGTCAAGATTGCCGAGGGTGAACTGCGCGGGACAGGAGTTTTGCGGGGGGTACAACTGCCTGCGGATTTAACAGGGGTGGAGAATACTGATTTATCTCACCCTTATTACTGGGCCGGATTTACTATGATTGGTAGTCCGTGGTAACGTTAAAATACAAGTCCAGACTTAATCGCAATTTGGAAGAAGGGGATGATTCTCACGATAACAGCAACTCACGAGGCCACTATGCGCACCCATGCGGAACGCACCTATCCCGAGGAGTGCTGTGGGTTGCTCTTAGGTGAGATCACCCCCCCAGGTAAAACGGTGGTGGAAGTCTGGGAAACTGAAAATGCCTGGAGTCCCGAAACCGCAGGGGAATTATCCGCCGCGACAACCTTGACAAAAGAGCGCCGATATGTTATACATCCAAAAGAACTACTGAGAGCGCAGAAACAAGGCCGCGATCGCCAGCTTAGAATTATCGGCATCTATCACTCCCATCCTGACTATCCCGCCATTCCCTCGGAGTGCGATCGCGAATATGCTTGGTCGGAATACTCCTATGTTATTGTCGCAGTAGAACAAGGCCAAGCCACCCAACTGACCAACTGGTCATTAGACGAAACCCATCACTTCCAACCCGAAACCCTTGTAATTGCAAAAGCTTAATCCTAAAAAGGGCAAGAATTCGCGCTTGGGCGTTAAGAAACTTTGCGGCGATCGCGCCGTGGCAAAAATTATCAACCAATTTCGATAAAATAGGTGTTTGCCCTGCCCAAGCAACACTGCCATGTTAAATCCCAATCTGGACGAAATCCAGTTAAACTCAGACGATTACGAACGCTACTCCCGTCATTTAATCTTACCCGAAATTGGAGTAGAAGGACAAAAGCGCCTCAAAGCCGCCAGCGTCCTTTGTATCGGGACCGGAGGTCTCGGTGCACCCTTGTTGCTATATTTAGCCGCTGCCGGTGTGGGACGCATTGGCATCGTCGATTTCGATGTCGTAGATACCTCCAACCTGCAACGGCAAGTCATCCACGGCACCTCCTGGGTCAACAAACCCAAAATTGAATCGGCTAAAAACCGCATTCTGGAAATTAATCCCTTCTGCCAAGTTGACCTCTACAACACCCGGTTAAGTGCAGAAAATGCTCTAGATATCCTCAAACCCTACGATATCGTCGTCGATGGCACCGATAACTTCCCCACGCGGTACTTAGTCAACGATGCCTGCGTCTTGCTGGATAAACCGAACGTCTACGGTTCTATATACCGCTTTGAAGGTCAAGCAACGGTGTTTAATTATCAAGGCGGTCCCAACTACCGCGACTTGTACCCGGAACCGCCACCGCCCGGAATGGTTCCCTCCTGTGCCGAAGGTGGCGTTTTAGGCATTCTACCGGGAATTATTGGGGTGATCCAAGCGACAGAAACCGTGAAAATTATCACCGGGACTGGAACTACCCTGAGCGGTCGGCTCTTGCTTTATAATGCTTTGGATATGAAATTCCGAGAGTTGAAATTGCGGCCCAATCCAGTTCGGCCCGTGATTGAAGAACTGATTGATTATGAACAGTTTTGCGGAATTCCTCAAGCAAAAGCAGCGGAGGCTCAACAACAAATGGCAATTTCAGAAATGACAGCCACTGAACTCAAGCAATTGATGGACAGTGGTGCAAAAGATTTTGTGCTGATTGATGTGCGTAACCCGAACGAGTATGAAATTGCTCAAATTCCCGGTTCAGTTTTGGTCCCTCTGGGGGATATTGAACAAGGAAAGGGAGTTGAGAAGGTGAAAGAATTGGCAAATGGTCATCGTTTGATTGCTCATTGCAAAATGGGCGGGCGATCGGCTAAAGCTTTGGGAATTTTGAAGGAAGCAGGCATTGAAGGAACGAACCTCAAAGGTGGAATTACCGCCTGGAGTCAAGAGGTGGATCCGTCGGTGCCGCAGTATTAAGGGATTCAAAAATTCCGGCTAGAATACTGGTTTTTTTACGCAGTGCGATCGCCCTCAAAAATACCGGGGGCGATCGCACCCACAAAAAACCCCCCAGATGTCCTGGAGGGTTAGGAAATGTGACATGAGGGCATGATTTTTTGAAGGTAACCCCTCCTGACATTCATCCAGCGATCTTTGAATGAATGCAAGGATTGAGGTCCGGTGTACTTAACTCTGACATAAGGACCAAACCACACTAAATCCGCCGAGGGCATTAGAGGGTGTCAGCGCTCTAATCCGGTGGCATTGCTTGCGTTCAGCTAGTGATTAATATAACCGGGCCATATTGCATTCGTATGAAAGCTGTATGAAGTTGGCGTGACAGTTACAAGCTATCCTCAGTCGGTTGGGTTGAGCCTGACTCCAGTCTAAAAATAATCGGGGCGATCGGCAACAATATCGGGCATTTTTTTGGTTATAGAGTGACTATCCTCAACTTGAATAGGGTAAATCTCTCCGATTGTCAACTATCTAGCGATAAATTTTTACTTGATCCCTGGAGGGAATTAAACATTTTAAAAAAAATGCTGATTTAATCCCCAAATCGGGAAAACTAAGAAGAGGAAGGACATAATCCAGTAGGATTAACCCTAATACCTTAAACCATCATTAACTGAGGATAATGCTATGTTAGGTCCCACATCTGAAGCCCAAAGACATCAATCAACCTCCCTGGAGGGGTCAGCAACCCCATCCCGGACCTATCGAACCGACTCTCGGACGGAAGTTTGTCCTTACAATGCTTGGGAGAAAGAAGAAATAGAAATGGAGAAAATGTTGCAGGATCTTCCCGATCGCCTTTCCTCCTTAGAAAGCTTCCGCGAACGGTCTACTCGGTGGTAAACTTATCAGTCAATTAACTGGAAAACGTTTGATTTTTGCCAACTCTTGCGATCGCTGGCCTCCCACAAACCTGAGTGCTACCCTATCTCATGGCAGAATGATACCCTGGATCGCCTCTCCCACCGATGAAACTGCTTCTCGTCTTTCCTTTCTCCTCGGTTGCGTATTCCGAATTCTGTTCCTGTTGGGTGACACACCTGAAACCCCAACAGGACACCATCCCAATCAACTATGACCTAGCATCACGGTCCCTCTACAGAATTTAAACCACTCACCCCACCGCCAACCGCTACAATTTGGGCTAGGGAAGTACAATATTGAATTCATGTCCGTATCATGACAGCAAGTCGTTCCGACAAAAATTGAGTTATAAAGCTAAAATTAGATAGATGAACCTGCCATCTTCCCCATTAGACCGAACTGAATGGAATGCTGAACTGTACGATCGCAAACATGGATTTGTCAGTCAGTATGGAACCGATTTATTAGAACTATTGCAACCCAAAAGGGGCGATCGCATCCTCGATTTAGGCTGTGGTACAGGTTATCTCGCCCAACAAATCGCCACCGCTGGCGCTGAAGTCATCGGCGTCGATCGGTCAGTTTCCATGATTGCTCAAGCGCGTCAATCCTATCCCCACCTCACATTTGAGGTCAAGGATGGCGAAAAATTAGACTTTTCTGAACAATTTGATAAAGTTTTTTCCAACGCGGCACTCCACTGGATGAAGGCAGCAGAAAACGTCATTGAGGGAATTTTTGAATCCCTCAAACCCGGTGGATTATTTGTAGCCGAATTTGGCGGGAAAGGAAATGTTCAGAAAATTATTCAAGCTTGCTATCGTAGCATAGAATCGGCAGGTTATCCCCTTGACATCAGGCTCAATCCTTGGTATTTTCCCAGTATTAGTGCATATACCACCCTGTTAGAAAATAGAGGATTTGAGGTTGAGTTTGCCCAATTGTTTGACCGTCCGACTCCGTTAGAAGATGGAGAAAATGGATTAAGAAATTGGATCGCCATGTTTGGAAATAGCTTATTTTCCCAAATTCCCCCGGAGGCACAAGGGGCAATTTTGGCCGATATCGAAACTCAACTGTTACCGCAATTGTATCGAGAGGGGACTTGGTTCGCCGATTATAAACGAATCCGAGTCAGAGCCCAAAAATTAGGGTAGCTTCCCCAAAAAATCCCACGGTTTTCTGCCGTGGGTGACGAGTTTGAACTAGGGGTTTTCCCTATGCATTGCCGCTTCGGTTGGGAAGAACCCAACAGAGTAAAGGGCAGTAAACGATGCTGAACATCGTTATAACTAGCAGGATCCATAAGCTGTTGATAATTTCAGGAGTCATGGTTTTATCTGGCTTCCCATCCCATCCGTTGTTAAATCAGATCAGACGCTTGCCATCCTCGAACTCAATAAGGGTATTAGGGGATCTGCTTTAATTATCGCCGATCGCCTCTCAATTTGTAGTAAAAATTACATAAAACTTTATATATTCATGATATGTAGCCAGCAAATACACTCCTATCAAGGGCCATAAAAATCGCCCTCCCCCGATCGCCGGAAGAGGACGAGATGTCCCAACACTAGCTCCAAATTCCTTTAAGTGCGCGCTAACAGAGGTGCCGCACTGAGCAAGGTTTTGGTGTAGGGATGCTGAGGATTCGTGAAAATCTCGCGGGTGTTGCCAAGTTCTACAATTTGCCCGGAATTCATCACCGCAATGCGATCGCAGAAAAACCGCGCCACCCATAAATCGTGGGTAATAAACAAATAAGTCAGGTCAAATTCCTGCTTTAACTCCAACATCAACTCCAAAACCTGAGTTTGGACGCTGGCATCTAACATACTCACCGGCTCATCACAAATCAGTAACTGAGGCTGAGTAATTAAAGCGCGGGCGATCGCCACCCGTTGCTGTTGACCCCCAGACAAATCCGAAGGATAGCGCTCATAAAACTCCGCTGCCGGAGTTAACCCCACCCGTTCCAACATCTGGATCACCAATTCTTTAGCTTTCTGCGGAGTCGCTAAATTATGAATAAACAGGGGGTCAGCAATGCTTTGTCCCACCGTCATCATCGGATTGAGACAAGCGTGGGGGTCTTGGAACACCATCTGGATCTGTCTGCGTTGCTGCTGCATGGACCGGCGGGACAGTTGGGTGAGTTCCTGACCTAAAAATTCCACCTGACCACCTGTGGGGGTCACCAGTTGCAAAATCGTGCGAGAGAGGGTACTTTTTCCACAGCCGGATTCACCCACTAACCCCAGAATTTCTCCTTTGTAAATCTGTAAATTGACCCCATCAACCGCTTTAATTGTCTGGTTTTGTTTCCCAGATAGCCAGCGATCGAGTAAGTTAGTTTCTAGGGTATAATGTTGCTGTAAGTCTTTCAGACAGAGCAGCGGGGTGGATTTGAGGTCCGGAGGAGTTTGTACCGCATCCGGGTCGATCGCCTGAATATGTAAAGCAGCTTTGAGCAGGGATTGTGTATAGGAATGTTGGGGATTAAACAAAACCTCTTGAGTTTTGCCGGTTTCCACCATTTCACCTTTATACATGACCGCAATGCGATCGCAATATTCCCCCACCATTGCCAAATCGTGAGAAATCAGCAACAGGGCCAAATCCCGGTCCCGACAGAGGCGAGTGAGTTCCTGTAAAATTTCTGCCGAAACCGTCACATCTAAACTGGTTGTCGGTTCATCAGCAACAATTAACTTCGGATCCAGCAACAGTGCCAAGGCGATCGCCACCCGTTGGCGCATCCCCCCACTAAACTCATGAGGATATTGGGACCATCGCGCTGCCGGAATCTTCACCGCCTCCAAAGTGGCGACTGCCTTCTCCTTGGCCTGTTTCCGGCTTAAATTCGGTTGATGCGCGTTCAGGGTTTCTATACAATGCTCCCCAATCGTCATCAGGGGATCTAGCCTAGTCATAGGGTCTTGAAAGATCAGGGCCACCGCTTCTCCCCGAAACCGGCGCAACTCCGATGGCGTCAAGTCAAACACGGACTGACCCTTAAAATAAACCTGTCCCTCCACCAAGCTAGAGGGAGACAACAATCGCATCGCCGCTCGTCCTAAGGTAGACTTACCGCACCCAGATTCTCCCACCAGTCCCATCCGTTCCCCCGGTGACAGGGTAAAGGACACCCCATTCACCGCCCAAACCGGCTCACTCCCACCCCCACCGCGTCCGGAAGGGTAAGCAACTCGCAGATTTTCTACACGAAATAAAGCGTCATTCATGGTTGTTGGTTGTTGGTTAGTTGATGGGAAATGGGGGAGTTTGGGGAGATAAGGGAGGTGGGGGGGATGGGGGAGGTGGGGGAGATGGGGGAGATAGGGGAGATGGGGGAGGTGGGGGAGATGGGGGAGATAGGGTAGATAGGGGAGGTGGGGGAGGTGGGGGAGGAAACGACTGAAGTCATGACTACAAAATTGCGTATCCTCCCCATCCTCCCCATCCGCCCCCGCCGCCCCCAC
>NZ_JAMXFA010000015.1:0-117944 GCF_025370785.1 Laspinema olomoucense D3b
CGTTGTTACGCTTGGCTGTTGCCCTCGACCGCCGCCAAGTTGGGGCGATCGCCCAGCTCGGTTGCCGCTATTTCCCCACCACCAAACAACTACATTTAATCCTCCATCCTAATCAACCCGATGACCCCTGCGTGTTAGAACTCTGGAGTCTGGACCAGAAAAAAGCCGTATTTGAAGAGGAATATGACATTCAAGTAATCCCCAAACTAGAAACGGTTCCAGTTTCCCTGCGCTAAGAGTTTTCGTTGTTCATTTTGCTAACCCTTTAGTCCGGTTTTTGCAAGCCATGAATCTCTCTTTTTTACCCCGATATCTTCACAGCTTCAATCGTTACAAATGGCTAGTTTTAGCGCTCATTACTGCCGGATTGGGCATCGGGGGCGTCATGGCTTTGCAGATAGAACCCGTTCCCAAATATATCGCCACGGGTTCTTTACGGGGGAATGAACTGACGGATTCTGTATCGGAAACCACCCGGCAAATTATTAATCAAGGGCAGCAATTTTCTCAGCCGGAAGAGTTGGTCGGGTTGCTGTTAGCGGATAATGTAATTCAAGCGGTGGCTAATAATGTGAATCTGTCTCCGGTGGAAGTTCGCGATCGCCTGTTATTGAAACTCCCCAGTCCCGAAACCTCCGGGTCTCTCCTGGTGATGTATCAAGATAATAACTCTGAGCGTGCCCTCCAAACTGCATCGGGACTGATGGAGGCAATGGTCCAACAGAGTCAACTGATTAATACTGCCCGCTTAAAGGGAGTGGTGGAACAGCTCAATCTACGCCTCGCCCAAGCGCGTCAAGAACTCCAAGGAGCCCAACAAAATTTGGAGCAGTATTATGGAGTGGATGAGGCAAAGCGATCGCAACTGCAACAACAGGTGACCCTCAAACAAGAACGACTGACTCAAATCCAAACTGCCGTGACTGAAGCGACAACGGCGCAAGGGGAAATGATCAGCAGTTTGAGGATTGCCGAATCCCCCCAAGTTGCCGAAACAAAAGCCAATCAACGGTTTATTACCACCTTAGCCCTCGGTGCGATCGCGGGATTATGCCTCAGTGCTCTGGTGATTTTAGTCTTAGCTTTAGTCACGAACCCACTCCATTACAAAGCCTTTCGCCGTCAGTTATTAGCCGCCTATAAAGGACGATGCCCCATTACCGGCTGTGATGTAGAAGCGGCCCTGGAAGTGGTTCGTCTCGATCCCAATCGCCTAACCCGTTCTAGTGATATCTGGAATGGCTTAATTTTACGGGCGGATATTCAACGGTTATTCGCCGCCAAGCAAATTGCGATCGAACCGGGAACGTTACAAGTCCTGCTTTCTCCCGAATTGGGCAAAACCAACTATGCCAAATTAGCAGGACGGCGGCTGAGTGTCCCCGAGGAAGAAGCGGATCAACCGAACCTAGACGCCCTAGACGCCCATTATCGCCAATGTCCGTGGATCACAGACTTTACTCCAAAACTGGAAGAAACCAACGATTTAAAATCAGTTTAAATTCTGGGGAATCTTCTCCGTAATCCCACGGATAAAATCCAGACTTTGCCCATTCTCAACTCTTTAATTTTGTCCAGTTCATGTCAAACCTTTTTATAAAGAAAAAGTTAAACACTGGCAAAACTTCATCAAAACTTCATACAGTTTGGGAACTCTTTAAAAATAAAATGCCTAATGACACCCAGGCCCGAAAAAAAGTTCAACCTTTTTAAAATTAGGGGTTGTAAAGGGGGATTGAAGGCAAAAATTAAAGGGGTAAAATTTCTGCAAACCTTTTGTATTCCGGTTTTCTGGAGTTGCAGCTTAGACTATTCTCAACCCCCTACAAAAACAATTTATTTTTTCTATCTTTCTTGTCCAGATAGAGCTTAAGGAATGCGTATTAGGGAATATCAGTTATCCTAGGCAGTTCCTTTATGCGCCTCTCTACTATTCTGGTTCTCTCTACCCTCTTATTTGCTAATCTTGCTCCTAGTGCGAAGTCTTACCCCGTAGACCCTGGGGCTACCTCCAGTGAGGGCTTCTTTTCTCATGCTTCGTTAGGACGCTTCACCTTACCCTCAGAAAACAACCAGATTAACCCTTGCGAGACTCAGGATAGCAAACCGGGTTGCAGCCGCCGGGACTTCCGCGCTTCTGGAGGAGAACAGTCCCCCAGTGATAGCATCCTGCTGGCGCAAAAGCTCACCAATTCTACCAAAGCTGAACCTAACTGTCCCATGATGAAAACTCATCAGCAAGTTGGACGCGGTAGTGGGCGATGCGAACCCTAAGTCACGAACAAACTTTTTCCTCAGCGCTAACATTCCTATCTAGTAGTCTTTTCCTCCTTGAGATAGCGATGTTTTATTCCTCCAATCAAAAGCCGGTAGCACTCAACGTGACTACCGGCTTTTGATTTGGGGGATGAGGAAGACCGCCATCGGGATGGGGGAGATAGGGGAGATGGGGGGAAATGGGGCCTTTATTCGGGTCCCCGGAGGTTTTGATAGCGGGATAAGGCATAGGCATCAAATAAGACTCCGACTACGCTACAGGTGAGTCCAATGACGACGGCCCCTTGGAGGGGATGACCACTGCCAAAGGTGGATAAAAATTGTAACAACTGCTTAACAGCGGATTCACCGAGGTTTTTCAGTCCGGGAAGGTGGGCGATCGCCTCGGCAATGACTAATCCACCGGCCAAGATTAGCGTCGGGACGGCAAAACTCAGTAAACTGCTTAATAATAGCGATCGCAGAAAATGAGGAAAACTATTCATAAAATCAAAAAGGGATACTGATAAACTGTCTCTTTCGCCTGAATCTGAAACGCTTTGATTTATAAGATAGGCCCGATCGCAGCCCTCAAACAGTTCTGTCATAAATATTAAATTTTGATTAAAAAAGTTGTTTAAAATTTGTAAACAACTCTGCCCTCACCTGTCGTCACCCCCCTCAACACTCCTTTGACTCAAACCAAGTCAACCTCCAACTTAAGCCAGTGGTTCCAGCGTTTGCTGGCCGCAGTCGTCCTTGCCGGACAGGTGATCTTTCACCTCGTTTCCGGCAAAATCCACCGACGTAACACCATCGAACAGATGGCCCTCGTCGGACCTGATTCCCTGTTTATCGCCCTCCTCACCGCCAGCTTTGTCGGCATGGTGTTTACCATCCAGGTAGCGCGGGAGTTTCTCAACTTTGGGGCGGGAAGCGCCGTGGGTGGGGTGCTGGCGATCGCCTTGGCGCGGGAACTCGCCCCGGTTTTGACGGCGATCGTTCTCGCTGGACGAGTCGGTTCCGCTTTTGCCGCAGAAATCGGCACCATGCAAGTCACCGAACAAATCGACGCCCTCTATATTCTCAAAACCGACCCCATCGATTACCTCGTCATTCCCCGAGTCCTTGCCTGTTGTCTCATGCTACCCGTGTTGACCCTCCTCTCCTTTGCCACAGGAATGATCGCGGGAATGTTCATCGCTACCAATTTCTACCCCATTTCCCAAACCGTCTTTCTCGATTCCGTCCGCACCTTAGTGGAAACCTGGGATTTAATCGCCGCCTTAATTAAAGCCTTGTGCTTTGGTGGGTTAATTGGCATCATTGGCTGTAGCTGGGGCTTGACCACCACCGGAGGGGCCAAAGGAGTGGGACAATCTACCACCACGGCAGTCGTCACCTCTCTACTGGCCATCTTCACCTTCAACTTCTTTCTCTCCTGGCTGATGTTTCGCGGCATGGGTAGTGGTGTCTTCTAACCGGATTCCATGACTGAGCCTTTAAAATAGAAACATTCAATTCTCTATCAGCCTCGATCGCAATACAAGGTACTGTTGTGACCACACCAACTTCCACCTCAAGCTCAACTTCCACCTCAACCTCAACCCAAGAACTGGCTCCCAGTTACGTCCTGCCTTGGGCCTTTATCATCGGCAGTATTCCGCTGTTGGCTGTGCAACCTTTGGCGAGTTTACCGATAGCCGCCTTCGGGTTATTTTTAATGATCCAAGCGGCAACTATTCGCCTGCAATTTACCCCGAAAGCCTTAGATGTTTATCGCTCGGGAAACTTGATTCGCTCCTTTCCTTACGCAGAATGGATCAATTGGCGAATTTTCTGGCCGGGAGTTCCAATTTTGTTTTACTTTAAGGAAGTGAAAAGCATCCATTTTCTCCCAGTTTTGTTCGATCCCAAACAACTGCAAACCTGTTTGGAAGAACGCTGTCCCCGGATTTAAGGCCGATCGCCATCGTTGTGCCACCGCTTCTTTTACCCCTTTGAAAACCTACCTTATCCCCAAGCTGGGGCTAGAGGTGCGATCGGGCCCTTGAATGATTCATTTACACCAGGCATCCCCACCTTACTACCTCCCTGATCGGCTCTGGGTCACCTCTAAAGTTTAAAATATTTGGCCATGAATGCAGACGAAACACACAATCCAGAACCCTTAGAAACTCAGGACCAATCCAACTCCCCAGAGCCGTTTGAGGCTTCCTCCTCTGAATCGCTCTCAGCGGATTCCACTGAGGGGATAAATCTCTCGGAAGACCTCTGGAAAGAGTCGGAACCCTCTATTCCCGATGAAGCAGTATCGCCTCTACCGGAGTTGACCCTAAAAGAGGCGGAGTCCCCGACAACCTGGGAACCACAAGCTGAACTCCCAGTGGAACCCTCAGAACAACCGGCACAGGAACAACCGCCTGAAGAACTCACCGCTGAAGAACTCACCGCTGAAGAACTCCAGGCTGAAGAACTTGTAATTCCCTCGTTGGCGATTGAGGATGAAGCGGCATCTTTGGGGCGACGGGTGGCGCAATTACAGGAGCAAGAACGCGAACTCAAAGCCTCTATTCTGCAATTGCAAGCGAATCGTGCCGAACTGTTGCAAGAACAGACAGAAACTCAAGCGGCGATCGGTCGCCTGGTCCAAGATGCCTTAACCGAACTGGAACAGCGCAAGCACAATTTACAAATCTCCGTCGAACAACTCGAACGCCGTCAAGAACGCATCCGCACGGAAATGCGGACCACCTTTGCTGGGGTGTCCCAAGACCTCGCCATTCGGGTTCAGGGCTTTAAAGACTATCTTTCCGGCAGTTTGCAGGATTTGGTCAATTCGGTGGAACAACTGGAGTTAACCCCTCCGGAACCGGAACCGGCGAAGATGGCTCCTAAAGCAGCACCAAAAGGCGGCGATCGCACTGGCGATCGCACGGGCGCACCCACTCCCACCTTTGCCGAACAGCCGTTTCAAGACCGCGCCAAACAGATTCGGCGGTTGTTGGATAAATATCGCACCATGCCGGACTATTATGGTCCTCCGTGGCAAGTCCGGCGCACCTTTGAACCCGTACACGCTGAACGGCTTTCCAACTGGTTTTTTACCCAAGGTGCAAGAGGCGCAGTCCGGACCTTGGGGAGTCGCTTGCAAAATATTCTGGTAGCGTCGGCAGCGATTTCGGTCCTGAAGAGTCTCTATGGCGATCGCCTCCGCACCCTGGTCCTCGCCAACTCTCCCGAACGTCTCGGCGAATGGCGCAGGGGTTTACAGGACTGTCTTGGCATTTCCCGGATTGATTTTGGTCCCGAAGGCGGCGTGGTGCTATTTGAGGCTCCCGAAGCCCTCTCCCAAAAAGCGGACCGCTTGCTCAAACAGAAGCAAGTTCCGCTGATTTTGATTGATGAAACGGAAAACCAAATCAACCTTGGACTACTCCAATTTCCTCTCTGGTTAGCATTTGCTGCTGACCCGGAACTCCCTACCCTTTAACCCTTTGGGTCTTTGGTCCTTACCTAAGGACCAACCCCAAACTTGACTCTAAATTGCTTAAAACTGAGGATAAACGTTTATGAGTTTGTGGCTACTTTTAAATGGGTTGTTGTTAATCGCTGCCTACTTATTTGGTTCATTCCCTACAGGTTATATTGTGGCTCGACAGTTGAAGGGAATTGATATTCGGCAAGAAGGGTCGGGTTCCACGGGGGCGACTAATGTCCTGAGAACTGTGGGGAAAGGACCTGCTTTGGTGGTGTTTCTGGTGGATATTTTAAAAGGTATAGCAGCGATCGTTTTGGTCCGTTTTGCTTACGCTTTGCCACAGTTCCAGGAACTTGCTGCAAATATCGGACCCGCTGCCAGTTGGTTGTCTTGGATGGTCATCCTCGCTGGATTAGGTGCACTACTCGGTCATACCAAATCAGTCTGGATTAATTTTAAAGGTGGAAAGGCGGTTGCCACCAGTTTGGGGGTGCTATTTGCCCTCAATTGGCCGATCGCCCTCGCCGGGTTTGGAGTCTTTGGAATTGTCCTCGCCTTTACCCGCATTGTTTCCCTCAGTTCGATGTTAGCCGCCCTTGCCCTACCGGGGATCATGTTTGTAATGCATCAACCCCTGTCCTATCAAATTTTTATGTTAGCCGCTTCGATGTATGTCATCTGGCTACACCGCAGCAATATCAATCGCCTGCTTTCTGGCACTGAACCCCGCATCGGCCAAAAGTTACCCCAACCCTCGGAAAGTATTCCCTCTTAGGATGTGGATACAGTAGCCAGAAAATTACGGGATTTGGTTACATAAATGCGGGTAATTGGCAACAAATTCATCTTGTAAAATCCGGTTTCTTGTCCTATTTATCTAATCCTGTACCGACATCCTAGTCCGTCGGTACAGTCTTCCATCGTCGCCCTAAGTTAAGAATCGGGTCTCTCAAAGTAGCTTTTGATGATTTCTTGTAACAACTCCTCGGGAACCACTCTTTTTTTTAGGGCAGCATCTTTAATCCTTTTGATATCGGAGCCTTGCATTTTAATGGGTGAAAACTGTTCAGGAAATGCCCAAGGGCAAGTCTGGCATTCTAGTTGACAGCCTCGGCAAGCGGTACTCTTAAAATTATTGCACTCTTTGCATAAGGGTTGCCAATTTTCCTCCTGGTTGCCACCCCCTCTCAGGCGCGGAATTTTATGGTCCTGGTCGAGCCTAACCAAGGGTTTACCTCTACCACAAACTGCACAAGAATGAGAATATTTATTCAATATTTCTTTCCAAAGAATGTCTCCGAGCTTAATTCTTTGGATCCGCTTAGGATTTATTTCTAAACTAACAAGCTGATATCGGGTGTAAACTCCATTTCCCTGCTTTTCTATGCCAATGATTCCTTCTTCTCCCTGCAATTCTCGGATTCGTCGAGAGACATCTTTATAAGGTTCGCTGCTCTCTCTAAAGCGATCAATGACTTGACGGATCTCGGATAAAAAAACAACGGGACCGGGCAGGGTATGACCTGGAGGCCATAAAGTTTCGAGAATTAATTTATAATAATTTCTATTGGCTTGGCCTGACGTTACAAAAGAGGCACAAACATTGGCAATCCACTCCTCTCGATTGACTTCACTTTTACTCATGAGTGCTGCTCATTTCCTCGTAAAAGCCATTCTGGAGTAACTTCTAACAAACGGGCGATCGCATCTAGCTCAAAATCTTTGACTCCACGCTTTTGCCGCTCAATTTCAGAAATATCAGACTGATCTAAATTAATATTAAAATCTACAGAGAGTGCAGCCGCTAATTCACTTTGATCCCATCCAAGCTTTTCACGCCCTTGTCTAATTCTGGGGCCACTAATATTGGCCTTGGTCATTATTTGCATCAGGATAAAACTTCGATTAACACTATATAATGGGTTTAAAATGACCCGTAGACGATTTTCGTCTATTACCCCTATCTCTGGGGTTAAGTCATAATTACATCAGACAGGTAGAGCTTAAGGCTAGAGTTCGGTAACATCATGCGAGTAGCATCTTTTTTCGCGGGAATTGGAGGATTTGATCTAGGATTTGAACGAGCCGGAATGCAGGTTATATTTCAATGTGAAATTGATAAATTTTGTCAAGCAATATTAAAACGTCATTGGCCTAACGTACCGATTTATGAAGACATCACAACCCTCACCCCTGCAACTATCCCTCAATCTGACTTATGGTGTGCCGGATGGCCCTGCCAAGACCTCAGTAACGCCAACACAGAAAGAAAAGGACTCGGGGGAGAACGAAGCGGACTCTTCTATAAATTTATGGAACTTGTTGGAGAAGTTCACCCGCCGTGGTTGGTCTTGGAAAATGTGCCAGGGTTGCTCTGTGCAGAGCAAGGAACCGCGCTTGAGGCAGTTATCAACACGCTGGAAACGCACGGGTATTTGGGGGGATGGCTATCGTGTAACGCTCTCCATTCGGGCTTACCTCACGACCGAGATCGCGTCTTCTTTATCGCCAGTTTTAGATCACCACGTGCCTATAAAATCTTTACTGACAGCAGCGAATTGTCTGGGAATTCTCCGCCGGGAAAATCGAGGGAAACGGAAACTCGATCCAGTATTTGTGAAAGCACTTTCAGAAACAATCCGCTTGTGGTACAACGTCGCGGAGGCTTCGGGTACACCGTGGCGAGAAATATCTGCCCCACGTTACGCGCCCAAACTGGAAAACATCAAGGAGGTCATTCAGACCGACCAATACTCTGTGGCGAGAAACTTGACCTGGACCGAATGGGAAAGGTTGATGGGGTTTCCCCCAGGATGGACAGTCGTCGAGGGAGAGTCCTTGGTAATGCAGTCATCCCCCCGATCGCCGAATGGATTGGGAGAAAAATCTTAGAAGTTGAAATGTCTAGTTCGGGGATTCACTAGAGAGAAGACAAACCGGGTTTCTTGACCCAATCTCTGCTTACTTTGCCACGAAGAAAGGTCCAGAAACCCAATGTCTTGTGGTTTCCTGGTTGAAGTTTTGTTAGCTTCCCAGTTGGCGCGATCGCTCGGTTGCCGCTTGTACGGCTTCGATGCAGGCGGACCGAAATCCGGCTTTTTCTAATTGCGCGACTCCGGCGATGGTGGTGCCTCCGGGACTGGTTACCCGGTCTTTCAGTTCTGCCGGGTGTAGTTGGGTTTCTTGAATCAGTGTGGCTGTTCCCAATACGGTTTGTAAGGCGAGTTGGGCGGCAATGGCGCGGGGTAGACCCGCACGAACGCCGCCATCTGTCAAGGCTTCGATAAAAATTGCCACATAAGCGGGTCCGGAACCAGAGAGGCCGGTGACTGCATCCATCAGGGACTCGGGAACCTGAACCACATCACCCACGGCTTGTAACACAGTTTTGGCGCGGTCGAGGTGTTCGGGTTGGACCTGAGTTCCCGGGGCGATCGCCGTGATTCCAGCGCCGACAGTAGCGGGGGTATTCGGCATGGAACGGACAATCGGTACGCCAGGAAAAGCTCGTTCTAATTTACTCAGGGGGACTCCGGCTAAAATAGATAGAATCACTGGCACTTGTCCATTCTGGCCGAGAGACGGTAAGGCAGTGGCGACGGACTCGAACACTTGGGGTTTGATGGCGAGGAGCAAGACTTCTGTCGCTGCCGCTACCTCAGAATTGTCAGCAGTGACGCCGACGCCATATTGTTGCGCTAAAAACTCGCGACGCTGCTGCATGGGGTCGCTAATCAGAATTTCCCCAGGCTGATAAGCGGCACGAGCAATCAGGCGGGATAGGAGCGCTTCTCCCATGACCCCGCCTCCAATAATTCCTAGTTTTACCAACAACGGTTGCTAATTTCCTGTAAGGGTTTCCAGGTCCTTGGTCAACTTGGCTATTAAGGGCGATCGCTGACCAAGAACAGTTCATTTACTGAGCCATCCGGACTTGTTCCGGGGTCCAGCTTGTTTGGACAGAGGGAGGACGAGCAGTCCGTAGGTGGGGTTGCAAGACATCGTGAACCACACCGCTTTGAGTGCTGACTTGAACACAGCTCGGGGTAAACAGGAAAATGCTTTCCCCAATTCGTTCTTGATGCCCATCTAAGGCATAAGTCCCACCGGCAATAAAATCAACGGCTCTTTGCGCTTGGTCCGGATCCATCATCGTTAGATTGAGCACGACAGATTTGCGTTCCCGTAGAGCTTGAATGGCTTGAGGCATTTCCTCAAAGGATTTTGGCTCCATCACCACCACTTCAGAGATGCCGTTGGCGGCTCCAGGTAGACCGATCACGTTATTGATAGCATTCATACTTGATCCCATTGCGCTTTCTGATCCCACCATTCCCATTCCGGTTGGGGTCGTCCGCAAAGGAGTGCGATTCCGACGCGCTTCTGCTTCGGGAGAGGCTGCGGGTTGGTCTTGGTAAAGGTTTTGGTATCCTTCTCCTTCGATTTCGTCGTACTCATACTCGTAATCCACGGATTCGTTGAGTCCGACCATATCTCGTAGCTTAGAAAAAATCGTATTCACGGTTTTTGCTCCATCAAAACTAGGGTAACATGAGGGCATTCTGATACATTTACGCGACCTTTGTCTGGCTATTGCTGGACAATGGAGCGATGGCACTATCGCCATTCAAGGTAATAGAGGCGATATCCCGCAAAGCTTTTAGAAAGATTCCAAAAGCGCAAGATGGTTTAAGGTCGATTCGTCTTATTAGACTCGTACCCTCTTAGACTTAAGAATCCACCCCAACCTCGGCAACCAAGCGAGGAAGTCTCAAAGGTAGGGCGGAAAAATCTAAGCTCCGGCGCGAGTGGCTGCTCCATTTTCAACTCTTGTCGGATCTTATATCCGATTATCCGCAGATGCCGGGGAAATAAAGGATTAAATCCTTACTCCATTCGCCATGCCCAACCCTACCCAAGTTATCAGTTTATTGTATATTGCCATAAGTTGCCGATTATGCCCAAAATTTTCCAGACTTTGTGCTGGGAATTTGGTGCAATCGGGGGCGGTGGTTGATCACTATAATTGAAAACTGGATTTGAACTGGATTTGAACTGGATTTTGGGGGGATGGAACCGGGAGATTGCCCATAGCGATGGCGACTGGACTCAAGGGGGTAAGGGGGGATGATTCGCCCACTTTTTCCTTAATTCTAACGGTCCGGGGCTAGATTTTAGGACGATCGCTCTCCAAATAGGATTGTCCCTAGTCTGACTATTGTGGACCCGGCTTGGACGGCTAAATGATAATCCCCTGACATTCCCATCGATAACTCCTGCATGGAAATCTGATCCCAATTTTGGGCTTGGATTTCTTGAGCGAGGTGACGAGTGTGCTCAAACAGGGCCAGGGTTTTTGCTTGATCCAATCCCAAGGGGGGAATGGTCATTAATCCTTTGATTTCTAAGTTTTTACACTGATTTAGCGAGCCTAAATCCCCGATGAGTTCAGGAATCTGCCACCCCGATTTGTTGGGGTCAGGTACGATTTTTACTTGGAGGCAGACTTTTGGCTTAACCCCGAGTCCTTCCGCCACGCGATCGACTCGTTGCGCTAATTTCAAACTATCAATAGAATGGATCCATTGAAATTGATCTAAAGCGGGTTTAACTTTATTACTTTGCAGGTGTCCAATCAGGTGCCAGGTTAGACCGGGCAGGTCCCCGAGTTGCTCAGATTTGGCTTGAGCTTCCTGAATGCGACTTTCCCCAAAATCTCGAATTCCCGCCTGATAAGCTTGCATCATGGCATCCACCGACACCTGTTTGGTGACGGCAATCAGTCGGACTGATTCGGGTAAGTTGGCGCGGATCTGTGCAATCCGTTGGGCGATCGTCATTGAAACGTGCGTTTGTGGATGAGTTGAAGTTCAGCGAATTCCTGGGTTTGCCCCATTCGTCGCAGCAATCGCAAGCGGTTTTCGACGAGGAGGCGAGCATCGGCACGGGTGAGCGGCTCAAATCTTAACCCGTCTATGCCAGAAAGCGCTAAAAAAAATAGGCGTTGGGCATATAGGGTCGTGAATAACTCCTGATTTTGTTCGATCAGACACACCCGATAGAGTAGACCAAAAGTAGGATGATTTAAGTAAGTTTCAGTGTTCATTCAGGTTCAGATGAGTACCGTTAATCATAACGGTTATAGAGTCACTAAGGTCCCCCTGGCGGAGTCAGCTAGTATGGAGTTTCGGGAAATGACCCGTTTCCCCCCTGAGTTTTGGCCGCAAGCTTGGACGGGGATAATTTTATCAGAAAGTGCGGAAATCCCCATGCTCTTAGGCTAGGGATAGATAATAATTTGGATAATTCTTCCTCCCAGAGGCAGCGTCTTGTTCTGTACTGATCATCCCTGAGGGAGACGCTCCTTCTTTTAAATTCTATTATTTAACGGCTGCCAGATGGTTTATATTCCGGTTTTAATCGGGAGTTATATTTTTATCTGAGGCACTGCTATCAAAGGGGAGGGATTGCTGCCTTAATTCTCGGGAGTTTCATAACACCTGAAGCCAGCGATCGCCCCGGTTATGAACCTTCACGAAATGCGATCGCCATCTGTAGGGCCGCGAGTTGGGCGCGAGCTTTATCGAGGGACTCATACCATTCTTTTTCCGGTTCACTATCAGCGACAATTCCGGCCCCCACTTGTCCCCACACTCGATAGGTTTCCCTGTCATTCTTGGCCGTTCCCCATGTGTCTGGGGCAAATAATAAGGTTCTAATCAAAATATTCAAATCAAGCTGTCCTCGCCAGTCTAAATAGCCACAGGAACCATAAAACAAACTGCGGCGCACAGGTTCTAATTCTTCAATAATTTCCATACATCGGACTTTGGGACAGCCAGTAATGGTGCCACCGGGAAAGGTGGCGCGGATTAAATCGATACTATCGCGATCGCCCCGGAGAGTACCCACTGCATTACTCACCAAATGCATGACATGACTGTACCGTTCAATGGTCAACAATTCGTTAACTTGTACTGTTCCCCATTCGCAAACTCTCCCTAAATCATTCCGTTCTAAATCTACCAACATAATATGTTCGGCACGTTCTTTCCGGTTAGCGAGTAATTCGCTGGCGAGTTGTTCATCCTGTTCTGCTGTTTTCCCTCTAGCGCGAGTTCCAGCAATCGGACGAGTCTGAGCGGTTTTTCCTTGTAATTGTACCAATCTTTCCGGGGAACAACTCACCACATTTCCCCAGGGAGTCCGCCAATAACTGGCAAAAGGAGAGGGATTAATGGTACGCAAGGTCTGATAAACGTCCCAACTATCCTGTTGAGTTGTCGTTTCAAATCTTAAGGATAAATTGGCTTGAAATATATCCCCAGCAGTGATATATATTTGAGCTTTTCTAACCCGTTCTTCATACTCAAATTGGGATAAATGAAACTGGGGATAAGGGGAAAGAAAGTCCTCAGTTTTAGGCGATTTTTGAGGAGAGGTTTCCCGAGGGAAAAAGCTTTCTAATTTTTGTTCTAGGATATCCAGTTCAGCGCGATCGCTACTGGCAATCCACAACTGTTGTTGATGATGATCCAAGATGGCAAAGTTGGCGGGTTCATACCAGTAGCTTACCGGAAAGGGTAGGGGATCATGGTTCAGATGAGGGAGTTTTTCAATTTCCCAGGCTAAATCATACCCCAACCATCCTAACCATCCGCCGGTGAAAGGAAGCGCATCGTGATGAAGGATTTCGAGGGTATCAAGTTCTGGTATAAATTCAGGTTGTTCTGGCTGTTTGCGCTGGAGAAGTTGCCGCAAACTGGGCAGAATTTCCCCGACTTCTGGAGTCCACAATTGAGGACGATTGTCAATCGATCTCGGTGCACCCGCACAGATAGAATATCTAGCTTCGGGGATGGGGGTGGGAGTCGGATAAGGACTTTCTAGGAGGGTGGCGATCGCCGCGAACGGTTGCTTGTTTTCCGATTGAGGAATGAGAAACAATGCCTCAAATACTTGAGTTCCGGTCCGCTGTTTTAAGGGGAGCGATCGCCAATACCAAGGGGGGATGGGTTCGGGATTTAATGGGTTCATGCTTGCCATCCCCAGATGAAACGCATCCCCCAAAATCCCAACAATATGGCGATCGCCACCCAGTCTCCATTTCGGAGTGTTAACGGATGCCACTGCACCCGGTGGGTATTCGGCGTCGTAAATCCTCTCACCTGCATCCCTCCAGCAATTTGTTGAGCGCGCAAGAGCAGATTTTCTAGCAATCTTTCTACTACGGTAAACCATACTTTTGTTGTTCCTCGCAAGCCCAATTTTTTCCAATTAATTGCCCGAGTTCTCACGGAACGAATTAAATTCTGAACTTCTTCTAACACCAGGGGGATAAACCGCAGAGATAGGGTTAGAGTTAGGGCAATTTCTATGGTGGGAATATTAAACCGTTTCAGAGGACTCATTAAATCTTCAATTCCCGCCGCAATCTCTTCGGGTGCTGTAGTCAGGAGGTAGAGATTGGTGCTATAAATTAAGGTAAAAAATAAGGTGCTGATCCGAATTCCTAAATCCAGAGAACGGCGGGTAATCATAAACCGCCCTTGCTCAAAGAGGACGTAACGGTAATCCGTCGGTTGAGGGATTTCCCCCTCAATTGTCTCCTCGGGTTTGGTGGTTTCTTCACCCCAGCCCAAGGGATTGTACCAGGGATTTCTGATGGGTGTTGGAGGGAGGGTGAGGGGTTGGCGATCAAAGGTGAGTTCTTGAGAGGGGAGGCGGGGTTGGTGTTCAACCGGGAGCCCATCGGGGGCGATCGCTGTAATCAAGCAAACTAACAGAGATAGGGTTAACAACCACCCCATTTGTTTGCGCCAGACTCGCAGGGGAATCAAGGCACTAATTGTAATCAAAATTAGCAGCAAAACCAACCCAATCCGCCAGAGGGGATTCGCTAAGACTGGGGCGATTAAAAAGCTCATCAACCACAGCAGTTTGACTCGCGCATCCAAGCCATGTAACCAGGTAATGGGTTGCTCTAAATACAAGCCGATAGGCAGCGATCGCAGTAAATCCATCGGATTTGAGAAAGTAAAGGTTCAAAGCGTCTAAAACCGCTGTCCAAAAGGTTCGGGTTTACCCTGTTTTTTGTAGGGAAAATTCCTGAATTATCCCTCTGTAGAATAGCCAGGTATTTTAGGGGAAATTCCTAAATTCCCCCCATGCCGAATAGCAGGTTAGGGGAAACCCTACACTTTAACGGCTCGATTGGTGGTATTATTATCCTCAAAGTCACGGGCTTTTTTCCCACGCCATAACAACCGCAATGGACTCCCCGTAAATCCCAGTTGTTCACGGAATTGACGTTCGATATAACGGCGATAATTATCGTTAAATCGTTTCGGGTCATTCACAAACAAAGCAATGGTGGGAGGTTGACTGGTAACCTGAGTCCCATAATAGATTTTCCCCTGTTTTCCTTGGCGGCTGGTGGGAGGACTGTGCCAGTGCAGGGCATCTTTTAACACTTCATTAATCACTGAGGTAGAAACCCGCCGACGATGTTCATCAGCGGATTTATCCACTAGATCTAGGATGTTTTCCACCCGTTTTCCGGTGGCAGCACTCACAAAAATGGCTTCCGCCCATTCTAGGAAATAGAGGCGACTTTTGATATCCCGTTCATAGTCATAAATGGTATAGGAATCTTTCTCGATCGCATCCCATTTATTAATTACCATGACGCAGGCGCGTCCTTCTTCTTCGATTCGTCCCGCCAGTTTTTGGTCCTGTTCCGTTACCCCATCGACTGCATCAATGACCAACAGCACCACATCCGCCCGACGAATTGCTTTAAACGCCCGGTTAATGCCAAAAAATTCCGGTCCATATTCGACATTTTTCTTCTTCCGAATGCCTGCGGTATCGATAATTCGGTAAGTTTTTCCGTTGCGTTCTACAAAGGTATCAATAGTGTCGCGAGTTGTTCCGGAAATTGGACTAACAATGGCCCTTTTTTCTCCCAAAAAAGCATTGAGTAAGCTGGATTTACCCACATTAGGACGTCCAACGATCGCTACTTTAATTTCTGGCGTTTCTTCAATTTCAGCAGTGGGCGGCAAGTGGGGAATGACAATATCTAATAAATCCCCGGTTCCACTGCCGTGAATGGCAGAAATGGGATAAGGTTCACCCATGCCTAATTCCCAAAATTCTGCCGCTTGGGTCAATCCTTCCATTAAAGATTCACATTTATTCACGGCAAGGACAACGGGGACTTTTTGATGCCGTAACCAGTTGGCAATTTCGCGATCGGCTTCTGTAACCCCTTGTTGTCCATCGACAACAAACAGGGCAACGCTTGATTCAGAAAGCGCTGTCAGGACTTGTTCTCTAATTAAGGGTAAAAATTCGGTATCATCATCAAAGACTAATCCGCCCGTATCGACAATCTGAAAGTCTCGGTCCTGCCAGAAGGCATCTCGATAGGTGCGATCGCGCGTGACTCCCGGTTCATCATGCACGATCGCCTGTTTACCCCCAGCAATCCGATTGACAAGGGTTGATTTGCCCACGTTAGGGCGTCCGATAATAGCAACTATAGGTAAAGCCATAGAGGTGAAGGTTCCTGGGATTGAGCGAAGCAATCATATCTGTTTATTTTTTTATTATAGCGAACCGAGGCGATCGGCACGCTCATGAATTAGCCCACCTCTTTACCCTGGGGCTTCCCCTCTCAAGCTGACTCCCACTCTTTAATGGCTTTTCCTCTTACTGACAGGTTAAACTTTCATTCACCGCAGCAAAATCTTGGGGAGTTTTTTTGTCAATCAGTCGCTTATAGTGTTCGGGGTTTTGAATTAATTTGACTCGCGCAGTATCTAAGTCCGTATTTCTATAGGTTAACTCTCGCCTTCCTGAAAGTTCAATCGTCTCCTCTAGCATTTCGCTGGGGTCGGGTTGATACGTGAAAATTGTATTTCCTTCTTGTTCTCGAATCCGGAAACTAGCTTTTTCCCCTAATGGATTGGGTTGGCCCGCAGCGGGAGTATATTCGCAAATTCTACCCGTTGTCTGTTCCGTACAGCCAATCAGTCCGATTAAGCCAACTAGGCTCAAACCTAGGTATATTCGATTATTTTTCATGAAGATTTTGCTTGCTCATTTTCGGTAAATTTTACTGCTTATTATTATATCACCTCTAACCTGTTTACTTAATTATTGTATCGGAAAATTTCTGAATTTAAGAGTCTATCTATAAAACAAATCCTGCGGCGGTAGCCTTCATTTTAAAGGAGGGATTTATCACGGAAATTAGGGTTAATCTGAGCTTAAAATAAAAAAGCGTCCCCCTCACCTATGGGGATCGCTTTGGGTTTGTGGATTCACACAGATGCAGCGGCGATCGCTTTAGATATCCCCTTCCCCATCCGGGTCAATTCCGAGCGATCGCAGACGTTCCGCTAATCGTGCCGCTTTGCTTTCTGCCGCTTCCGCACGCTGTTTTTCCTGTTCCGCACGCTGTTTTTCCTGTTCCGCGCGCTGTTTTTCCTGTTCCGCGCGCTGTTTTTCCTGTTCCGCGCGCTGTTTTTCCTGTTCCGCACGCTGTTTTTCCTGTTCCGTTCGCTGTTTTTCCAATTCAGCGCGTTCCGACCCAATCAACAAGAGATTCCCTTCCAAATCCCACCAGCGTAACCACAATTGGTCTTGATTTTGATAAGTTCCCTGCCATAATCCCAACTCCACTCCCATTGGCACAATCGGATAATGACCTCGTTCATTCGGTTCTATCTTTTGATAAGAAAAATCCATCCAATGATAAACCTCTAACTGACCCGACTTGATTTCATAAATTCCATAGTAGGGAATACGGATAATCTGTTCATACACCCAAAACTTACCCGGTCTAACCGTTTTTCCCTCCACAGACACCCCCAGGGGAGTTCTATCCCGTTCTTCCTCCCCATTGCCACTGGCAAACTCTAAGGCAATCAAAGGGGCCCTCAATTCTCGCCACAGCACATAAGAACGGCGCACCTCCCCATCCAGGTTGGGTGGCACATTGGGCACATAAAACCAGTCCGGGGCCTCCGCTCCCTTTTCCGGGGGGTCCGTTTCTCGCCAGTAAATGCCGCTATCTTGTCCAATACAATACTGTCCATCCGGATGCCGTTGCTCTAAAACGGGTCCGAGGGAATCAGTCAGTAGGATGCTCTGGGGATGCTCCTGAAAATTTTTCACAAACGTGCCGTCTTCTTCTGGTAGTTGCGTATGGTCAGGGAATGGCGTTAGCCGGTTGATATCGGTTACTGTTTCGCTCATAAAAAAATTTTTCCCTTAGCTTTTATTTATTATCCCAAATTGTCGCTCAAAGAGCCTGCATCCCCAGGACAACTCTGGACTCTCTGCTGAAGTTGAGACTTATCATAAATCCCTTAAAAAATCATTGCTGATTGCAATGGGTAAAGTCTGACTCCGGCTGCGTACCAGGTATTTAGATATACTTTACGTTTGAGCCTGACTAAGCCAGTGCGGCGATCGCATCTTTAACCGTCACCATCAGTGTCATCGGATCGATCGCAGAAGCAGTAAATCCACACTTTTCATAAAACTGCTTGGCATCTTCCGAAATCGCCTGGACAAAAATTGCGCGAATTCCTGCAATTTCAGCAGCTTGCAGGGTACGAAGAATAGCATCTCGGAGCAGTGCATTCCCTATTCCTTTGCCTTGCCAGTGGCGATCGACAGCCAGTCTTCCAATCACCATCACCGGAATCGGATCGGGCATATTCCTCCGAACTCGACCCGTTGCTGTAATTTGGGCTACTGCTCCATTTGCAAGACAGTAATATCCAATCACTACCTCCCCCGCGCAGAGAACATAAGTTCGGGAAGCCCCCTCAGCTTCATTTTTTAATGCACGGCGCTTGAGCCAGTCATTGAGCGGGCTGTTTCCTGAGTCAAAGCCCTCAATTTGATGGGACGAATTCAGTTTTTCCGGCGGGCGAAGCGCGTCCCTCTCTAATCCCACGGAGATTGAGTTGTTAAGAGATGGTGTAACTGGGCGTTTGGCTGAGGGGCTGCATCGAGCAAGGCGACAAATTCCTGATATTTTTGCTCATCTAACCCAAAAAAAGTCCGCTCTAGCAAAGCATCTTGTGCTTTTTGATAGGCTGATTCAAGCATGAACTCGGACCGGCTTTTTCCCTGGATGTGAGCGGCTTGATCAATGAGATCCCTCTGACTCTGTGTGGCTCGGATGTTGATCGTTACATCCCGAGTCTGGCGAGATGAGTCTTCAAATTCTGACCTCGACATAATTTTCAACCTAGCAGCGACATTAATATAAGGCGACTTAGGGGATTCCAAAAAATAAATCATCCAAATTCTTTACTCTTGTAGCCTGCGGAGGCAGGCTTTGTCCGTGTAGCCCCAGGCTTCAGCCTGCGGGGTTTTTGCATATTTTATTTTATGGAGTTCCCTTAATGCCGACCCTTCATTAAATAATATTAGGCTCTTGTACACACAATGTCAACACAAACTGTCGAGTTGACTCCGAACCCCACAGCGATAATCTCAGCTTATCGCTCTCATCAGGATTGTTGTAGCTGAAACCCCTTTACAAATCGTTACAAACTCGTTAATCTAAAAACATCATAACTACCTCGACAAACCAATAGCAATCATAAAACTATGACCACCACATTACAGCAGCGCGAAAGCGCTAATCTGTGGGACCGCTTCTGCGAGTGGGTCGCTTCTACCGAAAACCGCCTCTATATCGGCTGGTTCGGCGTGTTGATGATCCCCACCCTCTTAAGCGCCACTGTCTGCTACATCATCGCTTTCATCGCGGCACCCCCCGTTGACATCGATGGTATCCGCGAACCCGTTGCCGGTTCTTTGCTGTATGGAAACAACATCATCTCTGGTGCAGTTGTTCCTTCGAGTAACGCAATTGGCTTGCACTTCTACCCCATCTGGGAAGCAGCCAGCTTGGATGAGTGGCTTTACAATGGTGGCCCTTACCAGCTCGTGATTTTCCACTTCCTCATCGGCATCTTCTGCTACATGGGTCGTGAGTGGGAATTGTCTTACCGCTTAGGTATGCGTCCTTGGATCTGCGTTGCTTACTCTGCACCTGTTGCAGCAGCTTCCGCCGTTTTCTTGATCTACCCGATCGGTCAAGGTTCTTTCTCTGATGGTATGCCCTTGGGTATCTCTGGAACCTTCAACTTCATGTTGGTGTTCCAAGCTGAGCACAACATCCTGATGCACCCCTTCCATATGTTGGGTGTGGCCGGTGTGTTCGGTGGTTCCTTGTTCAGTGCGATGCACGGAAGTTTGGTGACCAGCTCTTTGGTTCGTGAAACCTCTGAAACCGAATCTCAAAACTACGGTTACAAGTTCGGTCAAGAAGAAGAAACCTACAACATTGTTGCCGCTCACGGTTACTTCGGTCGCTTAATCTTCCAATATGCTTCTTTCAACAACAGCCGTTCCTTGCACTTCTTCTTAGCTGCTTGGCCGGTTGTGGGTATCTGGTTCACCGCTTTAGGTGTGTCCACGATGGCCTTTAACTTAAACGGATTTAACTTCAACCAGTCGATCATTGACTCTACGGGTCGTGTTGTTAATACCTGGGCTGATGTGATTAACCGCGCTAACCTGGGTATGGAAGTGATGCACGAGCGTAATGCTCACAACTTCCCCCTCGACTTGGCTGCTGGCGAAGCAACTCCGGTTGCTTTGACTGCTCCTTCTATCAACGGTTAATCTAAGATTTAACTAAAAAAAGCGCCTCCAATTTGGGGGCGCTTTTTTTATGTCTACATAGCTTTTTTAGGTCTATATAGTAGAGTCTTGAAAGAACCTCCATCCCCTAATTTAGGATTCCTGTTGTACAAGTGATTGAATTTCCCGATTAAACTTTTGGTTAATCGTCTCTATTACCTGTGCTTCTTCTGGTGTAACGATGCCATCTAATTGAGCGAGTTTTTCACATTGCGCTAGCAGCGGTATAGCAAAATCGCTATTGATTTGTTCGAGCAAGGTTTCCAAAGGCGGTGGTGATTGGAGATTGTTGCCGATCGCATCCAGTGAAGCTGGACTGAAGTTCAAGGTTTGTAACTCGGGCAAAATTTGTTCCCAAGTTTTATCGGGATTACCCGCTAAAACGAGGTGAACGAAAATCCGATCCATCAAGGATTGTTGCTCGATCGCTTCTTCTAAATATTTTTGACTTTCTACTTGGGTTTCTGCGATCGCCCCTTCCATTATTAATGGCTCGCTGAAATTTTCTTGATAAAAACGGCAGGCAGCATATCCCAGTCCATAGATGATCACTGCATTGCTACTAGCTCCAATTACCGCTCCGGCTAAAGGTATATTACCCACCAGACCCACACCTGCTTCAATAGCTAAGTTACTACCCAGAGATAAACTAAAAATGGCTAAAGCTTCCCCTTTGCGCTCGGGAGCTTCCAAATTATATCCATAAGCGGCAGCAATTTGATAAACTAATTCGGCTGATAATGCAGTGGTAGCGGCCAAATCAGCCCCTAACATCGCCAGTGCGGTTCCAGGAACTAAGCTACTCGCCAATCCGCTTCCGGCTGCAATTAAAGCTTTTTTTAACATCAGACGATGAGCGATTTCTCTTGGCTTTTCCTGCGGATATTTCTGCTGTAATTCTCGGACTTCAGTTTCAGCTCGGACTACATCGACTGCATCTATAAACTGAACTATCCAATCAACCTTGAGAGCTTTGGTAATATTTTTAAGCAGGGGACTCTTCTCAATCATTTCTAATACATGGCCCGCTCCTTTAGTTGATTGCATAGCGGTATTTTTAGCGGTTTCGATCGCCACCTTACTCGTTTGGAATGCTGTATTGGCAATCGAACCACCAACTTCAGGCGCTTTCTGGACAACTACTTTACCGGCTGTAAAGGTTGTAAAGGTAGCTTCAGCAATTGCCCCACCAGTTCCTGTTGCAGTTTCCAGCACTACTTTACCTGCACCCGATGCCATACCTGCGATCGCACCACCTACGTCTGGAACTTTTTCGCTCGCAGATTTACGGGCTTGTACTGTAGCGTCTGCGATCGCGTCCCCTGCTTGTTTCGCCTTCTTAGTCATCTGCTCCCAAAAAGATAGCTGTTTTGATTCCTTTTGAAGCGACAATGGGTTATCTGCTTTCCCCTCAACCAGCTTATTATTTTCAGCTTCATTCGCAATGGCTTCCGGTGTTTCTGTTAGTACAGGTTCCGCTTTTTCCACAGCAAACTCTTGTTCCCACTCCGGAAAATCATCGCCGTTCTGTTGGGCGAATATCTTCACGCTCGCCAAAGTTGGAATCCCTATATCAATTAAACCCGCCTGAATTATCGGAATTATGCTCTGTTGTTGGGGTACTTCGTCTGATTCTAGCTTGACCTGCAAACAATCATTTTTCCAACTCGCTTTAACTGCAATTCCTGGAGAGTTTAGCCACTGCTTGATTAAAGTGGCGATCGCATTCACATCACCCTGTTGAGCAGTTTCCTCCAAGCTGGCAACAATCGGCGCTTCCACCTCAAATTCTTCACTCCAAGCGGGAAATTCTTCCTTTGCCTGTTTCCCGTAAACCTTCACCCGCTTGATACCTTCTGCCCCCAACGTCAGAACCGACTTCCGGATAAGCGCTACTAATGTTTCTTGGGGGGCCACCTGCGCTGATTCCAGCATAATTTGCAGGCAATCATTTTTCATCGAGGCTTTAGCAGTAATCCCTTTCGGTTGTAGTTTGCGGTTCATTAGGGTGGCGATCGCCTTGGCATCTCCCTGTTTGGCAAGTTCCAGAAGATTCGGCTGATTCATAACTAGCAGAGACGGCCAGTCTCTAGAATAAATTTGAGTCTAATTATACCTCCATTGCCCGCCCTAAAAGATAAAAAGGCTAATCAATTTCAGTTTAATCAACTCTCCTGCTGACCGAGGATCCGGCTGAAAGCGGGAGCTATACCCCTGGGATATCGACAGATTTGGCTGCTGGAGAAGCGACTCCGGTTGCTTTGACTGCTCCGGCTATCAATGGTTAATCTAACTTTTGACTAAAAAAAGCGCCTCCAAATTGGGGGCGCTTTTTATTTGGGGCTGGACAGAGTTCTGACAACCGCTCAAAGAAGCAAGCTAAAGGATGTCAAACTTTTGATGGGTTAGCTTTGCTGGCGGTAGCGGTTGCTTTGCCGTTTTTGGTCTGACCGTTGCCATTGCGGGGCTGGAGAACGCCGTAACCACCGTGGTTGCGTTCGTAAATCACGTTAATTTCACCCGTGTCGGCATTGCGGAACATATAGAAGTCATGATCCACGAGTTGCAGTTGTTCCAAGGCTTCGAGAACACTCATCGGAGGCATGGCAAAATATTTAGTTCGCACCACTTCCTCTGGAAGTTCGGGGGTGCGTTCGCCGATTAGATCCTCGACTAGGGGTTGCTCTTCGAGAAGCGCTTCATTAAGCGTGTCTGGCGCTTGAACTTTCTGAGCGTGACGTTTTTCTTTGTATTTACGCAGTTGGCGAGCGATTTTATCAGCGACTAAATCGATGCTTGCGTACAGATTTTCACTGCTCTCCTCAGCTCGAATGATGGTACCATTTGCAAAAATGGTCACTTCAGCAGTTTGTTTAGAATTGTTCCGAGGATTTTTGGCCACAGACAGATGAACGTCTACTTCCGTGGTCAAGTTTTGAAAGTGACTCACTGCTTTCTCAACCTTTTGGTTGACGTATTCGCGAATGGCCTCGGTTATTTCAATATTTTTGCCGTGGATAACAAGCTTCATATCAATCTTCCCACTGAAGACTCCATCGTATTAATGATTTAGATTTTAGGGTTTGGAGGGGTGATAATAAAAGCGAAATACGCATCTCCAAGCCCGGTTTCTAAAGAATAGACGGAGGGAAAGCGGGGCGGGTAATGCCGCTTTCCTAACATTAGTTCTTTTGCCCGTTTTTGGCGTTTCGCTCGCTTAAGAACGGAGCCAAAACTTATCAAGGTTGACTACATTTGAAAGGGTAGAATTACTCTGCCCTGAGTTGCCCCGAGATTACGGCAGCTCTTTCAGGCATCGCGGTTGGGAATTGGGTAGGGCGATCGCCCGGAGTGGGGGATTGCCTTAAGACTGTGGAGCACTCGTCATCAACTGCGATGGCACGAGCTTCAAAGTCTGATGTGCCTGTTGGTCAGCACGTTCTGTCGATAATGAAGATGATTATAGCAATCAAGACCCAAAATTGTAAGTCTTGGAGACTTGAGTCGGAGGGTTCCACAAATTCTGTCCTAGGGGACAAGGCCACTTAGCGTACCCGATCAGTCAACTAAATGGTGTTGTAGGTTCTATAAAAGATGGCTTTTGGGAAACCCCTCCTGTGCTGCAATTCAACTCCTTACCTTTCACACTACCACCTTGGATTGAGAATTACACCGAATTTTGTTATCTCTTTAAAATTCGTTGCAATACGTTACGCAATGACAATCCAGTTACCCTGGGCTATAGTAGTTGTCCGGATTCCCTAACTGATATTTGTCGAAATTTCTGCCAAAAACCCCTTGCTTTTTTGGATGATATATAGTAGAAGTCTAGCCAATCCTGTTGAAAGCAGTTCCCCTCGTCGGCGTTGTGGGTTCTACAATCTCGATCGCCTCCCCTATCAGGAAGCTTGGACCTGGCAGCAGTCTTTGGTGGCCGCCAGACGGTCAAATCCAGATTTAGAGGATGTCTTCATTTTGCTGGAACATCCTCCGGTTTATACCTTGGGAAAAGGGGCGAGTTTAGAATTTCTCAAGTTTGACCCCACCTGTAGCGATGTGGAACTGCATCGGGTGGAGCGTGGGGGTGAGGTGACTTATCATTGTCCAGGTCAAATCGTAGGTTACCCGATTTTGAATCTGAGATATTACCAGACGGACTTGCACTGGTATTTGCGGCAGCTAGAAGGGGTGATTCTTCAGGTACTCGCTGAGTATGGCTTAAAGGGCGATCGCATTCCGGGGTTGACCGGAGTTTGGCTAGAGGGGCGAAAAATAGCGGCGATCGGGATTAAAGTCAGTCGATGGATTACCATGCACGGTTTTGCACTCAATGTTTGCCCGGATTTGAAAGGGTTTGAGCAAATTGTCCCCTGTGGGATTGTCAACAAACCCGTGGGTAGCTTGGCGGAATTTGTAGAGGGGATTAACCCCGATCGCGTGCGTCAGCAACTCGCTACAGCGTTTGCCGATGCTTTTGCCGTTGAATTGTGTGAGTTAAAATTGCCACAACAGGCCGAGCAGATTTAAGAGCGATAGACACAGAACCAGGGCGATCGCTCTTTCTTGGGGTGCATCAACACAGAAAACTCAAAAGAGCATAAGCCAAAAGCGGCATTTATCCCTCTCGCCCGAGGCAGCTTCATTGCCAACGCCAGGTTACCCGGTGAGCGATCGCCTGTTACCCGGTAGGGGATGAGCGCGCCTTAAACATTAAAAAAGGATAAAGAATTGCCCAGCCGCTCAACTCAGCCTTCATTCATAGCGCCCATGACTGCCTGTATTTCTCTCCCCCTCTCTTAAGAAACTCTCCCATCAGCTTAATTGCACATCCGCGCACCTGATTCGGGGTAAGCGCGGGAATTTTAAATCCCTCCCCCAATTATGAGTTCATCTACCAACTCCAGGGATCCCTTTTTCACCCAACTCCTTGAATTTAGTAAAAAGGCAGCAGTCTCGACACCATCAAGAAGGTGGCGGCGTTTTTTCCCAAGCAAAATTGAACCCCTATCCGACCTAGAGATCGCCACCTCTGACTTTACCGCCAATTCCTGTGATTTTTCCTCCGGGGCAGCCGAACCCTTGTGTGCCCTCAAAGAACGAGATACTAAAGCCTTAGCCGAACTGTTCGAGGACGAAGAGATCGACGCCATCCAAGCCGATGTTCTTCTTTGTTTGAGCTTCCTCTCTCCCGCACCCTGTTGGGATGAGCAAGCCTTTGAGTTTTTAAAAGAATTCCTTTAACCCTCGGATTTTTTGCGTTATAATAGCATGATAAAGCATCAAATCAACCCCCAATCCAATTAGCAACCGGGGCGAGCAATTGACCATCGCCCCGGTTGCTAATTCATACATTTCCCACAGCCAAAAGCAATGTCCTCTCCCAAACCTTGTCCCCACTCCGAATAAGCGATTCCATTGAAGAGGCGGAAGGCCAATTCACCCTCAGACAGCAGGATAACGATGGGTAGCACTTCCTCCAGTTCACGACTACAATAACAAACAAGCCGAGGGATTTCCAAATCATAAACCCCTAAAGGAATAGCCCTTTTACCCTAAATAGGTTTAACTCAAAGGGAACAAACCCGGAGAAATTTAGACTCCTCCAGTGACTATTTACCGAGAAAATTGCTCTATTCTTTCTTTCCATCCCCCATCCCCGGTTACCCAACCCCCGTTACCTAACCCTTGTTGATCATCCTTCTTTTGATATGCCTTCCATAGCCCGAAAAAACCTATTTGAAGATCTCCCGCGCTTTCTGGTCGCCCAAGCAGGCATTATGTTTGCGGTGAGTTTGATTACCATCCAAACTGGAATTTTCAAAGGGGTGATGCGCTCAACCGCCTTACTGGTGGACTATTCTCCAGCGGATATATGGGTCACTTCCCAGGATATGGAAACCTTAGAAATGACCCTCCATATGCCCTACAAGCGATTGAAGGAAGCTCAAGAAGTGGAAGGGGTCGCCCAAGCGGAAGCGCTGATCGTCCAGGGGACCCTGTGGCGAGATTCAACCGGCCATATTAACCATGTCCGAGTGTTTGGATTTGACCCAGATGGGGAACTCTTCGTACCGGGACAGATTGTCAGAGGCAGCTTAAACGACCTCCACAAACCCTACACCATGTTTGTAGATGAAGCCAGCTTTGATACCCTCAAGGTCTCCTGGCTGGGGGACAAAGTGGAAGTGGGGGCATTTTCCGCCACGGTGATGGGATTCACCCATGACACTCAATCCATTGTGGCGAGTCCCTATATTTTTTCTTCCTTAGATAGTGCCAACGCCTTCACGACGACTCGTCCCAGTGAAGAGGCGGCTTCCGAGACGCCAGAGGATCCAAAACCCTTAACGGAGGATGATCCGATCACTTACATTTTGATCAAAGCTGAACCGGGACAAGATTTGCAGGAACTCAAAGACAGACTGAAAGAGGCATTGCCCTATACCCGCGCTTATAGCCAGGAAGAAATGGCCCAACTCAACCGCGTTTACTGGCAAGAACGCACGGGAATTGGCTTTGTGCTGAGTTTGGGGGCCGGAGTGGGGGTGATGGTCGGCATGGTGGTTGTCGGACAGATTCTGTACGCTTCCGTCTCGGATCACATCAAAGAATTTGGAACTCTGAAGGCGATGGGGGCCTCCCAAAGCGTGATTTATGGGGTGATTATTGAACAGGCGCTGTGGATGGCTGTGTTAGGATACCTGCCAGGAATGCTGCTGTGCTGGGGGATCCAATATTGGGCCCTGGCGGCCCAGGGATTGACCATCCTGATTTCACCGGGAACTGCTGTGGGGGTATTTGGGATTACGGTGGTGATGTGTGTATCTTCGGCAATTTTTGCCATTCAGAAAATTAACCGAGTCGATCCGGCGATTGTTTTTAAAGCCTAGGTTGCAATTATGGGGGGTATTGGGCATAATTACTCAAACCCATCGGGGGATGACGATTCTAAAAGTGGCACAGACAATCAGAATAGAGTGAGGACCGACTGCCAGAATGCGATCGGGCATCCTCTTAACTTCTAACTCCTGATTGTTTTGCTCTCACAGCCTACCGTATATAGCATATTCACTAAACATTGAGACCAATGACTGCTTCACTAAACTTTAATGAATCTATGGGAAATCTCTCCACTCAGGTGATTGCACCCTCGTTAGTCGCACCAACAGCGGCACCGACAACAATGGGTGCGATTAAAGCTAGAGGCGTCAAGATGGTCTTTGAGTCGGGTTCCGAGGAGTTTCATGCACTCAAAGGGGTTGATTTGGAAGTCCGTCCCGGAGATATCCAACTGTTGATGGGACCATCGGGTTCGGGCAAAACGACCTTGCTCTCAATTTTGGCTGGGATGCTAACCCCAACAGCGGGAACGGTTAAATTACTCGGGGAAGAAATTACTTGGATGTCCCGGGCTGAATTATCCCGGTTTCGCCGAGATAATATTGGCTTTATTTTTCAAGGTTTTAATTTATTTCCCGCACTCACGGCGGCGGAAAATGTGGAAGTAGCGCTGAATTTGAAAGGAATTCGGGGACGCCATGCTCACCTAGAGGCGCAGCATCTTTTGGAACAGGTGGGATTAGGAGAGAAAGTTCATCAGTTACCTCGGGATTTATCTGGTGGACAAAAACAACGGGTGGCGATCGCCCGCGCTTTGGCGGGTCATCCTCAGTTGATTATGGCGGATGAACCCACGGCAGCGTTAGATTCTCATAGTGGTCATGCGGTGATCGAACTCCTGCGCCGATTGGCAAAAGAAGGGGGTAGCACTGTATTAATGGTGACTCACGATCCGCGCATTCTGGATGTGGCCGATCGCATTCTCTATCTTGAAGATGGGGAATTACAAAAGCCCAGTGCAGCCTAACTTTAGTTGATATAGAGTGCCTCTCAATCCGATGTCTCTATAGAAAAATTTAGAATTCCACAAAGGGAGCATTTCGCTCCCTTTGCTTTTGCCTAATTTTAGCCCAGATTCACCAAATTTTGGAGAAATTATTACCCCCCCAATAGATTAAAAAACCCAACCCGACTACCCAAACAGGAATCAGGGCGAGCAAAGTCTGTTGAGAGAACCATTTATTCCAGAAGTTACCCTGTATGCTCTGTGTTGAAACGGTGGGTTCGGGCCCGACTTGAATCTGAGTTTCGCTGCCTGAAAATCCGACTTGAATGCCTGCTCTAGTATTTTCTTTGGGACTATCGGGGACAAGTGCGAGAGTGTCAAGTTTTTGAATCTCTAAATCCGTTGCCGTTTCTCCCATTAAAAAATCATTTTGTGATATTTGGAGTGATTGCCTTGCCATTTGAATCTGACCCGCGATCGCAGTAGACTGGTAAGCGGGGGTAGCGGTAGCCCTTTGTGTGGGTTGGCTGCGGTAAAATCGCACATCTTCAACATTCAGATTACCCGGTATCCATTGAGGCGATGGTTGGGGAACGATCGCCGCGATCGCCGCTTGCTCTCTCAAAGTTAAGGTTAGCGCTTTTTCCTCGGGAATCCAGGTAAATTCTAAGGGAGTATCGCGGTTGAGGCGGCTACTTGGCGACTGTAGTTCTGTAATTTGATATCCTCGTAAACTCACTCGCAACGGCTGATTGCCGAAGTCAAGTTCTAGCACATTGGGACGAATTGCGGGTTGTAAGACAAGTTGGAGACGACGGCGATCGTAACGGAACTGTTCGACTAAGGTATGTTGTCTTAACCACAAGCGTTTGAGGGTCAGTTCACTTGGGCGATCGCCTTCAACGGGTGCGATTTCCCATTCACTCTCGGCAGTGGGTAGATCAACTGTGAGGCGGGATAGCCGATTCAATCGCGGATCATTGGCACTCTCAAACCGCCCGGTTAAAGTGAAGCTTTGTTTCCCGGCGATCGCCATCTGACGCAACCCGCTTATCTCTTCAAATAACACAAAACTTTGGGGCGATTCTCCATATCTAAAACTAAGTTCTTCTACTAAAATCCTGCCTTCAAATGGATGGGGAAAAGGGATGAATGTTACCAAGGGCAGGACGGCTAAGCAGAGGGCAATGAACGCGATCGCCCGATACCTATCTTGCGGCAGTCTGCCTTGTTGCTTCCGAGGCGGATTCTCTGGGGGAATTGGCTGTAGCCTGGGTTGAGAAATGCCCGACTTGCCTCTGGAATTTCCCAAGGGTGGAACAGTTCGGGTCACTGTTGGCAAATGGGTAATATACCAGGCAATCAATTCAATCAGATGGATCAACAACCAGAAGCCTTGAAAAGCGAATTGCCAAATCCCAAGCAGTAGCCATTTGAAGGGGAAGAGTAAAATAATGAAATCTCTTTGGGCGATCGCTTCCTTGACTTGTAGGAGCAGTCGCTGTATCCACATCCGGAGTTCTAAAAAGGCCCACACCAACAATTCAATAAGCTGAATCCCCAGCCAAAACAGGTTAACCAGCAGGTTCCAGATTCCCACCAGAACCCACCGCCCCAATTCCTGCACCCCCTTAAAAATTAGTCGAACGCTTGGTTTCACAAATGGTTCAAGGCTATGATTGGTTTAAGACAAGAGCATCATACCATTTTAGATTTTTTAAAAGGGCTGGAGGCGATCGGCTGGGGTTTGTCAAGTCCAAGGACACTTTAGGGGAACTGCACCGCATAAAATCTTCAATCCCTGTCAGCACAAAGCACTGCCTTGTCCTGACGCTTCCGTACAAAGTCCAGTCGCGAAGGACTAAAGTCCAATGCCTTAGCGCTCTTGCTGATCCCTGATAGCATAAAGTCTCGCGATGACACAGGCTAGAACTGCGTTGGGAACCGCAATCCAGGCATATTGAGGATTCAGGAACTAGAACATCCAGTTCGCAATGCTGGTTCAGAAGGACCAAGGAGAGATTTTTGGATGGGGGTTTATATTGCGCACACTCTGCCCGAGAAACCCACGGAAACTTACCCTCCCTCCCTCTGTAGCTACAGGGGAGGGAAAGGGTTCGGTGTCTCAGACGGAGGATTGGGAAGTTAAGTCTTAACTGGGCAACGCTTGTTTTAGAAAAATCTATGCCAATAGATAGAGGTTATTTTTTATTTTTTCCTCTGGTTTTCCTCACTAGAGGAGGATTGATAAATTTTTCTTTTGATTCACAAGTATTTTGGATGAGTTATATCATCTTAGTTGATGGCGATCGCTGTAGTTTTTTCTGGAGAAACTGGGTAAGCTGATGTATAGAGAGTTTCTCACGCGCTTAACTCTCTAGAAGGACATTTTATCCAAAGGAATGCAGGTGTTTATTAGCTAATGTAAGAGTTGCAGCCCGCCGGGAGAGATGACGGGTTCTACCGTTGAGACGGCGGCTCCCCAAAGAGGCTTGGTCTATAAAAATCAATCCGCGATCGCCTTGAGCTAGTTTTCTCTCTACCCCAGTGAGTGTTTTTGCTGATTGCCAGCCTTGTATTATTGTTGTAACATAGAAATAGGGGATTGCCCCTAACGAAGGAACATCACCCCGTAGAGAGATAGAGAGGCTCTTGGAGTGAACCCTACACCTTCAAACCTAGTCTAAAAGGAAAGGAGACTCCTACAGTCCCAGCGGGATGAATTTGCCCAGAAGCTCGACCTAAAGTTTGTCAAAAATTTATACCCTTGCCTACTCCCGCAGCAGGATTCAGGTCAAGAAAGGGAGGTGGTAAACTCAGGCTACTAAGTAGCAAACTCTCTCATTCAGTGGGGGAAACCCCCCTGTAACCCGGTTTTAATAGTACGGGCATTGCCCTGTTTAAGGTGCTGTCAAAGGCAAGTGAAATAGTGCATGATCTGTAAACAGAGGAGAATATCGTGGAAGTAGATTGGCACAAAAGACCTAAAACTAGAAACGCGATCCTAGGGGGTTTAACGGTTAAAGCCTATCCCCTAGTTTCTAAGTTGAAATCTAAAATCTTTCTTCTTTCACACCCCTTACATGGGATCGCTCAAATCCTCGTTGACCCGGGAAACGGGAATATTAAGGAAACTTTAACGTGACCAGGACTGACTCTAATCCCAATAACCCTTTACTCAATTGTAGATCTGACATAAGATAGAAGAAGTCAAAATCATAACGACTTTGAGTTGACTAGGAGTCACCCCCGGTCTGGTGCAGTGGATAAGCCCCCCCGAACAGGCATCTGTAAGGCGCTGAACCAAATCGCGAGGCGGATGTAACTTAGTCAGTGAGACCAAACCGCGAAATGCTACCCGTTGAGTGGGGCGAGTGCTTGCTACGCATAAGAATGTATTTCGTTTGGAGAACTGCAAAATGCCCACAATCAAATCTCGGCCAACCACTGTTAAGCAAACTTATATGGGTGCAAGACAAAGCGATTCGACTGATACCATTCGTTCGTATTTACATGAAATTGGTCGTGTGCCGCTGCTCACCCACGAGCAAGAAATTGTCTTTGGGAAGCAAGTGCAGCAAATGATGGCGTTTTTAGAAGCCAAAGAAGCGCTAGAGAAGAAGCTCAAACGCGAAGCTACGGAAGAAGAATGGGCCGAGGCGGTTGGACAAAGCGTCGCAGAGCTCAAGAACTCGGTCAAAATCGGTCGTCGCTCCAAGCAAAAGATGATTGAAGCGAACCTGCGCCTGGTAGTGGCGATCGCCAAGAAATACCAGAAGCGTAACCTAGAATTCTTGGACTTAATCCAAGAAGGAACCCTCGGATTAGAGCGCGGTGTAGAGAAATTCGACCCGATGCGGGGATATAAATTCTCCACTTACGCCTACTGGTGGATCCGTCAGGCGATCACCCGGGCGATCGCCCAGCAAGCGCGGACCATCCGTCTGCCGATTCACATCACCGAGAAACTCAACAAAATCAAGAAAGTGCAACGGGAACTCACCCAAAACTTAGGGCGGAGTCCTTCTCCTTCCGAGATTGGTGAAGCACTAGAGTTAGAACCGGCACAGATTCGGGAATATCTCTTAATGGCACGTCAGCCTGTTTCCCTGGATCTGCGAGTGGGAGATAACCAAGACACCGAACTGCAAGACCTCCTAGAGGATGCAGAAGCTTCTCCGGAAAATTACATCACCCAAGAATTGCTGCGGGAAGACTTAGAGAGCCTTTTGGCCGAGCTAACCACTCAGCAGCGCGATGTGATTATTTTACGATTTGGGCTGAAAGATGGGCGGGAATTGTCCCTTGCCAAAGTGGGTGAAAAGCTCAATCTGAGTCGCGAACGAGTACGCCAGCTAGAACATCAAGCGCTCGCGCACCTACGGCGCAGACGAGCGAATGTCCAAGAGTATTTAGCCAGCTAACCTATGGCTAATAGCAATGGGCTATTGGCGTTGAAGATGCGGAAGGGGATCGATTGAAGGTCCCCTTCTGTGTTTTTTTAGGGGAGTTGGGGGAGATGGGGAGGATGGGGAGGATGGGGAGGATGGGGGAGATAGGGGGGATGGGGGGGATCTTATACGGAATGCGGTTGGCAAAGGTCTATAAAAACCCACACCCTCAAGGGTGGGTCTATACGGACAAAGCCCAAGAAGCGCGGGCTAAAAGCGAAAACCGACTTTTAACAACCGGATTTGGTATTACAAGGGGAGGTTTTTTACGTTCAGGGTGATTTACCTTAGATTAATGGCACTTCCGGTCCCCTCCCCTGTGTCTTGGTCCGGGTTAGGGTGGGGTCCGCTCCCCTTAGAAGGTGACGCGATCGCGCAAGCGTTCTGATAGAGTGGGACCGATTCCGGAGACCCGTTGCAAATCCTCCACGGACGTAAACGGTTGCTGCTGCCTGGTGGCAATAATCCGAGCAGCTAAACCGGGACCAATACCGGGTAACTCTTCTAACTCCTGCTGAGTGGCTCGATTCACATTGATGCGGGCTGTTACAGGTAAGGCGGGAACAGGAGTCGGGGAAGCACATTGCTGAGTCTGCTGTTGGATTTGGGCCTGAATGGAAGTCGGTAACCCTAAATGAGCCGTGCTATAAAGTCGTTCAAACTCCCGCCTAAAATGGGCCGCCACGATGGGCGAGTCAATGACCAATAGGGTCTCATCATTGCGAGAATTAGCGGCGGCGGACCAGTTATGAGACCCGGTGATCACGATGCGATCGTCCAAGAGGGCAAATTTATGATGCAGGCGATCGCCCGGAGGTAATTGCGGAACACCTACCGTATCCAGGGGTGTAGTCCAAGGTTGGTTGCCCTGATGATACTGACAATTTTGATTGGGTAAAGCCACCCCCATCATGTCCAACCCTTCGCTATAACTGCGATAGGCAAAACTGGATTCAATGAGAGCACGGACCCGCACCCCCGCGCGATGACGGGCGTAAAGCGTATCGCTCAACTGCTGTTTTGAGAAGACAAACAGGGCCAGGTCCACGGATTGAGTGGCGCGATTTAACGTAGTGGCGATCGCTCCATTGACACTCTGGTCCCAAGGAACTCGCGCCCCCGTCGGGGCAAATTGCACCCCCACCGAAGTAGCCCCCAAATTAACTGACTGCTTCGGGCGAAAGGGTTTTTGCACTCCAAAGAGACTATCCGACTTACCGCCGGGGCCATCCCCCCACATTAAGTTAAACTCTTGTTGAAATAAACTGGCCAATTCCGGACTCTTAATTTTGAGTAAATTATTGGGATTACCGCGACTGGTGGCAGAGAGAAAATCTCCGTAGATATCACTGGTGGTAAAATTAGCCGAAGTGACGAGCACCGTGCGACCATCGGCGATCGCAAACTTGTGGTGCATCAACCCGCTGCCTTTGGAACCATCTGCGGTATCGTCAATTTTCGGCACTCCGGCATTTTTTAAAACGATTAAAGCGTCCCCCTGGGCGATTTCCTCGGGACTGAGGGAATCATCTTGGTTGCGATCGATCAGGTGACGCCACTCCTCATACCTCGCTTTGCTGCGTTCATCCAGACGGGCGACTTGCTGCGTTGTCAGCTCACTGAGGGGTTGGTTATAGGTATTTTCCAAAATCACCCGCACCCTAACACCCGCCTGATGCTTAAGCGCAAGGGCCTGGGCAATGTTGGGCAACTGCAACTCCTGAACTGCCACATCCACCGTGGATGTCGCGCCATTGATGGTATCCACAATCAACTGTTCCAAATCATCCCCCGGTCGAGTGATGCCTCGGTAAGGCTCTGGGTACTCCAAGACCGGATTGTGGTTCAAATAAACTTCTACAAAGGGATCTTGGGGTAGGGGAGGGAGTGGATGCAGTTTGGGTTGAATTTCTTCTTTGCAACTGCTGGCGAGCAGGCCCCAGGTCACTACAAGCAGAGGCCGAATAAGAGCTAAGAATTTAGGGAGTTGTGGAGTTGTTCGTAGGATCAGCAGTAGCAGCATAAGACCCGACAAAGGAGATGGGGGAGAGTTGGGGGGATAGGGGAGAGTTGGGGGAGATGGGGCTCAGTTGGGGGAACCGAGATAGAAGGGTTTAGGAAAAAAGTGTCCCAGGAGAGTAGGGAGTAGTAACGCATGGTAGAATTGCGATCTGTTAAAAAAGATTTGTCCATCGTCTTCGCCCTCCTTGTCCGGCATCATAGCATTGAGGATTGGTTATTCTGCCCTTTCGAGGGGAGGAGCCATGTCAACAAATTTTTAAGGGTTCAATTCAGCCGTTGAACCGGCAGTAATTTGGTTGACTTAAGGGATGTCTGGTGATGGCATGGAAAGATGGCCGAAATTAGGTTTCGGCTCGGGGATTAGGGTAACATCAGATCGATTGCTGACTGAGAAAGTTCGTGCAACGGGAAACAGTTGGCATGGACTAGAGGCTATTGGTTGAGGATAAGCTCTCATCACGAGTTGAAGTTGGAGGTTTGGGCCAGACAAACCAACACCAGTGTTTTATGCCGAGAAGAAAAAAAATCTTTCCATGCGGTCACAAGGGTTATGGTCAAGTTTGTCACCGTTGCGCCCACGATCAGGAGGTTCAGGAGCAAGCGGTACGTTCGCTGGCGGAAAAACGACAGCAAAAAATGGAATGGGAAGCCACTTTTGACAATGACCCTATCGATTTGAGAGAGTTACCCGATTACGTGGTTCATAAGGCCCGAAATATTATTGAGGGACTCAACGAACGGCGGAATTATCGCGAGTTTGGCGGAAAGCGTCTCCGTCACAATCGCTGCATTATCAGTATCCCAGTTACCCGAAACTATCGGATGATCTGCCGAGAGGAGGGGAATGTCACGATTCCCGAATCGGTATTGTCACATGAAGATTACAATGTGTGCAAGCCGGGGAGTTGAGGGTGCTGAGGGAATGGAGCGTGAATTTTCGATCGCACTGATGAAAAGATTGGTAAACTGCTTAGGTGGCGATCGCCAGTCTCCCGGGGTTATAGAGTCAGGCTCTTAGACCGATGGAGAGGCGAGCGCTCCCCCACCCCCAGTCGCTGCTGGATCAAGGCTCACGAGCGATTAGCCCTGTAGCAGCTTATCCTCAAGCTGAGTAACTCATGCAAATCTATTTAGATTACAGTGCAACTACACCGACTCGACGCGAGGCGATCGCCGTCATGCAAGAGGCCCTCACCCAGAATTGGGGCAATCCTTCGAGCATCCATGAATGGGGGCAAAGAGCGGCAACGGTGGTAGAAAAGGCTCGAATGCAGGTCTGCAATCTCATCAATGCACCGGCGGATTCGCTCATTTTTACCGCTGGGGGAACGGAAGCGGACAACCTGGCAATCCTCGGAGTGACTCGTCAGTATCAGACGCCACAACATCTGATTATTTCCGAGGTGGAACATTCTGCCGTCAGCAAAACGGCAGAGTTGCTAGAGCAGTGGGGATGGCGGGTGACGCGGTTGCCAGTCGATCGCTTAGGAAGGGTGAATCCCGAGGACCTGAAATCTGCCCTGCGATCGAATACGGTTTTAGTGTCGCTGATTTATGGACAGAGTGAAGTGGGAACGGTGCAACCGATTCAAGAATTGGGGGCGATCGCTCGCGCGGCAGGGGTGTTGTTTCATGTGGATGGGGTGCAGGTTGTCGGGCGATTGCCGGTGAATGTGCAAGAATTGCCGGTGGATCTGCTTTCCCTATCCAGTCATAAAATTTATGGCCCTCAAGGGGCGGGGGCGCTTTATGTCCGGGAAGGGTTGGAACTGGTTCCTTTGCTGACGGGAGGGGGACAAGAATCCAATCGGCGATCGGGGACTCAGGCGGTACCTGCGATCGCGGGATTTGGGGTGGCAGCAGAATTAGCGAGTGAAGAAATGCCAACGGAGACGCCGAGATTAATTCAATTGCGCGATCGCCTCTTCGACTTATTAGCGGATACCCCGGAACTGATCCCCACCGGCGATCGGTTGCACCGCTTACCGCACCATGTCAGTTTCTGTCTGCGGGAGGATGCTCATAGCCGAGGGAGTCACCCCATCTCCGGCAGGGCGATCGTCCGTCAAATGAACCTCGCCGGAATCGCCATCAGTTCCGGATCCGCCTGTAGTAGCGGCAAACTCAACCCCAGTCCCGTCCTCTTAGCAATGGGATACAGTCCCACCGAAGCCACCGCTGCTGTACGCCTCACCCTAGGACGACACACCACCGCCGCAGATATCGACTGGACAGCAATGGTCCTCAAGCAAGTTTTAGCCCGACTGATGCCCGAATTAGCCTTAGCTAGACTTTAATTCCATTGGCTCATTTTTTTGAATTTCCCTTTTTAAACTACCCAATTCTTGACTTGGCTTATGTCTTTTTTAGTCCAACAAAAGCCCACTTCATACCTGCATATTAAAGGGGATATACCCGTAGACCTTCCTAATGGCAGTTTTATCTCTATTACTAGAAAAACCCCGCTGAAAATTTACTCCCTGGGTTTTCAGCCTGCTAAATCAATTCCAGAAATTCCTCGGTGGTTTTTGCAAAAATACGGAACTAACCAGCCATTTATCGTATTAGAACCCTTTGCGGGATCCGGCACGACCCTGATTGAAAGCATCCGACAGCAAGCCTCCGTTTACTGGCTAGATTATCATCCCTTAAGCCGCTTAATTTGTCGCGTTAAAACCACCCAATTTTCACCAGGAGACTTACTCGAAAACACATCTAAAATTATCCAGTCTGCTTATCTTCACAAAAATGCCCCAAAAACCGTTAAATTTGCCAATAAAGATTTTTGGTTTCAAGCTGCTGTGCAAGATGGACTAGAAATTTTAAAATATTACATCAGTCAATCTTCTGAAAAGAATCAACCATTGCTATGGGTAGCATTTGCCTCTACAGTTAGAAAAACTTCAAATATGAATGATGGAATGCTGTTAGCTGCAAGGCGTGCTAACTTCAAAAAAATTCCCGAACGGTCACGGGAGGATGTATTTGAGTATTTTCAGGGTTATGTGGAGCGAGCAATCGAAGCCGTGCAGGAGTGGCAAGCTATCAACCCCGATTTGGAAAAATCTCAAGAATTACCTAGTCAAGATGCGCGAGATTTGGCTGGAAATTGGACTTGTGATGGAATCATTACCTCTCCGCCTTACATCAATGCGATCGATTATGTTTGGGCTGCAAAATTTGAACTCCACTGGCTGGAAATGGTTAGGGACGATAAAGCTCGGTTAGAATTGTATTCTCAAGAAATTGGGACGGAAAGAATACCAAGAGACCAATATAAAAAACTGGGTAAAACAGGCAATTCTCTATTGGATAGTCTTATTGAAGACATATATACTGGTAAAAAATATAAAGCAAGCAAGGGGCAAAATGAGCTGAGGGCCAGAGTGGTCTATCAATATTTTGTCGATATGAAAACCCATTTTTTGCAGAGTAACTCTCACTTAAAGCCGGGAGGATATTATTGTTTTTCCATTGGAGACATCAGTAAAATATGTGGCGTAGAAATCCCGGTTGCCTTGATTTTAAAACAAATGGCTGAATCCACCGGATTACGAAAGATATTTCATTTTAATTTACTCTTAAAAAATCGCCAATTAAATCTCCCTCGAAATGTTGATTGGGCTGGAACCATTAAACATGATCAGGTCATCATTTTGAAAAAATCTTTTTAATGAATCAAAATCCCCTAGACCAAACCTTAGAAAATATCCTCCAAAGGTACAGCCTATCCTTTTCCCTCAAAGTCTTTAGTGAAGAATCTGCAACAGAAGATGATTTGATGAGAGTCTTTGGGCTGACTCAACTCATTAAAGCGGAAAACAAACAATACTGGGGAAGAGAGTTGGGAATGTGTTGGCAACGAGTTATCACAGAAGTATGCCGAGAAAATTGTGAAGATTTTCGGACACCTATTCGACAAGGCAAAGATGAACTTTGCGATTTGATAATTGGACTCGATGCCATAGACACTAAATACCGAATTGGTTCGGGAGACGCGGGAACTTTAAAAAAATTTAGAGAGTATGCCGGAAAATTGCAAGGGTTAGGATTAACCCCCATCTTGCTCATCTTGCGGACAGACAATTTGCCTCAAGCTATTAATGCTTGTCGAATGGGAGGTTGGACTGTGATGGAAGGAAGTCATGCTTATGAGTACATCAGAAATAAAACTGGCTTCGATTTAGAATCCTGGTTACAAGATAGAAGAAATCGTTATTCTATAGCATCCTAAGTAAGAGAGATTAAACACCGGGGTTATACAGGAATTTTTGCAGTAAGTGTATCCTCATCCACCAGACATCAGCTTGCTGGGAGCTGAGAATACACCCGTTTTTTTATTTACTCTGTCGCCAGTTTCTATTCATAATGTCCCCCAGTGACTTTGCCTCGAAAGACCACATATTGATAGAGATTGTAGAACAACATCACCGGAATCAGCGCCCCAATCATTATAATCATAATTACTAAGGAACTCGGGTCCGCTGCGGCTTCATAAATGGTGATTTGCGAGGGAATGATATAGGGAAACACAACGAGGGCCAAGCCTAAAAATGTCAGTAAAAAAAGCAAAATAGTCCAAACTAAGGGCATTCTTTCCTGTTTACGATCCAAGCTTTTCAGCAATAGCCAAATTAGCAGCACACCGAGTAAAGGAATCAGGGCAAACACATAAACTTGGGGTCGTTCAAATAACCGAGACCGGGCTTGTTCATAAAAGATGGGCGTGACAATGGTAATTAAAATTGCGCCAATTAAAGTTGTTATGGAGGCAAGTCGGGCGGTTTTATAGTGGGTTTCCTGGACTTCTCCGGTAGTTTTCCAAATCAGATAAGTTGAACCAATTAAGACATAGCCTTGAATTAAAGTTAAGGCCACTAGAATGGATTGCCAACTCAACCAATCCCAAGTGCTGCCAATAAAATGGCCCTTGCTATCGACCTCAATGCCTTTAAGGACAGCACCCAAGGCAAATCCTTGACCGAGGGCGGCAAGAAAACTCCCGCCACCAAAGGCCAAATTCCACAAAATTTTTCGGGTAGATTGCTCTCGAAACTCAAAAGCAACCGCCCGAAAAATGAACCCAAATAGCATTACGAAAATGGGAATATAAAGGGCGTTGAGAATGGTAGCATAAGCTAAGGGAAATCCCCCAAATAAACCTCCCCCCATCAAAACCAGCCAAGTTTCATTGGCATCCCAAATATTGCTCAAACTGGTGATTAAAATATCTCGTCTATCTTCAGATGAAGCAGTCAGAGATAAAATTCCCACCCCTAAATCAAACCCGTCTAACATGACGTAAAGAAACAGGAACAGGGCTAAGACTCCAAACCAAACTTGGGGTAAAAAATAACTGAGTGTCTCCACGATCGCTCCTATTGTTTTGCTTCTACGGGTCGTTCATCGGGGAGAAATTCTCCCGGTTGAGTTTCTAGGGCCGGTTGCGGTTCCAATCCAGGAATGGGTAAGTCAAACCGGGGCCCGCGCCGAATAATCCGGCTGCCAAAATAGAGGACACAGAAGAATAAAATGCTGTAGACGATCGCAAAGGCAGTTAATGAGGTTAAAACATTACTTGCCGGGAGATTAGAAGCTGAATCAACGGTGCGGATTTGCCCATATAAGGTCCAGGGTTGCCGCCCCACACAGCGCACAATCCACCCGGATTCAATAGCAATATATCCCAAGGGTGCGGCAAAAATCCAGCTTCCCATTAACCACCGTTGCTGGCTAATATTTTCGGGAGAAAGTTTCCCGCGCATCCATTGGAGGGTAGAAATTAGCATTAAACCAGCTAAAAAGAACCCAATCGCAATCATAGTCCGAAAGGCATAGTAGATTAAACCGACTAAATGAGGTCGGTCCTCCGGTTGCCATTCTTTGAGTCCTTTAACCGGAAGGGTGAGTTCTTTTTTAAATTCCAGAATGTATCCCAAGGCATTAGGAACTGTAATTTCCCAATCATTTTTTTGGGCTTTTTCATTAGGGAATGCTACTAAACTCCAATCTCCCCCTTGTCCAGCCGGAATAGTTTCCCATTGCGCTTCCATTGCGGCTAATTTGGCTGGTTGATAGTGATAGACTTGTTCACCGCTTAAATGGCCGATATAAAGTTGTAATGGTGCCACGGCGATCGCCGCTGCCACCACAATTTTAAACGACTTGCTAAAAAATTCAGGGTGGCGATTTTTAAGAATGTACCAGGCGCTAATTCCTCCAATCACAAATAACGAGGTTTCCAGGGTGGCAAAAAACATATGAAGCACGCTATTCACCATAAAGGGATTCGTAATGGCTTCAAAATAATCCCGCACTACAAATTTCCCATCTATTAACTCTCCCCCCGCCGGAGTTTGCATCCAGGAGTTAGCTGTTAAGATCCAAAATGTGGATAAATTCGACCCGACTGCCACTAAAATAGTAGACAAATAGTGAATCACTGAATTTACCCGTTCCCAACCAAACACCATAATTCCTAAAAAAGCCGCTTCTAGCATAAACGCCCAGGAGGCTTCAAAGCCAATGACACTGCCAAAAAAATTGCCCACGGCTTCAGAAAACGGTGCCCAATTGGTTCCAAACTGAAATTCCATCGGAATCCCTGTGGCTACTCCAATTCCAAAATTTAGAATAAATAATTTGGACCAAAATCGGGCATGGTAATAGTAGTCTTTATTGCGCGTTTTCAGCCAGATTCCCTCGACAATCACCAGATAAATTGACATCCCCGTAGTCAGAACCGGCCACAGCATATGAAAAATAGCGGTCAGCGCAAATTGCATCCGCGATAACACTAGGGTATCGGAAAGAAAATCCACAATTTCACCTCCTTTAGAGTGTTATCAAAGGTTAACAAATTTTTGAAAAATAAACAGTTATCTACACAACGGTTTTAGGTGATTTGAGGGGCCAGAATATAACTTATAAGCAAGGGGTAAACCTCCCCACCTCAAGTAAGTCTCCCTGTGATTAGACAACCTGGAACGTGAGGGGTTACCCGTTGAGCTTAGAAATTGCCCTAGTGTAACGATGTGCTTAGTCAAATAGCCCTTGGTAAAATCTCCTGGAATATATCCGTAATTTTTATTTTTTAAATTTGGAATTAGCCTTAATTTTAGAGCGTTGCTCTGCCACATAAAGTAAGGTTTTTTGGGCCTCTGAGGCCGGGGTTTGCTCGGGGATATCTGTAATATGCCACCAGGCATAAATGAGTCCGGCTGCCACGCCTCCGACCACCCCAAATAAAATACTCAAAGTGGTGGAATAGCCTAAAACCCCAAACGCTACCATAAAAAATATCCACATTTTAACACCAAAAGAAATTCCTTTTTCTTTTGGTGATTTGGGAGGTATTTTGGCTGTGGCTGTCCCTTGTTTGTCTTGCAAGTTTGCCATAGAATTGCTCCGAATCGGGGAGAGGTGAAAAATGGGCGAAATTAGAGATTGATTTGGGTGATAAGGGGCTTTAATTGGGCCTCGATATCGGCGGTGGTGTCTAGGGAAGTAAGGTAGGGAAGTTCCTGCTCACAAAAGGGTTCGGCAGCTTGTTGCTGGCTGTCGAGGAGCTCGGCTGTGGCATCGGCGATATCTCCTTGGCGCTGATTGAGCCGATCGCGCAAGACGGCGATCGGGGCGGTACAATGCAGAATCAGCACAGGCAATCCAGAGTCTGTAGCAGCAGCGATCGCCGGTTGGCGCAACTCTTGGCGGTCATATTTGGCATCCAAAATCACCGTCCGTCCCTCACTTGCTACCATTATCCCTAATTCTAACAATCGCCCATAAGTCTGGGCGGTCATTTCTGGGCTGTATATCTCCTCACTCCCTTTCGACTGCAAGGGAATCCCCGCTAAATGCTTTCGGACTGCATCAGAGCGGATGTGAATCGCCCCAGTCGTCCGGGCTAATTGGCGGGCGATCGTACTTTTTCCCGAACCGGATAAACCAGACATTAAAATCAATCGCCCTTGCTTCGGTTGTGTGTACCGCCATGCTAATTGATAATAATCGGCGGCAGTTCGCCATGCTCCTTCCTTCTCATCCTCCGCAATGTTGGCATCGTCTAACATCAACGAGGTCACTTTAGCGCGCACATAAGCCTGCCGACTTAAGTATAATCCTAGCACTTGCAACCCTTGCCAGTCGCAGGTTTGTTCCAAATAAGTATTTAAAAACCCGTTGGCGAGGTCCTGCCGTCCCCTGGCTTCCATATCCATGACGACAAAGCCAATATCATACATAACATCTACAAACCGAAAAGCTTCGTTAAATTCAATGCGATCAAATAGCAAAATCTGCTCATCCCACCGGGCAATATTTTTTAAATGTAAATCCCCGTGGCATTCGCGAATTTTATCGGTTTGCATTCGCTTCTCAAACTGAGCGGAGCGTTCAGCAAAAAACCTGTCGCTGTAGGCTTTGGTTTCTTCAAATTGCTGGCGGGTTTGAGGTCCATCAATATAGGGTTGAGATTGCTGGTAATTATTATCGATCGCCTCCCGGATTTTAGCCACTTCTCCAAAACTTTTAATATAATCACTCGTCGGCGTTTGCCGATGGAACTCAGCTACCACTTTGCCTAATTGTTCCATCTGCTGCTGGGTGAGGTGACCCTGCTCAAATTGATGAATTAATAAAGCTTCTTGCGGAAACTGCCGCATTTTTAACGCATATTCGACGGGTTCCCCCTCCCCCTTCAGTTCCAAGCCACTGTCTGTTTTAGTCACTGCCACGACTTCCAGATACATCTGGGGGGCAATCTGTCGGTTTAAGCGCAACTCTTCGCAGCAAAAATGATGGCGTTTTTCTAAGGTGGAGTAATCTAAAAAACCAAAATTAACCGCTTTTTTGACCTTATAAACATAGTCTCCAGTCAGCAGCAAAAATGAGGCGTGGGTTTGCATCAAGATGACAGGTTGTTGCACCGGATGGGGATAAAAGTCACCCTGCATCATCTGGGCGATCGCCTGGGGAAGTCTCACCTGACTCATGTTGTCCTCCATTGTGATCAATTCCGCTCAGGGAAAGCGGAAGGATAAATGAATTGTCACCCTTCATCCTTCCTGCTTCTCCTATTATTCTTCTATTAGCGATCGCGTCTCTTCTTTCGATAACCGAGGGCCGTAGGTGGTGACAATTCGCGCCGCTGCTTTAGCCGCTAATTGTCCTGCTTCTGCATCACTCATTCCATGAGTAATCCCATACAAAAAGGCTCCGGCATACATATCTCCCGCGCCCACTGTATCGATCGCCTGCACAGAAATCGCCGGAATTTCGATGATTTTTTCTCCATCAAAAATTATCGAACCTTTAGCACCCAGGGTAATCGCAAAGCGTTTGGAAAGGGTTTTTAAATGGGCGACGGCCCCATCAATAGTATCCGTTTCAGCCATTCCGAAGGCTTCGCTTTCGTTGGCAAAAATAAAATCAATTCCGGGTCCAATCATCTCCAATAAACCCGATTTAAAGAATTTCACCATATTGATATCTGAGAGAGACAGGGCAGTTTTCACTCCGGATTGACTGGCGATTTCTCGGGCTTTAATAGCAGCAGTTTGTGCCGTGGGGGAACTGACCAAATAGCCTTCGATGTAGAGATATTCCGAGGCAGCAATCGCGTCGGGAACCAGTTCCGTGGTTCCCAAATTGCCGGTAATTCCTAAATAAGTATTCATGGTGCGATCGGCATCAGGGGTGACGAACACCAGACATTTTCCCGTTACCCCTTCCGGTCGAGGTTGGTGTTGTAAGTTAGTCTCTACCCCGTTGCGCAGAAGGTCTTCCAGATAAAATGTGCCGGTTTCATCATCGGCAACCTTACAGGAATAAAATCCTTTACCCCCGAATTGACTCACAGCGATAATCGTATTAGCGGCAGAACCCCCACAACTTTTTTTACAAGGGCGATCGCTGAATTGTTCAAGAAGGGAATGATGCCGATCTTCCTCGATTAAGGTCATCACTCCTTTATCGATTTGCGTCTGGACCATGAGTTCGGGGGATATTTCATATTCCATATCCACCAAGGCATTGCCGATGCCATAAACGTGATAATTGCTCATGAAGTTGTTAGTTTTTACGACGATACGGGAAAATAAATTTTGCCTTAAACCCTACGATACAAAGCAAAAAGGAAAAAGGCAACAGGGAGTAACCTGCCTGCCTTTTTCCTTCTATAAAATCAGAGGTTGGATTGTCGGACCCCAGAGAAACGATGCGATCGCCCCTGGTATCCCTGCCGCCAGGGATAAAACCGCTGCCTTTAGCAAGGGGTTCGTAGTCTCAGGGACCGGCAGAGGAACACAAACTAGAAGCGAACTATGCAGTGGCTGCTTCCTCAGCACCCTCTCCGCTGCCCGATTTCTCGCTATTTCTGGACTGGAGAATGGCCAAAACCGTGCGATCGCCCTCAACGTGAGCCGTTACTCCTTCCGATAAGGGGAGATCATGGACTTGTAAGGAATCCCCAAGTTTGAGGTGGGCAATGTTAATTTCAATAGAATCAGGGATATTGTCCCGAGTACATTGGATCGGGAGTTCCGTCATCATGATATCTAAGACGCCCCCTTCCTGGGTGACCCCATGAGGTTCTCCCACAAAATGCAGGGGAACCACCAAATCCAAACTCGTACCTGCCGACACCGCAAAAAAGCTGATGTGATAAACAGAGGTTGATTTCCAAGGATGAGTCTGAACTTCTCTGAGGATGGTTTGGCCCTTCCAGGAAAGATCGGGGATATTGAGATCCACCAAGGTATTGTTCACTGAGGCTTCTTTAAGCAATTTTTCAGCAACTTTGGCGGGAATAGTCAGGCTAATGGATTCGCTGCCTTGATGACCATACAGGGACGCCGGAATCAATCCTTCCCGTCGCAGGGCTTTGGGTTTGCTTCCTTCGTGGCGTTTTTGGCATTCAACGATGACTGTCATGTTAGGTGTTACTCGTTAGGGGTTAGCGATTTAATGATGGATCGGACGTTGTTCACGGTTTAACCAGAGGGTCCGGGAAAAACGCTGCAATCTCCTATTCTATCAACAGCGGGGACAGATATTCAAGCCCGCTGGAGATATTGATAGGTTTCATTTTCCACACAGCGGCGTAATTCATGCAGTTTTTTCAGGGGATAGGTCAGTTTTTGATAGTCCTCTTTGGACGGAGCATCTCCCAGGTTTTCAATGATTTTTTCACTTTCTAGGATAATCGCATCCCGCAGAAAATACTTGAGAAGCTGGCGATTTTCTGGATCGAGTTTAATCAACAGCAGTTCTTCTTTCTCTTCTTCTATTTTAACCACTGTCTGGTGAGATTTGCCTATTCTGGAAAAGTTCGTATGAGCCAACCACTCAAAAAAGTCTTCTTTCATCTCTACCGTATGCGGTTCTTGCCCTTCTGCGTAAAAGCTCATATCTAACATTACCTTTCCTCCTGAGATGTAGATTCCATAAATTCTGTTTCTGGAATATTTTCCGCCCAAGCTATCTGCGCTTTATCCAATAATTGTTTGGCATTCGGTGAAATAGTTCCGGTTGTCAAAACTGGGATTACAGTTCTTTTATTAATAAATTTTTGGGCTTTTCCTGGATAAATAGTTTGTTTGGTCTTGATTTCGATGTAAGGCATCGCTCTATCCATTAAATTGTCTGTTAATCCGCCGAATTATCTCTTGAACGCGGGGAGCCTGCTCTGGATTAATCAGCAAAATATCGCCATTTCGGTCGTTTCCTGTTGTTTTTTGACAGGGAATATTTTCTTTTTCTAATTGTTGGATCACCCAAGTAATGAAATTTTTGTGAAGGGTTAATTTATGAATCATCCTATCTTCATCAGTATCCCATCCTTGATTGGCCATTTTTAGGATTTACCTTTTAAATTAAAAAAATATTACCCATCACAGAACAGCTAAAGACCGGAACCCAATTTTCCTCCGGTGAAATGTTGGTCTTGAACCCCAAGGAATTAGAATCCTGAGAATTGCCCTTAACAGAAAAAGGGGGACAGCCCCCCTTTTTCTGTATTTTAAATCGTCAGGATTGAGGATGTCAAACCTGAGCTTAGACCGGGATGCCGTTGGCATCCAAAAGACCGCGTTTGGGACCGTGGATGGGGTCTTCAACGATGATGGTTTGGTCACGACTGGCCCCAATGGAGACCACGGCGATCGGGGCTGCCATCAATTCGGCTAAATATTTGAGGTAGTCTAGGGCTTGCTTGGGTAAGTCTTCTAAGGTGCGGCAGTTAATGGTGGATTGCTGCCAACCGGGAAGGGTTTCATAAATGGGTTTACACCGAGCAAACTGACGGGAACTGCTGGGGAAATTATCGCAGCGAGTGCCATCAATTTCGTAGGCAACGCAGACTTTAATTTCGTCGAGTTCGTCTAAAACATCGAGTTTGGTAATGGCGAGACAGTCGATGCCGTTAATGCGGACTGCATAGCGACCGATGACGGCATCAAACCAGCCACAGCGGCGTTTTCGGCCTGTTGTGGTTCCGAATTCTGCACCGCGATCGCACAAAACATCTCCGATTCCCTCGGTCATTTCCGTGGGAAAAGGCCCTTCACCCACCCGGGTTGTGTAAGCTTTCGCCACCCCAATCACGCGATCGATCATCGTCGGGCCGACTCCAGCACCCACACAGGCCCCACCCGCCACCGGGTTGGACGAAGTGACATAAGGATAAGTCCCATGATCAAGGTCCAGTAGTGTCCCTTGCGCTCCTTCAAATAAAATATTGCGCCGTTCTTGAACTGCGTCATAAATTTTCAGGGAGGCATCCACCACATGAGGACGCAGGCGTTGAGCGTATTGCTCGTACTCGTCGATCACTTCCTCCGGATCCAGAGGGGGCAGATCGTACAATTTTTCCAAAATTACGTTTTTATAATTAATCGTCCAATTGAGTTGCTTGCGTAGCCCCTCCGGATCGATTAAATCTAAGACCCGAATGCCAATCCGTTCGGATTTATCGGCATAAGTCGGGCCAATTCCGCGCCCGGTTGTCCCGATTTTGTGGTTTCCCCGACGTTCCTCCGATGCCTGATCGATGAGGCGATGGTACGGCATCGTGACATGAGCCGTCTGGGAAATCATTAGGTTCTGGGTAGAAATATTGAGCGCTTCGAGGCGATCGAGTTCTTCAATTAAAGTTTTTGGATCGATTACTGTTCCCGAACCAATGATACATTCGGTTTCTGGATAAAGGATACCAGAGGGAATCAGGTGCAGTTTGAAGGTTTGGTCCTTGACTACTACCGTGTGACCGGCGTTGACCCCCCCTTGGTAACGGACTACAACATCTGCCGATTTGCTTAACAGATCGGTAACTTTGCCTTTTCCTTCATCGCCCCACTGGGCACCGATTACAACGACGTTAGCCAAGGGTCTTTTTTGCTAAAGTTTACACAATCGACAATTATCGCCATATCCCGTCCCACTTGTCAAATTAATTTTTGTTAAATTTTCCGTTTCCTAAAAACCACACTAAAATATAACGTAATGGGCTTGACTCGGAGTGCATCTTTTCGATAGTCTAGATCTAATTAGCTCTCCGAACTCATTGACCCCTCACCCATCCACAAGAGGAGAAGCTGCTGTGGCTTTATATGCTGAACTGCACCGACATCTAGGAGGTTCGGTGGTGCCTCGGGTTCTGTGGCGATATTTTCAGCGCCACGATCGCAAACTGGCGCTTCGCTTTCCGGAATATCCGCTGTTTGAAGAGTTTTACACCAAACCCCGGGATACCCTAGATGAGTATTTAGAACTTCACACCCTGGTTGAAAATGTTCAAAGCGTTGAAACCCTCCCCTATTTTATCTATCGCTTGATTCGCGGGGCCTATATTTTTGAGAATTTGGCCTATTTAGAACTGCGTTATACCCCATACCTGCGGACTCCCCATGATTTGAGTCAATCTCAGCGAATCGATCGCATGGCAGAGATTGTAGAAGTTGTCGGCAAGGCGTCCCAGTTATCGGAATATCCCATCGTCACCAGCCAAATTCTCTGTATGCATTCGCGACTGCCTTATGAGGTGAATCGGGCGATCGTGGACTTGGCGAGTCAGATGCCTCAGTATGTCTGTGCGATCGATGTAGCGGGAGGGGACAATCATTATGGCGATCGCCTCGATGAATTTGTCCAACTCTACGCTTATGCCCGTAGTCTGGGTATAAATACCACCGGCCACCTCTACGAAACCCCCGACGGATGCCATCCGGAATTACTCCCCTACTTAATGCGAATCGGACATGGGATTCAAATTCCCTTAAAACATCCGGAATTATTACCGGAAGTCGCCCGTCGCGGACAATGTTTAGAAGTCTGTCCCACCACTTATTTTAAAACCGGAACCCTCCAGGATATCCAAGACCTAAAAATTGTATTTGACCGCTGCTTTGATGCCGGGGTTGATATTGCCATTTGTACGGATAATGCCGGATTACATGATATGCGCTTACCCTTTGAGTACGAAAGTCTATTAACTCAGGATATTATTGATTTTCGCCAGATGCAAGCCTGTCAGGAAGCCGCATTTCGTCACGCCTTTGCATGGCCTTATCAACAACCCCCAGCCGAAATGTTAACGGATTTGTTGAAACCGGAATCTATGCCGGTCATGCCCGGGGTTTAGGGTAAATTATCATCCAGAATCCCCCTAAATTGAGGGTGTAATCCTCATCAATCAGGCCCCGACAGGGGCTTTTTTGTGGGGAAATGAGTAGATTTACAGGGTTGGGTGCTTTGCCTAATCTGGAGCAAAAACCCGCACCCTAAAGGGTGGGGCTATACAGACAAAGCCCGCCTGCGCGGGCTAATCGATTAAAATGACTTTTCAGACCCGGATAATGCTCTATCTTGACAAAGGAGCGATCGCCCTCTTATCATTAAAAATAGGAGACTTATCCAAAAATCCCGTCAAATTTCTCCTTGATCATCACCAAATTTGACACCATCAGACCCTATAAATAAAACTCAATCGATTAAATCGAACCTATCGTTAATAGATTATGCCCCCCCAAAAGCAAAAGAAAGAACCCAGTGGATGTGGATGTGCCAGCATTCCGTTTTCGGTAATCCTCCTGTTTTTAGGTGGGGGTTATTTTTTATTCACCCAGCGCGAACATTTGCTCAGCCGAGTGATACCCGCAAATTCAAGAGAAAATATTGCCTCACAAATCAGTCGATTTATACCCGAGGATTTACAAGCTAAAATTCCCTTTTTGAATGCGTCTGATTCAGCGGATGCGGAGGAAATCAGTAAGAATTTGCCCGAGGCGACCCCAACTCCGGAACCCACGCCACAACAACCCCGGTTACCGGCAGCCCCAATTTCTAATCCATCTCCCCCCACCCCCACTGCTGAAATTAAACCACCAGCCACTTTACCAAAAAATCCCCCAACCCCTTCCACGCCTAAAAGTCCTTGGGAAAAAAAAGCGATTAGAGGGATTTATTTTAGTCGCTACCAAGTTACCAATAACGCAACAGAAGAAACGATTAGAGCGAGGGTAAGGTATTATCGCGATCGCGGGATTAATACCCTCATTCATGGAGTCTGGGGAAATGCTTGCACCATGTACAAAAGTGCAGTTATGCAGGCTAAATTCGGCTATGAGAGTTGTCCCAATGAGTTTGAGGATAAATGGCTGGATTGGTTAATTGACGAAGCGCATAAACATGACATGGAAGTCCATGCTTATTTTGAAAAAGGCATTAAAATTGATGAAAATAGTCCGGCATTCGATTTAGCCGTTCAGCGGGGGTGGATTGTTCCGGGAGTGGACCGCACTCATCCTGGAGTTGACCATTATGTTTTGAATGTTGGCATTCCGGAAGTTGCAGAATTTTTTACTAATATCTTGGTCGAGTTTGTCACAAAATATCCCAAAATTGATGCGGTACAGTGGGATGATTATTTGGGATATCATGCCGAGTTACCGGGACAAGTCGATCGCACCCTGGAATTAACCAAGTTTGTGAAGAAAGCGATTTCAGCGACAAAAGCCGCCAATCCTACCGTGAGTTTTGATATTTGTCATCATAACCCCTATTGGGCCAAACGCTACTTTGCAGCCGATTGGGAAAACTGGGGAGTGGATCGGGTGTTTATTCAAGTTTATGCCGACGAAAATTTCGCGGAAGAACTCCCTTATGTCGAGGCTTATGATGGTATTTCCATTACCGAACGGCAATTTAATCGCTTAGAAGAATTAGTCATGAATCCCAAAGTTGACAATATTTTGTTATTTCCCCTCTCTGGGAACCCGGAAAAAATGGCCGATGAGGTCAAGCGTTTGACAGCGAAGATTAAGTAGAATAAATCCCCCGCATTTTTTATCACAAATCAATAGGCTTTGAATGTTTGGCTTTTCTTCCTTCTACGGCCATCGATTAGGGTAGCAGTTTTTGAATGAAGGTAATTTTTGTCAGGGTTTACGGGAGTAAGTCAATTCTCAAAACGATTCTGTTTGTTCTTCATAGTCGTAAATGGTCAAACCGAGTATTTTCAGATAGGCGCGATCGTCGGCATTTAACTCGGGCTTATCTAAAATTTTGTTGATTTGGGTTTGCGTAGCTTGATATTCAAGCTCATTGGTGATAGGGCGAGGGGGAAAGGCTGTAATGAGTTCTAAGTAGTAACGGCTAGGATTCTTTAAACCACTCGTCATTTTTCCAGTTCTCCTTACTATATTCTGCATGGGTCAAAACTGACCGAATAAACACCATTCTATACTCGTAGTCAATATAGACGATGAGACGATTGGGTTTACTCGGGATGAATGGGAAGGGAAATCGAAAATTCTGTTCCCTTTCCGGGGATGGAAAAACATTCGAGTGTTCCGCGATGTTTTTCAACGATGATTTGATAGCTGATGGATAAACCTAAGCCGGTTCCGGCGCCGACAGGTTTGGTGGTAAAAAACGGGTCAAATATTCTTTGTCGGACTTGCTCTGTCATGCCGCTACCGTTGTCGGAAATTTTGATTTCAATTTGGTTTATCCCCTGGCGGGTTGTTTGAATGCGGATGTAAGGAGCCGGATTTGTGATAGTTAGGACTGCATCGGATTCGGTGGGTGTAGCCGGTAAGAGGGCATGATTGCGTTTGGAATTGTTATGATGCAGGGGTTGCTCTAAGGCATCGATCGCATTACTCAGCAGGTTCATAAATACTTGATTCAGTTCACCGCCATAGCATTCAACAAGAGGCAAACTTTCATACTCTTTAATAATTTTAATTTCACTCCGTCCTGGTTTAGCCTTGAGGCGGTTTTGGAGAATTAAAAGAGTGCTATCAATGCCTTCATGGAGGTTAACTGCTTTCATTTGAGATTCGTCTAACCGGGAAAAGTTTCTTAAAGAGAGAACAATTTCGCGGATGCGGTTGGCTCCGACTTTCATGGAGGATAAAAGTTTGGGAAGGTCATCAATTATAAATTCTAAATCGATTTCTTCTATGACCTCTTGGATTTCGGGGACGGGTTCTGCATAGTGGGTTTGATATAACTCTAATAAATGGAGTAAATTATGGATATATTCGTTGGCGGGTTCGATATTTCCATAGATGAAGCTAACGGGATTATTAATTTCGTGGGCGACTCCCGCTACCATTTGACCGAGGCTGGACATTTTTTCTGTTTGGATGAGTTGGGTTTGAGTTTTTTGCAGTTCTCGTAAGGTTTGTTGGAGTTGTTGGGCTTTTTCTCGGGCATGGCGGGCGGAGTCGGTGGCGCGGGTGTATAGTTCGGCTTGGGAAATGGCGATCGCCACTTGATTAGCGATCGCTTTGAGGAGTAACAGTTCGCGATCGCTCCAGGGGCGAGGTCCCCGACAGTGACCACAACTGACTAAGCCAATTTCCCCATTTAGGGTTTGAATGGGTAACGCCACAAATGCTTCATAACCCCATGCCGCTTGTAATTTCTGGTAGTCGGGATTCTGGGATTGCCTCACATCGTCTACCTTAATGGTTTCCCGATTCAACAATTGAGCCATTAAGGAACTTTCTCTCTCCGTGGGATAGTACCCTAAGAGGCTAGTTAAGTCCGGGGTGTGAGATTCTTTGACCACTTCCCAGCAGGGGGAAAAGGTGGGGCTTGCGCCATTGTGAGAACCGTTGTTATTTGCCAACCCTTGGGGACGATACCAGATAAATAAACAGCGATCGACTTGCAACAAGGACCGGATTTCACTCACAGCAGTTTCCAGAATGGTATCGATTTCTAGGGAGTTCCGGATTTGGTCCGTGAGTCGGTTAATTAAAGCTTCTTGTTTGGCAAGTTTCCGATAGCGTAATTCCGATTTGCGTAATTGCGCCTCAGCTTGTTTGCGATCGGTGATATCGCTGGCAATGCCGTCGATCCGCAGGGGATTGCCGTCGCGATCGCGCACTAAGCGGGTACGTTGCCGTAACCAGCGAACCTCTCCCGAGGGTCTCACAATCCGATATTCCACATCTGTCATCCCAGTTTCCAGACTACTTTGAAAAGCCAGATCCACCACGGACCGATCCTGGGGATAAATCACTTCCTGCCAAAGATTGAAGTTTTCAAAAAATGCTAAAGAAGGTCTTTGGTATATCGTTTCCACTGCCGGACTCAAATAGAGCACTTCTGAGCGGGTTCCGGAAATGGACCAAACCACATCATCAATGGACTGTAATATGCCGTTGAGCCGTTCTTGGCTTTGATGTAATGCCTCCGCGACTAACTTCCGTTCCAGGGATTCCCGTTGCAATTGTTCCAATGCTTGCCTTAACTCAAAGGTCCGATTTTGGACCCGTGTTTCTAATTCATCATTGGCTTGTTGTAGGGCTTCCTCCATCCGTTTGCGTTCCGTGATGTCGGCAATGGTTCCCACATAATCGCTGCTGTTGCAGTCTTTGTCGCCTTGGCAAACCGCTTGGCCCCAAACCCATCGTTCCATCCCATTTTCATCTAAAAACCGAAACTCAGATTGGAAGGGTAATTGCTCTTTTACAGACAGATTCCACTCCTGGATCACCCGCTCGCGATCGCTCGGATGAATCGCCTCAAACCAATCTCCTGTTTTAGCTTGGTTTTCCGTGAGTCCGGTAATTTGAGATAGGCGCTCATTCAGATATAAAAATTGACCTTTTTGACTCATTCGGAAGATTCCCACCGGGGAAATCGATGCCAAAGTATGATAGCGATATTCGCTTTCTCGTAGGGCAGCTTCGGCTCGTTTTCGCTCGCGAATATCCTGCGCTAAACAGACGATCGCCTGAATAGGACCCCCTTCTTCTCGCATCACAGAGGCGGAAAAATACACCGGAATAGTCTCCCCATTTTTACTTACAAACTCCACTTCTTTCCGACCAATTAAGCTATTGGCTATTCCAGCTTGAGTTGCTAATTCATCATAGGTAATCTGGTCTTTTAATAGGTTACTAATAGATACTCCTAACAGTTCTTTATCTTCTTCATAGCCTAGTAAAAACAAAGTAGCAAAATTAAAATCGCGAATTGTTCCGTCTGGGTTTAAGACAATTAAAGCATCAATCAGGGATTTAAAAATATTATCAACATAATGCTTGGAGACCGTTTTTTTAGTGAGTTCCTCTGCCATGCTATTGAAGGCATCGGCTAAAATGCCAATTTCGCTGCTACTGTTGATACGAACGCGCACATCTAACTTGCCTTGTCCGATGGCGATCGCTGCATTTTTGAGTTTAATAATCGGTTTAGCAATATTTTCCGCCAGCAGCAGTCCCAAGCTAAGGGCTAAAAGGCCAATTAAAATAATTAAAATTAGGTTAATTAAGTTGGTTTCATTGGTTTGATTTATAATAGATTTTTTTTCTTGTTGCAGCTCATAAATAGATTGAGAAGTTTGCTGGTTTATTTTTTTAACAAAAATATCCTCTATTTCTTCCAAGTCTTGATAAATCGTAGAAATAGGAAAATCGGTATTTTGAGATTTTAATTTAATAATTTCTTGAGCAATTCGGTCAACCTCTTGGGTAAGTTGCCGCACCTCTTCTAAAAACTCGCGCTCCTCTCCGCTGTCCGGGGTTAGCTGGTCTAATTGAGCGAGCCAGGTTTGGAGAGTTTCATAGGCTTCTTTATATTCCGTTGATTCTCCCTCTACGAAACTAGGGGGATTGTTCCGCTTTTCGCCCAACTCCTCTAATTCTGATTGGAATAAAGCGTATGAGGTGACTTCAGTTATCATCCGCAAAGAAGTTATTTTGATTTCCTCTAGGGCAACAAGTCTAGGGACTTTATGGGTAGAAATTACCTCGATCCTTTTGCTGATGTTTTGGTTTGAACTGACATGAATAATGCCCAGGAGACCAACAACGGCTGTTAACCCCAAAAAACTGGAAACCAATTTTGTTTGTAACTTCATCTTTTTTTGAACGAGAAATAAAAATAGAGGGAAATATACGAACCCTTAATCTAGAAATTAGGGCGAGGAATGAATGGACCTAAGTGGGGTCATGAATCGAGCCGATCGAGGCAGGCGATCGCTGCGGGACCTCCCCCAGTAGACTTACCGGCAAGGCACTTTTAGAGATCAACCCAGGTATCGCAGAACCCAGATACAGCTTGGCGATCGCCTCTCCTCTCCCTTGGTTTTGATGCCGAAGAACTCCTCCCTCCATTCAGGAGAACCCCCTGGGAACCTGAAAACGGGTTCATTCACACTCCCTGACTCAGAAGGGGAGAGGCGGTTGGTGCTACCCTATTCTAAGAGTTCCCGTTTGACCTGTTGGTTTGACTAGAATGTTTTTATTTATTTCCAAGCTGCTTCCCGTCTTCATTTACCCCCTCGGACTCAGTTGCTTATTGATGTTGGTTGCATTAGTAACCTTATGGAGACGTCCGAAATGGGCATCGGTGCCGATCGCCTCCGCATTGGTAATATTGCTCCTAAGCAGTAATGGATGGGTTGCCAACGGCATCGCGCAATCCCTGGAATGGCAGAATTTACCCTCGGGAGAACTCCCCAATGCAGCAGCAATTGTTGTATTAGGCGGCGGCATCAAACCCGCGATTTACCCCCGTCCCAGCGTCGATGTCAGTGAAGCGGGCGATCGCGTCCTTTATGGGGCCCAACTCTACAAGCAGGGAAAAGCACCTCTAGTCATTCTCTCCGGGGGCCGCATTGAATGGAAAGGCGGAGGACCCCCAGAAGCAGACGATATGGCTCAAATTGTAGCAGCAACCGGAGTCCCAAACTCAGCGATTCTCCTGGAACCCAATTCCCTGAATACATACCAGAATGCGGTGGAAGTCCGGAAACTCCTAGAAGCCAAAAATATTGAAAAGCGCGTATTACTCGTCACCTCCGCCACCCATATGCCGCGATCGCTGCGCATCTTCAAACGTCAAGGCATCGATGCCATTCCTGCACCCACGGATTTCCTCGTCTCGCAACAGGAACTCGACGAACTCTCCGAATCCTGGCAATCCGTGACCCTGAACATTCTCCCCGATGCCTATCGCCTCCAACAAACGACCCAATCTCTCAAAGAATATATTGGCACAATCATCTATCGCCTCAGAGGTTGGCTGTAAGGCGGGCAATTCTCCCGATTTGCGGAAATTGGCCCCCCTGCTGGTCCTCAGAGGCAGATGCTAGAATCAAAAGGAATTGTCCTAGAGCATCGGTACAATTTTAGAGTCCAGGGACAAAAAACTGAGTTTCTAGCCCAAAATCAGTTATGAATTGCCAAAAATTTTGTACAGAAACCCGGTTTCTAACCCAGGAAGTACCGACGCCCTAGAGCATCGGGATTGAGCTTAGAAAGCGGGTTGTTTTATAAAATTCAGGCATTTTTTGTAGCCCCGTCGAACAGAAATTTCGTTTTTAGTCCCTGGGATTAAATATTAACCCAAAAGCCCTGGGGCGATAAAAAAAGATTTAGGTAATAATAATTATGATGCTTCCCAACGAGTTTCCCCAAATTGCGCCCATTCCCCAAGATGTGGCGGAAAATTTAGAATCGGCGCAAGTCACTCGCCAATTTTATCACGAACTAGAATATCGTCAAGCCTTTGACGGGTATTGCCAATGGTACTACCAAACCGCAGAATGTCACCGCAAAGAGTTGCAAAAAATGCGGGGTGATATTAATATTCTAGGCTGGTTTACCCGCCGAAAATAACAGGGAAACGGTTAAATTAGCAATTAGCGGTCTTGCTAATTGCTAATCAGTCAGCGGAGTTTACACCGAGTTAGTTGAGCTTTTATTCAAGGGCTTCTATCTCATCTTCGCGGAAATGGGCTTTAAACTTTTTGTCAAATTGAACGTAGACAGGCAGGTTAGCACTAACGGGTCTCCCCTGCCATTCGGTAACAATGCCTATGACTTCGCCTTCGTGACCCTGGACATCATAGGGTTGATTGCGATGTTCTGGACTGTGGTAAACGATAACCGACTTTGTGATGCGGACGCGATCGCCAACTTTCATAGAGCTCTCAAATTCTAGTGTTCTCTTCTCTTACCGACTGCAAAGTGCAGGGTTTCAGTATCTTATCAAACAGCGTTTCCCTTTGGTCCTTGGTCTTATGTCGTTGGTCGTTGGTCTTATGTCATTGGAGATGGGGGGTTTATTCTTGTTGTTGGAAGATTCTTTCGCGCAGTTGGGTGAGTCCTCCTGAGTCGATTTGCCACCAGGCGGCAAAACCTACGGCGGCGCTAATGAGGGTGACGCCAACTAGGAGGGCGATGGTTTGGGGGAGAGTTAAGCCGGTGCGATCGCCCTTGGATTGGCGGCGACGACCCGGGGATGGGTCTTCCTCTTCATAAAGGAGGGCTTTGGACGCATCGGAAAGCTCATCCTCAGATAATCCCGTAGGGGGGAGTTGATTGGGGTCGAACAGGACCAGTTTTTCTGGGGAAATGCGGCAATAGGAGAGCACCACCGAAACGTTATCGTGACCGTTCTTTTCATTGGCGAGGTCCACCCACCATTGGGCCGCTGTTTCTACGGAAATTGCCCCGCTAAACAGATCCTGGGCGCACTCAAACCAAAATTGCTCCACGCGATCATTATCGCTCAATCCGTCTGAACACAGGAGCAGCAACCCATCTTCTTCCAGTAGAAACCGCTGAATCTGGGGGCGCAGTAAGTCCCCTTCTCGGGTTCCTAGGGCTTGGGTGAGCGCCCCACCATCTCGGCGGCGGATGGCTTGGGAATAAGGGGCGCGACCGAGGCGGACCTCTCGGGAGGCGACGTCATCATCTACGGTAAGTTGTTGGCAATAGTTGGGAGTAATCCAGTAGGCGCGACTGTCGCCAATATGAATAACATAGAGTTCATGGGCGTTGGCAAATTCTTGACCACTGGGGGTGGTGACTTTTTGGGGCAGTTGCAGGGTCATGACTAGGGTGGTCCCCATGCGCTGTCGCAGAGCCCGTCCTTGTTTGTCATTTTGGGCGGCGATCGTGTTGTTGACGACGCGCAGAATAGCTTCTAATTGTTCGCTGACGACTTCAGGCATGGCGAGGCCCGGTTCTTCAGCGATTTCCCGCATGAGGGCTTGAATGGGCAGTTTGAGGGCTTGGACGGCCAGTTGACTGGCGACTTCCCCGCCTTCATGTCCTCCGACGCCATCGCAGACAATGGCTAAATGATTAAGCAGGGGATGGGTATGGGGTTTATCGATTTGGGCGATGTCGTTGAGGGTGGGGTAGCAGGAATCTTCGTTATGGTGGCGATTGGGTCCTGAGTCGCTGACTCCGGCGACGCGCACACGCAGGGGTAATTGGGCAGTGAGTTCGAGGAGGAGTTGGTTGACTTGAGGGGCGACTGCCTGTATTTCGGCATTGGGACGGCGCATTTGTTTGCCAATCTCTTGGAGGCGATCGCCCACTGGGGCAGCCACTTTTCCCGCCCAAGTTAACCAGTGATATCCTAAATCTTGTAAATCCGGTTGGGTAATTAAACTGGCATCGCCATAAAGTTCGCGTAACCAGACGCGCGAACCCTGGACCCGGATATTATCGGCTTTGAGTAAACTGGAGGCGACGCCCAATTCTCGTAAGGGTGTCCAGAGTTGCAGAATTTGCCATAACCAATAGACTTGGCGGACTGGGGGAGTTTGGGACCAGAGTTCCAACATTCCCGGATAGAGGGTGGCGGTTTTGCTATCAATGGGGACATTCTCCAGTAATAACAAATTGGCGGCGTTGGGTCCTTCCCCGAGGGGACAAAACCCATAGACCTCGGGAATATGAAGGCGATGGGGATATAATTTAAGGTAGCTCAGAATCGCCTCGGGTAATGTCTCTGGAACGAAAGGGGCCAAGGCGGGTTGAGTATCGAGCCAAATTTGGGGACTGACTACGCGGTAGCGATCGCCGATGATCTCGCCGATGGGATACCGGGCTGCTGCGGAACCCACCGCCCACAAGTAGCGATACAGCAAGGGGGTTTGACAAGCATCACAGAACCGATTTCCTACGGGGTTTTCGGGCTGGGTACAGGTTGGATTTGGACAATAGAGTGGCTCAGAACTGCTCATAATCTCTGCGTGCAATGACAGTATGAAAAGAAGTCGATCGTTCCTGGCGATCGGTCCAAAGCCAGCCTACACTGGTTGTAGCTACTCCAAACAGCCTCGACAGTTACAGTGCCGCCAGTCGGGGAACGCCAATGGCGAGATTGATGGGATTGGATGGACCAAGGGTCCTGGATTGGCGAGGAAGACGCCATTCATTTTATCCCGAACCCCGTCAAATCGGCGATCGCGACCGGAACACAATCTCGTAATCTATCTTAACCTTGGAAGAAGACGCTATGGCACTTGACCCCATCTCTGCCATTCTCCTGTTTTTCAGCCAGCTTAATCCGGCGGTTTTATGGTTAGCAGTTGGCATCATTCTCTGTGGGATGGAACTGGTTCTCCCCACTGCCTTTGTGGAGTTTTTGCCCGGAGTCAGCGCCTTAATTGTGGCGGGACTCTCTTTATTTATCCCGAATTTTTTCATTCAGGTGGTGTTATGGGTGGGACTCTCTGCTGCCTTTATTGTGCTGTCTAGGCGGTTTTTGTCCCAGCAAAAAATTCCCCGGTCCCTCGCGGAGGCACAGGAGGCGCAAACCTTAACCGCAATTCCTCCAGGAGAGGCGGGACGGGTGATCTACGATGGGAACTCGTGGCGGGCTAAATGTTCAGATCCCGAACAGGCGATCGCCCCCCATCAACCTGTGTTCGTTGTCGGACGCCAAGGGAATACTTTGATTGTCATTCCGGAGCATCTTTTACAGTCATAAATTCAGCGCAAAGGCACAGGCTGAGATTTTCAATTTAACCTGTAGCAATCCGTCCGCACTATTTAGAGGAGAGTGCTTGATTTTATCTTTAATTTTGCCCCTTGTTTGATGTTTTAAATTTGAGCCAGCTTCAACTTTAACTAGGAGGTTTACGGTGGAACAATTCATCTTTATTATATTTTTGGCCCTCGGGGGTTCTGCCCTAGCGGGTAGCGTCAAAATTATCAATCAAGGAAATGAAGCCTTGGTTGAAACCTTGGGGAAATATAACGGCAGAAAACTAGAACCGGGACTACGATTACTCACCCCATTTCTGGACAAAATCGTTTACAAAGGAACGATTCGGGAAAAAGTATTAGACATTCCACCGCAACAATGTATTACTCGGGATAATGTTTCGATTAGTGTCGATGCGGTGGTTTACTGGCGGATTATGGACATGGAAAAAGCCTACTATAAAGTAGAAAATCTCCAGTCTGCAATGGTCAACCTAGTTTTAACTCAAATTCGGGCAGAAATGGGTAAACTAGAACTCGATGAAACCTTTACCGCCCGGTCCGAAATTAACGAGATTTTATTGCGAGAATTGGATATTTCGACAGACCCTTGGGGGGTGAAAGTCACCCGGGTAGAATTGCGGGATATCGTCCCCTCCAAAGCGGTGCAAGAGTCGATGGAGTTGCAAATGGCAGCGGAACGTCGTAAACGGGCCGCAATTTTAACTTCTGAAGGGGAAAAGGATGCATCGGTTAATAATGCCCGAGGCAAGGCAGAGGCGCACGTTTTAGATGCGGAAGCTCGTCAAAAAGCAGTCATTCTCGATGCAGAAGCGCAACAAAAAACAATTGTTTTGAAAGCTCAAGCGGTACGCCAAGAGCAAGTTTTGAAAGCTCAAGCAACCGCAGAAGCCCTGCAAATTATTGCAAAAACCCTCAAAACTGACCCAGATGCCCGGGAAGCTTTACAGTTTTTAGTCGCTCAACAATATATGGAAATGGGGTTAAAAATTGGGGCGAGTGACAGCAGTAAAGTGATGTTTATGGACCCGCGCACCATTCCTGCCACTTTGGAAGGAATGCGATCGATTGTTAGCGAACAAGAACGGTAAGGTTAGAGGGAATAGTTTTGAAAAATAACCCCTGAAGGGGTTACTACGAACAAAGAAGTTAAATTTACAATGTTTGTAGTAACCCCTTCAGGGGTTTTCCCCAAGAATTTAACTTAAACTCCGCCATTTTGTTGCAATACATGACACTTAGTGCACAGACCAAAAAACTCTAAGGTGTGGTAAAATATCTTAAATCGGTGAGCCTTTTGTAGTTCCACTTCTAACTGATGAACCGGACATTCATCGAGGGGAATTGATATCCCACATTGTAAACAAGTCAGGTGGTGCCGGTCCTGCTTTAGGCAGCTATAAAGGGACTCTCCATTTGCCAAGGTCCGCACCTGGACCACCCCTTCCAACTTCAACGCTTCCAAGGCGCGATAGACGGTGGCAAGACTAACGCTTTGGTTGCGATGGCGCAACTCAACATAAATATCCTGCGCTGAAATGGAATCGTTGAGGGTTTTGAGGAAATTGAGAATGCGTTCTTGAGACCGGGTGCGTTTGACTGTCATGATTAGATTAACATCGGTATGGGTTCGTCTGGTCTACATTTCTGAAGTTAGACGAGGTTGAGGGTTTATCCAAGCTTAGGATGCCGGTTCACAATGAGATAGAGAGGACAGGAAACCAGGTTTTTGGACCAGATTTGTTGCTAATGAGCAGAGATTTTCTAAAAAACCCGGGTTTGTAACCTGTACTATACTGACGTCCTCGGGTGTCAGTTTGGGGATTAAAATAAAAGATGCTGTGGCATCTAATGGCATTATCACCAGAAGTTAGGGCGGATTGTTGTGACTTTAAAGAAATATCAGGCTCATATCTATGTTACTCTGCGGCCTTCAGTTTTGGATCCGGCAGGAACTGCTGTGGAGTCGGGACTGCAAAAAATGGGCGATCGCAATGTGGAAGGGGTCCGCATTGGCAAATATGTGGAATTGACGATTACTTCGGAATCCCCTGAAGCAGCAACGAAGCAACTCGATCGCATCTGTGACCAACTTTTAGCCAATCCGGTGATTGAAAACTATCGGTTTGAGTTAGTGGAAGTAGCAACCATGATGAAGGCGGGGGCATAATACGGTGAAATTTGGAGTTGTAGTGTTTCCGGGTTCAAATTGCGATCGCGATGTGGCGTATGTCACCCAAGGATTACTCCACTGTCCCACCCGGTTAATCTGGCATCAGGAAACAGATATTTCAGATTTGGACGTGGTGGTGTTACCCGGAGGGTTCAGCTATGGGGATTATTTGCGCTGTGGGGCGATCGCGCAATTTTCCCCCGTCATGCCGGAAATCATCAAACACGCCGAACAGGGTAAATTAGTCCTGGGAATTTGTAATGGGTTCCAAGTCTTAACCGAAGCGGGACTACTCCCGGGGGCCTTAATTAGAAATCGCGACTTGCACTTTATCTGCGATCGCGTCCCGATGAAGGTGGAAAATACCCGTCTGCCTTGGACTTCTCAATACCAATCCGGGGAAATCATCAACCTGCCGATCGCCCACGGGGAGGGCCGCTACTATGCCGATGCGGATACCCTCGCCCAACTGGAAGACAATGGACAGGTGGTATTTCGCTATTGCAGTCCCCAAGGGGAAAGTAACCCGGAGAGTAATCCCAATGGGTCCTTAAATCAGATTGCCGGAATCTGTAATTCCCGAGGGAATGTCCTGGGGATGATGCCTCATCCTGAACGGGCATCGGACCCCATTTTAGGCGATACCGATGGCATGAAATTGTTTGAAAGTGTGTTATCTGCTGCGATCGCTGGAGTCCGATAACGCTTTGGAGTGAACTAAGGGGTTCTCCGAGCCCTCCCCTGTGTCTTGGGGAGGGTTGGGTGGGGTCTAGCCATTCAGCAACCCAACGACCTTTGATACCCGGATTGGCTTGAAATCCTCATGGGGTAAAGGATTAAACCTTTGAAAATTCCGGGGGACTGGACCCCACCCTAACCCTCCCCAAGAATCAGGGGAGGGAACCGGAAGTGTCTTAAAATTAGAGACTCGATTTTTGTCACTTGGATCTCAATCCTATACTGATGCTTTCAATTAGAATAACAATTCCCCGAATCGTACCAATGGAAATGGGATCTCAATTGCGATAAGCTAGGATTGAATTTCCCTCAGACAGGAATGGGGAAGGGGGTGCATTTGGACCGGGCGAAAAAATAGGATTGTAAACGTCATTTTTACGGGAAACCGCATTCACAACAGATTAAATCGTGAAACAAATCCAGGGAAACCCAGTTGTTCAGACGAAAGAATGGAGGGAGAACGTGAGGTCACCTAAATTAATGGGATGGCTGTTAGGGTTGTGTGTGATGATAACACCTCAGTTAGCTGTGGGACAATCTATTGAAGAACTCTCGCAACAAGGCAATACTGCATTTACGGCGGGAAACTATGCCCAAGCGGAACAGATTTGGCGTCAGGTTGTCCAAAATGATGCGAATAATCCAGCAGCCCATGTCTGGTTAGGGTTATCTTTATTTTATCAGGATAAGGTGGATGAGGCGATCGCGCAATATCAACAAGCGTTGGCATTGGACCCGAATAATGCGAGTGCGTATAATAATTTGGGGAATGCCCTCACCGATCGCCAAAAACCGGAGGAGGCGATCGCCGCCTATCAGCAAGCGTTACGCCTGAATCCAGATCAAGGGCAGACTTATTTTAATCTAGGGGTTGCCCTAACTGCGGTGAAGCGAGGGGATGAGGCAATTGCGGCGTATCGTCGCGCAGTCGCACTTGATCCCAATGATGCAGAAGCGCACGTAAAAATTGCGAATTTGCTGGTTCGGCAGAATAAGTTAGACGAGGCAGTCGCTGCGTATCGGATGGCGATCGGACTCAATGCCAATGATGCGCAGGCATATCTGAATTTAGGGTTAGCGTTAGCGAGTCAGGATAAAGTAGAGGAGGCAGTCGCCGCCTATCGCCAAGCGTTAGATATCAATCCCAATCTCGCCGAAGTGCATAATAATTTGGGCGTGATGTTGCGACGACAGAATAAGTTAGAGGAAGCGATTGCAGCGTATGAACGAGCGATCGCCATCTCACCGAATCTAGCTACAGCGTATAATGGGTTAGCTGGAGTATATCGCGAACAGGGCAACCTAGACGAGGCAATTGCCACTTATCGCCGTGCTTTAGCCTTACCGGATCGACCCGCAAATCCAGCCAGTGCGCATACTTTGGCGCATAATGGATTGGGACTAACTCTGCAAGAACAAGGCAACCTTGCGGAGGCGATCGAGCAATTCCAACGGGCGATCGAACTCTCCCCCAATTACGCCCCCGCGCAATACAATCTCACTCAAGCCCAACAAGCAAATTAATTCACCCTAGGGACGCGGCATTCCCGCGTCCTTTTGAACAGGTGAGATTTCCCTACTTTAATTAAAATTGGTCAACCTTCCCTGATGAGGGGAAGCTATCTTATCAAGTCCGGTTAATTTTATCAGAATTCCTGGCGGTGGTGTTTTCCGGACTTGAATTTTTAGGCGATCGCATCCTGAATCGGCACGACTTTCCGAGTTCCTGCTGCCTTCACCAACGCCTGAAAAATCCGCTGATGAGAAATATCCTCCGGGGACAATTCAGGATGCCACTGGACGGCGATCGCAAAGGAACAGTGCTGATGTTCCACTGCCTCAATCACATAATCCCCCACCGACTCCGCCACCACCCGCCAACCCGGGGCTAAATTTCTCACTGCTTGATGATGCCAGGATACCACCTCAATCTCGGATTTCCCAATAATTGCACCGAAGCGACTGCTTGAGAGAATTTTCACGGGATGCTTTGCGGGATAAAGATGCCCCGGTGCCGGGACTAAGCGATGTTGAACCTCCATCCCGTACTCATCGGGAACATGAGTCACCAAAGTTCCCCCACAGGCAACGATCGCCACCTCCATGCCGCGACAAATCCCCAAAAACGGCACATCTTTTTCCAAGCACAACCGCGCTAATGTGAGTTCAAATTCATCCCGTTCTGAGTCAATATTATAAATACAAGGATGAGACGAACCCTGATAGGCACTCGGGTCAATATCCCCACCCCCCGATAAAATTAATCCGTCTATCCGTTCCAAAACTTCAGCGGGATTGGGTTCTCCCGGTGGCAGGAGTACCGGCATTCCACCTGCCGCGCGGACTGCATCAACGTAAGTCGCAGCGAGGGAAAAAGCGCTGGTCCCGTTTCTGCCATAAGTGCTAATGCCAATTAGAGGTGCTTTCAGAGATTTAGTCATAACAGGAAAGTAGCAACGTAGGAGGGTAGGAAAGATTCTCCTTTTATCTTCAACGTTTTAAGTAAAAAAGCAGTATAAAAAATTGCAGTTTAATTAAATAGGATAGAGCGTCCATTCTCGCCCTCGCGGCCCTCTTGCCACTCCTTAAAATCCGGTTAATCTCCTATTTTCAACCCAGGGGTTGAGGAGAGACATTGATTTAAGGGTCGTAGGCGAGAAGATCAACCGGCGATAGTTGATTCGTCTCTTCTTGTAGTGTACCCAGGAAAAAGCAAGCGATCGCCATCATGCAGAAAAAAATCAAATCCCCTTGATGGGCTTCTTTGCATTGGCATTGAACCAGCAATTTTAATGTTAAAATTGCTATGATATCGCCTTGCCCACTCCGTTGAAGTAGAGATTGTCTGAAGTGCCAGCATCTTGCTTGCGGTGGAGTTTTTCCCTGGGTACAGCCAGTTTTGCAGCAGGTTTGGTAAACTTAAAAGAGGCGATCGCCTTGCTCATCTGGTACCGTCAACCTCTAGGGATAACAACACAGAAAACAGTGGAAAGCGTAACCGATTCAGCACCCCTTAGTCCTAGTCTGCATCCCAGGGACCTGTCATGGCCGTTTTGGTGGGCGATGCCACTGTACCCTTATGGCAGAAGACGCACCCTCTGTCAAGAAGTGGTCAAAGATACCCTCTGGACTTTTGAGCAGATTCAAGGCATTCTTTATGTCGTGGTTCCCATTCGCATGACGGTGGTCAAATTGGAACGGGGGGGATTATTGGTTTATGCACCCATCGCCCCCACTCCGGAATGTGTGAGGCAAGTTCAGGCATTAGAGTTTCAACATGGTCCGGTTAAATATATTATCCTGCCCACGGTTTCCGGACTGGAACATAAGGTATTTGTCGGTCCATTTGCGCGGCGGTTTCCCCTGGCGCAAGTGTTTGTAGCGCCGTCTCAGTGGAGTTTTCCCCTCAATTTGCCCTTGAGTTGGTTAGGGTTACCGCAACGACGCACCCAAGTGTTACCCCATGATAGTAGCAAAGTCCCCTTTGCTGATGAATTTGATTATGAAATTCTGGGTCCGATTGATTTAGGATTGGGACGATTTGGGGAAGTAGCCTTTTTCCACCGATCATCGCGATCGCTATTAGTCACCGATTCTGTTGTTTCTATCCCCGAAGAACCCCCGGCAGTCGTGCAACTTGACCCTTATCCCCTGCTGTTTCATGCCCGGGATAATGCTGCCGATGTGCGACAAGATACTCCCGCTAATCGTCGCCAAGGATGGCAGCGTATATGTCTATTTGCATTTTACTTCCAGCCTAGCACATTAAATACCCTGAAACTCAGACAAGCGTTTCAGATGGCGCGACAGGTTAGCGATCGCTCCAAAAAAGCCTATTTTGGCATCTTCCCTTTCGACTGGCAACCGGACTGGAAACAATCTTTTGACCTCCTGCGCGCCGATGGGCGACTCTTTGTCGCCCCGATCCTCCAAACCTTGATTCTCAACCGTGCCCCCCAAGAAACTCTCACTTGGGCCGATACCGTTGCCCGCTGGCAGTTTGAACGAATTGTTCCCTGTCACTTAGACTCGCCCATTGCCGTCGGTCCCCAAGAGTTTCGGCAGGCATTTAATTTTTTGGAACAGCCGTCCGAGGGAAGTAACGACAGAATGGGCGAGAATTCATCTTTGAGCGATCGCGACTTTGCCACCTTGCGAACCATCGAGGAACTCCTCGATCACTGGCGAATTACACCCCCTCGTCAGCAGAATCCCTCTATTCAAAGCTGAAATGGCCAGCCGTCCCTGTCATCTATCTCAAGAGAGAGTTCCCCTAAAGCGCCGGAATTCTTAAGGTGCGATCGCCAAAAAATCTGCTTCTGACCCTATGGATCAAAAAACTTCATGAAGAATTGTAAAATTTTTAATACACTTTAGAGGGACAACAAAACAGCCAGAGGACCGTCTCATGCTAGAGTTATATCAATTTGAACTGTCGCAATACAGCGAGAAAGTCAGGCTCATCCTGGATTACAAAGGATTAGAGTACCGCAAAGTGGAAGTCACCCCAGGGGTCGGGCAAATCGAAGTTTACCAACTTTCCGGGCAATCCCAAGTCCCCATTCTCAAAGATGGGAGTACCGTGATTGCCGATTCCACCAAAATCGCCAAATATTTAGACGAAAAATATCCCGATCGCCCCATTATTCCCACCGATCCCAAAGCACGAGGATTGTGCCTGATGATGGAAGAATGGGCAGACGAATCCATTGGCACCAAAAGCCGAGTCGTCCTCTTCCAAGGAATCAGTCAGGATCAAAGTTTCCGCAGTGCCCTGCTGCCATCGAGTACCCCCGATTTCCTCAGAAATCTGATTGAAGCAGTGCCATCGGACCTCCTCCGAACCCTCGGTTCCGGTCTCGGGGCCTCCTCTGATGCGGTAAAATCCGCTCAAGACGCTATCAAGCAGGATTTAGAAGCCCTCTGCCTGATTTTGGAAGATCGTCCCTATTTAACCGGCAATCAGCCCACCCTGGCCGATTTAGCCGTGGCTGGATTATCCCTCCTACTCAAATTCCCTGCCGGACCTTATCTGGATATTCCGGAAAAATTGCGAGGCAAAGGCGTGATGGGAATTGCAGACAATCCCCTGTATGAACCCTTTTTCACCTGGCGCGATCGCCTTTACGCGGAATTCCGCAAACCCTTACCCTACGCCCCGGCTACTCCTATTGGTACAGGTCAAAAACCCACCTCCATTGAGATAGAATAAGCCATAACTCGGCTCAAAAAAGTATGTATGCTTTCAAAGCATACATACTTTTTTTGTGGCTTTTTAGGGGAGGCTCCATAAATTCTGTGCTATTTTTTTTTAAGGATGAACCATAAACTAACCTTGACGAGACTAAATAATGTAGAATTTTTCATCAAGGTGTTGAAATAGCAGCATTTCCTTTCCCTTTCCCTTTATAAAAATTGCCTTATGAATCCCGATCGCCCACTAGGTTCTGTTATCCAAGGTTCTCTGAGTAAAGGTTTAGAAGTCAAATTACATCCCGATGTCTCCGTCGAAGAGATGCGAGTCGGAAAATTTTTAGTCGTCCGAGGCGTGCGATCGCATTTCTTCTGTTTACTCACCGATGTCTGTTTAGGAACCACCAACGACCGCATTTCCATGAATCCTCCCCACCCGGAAGATACCTTCATGCAGGAAGTGCTTGCAGGCAGCAGCACCTATGGAAAAATTGAACTCTCCCCCATGTTAATGCTCACCCCAGAAGCAGACGAAGGGGGATGGAGTCCTAATTCCCTGCTTAAAACCTCCGCCAATAACGGACTTAAAACCAACGGATTGGCCTCTTATCAAGCCAATACCACCGGAGAAATGCAGTTAAGGCCGGTTAAAACCATTCCCAGTCACTTTTCCCAAGTTCACGACGCCAGCGAGAGGGATTTCCGCCTTGTTTTTGGCTGGGAAGATGACCCCCATCGCCGCAACTTTGCGATCGGTCAACCCCTAGATATGGAAGTTCCCGTTTGCATCGACCTCGATCGCTTTGTCGAACGCAGTAACGGCGTTTTTGGCAAATCCGGAACCGGCAAATCTTTCCTCACCCGCCTCCTCCTCTCCGGCATCATCCGCAAACAAGCTGCCGTGAATCTCATCTTTGATATGCACTCGGAATATGGCTGGGAAGCTGCCACAGAAGGCAAAAAATTCAGTACCGTCAAAGGCTTAAGGCAACTGTTTCCCAACGAAGTCGAAGTTTATACCCTTGACCCCGAATCCACCCGTAGACGAGGTGTCCGCGATGCTCAAGAATTGTATCTCGCCTATGACCAAATCGAAGTCGAAGATATCCGGTTAGTCTCACGAGAGTTAAATCTATCCGAAGCCAGTATCGAAAATGCGATTATTCTGCGCAATGAATTTGGCACCACTTGGATTACCCAACTCCTAGCCATGAGCAATGAAGACATCCAAATGTTTTGCGATGAAAAGCGCGGGAATAAAGCCTCAATTATGGCATTACAGCGCAAACTCGGACTGTTAGACGAACTCAAATATATTCGGAATAGCTGCCCCCAAAATTACGTTAAGCAGATTTTGGACAAACTGAATGCCGGTAAACATTTAGTCATTGAGTTTGGGTCACAGTCGAATATGCTGTCTTATATGTTGGTGACAAATGTCCTGAGTCGGCGGATTCATCGTGCTTATGTGGAAAAATCCGAGATTTTTTTACAAACCAAAAACCCCAGCGATCGGCCCCGACAATTAGTAATTACCATCGAAGAAGCCCACCGTTTCCTCGATAGCGCCACCGTTCGCCAAACCATCTTCGGCACGATCGCCCGCGAAATGCGGAAATACTTTGTCACCCTCCTCGTAGTGGATCAACGGCCCTCGGGAATTGATAACGAAGTCATGTCCCAAATCGGCACCCGCATCACCGCCTTACTCAATGATGAAAAAGACATTGATGCCATTTTCACCGGCGTTTCTGGGGGACAAAATTTAAAATCCGTTCTCTCCAAGCTAGATTCCAAGCAACAAGCCCTCGTCCTCGGTCATGCCGTTCCCATGCCCGTCGTCGTCCAAACTCGTGCTTATGATGCCAAATTCTATCAAGAAGTCGGCGATATGGATTGGGAAGGCATGGAAACCGACTTACTATTAACTGCTGCCGAATCAGCTAAATTGGATTTAGGGTTTTAGCACCCCAAGGGTTGAAAATTCAAGTCGTGAGGATCTGGAGTTTTTTCACTCCCTTTGGTCTTGCATCTACTGTACCGATGATTTATCCCTGTTCTGTCAAACCCGCTTGAAAGCCTGATCCCTCGTTGCCTGAAACGACGCTAAATCGTTCAAATCCGACGAGAGAGCTTTCCTATGTTGTCATTGACAAAAACCCAAGCGATGGGTTAAACTTGATTAAACTGAGATATTGCACCTGACGCAAGCATCCACAGATTAATCAATTATTTTTAAAATTTCTACTTATATAGAAATTTTATGCCCAAAATCTTCACGGATTCGCAACAGAATCTGAATGTCTATATTTACACCAACGATCACGATCCAGCCCATGTTCATGTTTTTCTCGGTACAAAACGTGAGCGTAAACCGGATATTAAAATTGCGATTGGCTCTGAAACTGAGCGACCGAGGATTATCATGAAACATCCAAGTATTGCTAATAAAGATGCAGTCGCTGCATTAAAGCTTGTGGCAAAACATCAAGAGCAGTTTTTAGAGGAGTGGTATAAATATCATGACTAAACCTTGGACAAAACAGTGGGAGTTTGATTTCACCGAAGAAGCCTTAGCTGAGGAATTAAAACACGCTGAAAATGCCGCGCTCGCCGCTGCGGAAAAGGGTCCTTGTGCTGAGAAAGTCTCCTACAATGTTGAAGAACATTTAATCACAATTCATCTGACCAATGGCGCGACTTTCTCCTTTCCCCCTGATTTAGCTCAAGGCTTAAGGGGAGCCAACCCAGAGCAACTCAGGGATGTTTGGCTGGATGCTGATGGCTTAAGCGTACATTGGGAAAGCCTTGATGCTGATTTTAGCGTCTTAGGACTATTACATGGCATTTTTGGCACCCGAAAATGGATGTCTGAATTAGGACGCCAAGGCGGAAAAATATCAACCGAAGCCAAACGGGAAGCAGCCCGTAAAAATGGGAAAAAAGGGGGACGACCTAAAGGTTCTAAATCATCCGCATCTCCTTCGTCCTAGGATATTAAGCCGAGCGGAAGTAAGGGAGCCAGATTAATTCCTTAGCCCTACAGCATCGCTTTGGTATGGGTTAGAAAGCGGGTTTCTTGTCCTATGGATTGAATCACTGTACCGCTGCACTAGGGGCCACTTAACCTATAAATGTTGTGCATTGAATCGCCGAGGGGATGACCCCCATTGGCAAACGCCCGATCGCCAGGATCTGTTAAGTTTTGCGATCGCTGGGCTGTAAGTTCTGGACTCTGGGCTCGATCCGGTCTACACTGATTCTTATAAGTTTGCTTGTCACTCCTCAATTTCACCGCTGTATTTAAAACAGTCAAACCGGGCATTTTTGTCGTGTTTTGGCAATCCTAACTCAATTAGAACTGTCCAATCAATCAGTTACGGCGATTTCACCCGGTTTAGAATGACTCATCTTCCTACAGAGGGATAGGCACTGGCCTGCTGCCTGTTTAGTATGGAAATTAAGGCGATCCCGAAGATTGTAAACAATTATAAACCAATTCGGTAATCCAGGAATGGGGTGCTGGATCTACTCAGTAGGAAATATCAATTCTTTTCTTTTCTCAAAAAAAATCATCGATTTAAAATTTCAGTATTTAGGGGGAAATGTAGGGTGCTTAATAAAATTTTTGGCTCGACTATTTCAGAAACTCAGCAGAACCCATCGACCCAAACCCTAGGGGTTCAATGCCTATCTGCATTGAATATGTGGGCTGCTGGCAGCGTTTGTACGTTAGTGGCTACAGCTTATTCCCTCTTTGGCGGAGGAAATCTTGCTGCAGTAGCCAACCCGGTAGCAGTGACAGAACAATCCGGTCCTTCTGCTACTTGGGTTGCGGATGCGGCGACGGTGACGAGAACCCACAATTTACCCGATGGGGTTTATCTCTATGGTGAATCCTCTGAACCGGACCAACTGGGACGAGCTTATCTGATTTTTGAGGTGCGTTCTGCTCAACTGATTGGTGCATTTTATATGCCCAGTTCATCCTTTGATTGCTTATACGGTACGGTGGAACCGCAACAGTTAGCCCTGACGATTGTGGATACTTACGAGAATAGTGAGTATTCTTACGCAGTGGGAATTGAACATTCTCCGATCGCCTCTGCTCAGAATCCAGCCCGAGATAATATCGTGCGCTTAGAAGGATTGCAATCTATCTCCACGGTTAGCGAGAATGATCAGCGGATTTTGAATGTCTGCAAAGAAAATTATCAGGAAAAAGTTTGGCCCCAATAATCTTCGGGAAGCAAAAAAACTGACACCCGATGGGGTGTCGTTACCGGAACTATGCTCTGCCTCCAGGCACAACCGTTCAAATAGCGGTTTCAAAGCCCGCTGGGTTGGATTATCGTGGGATTAATATTCAATCCCCGGTTGAGCTTTAACGCCTTGTTCCCGGAACGGATGCTTGATGAGAGTCATTTCGGTTACTAAGTCAGCGCGTTCGATCAGGGGTGCCGGTGCGCCTCTGCCGGTGAGGATAACATGAGACTCGTGGGGTTTTTGCTCTAAACCGGCGAGAACCTCCTCCACAGGCAGATAACCCAGCTTAAGTGCGACATTAATTTCATCCAGCAGCACCAGTTTATAGTCTGGGTTGGTGATAAAACTTAAGGCTTTTTCCCAAGCTTGACGGGCTTTTTGAATGTCCCGATCGCGGTCCTGGGTTTCCCAGGTGAATCCTTCCCCCATCGCGTGGAATTCCAGGAGATCGCTAAAGTGGCTTAAAATTTCCTTTTCTGCCGGTTCCCAAGCGCCCTTGATAAACTGAACGATCGCCACCCGGAATCCATGTCCGAGGGATCTCAACACCATCCCTAACGCCGCAGTGGTTTTTCCCTTGCCATTCCCGGTATTGACCACAATTAATCCCTTCTCAACCGACGCCAGGGCCACCCGTTGTTCTTGGACCTCCTTGCGGCGCTGCATCTTTTGTTGATACTGACTGTCACTCAACGAAGAGGAGAGGCGATCGCCCCGAGTCTCTCCCCCGGCTAAATTTTCCCCAGGCACTAAATTAGCTTTGGTTTCCATTGCTCATTGCTCCCTTGACTACCCCTCTTGCAGACTTGAGGAAACTCCCTCACCGGGTTACTCACCCGGACCCACGCTCCTCATTCATTAAAATGATGCAAGAAGTTTAATCTCTAGGGTAGATCCCTATGGGGAGATTTCATCGGAAGATTTCTAGTTGAAGCCCCTGATCTAAGGGCTCCACTGTATCATTCTCGGATTTCTGAGGTGGAAACATGGAGAAATGACGTTGAGTTTTTCTAAGATTAAGAATAGGTTAAAGGATGTAACTTAAAAAATAAACAGGTTAAACGGGGCTCAGAGGTTTAGACCTCTATCCCAGGATAACCCCTCACCAACGGCCCAGAAGAACACCCACCTGGATCCGCTTGGGTCAAAGCTGCTAATTGTTGATTCCGGAGGAAGCTATGACAGACAAATCGGATTTTCTCTATCCGCGCAGTCGATACTATGGTAAGTTTTCGCCTGAAAACTTGGCCTTTGATGCAAATTTACAGGAATTTGCTCAAAAAGTGAACTACATCTGTGGTTTGGAAACCGGCGGCAAAATCTCCCCGGATCAAGCCTACGAAGACATTAAGGGCCTCTGGAAACAGCTTAAAAAATCCAAAAAAGAGCTAGGGATCGGAGAACCCCCGATCCAACCGGAGTAAGACTGCCTGAGTGAAACAGAGGAATTGAGAATTAAATGTTAAAGAGTTAAAAAGTATTAATGATTAACAATTAATTCTTGATTCAGGTTTCCCTGACCCTGACTTGGGCAGGCATGGAGTCCCCAAACCCGATAAACTGACTTCATCCGTTTGAAGGGGTGATTGATTGTCCATGTTGCCGGTTAAACAAGCAGAAGAAGTCATCTTAGGGTTAGTGCAACCGATGGATCTGGTTCAGGATCAGGAACAGGTTGAGTTGTTATCCGCCCGGGGGCGAGTGTTGGCAGAATCCGTGGTGGGAACCTTAGATTTTCCCCACTGGGATAACTCCGCAATGGATGGATATGCAGTGCGCTACGAAGATGTCGCGGAAGTTCGTGGCGATCGCCCCATCCAATTGGAAATCATCGAAGAAATTCCTGCCGGGAAACCCCCCCAGAAAACCATTAACAAGGGACAAGCAGCCCGAATTTTCACCGGGTCCATGATGCCACCGGGTGCGGATACGGTGACAATTCAGGAAGACACCCAGCGGAAAGGCGATCGCGTGGAAATCTTATCTGCCCCCTCGCAACGGGGAGAATGGGTGCGCTATCAGGGTTCCTTTTACCAATCGGGAACTCCCCTCCTATCCCCAGGAATCGTCTTGAGTGCGCCAGATATTGCGGTTCTTGCCACGGCACAGATTACCCAAGTGCCGGTGTATCGCCGTTGTCAAATCGCTATCTTATCCACAGGGGATGAGTTAGTTGCTCCAGGCCAACCCTTAAAACCGGGACAACTGGTAGACTCCAATCAATATGCTTTAGCCGCTGCTGTCAGTGCCGCCGGGGGGGAACCCTTGTTGATGGGAATTGTGGGAGATCAACCCGAGGCACTGCAAAAGGCGATCGCCCATGCCTTAACGGTTGCCGATATTGTCCTGTCTACCGGCGGCGTCTCCGTTGGCGACTATGATTACGTCGAACAAATTCTTACCCAATTAAAGGGAACAATCCACATCAAAAAGGTGGGGATTAGACCGGGGAAACCCTTAACTGTTGCCAGTTTCCCTCGGGAAGAGTCTACCCACTCAGTCCTTTATTTTGGTTTGCCGGGAAATCCCGTTTCCGCCTTAGTCACCTTTTGGCGCTTCGTACAACCGGCTATGCGGAAATTCGCGGGATGGAAGCAGGGATGGGAACCTCAGTTTTTAACAGCGCGATCGCAGCAAGAATTACGCGGAGGAGGACCCCGAGAAATCTATCTCTGGGGGAAAATCCACTGCATCGATGGCATTTACGAATTTGAACCCGCAGGCGGCAGTCACAGTTCAGGAAATTTGATTAATCTAGCCCAAACTACGGCCCTAGCGGTGATTCCGGTAGGAGTCACCACCATAGCACCCGGTGACTCTATCCAAGTTCTACCTATCAACAGTTAAGGCGGTTTGGGACAGACAACAGGCGGGGGTTCCAACCCCCTGATCATAGCTAAAGTCGGTTAAAACCGACTTTAGCAACAACCTGTATTTGTTCGCTCTATTGTTCGTAGTAACGACTTCAGTCGTTCCCTCCCCCATAAAAAAACCGATCGCCCTATTCCTCGTATTCATAAACCCGAGGGCGTACTTTAACCGAAGTGCGCTTTTTCAAAGGGACTGCTAGAGGTTCCATTCCCACGCCTAGCTGTTTACCCGGTTCAATCGCTTGGAGTCCATCGAGAACCGCATCACGAACCAGGGGTTCAGTTTCCCGGGACAACAGCAGGCGAAAATAGTCAGCGATCGCCCGTCGTTCAGCAAGGGGGGTCATGGGTAGGGATTTAGTAATTTGTCGAACCGCAATCAGACGCTTGAGGGGGTCCGAATCGGTCAAATTCATCACCCTGGCATTGAGGTGAGTTGTCTGCGAACTCACTTGACGATTTAGCGCTTGCCAAACCAGTAATATTAAAGTTGCGAAGGTCATGATTCCCTGGGCGATCGCCGCTGTTGCTAACCAGGGACTGGGGGATTCCAGCCAGATCGAGACTGCCATGTAACTTCCTAGGGTGGCAAGTCCTCCTGTCCCCACAGCGATCGCCACCTGACGGTTTGCACCGCCAAGAGACTGATTCAAGCGCGATCGCACCTGATGCCAGTTCCATCCTTGGATCATGTAAGTCGCCAACATCACCAGGACCCCGGCCCCTGTTGCGACTAAGAGTTTCCAGTTCCAAATCAGCAAGGCGATCGTCACCGTCCCCCCCAACAGCCAAGTGCCGTTTAAGCGGATTCGCATCGGTGCGCCAGTTTTGTCAACAAAGCCCTGCTTCAGTAGAGGGGATGCCCTCCATAACTCGTTGACCCGTTGTTGCCACTGCGATAACCCCTTTGCCACGTTATTTTACCTATTTCGTCTGAGTCACAGAAACAAGATGGATATAGTTTACGCTCATACGGCATTTCTGGGAATATCTTTGGATAGAGATTGGGGAAATTGGGGAGATTGGGGGGATTTAATCCGACAGAGGAAAAGAAGCAGGACGGGTTTTCGTCTGACCCAATGCTGCAAGAGGCGATCGAGTCTTAGATTGTAGCGAGGTTCACAGAACCCGTGAGTTGCCAGTTTGAGGAGCAACCCGCCCCCTAATTGCTTCAATTGCCTAAACGTTGCAAAGACTGGTACATTGCTTTAAAAAGGGGGCAGATTTCTTGCACTCTTTGACCGGATATTTTTTCCAAAATTTCTGATGAATGTCGCGCTTTATTATAGCGAGAGGGTTGTTGAGCCTCTTGAGAAATCTGGGCTTGACTTGAGGCTTCGACAATTTGTTCCGAGAGCTTTACTTGACAGACTCCAGTTTCAGGATTAAATCCGCCATACAGTTCCGGATTTTCAAAATCTAACTGAGCAACGTCTCGCAACCATTGCTTCATCCGAATCCATTGGTGTTGAGGAAAATCTCGGTGCTGACAGTTTCCCCAGTCGGCAATAATCCAAGACTCTATTTCTGGAGATGCAAATCCTACAATAATTTGGGGGTTAAATTGCACTTCATCTAATCGATTTTTCATCCGCTCGTCCAACGGTTCTTTAGCCTGAATCAGACTCTGGGTGACTTGTTGAATATAATTATTTTGGATATGATGAAATCCTGGGGATTCTATATCATTACAGACTAACCCGTGCCATCGGCGGCAATCTAAATCATCAATGACGAGAATGGCGTCACATAAGCTATTCTTGAGCAATCGCTCTTCCAGCGATTTACGAGTTAAGAGAAACGATAGGCGTTCCGAGATAGCTCTGAGCAAATCACTTCCTGTGGTTGACCGGACTATAGGAACAGCACGATTAGGTTTTCCAATGGGTTTGTGAGCGAGTTGAGGAAGTTGCCGCTCAAAATGATAGTCAGGAAATTCCTTTTGCAAAAGTTTGACTAAGCCGCTATACTCCGGTGGTCCGCCTCCAGCAAACAACCAAATTACCACGGCCAGCCTCCAATGCTAGGATCCCCTACTCGATACAAATCACCTAACTCCCATCCTTCTTGCAAACGGGCTTTGAATTGCTCTTCTTGAATGCGATCCAGGGAGACCAATCCATCCGCCCTTAAGTTAAGAGAGATTACACAGTCAGAACGATCTGTAAAACAGTCTAATAAATCTGGACTATGAGTGGAAACAATTACTTTAGTTCGTTGAGCGGCATAGTGAATCCATCCTGCCAAGATTTTCATCCAAGCTACATGAATCCCCAATTCAGGTTCATCAATGACCAGTAGGGAGGGAAGTTTCGGTGACAATAAAATGACAGCCCAGCATAACATCCGCACGGAACCATCGGACATATCTCTGAGAGTCAAGCCCTTGCCTATCCCCTGGACCGACCACTCAATGGTTAGATTCAAAAGCCCTGCTCGCGTCGCACGAATGCGTCGCGTCATTGGAAATAATTGCTTGACTGCCTCGTTAAAGCGCTCCTCAAAATCAACACTGTCATTAGAAAGTTGCTCTAACACTGCCGCGAGATTTTCGCCGCTTTCTGATAAGTAAGTATTCAAAGAACCTGAACTTACCTTGGGTTCAGCGTTACGAATTTTTTGGGAATTCATGTGGTTGGCATTATAGAAACGCCACCCTTTAATTTCGTCGAGTAAGTGTTGACGGACTGCATAGATACTTGATTTGAGAAGTAGCTCCCGCACTTCTTCGTCTTTTTGAATGCGCTCATCGATACTCAAGAGTCCAAGGGAATCAACGGGAATATCAGAAATTCGTTGAAACCTCTGACTGCCATCGGGTTGTAAAATGGAAAGAACACCAGATCCGATGCTATGATCATGAAATTTATAGTAATAAAAAGGCTGATCCTCATCACCTCTTACAGGTGAATAGAGAAAATCTTCAGAAAGTTCTATCCGATTGCTGGATTGACTTACAAATAATTTAATATCTAAATGAATAGGCTGATTTCGGGTTTCTTCAATTCCAGTGAACTTGTATTTTACACTAACTTCTGAGGGTCGCTCTCTATTAAAATAAAGCAGATGAGAACCCCCTAAATAGTCACAAGCATATTCCAAACCTTTTATATCTTCCGAGTTTTGAAAAACCGAGAGATGGATGAGATTTAATAGACCCACTAAATTACTCTTTCCTGAACCGTTTGGACCCACCAATATATTGAGCGGCTTGAGTTCTAAGGGAGTGGAGTAAAAATTTAAGTTTTTATAGTCTTTTGCCCAAATTGAGAGAAGAGACATGAAATAATTTCATCCTTTTAGAAAAGTCTGGCAGCATCGAATTTTGGGGTTCCTGGGAGAACCGGAATATCCAAGTAGGATTACCTGAGGAACGCTGATATAGAGTAATTGCCAGATGAGAGCAGACATATTATATCCTTAAAAAGGATATAGTTTTGGATTTTTACCATAGTACCCCAAAAGGTGACAAGTCACCAGATTGAGCTTTACCTGGGCTATTTCTGGGACGCGGTTGCTGAGATAGTGATGAGGTTCCCATAGCCGCTTTGTCCTCGGGATGTTACACAAACCGGCTGTCCGGATTCCCCTGAGTCGGCGATCCTCTCCCCGGTTTCGGAAAGGATGGGCCTCACGCCAGTCCAAGAGGGGTTATCGATGGTCTGTCGCTACAAAATACACCGATTCGGGGCGTTGAGTAGAGGAGGAATTGGTTAAGATTTAAAAATCTAACTTCTATTCAGGGAAGGTTAACAATTAAACTCTCCCGAATAGATGGCTCAGTTTCAAGAGTATCATGCCAATGGGTTGGTTGGGTTAACGCCTGATAATTCGGGTTAAAAAACCGGGTCAAACTCAGAATAAAAGGGGCTAACCGACTCCAATTGAGAGGATTTTTCCCGACTAAACAGCAAAGGAAAATTCCGCTAAGGTGAGATGACCATCGAAGGCATAAAAGGTAACCCGATGAATGTTAGGAACATTGATGATGAGTTCAGCATTCGGGGGAATTAACGAGGGGGAACCGGCTAAATTTGGTCCGAGGGTTTCGACTTCGGCAATTTGTTCGCCTTTTTCATTGTAAGCGCAAAGAACAGTGCGGCGGGAACTGGTGACGAGGCTATTTACCAGGTGAACGGGTTGGAGGAAGGAGACTTCGATCGCCCCGCTTTTGGGTGCACCCATGATGACAATCCGGCCTGATTTGCTGGGAAAAGCCGGGTTAGAAGGGGCCAGCGCGATCGCATTGCTGAAAATGACTCCTTGGTGCTCAAATTGCCGTTCTACGACTTCAAAGCAATTTAAGGCTTCTAAATCTAAAATGATGCGCCCCAGTTCCGGTTCAACTAGACTCAACTCTACTGTTCCTGACTCTAACTTATCGGGAAAGGAGGTCAAGGTGGAAACTTTATTCAACTCGATCGCCGAGTCATGATTCCTCTTTTTCGGGATATCACGGCTATAGGAATTAAATTGCTCTACCATCACTGCACGTTGACGCATCATCTTATCACTCCCTATTAAAGTTACTTCTGGCTACTTCAGATGAACCCACCCTTGAGTGTTTGAACCCTAATCGGGAGATCGCCATCGTTTCCGCTGCGATCGTCGAACCCAATTAAGACATATCCCTGCAGTGACGCCCTTGCATCCCTTCACAAGGGACTCCATCACCCGTTGGGTTGCCACCAGGACTTTTCCCCTGTGGGGATTTGCCCGGTTGGTAAAGATGTTCACCCCAGAAATATTCTTTCGGGAAAAAATTAACCCTAATTTCCCAAACCGATCGCATGAGCTAAAACTACACCCTATATCCGTCTTGACTGGATAGCCCCATCCAGCCCTCGGTCATCAGAAGATTGGGTTACCGACAGTCCCGAGCAAGCATGAGGGGTGACACCCCACACCGTAAATTATGTATGATTGCGGCGATTTTAACAGCGCCCTGGGAAAATTATATTCAGAACTCAAACATCAACCAAATCCTTGCATGACAGGCGTTTTCACCCGATATAGCCGGACTCTAGCGGATCCGGAGCTTTATGGAAACTTTATAAAATTAGATTAGGCTTGATAAATCCTTTGCATTTGAAACCCGTTTTCAGAAAGATAGCCCAGGAGGGAGGGCCTAACTTAGTCAGGCGCGATCGCCTGGGGACGGTGGAGATTGTACAGTCCCAATGGAAGAATCATCATCTCGATATGAGGAGGTAAATTGATGTTTATACCCCCCGGTTTTGACCAGGGTTCAATTGTGACCTCCCTGGGTCGCATGGTTTACTATACCAACCGCCCGGAGTTTTGGCAGGGTGGACCCGGTGAAAGTGGCGATCGCCCCAACCAACCCACATTACTCTTCCTGCACGGATTTGGTGGGGGGTCCTCTGCTTATGAGTGGTCCAAAGTTTATCCTGCCTTTGCCCCAGACTACCGGATCCTCGCCCCAGACTTAATCGGATGGGGACGTTCGGAACATCCTGAACGCAATTATCAAATTGAAGACTATCTGAGTACCCTCACCGAATTTATCCAACAGACTTGTCCCGAACCTGTAGTGGCGATCGCCTCTTCCCTAACCGCTGCCTTCACCATTCGAGTGGCGATCGCCCATCCCGAGTTCTTTAAAAGCCTAATTTTAACCACCCCCTCGGGACTCTCCGACTTTGGGGAAAATTACAGCAACAGCTTTTTCGCCCAACTGGTGAAAACGCCCTTTCTAGACCAACTGTTGTATCGGACGGGAATCGCCACCGAAACTGGAATTCGCGGGTTCCTGCAAAGCCGACAATTTGCCAATTCCGACTTAATTTATCCCGAAATCGTCCAAGCGTACCTACAGTCAGCCCTAGAACCTAATGGCGAATATGCGGCCCTCTCCTTCGTGCGTGGGGACCTCTGCTTTGATTTATCCCGGGATATCCCCCAACTGACCACCCCCACCGCCTTTATTTGGGGACGCCAGTCCCAATTTACCGGACCCGAGCTCGGCAAGCGTCTCGCCAGTCTCAATCCCTCGGCAATCCGCGAGTTCATCCAGCTTGAAATGGTGGGATTAACGCCCCAATTAGAAGTTCCTGCGGTTACCATCGGTCTCATCCGCAGATTGCTGTTAGAACTAATTGAGCGATCGCCAGAATCTGCCCGGACTTAAGACATCAGTTTGAGGTCCCCAAACAAGAAACCGGGTTTCTGACCCCGATTTTTGACAGATTGTCAAAAATGGGGTGAAGAAACCCGGTTTCTAACCTTTTTAAAATTGAGGCGATCGCAGCTTATGGAATCCGCACGTCAATCACACTGGCATTAAAGTTATAAGTGGTGCCTTCTAGTTCCATCGGCGTGCCGATTTTGACTTTGCTATTGCCTAGAACTGGACCATCCTCGGTAATTTTGGCATTTCCCGCCACGGTCATCAGCAAATTAGCGCTAAACGACTCTTCCTGCCTCGGGTCTGGTAATGCCTTAACGGAACCATCAGGTTGAGGAACCGCTAGGGTTCGGGTGAGAAGCTGTACCGATTTGACGTCAACCTGACCATAAGGCTGATTGCGGATAATCACATTCGTTTTACCCTTTTCTTGAAATTCCCGAAGCAGGGCTTCCGGGTCCCGCACACTCAGTCCCCGAACAATCAAATCAACTTCAACAGGTTTCGTGGTTACCCCACCAATTTGGGCAACGGAACCGGAAGTACCGGGAAAGAAAAAGATGCCGATGACAACCAGGAGAATGACCAAGGCAGCACCCAGGTCAAGAATGCTGATTTTGCCAAATAAGCGGCCTTGGCGATCCAAAATCTTCATAAAATCAAGTCGTCCTACTTTAGCGAGACAGAACTGAGGGCTGAACTATTTTCCCTTTTCAACGGTTTGAGCCATCCTTCCGAATCCACTGGACAGAAAGATGGGGATAGGTGGATATCTGCTGTCAGATTATCATAAGAGTTAGAAGTCTATAACAGTTTTAAATAGCTTATGGAATGGGTTTTAGGTTGAAACCCTTGTAGGGTGAGCATCTGGCTCGCTTAATTTGTTACAACTAATTTGGGATTGCTAGAGGCGCGATCGCCTAGAATCTTTTACCCCCCGGATCATCAAAACAGGGCACAGGTAAGGGTTAAATTTCACCAGCTAGGGCGCAGGTTCTGCGCCCTTGGGGATTACGGGCGACAAGTAGCCCTAGGGAAGTGGACAATGGAGATAGCACTTAAATCGGTGGTATCTCGGCGATCGCCCTGGAGTTGGTCTGGCAGTCCAAACATTCCCGCCAGGGTAGTCTTGGCGCTATTTTTGGCGGCAGTGAGGATAGATTCAGCGAGTTTGTCCCGCGCCGAATTGGGAATAGATTGATTCGGACTGGCGGTGGAACAACCGGCTGGATCTAACGGTTGCATGAGGACTGGTAGCGAAAAAAAGAATAAAAATAGGCTAACCCTGCCTAAAAACTGGAGGTGCATCCCTGTTCTCCTAACTCGTTGGGTAGGCATGAACGCTATACGGATCCTCCTCTACAAAGTCGGGATTAATACAGGGAAATTTTTAGGCAGGGCGATCGCCTTTTGCGGCTCGTTGTTTTCCCCAGTTCAGGGATATCCATTGCCATGAATCGGCGTTGGAGTTGCAGCAGTAAACCTAGCTTTTAAATCGCTTGAACTAACACTTGAGCTCCTTCTATTTTGACTAAATACGGCGGGAGATTTTCTTGAGCTGGACCTTTGATCACCGTGCCATCGGGAGAATATTCGGCCCCATGACAGGGACAGATGTATTTGCGTTCGGCGGCATTCCAATCTACCAGACAGCGGTTATGAGTACAAGTCGGATTCACGGCATAAAGGAGTTCAGAATCTTCAGGATTGCGCGTTACCGAAATGGCTCCATTTTTAAAGTTTTCATTCAGAATTTGACCCTCTGCCTCTAATTGCGAGACTGTCCCGACTGCTTCAAAGCTATCTGGGGTATTGGGTACTTCTGCTGTAGATTCTCCTGCAGGGGTACAGGCAGCGATCGCCATTGGCAAAAAGCTGGCAAGCCCACCAACACCCACCCAGCTTAAAAACTCTCGACGCTTCATAGGCTTAACTCTTGAAGAGATAAAGAATATTTCTATAATAGACCTCTTGACAAAATCTACCCAGGTCCTCGCTTTCTAAAAGAGGGTTTTGGGGATCACGATTTCTGGCGATCGCTTTTGTCTAGCCGACTTGATATGATTTGACTATTCTGGCGCTTTGGGGGGGACAGTCATGGAACGCTTAATTTCTCTGTTGGGATTAATTACATTTGTGGGGATCGCTTATGCTTTTTCGGTCAACCGCCAAGCCATCCGATGGCGAACGGTCCTCTGGGGAATTGGGTTGCAACTGTTCTTTGCTCTGTTTATTCTCAGGACGAGTCCCGGTTTCGTCTTATTTAAGTTTTTAGGCGATCGAGTCAATAACTTTCTGAATTTTGCCGATGTGGGAGCTATTTTTGTCTTTGGCGAAAACTTCAAAGAACACTTTTTTGCCTTCAAAATTTTGCCCACCATCATCTTTTTTTCCGCCTGCATTAACCTGCTCTATCACTACAGAATTTTACAGCGGGTCGTCGAGGGTATTGCTTGGGTGATGATGCGAACTATGAAAACTTCCGGGGCCGAATCCCTCTCCTCTGCGGCGAATATTTTTGTGGGACAAGTTGAAGCCCCGCTGCTGATTAAACCCTATATTGCTGCTATGACAAATTCCGAACTTCATGCGGTGATGACTGGAGGATTTGCGAGCATTGCCGGAGGTGTATTAGCGGCCTATATTTCCTTTGGAATTCCGGTGGAACATTTGTTGTCGGCGTCGGTGATGTCTGCACCGGCATCTTTGGCGGTTTCTAAGTTATTGTATCCGGAAACTGAAAAATCTTCTCCTGTAGGGGAAATAGAAGTTGACAGAAAAAGTCCTTATGTCAATGCCATTGATGCCCTAACTTCCGGGGCAATAGAAGGGTTACAATTAGCGTTAAATGTAGCAGCAATGTTGATTGCTTTTTTGGGATTGGTCGCTTTATTAAATGCAGTATTGGGATGGATGGGTAGTTGGGTGGGAATTCCTTCCCTGTCTTTTGAGTTGATTTTATCCTATTTAATGGCTCCGGTGGCTTGGTTGATGGGAGTTCCTTGGGCCGATGCGGAAGCGGTGGGAATGCTGCTAGGGAAAAAAACAATTTTAAATGAGTTTATTGCTTATTTAGATTTAAAAAAATTGATTGAAACTCAGGCAATTTTCCCGCGTTCCGTGGTGATTGCAACTTATGCGTTATGTGGATTTTCTAACTTGGGGTCGATCGCCATTCAAATTGGTGGCATCAGCGCGATCGCACCCAATCGTCAAGGGGATTTAGCTCGATTAGGAGTAAGGGCCATGTTCGCCGGTTCCATCTCCTGTTTTATGACGGCTTGCATTGCCGGATTGTTGATATAAGTCCCCGGTGGACCCCACCCTAACCCTCCCCTTGCAAAGGGGCGGGAACCGGAAGTGCGGTTAATTTAGTGAGGCAAATGACCCGGAACGTAAGAAAGCTACTCTTGTAAGGGGTCACGGCGGGGGTGAAACGGGAAGGAATGGAAGGCAGGGGAGTGCAGGAGGAATCAAACCCAATTCGATTTACAATGAGGGGGACTGGGGCATCGGTACAGGAGGTGATTCCCAGGACCAGAAACCGGGTGTTTTGCCTAAATTGGGGCAGATCCCACAGAAACTTTGTGAAAAAACCCGGCTTGTCTTGCCATGACTGTCCCGATCGCCTAGACAGAAGAACCCGTGATTCTGTCGAACCCTGAAGCGTAAACACAAACCCGTTGACAATTGAAAGATTAATGCCTGAACTACCCAAAGATTTAGATGAGGCGATCGCCCAAGCGAAAACAGCCACGAAAGCTGCCCTAGAGGATGGATACCGGCTGGTGCAAGTCGAAATCGGGATTCCGGAACTGAAAGTTCAACCGATCGCCGAAGAATTTCTCCCCATATTTGAGGACTTGTTTGGCGATCGCTTTAAAGTGTACTTTCCCGATGCTGGGGCCGCTGCCTTAGCCCGTCGTGATTGGGGAGAAAGACCCTATATCATTCGCGGATTGAGTGAACCCAAAGGTCAAATGCAACCGGAAGACGAAGGATTTCTCTTTGTGGAACCTTCGGCGGTGGAAGTCAATACCCTGGAGAAAATGTGCGAACAAGCAGGCGATCGCCCGACGGTGATCCTGCTGCCGAAGTTGGAAAATGTCGCAATTATTGGCATTGGTTTAGCCGGAAGACAACTTAGAGAACGATTTCTCTCCACCATTGAATCCTGCTACTACATCCAACCCAGCGAAGGATACGCTGTCTTTCGCTGCTATCCCAGTCCCTGGCAAGTCTGGCTGGAAAACGGCGACACCTACGAACTCATTTCCGAAACGGCTACTAAACCCGTGGGTGACGACTTAGAACGGTTAATTACTCAAGCTACCAGTCCGGCTGAAAAATCGCCGGAGGAAGACACCCACAAGCCTTTAGCTGCACCGAAAAAACCCGGCTTAATGACAAATATGAAGCGCTTTTTACGGGCATTAAGTCAATAATCGGGGAATAATAGGAACATGACTCCAGTGCGTCCGAGTCTTAATTTATAGATAGGGACGGACTGGCGTCGTTTTATTTACCCTACAGCAGGAATAGCCCAGCTTGTTTACCCAGGCAACTCCATGAGCAAAATTAACTACCGACGCATTGCGATCGGGGATGTCCACGGTCATTATGACGCACTCGTGAAACTCCTAGAGGCGATCGCCCCCACCGCAGACGATCGCCTCTACTTCCTCGGCGACTTAATCGATCGCGGTCCCGATAGTGCCTCCGTGGTTAAATTAGTCCGGGACAATAAATTTACCTGCCTCCTAGGTAACCACGAACATCTTCTCATCAACGCCTGTGGTAACGGCAAAGTCAATCAAGCCGCACTCCAAGCTTGGCGCTACAGTGGTGGACAAAATACCTTAACCAGCTATCCCAAACTCTACTCCCATCCCAGCGAAGCACTGTTAGAGGATGTCGCCTGGATGCAGACTCTCCCCCTCTATATGGATTTGGATGACGCCTGGTTAGTTCATGCAGGAGTTCATCCCGATCTTCCCCTACAGGATCAAGGTGCCGAAGACTTTTGCTGGATTCGCGCACCCTTCCACAATATCCGCAAGCCCTACTTTCCCAATAAACTCATCGTAGTCGGCCATACTATCACCTTTACCTTTAAAGGGATCAAACCCGGACAACTCGCCAAAGGGAACGGTTGGCTTGATATTGACACTGGGGCTTATCACCCCTTGAGTGGCTGGTTATCCGCCTTCGACCTCACCCACCGTCAAGTTTACCAAGTTAACCTGTTCAAAGGCAAAGTGCGAAAACTGCCTCTACAAGATGCGGTAGTTTCCATTCACCCCAAGCAAGGGGCTATTTGTCCCTAATCTTCACCCTTTGATCCCTTTGCGTCTTAAAATAAATGAACCGATGAAGGGATGCCCCCATTAGGACTTTGTAAGGTTTTAGCCCCCAAGGACAAGAAACCCGGTTTCTAGCCCGTCTGTACCAACGCCCTAGGCGGGTTACTCCTCTTTAGTTCTCCCATCCATTCATCGATGCTGTAATGGACTCTCGATTTTCCGATAACATGACGCAACCCAGTATCTATTTTGTCTGCTACCCAGACACCAACGTACCGATTGGCGGGGTAAAAATGCTCTATCGTCACGTTGATGTTTTAAATAAAAATGGATTTTCCGCTTTTATCATGCATGATGATGAAGGCTTTCGCTGCGATTGGTTTGAAAATAAAACCCAAATCGCTTATCTTTCCAACATCAAACTTAAAGCTGATGATTTTTTCGTAATGCCAGAAACGGCAACGCCCAAAAGTGGCAACCTCTTACCGGGCATCCGCAAAGTGATTTACAATCAAGGATGCTATAATACCTTTTATGAATATTCTTTCGACAAACATCAATTAGAAACACCCTATCGCTCTCAAGACGTGGTTGCAGTCCTCGTCGCCTCGGAAAATAGTTTGAATTATTTAAACTATGTCTTTCCCCAAACCCGACTCTTTCGGATTCATCATTCTATCGATGCGGACCTGTTTTACTATCATCCTGTTAAAAAGAAACAAATTTGCTGGATGGACCGAAAAATGCAGCGAGATGCTCAACAGGTCATTAATATCTTAAAATTTAGAAATGCTTTAAATGGATTTGAGCTAATCCCCATCGAAAATAAACCTCAAAAAGAAGTGGCCCAAATTTTTAGAGAGTCTTTAATGTTTTTGAGCTTTTGTTATGCCGAGGGCTTTTCTTTACCTCCCGCTGAAGCAATGGCTTCGGGCTGTTTAGCAGTCGGATATCATGGATGGGGTGGGAAGGAGTATTTTTTACAGGATTTTGCGTTTCCTGTAGAAAGTGGAGATATCCTTGGATTTGCTCACCGGGTGGAAAAGCTAATTGCGACTTATAATACTCAACCCCAACTTTTAATGGAAAAGCATAAAAAAGCAGCGGATTTTATCAAACAAAATTATTCGGCAGAACAAGAAGAACGGGATATCGTTACGGCTTGGCGGGAGATTATTAAACTCCACAAAGGATAAGCTGTTGGGCATTTACATGGGGTACTCTCAACGAGCAAGCTGACCGTGAGCCTCTATCCTGGAAAGCGTCGTTTTTTGCTGCAATAAATTATTCTAATTTTGGGTGTTCAAATACCTGTTAATTTAGAGGAGATTGATGAAATAAAGGGAAAACCCTACGGGCTTAATCAATTTTTTTCAAGGATTTTTTTAGAAAAAACCGGGTTGCAAAACCCGGTTAATCTGAATTGAAAAATAAATAATTGGGTGATTAGAGCAGCGGACGGATTCTTTCTCGATAGGCTGCTCCATCTAACCCCATTCCTTGATTAGCTTGAGCTGCAGGAATCATTTGTTCGAGTGCTGCAATGCGATCGCTACTGGCGGGGTGGGTACTTAAAAAGGTCGGTGGAGAGGGTTTGTCGAGGAGTTTTTCAAAAAATTGAACCAGACCCAGAGGTGAGTAACCTGTGTTCAAAAGAATAGCTAAGGCCCCGCGATCGGCCTCATATTCATGTTGGCGACTCCGGGGTAAACGGAGGGCTAATTCTACCCCAAGTTGGACCGCAATATTGCTATCCACACCGGCAGCACCTGCTAACCCTCGGGCGATGATTACTTCACGCATTTGCCGGATGGAATGTTTGGAGACAATATGGCCGATTTCATGACTCATCACCCCCGCTAATTGAGCTTCATTGTCCATAGCTTGGAGGAGACCTGTGGTAACATAAACAAAACCGCCCATTGTGGCAAAAGCATTAATGCTGTCATCCTCCACAACCTGGAAGGTATAGGGAAGGTTTGGGCGATCGCTTTGAGCCACTAACCGATCGCCTACCTCGGTCACGTAGTTATTAATTTGAGTATTTCCATACCGCCTAAATTGACGACTGAGAATTTGTTGGTTGATTTGTTGCCCCAGGGCAACTTCCTGGGCATCGGACATGGTACTGAGTTGGAGCACCTCAAGTCCTGGCCCAATTAACCTCCGGACGCTAAATGCGGAGCTAGGATAGGAGGAACTGACAACTAAGGCGATCGCCATAATTGCAGAAATGAGCGGGTAAATCCAGCGACGATTAACTCGATGAGAAAGCCAAGCGTAAGGGTTGAACATACTAAATGTGAGCAATGATGGAACAAATAAGACTGATATTTAATTGAGCTAAGGTATTTTAACCCCGATCGCAATGCTCCCCGCAGTGAGATATCCCCTTGTCTGCTCCTCTCAGCAATTCATATACTGCCCTGTATGCAGATGGGGTTACATCTTAAAAGATCCGGCGTAAGTCCTGTCTCATCTATTTTTCAACTCAACCAAAGACCCTGATATTTTCAGGACTCCGGGACGGTTTAAGTCGGGTTGATTCAGTCTACTTCCAGCATAAGCGATCGCCTCCCTCCTCATCCCGATGACGAATCTGGACAGAGGCAGGTTGCCATTCACAATCCTTCAGAATCCTCGTAGGGGGTTTGTAGAACGTCCGGGTAGGGTTCAGCTCAAAAGGACGGTGACTCGGAATAGGGCCATAGCTAGGTACTCAGAGGTTCCAGGAGTAGAAAAAATAGCGATCGCTCGGGATTAACAGGGTTCTTCAAAAGCTCCAACAGGTTGGACTAATAGGGTAATACAGTGAATGCCGACAATGCGCACAGGTTCTCCGGGTCCGATGACAATTTCAAGCTCGCACCGGGCGGGCCAATAACTGCCTCTAAAATGGACTCTCCCAGCTATATAGGGGCCTCTAATCATCTCATCCACAATGCCAATTTCTCCGGGCCTGCCGAGAGTATATTTTAAGTTGGGGTCTTGATATTCTTTGAGTTTCGAGGGATGGGGAGGAAACAGTTTGTTTAAAAAACGGAACATGGGATTTCGGTTGAACGCGACAATCCCACCCTAAAATGCTTGCTAATTTCTTGGGGATACTCCCGTGTCACTCTGTGAAGTGGTAGCTGGACCCGGGTGTTTGGGGGGCGATCGCACCCAGTTTAATCCCAAATTCATGTAGATCCTTAGAAATCCCGTAGTACATTTCCCTAACTGCCACATTGCACAGAAGGCGATCGCACTATTGCTCCTTAACACATCCTTCAATATTGCGGACCGATGGACTCGACTGCGGGTCAATCACTGGACAATCATCCTTGACCTGCCCAAATCGCTCCAGAGTGTAATGAAGGACAATCACCCAAAATAAAATCACAAATGCTACCAAACCCAACTGTTCAGGAGAGATAAATCGTCGCAGAGGTTCTGATTGTAGCTTCTTGTCGTCCATAAGACCTCCTAGTTTGGGTCATCTGCGATCGCCCTGCACCTGTTGGATTCATCCCAGGGGAATAGAGCGTTCAATGGAAATCGAACGCTTTAGTTAAAAATTGCCCTCTTCAATATTTTATGCTAATTTTCCAAGTTTGGGGTATCAAAGTCGTTTCCTTGACCCACTAAAATTTAACCAGTTTTTCACAGTGAATGCGCCCGGATATAGGGGATGGCTTCAGCGTTTAAATCCTAGAATAGATGAGGCGTTCCCCTTACAGGGCTTGGCCTGAAACCAAATCGATGAGACCGGGTTGAAACCCGTTGGTCAAAATTGCCATCTCCAAGAAGCGATCGGGCCTCGATCTAGAAATAACAGCGTATAAAATAACCTGAAGCGTTCCCCATTCGCCAATTTTCATCAGCTTCCCGTCACTGCACTTGATTGTGGAGGGATGGCGTTTTTAATGAAGAGACTAATCCCGGATTAGAAACATCTTCCCCGGTAATGTGGGGAAGTCGCTTACTTTGCCCCTTAAGTTGACTGAAAATCTGGGACCAATTTAAGGTGATAACTCTAGGCAATAATACACAAAACGTCGCATTAAATAAGGTCAAAAGGATAAATTCAAACCAGTTTGATAGCACCGTAACACTCTCCTTGCTGAAGCTGATTAGATAGTGAGTTTAATTATAAACGCCAGCTCAAGCGAAAGTGTAAAATTTGATCACTTTCCATAATGAGAATTTCTTCTAGTTCCTATAAACGATTCTCAAGATAAGATTGATTACACAAGTGGGCTTTCGCTCTGAGCAAGTTTCTATAGACAGCAAGCGTTTCAGGGTTTTTATGATTTTTTTGTCCTCTTGGGTTATAATCTAAATTGGAAGTTCCGTGCCTTCTTTAACGAATGTCTGCCTCTGAGTAGAGAGGGAAAAGAGGAGTCTGTCTCACTCATCAAAAAACCTTTCACATTAAGTATAACATAACCGAAAGATTCTGGCCTTTGCTTTCTTTATGTGAGTTAGCTCAGTAATACAGGATTAGATCCCAGGGACAAGGAACCGGGTTTTTGACCCAGATGGGGAGTTAGATGGCAAAGTATGATGAAAAATCCGGTTATTTAACCCAATCCTTTACGCAGTGCTCCCTTGAACTCTTGTTAAATACCTCCAGGAACTGATGACAGACCTTCGCACACCTTTGACAAGGTGGGTTGTAATGTCTCACACATTGTTCCCAACAAGCTGCGCTGAGGCCCATGCAGGCGCGAGAGCCTTGTGCAATAAAGTGAGGATATGAGTCATCAAACTGGCAATACTCCAGCATATTTAAGAGCAATCGGGGAATAAGTGAGCGCAATCGGGCCTATTTCTAATACATTCCTCGGCCCACGGCTCACATCAGCTTGCACATAAGCCAACCAAACTTAATAGTTAGGCAATTCTTGGGGTATGGGTCGTCCTAAATATGTAATGACACTCATAAATTGCTGATAAAAACTCAGCAGTTTTGTAAAAGACAAGAGTAAAAACAATCTTTTTTAATAACCTAAGCTTAGTAAAATTCTTTAAAAGAATATTATTGCCCAAGGTAAAATGTTAAATTAAAGTCACGAATTTTAGAGGAATTAAGACCTAAAAAAATTGATAAATTCTCAACCCGCCCCAAAATTTAATGACATTGAAGACTCTAACCCAGTCTGTCTTAAATGGGACTCTCATAACATCCATAAAAATGGTCATATTCATAATGGCAACCCAAACAATGTAAAGATAGCGGGCGACAGTTTGTAGAGGGAAACACCAAAAAATATATTCCTAATTCCCTCCAAACTCTGGTTAATAAACTCTTACTTGAGAGAATATCTTTGGCTGGTATATGTAGAACTCTTGAAATTTCAGGAACTTAGCTTCAAGAATACGTGAATACCAAGTATGGCAAGGTTTCTCGACCACTTAAAGTATCAGCTAAAACCCCATGAAACGCCAGTAATATGATGAAATTGGGTCTGATTTTCAAAACAAAGAAAATCAACAATGGGTTTGGCTTACTCTAGATTTAAAAGCCCGAGAAATTGTTGGATGTTATGTAAAAGATCGCAGTGAAAACTCAGCACAAAAATTATGGGAGTCCTTACCCCCTGTTTATCGCCAATGTGGTGTTGGTTATACCTATTTTTGGCAAGGATATGAATGTGTATTGCCTAAAAAACGACATAAAGCTGTGAGCAAACGTAGCGGTAAAACTAGCCATATTGAACGCTTTAATAATACCTTGAGACAGCGAACTTCGCGGCTTGTTAGAAAACCTTTATCTTTTTCTAACAAATTAGAAAATCATATTGGAGCTTTATGGTATTTTATTCATGATTATAACGAATCATTACATATTTAGGACTACCCCCTAGAACTACCGTATGACGAAACGGGGGAACATTATGCCACTTTTTTGCCTGCGGAAGTATCTGGGGAATATAAGGTGGCAATTCTCACCGATATTCAGGGGAAAAAAGTTAATGGGCGGTTTACGTTCAATCGGGAGTAGGGGTGATCGGGCACCCGACGGGGAGATGTTACGGTTGACTGGAAATTAAATTAGACTAAATCCGGTTGTCTCCAGTCCGTTTTCTCTCGAATTTCCTCCCCACCCGTGAGGGTGCAGGTTAAAGCAAATAAAAAAGCTCAGATATTGAATATCTGAGCTTTTTTGGTTTAAGCTATCAGACGAAAAGGTTTCGTCTTATGGGTTTCCAGAAAAAAACTCTCCGATTGTGAGTATAGGATACAGGTACTGAAGGTTTCACTGCCTCTATCCTTATCGTTCCGGAGGTTTCATCGTTTGGAGTTCCACTAATCTAGCTTAGTAGCCTTTCGAGAAGTTGTTGCGACGACCACCGCGACCACCGCCGCCACCGCCGCCCCCAAAGGAGCCTCGGTCTTCACGGGGTTTGGCCTTGTTAACTTTCATATCGCGGCCCATCCACTCAGCCCCATCAAGGGCTTCAATGGCAGCGGTTTCTTCAGTTTCAGTGGCCATTTCCACAAAGGCAAAGCCGCGCACGCGACCTGTTTCCCGGTCGGTGGGCAGATTCACGCGCTTAACAGAGCCGTATTCTGCAAATACGGCGCTCAGATCTTCTTGGGTAACTTCATAAGAAAGATTACCAACGTAAATAGACATGGACTAACTCCAAAATTCAACGGATGTAGAGGTCAAGTTTTCGGAGAGAAGCCTGTCCAGACGAAAGGGAGAAATACCTATCAATACTCGAAACAAACACTGCAACCGAATTTCAATCTCATCCATAAGAATAACACAGTTTTTTGAGTTTGGGTAAAGCTATCGGTAGTTTTTGCTAAAATTGGCTGAAACCCTTTACCCGGGGTATTTTATACTATAAAAATTCCCTGACGATCGCCTCCTTTTTGGGGGCAAATGTCGCCGCATCAATCCCTCACCCCTCAACATCCCAGAAGGGTTCTTGAGTCATTTTAGGAATCTCTTACCCCTGAACCCTGAGCAAGTGACGATGGAAAATGCTGGCAACAGGACAGGGGGAGACCTGTAGATCGGCGGCCCTTTGAACTTTACAACTGTGCGATCGCCTCTCTAGGGAGGTGGGTCAATTCATGTCCTGCCCTTCATCATTAGGATCTAGTCCCAAGGCAGTCGATAGGGTGGGCTTTCCCAAGCAATACCCAGCGGGCCCCTTTTTCGGTGCAACTGTTTTCTGTTTTCGATGTTGGTTCTATATATATAGCGTAGCGGGGACATCTTCTATGCACTCTATGATCAAATGCATCTCGATAGGTATAAATCTATAGAGATGCATTCGCGACCGGATCAGCGCTGAGCCTCTTTTTTTTAGGGCTAAAAAATTTCTACCCAACGCCCTTGACATTTATCCCACCTTTATGATTTTTTATGACTCCCTCGGGAGGAGCCGTCCGGGTTAACCCTTCATGTCCCGGACCGGGTGAGTGCAAATTTTCTGCAAAAATCTGGCCCAAACCTGCCTATAATCAAGAGTAGAGCGGTATGGACAATGGGGGGCTTCCAATTTCGAGACCCCGGAATTACTTCGGTAAATTTTACGATTAAAGTTTTACCAACCACAGAAAAATATGGTATTCTGGCTAACATCATCTTAAAAACGTCTCCCAAAAGAAAGATGTCAAATTTCATAACTTGTGCTAGGGGCCTAGAGGTTGAGTTTTTCTTTCGGAAAGGATTAAGCCTGAGTGAAGCGGGAAACTATACAGGAGCGATCGCCAGCTACGACAAAGCTCTCGAACTAGAACCCAATACAGATGAAATCTGGTACTGTCGCGGCAATGCGCTGTACAACTTGGGGCGGACTAATCCTGCCATCAAAAGCTACGACATGGCGCTAGATCTAAATCCGGGCTGTTACCAGGCCCTGATCAATCGCGGCAACGCCCTGGATGACAGCGGACGCCACCAGGAAGCCGTGGAGAGCTACGATCGCGTCTTACGGCTCAAACCCGATCATCATCGCACCTGGAATAATCGGGGCATCGCCCTCGGGAACTTAGGTAAATATGACGAAGCGATCGCCAGCTATGATCGGGCGATCGAATTCAAACCGGACTATTCCCGCGCCTGGTATCATCGAGGACTGGCCCTCAAAAGCATGGGACTGACGGAAAAAACCTTAGCCTGTTATGACAAAGCCTTGGCCTCACAACCGGACTTCTACGAAGTGTGGAACAATCGTGGGAACACTTTATACTTGTTAAAGCGATATTCCGAAGCGATCGCCAGCTACGACAAAGCGGTACAAGCCTTCCCCAACTATCATTGGGCGTGGTACAATCGCGGTGTAGTTCTTCAAGAACTCAACCGCAATGAAGAAGCGATCGTCAGTCTAGACAAAGCTGTCAATATCAATCCCAAAAACGCCGAAGCCTGGTACTACCGTGCCTTGGCCCTAGAAGCCTTAGACTGCGCCCGTAGCGCTGCCGCCAGTTATGATAAAGCCTACGAACTCAAACCCAACCTAAACATCGACTCCTCTGTTAGCAAAAATCTCCCGTAATTCCAGAGCATTCCCAGCAGCCAACTGCGATCGGGCTTGAACAATCCCTGATCAACCCCGAATAAAACCCTCGAATCAATTCTCTCGGTCCTTGGCCCTCTTAACATGGCAAAAACCGGCTACACCCTACCCGTTTTCGCCGTGGCTGCGGCGAAAGCGGCCCTGATGGTGCTTTCTCCAGGTGCAGAGGCCCCAAAAACTGTCACCCTTGACCTGATTCCCGAATCCGGCGAGATTCCCATCCACCAAGTGGCCCCACTCGATGCCACCTGTGCCCTAGGTATCACCCTCAGCGATCCGGGGGATAATCTCGACTTGACTCGAAATACTCCCATTTGGGCATGGGTGAAATGGACCCCCCGGCAAACCCAACCCTTAATCTTAGAAGCCGGTGAAGGATTAGGCAAAACCCTAACAGGAGAACCCGCCATTTATCACTATGCGCGGCAACTGTTTGAGCGCAATTTATTCCCCTTAATTCCCGACGATAAAACCCTGAGTGTCTCCATCATTTTACCCGAAGGACGGCAACTCGCCAGCCGTACTTCTAACGCGGCTTTTGGTATCTTAGAGGGCCTCGCCTTACTCGGAACCAGTGGAATTTCTCAACCCCTGTCCTCTGCGGATCATCTCGATGAATTTCGCCAAGATTTGCAGTGTAAAGTTAAAAATTCCCCTCATTTAACGTTCTGCATTGGTAATAATGGTCTAGTGGTAGCCCAACGATTAGGAATTCCCGAATCAGCGATCGTCCAAACGGGAAACTGGATCGGGGCGCTGTTAGTTGAAGCAGGATTGCAGGGTGCAGAATCTATCCGGTTACTGGGATATCAAGGAAAACTGATTAAATTAGCCGGGGGAATTTTTAATACCTCCAGCCATATTGCGGATGGTAAATTAGAAATTATCAGTGCCGCAGTTGTTCGGGCGGGGGGAGATATGGCGACGGTAGAAGCGGTTTTAAATGCTAAAACGGCTGATGCTGCTTATTTGGAAATCAAGGAACGAGGACTGGCGGAGTTAGTTTTTAATAATTTGGCGGACAAAATTAGTCAGAATGCTAAGAATTATGTTAAAAAATATGCTGATTCCGCTTTAGAAATTGTCACGATTTTATTTGACCGGAAAGGGGAAATTATTACTCAAAACAATCCCTCTCTGGGGTTAGGGAAGGGGACTGGAAGTAGAGGGAGTGGGGGGTAAAGAACTTACAACCGATCGCGATCGCCCATCCTAGTTTCCCGACTTTGGGGTTCCAAGGGGGGGATCGGTTCCCGGGAAGAGTGTTGCAACAACACAAATGGAATCGTGAGAACCCCGACAATCATCACCGTTGCTGCAGTTAACCAAACCATCCAGCGACTGGGTTCATAGGCGCTAAATTCGATTTGTTGAAAGACTCGATTGTAGCGCCAGACGGATAAGGGAATAAAAATAATTCCCATAATGACCAATGCTACACCGAGGGTTTGGGAATTCATGGCGATCGCCGGTCCCGACTCCGGTTCACCCGTCACACTGGCTTGTAACTCTTGTAAAAATAAACCAAAACGAGCGATCGCAAATCCAAAGCCAATCATGCCAATAGAGGTCCGCAACCAAGCTAAAAACGTGCGTTCATTCGCTTGATGTTCTCGCTGTCGGTCTATTTTGTCCTGAGTCATCGCCACTCCCCTGCACTTGAAGTTCCCTTCAACAGTGCGAGTCAGATCAAATGCAAGGCGATCGCACCGTTTCTCCTGAATTTTTCGGAACTTCTCACCCCACCCTGTTACCGATAGTTGGTAAACTGTAAGGCTACCGGCCAATCTGCTTGTTTAATCAACTGCATCGCTTCTTGCAAGTCATCTTTCGACTTACTAGAAACCCGCACCGCATCCCCTTGAATTGAGCCTTGAACCTTCTTCAATTCATCCCGAAGTAACTTCGTGATTTGTTTCCCCACCTCTTGGGCGATGCCTTTTTTGAGCTTAATCACCTGACGGATTCGGTTACCACTGGCGGATTCCTCCTTGCCATAGTCGAAAATTTTTAAAGATAAATTTCGCTTGACCGCCTTTTGTTGTAGAACCGAATGCACCGCATCCAGCGTCATTTTACTATTAGTATTGATGACAATTTCATCCTCCCCCAGTTCAACCGTCGTATTGGTATCTTTGAGGTCGTAACGGCTGGTAATTTCGCGATTTGTTTGGTCTATGGTGTTAACAAGTTCCTGCCGGTCAAAATCGCTGACAATATCAAAAGAATAGGTTGAAGCCATGAATAAAACGTGACTAATTATCCGTACAACTACAAATTACTAGAACATCAAACCACTCGAAGAGGGGGACAAACTGCCAGTGCCAAACATCAGCGATCGCCTCCGTTAGTTCGCCTTGCAACGTTCTTCAGGAAATTGGACGAATCGAGTAGCCTCGGGGCCATTGCCTGGGAGTCTTTAAACAATAACTGACCTAGGCAACGGCAGTTTCATCTCTTCTTCGCGGGGGGAATTTTAGAGTAAAACGGGAACAGACACAAGCGGATCCAAACGCCAAATGGGAAATCCGATCGCAGGGTCAAGCCTAGGTGAACGAGGATGCCCTTAATCAAAATAGAACAACGTCACCAGTCGGCGTTGTTCCTCCGCATCCTGACAAGTTTGCAGCAGCGTGTGGCTATCATGGAATGCAAAGCAGATTAACTGCTGACAGCGAGAGACAATTTCCAAATTGCACAAAGCACTGGCTTCGGCTAAGGATAAATGGTCATTCGCCGGATTTTCCACCAAGTGGATCACCTTTTCGAGTTGCTCGCGCGACTCGCGGGGTTGACGATCCAGGCTTTGGGGCAGAATCACCGTCAGCATATTGGGATCTGCCTTCATCGCGCCTTTAATCGCAGCAGAATTGGTGCCGGTGGCACCGGAAGTCAGAATTCGATTCCCTTCCAAGACCAAAGCATAGGTCATCCGCTCAATCAGAGCTTGATGGGTAATCGGAACGTGACGGGAACCCAAGAGGGAAATCCGTTTAGAACCCGTTTGCTGGATCGAGGCCAGTTCCTGTGCCAGAGTATCGATCCCGGGTGATGTGTCTATTGATTGACTCAAAGACGGTAAGAAATAACTAGAACAACGCAGTTATTTTAGCAAAGATAAGACCAAGTACGATAAATAGATTGAAAATAGCCATGAAAAGTATTAGTAAACCGGAAATCCGAGAGAAAAGTTGGACAAGGGCGATCGCCACCCCCGCCCAAGAATTTCCCCTAACTCCCCTCAAAATCATCGCCGGAAACCTCCCCCCCGGATTGCGCGGAACCCTGTACCGCAATGGTCCAGGGCGTCTGACCCGAGGGGAAACCCGCGTCGGACATTGGTTTGATGGGGATGGAGCAATTTTAGGCGTTCACTTTACCGGCACAGACAGCCGCGCCCTTTACCGCTACGTCCAAACCGCCGGATATCAAGCCGAAGAAGCCGAGGACCGCCTGCAATTTGCCGGATATGGCACTCTTCCCCCAGGACCCTTATGGAAACGATTTGGCAAGGGGGTCAAAAATGCCGCCAATACTTCCGTAATTGCCTTACCCGATAAGCTGTTAGCCCTTTGGGAAGGGGGACATCCCCACGGATTAGATTTAGAAACCCTAGAAACCTTCGGACTAGACAACTTAGAGGGACTGGAACGCGACTGGCCCTATTCCGCCCACCCCAAACGCGACCCCCAAACCGGGGAAATCTATAACTTCGGCGTCTCCCCGGGAAAAACCGCCCAACTGCACGTTTACCGCAGCAACAACCAGGGGCAAATCCAACAACAGGCCGCATTTGACCTAGAGGGAATGCCCCTGATTCATGATTTTGTGATGGCGGGACCCTATTTAATTTTTGTGATTCCCCCGGTACGGATGTCGGTATTACCCGTCCTGTTGCACCTGAAAAGTTTTAGCGACTCCTTAACCTGGCATCCCGAGTTAGGGACTCAAATATTAGTGATTGACCGTTCTAGTTTAGAACTGGTGAGTCGGGGGGAAGCGGAACCCTGGTATCAGTGGCATTTTGGCAATGGTGCCGTGAATGGCAGTGGAGAGATTAGCTTAGATGTGGTGCGCTATCAGGATTTCCAGACGAATCAATATCTCAAAGAGTTTGCCACCTTGGAGACGGAGACAGCCGCCAAAGGGACCCTCTGCCGAGTCCGAGTGAATCCCAAAACAGGAAAGGTGATAGCCACAGAGACAATAATCGATCGCCACTGTGAATTCCCCTCCGTAGATTTCCGAGAAGTGGGACAGGAGTGGCGCTATACCTATTTATCCTTGCATCGAGAGGGAGTGGAGTTAGGGCGGGAACCATTAGGGGCGATCGGACGGTTCGACTATCAAACCGGCCATCTAACCGAGGCCCCTATTCCAGAGAACTGTTATCCGAGTGAACCGATTTACGCACCAGATGGCGATCGGGCAGAACAAGGGTGGGTTTTAACGGTGGTTTATGATGCGAACCAACATCAGAGTCAAGTCTGGATTTTTGATGGCGATCGGTTGGATGAGGAACCGGAATGTCGGTTAGCGTTACCGGGGGTGATTCCGTTAGGGTTTCATGGGACTTGGAATGCGGGGAGTTAGCGACAACCGGCGGGGGTTTGAACCCCCGCCGGATCCCGCAACTTGAGGGGGCGGGTTTTTATTTTGAAAACCAGATTTCCTAGTTTATTCCTGTTCTTGTTCTTCTTCTATCCACCATCGAAATAATGTAGGTTCTTCCTCGTTGTTAACAGTCACCAGAATTAAACTTTCACCATAAGCATTCACAAACGAAGCCCGACAAAACCCCATCCCAGTTCCCGAACAGTCCTCAAATTCAGGATAGTCTAACTCATTTACCAGTCGCTCTAACGCCCCCGATAATAAATCGTTTGAGTTGGCATTTCGGTAATTAATCTGCCATCCCTCGTCTAAAACAAATTCTCTTGCTTCGCTGTAAGGCATAGACTGACTCAAATCCGTAGGGACTTCTTGTGTGACTCCATTCAAGGGCAGAAACACAATATTTAGAGCCAGTGCAATTCCTGAAAAAAGCGCGTGACGCATGATATTACTTTCCTTTTACTGGACAACATGACAAAAGAAATTCTCCCTCTGCTAATCGTGGAAGGCGCAAAAATATGCGCCCTAGAGCTTCAAAAGGAGAATTTATTAGGGTTTCGGTTAACGGTTACTGCTGAATCTTTTTCTAAACTAAAACCCTACAATTGATTGATTCGCTTTAGATTAGCCCGCGCAGGCGGGCTTTGTCCGTATAGACCCACCCTTCAGGGTGCGGTTAATTTTTACCGCCCAGAAAGTACAGGTTCTAAACCTAAAATAGACAGCAAACGGTCTACATCAAAATGCTCTGACATGAGTTTTCGCATAAATTCCACTTTAATGGGTTCATGTAAACGAACTTGACCGAAGGTTTCATCGATAATTTCTACGGTTTTCAGCGTATCCAAATCAACGGATAAAACCGGAACCTCGACCTCTTCAGCGCGATTCAGAATCATCTGACTCGGTGGCATATGTCCGGTGAGAATCAGGCATTGGGTTGAGGTTTCCAGGGCCGCCAGTTGCAGTTCTGAGCGATCGCCTCCGGTAATCACTGCCATGTTTTGAGCTTGGGAGAAATACTTTAAAGCCGAGTTAACATTCATCGCCCCAATTTTCAGTGTTTCCACCATCAAATCTAGGCGATCGGGACGACAGAGCACCTCCGCATTCAGCCGTTGCACCAACTCTCGAACGCTGACACTACGAAGCAGATTGCTTCTTGGCAGCAACCCAAAGACGCGAATCCCCTGTTCTTCCAAAAACGGACGCAGAATCGTCGAGGCACTGGTCCAGGTTTCTTCCGGGATATCCGTGAGGACCACCCCCAGGAGGCGATCGCCCAAGCGGTCCTGAACCGATAGCAGTTCCCCCACATCTAACATCGAGTGGAAGCGCGCCACCAACAACACCGAAGCATCAATCCGAGTGGCAACTTTAGGCACCGACAAATTAAATAACCGGCCTTGATCTAAAGTCCCAGCCCCCTCTAAAATCGTTAAATCTCCCCCGAGTTGTTCCAACGAATTCACCAGACTCTCAGAGTAGTCCGTTTGTCCGATTCCTTGCAGACGTTTCTCCAGGGTCGGTCCATCTAAAAACAGCAGCGTCTCCCCTAGTCGGTTATCCGGCAGATTCAAAGTTTTAGCTAAAAATCGATGATCCTCGTCTATCCCATCATTATCTGATTCACTAAAACAGGTTCCCAGCGGTTTAGAATATGCAATGTCCAGCCCCTTGGCTTGGAATTGCTGCACCATGCCCAGGATAATCGAGGATTTACCGCTATAAGGCCGAGTTGATCCGATCGCGAGATATTTAGATGTTGGTTTGGCAGATGTTGGCACGCACTCACTCCCTATTCTCTTGTGTGGACAGTCTGGTTTGGGTCGTCAGAGTTAGGTCTTATCCCAAATCCAGTTGTAAAAAGTCAGTTTTCTCTCTTAGCCTGCGTAGGCAGGCTTCGTCCGCAAACGCCCCACCCTTCAGGGTGTGGGTCTTAGCTGGCTAATCGTTAGTCTTTATTCTAGTCATCTAGTAACAGCAACTTCCGATAGAACCCTTTAGAAAAATCCACCAAGTGGTGTCGCTTATGGCTGATAATCACATCGATTAAGTGGTCAATAAACTCAAAATTTGCCATCGTCACCTCGTAGCTGAGGTCAGCATTCCCATCAAATTGGATGCGACACCGGGTGAGGTCAGCAGGGAGAGAGGAAACGTGCCAGCTTGCTACAAATGGAATGTTTTCACCCCCCTCTATTTTCCGCTCACCCTCCAAATTCCCTTGACGATAAAGGCTAATCGCTCTCGGTAACACCGCTCGTTTATTGCCTTGGTAGTAAGGGATATAGACCCCTATTTCCCGATTATCAGCAGGCTGAAGTTGATCGAGGTTATTACCCATGCTCGCTGCTCCTTCTAGTCCAGTATCAATAAAAAGTGTAGTGGAGAAGGGGGTGGGGAATTGAATTCTTCCGGTCATGATTCCCCTATCCTCGTCAATTGGGGCAATTTTTATTGAGTTGCTATTAGGGGGGGACCCCACCCTAACCCTCCCCTTGCTAAGGGGAGGGGACCGGAGGTAGTTTTTAAAGGTTGGTTTTCGCTCCCTTGCTGAGGGGAAGGGAGCGGAGGTGGTTTTTAAAGGTTGGTTTTCGCTTCTGTAGCCTGCGTAGGCAGGCTACCCTTCACCGAAGCCGCTAGCGCGTCTACGTCTGTGTAGCGCCACCCTTGAGGGTGTCGGCTTTCCTAGTTCCCAGAAGACCGAATCCGGCTCAATTGCAGCAACGAGTTAGAAAAATAACAATCAAGGATACAATAAAACAACATTAAGGTTTCTCTAAGCTCCCAGTAATCCAGTTTCGACTTGCTGTTAAGCGGTAGAGACCGGATCCCTAGGATTCCCCGAGGGAATAGCAGTCCGGGGGCGATCGCCTGCTCGTCCTGACTGGCATTTCCCACTGAATCCCTGTCATGTCCTGGGGTCTAGGGGCTGAGAAACCACTAAACCTGTATTACTTTTTACCTAAGTAAACTATGCCAGCGAATTCCTGGCCCGAAAACAATTCCTTCGAGGAATTCGAGCCTCTTCATTTGATTTTGTCTGCTTTTGGAGATTCTGATCAGGTCGAAGACTTGAACTATCCGGGGTATCTGGGTCGCCGACTCAAAGCCGCAGTATTGCTATTGGGGATTACTATTCTCACCCTCGTCCTGCATTTCCTCTCTTGGGGATATTGGCTGGTATTGGGTTTTACGGCAATCTTAGCACTCCATGCGATTCGGATTGTCCGGGCGAAAGCATTCCCGACCCCACAACCCCTGGACCCGGAAGACCAGGAACACTGGCCCCAAGTTTCCTTACTGGTAGCGGCTAAAAACGAAGAAGCCGTGATTAGTAAGCTGATTGATGTGCTGTGCAATCTGGATTATCCGCGCGATCGCTATGAAGTCTGGGCGATCGACGATAACAGCAGCGATCGCACCCCGGAGGTGTTACAGCAACTTGCTGAAAAATATGACAACCTCAATATTTTTCGACGTTCTGCCGATGCTACAGGGGGAAAATCTGGGGCACTCAATCAAGTTATTCCCCTGACTGACGGAGAATTTATCGGGGTCTTTGATGCCGATGCTCAAGTCTCCCCGGACTTCCTGCAACGGGTCCTCCCCACCTTCAATCCGCCCCAAGTGGGGGCCGTGCAGATGCGGAAGGCGATCGCCAATCCTGGAGTCAATTTTTGGACTAAGGGACAGGTGGCAGAAATGGCCTTAGATACCTATTTCCAACAGCAACGCATCGCCGTCGGTGGCATTGGGGAACTGCGCGGGAACGGTCAATTTATCCGGCGTCAAGCCCTCGATCGCTGTGGCGGATTCAACGAAGAAACCATCACCGATGACCTGGATTTGACCCTGCGCCTGCATCTGGACCGTTGGGATGTCCAATTTATCAGCGTCCCTGTCCAAGAAGAGGGCGTCACTCGTCCCCTGGCCCTCTGGCATCAACGGAATCGCTGGGGAGAAGGAGGATATCAGCGGTATTTAGACTATTGGCGGCTAATTTTCAGCGATCGCCTTCCCGGGTCCAAATCCTGGGATATGTTTGCCTTTTGGATTATCCAATATTTCCTCCCCGCAGCAGCCATCCCCGATTTAATCCTGGCGATCGCCTTCAAACATTTCCCCATTTACAGCCCCTTAACCACCCTTGCCATGAGTCTTTCCTTGGTGGGAATCTTTACAGGGCTCCGGCGCATTGACCGCCAAACTGTTCAAACCGCCAAAACTCGCCCTACCTCCCCCCTCCAGACCCTCATCCAAACCGTGCGCGGTATCATTTACCTCCTGCACTGGGTAGTGGTGATTTCTAGCATCACCCTGCGGATTTCGGTCCGTCCCAAACAGCTCAAATGGGTGAAAACCGTTCATCAAGGCACCAGCGAATTACCTGCATAATTCTCCCGCCTGACTATTAGGGGCGATTCCCGAATCGCCCCTAAATTGTGCGCTTGCTGGAAAAAGAGGCGTAAATCCAGTCGTCTCAAAAATCCAACCCCCCAAAGGGATCATCCTCTACATCCACATCATGGGGACTCTCTACAAATCCCCCCATTTCCTCCTCAGAACTGGGAGTTTGCACATCCCAGGTGTGGCTAAATTCTGCCTCAATTGCCCGACCCGGACGCACAGCCTCTGGGTCATCGGGAAGGCTGATTAAGGTCCCATTAAAATGGTTACTAAATCGTTGAGCCGCCCGCATGACCTCATCATCATTAGACTCTTCACCCCGGGGGATATCCCGTCTCCCTGGCGCTCCAACGGACAGCGGAGGGCGGTTTTCCGGCGCACTACCCGTTTCAAATTGGGGGTTTTGAGGGGGGGATTGATAGGGGGAGTTTTCGCGATTTACCGGGCTTTGTGGCGTCGAATTCACCTGTCCATTGCCCGCAGGAGTAGCCGGGGGTTCCATCCGGGTGGAGGGGGTTTCGGAATGGCTAGGGGCGATCGCCCCAGAAGCCGGAGGAGGTCCGTCCCCAGACACCTGTATCACCACCTTGACTCGGATATTAAACGCCTTAAAAAAGGCTGCTTCCACCTCCGACACCTTACTTTGCGCCATCTTAAACAGGTTCGGTGAGCGAATGGCAATCTGAGCTTGATGGTTACTGAAGCCAATCAGCCGTCCATGTTGCTGCAACAGCGCTTTGCAGCTCAAAGACAGGTATTCCACCAAAGTTTGCCAAGTTTGTTCCAGATTGCCACTCGGTTCTAAAGCCGATGGTTCCGGGTTCCCAGACCCCTGAATCGATGGCGATGGCGGGGGAGAGGCAGGGCGATTTTCCTCGGGAGAGACTGCGCCAACGTTCCTCCCCTCGTTCCTCCCCTGTACTGGGGGAGACTGAGGGACATTCTCAACAGAGGGAGGACGTGCAGAGGTTCTCCCCGGTGATGCCGCATTCCCAGCGCCTTGACTGGATGTTTCTTGCCGTCCCTGAGTTGGTGTAATTAAAGCCGAGGGTAATAATCCCAACAGAGTTACTTCTAACCATAAACGAGGCTGAGTGGTATTTTTAATTTGGGCCTCGCTGCTGCGTAAATGTTGTTGTCCAGCTAAAATAGTCGGCATTTTCCATTGTTGAGCCACTGCACATAACTGTTCCCAAGTCGGAGGGGTAACGGCGACTAAATCCGGGCGATGGGGTGCCGTGTGAGCAATTAATAAATCCCGATAAAACCCGGCCAAATTTTGTAAAACAATCAGGGGTTCTCGACCCCGATTCATCAATTCTCGTGCTTTATCCAGGACTTGTTCTGCATTATTTGCAGCGATCGCCTCTAACAACTGAATCAAATCTCGCTCCGGGACCGACCCCACCAAATCCCAAACCCGCTCTACGGTAACCTGTTCTTCCAATAACGAAAGCTGATCCAGCAGACTTTCTGCATCCCTGAGTCCCCCCTGAGCAATTTGAGCCACAGTCAAAACCGCTTCATCGCTGATATTAATAGTTTCATTGCCTGCAATATGCTTCAAATGCTGAACCATTGAAGCTACAGGAATCCGGCGAAAATCAAATCGCTGACAGCGAGAAATAATCGTCGGTAAAACTCTTTGGGGGTCGGTTGTGGCTAAGACAAACACCACGCGATCGGGTGGTTCTTCTAAAGTTTTGAGCAATGAATTAAAAGCAGCCGTACTCAACATATGGCAATTATGAACTAACAGTCCATTTGCCACAAAGTTATGATGAGTTTCTACTTCAATATCGTAAACTTTAGCTGGAGATGCCATTTCGACTGATTCGACCTTCTCCAAACTTGTAATCCATTGATGGGATTGAATAGCTTTGGAGTTCGTCCACGAACTTTCGGGTGGTATCTGCGTTGAGTTTAATGTAAGGGTATGTTTTACTTCCATCATCTTTTCTGGAAGTGTAAAACATGATTTTGGCTGGATATCCGCAGTCTTTAAGCCAATCGGCAATGAGTTGATTTTCTTCGACAGAGTATCCTTCTGTATGCAGTTGAATGGATGGGCTGCCTTGAGAAATACTGAGGGATCCATCATCCATATAGAACCAAGCCAACCCTTCTGGTGTAATTTGCTTGAGCCACTCATTAGAAACCCGCTTTTTTCTACCTTGGGGTCTAACTGATTCAAAAACTGCTGGGAGTTGGGGATGACAACGGGTCTGGCAACAGACGGAGAGATATCCATATCCTTGGTTGGGTGCCATTCGGATTTGGGGTTGCAGTGCTGCAAGACGGGAGGCTTTGTATTCCATCCATTCTCGTTGAGGTTCTCCATGAGTCCAAGACAATCTAGGAAATCGACTGTATTGGTTGGGGTAGGTAATGCAGCCATCTCCAAGCAAGGTTCCGTAGATAAGCCCCAGTGTGTCGGCTGACAGAAGTTCGGCATTAGCCAAAAACTTTTCCGTTCTTTTATCCCACTGCCCATGTCCTTTTTTGTATGGATGTCTCTTCCAGTGGGAATTGATTCCGACAACAGTTGAGGGAGTTTTGCGAGTAAGCAGGTAGTTAGGAATATCGAGTTGTTCTCCACAGCCGCAGGCACAGAATGGTCTACAGTATTCCAGTTCTGCGAGCTTATCTGCCAAGGTTGCGAGCTTGTAATGGTTTTGCTTAGTTGGATGCTTTTCCCAGTAGCGTTGGACGTATTCCACGCTGGTTTTTTTGGCCAGATTTGGTATTTCCAATTTTTCCCCGCATCCACAGGCACACAGGGGTCTAAGTTCTTCCAACGCTGCGAGTTTGCTATTCCAAGGGGTGGATTTACAGCGGGGGTGATGGTTCTTTTTGTAGGTGTATTGATTCCAGTATTTTTGGATAGTGTCAATACTGGCATTATTTTTGAGGTAAGACTCTGGAACTGTAAGTCTGGCTCCACAGCCACAGGCACAAAGGGGCCAGATAGATTCAAGCTGGGTGAGGGTACTTTCGCGGCGATCGCGCTGTTTAAAGTTTTCTGGCTCAGGGAAGGCGCAAGAATGTTCATTCCCGGTTTCACTTTCCCGGCAGCTATCCAGCCGTTTTCGGTCCGAATCAGATGGTTGGCGGTGCATCGGATTTCTCGATTACCTGTTTTAATAATCAGTGTTTGTCGTTCTCCCCGTTCTAGCCAGCGGAGGACTTTTTTCCATTCCCAGTTCCCGTTCGATTCGTTATAACTGAGAACCTGTTGGTTTTGCAGAGAAGGGTCATCAATTCTCATCAACCCCTCAGCAGTTTGCACCAGGGTATCACCCGTTAAACATTCATCAATAATGTAAACTTTTTGGCGACATTGTACGGGGGCAAATTGCGCGCGTTCAATGAGTTCACGGATGTTATCAACCCCGGTATTGCTGGCGGCGTCAATCTCAATGGTGTCTAACGAAGTGCCTCTGGCAATGGTGCGACAGACTTCGCATTCACCGCAGGGGGTCTCGGTGGGACCGTTGGAGTTGAGGCAGTTGAGGGATTTGGCGAGAATCCGGGCGCTGGACGTCTTGCCGGTGCCTCTGGGTCCAGTAAATAAATAGGCGGGTGCGATTCTGTTTTGGCGAATCGCATTGGTTAGGGTGGTGGCGATCGCCTCTTGTCCCACCAAATCCGCAAAGGTTTGGGGGCGATATTTGTGATGTAGCGGTTCGTATGGCATGGATGGGGCGAAAACTTTTTGATTACCTGTTAAACTTTTGCTGTAGGATTCCTGACTAAGCTCTCCAGAATCCCCTTCAAGTGGGGGGTCAAAAATTTTTGTACTACTCTGATTCTTTTTTCCCTTGGCATAAGCCTTCGCTAGCCTGTCAGCCCGCTCATTTTCTGGATGTCCAGCATGAGCTTTGATATGCTCCCAAGTGACGTGATTTCCCGTAATTTTTTCCAATTCTTCCCACAATTCTTGATTCGCTACTGGTTTTCCATCTCCAGTTTTCCATCCTCTTCTTTTCCAACCGGGTAACCATTCAGTTATGCCTTTAAGGAGGTAGTCACTATCTGTTTGGATATGGACTGGTTTAGTAGTCGATAGGTGGCGCAATCCTTCGATAGCTGCCATTAATTCCATACGATTAGAAGTAGTCTGAGGATCGTGACCCCCAATTTCTTCTACTGTGCCGTCACGAATAATAATTGCAGCCCAGCCCCCAGGCCCTGGATTACCCATACATGAGCCATCAGTAACAATGCGAATCATAGGATTTTAGACTTTCTGGGATATCTATGAACAAGAATAGGGGGGGAAGCGAACAGACTTTTTTAGACACTACAAAAGCAAGCAGGAGGGTTATCACGGTAAAGGTGTGATGGTTGCTGAGTGTTCAGGGGGCTTCCTAGGGCGCGATCGCCCCTCCAGGGTTCCCCCTTTCTACGGGTTTCCCTCTGTGGTGAAAAATTTGCATTTTTTTACCGTAGGAAACAGGCTCCCCATCTGCAATTTAAAAGGGAAAAGCGCTAATCCCCACTCTAAAATAGAATAGCACTGGCCTATTCCCTTCCTAACCCCATAGATAGATATCTGTCCCAAAGGACGCGGTTTAGGATTGGGCTGGAGACCCTCCCCATTGACGGGGGTAGGCTCTGGCAAGGTCGGAGGCAGGTTTGACGAACAAGAAGGCAAGACGCTGCCAGCATCGGAAAAATGCAGCAATGGGGTAGGACTCGGAATAGAAAAGAAATCCGTAGGGACAGAGGGATGGATTTATAAATGATGCAGTTCATGCAACGGGTTGTGAAAACTTTGGGCCGAATCTGGCACCAGCTTATCCACTTGTGGAAACGGTGGTTTCGCCGATCGCCGCCTCAATCGTTTCATAAAAAGTCAAACCCCAAAAGCTCAGAACGTCGAGTTCAGCAACCCACCAAACCTCTATCGGCGGCAGAGTATGAGTTTCTCTTTTCTGAATTGCTGGAGGGGGTACATCGGGGCTGGAGTCAAGCTCAGGTTACCCAATTTCTGGAGGAAATTGGGCCAGAATCGGCGGTTAATCTCAAGGATTCGCCGATTGAGAGTGCCGCTGCTGATGCTTATGTGCTCTGGTTACAGCAATTTGGCACTCGTCTGCTGAATTCCCCAGTCCCAAATCAAGAATTAGCAAGGCGGATGGTGCAGTTAGGGGAGTTAAACTGTGGCAAACTCTCAGCAGTGGCAGGGGAAATTGGTCAAACGTTGCTCGATCGCGAGGCAAATACCCCATCTCCATCTGCACCTACACCCGCCTCACCAGTTGCCTTGGAATTTACCCTCGAACACTATTTACAACTGGGACAGATTCATCTCGATCGCCGTCAATATCCCTCGGCGCTAACCACGTTTGAGCAAGCAGCAACCCATTCCCCGAATCACCCCGAAGTGTTGTATGGATTAGGGTTGGTTTGTCATCGCATGGGACTGTATCAAGAGGCAGTCGCCCATTTGACCGAGGCATTAGCCCAAAAGCCAGGGTTTGTGGCGGCCCTGACTCAGCGGGGGTTAGGCTATAAAGGTCTCGATGATTTAGCGGCGGCAACGGCGGATTTTAAGTCGGCGGTGGGGATGAAACCGAATACGCCCGAGGAATGTTGTGCCAGAGGCAAGGCCCTGATGCAGTTAAAGCAACCAGAGGAGGCGATCGCCGCTTATGAAGAAGCCCTGACAATCAATCCCGAATCTCATCAGGGGTGGTATGACTGGGGCAATGTATTTTATGACTTGCAGCGGTATGACGAGGCGATCGCCGCTTATGATAAAGCCCTGGACCTGCAACCGGACTATGCTGCTGCTTGGTTTAATCGGGGGGCCGCCTTGGGGAATCTGCATCGGTATGGGGACGCGCTTGCCGCCTTTGAGAAACTCCTGGAAATCCAATCCCATGACTATCATGGCTGGTTGTGTCTCGGTCAGACCCTGGAACGGTTACATCGCATAGACGAGGCGATCGCCTCTTATGAACGAGCCTTACAACTGCGACCGGATGACCCCACCGCTTGGAGATATCGTAACGCCGCACTGCTGGACATGAAAAAAAGCTAGGACGGCGACTGGCCTAACCTAGCTTTTTCCGGGATAACAGGGACCTATTATTTAACCGGACATGACCGATGAGGGCGATGCCAGGGCCGCACCCATCACCGGAGGAATCACAGTCATTCTGATTTAACCCATACTCTGATTCTTATTTTCATGGGAATGGACGTGACCTGGGGGAGAATTCGGTATGCCGTGATTTTCTTGAGCATACTGTTGCCAGAGGAGAGCTAAATCCTGCGCTTGTCCCTGGAACTCCGGATGAACCTGATACATTCGTCTGGGTCTTCCCCGGCCTTCAACCTTTTTCCAGTAACCCTTAATGACTCTTTCATTTTCTAAAAATTTCAGAGCGCTGTAGAGTACCGTATCCGAAAGTCGATAGGCTGGATATTCCCGCTCTAATTGCTGAATCAGTTCTGTGCCATAAGAGTCACCCGCCAATAAAACTGAAAGAACATAACAAACCGTTAGTTCTTTATTCAGATAAATCGGCGGAGGGTTTTGAAAAAAGTCATAGATCTCTTCAAAATTCATTTGAGTTACCCGCTGAATACCCCTTAAAATACCAATTGATACAGGAATGGACGCCCTGAAAGATTGACGTTTCGTGGCTTGCCCGCTCTCTGGAGGGGTGAAAAATCTACAGTTCAAAGTCAACTCAAAGTCAACCCCGATACCGTCCCGAGCGTCGGGAAGATTTGTGATTTGTTTCCCTTCGGTAGAGATGCGTTGCTGGATGAAACTGCAAGAGAATTGGGTTTTACGGCCAGCTTGAATGAGACTTAAGCTCTTTCTAATTGCCTGCTTTAAAATCGCAGTAACGGAAGGAATTACCTCAAAATTTCCAGGAAATTTGTAGGGGAGAAAGTTTAAATAAAACTTCCATAACCACCTAACAAAAGGAGCGTAAGACCGGCTGATTACCGCACTCCGGTTCAGGCAAATTTCCTTGAGAGTTAAGCCGGAAAATTTTCCGACTGACTCGCAAAACACCGTCTCTCAAATTTTTTTATACAGACTCCTCCTGAGGAAATCAGCGAAAGTCAGCACCCAAATAAAATAAATACAACTTCTGTGGACTTGAACGTTGGAAGACAAGGGGTTAAAAATCATCTCCGACGGCAAGCCAGCCCTGATTTATTAGTAGTAATTTGCACCCCTGTTGAGACCCACATAGACCGAGGGATGGATGAGCAACACCTGCGATCGCTCCGGTTGGTTTGTCCTTCAGTCGGCTTAATTGACTCAGGCAGAAGACGCCTTGATTCTCTCTAACCTGAGTGCACCCTTTCTCTTAAGTAGGCCGACTATAGCAATCAATCCACAGCTCAATCAGAACCTTTTGGAGTCTTAATCTGCTTAAGCTATGGATTGGGACTCAGGGAGGGAGGGTGATGCCGTCCAACCCCGGAAGCTTGTAGAAAAGCTTGTAGTCATGAACCCTTGGGGCATTTTACCCCGATTTTCAAAGGAAAATTTGGGCTGTCAACCGCGACTGGGTGAACCCGGTTAGCGGCGATCGCCATCCTCTCCCCCGGTTCCAGTCAAGTTGGCCTAAAACTTGGCCTGAGTTGCACCCCAATTTTAAGCACGGATTATCAGATAGTGCTGACACAAATGGCTAAAAAAACCCAGATGCTTGGACTTTCCCCAAACCAATGGGGCGATCGCCTGCCGAAAAGATGCATTCTTAATGGGCTGACGCGCATCGGCGTTTTTTTGTTCTCTATTTTTCTTTACAAGTTAATTTAAAATAAACAGGGCAAAGACAGCAATTGCACCTCAATATCACCGGGCAACGGCAATCAGGAGGTGCGGTGGTCTATGATTGAGCTTTGAGCCGATCAATCTCAACGCTCCAAAACGGTAACTGCGTTCTCCGTATGTCAAATCAAACAGACTTAAAAGCACTTCCACCCCCCGTCCAGCGCGTCATCCCTGCGTTACGCAGAATCGGCTGGATCAGTTTTTGGACACAATTAGTTCTAGCAGTTGTTGCAGGACTGATTTTCTTATTTGCAATTTTGATTGAATCTCCGGCACCTCGGGAAGCGGCCAGAAGCAGTAATGTCGGCATCGGTCCGGGCATTTTTTTTGCAGTTCTGGGACTGGTTTCCCTGGGAGTGAGTATCTATTGGGCTTATCGCTATACTCGCCTGTCTCAACAGCTTAGTTCTGTAAATCCTAAGCTGCGCCCCCGCAGAGCAGATACCCTACAAATGGTGCGTCGGGGTTTAATGGTCAATTTAGCCGGGATGTCCTTTACCCTAATTGCCGCAGAAGCCATTGGCGGAATCCTCCTAGCCAAGGCTCTCCAGTACCAGGGCGGTGCCTCCCTGGTGACGGGGTTGCGCCCCCAAGATTTTATCCAAGCGTTGGATATTTTTGTGGTGTTGGCGAATACGCATACGATTGTGGCCCACTTTTTCGGGCTTCTCACGGGGCTGTGGTTGCTCAACTGGATCGATAACCAGGCTCAGGGGTAACCCTGAAACCCTCGTCCAGGGGGTGGGGTCGAGGTTTCCGCAGATTGGTTTACCACTCTAGTGCTTCGGGTGGGGCTATCTCGGAGACGGCACAGGCGATCGCCTGTGAGGTAATGCCCGGTGTTTGCATCGGGAGCAATCCTTGACGAGAATCCCTGGCGGGGGCGGTTAAAGTTGGTTCCAGTTCCGGCACAGATGTGGAAGCAGATTGTTCATTCATCCACCCCAGTCCCCCGATCGCCCCAGCCATGAGCGCGGTGTAGCCCACATACAAGTGCAGGGGACTGACGGAAAATTCTAGGTTAAAGTCCTGATGATGCCAGGACGGGATGGGTGCATTCTGTTTCGGGGGAACGGGTAAGAAATTCGCCATTCTCGCCCCGTCTAAGCCTAAGACATCCCCAATTTTATGAATAAAACTCCGCACATAAACATCTTCAGGCAGCTTGGATAGACAGCCGTTCTCGATCGCTTCAATATGACGGCAAGGAACCAAGGTCTGTTTATGCAACTCCAGTATCGATAACCCCCGATCGCAGCGTGCCGCTTGGAGTTCTTGCCCAATTTGAGTCAGGCGATCGGCCCATTGTTGTTGATGGGCGATGATTTGAGCTTGCTGTTGAGCTTGCTGCTGTTTTTTGTGACGGTGAAAGGGGTTGATTCTAGCTTTTGGCAACAACGGAGTGGAAGTCGTCTTGGCGATCGCGGCTGGATCTGAATCGCCAAGGGATGGGGAATGGCTTTCCGGTGTTCGGATCTCCTCTAATGCCTGGGACTCTTGGCGATCGCTGGACCTTTGAGATAAATCGAGGTCATCCACGACCAACTCAGTCTCATTTAGGGGTTCAGGTTCGTCCTGAACCGGGGAGATCCATTGCTTAAGCGTCAGCCAAATTGCTTTTTTAGCCACCGCTTGCAGCAGCATGGAGGAACCATCAGCAGACTCACCGAGTCTCTGCTTGAGGATTCCCAACGCGGTCCGGTAAACTTTTGTTCGATACAGTTCCGACTCAATTTGAGTCAGGATAGCTGTCAGTTCCTCTTGAGGAAGTGTGGCCTGGGAGATGGTTTCAAGTGCCATGATACTCGTTAAATCGGGGGACTTCAGTGATGAGTAACTGAATGAAAGAACAGTTAACCCGCGCTCCTGTCTTGGCCCAAAATGTGGAGTTGAACCCGAAGTTAGACTCACGTCGGGCTAGACAGGTATTCCGGGAGAACCTATATCTGAGTATCTTCATTCCGGTCATTTGTACCCGTTCCGGATGGAACCTTGCCTCCCGAGGTGACAATCAGCACATGGGAAGGGCGACTGCTGCAATGGATTCCTACGGAGTGGTATCTTCGCCCTCAAAGGCTTCCCCTGAAGAAGGGTGAGTTTCTGCTTGAGGGGAGCATGATTGCTGAGTCCGAATCTGCCCCACCCGCAGGGGGCGATCGCCAAGGGTCCCACTCGAAAAAATAGAAATCGGATCAGCTCCCTCCCGTGATATTCTGGTTTTGCCCTAGGATTTGCTCTTCCTGGGCTCAGGGGAATTAAAAACCTGTACGCCTCGACCGAAATCCGGTAAGGGCGTTTTCCGGTTTTCAGATTCCGTTTTGCTCCTCGCTAGTGCTCTTTATCTTCCTATTATCTGTCATGTCCCGATCGGAATCATCAAAAGAGAATGGGCAATCCCACACTTCATCCACAATTTTGACGGATGAGTCCGGGCGATCGCTATCTTGTTACATCGAACATTCTGTAGAAGTAAACGACAATACTTACGTTTTACTCACTCCCATTGATACGCCGGTGGAAATTTTCGCATGGCAAGCTGAGGATGAGGATGATGAACCCATTCCTATTAGTGAGGAGGAAGTGGATACCATTTTTGATACGGCTAAAGCGGTCCTCGAAGAACAAAACCTCACCCTCAAACGCAGCGCAATTACTCTGACGGTTAGTGGCGAGCTTCCGGAATTTACGGAAGAGGAAATCAGTGATGATGAGCTGGGTGAAGCTGCAGAATATGAGGAACTTCAGTGGTTAGCCAGTTTTTATCACGAAGAAGCCGAGTACGCCATCTACTCTCCTTTGGATCCCGTATTCATTTTGGCTCGCCTCAATGAAGACGGAAACCCTGAATTACTTTCTGATGAAGAGTTACAGGAACTTGAACCGATGATGTCTACTTTAGAAGGCATGATCGAAGAACGGTTGTTTGAAGAACTCGAATAAGGACGAAACCCAGACTGTCCTGAGTCTGACTCAGCAACCCCATCAGATGTGGGACTGGAATCCATAGTAGAAGCCCGATCAGTCCCATTTCAATAAAATTTTTAGCGGGATCAGCAGCTAAAACTAACCTAACATCAGGGTTCGTCGGCGATCGCATTGGAACTTCTCCCCTGTAGATTTGACGGAGGAGCTCGTTCGCCGCCCGCTGGACCCTGGCGGGACCGGAAAGAGGCGACTCCCACTTTTAAGGAATCAGGCGCTTAGATCCACAAAGCAGAAGATCCCTGGCTATGAAGATTACCCTCTAGCTGTATGAGTTGTCTAAGTCCGAGGAGAACATCAGACCCAATTCGCCGTCTGATGTGGAGTCTCTCAATTCAGAGATTAAAGACTACCCTGGAATAGATAAATGCCGCGATGAAGAACCCCTCGGGGTGATGGCGGGCGATCGCTTCTCCATCAGGGTAAGATCCCCCAAGAGCGTCGCGGCATCCCATCATGGTTGTTACAGATCACCAGAAGATGAAAGCAGCGAGTCAACGAAAAACAAATTGGTTGTTATATGTGGCGCTTATCCTCTGCGCTGCGATCGGAATTAGTGCTTGGCAAGGTTGGCGATGGTGGCTATCGGCTAGTGCACCCGTATCCGAATCTTTACCTCGGGATTCTGTCGTCGAAGACAATCGGCTGGAAGTGGTACAAATCGACCCCGGGGAACCTGGACAACTCATCGGACTTAAACTCGAAGAACAGGGTTTAATTCGTTCGGCGAATGCTTGGAATATGTGGACTCGGTGGTTAACTCGCCAAAACCCAGATGGGGGATACAAGGCGGGAACCTACCAAATCTCCCCTGATGAACCCATGCAGGCGATCGCCCAAAAAATCTGGAATGGGGAAGTCATGCAGCTGAGTTTCACGGTTCCCGAGGGGTGGAATTTGCGGCAAATGGCTCAATATTTTGAGTCTCAAGGCTTTTTTACGGCTGAAGAATTTCTCAGTGCCACTCAGGACATTCCCTGGGCTGAATATCCCTGGCTTCCTAAAGATATCCCCCATTTAGAAGGCTTTTTATACCCGGATACTTACAAGCTGCGTGCGGATAATATCACCCCGCAAGCGGTTATTCAACCTATGCTGAATCGGTTTGAACAAGTGGCTCTCCCGGTTTATCAAAACCCACAAAATCAAACTAATCTCAGTCTCAAAGAATGGGTCACCCTAGCGAGTATCGTTGAAAAAGAGTCGGTAGTTGCATCGGAACGCCATCGCATTGCTGGTGTATTTACCAACCGCCTCAAACAGGGGATGACTCTGGGTGCTGATCCTACGGTGGAATACGGATTAAATATCAGACAAACGGAAGATAAACCCTTAACCCTGGCCCAGGTGAATACCCCTAACCCTTACAATACTTATCTCAATGCGGGTTTACCCCCGACCCCGATCGCTGCCCCTGGAGTTGCCAGTTTAGAAGCCACTTTAGCCCCAGAAGAGACGGAATATCTGTATTTTGTGGCCCTCTATGATGGTACCCATATTTTTAGTCGCACCTTAGCTGAACATGAAGCGGCTCAAGATGCCATCTGGGATAAGCGGGACCCGACGTTACAGTAATGAGATTCCCCCAGTAGCCTGCGCCAATGGCGACTCGGGGGATTTCTAGGAATTAAGTGCGATCGCAGTAGGCTATCCCGCCTTAGTATGTCAAAATCATCATGCGGGGAATGCAGTTTTTAGAAAGCATCCTGATGCTCCGGTGCGATCGCGCTGTCAAACCACATTGTTGGCTCACGGCAGGTTCGAGGGGTCTATCTACAATGCTGTTCAACTGTGGTTTCAGGTATTCCGCAGGACGGTGGTTAGTATTAGTCAGCGAAGGTCAATTACTATGTCTTGGGGAAAACTTTTAGAACCCGATTTATTTCTAGAGGACTCAATTTTAAGCCTGACACCAGAGATCGTCAAAGAGTACGACCTCAAGGGTCTGGTTTTGGATGTGGATGACACCCTCGTTCCTATTCGCGAAATCCAAGTTTCTGAATATCTCCGGCAGTGGGTGGAACAAATTCGCCCGGTTGCTGCCCTATGGTTGGTTAGCAATAATATCAGTGAAGCTCGCATCGGTGGCATTGCTCGCTCTTTAAATCTGCCCTACATTACGGGTGCAGCTAAACCCTCGCGCCGCAAGTTACGACAGGCGGTGACGGGGATGAATCTGCCGGTGGAAAAGGTGGCAATGGTGGGCGATCGCCTCTTTACGGATGTCCTCGCCGGTAACCGCTTGGGAATGTTTACTATTTTGGTAGAACCGATGGTAAACCCCGGGGAGATTCTGCAAACTAAGCATCCCGTGCGATCGGTGGAAGTTTGGGTATCTCAAATCCTCGGCGCTTCCCTCGCTAAGAAGAAGTAACAGGAACAGGTCCTTGAGCTGAACACCCCTGGAAAAAACTTAATATAGCGCTGCATATTAAAATATTGAGGCGGACGCCAAATTATCAAGCGGCATTAAAGATGAGTTTATAGGGGGCTGCCTTGAGCAAGACCCTCACCCTAACTGAGTTTGATAAAAACAAAGCGCCTGCCTTCACCGAAATGAAGGCGGCGCTTTACAATTGGATCCGGTCATCCGATGGTCACCCGGAATCCGGTTCTTATAGGTCTATAAAAACCCACACCCTCAAGGGTGGGTCTACACAGACAAAGCCCACCTGCGCGGGCTAATACGGAATCCGGTTCTGATAGGTCTATAAAAACCCACACCCTCAAGGGTGGGTCTATACGGACAAAGCCCGCCTGCGCGGTCTAATACGGAATCCGGTTCTGATAGGTCTATAAAAACCCACACCCTCAAGGGTGGGTCTATACGGACAAAGCCCGCC
>NZ_JAMXFA010000015.1:118044-156262 GCF_025370785.1 Laspinema olomoucense D3b
TGCGCGGGCTAAAGAGCGAAAACCGCCTTTTAACAACCGGATTTGGTATAACCCCGACTTCATCCCCAACGAGAGCGCTTTTTTTATGAACCTGCAAACCCTAGTCGTCAAAATTGGCACTTCTAGTCTCACCCAGGAAAACACCGGAAACCTGGCGATCGCCACCATTGCGGCCCTCGTTGAAACCCTTACCGCCCTGCGCCACCAAGGGCATCGCGTTATCTTAGTCTCCTCCGGTGCGGTAGGGGTCGGCTGTGCTCGTCTGGGATTAAAAGAGCGTCCCCGGACGATCGCCCTCAAACAAGCTGTCGCCGCAGTGGGTCAGGGCCGGTTAATGCGGGTTTATGATGACCTGTTTACCACCCTGCAACAGCCGATCGCCCAAGTCCTCCTCACTCGCAGCGATTTAGTCCAACGCAGTCGCTACGTCAACGCTTACAATACTTTCCAAGAATTACTTCGCCTCGGGGTAATCCCAATTGTCAACGAAAATGATACGGTAGCGATCGAAGAACTCAAATTCGGGGACAATGATACCCTCTCGGCAATGGTTGCCAGCTTAGTCGAGGCGGAATGGCTGTTTCTAATGACCGATGTCGATCGCCTCTATTCCGCAGACCCTCGCAGCAATCCCGACGCCCAACCGATTACCCTGGTGCAACATCTCGATGAGTTGAGGCAGTTACAGGTGCAAACTGGAGGCAGTGGGACCAATTGGGGCACTGGGGGAATGATGACTAAAATAGAGGCGGCTCGCATTGCCACAGGTTCAGGGGTCCGCACGGTAATTACTTCGTCTCAATCTCCGCGCAACTTAGAGAAAATTTTGCAGGGGGAGGCGATCGGCACCCATTTTGCACCACAAAAGAGCACGAGTAACGCCCGCAAGCGCTGGCTCGCCAATGCGGTGATTCCGTCGGGTAAACTTTATTTAGATGAAGGGGCCGTGCGGGCGATTTGTCAAGGGGGAAAGTCTCTCCTCGCCGCAGGCATCCTGGAGGTGTTTGGAGAATTTGAGGCGTCGGATGCGGTGCAACTGTGCGATCGCTTGGGTCGGGAAATTGCTCGGGGATTGGTCAACTATAACAGTGAGGAACTCGATCGCATTCGCGGACGAAAGTCCGATGAAATTCCAGAAATTCTAGGTTATATTGTTGCCGACACGGTAATCCATCGGGATAACTTAGTTTTAAGCCTTTCTAGTAGCGATGGCGCAGAGTTGAACAAAACCGATCCCCTGCTCTGAATTTGACAGGGGCCGAAAGTTTAAGTTAAAATGACCCCATTCATCGGATGCGGCAATTCTCATGCCGATTTGGTGGTCCATGCACCGATAAGAAAATAGGCTTACCTGCCAGCATCAAGGGATTTTTTCAACCCGGACCCGGACTAAAAATACTTCTACAAAACGGAAGAAAATAGACGATGAACCCCGATAACGTTATGGAATTTTTACAAACCGGATTTCGAGTAGGGGTAGGCGCGACGGCTTCCCTACTCGAAAGCATCCAAGACCCCCAAAAACGAGAAGAAAATCTGGCGGATTTAAAACTAGATGTCAGCGATTTGACCAAAAAATGGGCTGAAAAAGGAGAAATGACCGAACGGGAAGCCCGAAATTATGTGGATACCCTGCTCGAACACCAGCGATCGCCTGGGGAACCCCCATCCTCTGCAACTCCCCCGGCGTCCAGTTCTGAACCTCCGTCATCCCCACCCACTTCGGCAACCAATCCGGAAGTCTACCAAGATTTACAAGACTTAACCGCTCAAATTGCAGCGTTGCGGACTGAGTTAGAAAATTTACAGCAGAAAGATTCCGAACGTTAAGCCCCGGGTGCGAGAATGCCGGTACAATCTGGAATACTAAGGACCAAAAACCAGGCTTGGTTACAACAGACTGTGGATTAGCAACCAAGTTGATACAGAAACCCAGTTGTCTTCGCCATACTGTACCGGCGCTCTGAGGTCCCAGCGTTCGGCCCAGGTGAAATACCTAGTTCCCCCGAGAAGATTAAACTGAGCGGCTAACTTGTTTAGGTCGTCCTAAATTTGTTGCACTGCAAGTAACTTTTTTAATAAGAGTACAGGACTTACGTTCTGTATCTTCTTTGTTTGTGGGGGTTAGTTGGGATCCGCCTGAGGCCAATCAGGTTTTCGGGGACAGCCACCTTTTTTTATCTGAAAACATCATCGCACATTTGCCCTGCTAGGTTACCCGTTTCAGAATATTCCAGCAGGGTTTTGTTATTTCTTGTTAGAAAATATAGCTAGTTTAGTTTAGCAATTTGTTTGAGGCAAAAGGGCAAAAACTTTATTCTGCAAGAGTTTGAGGGGATTGCACTCTTAAATTATTCTTAAGATAAAATCGATTAATTATAGCCTAAATAAAATTTTATCTCAACTATTTTGGCTTTAAATTGATAGTCAAGTTCGGGGAAATGTTCGTTGAAAAATAGAGTTTAACATCTGCTGTTTAAGTATTAACTCAGTTTTGAGCGTCAACTTGACCACCGAAACCAGGCAGCCTCTACCCATTAGGCCCCAACATCTTAGGGTCCCCTCCTGGGGATGAAAAGGTGTGGGGCTTGATAGACTGGGACTAGCCTGAGCCGAAAATAATGGCAAGAGGTGGGGCTTAATGGGACCTGACCAGACCGACAGTTATCTGAGTCCCGCCGGTGCTGTTGCAGGAACTCGTTTCAATCTGGGTTAGCTGAGTCGTTACGACTGTACGCCCGTTTCCTGTTAGGTATAATGCAAAAATAAGCTATCCGAGTTTTGTCTGGAATTCTTTCTGAGCCATGCTTTTAGGTAATAATTATTCGGGTTGTTATTGCATAAGTCCTAAGTTTTTTGGCTATTATTTAAGTGAAAAAAAAGAATAGTTGCTTTTTTGGATATTTGTGTTATGTTGATTTTAGGTTTTAACAGCAGCTTTTCAGGGTGAGAGATTATTGAGTTTTTTTAGGATTTCCATAAAACCCTTGGTAAGTTTTTAGTCCTATTCTCACTCAGTATTGATTGAACCAAACCCATATCCAAGGTTGACTAATATTCCAGTAACAGGAGAAACACTAGGGTTTCCTAATGTGGAAATCTCTTTTATCCGCCGGTTAGTGTTTTATTGTCATCATGACCTCAAACAAGTAGGTGGTTTTCTTACAGGAGTTTGCAGGATGGATTTTTATGGGAAAAATAACGAAATTTGTTGTGACAAAACTATAACAAACTTATAGAGGAAAGCAATAATGGATTCTGAAACTAAAACTAAGGTTCTTCTTACAACCAGTACAGTCTTTCTTACACCCGATAACTTTCAAGTCCTTAAATCAGCTATTTCTGATGAAAATCTGGACAAAGAAATCCAATATACTGGTGCTATTTTTTTAGCCTTAAGAATTTATGAATATAATTTAAATAAAAATTCGCCTGATTTTCAAGCAAATACAAAAAAGTGTAAATTACCTAGTTGTATTGATAAACCTGAAATATACAAAACTGATACTTTGTACATTAAAGCTGATTCTTTAGATTCAATACCAGAAGAACATAAAGTTCCAATTGATAAGATAAGATTAATTCTTAACCAAGCAGTCAGCAACCAATTAAGAGGTCCGAACGGAATACTTTATCGTTTTCTAGCTGTTTCTGCAATGCCATACATCAGAGAAACTCCCCCCCAAGGTATTATTAGTATTTTGGAAACAGAATTAAGTACCTTACTTATTGTTATAGGTCAATTTAATGAAGAAGAAAAAGAATTGAGCAATAATCTTATCCAACAAACTCTCAGCTCGTTACGGCTTTTCAGCGAATATCATAAAAATTTAACAAGCGACATCGAAAAACTTGTAAACTCTATTGGCACCGAAGTTTCCCGGAGTTTTATCAGTTCTGACATCAGAAGTTCTTCGCTTTCTGAGGATATTATAATCGGTGGTCTAGGGGACAAAATTAATAGACTAATCTGCAAATTTAATAACCGGAGAATCTATTAAGTAGGTAGGAGAAAATATTTCCACGTTTGTTTTGCCTAAAACCCTTTTGCTGCAAGGGTTCAGACAATATTTTCACATTGTAAGATTCCAATAGGTCAAATGCAAGACCCCAGCGGAGTACAAACTCTAAAACGCGCCCCAGCAAATACTATAGCAGTCCTAAATCAGTTGTGTCATGGATCTAAGCCTGGGATCCTTGGTAGTGCGAGCATCTTGCTGGCTAGTTTCGTTACAAATCACTTAGGACTGCTATAGAGCTTCATATTATAAAAATCTATTTCGGTCAACTGTGAAGAGCCAAATTTTTGAAAATGAAAAGGTCCCCAGAAAAATTGCAAAATAAAAATTTAACTTTTAGAGATTTCAGTAATGAGAATCTCCGAAGAGTAAATTTTAAAAATTCGATTCTTATAGAAGCAAATTTTGTTAATGTAGTCGCTGGAATTACACCCGGGTTAAAACTGTTTATAATTGTTGTTTTATTTGTCGTATTAAATCTGGTAACACTTATTTTTTCCTATTCAAATAGAATTATTGGCTTCTTATTATGGAGCCGAGATTTTATTCCTGAATTTGCTTGGATAACAATTTTAAGTATAGTTATTACAGTTATTATTTTTATTCTAAAAGCAGATTTCAGAAATACATTACTGTTTTCAATTATTGTATTTTCAAGTTTTTCAATTTGCGTTTTGTTAATTCCTTTACAAAACTCAATGATTAATGGGATTAACTTGCTCTATTCACTTCTTGCGGCATTTTTTATATACATTGGTTTTTTTACAGGGTTTTCAATTTTGGTTGAAATTGCTATCTTTTTGGAAGTTATTATAACTAATTTTTATCAGAAGAGACCTATCATTTTAGCTTTAAGTGGGATAACTATTCTATTGGGTATTACGTGTAGTAATTTAATAGATTTTGATGAGTATAATTATCAGCAATTAGTTTCAAGTGTATTCCTTACTTTATCTTCGTTACCCATAGTTGTTTATGTGCAACAGAGAGCCTTAGCTGGAGATAAAAAATATTTATTTTTTAAAACCTTTGCTATCAGATTATGTTCAATGATAGGAACCACTTTTGAAAATGCTGATTTAACTGATGCAGACTTTACAGGCGCAGAGCTGGGAAACACTAACTTTAGAGAAGCAAATTTAACGCGCACTTGTTGGCGTAATGCTCGGAACTTACATAAAGCAAGAGTCGAAGGAACATATTTAGAAAATGAAAGAATTCGTCAACTGCTTGTCACCGGAAATGGACGAGACCAGAACTTTGATGGTTTAGATTTGCGCGGATGTAACTTACGAAATGCCGACTTAACCGATGCCAGTTTCATTAATGCCAAATTGAGTGAAGCGACCTTAGAAGGAGCAAATTTAACCCGAGCGAAACTCGCTAAAGCTCAACTCTACGGAACTAACCTCACCAATGCAACTTTAACAGGTGCTTACATTCAAGATTGGGCCATTTCCCTGGATACCCAATTTGAAGGGATTAAATGCGAGTATGTCTATATGCGTTTAGAAACCAAAGAGAACCCCGACCCTTGGCGTAAACCAGATAACCGGAATGAAACATTTAAAGATGGCGACTTCAGCGATTTTATCGCCCCGATTATCAAGACTCAGAAACTCTATCAAACTCAAAATGTCGATTTACGGAAAGTTGCGGAAAACTATACGATTTTAGACTTATTCCACCATGAAGGAGTAGACCCCAGTGCCGCAGCCATTGCTTTTCAGCAATTGATTGACAAATATCCCGAATCAGGATTGCAAGTGCTTTCAATCCAAGGAAGAGGGAACGAAAAAATCCACTTTCAAGCTCAAGTTACTGATGATGTTAACCGTTCCCTTCTCAGTCAGGAATATAGTGCAATTTATAACCAAATCAAATCAGGGACTTACACCGATTTACAGGCTTTTCTAGCTGCGGTAGCTGAAAAAGACCAGCAAATTCGCAGATTCCAAGAATTGCTAGAGAATGCGATACAGCAACCCAAGTTTTATGTAGAGACCTATAGAAATGTTGAAATCAGCCAAGGCGATTATCGAGAAACTTCGGTGAATGACCAAGGGAGCTATACGGAAGGGGATGCTCATCACAACTCCCCACCAGAAACCCCCTAAATTAAGAGCTTCCAGGGCTGCCCGACAGTTCACGAATCCTTCGCTCATCAAGCCAGCCTCTAGGCCCCTAAGTTTTGCTATTTTGCCACTCTTCTAAGGCCCCAATCACAAAACTGGCGGATGGATGATTGAGGGCTTGCTCGAATGCACTAACACCACCTGCTTTTAATGCCCCGGTAACGCGCTTCATCAACGCCGGATTATTTTCAATTTCTTCAATCACTTCCCCAGCTATTTTCATCTTCCCAGTCATGGTAGTTGTGGAATTGTTTTTGCTGAGTTGGTCGAGCAATTGTTGAATCTCGTTAGCCGCTTCAGTTAAGCTGGATTTGGCGGCGACATTATTGTAGTAATCTCCCTCAGCATAGCTCCCTTGGTCATGAATGGAAGTTTCACGATAATCGCCATTTTTAACACTTCTGTAATCGCCCGTTCCAATATTAATATTATGTCCCCCAGTCATTTTCTCTGCTCCCATTTTAGGTATAAGTGAATCAGCTTGTTTTCCGTCAGTTAGTTCTGGACCTTCAACCCTTTCAGTCTTTTCCCCATACCACTGAGGAATAGATTCTTGAGGGATTCCAGCCATTTTGATAGCATTACACCCTAGCTGGTAAGCAAAGTAATAAGATTTTTTGGCTCCTAGGGCATCATAGAAAGCCACAGAAAACTCAATCGCGGCTTTATCGTCAATCGCTTGACTCATACCAATGACATGATTAATGTGCTTGGCTATTTCTTGGGCTTGGGAGTCCGAATAACACGCATTGAGGACGACACATTTAACTTTGTCTCGAAATAATTGAAAAAGTCCTCCTATGGCTTCAGTATCTACCATTCTTGGCAATCCGGTTTCATCTTCAAAGATTAAGCCATCTTGCCCTACTCCATGACCGCTAAAATGAATGATAGTCGGTGCATGGTCTAAGATAGCTCGGCGGATATCTTTATATCGGGTCGCTTCGGCTGATTCAATCGAAAATAACTCCCGAGATTGCGCCCGCTTTAACCCTTCTTTAATTTCTCTAACTTCCTCATCTAACCTTAATGAAGTGGTTTGTTTCGGGTTTGCTGATAAAATCAATATTTTGTGAGTTACGTTAGCAGAAGTCATTAAGTATTTATCCTCTAAATTATTAAAATCTGAGCAAATCCTTAAGTTTATCGATTACTTCAACCGAACGAGCGCTAAACCATTCTTATGGAAATTTCAAGGGTTCAAGGAGTCTAACTAGACTGGCTATTTATTTTTGCACTTCTGCACTAGCACAACTAGGACGCCGGTACAGTGATTAGATCGGTAGGACCCGACACTGGCTTACTGGCCCTTTTTTAGGGCTAATTGGCCTAAATTTTTGTGAAAAACCCGATTTGTCTTCCCTCTACTGTAACCCTGGATTAGACTACAGGGTATTAGGTGAGGGAATTCCCTGGGGAAATTTTTCCGTCTTGCTCCCGGCTTTTGCGTGCCGGATTAAAACAAGAAGGAGAATTCGTGGCCTGGGGTTTTTGGTCAGGAGGAGGCCACAGGGCGATCGCACAACCCTAGGATTTAAGCATAAACGGCTTATGGTTTAGATAAGGATATACCCGGTCAATAAAAAGTAAATTTTATTTTACTTTTTATTGACCGGAGTACACTTGTTTGATATAATTTACCAGCTTTTTTTTAATCGTTGTCCCAGTCTTCGCGGCCCATGAGATCCACGATGCGATCGCGTAGCAAGAAATCGTACTTTTCTAATTCCGACTCAACCACGGCCCATTCCCGCGCTGGGATGTATTGGCAGAGGGTATAGATAGGTTGTTGTCGTCCTACAAAGCCATTTTTGACCAAGGTTCGAGCTTCTTCTTTGATGAACTCGATGGAATATTGAACGGTAGATGTAGATGGAGCCATCTTTAAAACCTCGCTAGATAGATTCTTTAATCAACGGTATATCTGTGACCCGCCCCCCAGTTAGGTGAATAACTCATAATAGCTCATTGAAGAAGGGAGACTACTGGGCGGCCTCTCGTGGTATTTGTTACATTCTATACAGCAGCATTGTTATTGTCGCGCTAATTGACTCCTCCTTATCTTAATAAAATATGAAGAATTATGCACCCCCAGATAGATAAATTTTTTCGATGTACTTCCCTGGGGGGATTTCAGAATGATTAATGATTGCATTATTTCCGGTGGAAATTAGACCGAGCAAGGCCCAAATTTTATACAGGGAAATGGTTGTAGCAATGGTCTTCGGGGCAGTTTTATATAAATTTCAGCAGGTTGAGCGCCGATAGTTTGGGCGAGAATTCTGGGGGAAAAACCGGGTGAGGGGCTGACCTCTGGGAAGGAGTTTGGGGAACCCAAGCCGCATCTCTAGTCCGGCGGGACAGCAATGAGTCCCAGGGTACTCTCAAGGGAAGAAAACCGGATTTTTTGACAAAATTTCTGCTGGCTTGGCCACCGAGAAAGGGCCAGAAAGCCGATGTTCTTGTCCCCTGGATTGAATGCGGTACAGCCCAACTCGGAGCAGACTACCGGGGACAAGAACGAAGGTTAACAGGATAGGGATCAGCGTTTTCTGGGAATAAACGGGTTTAAAGGGGATTGAAATTAGTCCCGGGTAGAGCCGGGGAAGGGAGGAATGGGAAGCTCTCCCTGCTTACGACTCTAGGCGGAGGTTTCATCGGTAGCCTTAGTAGAAAGGATTAGGTTGGGTTGGGGTGGGAGTCAGGCCGAATAAAGTTTGGAGGGCGATCGCTTGGGCGGCCCTCATTTGACCATAAGAAAACACAAAAGGAATGGATGGAGGCAAAAGGGCCTTAAATTCATCCAAAACGTAGGGACTTCCGTAAATCACCACCGCCTGCAATTGGCCAGTTTCTAATAATTGAGTGAGCCATTCCCGGGCGAGGCGGGTCACCTGGGCCGGTCCTCCGAACGGATTACCCCGGATAAAGACTTGAAGTAAAGTTTTTCCGGTTGCCATTGCCTTCAAGTCTCGGCAGGGAGTAGAACAATCGACTGCCTGAAATTGATAGCCCTTAGACTTCGGCATGACGATCGCCGGGGCTTGTTTATTCAGAAACGCACTATTAACCAAAGAGTCAGTCACCAATAAATTATTCCAATACTCCCCGGATTCCGGTGGAGGGACCGATAAAGGCAAAGACCCCCCAATTTGTTGAGACTCGCGTAATATATTTTCTACACAGTTGATTGCCCCAGGCGTAGACAAATTAATCAGTTGGGCTGTGGGAGAAATGGGGGGATTGACTACCGTAGAAGGGGAGAAAAGTTTTTGTTTCGCCTTCCAAATGCGGGTTAGGGATTGGCGAATGCGATCGCGGGATATGCGACCGGATTTGACTGCATCACAGAGGGCAGTAATGGCCTCAGCGGGGTCCACAGGCATCAATAAAATATCCGCCCCGGCTTCTAAGGCTAAAATTGGGGCTTCATTCGGACCATAACGTTTGGCGATCGCCCCCATCACCAAAGCATCAGTGACAATTAACCCCTCAAAGCCGAACCGTTGGCGCAACTGTCCTGTTAAAATCTTCGAGGAAAGAGTCGCCGGATATTCCGAGTCCCAAGCTTCAATACAGAGGTGAGCACTCATCACCGCATCTACCCCAGCGGCGATCGCCCGTTGAAATGGCGGGAGTTCCACCGTCTCTAATCGTTCCGGGGAATGTCGCAACACCGGCAACTCGATATGAGAATCCACACTGGTATCCCCATGTCCGGGAAAATGCTTAGCACAGGTGAGGACGGGATACTTTTGTGCGCCGCGCATAAATGCCAGGGCTAACTCACTGGCGGTTTCAGAATTTTCCCCAAAGGAACGGACATTAATCACCGGGTTTTCAGGATTGTTATTCACATCCACCACGGGGGCGAGGACCCAATTAATCCCGATGGCGAGGGCTTCCTGGGCGGTATAGGCTCCCATTGCTGTGGCATAACCCTGAGCTTTTGAGGGTTCTGCTGCGGCAATCTTGGCGATCGCCATTGGCGGGGGAAACCAAGTTGCACCGGCAAATCGCTGTCCGACACCTTCCTCGATATCGGCAGCGATCAGCAGAGGATACTTTGCCCAGGATTGCAACTGCTGCGATCGCAACATCAAATCTCCCGCACTGCCTCCCACCAAAATCACGCCCCCCACACCCTTTTCCTGCACCAGCTTCTGCAACTGTGCCGCTGGGGGTTCCCAGTCGGGATATTCGATTTGGTGGTCAAACAGATGTCCAGATGCTCGCACGACGAACAACTGCGCTACCTGTTCTTCTAACGATAGGGTTTCGATATCCGGCAGTGCCTGGATCAGATCCGACATATCCACAGATTTAAGCCTCAGTTTCTGAAATTTCGCTCTCGTTTAGATCCACATCTTCCTCCTCCCCCTCGGGATGATGCTGTTTGCGTTCTTCACTGATCTGATTGAGCAGTGTTAGGATGCGCGTCCCCCGTTCAATGGATCGGTCTTCTAAAAATATCACTTCTGGAGTCCGACGCAATCGCACTCGGTGACCGAGTTCCCTGCGAATATATCCAGTCGCTGCCTGTAATCCTTCCATTGTTTCTGCCCGCGCTTCGTCACTGCCATAGATACTGACAAAAATCTTGGCGTGTTGGAGGTCACCGGAAACATTGACATCAGTAACGCTCACCATTCCCGCACCCACGCGGTCATCCTTAATGTCACCGATTAACATTAAACTGACTTCGCGCTTAATCAAGGACGCGACGCGCTCTACTCGACGATCTGTAGCCATAATCTTGATTCCCTTGTTTGCATGGTATTCATCTGTTGAGGTGGCACTCGAATGCATCCACCTCTTTGTAGTGTAGAGTTTTAATCTCTGCTACCGCTACAACAGCAAACCGCACCTGTAGGAGGATCTGTTTCTCGGGAGGGAAATTTGGCCCTGTCATTAATACAGATCATTTAATTTAGGAGATTAAGGGTCCCCGGTGGGATGGTTCCCGGTCCGAAAGGGCCTAGGACGGGGGTACAGTCCAGGTTAGAAACCGGGGTATTCTGAAAATTTTTGCCCTCAACAACCCGGTTTCTTGTCCCTGGGTTCTAAAACTGTCCCGATACCCTAGGTGACGGTTAATCCCAACATCCCTCGTAAGGTCAACCCAACAAAAATTAGGGCAGTCACCACCAAAGTAACTAAGGCGATCGCAGTCACGGGTTTTTGCAACAGGGGCTTAACCCAACCGAAGAGGGCAAAAAAGATGCCCAGAATGATGGTGACAAAGTAGCGCGGGTAGCGAAGGATATTACTCCAAAAATCATCAAACATAAAAATTCAGATTCAACAACAGGAGCGGCTAAGTGTGTTTGCATTGTACCCTGTAGGATTGTTCCGCGAGTTGCACCAGTTCGGTAAACTTCCAAGTTCCTTGGTCATTCAGATTCGCCGCCAGTTCCTGGGGAATTGCATCCAGTCCAAGATAGGCCCCGGAAATTGCACCGGCCATCGCTGCGGTGGTATCCACGTCACCCCCTACGATAATCGCGGTGCAAAGGGTTTCCCAGTAATCCTCGGGGGTTTTTAAGAAGGAATAGAGGCTCCAAAGGACGCTACCGATGACAAAGGGAGAAATTCCTGGCCAGAGTTGCTCGTGTTCTGGGGCCATACCTGCGGGAGCAATCAATTGGACTGCTTGGTCAATGGGTAATTCGATCCAGTCAATTAAGTTTTTCAGATATCCGGCGAGGATAGGTTCAATTTGCCCCGTCCATCCGCTTAACTGGGATAGAAAGGAGGCGGGATTGACGGATTCCCCGCGAAGGACGAGGGCCACGGACCCGGCGATCGCCACGGCCCCGGCACAGCAGCGGGGGTCCTGATGGGTGCTGCGTCCTTGGTCTACGGCAGCTTGAATCAGTTGCGGCGGGTCATTGTAAAAGATTAACCCAATGGGTGCGGCACGCATGGCGCTGCCATTGCCTGCGGACGGAGGCGGTTCCCCAGCGGACTGCCAGGGAATCCCCTGGGCTAATCGCAGTGCTGCGGCTTCTGTAGAGCGTCCTCGTCCGACGATTCGTTCTTCGCTGAAGATTGCTGCAATGCGTTGGGCATAGTCTGCGGGGTCGAATCGGCCACAGGCGATATAACTTTGGAGGAGTTCTCGGGCGAGTTGAGAATCATCGGTATATTGACCAAAGGGAAAAGGGAAGCGATCGCGGTCTCGAATTCGCTTGACCTTGAGTTCATAATTTACATAATTTTGACAAACTTCTTCGGCATAACCTTCAACACGACAGCCAACTGCATCACCAAGGCACTGTCCAATCAAACAACCGCTAAATTGTTCTAAACGGGATACCTTTGGCATGGTCATTTAGATTAGATAAAATTTTTAGAAAGGTGCTTAATTATATCATGTTTTGATGAAAATCAATCATCAACATTTTTCCAGTGGCATCATAAAATAATGTAGCAAAACAAAGTTCGGGATAGACTCTTCCGCGTTTTTGTTTTTGAATCCCACCGATGGCAACCTGAACCCGATAACCTGTTCCTAAATTAATATCAAAATATTCATTAAAAAAGGCTTTTGTTACAATATCAATTTGAACCCCTTCCGGGATAGCAACACTTATATCTTCATCTTCTAGTTGGACTTTTTTCTGCCCCGACGCCCGGTATTTTTGCAACATATTATTGACATCTTCAAAGATTTGAGGGTCGGGTAAAAGGCGATCTATGGCTTGGATAACATCCTGAGAATCCATCTGGGAAACCTCCTGGAAAATACATGATCGGAATCAAGGACTCAGTTGAAGCAGCGATCGCGCTTTCGGGAGAAAGGATGGATCTATTTGACTGGTTCAACCCGCTGTACTGCTATCTCATTGCAGTGGGCGTATCTATTTTAGACCGAAAGGACTCAGGGTTTTGATACGAATTGAGACAATTCGAGGGAGAAGTCCTCTGAAGGAGTGGGTCATTCCCGTTGAAGGAATGGGGACTCCCCCCATTATGCCAAAATCGGTTTTAAACTGTCGTATCAAGGATTACTCCTGGGTTTCCCCGAGGCGATCGACTGAAGAATTCCCGTCGCAGTCGTGGTATGTTAGGGATTCATGAACTTTTGGAGTTCGGTTGGGATTGAAACGGCCCCAAATTGCGACAGAATTGCCTAGGCAAGGGCGCTGGAGTGGCAAGGGAAAGGGGGGGATGTACCCGGGAGGGGGACAGTTTGGTGGGGTGCGATCGCCCAACCCGGATCACCGCTATTTCCCTGATCCTAACTCCAGCAAAACCAGAGAAAGGGCAATCCTTAAGTTCATAAATTGACTTCGGTTCACCCAAAAGGGAGGCCGTTGCTACAAAATTAAGTACGGTTTTAGATAGAGATGAACGAGACGACTGCATTCTCAGTTTTACCCCGCCCTTTTCTGAAATGGGCTGGGGGAAAAACTCAACTGATTTCACAATATCAACCCCTTTTTCCCCCTAAATTTAAAAATTATTATGAGCCATTTTTAGGGGGTGGTGCAGTTTTTTTCTATTTATTTCAAGAGCATTCCTCGGGGTTTAAGGCAGTTTTATCCGATGTCAATGAAGAGTTGATTAATATGTATCGCTGTGTTCAAAAGGACGTAAAAAGTTTAATTAAAGAGTTAGAATTTCATCAAAATAGACATAATTCTGAATATTATTATCAAGTTAGAGCGCAGAAAAGCGGGGAATTAGTCAAAAAAGCAGCTAGAATTATTTATTTAAACAAAACTTGTTTTAATGGATTATATCGCGAAAATTCTAAAGGAGAATTTAATGTCCCAATTGGTCGATATAAAAATCCCACCATTTGTAATGCGGAGTTACTGCAAGCCGATTCCCAGGCTTTGCAATCGGTTCAATTAGAAGTTCGGGATTTTGATAAGGTTCTGGATGAGGCCAAAACAGAGCAAGATTTTGTGTATTTTGACCCTCCTTATTATCCTCTAAGCAATACGAGTAAATTTACCTCGTACAGCCGCTATAATTTTAATGAAGAGGACCAAATTCGGTTACGGGATGTGTTTGCGCAACTGGCGAGGCGAGGGGTGAAAGTGATGCTGTCTAATTCCGATTGTCCGTTTATTCGAGAGATTTACCAAGAGTTCCGGATTCATGAAGTTTCAGCAGCGCGATCGATTAATTCAAAAGGCACTCATCGCGGGAAGATTTCTGAAGTAGTTGTGACATCATATTGATGTGGATAGGGTGAAATTGGGTCATTAAGATGGGGGGATAAAGTTATAAGGAAATAGCGCCTCGGTCGAAAGTCCGGTTATTTTGGTCAATGCCGGTGATGTGAAGGCGATCGCTGTAAATTTCAACGGCTGCAAAACTGAGTTGACTCGCCGATCGCGCCGTCCAACTGGAACGCCCGACTCGTCGGGTTTTTGAACCGGCACCACAAGTTAAGTAGGTGGTATTCCCGATTGTCTGGCTGCGTTCGTAATTATGATTATGTCCATTAATATAAAGTGAAACCCCATATTCTAGGAATAAAGGCATGAGTTTCCGACGGAGGAAACGACTGCCTAAATGTAACCCGGAGGTATAGAGAGGATGATGTCCCATGACAATTTTCCACGGTGCATCACTCTGTTGGAGTTGAGTCTCTAACCAAGGTAACTGACTCGGCCAATCGGCATTTCGATTGGTGTCGAGGACAAAAAACTCTACTTGATCTCGACGTAAACTATAATAGCGCCCTTGCATATTAAAGCCCGGATATTGGACTTGATCATTGCCGTTATTAGTTTTAATATCATGATTGCCTAGACAAGCATAAAATTTAACCTGGGCATCGAGGAGCGATCGGTAGGGTTGCTCAAAAACGCGCTCTATTTTTTCAATTTCGCCATGATTGTAAATATTATCCCCGGCGAGCAAGACTAAATCGAAAGGATTTTGCTCATGGTAGCGGGCGATCGCCCGTCCCACTGCATATTGACCCTCATTACCCGCACCCGTATCTGCCACGGCGACAAAACGCAGCAGCAAGGTATCTGGGGATGGTGGTATCAAATCCAACTCAGTTTCTGACCTCTCTTTCGTTAGCCCCCTGAGAGATTTGCCTAGGATAGCAAAGGTTAAGGCACTCAGTCCAGCCAGTAAAAATTCTCGGCGTGTCAAGTTCATGGGTTCGGGAATTTGCAAGAATTAGGGGACATTTGGAACAAAATGATAGATTAATCCAAGGATGGCCGCACCTTTAAAGTATTCCCTGTTGTGTAACGACCTTGATCGCCTAGAAAAAGATGTCACAAGATCCGCCAACTCCACCGGAGTCAGACCCTCAAATCCCAACACGGGCAGACTCTTCTCCACCTGTGTCCCCTACGCCGAAACCTCCGCCATCGGGATTCAAAGCGGTGGCGATCGCCTCGTTGCGCTCTATTATTCAACTGTTAGAAGGGGTCATCAACACCCTGGAAGCGGAACCGATTCCCCTATCCAAGACTCCCGCTCCAGTTAGGATAGAGGGTCTTGGGGTAGAACGAAAACCCACGGTTTTATCCCAGATTTTAGCGCCGATTCGCGCCCTGTTGCCTACCGCACTCAATCAAACCTTGTCAGATTGGGGATTAACCGGAGCGATCGCCTTGATTGTCCTCATCATTACTTGGAGCACAACCCGCGTTCTAGTCCCCAAACCCGCAGAAGTGGCACAAATTTCCCCTCCTGCCTCCTTTGAAGTCTCGGAAAAGCCTCCGGCATATCTCCCCCCGATTTCCGAGGTTCCCACCCCGGCACCGGAACTCCCCCTCGTCACGGAAGAACCACCCCCAGTCACCTTACCCAAAGAGGCTCCCCAGCCTAAAAAAGCGCCTCCAGTGGTGGAAACGCCTCCAGCTCCTTTAACTCCGGAACAAACCCTCATTGCGGCGATTCAGAGCCAAGTTGCACAAGTGACTGAGGATGCAGATATTCCGATCGCCTCGATTCAAGCCAATTTTGGGGCCTCTCAGTTGCTCGTGCGAATTAGCAATGAGTGGTACAACATCACCGCTTCTAGCCAAGATAAGTTAGCCTCGCAAATCTTCCAGCGTGGAAAAGAATTGGATTTTAGAACGGTGGAAATTGCTGATTCCCAGGGGAATTTGTTGGCTCGCAGTCCCGTGGTTGGGTCAAGGATGATTATTGTCAAACGGCAGCAAGAATAGAGACCTCTTGCAAAATCCCAGTTTTATCCCCCTTTCCCCCCGTGAGATCCCCCCCCTGCCCCCCTTCTTAAGGGGGGAGCCAGAGGAATAAATGTTTATTTAACGGGGGAGCCAGAGGAATAAATAGACCTGTTGCAAAATTCTCTTAAGCCCCCTTTTTAAGGGGGTTTGGGGGGATCAATCCGGTTTTTTGCAAGATGTTTAATCCCTCAAATTCAAGTGTTTTTGATAGGCTTGAACCTTGAGGTCAATGCCGGTAATGTCCGTGCCGACGACGACGGCATTCGCGCCCAAATTGAGGGCTCGTTTTGCCATTTCTGGGGAACTGATGCCGCCTTCACAAATGAGAAATCCCTGGATTGTTTTGCGAATTTCGGCGAGGAGATCGAAGCCGGGAGGAATGGATTTTTGGGTGGCACGGGTGTAGCCATAGAGGGTGGTGCCAATGATATCGGCTCCAAAATGGGCCGCAGCGATCGCGGATTCTAGGGTATCCACATCGGCCATGACGGGTTTTCCGAGGCGGGTGTGAATGGCGGCAATCAGATTGGAGAGGGTTTCGTCATGGGGACGGGTGCGATCGGTGGCATCAATGGCGATGATATCGGCACCACTGGCGGCGATCGCCTCGGCATGATGAAATTGCGGGGTGATGTAGACTTCCGATCCGGGGATGGATTGTTTCCACAGGCCGATAATGGGAATGGTAGCACCGAGGCGATCGCGCACGGCTTGGACATGAGCGGGGGTATCGATGCGGACCCCCACGGCCCCATTGCGAACCGATGCCAAGGCGATCGCGGCAATGATAGAAGGTTCCGCCAAGGGCGAATCTGGGGGAGCCTGACAGGAAACAATTAATCCACCCTCTAAAGAAGCGATCGCAGCGGTCAAATTCCCCGATTTTTCAGAAAGTTGTTCGTTCATTAACCCGTTAAATACTCTGGATTTTGATAAAATTTCAACAGATGAAATTAACTCTAGCTTATTCAAGTAACAGGCGATAAAATCCTACCGTATTTATCCCAAAATCCGGTTCTTAAAAGTAGCTTGGATCTCTTAGCCCGCGCAGGCGGGCTTCGTCCGTAGAGCCAGACCCTTCAGGGTGCGGGTGGGTTGTTAGAAACTTTATTTGCTTGCCCCAATTTCCCCTCTTTCAGGTTGATTCAACCCCCTACAAGAGTGAAACAAGGCATTCACTTGATTAATGAGCTGTTCTGGAGCGATCGGTTTGGGGGAACAATCATCCGCCCCAGCTTCAAAAGCCCGGTCTTTGTCTTCCCCAGTTTCTAGGCCAATTAACGCTAAAATTTTCAGGGGGTCCCGCGCCGGGGAATGCCGTAAAGACTGGATCAATTCCGAGCCATTCATGCTCCGCAAGTCATAATTTAAAATTACTACAGTGGGTTGCAGGAGTTCAAATTGTTCCAGTGCCGTCGCCCCATCAATCATCCACACCACCTGATAACCAGCGGTAGTTAAAATATCGCAAATTAGAGTCGCACTCTCCTCACAATCCTCAATTAAAATGATTCGCCCTTGCAGGGGTTCTGAACTAAAGGTCTCACCCCGATTCTGAGAATTAGAGTTAGAGAACAAGCGCGCTGCAGGCAGATGGACGGTAAAAATAGAACCTTCGCCCACGGTGGATTGTACTTCAATCCATCCCCCGTGGAGTTCGACGAGTTGTTTTGTTAAAGCGAGTCCGAGTCCCGTACCGCCATATTGACGACGGTAGGAGGTATCCAATTGTTGAAAGTTCTTGAATAGTAGGGATTGTTGGTCTTCAGGAATCCCTACGCCGGTATCTTCCACTTGGAATACTGCGTTTTTACTCTCACTCCAAACCCGCAGGGTAACCGTTCCTCCCGTGGGGGTAAATTTAATGGCATTGTTCAACAGGTTTAAGAGAATTTGCTGCACTCGTCGTCGATCAGCGGTCCAGAGGTCAGTTTTTTGGCCGTCTAAAGCGAGGGTCATTTCTAGGTGCAATCCGGCTTCTACTGCTTTATGCGCGACGCTTTGCAAGCACTGATGGGCGAGTTTAGTTAAGGAAAATTCTGTGATTTTTAAAATGGCTTTTCCTGCTTCTAACTGCGACAAGTCTAAAATGTCGTTAATCAGTTCGAGGAGGTGTTCGCCACTGTCATGAATGGTTTTGAGATATTCCTGTTGTTTGGCACTCATTTGTCCAAAAGACCAGCGCAAGAGGGTAGAAGACATCCCGATCACACAGGTTAAAGGGGTTCGCAATTCGTGACTCATGGTTGCCAAAAATTCGCTTTTGGCACGATTGGCCGATTCGGCGGCGACGAGGGCATCGTGGAGGTCATGAGTGCGTTCGATCACTCGTTCTTCTAATGTTTTTTTTTGGCGATTGACTTGAGCGTACAGTTCAGCTTGGTGAATGGCTAAGGCTAAATGTTCGGCAATATGTTTAAGGAAGTTTTGCTCGCTGGGTAGCCAACATCTGATTTCAAAACATTGATGGGCGATTAATAATCCCCACAGATTATCCTGGACGACTATCGGGACAATTAATTGGGCCTGAATTTGATTTTCGCGTAGTATTTGTAAAGAGCTTTGAGATAAGTTATAGGCGTTAGAAACGTCGGCGATCGCTTGAATAAATCCTTTATTATATTTAGCTATAAATTCGGCAACGGGGAGAAAAGAACTCCCTTGGGTTTGAAGGGGCAGGAGGGAGGGAATCTCATCGGAGGCTCTCGATTCGTAGGTGATAGCGCCGAGTTCCGGTTCTCCTTGGGGGGGCAATTGTTCGTAGAGAAAGTCACAATCCTCCCCTTCTAAATCCTCCGAGACAGACTCGATTTCGTCCCACAGGTGGAAGAGTTCACGAGGATTTTCCGGGGACGGTTTGCCATTGCTAGAGTCTAGGGTTCGGGATTGATTTTGAGGGTTAAATTGAAAAATAGCCAATCGATCAACCTGTAGAAAACGACGCACCTGTTCCACGGCAGTGGATAAGATGGTGGGCAATTCCAGACTCTGACGAATCTGGGTGGTGACTTGATTTAAGAGTCGCTCTTGTTCGATTTGATGGTGCAGGGCATTTTCTACAGGTTGACAGATGGAGACGCAGCTATCTGAGGCATAACTGGCGCTGGGGGGAAAATCATCGGCAGTGAGCAAGGCGATCGCCGAGAGGGTAAATTCGCTTACCAGTTGGGGATTATTCGCGGGTAGGCTGTCATGGCTGCGTTCGAGTTGGTCGAGATCCAGATTGACGAGGGCCGACTGCTCCAACGTCGCTAAAAATGCCGCCACCTGGGAAGGTTCAAAGGTTAAACCGACTTCCACCTGGGGCGATCGCCCCAGGTTCAGTGGCGGGAGGGTTCCCATGTGACCCTCGCGATCGCAATTCGGGTCTTCAGCCGGTCCCCCCAACAGCAACACCCTAAACTCCTCGGACAGGACTAGCGTAAACCATTGCCAAGGGACATCAGAAGGAATTTCTTCGGTACCGAGGACCGATTCAGTCAGTACAACTGACCCTTGACGTTTCCCCTGCTGCTGTAACAACTGGCGCAACTGCTCAAAGGTGTTATGGGATAAAGTTCTTCGTGAGACTTCTAAGATCGGCATATTTTAAGCGCCTATTGGCAAAAGCTGAATGCGATGGGGGAATTTTCGGGGGGAAATGCTTGTCCTTGACCATGCTTTCAAACATTTCCCAATTTCTATTGTTTTAGAATCACCCTGTGGAGCTTGCCCTAAAGCTGCTGCACTTCGGATTTTTAGAAAAAACTTGAATAAATCTCTACTCACTGGCTTATTAGCTATAGTAGGGTGATTTTTCCAGTTTTGGCTCAGAAATTGTGTTTTTTTTGTACTCTTCACCTTTTCTTTAGAAGATAGACCTAGGACCGGGGACAATTGGACTTTTAATCCATCTCCGTATTTTTTCGGAATAATAAACATAGAGCCATCTCTATCTTAAAAAAATTGCCAGGGGGAGCATCTCAATTTGGACAGTTCGCTCTCCTACACCGATGCCCCTTCTCGCCTTTTTGGGAAAAGGGACAGGGGAGGATTCAAACTCGCTCTCCCCATCCGGGAGAGGGATTTAGGGGGAGGGCAACCCAGATCAGAGGCTCCCTTGCCAGGGACTTGATCGGGGATTTCTCCCAGGTTGATTGATGAATCCCTCTAGGGCCTCAAGACCGGATGAGATAGATAAGACCAGAAACCGGGATTCTGACTGAGATTTGCTGCACCGTCAGCAGAGATTTTGCCACGAAATCGGGTGGTCTTCCTGCTGCTGTACAGACACCCTAGAATTTCTGGGGTTGGGTCTGCCCTGGGGTTTGATACGATGGACTGTGCCATTGTACTTGGATCGCTTCAGGAGACTCTCATGCATCGTCTAGCTGCTACCCCCGGGGGTTGGAATCCGCAGGAGGAGGGGGTAATTTTGGTCTCCCAAACTCCGGCACCCATCGCGATCGTGACGGCGGCGGATACGGATATTCAAGCGATCGCCCAGGCCCTCGTCCACCTCCCGCCGGACTTCCCCGATTTACGGGTTGTCAATCTGCTGCAACTGCAACAGCAACTCAGTATCGATGCTTACGCACTGGAGGTCCTGTGCGAGGCACAGGTGATTGTCTTGAGATTGTTGGGAGGGCGTGCTTATTGGTCCTACGGGTTAGAAGTGGTTCGAGAAACGGTGCAAAATACAGGTGCTCACCTGATTGTGATTCCCGGCGATGATGCCGGTGACCCCGATTTAATCGGTCATTCCTCCGTTCCCCTGGTTGTGGTTAATCAAGTCTGGCAATATTTTACCGAAGGCGGTGTCGATAATCTAGTTAATGCGCTCCAATTTGTCGCCCAGATTTGTTTAAAAAGAGAATACAATCCTGCCCCACCGATGCCGATCCCTCGGGTTGGACTTTATCCTTGGAAATCGGCAAGCTTGGGACTTTCAAATCCACCGTTTACCCGAGAAGAATCACCCCTCAATCCCTCACAATCAGTTAATTCTAAATCGGGTCTAAATTCCGGTGAATTATCCACCTCATTTCCCAGGGTGGGAATTTTATTTTATCGCGCTCATTACCTGGCTGGAAATACTGCCCCGATTGATGCACTTTGTCAAGGGTTGCGCGATCGCCACTTAGACCCGGTGCCGGTATTTGTCTCTTCTTTACGCGATCAAGATGTCCAAGCAGAATTGTTGACCTATCTGCAACCCCCTCACACTGAAACCGTGCAGATAATATTAAATACCACAGGGTTTGCGATCGGTCAAGCTGTCCAAACTTTACCCAGTACCCCAGACTTTGCTACTGCGGATCTAAGATTCTGGGACACCCTCGATGTCCCGGTTTTGCAAGTAATTTTCAGTGGAGGCACTCAGCAACAATGGGAAACGGGTTTTCAAGGGCTCTCACCCCGGGATATGGCGATGAATGTTGCTCTTCCGGAAGTGGATGGACGAATTATTACTCGGGTGGTGTCGTTTAAGACGGTACAAGAAAATCATGTAAAACTGGAGACCCCGGTGGTGATGTACGAACCCTTGGGCGATCGCATTAATTTCGTCACCGATCTCGCTGCCAACTGGATCAAACTCCGGCAAACTCCCCCCAGTCAGCGCAAAATTGCCTTAATTCTGGCCAATTATCCCACCCGAGACGGACGCCTCGCTAATGGGGTGGGACTGGATACCCCGGCAAGTTGTATCGCCATCCTCAACGCCCTCCAAACTGCTGGGTATTGCGTGGAAAATATCCCCACCACTGGGGACGAATTGATTCGCCTCCTCACTGCTGGAGTCACCAATGACCCGGAAGGGGAAGGATGGAGAAAAATTCGCCAAGTATTACCAGGGAAAGACTATCAATCCTATTTTCAAACCTTGCCAGAACAGGTTCGCCAAGGAATTGAAAATCGCTGGGGAAAAACCCCAGGCGATCGCCCTTCTTTTGAAACCCAAACCTTCCCCATTCCTGGCATCCAATTGGGCAATATCTTTATCGGAATTCAACCCTCCCGAGGCTACGAAATAGACCCCAGCTTAAACTATCACGCCCCGGATTTAGAACCGACTCATGAATATCTAGCCTATTATTATTGGATTCGAGAATGCTTTGGTGCCCAGGCCATTACTCATGTAGGCAAACATGGGAATTTAGAATGGTTACCCGGGAAAAGTATCGCTTTATCGGAAAATTGTTTCCCAGAAGTTGCCCTGGGACCGATGCCGCATTTTTATCCTTTTATCGTTAATGACCCAGGGGAAGGGTCACAAGCAAAGCGGCGATCGCAAGCAGTGATTATTGACCATTTAACGCCGCCCATGACCCGGGCAGAATTATACGGTCCCCTACAACAACTCGAAGGGTTAATCGATGAATATTATGAAGCCCAAAGTTTAGATCCCGTTCGGTTAAAACCAATCCGCAGTCGCCTGTTACAACTGGTAAAAGACCAACATTTAGATAAACACTCATCTTGGACTACTTCATCCAATTCTACCGAACCGAATCCAGAATTTACGGCCTTAATTGCCAATTTAGATGGCTATTTGTGTGAATTAAAAGAAGCGCAGATCCGAGATGGGCTGCATATTTTTGGGAAATGCCCCGAAGGGCGGCAACTGGTGGATTTAATTGTGGCGATCGCCAGACATCCCGGAGGCAGTCGCATGGGACTCACCCGCGCTTTAGCAGCGGATCAAGCATTTTCCTTTGACCCTCTCACCAGCAATCCGGCGGAATTTTTGCCAGAATTGACAGCTAATTCTTCTCGGCGGACCATTGGAGATGCGATCGCCTCTTTAGAAGCAGAAGCAGCAGCATTAGTCAGCCAAATTATTGACCCGATGGGAGAAACAATTCTCCCCAAACCCAACAGCGCCACAGCAAAAGAATTAGATTGGATTCGCGATTGTTTGCTTCCGGCATTGCAACGAACTTCCGAAGAAATCACTCAATTGTTAAGGGGATTAGATGGACGATATATTAAGAGTGGGCCATCCGGTGCACCCACCCGAGGACGTCCTGAAGTTCTGCCGACGGGACGCAATTTTTACTCCGTAGATATTCGCGCAATTCCCACAGAAACTGCTTGGGATATTGGACGAAGGGCCGCCGAAGAGGCGATCGAGCGCTACACTCAGGAAAATGGGGAATATCCGCAAACCCTGGGATTATCAGTTTGGGGGACCTCCACCATGCGAACGGGTGGCGATGACATTGCTGAGGCCCTCGCCTTGCTGGGGGTGCGCCCAGTCTGGGATGGACCCTCCCGGCGCGTGGTCGATTTTGAAATTTTGCCGGTCCGAGTTTTGGGACGTCCGCGAGTCGATGTCACATTGAGAGTATCAGGATTTTTCCGCGATGCCTTTCCCAACCTGATCGATTTGTTCGATCGCGCGGTGGAAGCGGTGGCGAGTTTGGAGGAACCGGCAACAGATAATCCCTTGGCGGCGCAAGTGCAGGTAGAAAGTGAGACTTGGCAAGGGTTGGGGTTGACTCCGGAACAGGCAAACCGGCGATCGCGTTATCGAGTCTTCGGGTCAAAACCGGGCGCTTATGGGGCGGGATTACAAGGATTAATCGAAGGACAAAACTGGACGAATGACGCAGATTTGGCCCGCGCCTATATCAACTGGAGTAGTTATGCTTATACAGGCATGGGAAATGGACATTCCGCCCCAGAAGCATTTGAGCAACGGTTAGGGCAAATGCAGATTGTCTTACATAACCAAGATAATCGGGAACATGATTTACTAGATTCTGATGATTATTATCAGTTCCAAGGCGGGTTATTAGCGGCAGTACGGGCAGTGCGAGGCACGGATGCAGTGGCCTATTTCGGCGACCATTCCCTACCTGAAAAGCCCAAAATTCGCCGGTTACAGGAGGAAATTGACCGAGTATATCGATCGCGAGTGGTGAATCCGAAATGGATTGAGGGCGTGATGCGTCACGGGTATAAAGGTGCGTTTGAAATGGCCGCTACTTTGGATTATTTGTTTGCTTACGATGCCACAGCACATTGTGTAGAAGATTTTATGTATGAGGGCGTGGCAAAGGCATATTTGTTAGATGACAAAGTGCGGGACTTTATCCACCAGAAGAATCCCTGGGCGTTGCGGGATATGGCGGAACGGTTGTTAGAGGCGAATCAGCGCGGTTTGTGGGAAGGGGTGGATCAACGGATGTTGGAGGAGTTACGGGCGATCGTCCATGATGCAGAAGGGGCGATCGAATCGGCGATCGGTTCCTAAAATTGAAGCAACGGAAGTTACCAACCTGGGGAATTGTGGTGGATGCGGACCAAGATTTACCAGCGCGATGGCAATCGATTAGAGATAGGTTGATTGCCAGCGATTATCCCAAAGCAGAGTATCCCCGATTCGCTTCGGGTAGAGGGGTGGGTTTATCAACCGAGAGATCCTTTTTTAAAGCGGGTGGGAGTTTGGGTGATGCCGAATAATCAACTGCCGGGAATGTTAAAGAATTTTGCTGCAATGTTTATCCCAGAAGATGATAATTTGCGTCCGAAAGCGGAAGATATTTTAAGAGAAGTTGAAGAAGGGAGACTCAACCGATATGGAAAAATTCATCGGGCAAAGGCGCTGATTCATACGTGGTTGGCATGGCAGGAGACTCCAGGAATGCCGATGGCACAGGCAATTACGGCACGGGTTTTACAGAAAGAGTCAGCGATCGCCCAAGTTTTTGCGGCTTGGTTACAACGGCCCTCTCCCCTGAGGAGAGGGTCTTAAAAGAGGTGGTTCGGGGGGAAAGGGGATGAGGTCAGTTTGGGTGGGCGAGCAAACATGATATAAAAGGTTCGGTTCAGTTTTTCAAGTGTCAGGAATCACAATGGATAGTAATACTGTATTTATCATCAAGGTGATGGTAGCCTCCGCCATCGTTTCTGCGGCTATCAAATACGGAGGTCCTCTGCTGGCGATTCCAAACACCTCGCCGATCGCCTTACTCCTGGTTTGTACACCAGCGGCGATCATCTTCGGGGTCCTGAGTTGGCGACTGTATTTCCAGGATCCACAGAATTAAGGGGGCTGAGGAGCCACAGGCCCTTTTGAGTTCCAGGAGGGGAGGATGTGGTGCGATCGCCTCTGCACAAGGCAGTTGAGCGCTTTTAAGGCGACAAGACCCAGTTGAGGCTATATTGAGTATCAAGTACAATCCCCGGGGTCAATCTGCTGAAGATTGGAACCCCTGATTTAGGGTCGAGACAAAGCGGGGTTAGCTGAAATAGCTTAGATGGGAGGGAGCGATCGCCGTGAATTTAGGTCAATGGATGGGCTTATTAGCCGTTTTTATTTCTTTCTATATTCTCTGGCAAATCCGAGAAATTTTATTACTGCTATTTGCTGCAGTCGTCCTAGCAACGGCCTTAAATCGACTCGCTCGCCGATTGCAATGGTTTGGCATCAAACGGGGTTGGGCCGTAATGATTTCCATCCTCTTGTTACTACTCGTTTTGGTGAGCTTTTTTTGGTTGATTGTGCCTCCATTTGCCACTCAATTGCAGCAACTCACTCAACTCTTGACTTTAGGATTTGCCGAAATTAATGATTTAATTTATCAATTTAGAACCCGAGTCCCCCCGCAGTTGAAGCAATATTTACCCGATGTTAATAGTATTGTTCAACAACTCCAACCCTTAGCCAATCAATTAGTCGGAGGTGCTGGAGCAGTTGTGGGCGGGACTTTTGGGGGATTATTAAGCTTTTTATTAGTCTTAGTTCTGGCTTTAATGATGGTGAGCAGTCCTCAAGCTTACCGGAGTGCCTTCGTGCGCATCTTCCCCTCATTTTACCGATGGCGAGTTGATGGAATTCTCGATCGCTGCGATGTAGCGTTAGGGGGATGGCTGATTGGCATTCTATTTAACATGATGGTGATAGGGGTACTAAGCTGGATTGGCCTCTTAATTTTGGGAGTTCCCCTAGCTTTAGCCAATGGGGTATTAGCGGGTTTGTTAACCTTTATCCCCAATATTGGACCGGCCTTAAGTGCAATTCCCCCAATGGCGATCGCCCTGCTGGATGCACCCTGGAAATCCCTAGCAGTGCTGGCGTTGTATATTTTCATTCAGCAATTAGAAAGTAATGTCCTGACTCCTTACGTGATGACCCAGCAGATTTTTTTACTGCCTGCGGTCACCTTAATTGCCCAAGTCTTTTTTGCTTCTATTTTTGGCTTTTTAGGCTTATTTTTAGCCCTGCCCTTAACCTTAGTCCTTCAAGTGTGGCTTCAAGAAACAGTGGTGAAAGATATATTAGACCCCTGGCGCAAACCCTTTGCGACCAGACGATCAAGGCGCTTCGAGGCGATCGCACCCGTTGATATCCCCACCGAAACCGAATCAGTGTCGTTGTTGTCCTCAAGTCAGGACCTATCCCCTCTAGACTATGACCCTTGGGACGATCGCCCCAAGGAAAGCGATCGCCCATTGATTCCCCCAGACGTAAAATCGGGACCCGACTTTCAGGAACAACCCCAACCCGAATAAGGCGAAAACTCACTTAATTCAGTGGCTTTTTACCCGGATTCTTGCCTTGAAATTTGCTGTTATAACCCCAAAGCCCTAACCGTAATCAGGGAGGAATTCGTTCACAATCCTCAGAAATTCCTACCAATTAATCCCCGTAGTAAAGAACCCAAATTATGCGAACAATTGCAGAAATTAATGATAAAATCAGCCAGAAAAAAGCGGTTGTCTGGACTGTAGAAGAACTGAAAGCGCGGGTTCTGGAAAAGGGCATCCCAGCGGTGACAAAGGAAGTGGATGTGGTGACGACGGGGACCTTTGAACCGATGGAGTCATCTGGGGCAATTATAAACCTGGGACATACGGACCCCCCGATTAAAATTCGGCGCTGTTGGTTAGATGGGGTCCCCGCCTATTCGGGGTTTGGGGCGGTGGATTTGTACTTGGGGGCAGCGGAAGTGGCGGAAGCGCAAGATGGAGAGGAAATCCGAGAACGGGGTGGGGGTCATGCGATCGCCGATTTAATTGCCGGGAAACCGATTCATCTGAGGGCGATCGGACAAGTCACAGATTGCTATCCCCGGGCTTCCTTTGAAACCACCCTGACCAAGGACACCATTAACCAGTTTTATTTATATAATCCTCGAAACTTATATCAAAATTTTATTGTAGGCGTGAATGGGGGCGATCGACCCTTATTTACCTACCTGGGTCCATTACAACCCCATCTCGGGAATGCCGTCTATTCCAACCCGGGCGCTATTTCGCCCCTACTCAACGACCCCCAACTGGACCTCATTGGTCCCGGAACCCGAATTTTTTTAGGGGGCGGAATTGGTTATGTTGCTTGGGAAGGGACTCAGCACTTTCCCAAGCAAAAACGCCTGCCGAATAAGACACCGATTGGCCCTGCGGCCACCTTAGCCTTAATAGGAGATGCTAAACAAATGAATCCGCGATGGGTGCGGGGTTGCTACTTCCACAATTACGGTCCCTCCTTAATGCTGGGCGTCGGAGTCCCATTACCCATCCTCAACGAGCAAGTGGTCCTGCACTGTGCGGTGCAAGACCAAGATGTAGTTGCCCCGATTGTGGATTTCTCCATCCCCCGTCGGGTTCGTCCGACCTTTGGGTTAGTCAGCTACGCCCAGCTTAAAACGGGTCGGATTACCCTGGAAGGCAAACCCGTGCGGACAGCACCTCTAGCCAGTATCTTCTTTTCCCGTCTAGTTGCCTTGGAATTAAAGCAATGGATCGAATCCGGGGAGTTTACCCTGACCGAACCTGTCATCCCCCTGCCGATGGACCGCTCGTTTTTACCCCAAAATTTGTGGGGGTCTCAACTTAGCTTGGAATAATCCACGCGGAGGGTTGTGCAGAGTTCAAGAATTCCAGTGAGGGAATTCAAAACCCACCCTGATGAACGGTTTATTCCTGATTTGGGGGTTTATTACGCTTAACGGGTTTGGGAAGCGGATCGGTGCGGGGTGCGGCGGTTTGCTGAACCGTCGGGTTGGGGACTGGGCGTCCAGAACTCTTGAAGGGGCGCTTGCTGCCCCCAGGCTTACCCCCTTTCCCTTTAAAGGGCTTTTTCTTTTTAGGTGCAATTGATCCCATGTCGTTCCCCTGCTCAATCCGCAGAGAATTTTCCTGACGCTTCACGTGCAAGTCCCAGAAATGACCCACCGCTTTTCCAGGTAAAGTTCCCTCAAGCTGTAACTTGAAAAACTTAGGTTTGGTGTCAGAATCTTTAGGGCTTTGCTTGATTTTAACGACGATATATTCTTCGTCCTGGGATTGAAAAATCACCTCGCCACGAATGGAAAAATAGCCATCTTGAATCGCTACCTCGCCCGGTTCTTCCGTGGGAGATGACCCATCGGTGACCGTCGCTGTCGCTTCGGTCGTTTGGGCTGGAGATTCAGAGGAGGCGGGGGTCAGTTTTTCCGGCTCCCACACCCCCATAATTTGCACGTGCAAGGTCTTTTCTTTCTGTCTAGTGCGAGGATAAACCACCCAGAGGTGATCTTCTTCATCACTGAGATGATTTTTGACCAAACTCATGACTTTTCCCAGCAAAACGGCATCAATTGCGGTTCCTTCTGGGGTGATTAAATTCCCTCGGGTGAATTGTTCTTCCGAGGGTTGATAGCGACCGGCGACCAATCCGATCGCCCGATATTGCTTCGGTTCAGAAGGCAGGGGAATCGGATGAGGCCGCATCACTGTCCCGTCCGAATCATTCGACACAGCCTCGGGATCGGGCTGTTTCTTGGATTCGGCGACGGCTTTTGGTTCCGGTGATTTTGTCGGAGGGCTAGGGGAGAAGTCGGGCGGGGGGGCCTGAACGCTAGGATCAGGCTGGCCTGCTTCTGGAGTATTAGCGGAGCTTGGAATTTGATTGGGAGAGGAATTCATAAAACCTCCTGGCGGCGGAGACACATCCGGTGACAGCTAACTTGAAAAACGCTTTATGATTCTAAACCTGAATTTGACAGGTTCTATAGAATTAAGCTCGTTGCATCCTGACTTCAGATAAGGGAGGAACCCACCCACTATCGGGAGATAGGGGCTTGTTTTCCATCAGGCTGCTGATTTTACCTAAAATGCAAGGATGCTAGGGCCGAATCCGCATGGTTTCTGCTTTTTACGGGCTCCCACAGCATTCATACCCGTCAAATCTAGTCGATCAGGGGTACGCTCTGTCCATGCTTGCTCGTGGCGTAATGCCGGAAACTAGGGTTCTTTAATGCAGATTGCCGTTAAAACGCACTCCTGATCAAGATAGCATTGAGTCGGCTTTTCTCGCTTTGGGTTGGTGGATGGAGGGGCGATCGCTGCTCCATCGGCTTCGTGAATATCCCGGATCTCTATTTAGGGTGCCGGACCACTGAAGGACTCCGGAAATGTCTTGTAGGTGTAAGGATTGGCTGTTAATAATGGAATCAGGATTCAAAGGATCACAACCGGATTCTCCCTTGCCTGTTGTCTGCAAACTCAGCTACAATCATCACCTTGATTCAAAGGCGTTAATTCTTTTAGGAATCCCTGCGGTTACTGCCGATGTTGATTAAAATGTGGATAGAGTTAGAGGTTTTATAGTGTCACAAAAGCTGGGGCGATGGAAGTTGTACGTCTTGATCCTGGGGCTAGTTGCCTTTGTGGGAATTGGTCTGGCACCAATTATTACGCCGATTGTCAATGGCGTGATGAACGCCACACAAGCCAATTCGTCGAACACGGTTGCAACCCCAACAACGACCACCAATTCGACCACCAATTCGCAGCAGGGGGATTTGGAAGCTCAAGCTAGGGGTTATGAATTAGTGGTGCAGCGGGAACCGAACAATGAGACGGCCCTGCGCGGACTGTTGGAGACTCGACTCAAGTTACAAGATATCCCTGGGGCGATCGCCGCTTTGGAAAAATTAGTGGCTATCAATCCCCAACGCACTGATTATGCGGTCTTACTGGCTCAAGGCAAGCAACAAATCGGCGATCGCGATGGGGCTTCCACTGTCTATCGCACCATTTTGGAAACCCAACCGGGTAATATTAATGCCCTCCAAGGTTATGTGAACCTTTTGCTGATGGAAAACCGTCCCGAAGCGGCGATCGGGCTGCTTGAGGATACCCTCAAAACTGCTCCCCAAGCCAATCAAATTCAGCCGGGAAGCATAGATGTAGTTTCCGTTCAGGTGATTTTAGGACAGGTCTATGCGGACCAACAGCGCTATGATGAGGCGATCGCGGTTTACGATGAAGCCATGAAAGCTGAACCCGAGGATTTTCGTCCCATCTATGCCAAGGCTATTGTCTGGCAAAATCAAGGGAAAATGGCTGAAGCTAAACCCCTATTTGAAACAGCGGCTAAATTAGCACCGCCTCAGTACCGGGATCAAATCCAGCAACAAGCGCAACAAGTCGCCCCAGCAGTTCCGGCAACCCCACAACCGGAAGCAGCACCCGAGTCACCGGCACCGGCACCGGAAGTCGATTCTACTCCGGCACCAGAAGCTGATTCTACACCAGCACCGGAAGCCGATTCTACACCAGCACCGGAAGCTGAGTAGCATGATTTAGGAAAGGGGCAACAGCGGTTGCCCTTTCATTTTTTTACCCCTCTCCCAGGGAAGCAATTCCGAGGTTAATTCAGTGGCTAAAATTCCTTTAACGCCGTTGGGTGGATTATTAATTGTGGCTGCGTTTAAACTGGGTCAGATGAACCCGACGGTGGCGATCGCAAGTAATCCCCAACCCCCATCCCCCTCAGAACCACCCGTTCATCATATTGTTTTAATTAAACTCCAGCCCGATATTACCCCAAAACAAATTGAGCAAACAATTGAAGATAACCGCAGGTTAATCAGCGCAATTCCCGGGGTTTTAGAAGTCTCATTAGGACCCAAAGCCCGGGATGACCGCGAGGTTCATTTCAAAGATTATGACCTCGGACTCTATGTTAAACTCTCTAAAAATGCTGATTTAGATATCTACGGTCCCCACCCGAATCATCAAGAATTTTTGGCCCGCAACCGCTCAAAGATTGCCAACATTAGAGTTATTGATTTTTATGGAGAATGATTAAAACTCGATTTTTTTAATTTAAAAAATAGAAAAAATCCGGGTTTATAACTAAAATTTGTTGCTTTGGGGCCACAGATAAAGTCAAGAAACCCGGTTTCTAATCATTCAAGAAAGCGAACTATAAGCTCGCCCTCCTGAATCAATCAAACGTCAGCGTTTAATACTTCCGTTCTTTCGGCTGGAACTGAGTAATGGTTACAGGTCGATAGCGAATATCCACACCGGCAGGAGAATAATAGGACAAGGTGTGCTTGAGGAACTGATCATCATCGCGATCGGGATAATCCTCGCGGAAATGAGCGCCTCGGCTTTCCTGACGGTTGAGTGCACTGGCTAAAATCAATTGTCCAACTACCATTAAACTGCGTAACTCTAAGGCTTCAATAATTTCCGTGTTCCATAGTTTGCCTTTATCATCTAAATAAATCTGCTGATACTGCTGCTGGAAATGTTCTAATTGCTTTAAACCTTCCCGCATCAATTCATCACTGCGAAACACGCCGCAGTGGTCACTCATAGCATCCTGGAATCCCTGCCGAACGGCACCAATGCGGTGAGAGCCAGCCTGATCGACCAGGGATTGTAGTTCCTGTTGAGCTTGTTGGAGGTAGGGGCGATCGTCCAGATCCGGCAACTTGCGGTTTTCAACATAACGGGCGATCGCCGCCCCGGTTATTTTCCCATACACCACACATTCCAGTAGGGAATTACTCCCCAGGCGATTGGCACCATGTACAGAAACACAGGCGCATTCCCCTGCTGCAAAGAATCCTTCCACCAACCCATCGGGACCGCTTCGCACCTGTCCCTCGGTATTAACAGGAATGCCTCCCATTGAATAATGGCCGGTGGGACGCACCGGCATCGGTTCATAGACCGCATCGACCCCTAACAAACGGTGGGCCTCTTCCCAGCAGAAGGGGATCCGGCTCATAATTTTTTCCTGTCCCATGTGTCGCAAATCCAGGAAGACACAAGGCCCCCCGGGACGACCATCAGGATACACCCCTCGTCCGGCGCGAATTTCTCGGGTAATCGCCCGGGAGGTAATGTCACGGGGGGCCAACTCCATGCGACTGGGGGCGTAGGTTGCCATAAAGCGATCGCCCTCGCTGTTAATTAAATAAGCCCCTTCCCCACGCACCGCTTCCGAAATCAACACCCCCACGGGATAAAGTCCCGTGGGATGGAACTGCACAAACTCCATATCTTGCAACGGCACCCCCGCCATTGCCGACATCGCCAACCCGTCTCCGGTGGAGGCAAAGTCATTGGAGGTGGTATTAAACACCCGTCCATATCCTCCAGTGGCAAACATCACCACCTTGGCGCGCACGACTTCCAGGCGACCATCGAGAATATGGTACATCACCAATCCCTTGGCTTGTCCCTCTTCCAAAATCAACCGCATGACGTACCATTCTTCATAGACCCGGACCCCATAGCGGCGCAGATTATTCACCAGTTCGTGCAACATGGCATGACCCGTTTTATCTGCGGCGTAGCAGGTGCGGTTATGGGAATGGCCCCCGAAGGCCCTTTGAGCAATTCGCCCATCGGGTAAGCGGGAGAAGAGGACGCCCATGTGTTCGAGGTCGATGACCACATCAGGGGCTTCTTTGGTGAGCAGTTCTACGGCATCTTGATCCGCTAAATAGTCGGACCCTTTGACCGTATCAAAGGCGTGGGCCTCCCAGGTATCAGTGGAATCTACGTTTTTAAGGGTGGCGGCGATTCCCCCTTGGGCGGCAACGGAATGGGACCGAATGGGATGGGTTTTGGCAACTACGGCGACATCGATGCTGGGATTGATGCGCCCAATTTCCACTGCGGCGCGACACCCGGCGAGTCCGCCCCCGACGATAATGACGTCATGTTCTATCATGGTTCTCTTGGCTTTGGTTGGATTTATGGGTTATAAAGGTCTGCTGGATCGCTTCTGGATCTATTTTCCCACTCAAAAAAAAATCCCTCCTCAACGGTAGGGAATTTTTTAGAATCGCTCAGTGGAGGGCGGATTAGCGCTTGAAAATGAACGGGGCAGCATTCAAGATTTGAAGGTTAAGCAGTTGGCTTGTCCCTCGGTTGGGCTAACTGGCTGCTTGGGCGGGATTAGAGTTGGGTGCAGTTCTAGAACTTGATTCCGCCGCTTCTGTAGAGATCTCGACCGGCTTCAGTTCGATGTGATTGAGCAAGGTGGTGACGAAGGCAAAGAGGAGAAAGGGCAGGGAGAGTACGACAATTAAACCCACTGTAGCGAGGGCGAAGATTTGACGGGCTGTACTCCACAAGGCGAGGGCGGAGGCTAAACTCAGGAAAATCACGATCAACCAAATGATGATTTGTCCGTAGATATCTCCAAAGGTCAGGGTGCAGACTAATCGGTATTTTTGCAGCTTATTCATTAAGGGGTTTCCTCGAAAACTATAGATTTAAGATCAGAGTAATATGCTGTTTCTGTTGTAATAGATTTTTAAAGATTTTTGAAAGATTCGCAACATCACTTTACAATCCAGTTCTTTGGGGGGAGCCGATCGCCGGTTTTTAGGTGGGTTGGGGTTGACAGGGCGGCGATCGCGATACCCAGTCAGCGTTGAGGGGCGATCGCCTCGGCAGCTTTCCTCGGTTTTGGTCGGTCTGACTGGCTGATTGGCATCTGCCGTTTGGGCATGATGAACTCTAGCAGTTTCCTGATTGTAGCGGAAACCTGCCGATTGGATGTCATCAAAATTAGATACGAACCGAGAATTGAGTCACTCTTTGGATAGAGCGCCAAGGGGTGGAGTTTGTGAAGATTGGTTTATGAATTAGGGTGAAGTAACGTTAAGTAATATAACCGAAATGGGGCTAAGTATAAAAAATTTACTAAGAAATCCTGACATAAGGATCAAGTGAGTTATTTTAAGGAACAACAGGTTTAGCAAACCGACTCTATCTCAACCCTGAAACGTTGTGGTAGGTATCGAAGGGATTCTGAGTGAGTTTTGACTCATAAAAAGGACCCCTTTCCAGGAATTGATCGGTTAGGAGATTCCAATGCAAGAACAACCGTTTCATGAGTTACCTGAGATCAATCCCACGAACTTGAACCGGCATCAGACCCCGTTAAATCGAAGGGATAGTTTGGGTACTGAACATCAAGAGGCTGGACAAAATTATGAATATTGGAAGCGGGAAGGCGATCGCTTCCGGTTAGGAAAAGCCTATCTCGAAGCGATCGCCGCTTATGAATCGGCTTTAGTGCAAAAGCCCACCGCCTGCTATGCATGGCAGCAACGGGGTGAGTTACTCAAACGCCTACACCGCTATGAGGAGGCGATCGCCTCTTATCGCAAGGCCCTAGAAGTCAGCGCTAATCCGATTGCCCGTTATCAAGCCTGGAATGGCTTAGGCGCATTGTTCTTTACCATTGAACGCTATGAGGAATCAATCTTTGCCTATAAACAAGCCCTGGCCCTCTGTCCCAATAGCATGGGATCCGCTCATATTCTGGAAATGGAAGGCATTGCTTGGTCGAGATTAAATCGCTATTTAGAAGCCCGGGATTGTTATGATCGTGCTTATCATAAAGCGGTAGAAATTTCAGACCGAACGATCAAAAAACCAAATTAATAGACTGCCCTCTCTTTCCCTAGGGATAGAGGTTTCACGAGGGCAGCTAGATAGGATTTAAACTCAATCACCGGAATTTTACTTTTCCCCCTTTCATTCCCCCCAGGGGATGCAATCTAATCATCAATCTCCCCAACCCGTTAGGCTTTAAAATTTCCCGAGATGCTCCCTCCCCTTCCGATATCATTCCGTCCTCTGGAACCCCCTCTTTTTTCTCCCCTCGGAGGAACTTAAAAGGCCAAAAAGCGTTATAGTTACTTGGACACTTTAACCTTAGCTTTTATGATGAAACCCCTTCAAAAAACCCTCGCCACTACCGTAGGCTTGAGTCTTCTGTTTTGGTCCACCCCCTCGTTAGCGGACCAAAATTTGCGCTTGACTTGGGTCCGCATGGATGATACAAACCAGGATGGATGTGTGCGACAAGCGGTTGAAGCAATGAAATCCACCGGGTTGATGAATGTGGAAGTCCAGGATAATGAATTAGTCGAGGGCGAGGCCTCCGATTTGGAAGCGAAAATTATGTGCATTGAAACTGGACGAGAACTGATAGCTGCGATCGCCGTTGCCAGTGATAGCTCCAGCGATGCGCGAGAAATCCGGGGTAGTTTAAGAGATTACATGAGACGTTAAACCAACCCCTTTAAAAAATAGCGAAATTTCCCAACCTCTGCCCGCACAAGCGGGCTATTTTTTGGCCTTAATCAAGTTATCCCTCTGGGGACACTTTAGAGAAATAAAAACAGTTTTGATAAATTTTGCTTTAATGAGGCTAATTCCCAACTCGCTTACCTTGAAAACCTCTGCTTGGGCAGGTAAAATTTAATAGTTCTTAAGCTTAAAAACTATTAAATTTTTTCTTTATTTATTACAGTTTTAAAAATGGAGATAAAAATTTAAAATAGACAAAGACTCTCGCCTGACAGGGCCAATCCTGCCCTCGGGTCATGACTCCCAATCTACTCGATAATTTTACCCTATTTTCACCCAGTTGGGGAAAGCAATCCCTTACAATAGAAAGGGTTCGCTGCTCAAGTTAAAGTGATGGCCGAAAAAGTCGTGAAAACCTGGTTACAACAAATCTCCCAACGGGTTGCAGGAAATAAAGCCCCCTTGGGACTGGAGGAAACGGGAAATTCCCAAAAGGGAAGTCTCTTTTCTCTCCTCAAGAGCAAGGATAGCCCATACCAGAACGCCAGTGGAGCGAGTGAAACCCTCACCTCGGGTTCTAATTTGCCTCAGTTCCCGGACTGTTCTAGTCACGGATATCAAGTGCTGCAGAGTTTGGGTCATAACTATACTGGGGGTCGTTCGACCTATTTAGCAACCCATCTAAAAACTCAAAAACCTGTGGTGATCAAACAATTTCAGTTTGCCAAACCGGGTGCAGATTGGTCCGCCTACAAAGCTCATGAACGGGAAATTAAAGTGTTGCAGGGTCTCAGTCACCCAGGGATTCCTCGCTATCTGGATTCTTTTGAAACCGATCAGGGATTTTGTCTGGTTCATGACTATAAAAATGCCCAATCTTTAGCTATTTTTCGCCGATTGGACCCGGAAAAAATTAAACAAATTGCTCTAGCGGTTTTGGAAATTTTGGTCTATCTGCAAAACCGGGTTCCCGGGGTGATTCACCGAGATATCAAACCGGAAAATATTTTAATGGGCGATCGCACCGATATTATTTACCTGATTGATTTTGGATTTGCCCGCCTCGGTGGGGGTGAAGTTGCTCAAAGTAGTGTAGTTTCTGGCACACCGGGGTTCATGCCACCGGAGCAATTACTCAATCTCAAACTCACGGAAGCGTCTGATTTGTATGGGTTAGGAGTTACCTTAATTTGTTTGCTCACCCAAACCGATTCTAGCGAAATTAACCGCTTAATTGATAGTAGTTATCGCCTCAATTTTGCCGAGTTAGTCCCCCATCTCAGTGACGAGTTTATCCACTGGGTACAAAAAATGGTGGAACCGAATAGTAGCGATCGCTTTTCTCATGCTGCTGCCGCTTTAGAAGCCCTGACTCCCATTTCGGTTTGCCGCCTGTTACCGGAAGCGGAATTTAGCCAAACTCGGCTGGAATTACGCGCCCAAGAAGCAGAAACCCTCACCCAAACCCTCACGGTCAAAAATCCGGTGGAAGATACGGTATTAGCCGGACGCTGGGAAATTGCTCCCGACTCGAATAATCCAAAAACCAAGCCAGATTGGATTTCCATAAAACCGGCCAAGTTTCAGGGGAATGAGACGGCCTTTGAAATTAAAATTGATACCACTAATTTAGTTGTCACTCAAGATTATACGCGCAATCTTTTACTTCACGCGAATACCGCGAATAAAACCCAAATTATCCCGCTTTCTCTGTCAGTTTCTCCTCGGCAAGTCCCGGCAGAATTAGTAGGTCCGGAACCCGGAAAAATAGCCAATTGGAAACAAAAAATTGCAGTGCCGTTCCCGGTTATCCTGTTTGGAACGACTGTAGCTATTCCGTTGATTTTTTTGTCCCCTTATGTGGCTGTGGCGATCTCCGTTCCGTTGGTTCTTTTATCCGGGAGAGGCTTTTCCGAAAAAATTCAGGACCCGGCGATCGAGCAGGTGGCTGAATTTTCGCGCAAATGGCTGGTGGCGCCGAGTTTAGTCGGACTGGGTTTGTGGTCTTTTACTCTAGCCGATATTGCCTGGTTGGAGCATCCAGAACGGAAATTATTAGGGGTAATTGTAGCAGCAATGTCAATGGGAGGCATTGGCATTGGGATATTAGAGCTATTTAAGGCAAGCTTTAAACGGATAGTAGTGTTACTGCCGCTGTTAATTTTTGCTCTTTCTTTTGTGGCGATCGGAGTGGCTACGGGAATAGCCGGGAAAGTTGCAGAAGTCGGCGTGACGGGATTGGTTTTAAGCAGTAGTGCCAAACAGGAAATTCAACGGAAAAACTCGGGGATAGGTGCGATCGCTCGTCAGGTAGCCGTTGCCACATTAGGCATCGGTATGGGAACCGGGTTAAGTTGGCTATTGGTGCATTATGGACTCGCTGTAGGGATGGGGTAATGGGGAGGATGGGGGAGGTGGGGAGGATGGGGAGGATGGGGAGGATGGGGAGGATGGGGAGGATGGGGAGGATGGGGAGAATGGGGAGAAGAAACGACAGCAAGTCGGGACGTTGAACATCTCCCCGCTCTCCCCGATCTCCCCGAGCGCCCCGCTCTCC
>NZ_JAMXFA010000082.1 GCF_025370785.1 Laspinema olomoucense D3b
CTCCCCATCCTCCCCATCCTCCCCATCCTCCCCATCCTCCCCATCCTCCCCATCCTCCCCATCCTCCCCATCTCCCCATCCTCCCCATCCTCCCCATCCTCCCCATCCTCCCCATCCTCCCCATCTCCCCATCTCCCCATCCCTTGAATAAAGAAAAAAAAGATCCGGAAAATTTATAAAAAATTAGCTTATTTAGACGAGCATTAAGATAAGCAGCTAATCAGTAGCGTCAGGGTTCATTGGATGCAATTCCTATCAATATAATCCACAAGAACTGGTCTATGATGAACAAAATCAGCAGCTATCCCCTCGTTCTAATTACCTTATCGTTACTGAGTGCAGCAACGGTTACTCTAGGGAGTCAAGGAGAGAGAGTAGAGGGGGGTAGAGTCCTAGCAAATGTTCCCACGGTTCAGCCAAGTATGAACGCCCAGCAGCGGGTGATTTATGTTGATCCCAAGCGGGGAAATGACTCCGTAAGTGCCGGTCAAAGTGAAGCGAATGCGTTACGAACGATAACCGCTGCTTTGGGACAGGCGCAGGCGGGAACGGTGATTCAATTGGCACCGGGACGCTATCAGGCTGGGGAAGTTTTTCCCTTGAAACTGCAACCGGGAGTTATTCTGCGCGGGGATGAAAGTGGCCGGGGTGATGGGGTGGTAATTACCGGGGGAGCAACCCATCTGAGCCCCATTTGGGCAGGTCAAAATATTACGATATTAGCCGGAGATAGTAGCCAAATTCTCGGGGTGACTGTTACGAATCCCAATCCTTTTGGGACTGGAATTTGGATAGAAAATGCCAATGCTATTGTTAGAAATAGTACCTTTACGAATAATAATCGGGAGGGGATCTTCGTATCAGGAACGGCTCAACCGATTATTGAAAATAATCAGTTTATGTATAATGGGGGCAATGGAATTTCGGTAACGAAGGAGGCGAGAGGAGAAATTCGCCGAAATGTGTTTCAGGATACGGGTTTTGCCCTGGCGATCGGGCATAATGCGGCCCCAGTTGTTGCAGGTAACCACATTCATCAAAATCGAATTGGGATTGTGGTGACGCAAGCGGCGCGTCCGATATTAGAGGGGAATATTATCGAAAATAATAGTGATTATGGGTTGGTGGCGATCGCTGAATCTCAACCTCAGATTGCTGCTAGTAATACCTTTCGCGGCAACGAACGGGAAAACCAACTGATCGCCCGCAATCCCCAGGGAATTCCCCCGACTCCTGAAGAACAAACAGGCATTCAGCAGGCTTATTTCACCTGTGAACCCTACGGCACAAATTACGCAACGGTGGCTCAACAAGGGTATGCCTCGATTCCCCAAGCGATGATTGTTTGGAAGAGTTCGGACGTAGATTTACCTGAAAATCGCTGCAATGAAGTGACTCAGAAGTTAAATCAAAAGGTGACGGCTTATGGGGGTCAGTTGCATAAAATGTTATTTGCTACGGGACGGGTGAATAATGATAAAGTTGTTTGTTTGGTGAAGGATTTACAAGAGAGTTGTCAGCCGGATAATATGTTGTTCACGTTGAGCGGATTTAATGCTAGTGACCCGACTCAAGTGTTACGGCAGTTGATTGCGTTTAGTGTGGAAGGCAAGGGCAATCCGGTACAAGAGTTTGGCGAGGAGGCGATCGCCCCCTTAGAATCCGTGGCCCACAATTTAGAACCGGCATTGGGATTGTGGTTTGTTAACGGGTTAACTCAATAACGGTGCAGGCGATCGCCACTCTTTCTTTAGTTTCTTTTTCTCTCAACACCTTGGGGCAGTTTGCCTCTAGCAAGGCGCGGGTTATTCTGCGCCTTTTTTGTTCTTAATGGGATTAAATGTCACAAAGTTGGAACTAGACTTTAACCATGACCAGACTTGCATTTCCATTATATTTCGTTTAATTGTCGGGAGGCAGAGCCTCCTATTGTGCGTGACTAGGCAGAGCCTAGTCACGAGAAAATTCCCCCAAGAACAACCAACAAATGACCAAGGATAAATGACAAACAACAACTCATGAATAATCATCTATTATTACCAACAATTGTAACCCTTGTGGTGGCAAGCTGGAATCCCATTGCCTTGGCGTTGAATCCGAGAGAAGTGGATGCGGTGGCATGGCAAGTTTCGGTGTTAATTAGTCCGAATTTGACCCAACAAGGGGATGCGTTTTTGATTGAAGGGGAAAAAACGGGGAGTGGGGTAATTGTGGCGCAAGAGGGGAATAGTTATTATGTACTGACTGCTTTGCACGTGGTTTGGAAACGGGGGGGATTTCATGCGATCGCGATGCCGGATGGACAGGTGTATTACGTTGATGCATCGGAAAATAGTCCGGATATCATTCCCCTGGGTTATCCTTCGGGAGAGTTGGGACAAACGATCGCGGGATTGGATTTGGCCCTGCTGCGGGTGCAAAGCGATCGCACCTATACCTTGGCAACAATGGCCGCAAATCCTCTCCAGTCGGGAACTCCGGTGTTTGTGAGTGGATGGCCCAATCCCGATGATTTACGCCAAAAAATTCGCGATCGCCAGTTAGTCGAAGGTGCGATCGCCGAAGTGACTCCGCCCTCGGATGATGGTGGGTATCGGTTACTTTACAGCAATCCGACGCGCAGTGGCATGAGTGGGGGTGGTATCTTTAATGCCAATGGGGAACTGATTGGGATTCATGGCAGGGGACGGGGAGTCCAAAATAATTGCAGTACCCCAGAAGTCAATGCCAACAATAGTTGTGGAATGTATATCGGGGAGTTTTTAGCAGACGATCGCGTGCAAAGTCTCCGGTTATCCTGGAATCGCAATCCCCTCGATCTGGGGATGATTCAATATGGATTGACTTATACCAGTCAAACCGATCGCGTCAATGGTTCTCCGGTGGCGCGCAGTACCCCACCCCCTGTCATCCCCCCGGCAATTACACCGGAGACGCCCCAGGCATCGCCATCCCCTGCGCCGGTGGCAGATTTTCCCACCCCCTCCCCCGAGGCGATCGCCGAGGCACACACGATTTATTATGTTGACCCGAATCAGGGTAACAATGCCGCTACTGCTGGACTCACCCCAGAAAATCCCTTTCGCAGTATCTCCTATGCGCTACAAGGTGCGCGTCCCGGGACGGTAATTTATCTCGCCCCGGGATTGTATAGCGCCCGGGAAACCTTTCCCCTCAAATTGAATCCAGGGGTTATTTTAATCGGCAATGAATCCCAGCAGGGAGAAGGGGTGATCATTCGCGGGGGAGGAATTGCTTCCACTCGTAGCGCCGGACGACAAAATTATACCCTATTTGCCGGAAACAATAGCCACATTTTAGGGATAACTCTCACTAATCCGCATTCGGACGGAACGGGAATTTGGATTGAAGATACAACCACTGCTTTGATTCGTAATAATACTTTGAGGGATAATCCCCGAGAAGGCATTTTAATTGGAGGAACCGCTACTCCAATCCTTGAAAAAAATCGGTTTGTTAATAATGGCGGAAATGGAATTTCCGTCATCCAGCAAGGGGGGGGAGAAATTCGCAGTAATGATTTTACCAGCAATGGAATGGGGGTGGCGATCGCTGGGATGGCAAATCCCTTGATTGCCGACAATCATATTCGCTCAAACCGCAACGGAATCGTTGTTACCGCATCCGCAACGCCTACTATTCAAGGGAATATTCTGGAAAACAATCAAAATTATGGGATTTTAACCCTAGGATTGGCCCAACCTACTCTCGCTGAGAATAACCTGTTCAGAACTAATGGAGTTAGCAATCAATTAACTGCTAAAATTCAAGAATGGGAGTCAGAAAGTCCCCGAGGAACGGTCACTTCTACGGTATTTGGCTGTCTTGAATATGAAGGGGGTTTAGCAACCTTTGCTTACCAGGGCAGGGGTTCTATTCCTCTACCCTTTCTGAACTGGACTGATAGCCCCTCGGAATCGGGATTAAACCGCTGTCGGTTGGTAACATCCAGTTTAAATAAGATTATAACATTGAATGGGCAAGACTTATCGACAATGGCGCTTTCTACCGGACGAATTCATAATAATAATGGGGTTTGTTTAGTTGAAGAGTCCGGGGAAATTTGCCAAGATAGCAATCTTTTATTTTACCTGGGGGGAGAAGAACAGCGCAATCCTGGGGAAGGATTAGCGCCGTTACTGCACTTCAGTTGGGCAACGGCGGGAAATCCGGTACAACAGGTGGAAACTGGCGCATTCGCCCCCCTAAAAGACTTTGCACAGCGCTTGGAACCGGAACCGGGGTTATGGTTTACGGATTAGGAGGGGACTATTTTGGTATAGCCTAAAACTGAGTGAAAATTAAGTACCCGGGGCTGATAGGATAGGTGAAAGCAATTCCAATCCGCTCTAGGGATAACGTTATGGTTTCGAGTACCGCGATCCGTTTACCCAATCACCGATGGCAGATTTATCCTCAAAAACCCGAACTCGCCCAGCAGATTGCTGAGGCAGTGGCGCTGCCACCGATTTTGGCGCAAGCACTGATCGATCGCGGCATTGAAACCGTAGAAGAAGTAAGGGCATTTTTAGACCCGGAATCGGTGAGTTTGCCTTCTCCTGTGGAGGAATTCCCAGACTTGGCACTGACTGTCGAACTATTAGAAAAGGCGATCGCCACCGGGGCCAAAATTGCGATTTGTGGCGACTATGATGCCGATGGGATGACCAGTACCGCCCTGTTAATGCGGGCATTACGCGCATTAGGTGCAAATGTAGATTACGCTATTCCCAGTCGGATGGCAGAAGGTTACGGCATCAATGAGCGCATTGTCAGGGAATTCCACAGTGAAGGGGTAAAAATTATTTTAACGGTGGATAATGGCATCGCTGCCGTAAAACCGATCGCCCTCGCCCGAGAATTGGGGATGGATGCGATTATTACGGATCACCATGAACTCCCGGAAGAACTGCCTCCTGCTACAGCAATTCTCAACCCGAAATTGATTCGGGAAGCGTCTCCGTATCGGGGAGTTGCTGGGGTGGGAGTCGCCTATATTTTAGCCATTTGTTTAGCACAAAAGTTAGGTCAATCCCAATCCTTAATCAAACCTTTACGCGAATTATTAACCCTGGGAACCATTGCGGATTTAGCCCCATTAACGGGAGTGAATCGCCGCTGGGTTAAACGGGGGTTGCGCCAGTTACCCGAGTCTGAGTTAGCGGGGGTACAAGCGTTAATTCAGGTTTCTGGTGCTAGTAGCAGTGCCTTGAAGGGTGGGAAAACGATGAAACCGGATGAAATTGGGTTTCGCTTGGGACCGCGCATTAATGCGGTGGGACGGATTGGCGACCCTCAGATTGCGATCGAACTGCTGACGACGGATGATCCAGGGATTGCGTTAACTCGGGCGATGCAGTGCGAACAAATCAATCAGGACCGTCAGCAATTGTGCGAAACTATCGAGGCGGAGGCGATCGCCTGGATTGAAAGCAGTGGCATGGACTATTTAGCCAGTCGCGTGTTAGTGGTGGTCCAACCAGGTTGGCATCATGGTACAATTGGCATTGTAGCCTCTCGCTTGGTGGAACGCTACGGAGTGCCGGTATTTATTGGCACTTATGAGGATGAGCATCAGGAACATATACGCGGATCAGCGCGGAGTATTCCTGAATTTCATGTGTTTGAGGCGATGCAGCATTGCGATCGCTGGTTGGGAAAATATGGCGGACATCGGGCAGCAGGCGGATTTAGCTTAAGTGCGGAAAACTTAGACGGGTTTCGCCAGGGATTGAGTGAGTTTGCTCATGGATGTCTGGAACCTCATCATCTCAAACCAGCGATCGCCATTAATGTGCTGGCGGAATTTGAGCAAATTGACCTGGACTTATACCGGGAAATCGATCGCCTCCACCCCTGCGGCATCGAAAACCCATCCCCTGTCTTCTGGACGCCTAATGTAGAAGTAGTGGACCAGCGCATCGTCGGCAAAGGACATATCAAAGTTACCCTAGAAAGCTCAACTCACAGTTTCCACCCCGATTCGCCAAAAATTGCTACCCCGCGTCGGATTCAAGGGATTGCATGGCGCTGGGGGGATTATTTTCCCCTGCCTCAATATATTGATGTAGCCTATAAATTGAGGGAAAATACTTGGAATGGGAATACTAATGTAGAATTGGAACTCATCAGCGCTCGTCTGCCGGAAAACGAACAGAGTCGCCCGAGTGAGATTATACGACAGTCAGTGCCACCCCCAGCCCCAGTCCGGCGATCGCTGGAAACGTCCCAGAAACCATTGCTCCAGAAATCCCTTACCCTCACAACGGTGGGAGTTAGTGCGCCTCCACTTACTCCAGTTATCCCCGAAGCGCCTCCAGTTACGGTTAATCCACAATGGTTGTCCGGAATTGCCTTACAATCCTTACTCACTCACTTACAGGGTCGCGTGTTGTTCTATGGTGCGGGTAGACCGGAAATTGGCCCGACAGCCTGTGAAATAGAGTGGAACTTTCCTAAACGTCCCTGTGATACTTTGTTGCTGTGGACCTTACCCCCCTCGGGTACACATTTGCAATGGTTACTGGCGAAAGGGATGCCGCGTCAGGTGTACGTTTACAATCATTTACCGCCTTTGCCCTCACCGATACAATTGCGATCGCACCTGCGCGATCGCCTCCTGGAAGCGGGGACTCAACCCTTGAACCTGTTACAACTGGGTCAAGAATTGTGGGTGGCACCGAGTACCTTGCTGGCTGCTTTACGGGAATTGGGCGATTCTTATCCGGAATTTCCTGCCACCCAAACCCTCGATCGCGAATTAGAACGGTTGTATCGGTGGTATGCCTTTCCCCCGGGGAAATTAGCTCAAATTAATTGGCGATCGCCCTTGCATTAGCTGTACTATTCCAGAATTGTAATATGATTAGTGTTATCAATCGTAATTTTTCCCTGGTGCTGGAACTCACTCAGGAGGCGGGTGACGGTAACCCGAGTTGTGCAGGAAGCTTCGGCGAGTTCCTGATGAGTGAGGCGCAGACTCAAGCGGGTTCCATTGGTAACGGGTTCGCCTACGATGGTTTTTAAAACTTGCAGCAGGGTCAAGAGGCGATCGCTGGCTCGCCTTCTCCCACAAACGGATAATAATAATTCAGCTTGGTGTAATCGCTGATTGACGCCTTCGGCAATCACCTGAGTCAAGTGAGAGGCTTGAGCCATTTCCTGGTGAGGAATCGCCGTTAATTCTACGGTTTGAGAAAGGGCGGTTACTTGATAGATGGGCAGAACAGTTAAAGTTCGACAAAAGGGGATTCCTGGACCCACTATTCCCATCATTACTTCCCCATTGCTTTCCGTCAGGGTACTCAGTTTAACCCACCCTTTACAAACGAGCCAGAGGGCATCGGGTTGTAAGGGGATATTTTCTCCTTTAGAAAAAGTGTGCCTCGGGCGATCGCAGAACAGGTCCTCGGTGTTTTGTTTTTTCAGGGCTTGCGCGCGCTGGCGATCGCTGATATCTCGAATACAGAGGCAACTCGAAACAATATTACCCCAGGCATCCCGTTCCACCGACAGGAGCACCGCCGCATCAAAGGGTTGCCGATGGGGGGAATAGAGCCTCACTTGCCACTCCTGCTCGTCCTCCACCTGTTGCCGCCTTTGGAGTTCTTCCCGGAACTCCCGTCGCTCCTCAATGGGAACTAAAATACTGAAGGGTTTGTGCAGTAGCAATCCCTGAGTGCAGTCGAATAATCGAGTCGCGGCACGATTGGCTGAGGTAATCGTATTGTTGCTATCCAGGGCAATGTAAGCATGGGGTGCTTGCTCAAATAGGCTTTGATATAGCCGTTCACGGACTCATGAGGTACAATACATAAAAGAACTGACTCATCTTAACTATCTGAATCTACCATG
>NZ_JAMXFA010000016.1 GCF_025370785.1 Laspinema olomoucense D3b
ACAACTTGGCGAATTGTCCATAATATTGAATCAACCTTAATGAAAACTGGGAAATTTAATATTCCTGGAAAGAAAGCTTTGCTCAACGGGTTTGGGCATCCCGAAGTGGTGGTAATGGATGTCACAGAGACAGCTATAGAGCGTCCCAAAAAAAAGCAGAAAAAATACTACTCAGGAAAGAAAAAATGCCACAGCCTAAAAATGCAAGTGGTCATCAATCAAGAAACTAAAGAGATTATTTGCCTAAATTTTGGACCGGGACATTGCCATGATTTCAACTTGTTTAAAAAAAGCCAGGTCCATTTTAATCCAGAAACCGAGAGTTTACAAGATAGTGGATATCAAGGAATAAAAGATTATCATTTTAATAGCTACACTCCTAAAAAGAAACCTAAAAATGGGAGTTTGTCGGCTTTACAAAAAGACTACAATCGGGCTTTAGCTAAAGACAGAATAGTGATTGAACATATTAATAGGAGTCTAAAAATTTTCAAAATTTTGTCAAGTCGTTATCGAAATCGTCGCCGTCGTTATGGTCTCCGTTGTAATTTGTTGGCAGCACTTTACAATTATGAGTTGGCTCTGGGGTCTAAAATTCAAAATTTTTCATTATAACATAGATTTTTTTTGCAAGAGGTCTAAAGTAAAAAAAGGGGGAGAATGTAGGATTTTGTTGCCAGAAAGGGGAAAAGGTGGGATAATGGGGGATTAAAGTACCCAAGACTAAGAGCCAATAGAGGAGCTATGGAGATTCATGAAGCCTTGCAGTGGACGGATGAGTTGATTTTTGCCAAAACTGGAAAGCATCTGGACTCTCTGCAACGGGCTATCTTAGAGGGTGTATGGGAACACAAGGGATATCAGGATATTGCAGAGGAATACCATTGCAGCAACGATCATGTCCGGAAGTCAGCCTCGGAATTATGGAAACTCCTGTCCGAACTGTTGGGAGAGGATGTTAAAAAGAAGAATCTACGATCGCTCGTTGAAAATCAGTTTTTTTCTTATTCCGATGATGCCGTGCATATTGGAAATAATATAAATTTATGTAGCGATTTATACAATAATTCTAAAAGAAAGAAAAACCGATCGCCCTCTACCCCCAAAAACCAATCAGAACCTCGCCACGACCTTAGCCAAGCCCCTGAAAATCTCCGCTTCTACGATCGCACAAACGAACTGGCGACTCTTAAACAATGGATACTGACCGAACAAAGCCGGATTGTTACTCTCACTGGACTTTCTGGTATCGGTAAAACTGCCCTGGCTAGACAACTGGTGGAAGAGATTAAAGATAACTTCGATCGCATCCTGTGGCGCAGTCATCGCAAATTCCCCACCCTCAACGCTCTGCAAAGCCATATCATCGAATTTATCGCCCCAACTTCCCCCATCCAAAACCCCTCACTCATCAACTATTTAAACTCTCGTAACTCTTTTTTAGACTATCTCAGAACCCATCGCTGCTTAATCATTCTTGACGATTTTCAAGACACTTTGACCCCTGGGGAGTTAGTCGGAAATTACTGCCCCGGATACCAAAACTATGGTCGCTTCCTCGAAGAAATGGGCCGATTTTCTCATCAAAGTTGTTTGTTGCTCCTCAGTTGGGAACAACCTCTAGAAATTGCCACCCTAGAAGCGGAAGACTGCTCCTGTAAAAGTCTACAATTGGCCGGCTTAGGGAAATCAGCCAGCCAACTCCTCACCGCCAGAAAACTCCAGGACAAACCTCAATGGTCACGGCTGATTGAACTTTATAATGGCAACCCTTTATGGTTAAATATCATCGCTACAGCTATCCTGGAGCTATTTGACGGGAGTGTGGAAAAATTCCTCTCCTATCCTCTCCTATATTTAGGTAATATAGAACCGCTCCTCAAACAACATTATCAACGGCTCAGTGAGTCTGAGCAAGTCCTGATTCGGTGGTTAGCCAACCAAGAACAACCCGTAGAGATTAGCCAGAACCCTCCCGAATTTTTATCAAATTCAGACTTTTTCAAGGCGATTCAATCCCTGAAAAAACGAAATTTACTGCACAAATGTTCGACTTTAACCCTAGACACAGTGATGCAGCACTATGTCAGAAACTTGAGTCTTTAAGGTTGACACAAAGCTGGGTTGTATGATGTTAGGATATAGCGGTTGCCGAACTTATGGGATACAGATGCTATGAGGAGTGGGGTAAGCGGAACTATACTATGCTCGTTACTTACTTCAATAAGGCACTAAATATCTGTATTTCCTGAGTCCAGTAACCGCTAGGATTCATTTAAAATCAAATAAGGTATTAAGTAACTTTGTATAATTTTTTCTGTGGAGTCTATAAAGTTGGTCAGAATTGCCTGTCATTTTCGGCTGCGGCAACGGGGCGATCGCAGCCAACGTTCCCCGACTGCTGCCGCAGAGGATTGTGCGACCCTAGGCAATCCCGCACTCATTATCCCTAATATCAACAGCATCAAGCTCAATAGCACGCTTAAGATATAATAAAATCCGGGCTGATATCTTGTGGCAATGTTTCCCTTAGCTCCTTGCATTCGCTTCCCTAACCCTTCAACTCTCTCCACGTGAGTCTCTAGCAGCGATCCGGTGATTCCTGAAAAACCCTAGAAAGATTTAAGATTTCCAGCTCGACAAAAGCGGCAAAAAAGTGTTACAGTAGAGAGATTCCCAGATGAAAAATTTTAAAAATATTTTAACCCCTGCTGTCCTAAAATCCAAAAAATTGTTTATGATAGAGGTATAGAAGTTGAAGGAACGCGGTAAAAATGGCGAAACGAGGTAAGATCCTGAAATCCCACCCCCTGATCAGCACCAACCGCATGATCTCAGCCATGAATTACCCCCCCGTCAAACTTTGAAAATGGGTAGCCTAGATTACAATTAACCCGCTCAAACCCGAGCAGGAATCGTCATCCCAGACCACTCATCAAAACCCGGTAATTGAATCCATAACGAGCCTATCTAAATGTTAATGTTGTGGTACTAGAGAGATAGGAAAAGAATTAACATGAACAGCAAAGTCACCAACACTCAAGAACTCGAACAATTGATTCAGCGCGTCAAAGCGGCCCAAGAAAAATATGCCACCTACAGTCAGCAACAGGTGGATGAAATTTTCAAAAAAGCCGCTCTAGCCGCTAACGCCGCCCGAATTCCCCTGGCTAAGAAAGCCGTGGCCGAAACTGGGATGGGAGTCGTGGAAGACAAGGTGATTAAAAACCACTTTGCCTCAGAAATTATCTACAACAAATATAAGCACGAAAAAACCTGCGGCATTATTGAAGAAGACAAATCCTTTGGCTTCCAAAAAATTGCCGAACCCGTGGGAATTCTGGCGGGGATCGTCCCCACAACGAACCCCACTTCTACAGCAATTTTCAAAGCCCTGCTGGCCCTAAAGACGCGGAACGGGATTATTTTCTCTCCCCACCCCCGGGCTAAAGAATGCACCCGAGATGCGGCAAAAATCATCCTGCAAGCGGCGGTAGAAGCGGGAGCGCCCGAAGACCTGATCGGCTGGATTGACGAGCCTACAGTGCCGTTATCTCAGCAGTTGATGCAGCATCCGGAGATTAAATTAATCCTAGCAACCGGCGGTCCGGGTATGGTGAAAGCGGCCTATTCCTCGGGACATCCGTCTTTAGGCGTAGGTGCGGGGAATACTCCTGCGGTGATTGATGAAACTGCCCATATTAAAATGGCTGTTTCCTCCATCATTTTGAGCAAAACCTTTGACAATGGGATGATTTGTGCCTCAGAACAATCGGTGATTGTGGTGGATGAGGTGTATGAAGAAGTCAAACAGGAGTTTAGCGATCGCGGCGCATACTTCCTCAATCCCGAAGAACGGCAAAAACTTGGCAACAAAATCATTGTCAACGGACGCTTAAATCCGGATATTGTCGGACAATCCATCCAAAAACTGGCTGAAATTGCTGGAATTTCCGTGCCCGAAGAGACGCGGGTCCTGATTGGGGAAGTGGAAGAGATTTCCGAAGCTGAACCCTTTGCTTACGAGAAACTCTCCGCTATTTTAGCCATGTATCGGGCGACAGATTTTCATGATGCCGTCCATAAAGCCCATGACTTAGTGCAATTTGGCGGGCGGGGACATACTGCGGTACTCTATACATCTCCGGCGAATACCCAGAATATCCACGAATTTGAAGGGCAAATGCAAACGGCGCGGGTGCTGATTAATACCCCCTCCTCTCAAGGGGCGATCGGTGATCTGTATAACTTCCGCCTCGACCCCTCCCTCACCCTCGGTTGCGGTACTTGGGGAGGCAACTCCATCAGCGAAAACGTTGGTCCCCAACATTTGCTCAACATCAAAACCGTCTCGGAACGCCGGGAAAATATGCTTTGGTTCCGGATACCGCCCAAAGTGTACTTTAAATATGGTTCCCTCCCGATCGCCCTGCGGGAACTCGCCGGAAAACAACGGGCTTTTATCGTCACCGATAAACCGTTATATGACCTCGGTATTACCAAGTCCGTGGAAGATGTCCTGGAAGAAATTGGGCTCAAATATGACGTCTTCTTTGATGTCGAACCCGACCCCTCTCTCACTACGGTGAACAAGGGACTGGCGCGGATGAACTCCTTCAAACCCGATGTGATTATCGCCCTCGGGGGAGGTTCCCCGATGGATGCGGCGAAAGTCATGTGGTTGATGTATGAACATCCAGAAATTGAATTTGAAGGACTCGCCACCCGGTTTATGGACATCCGCAAACGGGTGTACGAACTGCCGCCATTAGGCATCAAAGCGATCATGGTTGCCATTCCGACAACCTCGGGAACGGGTTCTGAAGTCACCCCCTTCGCCGTCGTCACCGACGATCGCACGGGAATCAAGTATCCCCTGGCGGATTATGCTCTCACTCCGAACATGGCGATCGTTGATCCGGAATTGGTGCTAAATATGCCCAAAAAACTCACCGCCTACGGTGGCATCGACGCCCTCACCCATGCTTTAGAAGCCTACGTTTCCGTCTGTGCTTCCGAGTTTACCAACGGATTGGCCTTAGAAGCAATTCGCCTGCTGTTTAAGTATCTGCCTTCCGCCTACAAAAACGGGGCCAAAGACCCGAAAGCGCGGGAGAAAGTGCATTATGCTGCGACGATCGCTGGGATGGCATTTGCTAACGCCTTCCTCGGGGTCTGTCACTCAATGGCACATAAACTGGGTTCGACCTTCCATGTCCCCCACGGATTAGCCAACGCCTTGATGATTTCTCACGTCATCCGGTATAATGCTACGGACACGCCATTTAAGCAAGCCATCTTCCCGCAATACAAGTATCCTAATGCTAAATGGCGGTATGCGCGGATTGCCGATTATCTCGGACTCGGTGGGGATACCGAACAAGAGAAAATCGAGAAATTGGTAGAGGCGATCGAGAACCTCAAGAAAGAGTTGGACATCCCTCTGACCTTGAAAGAAGCCCTGTCTGGGGATGACAAAGCCTTCTACGAAGAAGTCGAAGAAATGGCGGATCAGGCATTTGACGACCAATGTACGGGTGCAAATCCTCGCTATCCCCTGATTCGTGACCTCAAGGAGTTGTATGTCCTCGCCTACCGAGGTTGCCGCATCGATTCCGCTTTGTATCATCAAGAATCCCAGGAAGAGGTGTTACAAGGCAATGGTGCTGATGCTGTAACTTCTCTCATCCAGCCGATGATGGTGGAAAGTAACTCATAATATCACTTGAACCGGCCCGAAAAAAGCCCGCCTGTGCGGGCTTTTTTCTTGGGGAGGCGATGGCTAAGGGTTATCTGGATTAGCTGCTAAAACAGAGGCTAGATGTTCTATAAATTCCTCAGTGCGCGGAATCCAAGGACTCACCTGATTTTCATCAAATCGGACAAATTCCATATAATCAGCTTCTTGACGAAGATCGAACAAGAGATTATAAACTCGGGCCAAATGGGTTGGGACGATGCCCGTTTTGACATAATACCGATTAAAAAAGCCTCGGACACCTGAATGCTTCGACGTGGACAAACCATCTCGAACCAGCAAAGCACAGATTGCATAAAAGCAACTGTAATAGAGGCGATTCACACAAGCATTTCAATAAGCGGATTCAGCGAGAATGCGAGCTTCTTGTAATGTTTCTTCTGATCTGGCCATCCAATAGCTAATCTGGGCGTTAACCGAGTCTGTCAAAGCAGTATTCCTTCTTTTTGAATCGATTTATAAAATGAAGTGGACTGGTAAAGTGGAGTTTGCCAGTCTTGACGACTGCGGACAATAGAGGTGAGGACTTCGCCACAGTCCCATTCCAGATGATATAAGCGATCGCGGACTGCTAAGGAGCGATCGGGGTTAACCTCACCATTCAGCAGAATCAGAAAATCCCAATCCGAGTCTGATGCGGCATCCCCACGCGCACGGGAACCAAATAAGATGATTTCGGCTTCCGGTTCGACTTCGCGGACTGTTTGTTTGAGGCGATCGAGCAATTCTTGTTGATTCATGGGAGTCTTTGGAATAGGAAATCAGGTTGAGAGATTAACATTCTTTGCGCTGAAAATCCGGTGCTAAGTCGAGTTCATCATGATTAATGGGGGAGAGGACCAGATCGATTGTCATGGGTCTCATATCAACCCTGATTTTCGTGGAATCAAAGGGTTCATTACTTGTTTCCTCTTCCTCCTCAATCTCTAAGTCGAAATCTGGGAATTGTTCTGTTTTATGCTCGTCTTGTGCCACGCTTACTCCTTTGGGATATGTCCCCGTGATTACCCTCCTGTTTAGGCTCGGTATCAGTCCTTAAGCCAAGGGGGGGCAGGATGATTGTTTCTGATTATATCAGGGAACACCGTTTGTTCACATCAGAAACCTGGTTTCTTGGCTTAGACTTGATACGCTTTAGTTCCAAAACCCGATGCTTTCCCTGTTTCCCGGCAGGAGTTCCCTTGGGTTATAGATCAGTCTGCTACAACGCTCGGTTAATCGTCACCTGTTTCAAAGTCAGCCGATTCCTGTTTTTATATACTTTACTTCTCAAGTGAGAGAGCAATTGATCGCCCCTGATATGACTTGAAATGAAAGGGAGCCAGTCCAGGCGATGCGATCGCTAAACATCCTCCGAAGCAAATAGGATGTCTTGGCCTAATTACTCTCTATCCTCGGATAGATATTTGATTAATTCTTGTGTTCACTTAAAGGAGGACTTAAGTGAAAATTTGGTGTTTTCCCTTAAAGTTGCGTTAAAAAAGTGCAGATAGACTGACTTTGAGGGCTAAATTAATCTCTCAAGGGTCAGGGTATTTTTACATTTAAGTAAGACTCATCTCCTGTCAGTTCATAGATTCAACCTTGAAAAAAGGGGGTTTTCCATCCCCCAGTTTTTTGGGAGGGACTCCCGAGGAAATCTTTTCGGCTTTATCTGGAAACTTATTACTAGGTAAAGATTTCAAGGTTTCCAGAGTGAGGATAGTTTGACCGATCGCCCCCTTGATGAGGTCAATTCCCAACCTATCAATCCCCCGAGTAGAACCCTCGCAGATAGGGGCTATGCCCCGCTATTTCAACAACTTGGATAAATTTATTGGGTGGAGTGGTCAAATCCGAAACCATCGTGTAACATTACTTCATATCTCGAAATTTCGATTGTTCACATATAAGGAAAAACCTGATGACCTCTAAAATTTGGAACGGTTTCAACAAAAAGGTTGCTATGTTTTTGGGTGTAGCAGGAACGAGCTTACTGGTGGGGCTGCCGGTGGTAGCCGGGGTTAGCAACGTATCAGATAATGCCCCTCTTTCTAGGGATGCGAATGCAGAATCTATGACGGAAACTCCCGCAAGCACAACGGAAATGAGTCAACAGACCATTGCTGAAATTGCTGCTGGTAGCGAATCCTTCACCACCCTCACCAGCGCTTTAGAAGCAGCCGGTTTAACGGAAACTCTCTCGGGTGAAGGTCCCTTCACCGTTTTTGCACCCACCGATGAGGCTTTTGCCGCTTTACCCGAAGGCGCTTTAGAGCAGTTATTGCAGCCGGAAAACCGCCAGCTTTTGGTTCAAGTTTTAACCTACCATGTCGTAGAGGGTTCAGTCATGTCTGGGGATTTGAGCACCACGGAAGTTCCCAGCATTGAAGGGCGGTCCATCAATGTGACAGTGGATGAGGGTAGTGTGATGGTCAATAGTGCTAATGTGGTTCAAGCCGATATCGAAGCCAGTAACGGCGTTATCCACGTCATTGACCAAGTAATTCTACCGCCTCAAATGTAGGAAGAGTTGCCATAAAGGTAGCAACAATCTACTGAATTACCACCCAAGGATTGAGTCAGTTTGGTTGGGAGTTTAGCTGGGAGATGATAACTCTAAACTCCCTTTTTGCCATGAAAGGGGACCGTTTACTTTGATAAATTTTCCCAATCTTCCCGCAAAATGGCATAAAGTTTCATATCATGAAAGCTGCCTTTAATAAACATCTGTTGACGGAGGATTCCCTCAAATTTCATGCCAATTTTTTCCATAACCCTTGCGGAGGCGTGGTTAGGGAGTTTACATCGCCCTTCAATTCGGTTTAAGTCGGTTTCCTGAAAGCCAAAGGCAACTACAGCTTTTACGGCTTCGGGCATATATCCTTGACCCCAATAGGGTCTAGCTAAGGCATACCCTATTTCAGCGTGATGATGAGCTTGAACCCTATTGACCAAACCACAAGTACCAATTAATTTGCAGTCGCTTTTATGGATAATACCCCAATCCCAATTTTCTTGAGTTTGATATTTTTCCACGATAGAATTTAAAAAAATATGGCTGTCTTCTAGGGATTGATGCGGAGTCCAAGTTGTGTATTGGGCGACTTGAGGGTCGGAGGCATACTCAAACAGATCCGGTGCATCCTCTAGGCGCATTTTTCTAAGAATGAGGCGATCGCTTTCCAGGGTTGGCAAGTCAGGATATAGGGGTAGAGTCATGGGGATAATCTCCTAACAGGGTTCTCACTGTATGACGGGAGTACCGATCGCCCTTGAGGGGGGCGAGTGTAACTCAATCTGACTCTGAGGTAAAAACTAGAGTTATGGATTGACATATTCTAAGCTTTTAAGGACTTTAACTTGTTCCTCCAACTCTAAAAAGAGTTGATATTCTCCTGCCCATTCTAAATATTCTAAATCTCCCCCTTCCATATCTTCGGCCCTCAGTTTATTTTTCAACTGATGAGAGGGTTGGTTATATTTATCTTCAAAATAATCCAGTCTTTTTTTAGTAAATTTTAGACTTTTTTCAAGACGCTCTAGTTCAGAGGCGATCGCTCTTTTTATTAAATCCATCACTCGGTCTGGATTATCCGTTTTAAGAATAATTTCTGCCACATTCTTACCTCTTCATGCTCTGCTGTTCCAGTATAAACCAAGAGCTCCTCCCTGAGGCGACTCCTCTAACCTAGGGTTTCCCAAAGGCAGCGATCGCCACTGGCCTCAACTTAAGCTACCATTACGGGGTCTCTACCAGTACAATAAAATTGATCCATTACCGTTAACGGGTTTCCGATGAAGCTGAGTCTTTGCACAATTGTCAAAAACGAAGAAGCTACCCTTCCCAAATGTCTTGCCAGCGTCAAGGATCTGGTGGATGAAATCGTCGTTCTTGATACCGGATCCACCGATCGCACCGTAGAAATCGCCCAGGAGTTTGGGGCTTATGTTCATCACTTCGACTGGTGCAATGATTTCGCTGCGGCGCGAAATGAATCCCTCAAGTACGCCCAAGGGGACTGGATTCTTGTATTAGATGCGGATGAAGTGTTAACCCCCGAAGTTGTCCCCCAAATCAAAGAATTAATCAACGGACGTGGCAACTTTCAACCGAAACCCTATCTTTTAATGAACTTAATTCGCCAAGAAGTTGGGGCGCAACAATCCCCTTATTCCCTGGTTTCCCGGTTGTTTAGAAATCAACCGGGAATCCAGTTTGAGCGGCCCTATCATGCCATGATTGATGATAGTGTACAACGGATTTTACAGCAGCCATCCAATCAATGGCAGGTGGGTTCGTTGATGGAGGTAGCCATTTTACATGAAGGGTATCAAGCCGAAGCGATCGCCTCCCGAGATAAATGGACCCGGGCTAGAGAAGCAATGGAATCCTATCTCGCTGCCCATCCGAACGATGCTTATACTTGCAGTAAGCTGGGAGCATTGTATGTGCAGACGGGAGAGATTAAACGAGGGATGGAGTTATTAAAACTCGGATTAGCCGCCAGTACAAGGTTAGAACCTCTGGTTCTGTATGAACTGCATTATCATTTGGGAATTGCCTATACGCGCAAACAGAAACTGAGTAAAGCGAAAGCGCAGTATGAAAAAGCGATTGCCCTGCCCATTTTAGAACCCCTCAAATTAGGTTCGTATAATAATTTGGGGAATCTCCTGCTAGAAACCGGAAATCTTACCGGAGCGATCGCCACCTATCAAAAAGTCTTACAAATTGACCCCTCCCTGAGTTCCGCCTATTTTAACCTGGGAATTGCCCTGAAAGAGAAAAAGCAAATTCCCCGGGCGATCGCCGCCTATCAAAAAGCCATTCAACTCAATCCTAACTATGCCGAAGCCTACCAAAATCTGGGCGTTGCCTTACTCAAAGGCGGCAATATTTTAGACGGATTAGAAGCATTTCGCCGAGCAGTTTCCCTCTATGAACAACGGAAATCCCCGCACGGTCCAGCCTTGCGCCAAAGTTTAAAAGATATGGGATTTAAAATCTGAGGACCACACTTAAATCCAGTGAAACCTATTGTCCAGCGGTTCTTCGGGTTCATCCGTGGGGGTGATGAAGGGGGATAAGGCCATACAATAAAAAGAATCAATAACGTGAGTTTCAACAGCGAGGAAAACAGATGGTAGAGGGAGTTTTACCCGGAGATTTAGCCTGTGGTTGCCTGAGTACACTGATCCCAGAAGAACCCGACCCGGTGTCGGTTCCGGGACCGACACCGGGACCTCCTGCCGGTGATGCCTTAAACCCCCAAGACTTTCTCAACCTCCAGGATGACCCCCTGCGTCCCGATGATTTTAGGCTGACTTCGGGACAACTCGCTGAACGCCCAGGGGGAGTCAGAGCTTTGGCGGGCGATGATACAGTCATCGGTTCCACATCCAATGAACTGATCAACGGCAATTTGGGCAACGATGTATTATTTGGGCGAGGGGGTAACGAAACCTTGCGCGGTGGACAGGATAATGACGCCGTTTACGGAGAAGAAGGCGATGATATTCTCAATGGCAATCGCGGGGATGATTTAGTCACCGGAAGTCGAGGAAACGATCTGGTTCGCGGGGGTCAAGACAACGATTTGCTGATAGGTGGGGAAGGAAATGATACCCTAATCGGTGATTTTGGACTTGATCGCATGGTGGGGGGAAGTGGTACGGATTTATTTGTCCTTCGCACCGATGCCGCCTCCACCAATCCCGAACAAACCGATATTATTTTGGATTTTAATAACGATCGCATTGGACTCACCGAAGGCGTAGCGGCCAATGATTTGGTCTTTCAACCCTTTACTCGGGAGTTACCAGCCGAACTCGCTATTTTGCAAACCTATACAACCGATGATGTTTTAGTGTTAAGTGAATTGTCCCCCGGTCAACTGGATCCGAATAATAATGGAGATATGGAAGGGACATTAATTCAACAGGAATCTACAGGAAGAGTGTTAGCTTTTGTGCTGAATGCCACCGACAGCGAACTGCGAAGGGCGATCACCCCAGTGCCGCCCGAGATTATAGCCCTGGGGTAACTTGCCCAGGCGATCGTCCTGGTCCTCAGCATTACTGCGGGGGCAATTCTAGGGGAATTTGACCTAACAATCCCTTGCGGAAATCATTCAAAATTTGCCGCGCCGCCCGTTCCACATCTCCTTCATATCGGGAGTCGGCAAAATTATGCAGATAATCTTCCCCCGTAATGGGGAGGGGGTCAAGTTTATAGCGCGATCGCAACGCCTCCCGTGGCACCAGTCCGGTCCCGATTTCCTCAATCTCTTTCACCATCTCCACAAATGCCGACGCCACCCGTTGATTATCATAAGCTGCCTCCCCAATATCGTCACAAATGGCCAACTTTAAGGCAGCATTTTGGTCCTCTAACCGACTGGGAATCACCCCGGGCGCATCTAACAACTCCAGTTCATCGGAAATCCGCACCCAACGCAGTTGGCGCGTCACCCCCGCACGTCGGGCGCTTTCCACCACGCGACGCCCTAATAAGCGATTAATTAACGCCGATTTACCCACATTGGGAAACCCAATCACCACCGCACGAACAGCGCGAGGGCGCATCCCGCGATCGAGACGACGTTGATTCAGGGCAATCCCCGCCTCCTTCGCCGCCTTGAAAATCGCCTTCACCCCCGTCCCATCTTGCGCATTAGTAAAGTAAGGCGTTTCTCCCTGACGTTGAAACCACAAATGCCAGCGATCGCGCAGGGGTGGCAAAATCGTATCCACCCGATTAATAATCAAAACTCGGCTTTTACTCCCCACCCACTGCGGCACCTGGGGATGATGGGTAGACAAAGGAATCCGCGCATCCCGGACCTCCAACACCACATCCACCAGCTTCAATTGTTCCGCCAGTTGTTTTTCTGCCTTAGAAATATGGCCGGGATACCATTGAATATCAGGAGTTGTCATTGTTAAATACTTGATAAATGCAAGATGTGGGGATGGGGGAGGATGGGGAGATAAGGGGGATGGGGAGGATAGGGAGGATGGGGAGGATAGGGAGGATAGGGAGGATAGGGAGATAGTACATCTCGTATCAGGGCTTCAGCCGTGAGACGCACTTCTTGCGGCTCTGCCGCCTGCTACAAGACTGGAGGCAGAGCCTCCTATTATGCGTGACTCGCTTAAGCCAAGTCACGAGGACCAATCTCCCCTATCTCCCCCTGCTTCCCCTGCTTCCCCATCTCCCCTATCCTCCCCACCTCCCCCATCCTCCCCATCTCCCCCACTTCCCCTACGGGACAATCAACACGGGACAAGGGGCCAGATTAATCACGCGATTGGTGACGCTATCGGCGAGACCCTCTTCCGTCAACCCGATCCCGCGACAGCCCATAATCACGAGATCCGCATTAACTTCGTCCGCCACGTCGCAAATGATAAAGGCGGGTTTTCCTTCCCGTTCGAGGGTTTCCGCTTCGATACCTAGCTTAGAAAACATGGACTGAGCATTTTTGAGTAATTCTGCGATCGCCTCCGGGGTCATCACCCGTTCTGGGGGTGGGGGTTCCTCTCCCTCCACCGAAACCTCATTCACAGACAACAAAATTAAGCGCGAGTTGAAGGTTTTGACCATTTGGGCCACGGTATCCGCCGCTTCACGGGACTCGCGACTTTCATCGATCGGAAAAAGAACAGTTTTAAACATAGCAGCCGTGTTTAGGACGCACTCAACGATAAAATGTTTACGGCAAACCTTCCAGACAGAGAGAGACTCATCTATCTTGACCCCATCAATGAGGTCAGTTTTGGGGTATGCCTCGGCGCAGGAGTTAAATCCCACGCGCTATAAGCCGATTTTCTAGAAAATAGACCAAAAAACGCAATTAGGAGGGATCTTCATGCCCAAGAAAACTGTAGCAAATTTGTCAGCCTCAGACCTATCCGGTAAACGGGTGTTAGTCCGTGCCGACTTTAATGTACCCCTCGACGATGCTGGTAACATCACCGATGATACCCGGATTCGGGCAGCATTGCCGACGATTCAGGATTTAACGGGTAAAGGGGCCAAAGTAATTCTATCTAGCCACTTTGGACGTCCCAAGGGTCAGGTGAATGAAAAAATGCGCCTAACCCCGGTTGCCAAGCGCCTCTCGGAATTATTGGGTCAAGAAGTCATCAAATGCGATGACTGCATTGGCGATGAGGTGGCAAGCAAGGTCCAAGGCATGGAAAACGGCCAAGTTGCCTTACTGGAAAATGTCCGCTTCTATGCTGAAGAAGAGAAAAATGACCCAGAATTTGCCAAAAAGCTGGCTTCTGTGGCCGATTTGTATGTGAATGATGCCTTTGGTACGGCCCACCGTGCCCATGCTTCTACCGAAGGGGTGACCCATTACCTGAGTCCCTCGGTTGCTGGGTCTTTGATGGAGAAAGAACTGCAATACCTGAAAGGGGCGATCGAAGAACCTCAGCGTCCTTTGGCGGCAATTATTGGCGGTTCCAAGGTTTCTAGCAAAATTGGTGTCATCGAAACTCTTTTAGAGAAGTGCGATAAACTGCTCCTCGGTGGTGGGATGATTTTCACCTTCTTAAAAGCGCGGGGAATCAGCGTGGGGAATTCCTTGGTGGAAGATGACAAACTAGAGTTAGCTAAGTCATTGGAAGCGAAGGCAAAAGAACGCGGCGTGGCGATGTTATTGCCGACCGATGTGGTGATTGCGGACAAATTTGGTGCAGATGCCAATACGCAAATCGTCAGCGTGGAAAATATCCCTGATGGTTGGATGGGATTGGATATTGGTCCGGACTCCGTGAAAACTTTCCAAGAAGCTCTTGGCGATTGCAAGACGGTGATTTGGAATGGACCTATGGGTGTATTTGAAATCGACAAATTCGCCAAAGGAACTGAGGCGATCGCCCATACTTTATCCGAACTGACCCCCAAAGGTACCACCACGATTATCGGCGGTGGCGACTCCGTGGCAGCCGTGGAAAAAGTCGGATTGGCCGATAAAATGAGCCACATTTCCACCGGCGGCGGTGCCAGCTTAGAATTACTTGAAGGCAAAGAACTCCCCGGAGTTGCCGCCTTAGATGAAGCCTAAGCATTGGGATATTTAGACCGGGTTTGATACCCAGTCCTAGGGTGTAACACTGCCTGGAAAGAGGATAACTCTTTCAGGAGTTGAGTAGGGGTAATTTGATGAATTATCCCTACTTTAACCCGGTAAAGGCAACCGTCGTAAATATCAGGGATTAAGTTCATTTTTAGCCTTCTCGAAAGCTTGAATTTTTTCATAAAGGCTATCAACAGTTTCGGGGTTAAAAAGTTGCTCTTTTGTTTTTAAATAATCCCCTTCTCCCAGTTGACAAACCGCTACAAAGCGAGCGAAACTAGAGGGGTCAAGATTGCTTGATAAGATGTCTAAGGCTTGGTGAATTACCTGTTTTTCGCTGGGTCTATTAATTTTCATCATCCATCTCCAAAATAAAATCAGCGGGATTAATGACTCGCAGGTTAAGAGTTTTACAACGATTAATTAATCGTTGATCGCAGGTTATCAAATAATCGCTCTGGGTCGCTTCAGCACAGGCAACGTGCAAGGCATCAATCGCTTTGACCCCAGTTTTTTCTAACGCTTGGGCGCGTTGTCGAATCGACTCGGTGGCGATTTGCCGGAAAGTGGCAAGACTCAGGTAAACATCAACGGATTTTGCCCGCTCAGAATCAGAGTTTCGGCTATTCTCATATTCTAAAACGTTGGAACTCACTAATTCTAGCTGATGATCTTGAATCAGTTGTAAAATCAGGAGGACCGCCTGGGTTTCAAGGAATATTTTAACTTGAGACTGATCATCAAAGGGGCGATTGTAAGCACTGGTATCGAGGTAGAGCCGCATTATATCATTTCCTCATGAGCTCGGGGGTGGGTATCTTGGGGATTCATCGTAAAATATTTTACTCCGTAAGGGAATGGAGTGACATTATATAACCGAATTAATTCAGCGCTAAGGGGTTGAGCAGAGGCATTTTATTTGAGATGGATTAAGAATTAAATTTCATTTAAAGATTGGTTCTGATTTGAACAAAAAATCTGCTCAGTCATTCAATCTAATCCAAAAATATAGATGAGGTGACAACTTTCCGAATGACAGCCGGAATGTCTTCTCTGGTAATTGTTGACTGACTGGATGTTGAGCGAGTTGATTGGTGCTGATCGCCCTAATCCCAAACTAAAATCATTCCAAATCGCGCTATAATAATGTCTTGCCATTTTTACAGGTTCACGACGACTCCAATGCATCTTAGAGAAACAGGGTTTGGATTGATTCAGTTATCAAAACTTGGCAGCCGCCTCTCACATCCTGGGACGTTTGATGAGTAAAGTTTTATTACATCAACCTTGACCAGCCCCCATTCTCAAGCGTTTACTGGAGTCGGGTTAACCCCAAAAATTCCCCCAGGGAAGCCTACGGCAATCAGTCAGTCCAACCTGGCGCTGCACCGTTTTCAACAGTCAATCATCCCACTAAACCTATCCATTCAGTGAACTTATGAAAATAGCTCGAAATATTACCGAACTCGTCGGTCGCACTCCTTTAGTAGATTTAAACCGCATTCCTCAAGCCGAAGGTTGTGTGGCTAGAATTGTGGTGAAATTAGAAGGAATGAACCCCGCCTCTTCCGTTAAGGATCGCATCGGCGTCAATATGATTAATGTCGCGGAAGAGCAAGGGAGAATTATTCCGGGAAAAACCATTTTAGTTGAACCGACGTCGGGAAATACCGGAATTGCTCTAGCAATGGCCGCTGCGGCGAAGGGCTATCAACTGATTCTAACGATGCCAGAAACCATGAGTCAAGAGCGCCGATTGATGTTAGGCGCTTATGGGGCTAAGGTAGAATTGACTCCGGGCAATATGGGCATGAAAGGGGCGATCGCTCGCGCCCAAGAAATTGTGGACAGTACCCCGGAAGCCTATATGTTGCAACAGTTTAGCAACCCCGCTAACCCGCAGATTCATCGGGAGACGACTGCCGAAGAAATTTGGGAAGATACGAATGGTGCAGTAGACTTTGTGGTTGCTGGGGTTGGGACTGGCGGGACTTTAACCGGAGTGGCAGAAGTGCTCAAGGCGCGCAAACCGAGTTTTAAGGCGATCGCCGTTGAACCCACCAATAGTCCCATCCTCTCCGGTGGATCTGCCGGTCCCCACAAAATCCAAGGCATCGGGGCGGGATTTATTCCCGATGTCTTGAACGTTAAACTTATTGATGAGGTGATTGTGGTCAGCGATGATGAATCAATGGCCTACAGTCGTCGTTTGGCCCGGGAAGAAGGTCTCCTGTCGGGTATTTCTGCTGGTGCTGCCTTATGCGCCGCTATCCGCCTCGGTCAACGCCCAGAAAATCAAGGCAAACTGATTGTCATGATTCAGCCGAGTTTTGGGGAACGTTACCTGAGCACTCCCCTGTTCCAAGACCCTGAACTTCAAGAGGCAGCAGCAATTAGTTAATCTCCGTTGCTTGATTTTTCCCCTGAACTCGATACTGTGACGCAGAAACCCGATTTCTCTGTTACGGTGTCGAGTTCTGTTTGGGGACCTGACAGGACCCGGGAAGCGATCGCCCCCGGATCATTTTACCCGGTTGTAAAGAATTGTAAAAACCCCTAGACTCTCCGCTTAGGGGGAGAGTTTATCCTATGTTTAACAGGAAAAATTTCAGCCCTGGAGAAGTCGAAATGAACGCAAGTTTATTCACCAAAACCGTCCTAGGAACCGCCGCCGCAGGTGTGACACTCTTAGTCGTCAGTGCAAGTCCTTTATTCGCACAAAGACCCGAAGGACAGGTTCCCCCCATGACTCTTGAACAGATGCAGCAACAGCATGAGGAAATGAGGCTACAAATGGAGGAAATGAGGGGGCAAATGCAGGGAATGCAAGAAATGAAAGAACGCTGCCAAGCCAAAATGAATGGTGGCATGATGGGCGGTGGAGAAGATGGCTCCACCCATCAAAACCATGAAAACCAGACCGCTGAGTAACCCAAAAAAGCGATCGCCCTCTAGGGGAAAGGTGAATCCGTCGAGTTCATCCCCTGGGTGAGTCAGAGTATTAAAAGATTTTGTTGATACAGAGGCGAGCGATCGCCTCTTTCTGCTTTTCAACCCTTCACCCCTGCGGGACCGGGCTAGATTGACGCTAAACTCTTCCCATTCTGTCTGATTGATGAATTTTTTATGTTGGAATGCTCTAATTTTTGGCAGTTATTCATGAGAGAGAAAACATAATATTTTATGCAAATTAAAGGAATTAAAAAAGGCCGAAATATCGAACTTTTTGATAACATAGATATTCCCGATGGCCAAGAAATTAGCTTATCCATTGAGACCGGGGGAGAATTTTGGCAACGTCTTAAGTCCTTTCGCCAAGAACTGAATGCTGAAGGAATATGGATCGAACCCGATGTTTTTGACGGGGTGAGGGATTCATCCTCGGGTCAAGAAGTGATTTTATGAGTTGACGATTTTTATTGGATACTAATATTCTCTCCGAGGGAAATAAGGGTTCAGCAACCTTAGTCTGTGACGGTGGGGGGCTTTTCCAGGCTTTGACTGGGTTCTTAGTGTCCGGGTCCCCGATGGAGAGCGTACCTGGGGATCTGCCCCGCTCCGGAGTGGGTTACTATTGAGAGCATACTGAGGGAGTTTTTCTTCTAACATTACCGCTTACACTACAATATCTATCGAACTGACCCTGTTACAATCTTCCTACCTTTTCCCCCTAATTCTCCATGACAGACACCGTTCTTGATGTTCGCAATCTGCAAGTCCAATTTTTCACCGAAGGAAGACCCATTAAAGCGGTTGACCAAATTTCCTTTAAAGTCCAACGCGGCCAAACTGTGGGTATCGTTGGGGAGTCGGGTTCCGGGAAATCCGTCACCTCCCTGGCGGTAATGGGATTAGTACCGACTCCGGGACGGATTTCCGGGGGCGAAATTTGGTTTCGAGGAACTCAGGACGAAGAACCCATCGATTTATTGGCCCTACCTCGCCGAGTGAAACAGCAGTATCGCGGCGGTAAAATTTCGATGATTTTTCAGGAACCTATGAGTTCTCTGAACCCGGTTTATAACATCGGATTTCAGCTTACTGAAGCGATTTTGTTGCATCATCAAGTATCAGAATCTGAGGCCAGAAGACGGGCGATCGCTGCTTTACAAGAGGTGAAGTTGTTGCCGAGTGATCCAGAGTTGCGCGCACAGGTGAACTTACCTGAAACGGCAACGGAACGGGAAATTATGCAACAGGTGAATCAGCAAAAATTGGCGATTTTGAAGCGCTATCCCCATGAATTGTCTGGGGGTCAAATTCAGCGGGTAATGATTGCAATGGCGATTTCTTGTGACCCCACGTTGCTGATTGCGGATGAACCGACAACGGCCTTGGATGTGACAGTCCAGGCGAGAATCCTGGAATTAATGCGGGATTTGCGCGATCGCCGGGGAATGTCCATGATGTTTATTACCCATGACCTTGGGGTGATTGCGGAAATCGCCGATCAAGTGGCGGTGATGTACCAAGGTAAAATTGTCGAACAGGGTTCGGTTCTACAAATTTTTTCTAATCCCCAACATCCATATACAAAAGGTTTACTCGCTTGTCGTCCCCGTCCCGATCGCCGGTTAATTTATCTGCCGACAGTCTCGGATTTTATGGAAGTGGTCACCAATGCCAGTGGCGATCGCGAGATTCGGGAAAAATACAGGGAAACTAACGATTCACCGGATGGGATAACAAACATCCAAGAAGTCAGTGAGGCGGACATGGAAAAACGGTTAACTGACTTACAGCAAAAGTCCCCTCTGCTAGAAGTTCGGAACCTAGAAGTCGCTTTTCCCGTGCGCGGTATCTTTGGAGAAACCCAACGGTATATGATGGCGGTGAATGGGGTTTCTTTTGAAGTGTATCCGGGAGAAACCTTGGGATTGGTGGGAGAATCCGGTTGTGGTAAAACCACCCTCGCTCGCACCTTATTAAGATTAATTGAACCCACTGCCGGGAACGTGTTATTTGAAGGGCAAGATGTCGGCAAACTTGAAGGAAGAAGGTTGAGACAAGTGCGCCGAGAAATGCAAATTGTCTTTCAAAATCCCTTTAGTTCCCTCAACCCTCGAATGAGCATTGGGAACTTAGTCATGGAACCGTTAAAAATTCATGGAGTGGGAGAGAACTCACGCCAGCAACGAGAGCGATCGGCCTATTTATTAGAACGAGTGGGATTAAATGCGGAATTAATGAATCGCTATCCCCATGAGTTTTCCGGAGGTCAACGCCAACGGATTTGTATTGCTAGAGCATTAGCGCTGAATCCAAAGTTTATTATTTGCGATGAATCGGTTTCCGCCTTAGATGTATCGGTACAGGCGCAGGTGCTGAATTTGTTAAAAGAATTACAGGACGAGTTTAAACTCACCTATATTTTCATCTCCCATGATTTGAGTGTGGTCAAGTTTATGAGCGATCGCATTCTGGTCATGAATAAAGGCCAAGTAGAAGAAGTCGGTCCCGCTGAAAGCATCTACACCAACCCCCAACAAGACTACACGCGATCGCTCATCGCCTCTATCCCCACCGGCACCCTCGATCGCATCCAAGAACAACAAGCACAGCGGCAGGTGTCGGCGTAGTTTGGGGGTCATGGGTCATTTGTCATTTGTCATTGGTCATTGGTCATTTGTCAGGGGTCCTGGGTTGATGGAGGGGATGAGGAAGATGGGGGTCTTCTCTTTCGTAGTAACGCCTTCAGGCGTTATCACTGTTTGTAGTAACGCCTGAAGGGGTTACTACAAACAGGGGAAACATCCTTACTGGCGGAGGGCAGTTTTCATAGAAATCCAGGCGAAGTGGGGTAATGCTAACATCCGTCGCCAGCGCCAGGGTTCTTGATAGAGACGGTAGGCCCACTCCATCTGGAGGCGTTGTAACCAGACGGGTGCTCGCTCTTTTTGACCTGACCAAATATCGAAACTACCGCCAACTCCTACCCAAATCGCTTCGGGACATAAATGGCGATTTTCTCGAATCCAAAACTCTTGTCGGGGAACCCCTAATCCGACTAAAATCAATCGGGGTTGCAGTTGTTGAAGTCGTGCTTTGAATGCTGGTTCATCCTCTGGAGACAGGTATCCGTCCTGAGTTCCGGCGATCGCCAATCCCGGTAACTCCCCTTGCCATCGCTTCGCCGCTATCTCAGCAATTCCCGGTTTTCCCCCAAAGAAAAAGGTGGAACACTCCTCCCCCAAATCCCCCGCTAATTGCACCAAGGACTCCGCCAGTTCAATTCCCGGACAGCGCTGGATTTTGCGACCTCTGACCAGAAAGTAAAACACCACTCCGGCACCATCGGGAATCACCAAATCCGCCTGATGAATCACCGCAGCAAGGTCCAGATTTTCTAGCGCTTGCATGGCCATTTCCGCATTCAGCGTCACCACATGAGTACCCTGGCGTTGCTGCAACCGTGACTGTAACCAGTCTCGATAGTGAGCGGTAATATGAACCGGCAGTCCCAATACAGAAAATTTTTGCAACACCTGTAACATAACCCTTTTGTTTTTAGAACCTTACTTCCAGCTTGCTAACGCCTCAGCTTATTCTTGACGAAATTTGATTTTAATTATATTTTAATTTTATTAAGTAACTGCACAGAATTAAAGTCAAAATGAGACCTCTTCCCCCCAATCCCCTTACCTACAAGGGGAAGGGGTGTCGGGGGGAAGAGGTCGCTTTTATAAAAATTACGGATAATAAGGTGCGCGCTTATTTATAAAAATTGGCCTCAAAGCGCCCGGATATTCTCTAGGCGGGGTAAAAGCCCCTCGGGCCACCGGGGATAACCCCCCACTGAGCCAAATCTTACCGTTTCGTCAACTCCAAACTACCTCATGAGCCTGACCTCGAACGAACGTCAAACCCGATTAGACTATTACTATCACCAGATCCAGTCCCTCATTCTCGTTCGCCAAAATCCGATTACAGGACTGTTACCCGCTTCTACCGCCATTAACGCCCACGGGGACTATACCGATGCCTGGGTGCGAGACAATGTTTATAGCATTCTCGCCGTCTGGGGGTTGGCCCTCGCCTATCGCAAAATGGATGATTCCCAAGGACGCACTTATGAGTTAGAACATAGTGTGGTGAAGTTGATGCGGGGATTGCTGTTTTGTATGATGCGACAAGCAGACAAGGTAGAACGGTTCAAAGAAACCCAATCTCTGCTGGATTGTCTGCACGCCAAATTCGATACCCATACGGGAGATACAGTAGTTGGCGATAATGAGTGGGGACATCTCCAACTTGATGCAACTTCAATCTTTTTGTTGATGTTAGCTCAAATGTCTGTTTCCGGGTTATCCATCATTTATACGGTGGATGAAGTTAATTTTATTCAGAACTTGGTCTATTATATAGGACGAGCTTATCGCACTCCTGATTACGGAATCTGGGAACGGGGGAATAAAATTAATAAAGGCAATCCGGAGTTAAATGCCTCTTCCATTGGCATGGCCCTCGCGGCGTTAGAAGCGATTAATGGAGTGAATCTGTTTGGGGTCAAAGGGTCCCAAAGTTCGGTGATTCATGTCCTGGCGGATGAAATTGCCCGTGCAAGACAGACGTTAGAATCGATTCTACCTCGGGAATCGAGTTCTAAGGAAGTGGATGCGGCGTTGTTGAGTATTATCACGTTTCCGGCTTTTGCGATCGAGGATGGTCCATTATGCGATCGCACTAAACAGAAAGTTATCAATAAATTACAAGGGAAATACGGCTGCAAGCGGTTTTTGCGCGATGGACATCAAACGGTTTTGGAAGACCCTGGGCGCTTGCATTACGAACCCTGGGAACTGAAACAGTTTGAACATATTGAATGTGAGTGGCCGCTATTTTTTACTTACCTGTTCCTAGATGGCATCTTTCGAGGCGATCGCACCCAAACGCAAGAGTATAAAGAACGCCTCAACTCCCTAGTTGTGGAATCCTACGGATTAAAACTCCTTCCTGAATTATATTACGTTCCCGCCGACAAGGTAGAAGCCGAACGTGCTAATCCCCAGACTCAACCGCGTCTCCCCAATGAAAATCTCCCCTTAGTCTGGGCGCAAAGCCTCTATTTCCTGGGCCTGATGCTCGATGAAGGATTGCTAGACCGAGGGGATATCGACCCATTAGGACGTCGCCGCACCCTTGCCGGACGCCGCAAACCTGTGGTGCAAATCGCCCTGCTTGCAGAAGATGAAGACCTGCAAACCGAACTCGCCTATCATGGTATCGCCACCCAAACCCCGGCAGAAGTCGAACCGATCCAAGTGCGACAAGCGCGAGACCTCTCCGGGGTGTATCGGCAAATTGGCCGCAACGATAAATTAGGGCTAACGGGACGCCCCATGCGCCGCTTGCGAAGTCTCACAACTTCTAATATTTTTCGGATTCGTGGCGAAACAATTGTCTTTTTGCCGTCCTTTTTAAACCAGCAAGAGTTTTATCTCACATTGGATTATCACTTTTTAGTGTCAAATATCAAGGGTGAACTGGCCTATATCCATCGCCATTGGTGGCGGTATCCTCAAATTGGGGGTCATGGGGTAGGACGTCCGACGGTAACTTTGCTGCTGACTCATGCGATGTTAGAAACCGACGGCAGTAGTAAGGGATTTCTCCCGGCATTGCTGGAACTGATGAAAGAATTGCGGGACGGGGACTGTGAAGGGACGCCGGTGAAGTTGGGACGACTCAATCAATTGATGCTCACCGGCAGCATTGAGCGGATTGATGTTCTCCATGAATTTCAGTTTAGTGAGAATCCGGTACAAAATGCGGCCCCCGCTTGTTATTTTTTGGCTTACGATGCCGAAAAAAATGGGCCTTTGAATCACACCCAGGAGTTCATGCTAGAGAGTGAAACCGATCCGGCGTTGTTGCTGGATAGTTTGCGCGCCTCTTGTAATTTGTATGAGCAAATCGAACTGTTGCATAGCCTGTATCGATTGCGTGGATTAGAGTTTGAGACGGGACTGGCAGGACCCGGACGCCGAGTGACGGTGGCGGATTTGCTGAATGAAGTCTATTTTAAGGCGGGAACAGGGAAGGCGATCGGGGATTGTGCGATCGCCGGAAGTACCAAAAGAAAGACTCTCAGAACCGAGGCGAATAGCACAGAGAATGACACCGAAAAGCAGATTCATTGGTCCGTCGTCCGTCGTGCAGCGGGGTTGTTGAACAAAGTAGATATTGGGTTATCCGATGCGGTGACAGATATCCTCGTCCGGCAAAAGCAGATTACTGTCGGGAAAGCTTATACTGAGGCATCCCTGATTTCTCGCCCGATGTCCTATACAGAAATTGTGGACAAAATTCGGCTGTTTTGCGGAGAAGACATTCGCGATCGCGTCTTGACTCAAGAGATTTTACTCTATCTGGGGTTATTAATCAAAGCCGAACCGGACTTATTTGATGGATTGCTCACCCTGCGCGTGAGTTACTTAATCTTGCTGATTACCAGTGAACTTGCCAAGGAATTGAACCTCACCCAAGATGAAGCTTATGAACGGGTGATGGAATTAAGTCCCTTTGAAATTAATACCCGGTTGCGGGAAGTCTTAAAAGGATATGCGGGGATGAATAAACTCCTGAAAAAACAAGAATCCCTGCACGTCCAACAGCAGGAACAGGAGATTGAATGGGTGGTGCTTCCTTCCCCCAATGAAACCGAAGAAAGCTCGGTAAATTGGCAGCGCAGCCGACAGTTAGAAGGGGCGGCAGGACGAGTTCCCACCGAGTTTTATCCTCGGGTTTGGCAAGTCATGCAACATTGTAAAGGATTAGTCATAGGGGATAAATTAGAGCGGCGCAACCGCTTAGATAGCGAGTTGATTTTAGCAGAAATGACTCCTGGGGAAAAGAATTTTGCCCTGCGCGTGGAACATCTGCTGAATAAAATTCCGGCACCGGAATACCGACAGGTTAATATTGAAACCTTGATGGAACTTGCAGAAATTTGCGATCGCAACCCCGATTTGCAGATTCAGGAATATATAGTCTTGGATGTCTTAATTGGTCATGCCGTGCGATTAGCCTGGATTGAAAATCATCCGGAACGAAGCGATTTCTATGATGAAGATAAAGCATTAGCATGGCCATCATTTTACAATACATCCCCCTATGTTTGCGCTAGTTTCATCGTCAAAGCATTCCGCTACTTGACAAAATTTGGCCAAGCGATCGCCGTCGGCTAATTCAACTCGGATAACAGGTTCAAAAACCGGGTTCCTCATAAAGTCTTGAGTCGGTTTTAACCGAATGCAAGCTATTAGGCGGGGTTTAAAGCCCCGCCGGTTCTTCACTCCGCTGAAAACTGCGCCAAACGCTGCACAAATTCTTGATGTTCTGTTGTCTGTAACCCTTGCTGAACAACCGCTACCACCTCCACCACATTCCGCTGACGTAAGGCTTCCACCGACAACCATAAACCGGGAAACACTTGCGATCGCAAAATCCCTTGTTCATCCGGAACTAGGGAAACATATCGACCTTCTTCTAATATAAACCAATCCAGTTTATTCTCATAAATTTGCCAGACAATATATTCTTGAACCCCATTCCGTTGATAGGCATTCAGCTTATCATTCAAGTCATAACTGGCACTAGACGCCGCAATTTCCACAATCAATTCTGGCGACCCTTCAATATAGTCATCTTCACTAATCCAAGAATTGCCTCCAACTGCCGGTTCCAGGCGTAATAAAGCATCCGGTTGCGGCTCATTCTCCTCATCTAAGCGAACCGTCGGCTCAATTTGGGGGTCTACACCGGGCGTTCCTGTCCAATAAGCACTCAACCAAGCCATAATCAGCGCATGGGGTCTGCCATGCCGATTTGAACGAACGGGGGATGCCACAAACACAACTCCTTCAACTAATTCAGCTTTGGTAATATCCGGTGCAGCATGATAGCGATGCTCAAACTCATCCCGAGTCAGGCGATCGCCACTTTCTAAAGGGGGAGTATTCCGCACAGAAATAGTAGTCATGGGCGTACAATGAGACGTTAGGCTATATCCATTTTATAGCAGGTTTCTATCCATTGGCCTATTTTGGTGAAAAGAATTAGGCTCATCACTCCGGCGGAGAGCTTGACCCCAATAGAGCGAGCTAGATACTCGCTCTATATCCCCTTCATCCCTCACCTAGGAACGTTTTAAAGCGGATTTATACACCTGCTCATTCACTGTTGCCGACTCAAACAAATCAACTATAGGATGCGGATAATCCTTGCCAATTTCCACCCCAAATCGCTGTTGTTCTACCAGCAATAACTTCCAAGGTTCATGCACTTTAGCTGCTGGAACCTTTGCCAACTCGGGTAACCAATGCTTCACATACTCCCCCTCGGGGTCATAATCTTTAGATTGCTTTATAATATTAAAAAAGCGAAACCCCCGGGCATCATTCCCCACCCCAGCAGTGTAATTCCAATTCCCCCAATTGCTACAAACATCATAATCAATCAGCAGGGACTCAAACCATTCTGCTCCCATTTGCCAATTGATACCGAGGTTTTTAGTCAAGAAACTGGCGACATTTTGTCTACCTCGATTGGACATAAATCCAGTCGCTGCCAGTTCGCGCATATTGGCATCAACGAGAGGGAATCCTGTTTTTCCTTGTTGCCAAAGGGTAAAATTTTGCCAATCTTCTTGCCAGGGAATGGGTATGCCTTGTAATCCGGATTTACGGAAGATGGCATTACCATGTTTGGCACAAATGAACCGGAAGTAATCTCGCCAGAGTAACTCGAAAATTAGCCAGTAAGTGGAATCATTTTTGATGCGTTGGTTTTCATAATTTTGGACTTGTTGATAAATGTAGCGGGGGGAGAGGCAACCCAAGGATAACCAGGGGGAAAATTTGGAGGAATAATCAGAACCCAGCATTCCGTTACGGGTTTCTTTGTAGGTTCGCAGGCGATCGCCTGTCCAAATATAGTCCTCCAATCGGGCAATTCCGGCGCTTTCTCCTCCGGTAAAGGGGATCACACCTTGGGAGGCGATCGCCTTTACCTCGACGCCTAATTCGGTTAAGCTGGGTAAGTTCCCTGTCACTATTTCCGGTAATGGCGGCAACTCGGTAGGGGTGGGAAAGCAGGAATCCGGTGTGGCTGTTTTCTCCACTTGTTTGCGAAAGTGGGTGAACAATTCGGGAATCTTGGGGATATCAAATGGGAGGCGATCGCAATGATAAAGCGTATGTCCCCAGAAGGATTTGAGGGAAATATCCAACGGGTTTACAGCTTGAGACAGTGCTGTTTCTACCCCAATTTCTTCCGCTGTGACTTCCTGATAGAAATAAATCGCCGAGGCATTGACTTGTTGGGCAATTTGAGGTAAAATTGATTCAGGTTTTCCAATTTTAATAATTAAGTTGCTGCCAAGGTTTTGCAGGGATTGACGCAGATTGGCAACACTTTCGAGTAAAAACTGGGCGCGGAATGGGCCAGTTTTTGGAAACCCATAAGTAGTTTTAGAAAATTGTCGAGGGTCGAAACAATAGATAGGCACAATCGGCGCATGATTTTGGATGGCGCGATACAGCGGTTCGTGATCATGTACGCGCAAATCGTTGCGATACCAGAGGATTATCGGTTGGGATGTCATGGTTTGTATATATAGTTAATAACTCTCGTGTCATGGCTCTGCCGTGACACGGGCATCTTGCGGCTCTGCCGCCTGTTACTGGAGGCAAGTCACGAGGACGGGAGGGGGGTACAGGAGGCAGAGCCTCCAATTGTGCGTGACTCGGCTTCAGCCCAGTCACGAGGATACGCTGCGGGTACTCTTAGCCCGCGCAGGCGGGCTTCGTCCGTATAGCCTCCGGGCTTGACGCTGCGGGTAATTGTATAGTGATACAAAAAAAGGCAGTTAATTAAAACTGCCTTGACTGTAACAGACTAAAATGATGGATAACCTACCGACTGCTACCAATTGCCGGAGCTTCCATCGGTTCTCCTAGGGCAACCGATGCGCCTTCCGCCAACGTCGGCACTGAGTTTCGCAATCTCGCGGTTAACTGTACCGTTGTTGCATCATAGACTTGGGTGAGAATCTTGGGATATAACCCAATCCCAATAATCGGCACCAGTAGGCAAGCAATGATAAACACTTCCCGAGGTTCGGAATCAATCAGAGCTTCATGTTCCACTAATTCCTTATTCTCCGGTCCGTATAACATTTCTCGCAACATGGATAGGAGGTAAATCGGGGTGAGAATGACCCCAACTGCCGCTAAGAAGACGATGACGACGCGGAAGGTTAGGCTATAGGCATCGCTGGTGGCAAAGCCGACAAAGACCATTAATTCAGCCACAAATCCACTCATTCCCGGCAACGCTAAGGAAGCTAGGGAACAGGTAGTCCACATGGCAAAGGACTTTTTCATCTTTTTGCCGATGCCGCCCATTTCATCTAACATCAGGGTATGGGTGCGATCGTAGGTTGCTCCCACCATGAAGAACAAACTCGCCCCAATTAGTCCGTGAGAGACCATTTGTAAGACAGCCCCGCTTAACCCTAAGTCGGTGAATGACCCAATCCCAATTAGCACAAATCCCATGTGAGAAATGGAGGAATAGGCAATCTTCCGTTTGAGGTTGCGCTGCGCAAAGGAAGTGAGAGCCGCATAAATGATGTTGACAACCCCGAGGATGACTAAAATCGGTGCGAACACCGCGTGAGCGTCGGGTAACATTTGGGCATTCATGCGGATGATGGCGTATCCCCCCATCTTCAGCAGAATCCCGGCGAGTAACATATGCACTGGGGCCGTTGCTTCCCCGTGGGCATCAGGTAACCAAGTATGCAGGGGGAAGATGGGCAGTTTGACGCCGTAGGCAATTAAAAATGCTGCATAGAGCAACAGTTCTAAATTAATGGCATAATCCTTCGCCGCCAGGGACTGCATATCAAAGGTGACGGTATCCCCGTAGAAGGCCATTGCGAGGCCCGCCAGCAGAATAAACAGGGAACCGCCTGCGGTGTAGAGGATAAACTTGGTGGCCGCATAGAGGCGTTTTTTACCGCCCCAGATGGACAGCAACAGGTACACCGGAATGAGTTCCAATTCCCACACCAGGAAGAACAACAGCATATCCTGGACGGCAAAGACGGCAATCTGTCCGCCATACATGGCCAAAATCAAGAAGAAAAAGAGTTTTGGCTTTAAAGTGACGGGCCAGGAGGCCAAAATTGCCAGGGTGGTGATAAATCCGGTGAGGATAATCAGGGGCATGGATAAGCCATCGGCCCCGACTGACCAGTTGAGGTCTAAGGCAGGAACCCAAGAATAGCTTTCAAAAAGCTGGATGTTGGGGTTACTGAGGTCGTAATGATTACAGAAGGTATAGACAATGAGGGCAAAGTCAATGAGTCCGACGATTAGGGCATACCAACGCACCGTGCGCCCATCTTTATCGGGGATAACAGGGATGAGTAGGGATGCCGCGATCGGAAACAGGATAATTGTAGTCAGCCAAGGAAATTCAGCCATGTTCATAGATCGCTACCAAAATTCATCAAGATACTAAATCCGGTCGTTACTTAAAAGGCTTTTGCTCTTAGCCCGCGCAGGCGGGCTTCGTCCGTATAGCCCCACCCTTCAGGGTGCGGGTCTTTTTCAACGGGATTCCGTATTAGCCCGCGCAGGCGGGCTTCGTCCGTATAGCCCCACCCTTCAGGGTGCGGGTTTTTATTCAACCGGATTGAGTATAGAAAACTCACCCGTCACACTACAGAAGCCAGAATTAACTCCAAGGCAATGATGCTGGAATTCTGGCTTCTGCTTGGGCGACAGAGGAATTGGATTAAGTCACACCAGAGAGAATGACTAAGCCGAGAACCGCCACAAAGACGATCAAGGCATAGAATTGGGCGCGACCGTTTTCAAAGTATTTGAGTCCTTCGCCACTGATGACGGTAATCAACCCGGTGAGGTTGACGGCCCCATCAACGACGCGATAATCGACTTCCATCACCTGTCTGGCTAACCGGCGTGAACCGACGACAAACAGGGAGTTGTAGATTTCGTCAAAGTACCATTTCTTGCGGGAGAGCAAGTAGAGGGGTTTGATTTGGGAGGCGATCGCCCCTGGGTCGATTTTCCGACTCAAGTACATCAGGGATGCCAAGGTAATCCCCAGCAACGCAATTCCCACGGAACTACCGCCCATGACTAAGAATTCCGTGAGGTTGAATTCTTCGGCGTGTTCGGCAATTTCCAGCATGGATTCACTGGGAGGATGAATAAATGCTTCAAAGTAATTGGCAAAGGGAGTCCCTACCAACCCAATCAGGACCGAAGGCACGGCCAGGGCCATCAAGGGGAAGGTCATGGCTAAGGGGGACTCATGGGGATATTCGCTGTGATGATCATGAGAGTGGTCATCGTGGCTGGCTTCTAGTTCCCGAGGGTCCATTGCACCGGGACCAAAGGCGAGAATGGGTTCCCCAGCTTCGGCTTCGCTTTTGAGTTGGTGACGAATTTCGGTGTCATTGCCTCGGAAGGGTCCTTCAAAGGTCAGGAAGTACATCCGGAACATATAGAAGGCGGTCATCCCGGCAGTCAGCCAGCCGACCCCCCAGAGGGCGGGATTGGCTTCAAAGGCGGCCCCGAGGATTTCGTCTTTGGACCAGAATCCAGCAAAGGGCGGGATTCCACAAATGGCGAGGGTGCCGATCGCGAAAGTAGCAGCGGTAATCGGCATAAATTTCCGCAGTCCACCCATTAGCCGCATATCTTGGGCCAGGGTGGGGTCATGACCGACCACTTCTTCCATGCCATGAATCACGGATCCAGACCCGAGAAAGAGCATAGCTTTGAAGTAAGCATGGGTCATCAGGTGAAAGAGTCCGGCGCTGTAGGCCCCGATGCCCATTGCCATGACCATGTAACCGAGTTGGGACATGGTGGAGTAGGCTAACCCTTTTTTGATGTCGGTTTGGGTGAGGGCGATGGTTGCCCCCAGGAAGGCGGTGAAACATCCGGTCCAGGCAATGACGGTCATTGCGCTGGGGATATGTTCAAAGACGGGATACATCCGGGCGATTAAGAAGACTCCGGCAGCCACCATCGTGGCGGCGTGGATTAAAGCCGAGATGGGGGTGGGGCCTTCCATCGCGTCCGGTAGCCAGACGTGCAAGGGGAATTGAGCGGATTTGGCAACGGGTCCGAGAAAGACTAACACGGCTAAGAGGGCCGCGACCCCTGCACCGATCGCCCCAGATTGGACGAGATCTTGCAGGCGATCGCCCATGATTTGAAAATCAAAACTATCCGTTGCCCAATATAAGCCCAACATCCCCAACAGCAGACCAAAGTCGCCCACGCGGTTGGTGACAAAGGCTTTTTGACAAGCATCTGCTGCCGGTTTGCGATCGAACCAAAATCCGATCAGCAAATAGGAACACATCCCCACCAGTTCCCAGAAGATATAAACCTGAACCAGGTTCGGACTGATCACCAGACCCAACATTGAGGAGCTAAACAGGCTCAGATAGGTGTAAAAGCGCACATATCCGGGATCATGAGCCATGTAGCCATCGGTGTAAATCATCACCAACAGGGCCACAGTCGTCACGATCGCCAGCATCAGCGCCGAGAGGTGGTCAATGGTGTAACCCATTGTTAGGTGAAAATTCCCCGCCGCCGCCCATTCCAGGCTGTACGTGTAGGGTTCATGTCCTTGGATTTGACTCCAGAGTAAGGCAAAGGACAAGACCATTGCTGCACCTACGGAAGAGACCAAGAATACGGCAGTCGCTTGCCGCAGATTATTGGTCGTCTTGTTATAAGAAATCAGGCCCAAGCCGACCAGCATTGCCCCTAATAAAGGCAGAACTGGAATCAGCCAAGCATACTGATAAATTGGTTCCATCGCTGAGGCCCACTTAAATACTTCTTTACTGAGTTAACTCATTGGTTAACATTTTGACATAGACCCGTCATAGAAACGGGAGACTAGGGATATCATAGCGATATTCACTCATTTGAATTTTTTTGGTTTTCTGATATAATCTGCGATCGCTTGAACAAACAGCCTTGCACCAGCCATTTTTCCCACCCCTCAACCCCAAAGGAAAAACCCCACCCAGATTAGACTAGATGGGGTTTAGCTGTTCCAATTTTCCAGAACCCGCCACGGGTTCACCCGCAGTACAGGTCACCTGATTAACCCAGAAAAAAGCGGCTGGCTGTAAAAAATTCCTGACGAGAGACTCTCATCAGGAATTGATGGCCGGTTGTAACTTGGAATAAGAATGCGCTTTTTGAGTGCTCAGGAGCAGGGACCTTAATTCCCGGGTTAAGTCATCCCGTCCTTGGAACCCTTCAATCCGATGGATAATGGATCCTCCATCAAACAAAATCAGGGTAGGCAAAGTCGCGATCCGATAGGTACTCGCAAGCTTTAAGGTTTGATCGGCATTAATTCCGGCAATCTTAACCGTTTCGCCCCATTCAGCCTCGAATCCCTTCAAAATCGGGTTAATCAGCAAACAAATACCGCACCACGGTGCCCAAAAATTCACGAGAACAGGAGTGGTAGCTTCTAAAACTTCTTGTTTAAAGGACCTTTCATTAAGAGACAACACCATGAGACCTCTTGATTGAATCGGTTTGGATATCAACACCGGGATCATGGTACATCGATTTGGGATCGTCTGGCTATCCCCCTGAGTAATCAGTTTCCAGTTTCCCCTCAGACCCCGGGCGAAATTTGGTCATTCTTGAGGTGAAAACTCTTTCCCCACAAAGTTTTGATGGGTTTCATCGTCTAACCTAGACTAAAAATTACAATAAATGAGTTTGTCATTGGTCATTGGTCATTGGTCATTGGTCATTGGTCATTGGTCATTGGTCACTGGTCACTGGTCACTGGTCACTGGTCATTGGTCATTGGTCGTCAGCATCCCCCATCCCCCCATCAACAAAGGACCAAGGACAAAGGACCAGTGACAAATGACAAAGGACAAATGACCAATAACCCCTCCCCCTGATGTGAGATACCCACCCACCCTACCTCTGGCAACTTTCCCGGGACAGAATTTTAGATAAACCTAAAAATAGAAGATTGTCCTGTGTTCAGATGATTAATTAGAGAAATATCCCTTCCGTCCCATTGGGGGGAATTTTTCAGTGGATTTCCTCTGTGGAAAACGAATCAAGGCTATTAACACCAAAATGGGTTAGGGATTCTGGTGAGGGGAGAGTTGGGTGGAATTGACGAGAATGAGGGAAGTGGCGACTGGATAGATTGAGCATAACCTTCTGAGTCCTCGCCTATTTCCGGCCTTATCATAAATCCGGGCAATTTTATCAAGTTTTCTTTTTTCTGAAAGACAAAGCTTTTAAGGGAGAGGAGGTAGTGAAAAATCTTTATGAGATGGAGTGACAAGGAGGAAGCCTCTGCTATATAGAGGAGTCAGCGGACTGTCACTGAAAAAATAGCGGTTCAATGCCAAGGGCCACGACTTGATAAATTCCTTCGATCGCCGGATCGGCAACGTAGTGTCTGAGTAATTAAATTTTAAAAATAGGTGTTGTATTTTTTAGGAGTTCGTTTATAATAATTCTTGTAAGAAGAGTTAGTAAGGAATTAATAATGGCTGAAACTGCAACTGCCCTAAGAGGAAAAGCACTGCTCAAGAAGGCAAAAGAACTCGCCAACTTACCTCGGCGAGAGTTAGCAAAGGCTTGTGGTTACTCTACCACCACAAAAGGCGGGGAAACTCGGGTCAATCTGACTGACTTTTATGATGCACTCCTCGATGCCAGAGGCATCGCTTTGGATCCGGAAGCCAAAAAAAGCACTCGTGGCAGAGAAGCAAGCTATCGGGTTTCCGTCCACCAAAATGGGCAACTCGTGATTGGTTCAACTTACACCCAAGCAATGGGGTTGAAGCCCGGTGACGAGTTTGAAATTAAGCTGGGTTACAAGCATATCCATTTAATTCAAGTGGACGAGTCAGAAAAAGACGGGGAAACCGAAGCGGCTTAATTCAGAGCATCGGGGGGAGCGATCATTAATATAGAGTCCTTTTTGGGAGTTTCTACTTAAGAAAATCAACAGGGTTTCTCTCTCTCAAGATAACCTGTAGAGAGAGAATAAACCTTGTAACAGCGCCAGGACAGGAGCTTCTGGCCCGCTGTGCTCTTCAGTAAAATCCCGGGAAAAACTTGTTTTTAGCATGGATTAGGGATAAATTTTTCCGGCGGCAAATACGCCAGGAAGTGGCGAAAGTGATGAATTTTCGCTTAAATATTCTGAAATGGGTTTGCGAGGAAAGACCCTAACCGATGGGATGCCATCGTGGCGGTGGATGTAATGGAAAAGCCTTTCGCGATCGCGAAAGGCTTCTTTATTTAAAGAGGCAGTTGATGGGGGGATATCCGAGGCGATCGCCCAGGTATCCTAAACCCGGAATCGGGTGGATGATTCCCGGAAGGATTGACCCTTGGTGGCAACATCAAACCTTACCCTTCTAAGGAAAACAGGTCAAAGGCGACTGCGTAAAATCAGGATTTTGTATCCCGTTTTACAGATAAATCTTCAGGGATTTTTATCTCAATGGCAGCTAGAGTTAATCCCTACCGAGGAGGCAAGAGATATTCTGGGGTTTCCACAGTCTCTAACCCCACTTTACCCGGACTTGGAGCAGACTTTTATCAGTCAACTGTCGAGAGGATTGCAACGGATCTCGATAATAAACCCATCCGGATCGTAAAAGTAGATGCCGCGTCCAGTGGGACGGGTGACGGGACCGCTATCGATCGCAACCTGATGCGCTTTAAGTGCCTCAACTGCGCCGTCAAATAATTGCGGATCAATATCGAAGGCGAGATGATTGGCACGGGTAAAGGCACGTTTCGGGTCTGGGTCCGGAGGTAATAAATCCGGTTCGTAAAATAAATCGATAACCGTCCCATCTGGGGTAACAAAATTGGCAACTTTCCCCGTTGCGACTAATTCCCGCAACGTGGTGGGAACGGACTCCCCAGTCAGTTCCCGTAAACCCAGGATCCGACCATAAAAATGGCGGGATGCTGCCAAATCCCTGACGTTAAATGCGATATGGTGAACTTGTCGCAAACTGCCAGGAGCGATCGCAAAAGTTGATGATTCTAAATTGATTGGCATGATATGGACTCGTTTGAGAGGGTAATCCGGGTAGAAATCTTTCAGGACATTTTGGAGGAATCCAAGATGGATTGGAAGGGTTTATCGCGAGAAATTTTGCCAGAAGTGGTGCGATCGCCCCGGGAATAAACGCGATCGCATCAGCGTCCCGATGACTGATTAGATATCCCTACAACGCATCGGGATCAATTCCCATTTCCCGCAGGCGATCGGCGAGTATCTGGGATTTCTGGCGTTCTCGTTGCAGTTCTGATTCAGCTTGTCGCGCCCGTTCTTCGGCCTGTAGTGCCCGTTCCTCTAATTCCAACGTGGTGAGAAACGGTTCGCCATCGGGACGGTACAGTTGCAATCCACTCTCCGCCATTTGAAAGCGGACTGCGAGGCGGGGACTCACCCATCCGTCCATTTGTTCGATCGGTTGTAAACTCCCCTCAGACTTGCACCATCCAGCTAAATCGAGCAAATCGGGATGATAGAGATAGTATTCTTCAACACCGTAGTTCTGATAAAACGCCAATTTCTTCGCCATTTCCGAGGGACGGTTCCCGGGAGACCAAATTTCAAAAACCACTTGTGGGGGAATATTGTCTTCCTTCCACTGTTGGTAAGACCCCCGATAGCCTTTGGGTCGTCCAAATGCTACCATCACATCCGGCGCTTGCCTGAGCTTGTTATTGCCTTCCACGGGATACCAGAGTAAATCTCCGGCGACGAAGACATTCGGATCCTGAGCATAGACCCGTTCTAAATTTTCTTTAATCCAGACGATGAGCGCAAATTGTTGGGTATTGTCTGCCATTGGTTGACCATCACTATCGGGGTAGATCAGGGTTGCCTGGGGTTCAGGCGATCGCACTTCTGTAACCATAGCCATTTCTCCATAGGGTTGTGCTAGGACGCCGGTACAGTTAAGGGAAGACAACCGGGTTTCTTCACAAAAGTTTTGTGGGTTTGGCAACTTTTGCTCTGGTCAGAAACCGGGTTTCTTGTCCGATTGATTAAATTGGATTGAATCCTGAACCGACTGGGTAGACTTAATTTTAGCAGGAGAAACGTGCGATCGCCCGATGCTTCACCGCATCACTTGCGAAGTTTTTGCCACAGGACGACAGACACAAAGGTGACTAAACTCGCAACACCCCCGCAGATCACACTTACCAATAAGACCTCGGGCAAACCTGAATTTGGGCCCGTATTCACCGAGGGAACGGCAGGAGGAGTCGAGGAAGCGACGGCTACTATACAAGCTGTCCCTACTCCGACCCCCACGATGCCCACTGCGGTTTTAACCGTGCGATCGCGCTGGGCCTGACGAATTTCCACCAGCCCCTGAATCCTGTGAGTTAGATTTTGTATCCCTTCCAAATTTAGGCGGAATGCAGTGATATCCCCTTGAAGCCTGGGGAGGTAAGTTTGTTTGACTGAGGTGCTGAATATGTTTAAAAAAGTGAGTTCCGTTAATCCTAATCCATCGGCATCTTGTTCTAACTGATGGCAATATTTATCATACTGGTCTATCTGGAGTTCCATCAAATTGAGATGCTTCTCTAAAGTGGTAAATCCAGTGAGCAATCCTGATAGAGCATCCTTCGTGGTTTTGAGGTGATAGAGACTCAGAGTAGAATAATCAGCGATCGCCTCAATCTGTTGATAGTGGGTGATTAGCTGTTCGTTGAGCCGTTGGCTATGGGCCTTTGCCCAGACTATTTGATGCCGACATAATAAAACTTGTTGCCATTGTTCATAAAATCCCCATCCCGCTTGAAACGTTTCGCGATCGGGATACAGAACCAGGAGTAAATAACTATTAGCTTCAATCGTCTCCCCAGTCTTTCCCCCCGATGTTCGCCAAAACTCATACAGTTTCACCCCTACATAGTCCCCCGTTGCTCGATGATGCCATCCTTCCGAAGAGATTAAGGTTTTATAGCTCTCTTCTGCCAGCTTTTCAATTTGAGTGGAATTGCCATGTTCCCAGACTCCCGAAATCATCCAAGTTTGTCCTAAATTATCCGGGGAATGCGGGTCCGGCGTGAGCGCTTTCAGCGTACTCAGCAGACTCTGAACCTCATGAGCATTATATCTTTCTTGAACTGAACCATCAAAAATTAAGGCATAAGTCTGATGGAGACTTCGGCGCAGATAGCGTCCGAGGATAGCGTGGTTATGGAGGGTTCCTTTAAATTTTAAATCGGCGGTGGGTTCGGACTGAAGATCGAGGAAAGTTTCCTGACAATCCCGAGCGATCGCACCGGGGATTAATCGGGAAATATCACCCACTATTTTTTCTAAAACTGAGTGATAATTCCGTTGACTGCTTTCTAGGCTGATGCCTAACCCTTCTTTGATATGGTAACTAAATAAATATAAGTTAGGAGCGTTGATTTCTAGCATGAATTTGGGAGGGGAGTCAGATCTAATCGAAAAGACGCATTTAATTGTAACGCAGATTTGAGCGCATCCTTAATATACCTTTAGGAAAATTAACAGAAATTAGGCCCTAAATCTGCTTTGAGTAGCAAAGCGATCGGTGTTAGGGAATGGGGTAAATACTATTTGTGAGAGTTATAAAGTACGAAAAACAAAGTTATAAGAATAATATAGTCCCGTTGGAAGTCACTTTGTATTCCCAATAGGATTAAATGGAAGAAACGACAGCAAGTCAGGACGTTGAATCTCCCCCATCTCCCCCATCCTCCCCATCTCCCCCATCTCCCCCATCTCCCCCATCCTCCCCATCTCCCCCATCTCCCCCATCCTCCCCATCCTCCCCATCTCCCCCATCCTCCCCATCCCTCACAGAAACTTCCCGGCAGTTTCCGGACTTTGGTGGTTTGTGGCTGAAACAAGCCCACCAAGGCTGTGTTTAGGTGTTTTGCTGTGCTCATAAATCGATTGATTGGCTCGATCAAGTCCGCAATCAATCGAAAAAATTTATGCCAAATTGTCGTCCAGCGATCGCTGGGGTATCCGGTGTGGTATCCTAGCAAAATTGGCGGGGCCGCAGTCGGATTTCCCCAGGGAAAACTTGAAAAATTCTCTTGGCGTTGCGTGATTTAAACTGAATTGTATTTCCAGATCAATGCCTTGTTACTTACAGCAGTTTGAGGTAATCCCATGACCTTCATTGCCACAATCCTCACCAGTCTCCTCTCAATTTTGGTGGTTCTCGTCGGACCCAAGTTTTCCGATGAGAAACATCGTAATACCGTGCGCGCTGTTGCCCTTTTAATCGGTATTTTAGCAGCGACAGCTTCCCTGTTGAAAACCTTTACAATTATCCCATCGGGCAAAGTTGGAGTGATTGAGGTGTTTGGGAAGGTAGACCCCCAACCCTTGAATCCCGGGGTGCATTGGGTGAACCCATTTGGAAATGTTTTGAAGTTTTCCACAGGCCTGCGGGATATGCCGGAGAAAATTTCAGCCACCTCCCAAGAAGGGTTAAACCTGGTTGTAGAGGGGACGATCCAGTATCGCTTAGACGCGAATAGTGCGGCGGATGTGTATCAAAATGTGGGTGTTAATGATGGAGAAATCGTGCGATCGCGGTTTCAAGCGATTATGCGAGAAATTACATCCAGTTATCCGGCTAGAGACATTTATACCGCTAAACGGGAGGAAGTCACCCGGCGACTGCGGTTATCCATGCGGGAGTCTTTAACACCTCTGGGTTTTGTCGTTGAAGAAGCCTTTCTCAAGGATGTGGCGCTACCGGAGAAATTACAAGCTGCCATTGAGCAAAAAATGGAGGTAGAACAGGATAATCAGCGCATGGAATTGGTGCTACAGAAAGAGCGGCAAGAAGCCGAACGCAAGCGGATTGAAGCCTTGGGAATTGCGGAGTATCAACAAATTATTTCCCCGGGTTTAACGTCGCAATTCTTGCAATGGCGCAATATTGAAGCAACCGATCGCCTTGCCAATTCTAATAACAGTAAAGTAGTAATTATGGGCGGGTCCGGCAATAATGCCACGACTCCGGTGATTCTGCAACCCTAGGCGATCGCCCCACCTGCTGTAACCCCCTTTTTCTTAATCTAAACCGATGGCTGAACCCTCCAAATACTATATTGTCAAGGGCAAAAACGGAACTTGTGAAATCCTCCCCAGCAGTCACCTGGAAGGGCCGGAACAGCCGGAACTCGGGGAGAACTGGGGACCTTTTGAATCTCGGGAGGAGGCGATCGCCCGTCGTGTGGGCCTGATTCGCGCCGGAAAGTGCCAACCCTTATAACCCTGACTGGAGAAGAACCCATCGGTGTCATACAGTAACGATGCACCGATTGATTCCCCTGCAGAGGTGACTAGCGGCCCATCTTGAGTAAAACCCAGTCCCGGGACTCCGACGCCAGATAGAAATTGGGTTGAATTTCCAGGGCTTTTTCGTAGGAAGCCAGAGCCTCCTCGTACCGTTCCAGGGACTCCAGGGCGATTCCCCGTTGAGTCCAGACTAAGGGATCTTGAGTTTGAGCGGCGATCGCCTGATCAAACGATTCGATCGCATCGGTATAACGCCGCATTTCATTAAGTGCGATCCCCCGATTCGCCCAAGATCTGCCATCCTTGGGCTCAAATTTCACCGCTTGATCAAACGAGGTAACTGCCTCTTCATAACGGCGCAGTTCCATTTGTGCCAAACCGCGATCGCGCCAAGCCAGATGAAAACTCTCCTCAATTGCCAAGGCGCGATCAAAAGACTCAATCGCCTCAAAATGGCGACCCAACCCCAGACTCAGCAAGACCCCGCGATTATGCCAGCCTTTATAAAAATCCGGTTCAATCGCCAGAGCCTGATCGTAAGCCGCTAAGCCAGCAGCAAATTGAGAAGCACTATACAGCGTCGTTCCCTTAGCATTCCAGGCTAGATAATATTCTGGATTAATTTCCAACGCGCGATCATACGAAGCGATCGCTTCATCCAGCCGTTGTAACTCAGTGAGTAATCGACCCCGTTCTAACCAGGCATTCAAATCATCCGGCTTACTTTCAAGCTGGCGATCGTAAGCAGCCAGAGCGCGTTCAAAAGCCTGATCCGCCTCTTGGGGACGTTGCAAATACTCTAAAACCAACGCCTTGCGTTCCCAGCCTTGAGGGTCATTCGGCTCCTCTTCTAGCGCTTGCTCCAGGTTGGCCAGTGCCTCATCGTAGCGCTGCAAACTGAGTAAAGCAAGGCCCCGACCCTTGAGGGCATTCACATCATTCCCGCGAAGTTCTAAAGCGCGATCGTGAGCTGCGATCGCCTCCTCGTAGCGCTGTAATTGATACAAAGTTTCCCCGCGATTGTTCCAATAGCGGGCATTTTTCGGTTCTAAACGGCTGGCATTGTCATAAGCCACGAGAGCCGATTCATAGCGATCGAGCAGATAGAGCGCATCCCCGCGACATTTCCAAGCTAAGGCATAATCGGCCTTAATCCCGATCGCCTGATCACACTCATCCAGGGCTTTCAGGGCATCCTGGGACTCCAAAAGCAAGCTGGCATTTTCGATAAATCTCTCCGAGTCCTTACGCTCTTGACGAGCTTGCTGTGAATTGTTCAGAGCGATCGCCACCCCTGCCGTTCCCATCAGGGCCACCACCGCCAGAATCGGCCAGGGTTTGCCAAAAGGTAACTTTTGGGAAAGTTGGGTCACCCCCGCTACCACCGAGGCCCCAATAGAAGTCTTGGCTTGACCTGGGGGACTCGTCCCCAGGTCCGCCTGGGGCTGCTCTGGGGGGACCTGGGGAGACACCGGACCATCCCCCCCAATCGGCATCGGCGCCGACTCCGGAAAGGGGACAAGAACGGGTTCTTGGAGGGCACGCAGATCGGCCAACACCTCCTGAGCTGATTCATAGCGCTCGCGGAAATAAGAGCGCACCATTTTATCCAGAATCGCCCCAAAGCGCTCGCTCACCTGAACGTGCTTGCGCCAACTGAGTTCGCCCGTATGGGGTTCCGTCCCCAGATAATCCGGACGCACCCCGGTTAACGCTTGTAGGGCCACTGCACCGAGGGCGTAGATATCGCTATTCGGGCGGGGATTGCCCACCATTTGCTCCTTTGGCATATATCCCGGAGTCCCGATCGCCGTCGAAGTGGTTAACTGGCCCTGGTCAATCGTCAAGGTGCCAATTTGCTTCACCGCCCCAAAATTGGTCAACATCAGCTTGCCGTCAGACTGACGCCGGAAGATGCTCCAGGGGGTTAAATCCAAATGAAGGGCATGATGGTCATGAACAAAGGCGAGAGTTTCTAGGACCTCTTGTAATAAGGCAATTGCCTCCTTTTCCTCGTACTTTTTGCCCTGGATTAATTCATGAGAAAGGGACTGTCCCTCAATCTGCTCCTGGACCAAATAAAATGCCCCATTTTGCTCAAAATCTGCCAGCAACGTGGGAATGCGGTCATGAGTGCCTAAACGGTGTAAAAGTTGGGCTTCCGCATCAAAAAAGCTTTTAGCTTCCCACCAGGGAAAGGTCTGTTGTTGAACGGGTTTAATTTGCTCCACCGTACACCAGGGCATTTCCTGGCGTTGTAAATCCTCCCCTAAAAAGGTTTTACTAAATCGGCGTTCGGCTAACAAACTTACCAGTTGATAGCGACCATCGAGAAGATTGCCAATTTCATGTAAAGACCGTAAATCAGCGATCACTTCCGTCGCCTGTTGGTAGCGGTCTTGATAGTCTGAGCGCACCATTTTATCCAGAATCTGGGCCAACTTGGGGTTGACTGGGGCCAAATGATGCCAGATCGTTTGACCTGTTTTGGGATCCCGTTCTAACTCGCGGGGGGGGACGCCCGTTAAGGCTTGAATCGCGGTCATGCCGAGGGCATAGATATCGCTATTAAAGCGAGGTTTGCCCCCGAGTTGTTCGATGGGGACATAACCTGGAGTGCCGATCGCCGCTGTACCCACTTGACCTTGGGGATTGATGGCTAGAGTTTCGATTTCTTTAAAAGACCCAAAATCAACGGGAATAATTTTGCGATCGCCGGACCGCCGGATTAAATTAGAGGGTTTAATATTGCGATGAATTACTGAGTGCTGATGAATGAACGCTAACACTTCCAGAACTTGATGCAACAGCGCCATCACCAAGCCTTCACTCCAGCGGTTGCCTCGGATGATTTCTTGACTGAGGTCTTGACCGGGGATAAATTCTTCAACAATATAAAATTTTTGCTCCTCCTCAAACCCATCCAAAATTCCCGCAATCAGGGGATGAGTGCTTAATTTTTGCATCACTTCGATTTCCCGTTGCCAGCGCCTACGGGCTTCGGCCAGCAGGGTGGGATTGGAGAGATTCGGCTGGAGTTGTTTAATCACACAGGGGCGCGGTTGGTCCGGCTGTTGTCGGTCTTCAGCCAGATAGAGTTTACCAAAAGCACCTCGCTTGAGGTCTTTAATGAGTTGATAGCGCCCTTGGATGAGCTGTCCGGTCATGGCGTTCATCAGTTGCATAGCTTAGATCTGCGGCGGCGGTTGAGTGAATGGTTTTCGGGGGCCAGAGGGCCACTTCGTTCGGGAGTCGTGGGGGTGAGATCGCGAGGTGGAGATGATGATTTAGATGGGTGGCACCCATTCGCGGGTTGAGAAAATTGGATAAGGTCCAGGTAAAATCAAATCACCGATGCGATCGCCAAGGGGGGTTACGACCCCTGCAATGGGTTGAATAGGGGCCTTCGTTCGAGCGCTCCTGGCATTTTGAAGCACTTGCATTCAGGATAAACAGCTCTGGCTCTAACAACACATCGATTGATTTCCATGCAAGCAATCCGTTGAACAACAAAGGTTTTTACAGCAAGAATCGCACCCTTTGGGAATTAGCATGGCGAGATCGCAAGCGATCGGACTTGCCATCGGCGAAAATATCTTCTTATCTTATCGGTTTCTCGTCCCCTGTCATCGATGAAATCCAAAAATCTCTCGGAGGTTAGGTAAAACCCGGGCGCGTGACCCTAGGCGAGAATGCCTCAGTCTCTGGGTGAGGGGAGATTGAGGGAACAAAAGGAAGTTTTCTGTGAGGATTTTCCGCCAAATTGACTCAATTTATGGCAACCTGAAAAACAGAACCCAGACTAGAACACCCTGGCGCGTCCATTGGCTGCTCAAGAAGGGGAACGAGCCCCAAACTTAGAAGCCTCAATGCGATCGCCCCAGGACCCAATCAACCACCCTGCACAGCAACTATCGGATTGCGATCGCCAGTATGCAAACACTCCCGAACCTAACCACCGCCCAACCCACTGCCAATACCGCCCTGACGGACACCACCATCCACCGTCGCAAAACCCGCCCCGTTCCTGTGGGCAACATCACCATCGGGGGCGGTAATCCCGTGGTGGTCCAGTCCATGATTAACGAAGACACCTTAGATATCGACGGGTCCGTCGCCGGAATTCGTCGCCTCCATGAAATCGGCTGCGAAATTGTCCGAGTCACCGTCCCCAGTATGGCCCATGCCAAAGCCTTGGCGGAAATTAAGCAACGGCTGGCGCGGACCTATCAACTCGTCCCCTTGGTGGCCGATGTCCATCACAACGGCATGAAAATTGCCCTAGAAGTCGCCAAGCACGTGGATAAGGTCAGAATCAATCCCGGGCTGTACGTCTTTGAAAAACCCAACCCCAACCGCACCGAATACACCCCGACCGAATTTGCAGAAATTGGGGAAAAAATCCGGGAAACCCTAGAACCTTTGGTCATTTCTCTACGAGACCAAGGTAAATCTATGCGAATTGGGGTCAATCACGGGTCCCTAGCTGAACGGATGCTGTTTAGTTATGGGGATACGCCCGAAGGGATGGTGGAATCCGCCCTCGAATTTATCAGAATTTGTGAATCGTTAGACTTCCGCAACCTGGTCATTTCCATGAAAGCATCCCGCGTCCCGGTGATGCTGGCAGCCTATCGCCTGATGGCACAACGGATGGATCACTTAGGCATGGACTATCCCCTGCACCTCGGGGTCACGGAAGCAGGGGATGGAGAATATGGACGCATTAAATCCACCGCAGGGATCGCCACCTTACTCGCGGAAGGGATTGGCGATACCATTCGCGTTTCCCTCACCGAAGCCCCAGAAAAAGAAATTCCCGTCTGTTACAGCATTCTACAAGCCTTGGGTCTGCGAAAGACGATGGTGGAATATGTCGCCTGTCCCTCTTGTGGTCGCACCCTCTTTAATTTAGAAGAGGTCCTCCATCAGGTCCGAGAAGCAACTAAACACCTGACGGGACTGGATATTGCTGTAATGGGTTGCATTGTCAATGGACCCGGAGAAATGGCCGATGCCGATTATGGTTATGTGGGTAAGCAACCGGGATATATTTCCCTCTATCGGGGTCGGGATGAGATTAAAAAGGTCCCGGAATCTCAAGGGGTTGATGAGTTAATTAAGTTGATTCAAGCTGATGGGCGATGGGTTGATCCCTAGGGGTGGAAAGGCGGGAATTGAACGAGACCAGAAACTGGGTTTCTAGTTTAGATTTAGGACCTGGGGGATCGGCATTAAACAAAAAACCGGGTTTCTCCACGGCAGTAGCGATACCCGAGGACAAATCCGGCCCGCGATCGCCCCTCGACCCGGGCTGAAGGAGAATCTGGGCGGTCTCGTACCTGTGCAAACCCTGTGTTATCGTAAGACTAGGGACAAAACCTATAAACTCCTGAGAATCGTCCATTCCTTATTCGAGCTGTTTCCGGCTTATTAAAGGAGATAGAATCAGGGCAGGCGCTTTCTCCTCGGGTTCGTCATCTATAGCTAAATATCCACCCTGTGCTTTCCCTTCATCAGCCCCATCCCTTCCCTCTGGATTGCTTTCATCGTACTACCTTTTTTGTCGAAAGATAAAAGAGTCAAGGGGGTCGTCCTTAATCGTAGTTTTTCCTTCCTGATTGAATATTTATGGTGATTACAAAACGCGGACTTATAGTAGGTGCAACAGCAGTCGCCTTAACTGCTGTTACGGTCACGGGGGCGGGACTTCATCTGTCCCAAAGTCAAGCATTTTTTCAAGAAAGCCCCAAAGAACTGGTAGACGAAGTTTGGCAAATTATTAACCGCAATTATGTGGATGCCACGTTTAATCAAGTTGATTGGGAGACGGTTCGTCAAGAGTATCTGAACAGACCTTATAGCAATAAGGAGGAAGCTTACACCGCGATTCAAGAAATGCTGGAACAACTGGGGGACCCCTACACCCGGTTTATGAATCCAGAGGAGTTCAAGAGTATGCAGATTGATACTTCTGGAGAACTGACAGGGGTGGGGATTCAACTCTCCCAGGATGAAGAAACGAAGCAACTGATCGTGATTTCGCCGATTGAGGATACCCCGGCTTTCTCGATGGGAATTCAAGCTAGAGATGCCATCCTCAAGATTGACGGACAAAGTACCGAAGGGATGGATATCAATGAGGCGGTGTCGCTGATTCGGGGTCCCGTGGGTACGGAGGTGACCCTGACGATTGAACGGGTGATTGACGAAGAACGCGGGACGAAAGAGACGAAAGATTATACGATTCAGCGCGTACTCATCGAGCTCCATCCGGTCCGCTACAGCTATCAGGAAAGCCCGATGGGTGGGGTCGGTTACATCCGTCTGACGAATTTTAACGCGATCGCTGCTGAAGAAATGCGCGACGCCATCCAGGACCTGGAAGGCCAAAATGTCTCGGGCTATATTCTGGATCTGCGGTCTAACCCCGGGGGTTTACTCCATTCTAGTATTGAAATTGCTCGGATGTGGCTCAATTCTGGCAGCATTGTCTCCACTGTGAACCGCGTCGGAGAGATGGACCTTCAGTCTGCCAATGGACGCGCCCTGACGAATAAACCGTTAGTGGTGTTAGTGGATGGGGGTTCCGCCAGTGCCAGTGAAATTCTCTCTGGGGCTTTGCGAGACAATGAACGGGCGGTGCTTGTGGGAACTAAAACTTTTGGCAAGGGGTTAGTGCAATCGGTCCGTGGGTTGGGTGATGGATCCGGACTGGCGGTGACGATTGCCAAGTATCTCACCCCCAATGGTACGGATATCAACCATGAAGGGATTACTCCCGATGTGGCGATCGAACTCACTGAGGACCAACAAAAACTCTTACGGGGCGATCGCACCTTAATTGGTTCCGCCCAAGACCCTCAATACACGAAAGCGATGGAAGTCCTCCGGGAAGAAATTGCTACTGCCCGGGCTAAACGTATCCCCGCCAATTAACTAAAATCGGTGAATTTGTAAGGGTTAGAAGTTTCAACACTTTGATTGTTTTTACCTGTTTCCCTGAAATTAAGACGATTTAGAATGGTTAGATAAGACCCCCATCTAGTAAGATGAAAGGGTCTTATTTTTTTCTGGGACCCCTCCAAGCAGTCTTTTCAGTTCTTGACGGGCGATCGCCTCCCCAAGACACAGGGGAGAGGGCCAAAGGTGGATTCAGCCTCGTTGAATCCTTCGCCGACAGCATCAAGAGAGGGGACCGAAACCGAGAATTATATTGCTCATTATGAATAACCAGCGAACCGCACAAATTGCTCAGATTGTCGAAAAACGTCGGCCCTTAGCCGAAAAAATTAGTCGGGTTGAGGACAATTTGAGGTCCCTTGCGGCGGCACTTCGGACTTTACAGGACCACCGCGATCGCCTCGTGGATTCCGTGGAGGATCAGGCAATCGTCGGACATCTTCAGGATGTGGATTTTTGGAAAATTCAGGTGCAGATTGCCACGGAATTAGAGGCGACGGCGAAACTGAAGGCACGGTTTTCCCGGGATACCCTGAATATCGGCGTTGTCGGACGTGCCAGACAAGGGAAAAGTCGCCTATTACAAAGTTTAACCGGACTGACGGCTTCGGAAATTCCCGACGGCGATCGCCAACATTGTACCGGCGTCCTCAGTACCATCTACCACAATCCTACCCTGGAAACTCACGGGGAAGTGTTTTTTCATAGTGAGCGATCGTTTTTAGAGGAGGCGATCGCCCCGTATTACGACCAACTCCAGCTAGGCCTCGCCCCCCAGTCCCTCGATGACTTTGCCAAACAGTCTCTGCCGCCTCTACCTCGCGACCTCTACGGCGCACAAACCGGGGCGAAATACGAACATCTGCGCCGATATCACAAGCACCTAGACGAGTATCGGACTCTCCTGCAACAGCCCTCCCCACGCCGGATTACTCAAGGGGAAATTCGCGAATATGTGGCACAAGATACCGCCGATGGTCAGCGGGTCTTTTTCAACTATCTCGCCGTGCGCCAAGTTAAAATTGTCTGCACGTTTCCTAATGGGGATGTGGGAACTATTGCTTTAGTGGATATGCCGGGATTGGGGGATACAGGAATTGGGGATGAAGTGAGACTGATTGAAACCTTGGGTCAGGAGGTGGATTTTGTGTTGTTTGTCAGAATGCCTAAATCCTCGGGGGATTATTGGGCTGATGTGGATGTGAAGCTGTACGACACTGCGGCGGCGGCGTTAACTGAACTGCCGATCGCCCTGTGGTCGATGATGATTCTTAACCAAACCCACAACGGTTCTGGGAATGGGGATAATGCCAAAAACTGCCAAGATTTAGCGGAAACAATGGCAGAAAAACATTTGGAAGTGGTCAAAACTCTAACGGTGAATTGTGCTGATTCTGTTGCGGTGAATCAGCAGATTTTAGAGGGGGTTTTGGAGTATTTAATGGCTAAAATCACTGACCTGGATCGCCAGTATGCAGCAGCCTGTCAAGACCGATTATTGCACCTGCGCGATCGCCAAGCTGCGGAATTGGTCAAGGCAAGGCAAGCCCTGGGCCAAGCCGCCCAACGCGAGAGCGAATTTCCCCTATTTTTGCGGTTATTCGATGCCCTCTGGAATAACTTAACCAGTGGGTTAGAGGGATTTTTGCGGGGGCTGTCTCAGCAGCGAGAGGCGGAAGATTTGGAGTTTAAGAAGCAAGTCCAGATGGCGATTGCCAATTGTCGGCAGGATCCGGGTATTCCGACCCTGGAGGAGATAGAATCCAGGCGCGATCGCGTGGGAGGATATCCTAATGCGTACTATCAATATTTAAACGAAATTCGCGCCCATTTATCCCAACATTTTTTGACTTTAGATGATGGATTGAAGCAGGCGATCGAACGAGTCAAGTCCCGAGTGGCCGATGTGCTGATAGAACAGGGACGGTTAGGAAACCTCACCCCAGTTCGGGGCAGTGAATTTTTAGGGGTAATGGCGGAACAGTTACCGGAAGATTTACAGAAACTCAAACTGGGGTTTAGAATTTTATCGGAATTTAATTTATCCTATCGCGGACTGATTCAACATCGCATTCGCCAGCAGTTAGATGGATTAAATCCGGATAAAACAGGCTTGAAATTATCGAGTCAAGGGATTTCGGCTTCGGAAGTTTTAAGCAATCTGAAAACCCTTCATGCCGAAGCAGTTTATAATTGTGAAACTGTCTTGGAAGATTTGTTAATTGAACCGAATCAGGCGGCATTTGCGATCGTGGAGGAATTTGTGGATCGCGTGTTGCGCGTGGAAGGGGTAAAAACCGAATGGCAAATCTTTTTAGAAGAAGTTCGGTCCGAGGTATGGCAAGATGAATTTGACCGTTTAGGCAGTCGCGATCGCCTACGTCGAGAATGGGTTGCTGCTGTGGATACGGTAGAAGCGGGCAATCAATTGGAATTGATGCAATTTTTGCCTGGAAATAGCGGTTGAAAACGCTTTAGCCCGCACCCTAAAGGGTGGGGCTATACGGACGAAGCCTGCCTACGCAGGCTAATCTATAAAGACCACTTTTAATACCCTGATTTGGTATCATTAACTCTTGTCAAAAATTTTGTTAAAAATTGTGGCTTAACCTCTATTTTTCTAATTTTATTCAAAAAATTTTGCCTATTAATCAAGAATTTATGATAGAAATAGTGATATTTATTGGATTACCAGGGTCGGGGAAAAGCACCTTTTACCGAACCCATTTCGCCGAAACTCATGCTTTGGTGAGTAAAGATTTGATGCGAAATAATAAAAAACCCGCCCGCAGACAAGCTTTTTTAATCGCAGAACACTTAAAATCCGGAACGTCCTTAGTGGTAGATAATACCAATCCCACTCTAGGCGATCGCCACGCTATCATTGAAATTGCCCAAGACTATCAAGCAAAGATTATCGGCTATTATTTTGAATCCAAAATTGCCGATTGCCTCACCCGCAATCGACAACGAGAGGGAAAAGCCCGAGTCCCGGATTACGCCCTCTATATGACTCGCCATAAATTAGTCCCCCCGAACTACTCCGAAGGATTTCATCAGTTATTTCAGGTCAAAATAGCCCCGAATCCAGGAACCTTTGAAGTTCATCCTTGGACCCGGGAGGAAAACCTTGGATCCGAATCAATTTGACCGTAAAATGCGGCAATTGAAATATTTCCAGAATCCATCCCAGGTGGTAGATTGCTTTCGGTGGCGACAAGCAGATGCCACTGGTTATGGGATAAACTTTAATGAATTATCCTTATAACAGCGTCACGGGACGGGGTTATATTGGGAAAATTACTCCCAAATCGGGTATAATCCGATTAGAGGGCAAGAAGTGGTTGCCACCGGATAGCGAATTAAAATTGATGAAGCATTGCCGATGAAGGAAGCTGATAGCGAGTTTATCGCCGGACTATGAGAGAGTCGGGAGAATTTAAAGGACAATAACCTTTAATTCTGCTGGAATAGAAGTAACTAAAAAAAACAAGCAAATCCACCCTAAAACCGAGAAAGTAATGCAGGAATTAAAAGTCACCATGCTGGGACCCAGTGGCGTGGGTAAAACCAGCCTTTTGACTGCCATGTATGAGCAATTTGAACGCAGTATTGGACAAACCAATTTGCAACTGACCCCCGATTTAGAAAGTGCAGCATTGCTACAAGAACGATTAGCGGAACTAAAAACCCTGCCGGACAGTTTTGAAACGAAAGGATGGATGCAGAGTACGGAAGATCATAAATCTTTTATCTTTGATTTGGGTAGAAAAGGGGCAATTCCGTCATTAACCCTGCACTTTCAAGATTATCCGGGAGAATATCTCGCCGCTAAAAGTTCCCGGGAAGAAAAGGAACGAGTGGAGACATTTGTGCGGGAATCGGCAGCAGTGGCGATCGCCATTGATACCCCTGCCTTAATGGAAAAAAATGGCCAATGGCATGATGCGGTAAATAAACCCCAACAAATTGCTAATTTATTTCAAAGAGTCTATCGCGAATTAGAGTCTCCTCGATTGGTGATTTTTGCCCCGGTACGCTGCGAGAAATACTTACAAGATGAGAAAAGCAGTGCGGAATTGGTGAGGCAGGTGCAAGCGGGATATGCGCGTTTATTAGATTTATTGCGATCAGAATCCTTACTTTCAAAAGTGGTGGTGATTGTGACGCCGGTTCAAACCGTAGGAACTGTGGTATTTTCCCGCATTGAAATTCTGGAGGACAAACCGTTATTTATCTTCCGAAAAACTAGCCATGATGCCCAATATAATCCCCAGGATAGCGAACAGCCTTTACGCTATTTGTTGCGGTTTTTGCTGAGACTACATTTGGACCGCCGCAACTTAGGAGTGTTTAATTTTATCCGAGATTGGTTAGGATTGGATAATCACCTCAAAGATGCAGTCCGGGAATTTGCCAAGGGCTGTAAAAATACGGGGGCCTTTGCGGTATTGCAGGGTCAAAACTGGTTAAATATTGGATAGGAGGATGTCATGGAAATTTATGTCAAAAGTCGGGGATTTACTCAGGAGGAGGGCTACTGCTGGTTACCAGAAACTCCTTCGATTCTCACTTTAAATCGGGTTGCTGACTGCATTCAAACCGAATCCCCCTCGGTTGTCTTAGGGCGATATAGCGGACGGTTGCTATTGCTGATTACTGGGTTAGAGGCGAGGGGAAGGACCGATTTTCGCGATCGCACCATTCGCAATTCCATCGCCTGGGTTGCGGAAGATTCTGCCGCCCATGAACAACAGTTCCGGGCCATCGCTGTCCGCGCTTTACGCACCTTTTTAGAGGAAAAACAAGACGGATTAGATGCGGAAATTGACCAAGCAATTCCCGTGGGAGGAACGGACGGATTTACCGTCAACTGGGAACTATTAAAAGGATTATCGGCGAGTGCCACCCTCAGCAGTTCCCCGGAAACATCTGACCGAGAACGAGAAGAACATTCCACGGATAAACTCGCCAAAAATTGCGATCGCACTAAACAAACCCTCGCCACCCAACTGGAACAATATGGGTTACCCCAAAGAGAAGGTACTCTGGTTGTCGTTACCGGAATTAAAAGCAAAGATGCTTTAATTCAGGCGGGAGTTTGGCGAGGTTTATCCAAAAGTTTAGACGAGGAAGATTGGACGCCAGTTCGGGAAAGACAAGACACCCCCAGTTCTTCTAGAGAACCGTTTCAACCGGAAAAAAAGTTCAATGAAACCGCCACTTTAGTGGCAGGGATTGTGGCGATCGGGATGTTGGTGTTAGGGTTTTTCTGGTTTTAGATTGCTCAAAAAATACCGGATAGTTATAATACAAAAATTATCGGTTTAACTTAAAAATAGACCGAATCATTTGCTTGAAGAAGAGGAACAATTGCCAATGAAACCTTTAACGCGCCGACAATTCATAAAAGTGAGTGCGATCGCCGCTGGATTTGCCCTTGCTGCCCATCCAATTTTCGCCCAACAAGTCATCACCACCGACAGCGAAGGATTAGTCGCCGGTGAAGTTGTCATCCCCGTTGCCGATGGAGAAATCCCCGCCTATCGCGCCATGCCTGCCACCGGGAAAAACTTTCCCGTAATCCTAGTTATCCAGGAAATTTTCGGGGTTCATGAACATATCCAGGATGTCTGCCGGAGATTTGCCAAACAAGGTTATCTGGCGATCGCCCCAGAAATGTTTGCCAGACAGGGAGATGTATCCCAGATGGAAGACATCCAGGAAATTATCTCCGAAGTGGTATCTAAAGTACCCGATGAACAAGTGATGTCGGACCTCGATGCTACCGTTGCTTGGGCGCAAACCAGTAGTAACGGCAATACCGAAAAACTAGGCATCACGGGATTTTGCTGGGGAGGACGAATTGTGTGGTTGTATAGCGCCCATAACCCCCAAGTCACCGCAGGAGTTGCCTGGTATGGGCGATTAGTCGGTGAATCTACCCCCCTGACTCCCCAACATCCCATCGATATCGCCGAGGAATTAACCGTCCCCATCCTCGGATTATACGGGGGCGAGGATGATTTAATCCCTAACGATACTGTGGAACAAATGCGCGATCGCCTCACCTCCGGCAACAGCAACTCTGAAATCATCCTCTATCCCGACACTCCCCACGGATTCTATGCCGACTACCGCCCCACCTACCGCCCAGATGCCGCAGCAGATGCCTGGAATCGCCTTCTCACTTGGTTTGAAAAGTACGGCGTTGCCTAAAAAAAATCAGATTTAATTCTCCCAAAAGCCCCCCTTTTTAAGGGGGGTTGGGGGGATCTCTCCTAGAATATTTTTTGTTGATTCCCCTAAAAACCCTAGTAATAAAACAATAAAAATCATGAATAATTCTCAGATTCATAATGACTATAAACAACAAATTGCCGATTACTTTAATCGCCGCACCAATTATGACCAAGAAGGCGATTTTCATCCCCTTGTTGCCCATCATCTCATCCAATGCGCTGACATTCAACCCGGACAGCACATCTTAGATATCGCAACGGGAACGGGTTTAGTCGCCATTGAAGCCGCCCAAATTGTGGGAAATAGCGGGTCAGTGGTGGGAGTTGATTTGTCCGAGGGAATGTTAAGGCGATCGCATTCCAAAATCGCTGCTGCTGGTTTAACTAATATCGAACTCAAGCAAGCCGATATAGAAACCATCCAGCTTCCCGACAACAGCTTTGACCGCATTTTCTGCTGTTGTGGCATTCCTTATATTTCCAATATTCCCCATAACCTGCGCCGGTGGTATGGGTTTCTAAAACCCGGTGGGATCATCGCCCTGACTGGACTCGCTGAAACCGCTTCTATTTTTAGTAACCTCTTAATAAAAATTGCCACAAACTACGGGTTGGAATTGCCCAGTTGGTCCGAAGTCACGGGAACACAAAAAAAATGCAAAAACCTCCTGCAAACCGCCGGTTTTGAACAAATCCAAATCACCGATGAGCAATTTGGGCACTATTTGAGCTTAGAGTCGGCTCAAAACTTATGGGAGATGTTTATAAACAATCCTCTCACTCATATAAATTTTGTCCAACATTTCAATTGTGAACAATTAAACGCAGCCCAAGCACAATATTTTTCCCACTTAGAAACCTTAGTCACGAAACAAGGCATTTGGAACGATTTAACCTTATATTATATGGTTGGCCACAAACCCATCGACCGATAAAAAATAGTTTCACAAACCCATCATTTTTAATTAGGTTTACCGGCGTATCCGCAGAGTGGAAATTGTTAATAATCAGAATAGCAACTCCAACCTCTATCCCGATGCCACAATTAGCAGTAAACTGTAATACGATGTTTTTAACGATTGACGATGGCAACGATTAACGACAACTACCTCAAACTCAAAGCGGGTTACCTGTTTCCCGAAATTGCTCGTCGCGTGAATGCCTTTGCTGAGGCGAATCCGGACGCCCAAATCATCAAACTGGGGATCGGCGACGTGACAGAACCCCTACCCGAAGCTTGCCGCAAAGCAATGGTAAAAGCGGTGGAAGACATGGGCGATCGCAGCAACTTCAAAGGGTACGGACCCGAACAAGGGTATGCCTGGTTGCGGGAAAAAATTGCCACCCACGACTTCCAGTCCCGAGGATGCGCGATCGATGCCTCAGAAATCTTCATTTCCGATGGTTCTAAGTGCGATAACGGCAACATTCTCGACATCTTCGGTAACAACAACAAAATCGCCGTTACCGACCCGGTTTATCCCGTATATGTTGATACAAACGTCATGGCAGGACATACCGGACCCGCCAATGATAAAGGAGAATATGAGGGATTAGTCTATCTCCCCATTAGTGCGGAAAATAATTTCACCGCTGAACTTCCTACGGAGAAAGTCGATTTAATTTACCTCTGTTTCCCCAATAATCCCACGGGTGCAACTGCCACTAAAGACTACCTGAAAAAGTGGGTAGACTATGCCAAAGCGAATGGTTCGATTATTTTCTTTGATGCAGCATACGAAGCCTTCATCACGGACCCGAATTTGCCTCACTCTATCTATGAAATAGAAGGCGCCAAAGATTGTGCGATCGAGTTTCGTTCTTTCTCCAAAAATGCGGGATTTACCGGCACTCGCTGCGCCTTTACAGTGCTTCCCAAAAACTTAATGGCAAAAGCCTCCGATGGGTCTGATGTCGAAGTTTGGAAACTCTGGAATCGCCGCCAATCCACCAAATTTAATGGTGTTTCTTACATCGTCCAACGCGGTGCAGAAGCGGTGTACTCCGAAGAAGGACAAGCACAAGTCAAAGAATTGGTCAGTTTCTATTTAGAAAATGCCAAAATTATCCGCGAGAAACTAACTGCTGCCGGATTGTCGGTTTACGGTGGTGTGAATGCACCTTACGTCTGGGTGAAAACCCCCAATGGATTATCCAGTTGGGATTTCTTCGATAAATTGCTGCAAGTGGTGAATGTAGTCGGAACTCCCGGTTCAGGGTTTGGCGCTGCTGGGGAAGGATACTTCCGCATTTCTGCCTTTAATAGCCGGAAAAATGTTGAAGAAGCGATGCAACGGATTACTGAAAATTTAAAACTTTAGTCCGGATTTACTACAAGGGTAGAAACTGGGTTTGTTAATAAAATTTCTGCAAATTAGCTAGAAGTTTTTGCTAAAAACCCGGTTTTTTCTCCTTGGGTAATAATCTTATCCCGGCCCTCTAAACAATCTAAAACAGGGTTTCTGAATAAGGATGAGGGAGAAACCCTTAACTTGATGCAGAAACCCCGTTTTTTTATGGGAAAATGGAATGTTTTATAGGCTTGGGCGCTATAATAGGGGTAAGTTGAGAGGCGATCGCCCACCCTAACCCACTCATTTTGGAGGTCCCCTAACATGGTCCAAACCCCATCCAAATCGTTAAGCTTGGAAGAATTCCTCAAACTTCCCGAAACCAAACCTGCCAGTGAATATATTGAAGGCGAAATCATTCAAAAGCCAATGCCGAAAGGAAAACATAGTTCAATTCAAACTGAATTTGCAGCTACAGTTAATGCCACTCTCAGAGGTCCTAAAATTGCCCGAGCCTTTTCTGAACTCAGATGCAGCTTTGCTGGACAATCCATTGTTCCTGATGTATCAGTCTTTGTTTGGGAAAGAATTCCCCGGGAGGAGAACGGCGAAATTGCTAATATTTTCCCCTCAGCACCAGACTGGCTGGTAGAGATTTTATCACCTGAGCCCAGTCAAACCAAAGTTACAAAAAAAATTCTGCACTCCCTCAAACACCGAAGTCAAATGGGTTGGCTAATTGACCCCCAAGATAAAACTATTTTTGTATATCATCCTCAGCAACAAATCGAAGCTTTTGATGAAGCTGAACAGCAAATTCCCGTTCCTCCATTTGCCAGCGAGTTACGGCTAACGGTGGCTGATATATTTGGCTGGCTGTTAGAATAGATTGGAAACCGATAACAATTTAATGTTTTTTATTATGACCCTGATCACCGGCATTGTTAAACCCGTTAGTGAAATAAAGCTAGAACCCGGCAGTACCGTTAGCATTTCCAACATCAGTTGGCAGGAATTTGAAACCCTATTACAAGAAATGGGGGAGAAAAGAGCTTCCCGCCTTGCCTACAGTCATAACACTTTACAAATTATGGTTCCCTTACCTGAACATGAAAAGCCCAATGACATCATTTCAGATATTGTCAAAAATTTACTAAAAGCAAAAGGCATTAGATACGAACCCTTTGGATCGACCACCTTTAAACGAGAAGGAATGGCAGGAATTGAACCGGATGCTAGTTTTTATATCCAGAACTGTCAACGGATGATTGGACGTCGCCGCCTGGAACCGAATGACCCACCGCCGGATTTGGCAATAGAAACCGATGTCACCTCTAAAACCACCATCGAAGCCTATAAAGCGGTTGAATGCCCAGAAGTTTGGGTGTATAATCAGTCCAAACTAACCATCTATTTGTTACAAGAAGGAGAGTATGTCACGGCTCAGAAGAGTCCGATTTTTCCGGAACAGGCGATCGCAGAAATTATTCCCAGGGTAGTCGAACGCGCTTGGCAAGTGGGAACCTCTCAGGCATTGGCAGAATTTGAAGAGGCGATCGCTGAAAGTGGGAGTTAAACTAGAAAGGCGATCGCCCCCCTCATATTCCAATGATCGAAGAGGGTTGATAAGCTGCTTACCCATATAAATTGTGAAAAGACATCAATCCAATGTTTAGGAGTGCGAGCAACTTGCTCCCTATCTTTATAGCAAACTGATTTAGGACTGCTATAGCAGTTTAATTATTGAAGTGAACGGTTAAAAAAGCTCAACTTATCCTGAATCATCAATTTTAAAAGATAGGCTTTTCTGGGATGGGGCGTAACCCCCCCAGGATATTTGACCATCGCCTCACCTGTGGTACTCCCATCTCCTTCTCTCCATTCCCCCCTGGAATTATCCAGTCTCCTTTAAAACAGCCAAACCCCCTGAGTCCCTAACAACCCTTTGACTCACGATAAAATAAAGAGATAAAGAGTTCGGAGGGCCAGTTTCCTGGTCAATACGCCTATCGAAACGATATACGGACAGCTACAAGGACTTAAATCCAGTCAGCTTAAGCAACTTGACCGCCTCTACCACCAAAAACTCCCGGTGGATGCGATTACTACATCGGAATTTGCCCAGCGTTTGGCGGCAATTAGTACCGAAATCAAGGATTCGGTTTGTGTTTACATCAATCGTCGGGGTCAGGTGATCCGGGTGGGAGTGGGTTCACCGCGTCAAACCCAAATCCCAGCAATGGAATTACCCCGGTACGGTGAGGGCCGTCTGAGTGGGATTCGCTGTATTACTACTCAGTTGAAGGGGGAGGGTCCCAGTGAGTCTTCTCTGACGGCAATGGCGATCCAACGCTTAGATGCTTTGGTGGTGTTGAATTTAACCGGGGAGGGGTTTGAACGGCGCGGAGGTGGGGCCACGGGTTATGTGAGTCAGACCTATTTAGCGCATTTGATTCCCCAAACGGGAATGGAAGAGGGCCAGAGCAATAATGAAGCGATCGCCTCCTGGACTGTTTCCCCCCCGATGAGTCTGGATGCTCTCTCCCTACAGGACTTCCTAGAACTTGTCGAAGGACTAGAAGCCGAGTTCCAGCGCGAATTTATCGCCCGGGATGTGGATGCGGACCACGATCGCGCCCTATTAGTCGGGGTGATGACCAATAATCTTAAAGATGAGCAATTTGAAGATGGACTCACCGAACTCGCCCGTCTAGTCGATACTGCCGGAGGAACCGTCCTGCAAACCATGCGCCAGAAACGTCCCCGTCTCCATCCCCAAACCGTCGTGGGAAAGGGGAAGGTAGAAGAAATCGCCCTCACTGCACAAACCCTCGGCAGCAATCTAATTGTCTTCGATCGCGAACTGTCTCCGGCACAAGTCCGCAATCTGGAAGTCCAAATCGGCGTTCGGGTGGTCGATCGCACCGAAGTCATTCTCGATATCTTTGCTCAACGCGCCCAATCGGGGGCCGGTAAACTCCAAGTCGAATTAGCCCAACTGGAATATATGCTGCCCCGCCTTACGGGTCGCGGTCAAGCCATGTCCCGCTTAGGGGGTGGAATTGGCACCCGAGGCCCTGGAGAAACCAAACTGGAAACCGAACGCCGCGCCATTCAACGGCGAATTGCACGTTTACAACAGGAAGTCAACGAGTTGCAGGCCCATCGATCGCGGATGCGCCTGCGACGCCAACATCAGGATGTCCCTTCCGTGGCGATCGTGGGTTATACCAATGCCGGGAAATCCACCCTCCTCAATGCCTTGACCAATGCGGAAATTTATACCGCCGATCAACTGTTTGCCACCTTGGACCCCACCACCCGCCGGTTAGTGATTCCCACCGTCATGGGCGATACCCAGACTATCGTTGTCACCGACACCGTGGGGTTCATTCACGAACTTCCCCCCTCCTTGATGGATGCCTTCCGCGCCACCTTAGAAGAAGTCACCGAAGCAGATGCCTTGCTGCACGTTGTGGATTTATCCCATCCGGCATGGCAAAGTCAAATTCGCTCAGTAATGAAGATTTTGGGGGAAATGCCTGTTACTCCAGGACCGGCTTTGGTTGCTTTTAATAAGATTGATGCGGTGGATGGGGATACCCTGGCGATCGCCAAGGAAGAGTTTCCCCTGGCCGTCTTTATCTGTGCCAGCGAGCGTCTGGGACTCGAAACCCTGCGCCACCGACTTGCTCAACTCATCGATTATGCAGTGGCTCCTCAGTAATCTCTTTATTTATCTTTGCCCAAGTTACGCGATTTTGCTGACGACAATTCCAGTCCCCTGATGTAAGAATAAATGGAGCCCTACAATTTAACAAGTCCCCAATTCATTTATTGAGGACTTGTTGCTCCCTAAAATTCCCCACTTTATCAAAACTTTGTATTGGTGCCGAGCCAAACTCTGTACCAATTCTACCATTAAGTTTATTTATATAAAGATTTTACAAAGCTGGGAGAAAACTATGGACAGACTTAGGGCAGGACGGATACAGTTGGATGGAGTACCGGCGATACGCTCCGCAAAATGGGAGTTTGGCCTATTGCTTAAAGAGGTCAAAGGATTAACAAATTCAGTCGCTTAGTGCAAGTGCCTAATAGGGTGGCATAAATATGCTCACTAAAACAGCCAAGCAAGAGTGCAACAACCGTCGGTTCGATTTCACCCATTATGCTGGTAGAATTCAGGAAAGAGATATGTTTAGATTACTCAAACCACTTACATTAGGACTATCAGTCATTGGCTCCATAGGGGTCTACTCCTTGACTGTCGCCGCATCGGCCTCAGCTTTTACTCTTTTTGACGGCAGTAAAACCCTAGGTCTTTCTGCCAGCGATGTTGGCAAAGAATTTACTATTGACTTTAACGGAAACGTAAGCACAAAAGATGTTACGGGACTATCCTCAGAGGCCATTTTTAAGTTCCTAGGCCTTAATCGCGTTGGCAGCAACACCGAGGCTATTTTTGATGTGTCCCTCACCAACAACTCCAGCAATGGCATCTCCTCCCGCACCTCAGCGTTAGGGTTTGATGTTTGGAATTTTAACGGTGCAAGTCTCGGGTCAGCTATGACCCTGGTGGGCGTTGGGTCGGCCTCAGGTTCCGGCAAGACTCGGGTTGAAGGACTCTTTGAGAATGACCGATCTGGCTCCTTTCCCAATCAGTTTGGAGACATTGATGTCTGCTTTACCGACGGCAATACCTGCCAAGGTGGATCCAATGGCGGCGTCTCCACGGGCGAAACTGGAAAATTCAAGGCCACTCTAGCCCTCTCCGGTGATGTCAAAACCTTTGCGATGAACAACTTCGGCGTTCGCTACCAAAGTATTAATGGAGAGACCTTTGCAGGAGCCAGCGGCACGGGTCGGGGTACGATTGATATCGGCGTCCCCCCAGAAAATCCGACACAGATTCCGGAACCTACGATGACTACGGCGCTGTTACTGGTCGGACTTGGAACCCTTAGATATGGAAAAAAAAAGCCGGAAACTCTGATTCAAACTGAAGGTTAAACCCTAGCATCATCAGTTCCGATAAAGGAATAAATTAATTGTGAATAAGGGGAGCTGTTTGAAGCTCTATAAATTTCAAACTGGGTGCTTTGGCGCTCCCCCGCCTCGTGGGGAGTTTTTTTGTTTAATTCTGCCCTATCGGTTAATTGTAATTAAATTTTATTTGGATCGCTTTTTAGTTATTAATCAATAAAGTAGGCAATTTTTATAAAAAAGGGATGGGATGAACCTGCTTTAGGGGGTCCTCGTTGGAGGAGTTCTGCCCGGTTGAATCACTGAGTAACAATTAGTCCGAGTCAGAAAACTAATGGGGGTGAGCAGTCCCGTTACAATTGAGTAAACATCAGATTGCTCAGACCTGTGAACCAATTATGAAACCTAACGTAGAAATCTACACCTGGAGTCGGTGTCCCTTCTGTCTACGGGCGAAAGCGCTGTTAGATCGCAAAGGTGTAGAGTATGCGGAATACTGCATCGATGGGGATGAAGGTGCAAGGGATCAGATGGCAACCCGTGCAAATGGGCGTCGATCTGTGCCTCAAATTTTTATTAACGATCGCCATATTGGGGGATGCGACGATTTGCACGCCCTAGATGCAAAAAATCAGCTAGATCCCCTGCTGCAACCGGAATCGGTTTAGTCCGGGAGTACAGGAAAGCGAAGACAACCGCGTATTACCACAAAATTTGTGCCAAGAAAGCACCTTTCTTTGAGGCAATAAGCTGGGTTCTTGTCCTGGGAATCTCATCCGGTCCCCCTACTCTAGGGGAATTAGGACCGACATAGCACTCAAAAAAAGCGATCGCCTCCGAGGGGCGATCGCTTTTTTGTCCCGTTTAGCGCTTAAATAAAATAGGTAAAGCTCCACCCAGGGAATCATTCACAAGGGAAGTAAACGTGAAATTTGCCTTCATCATCGATCCGATCCAAAAACTAGATCCCACCCACGATACCAGCGTCGCGCTGATGGAATCCGCCCAAGCGAAAGGACATGAGGTTTGGATAACTGAGGCGCATCAACTCAGCGTCGTGAATGGCAAAGCTTGGGCAATCCTCGACCGAGTTACACTCCAACCGATCGAACGTGCAGGCGATCGCTGGATAGCGGCAAACCCCTGGTACCAAATCCAAACCGACGGTTCCCATCCTCTCGAAGCAATGGATGTCGTCTTCATGCGAACCGACCCTCCCGTTACAATTCCCTATCTCTACGCAACCTACATTCTTGATTACATCCACCCCGATAAAACCCTCGTCGTCAACTCCCCAAAAGGACTGCGATCGGCCAATGAAAAAATGTATGCCCTCCAGTTTACCTCCGTCATTCCTGAAACCATCGTCAGTCAAAGTAAAGCCGTCATTCGCAATTTTTTAGACCAAAAAGGCGCAGCGGTTCTCAAACCATTAGGGGGAAAAGCTGGGGAAGGAATTTTATTCTTAGACCCCGAAGATAAAAATTTCAATTCCCTGATTGAAATTAGTACCAAACAAGGCAAAGAACCCATAATGGTCCAAACCTATCTCCCCGAAGCTAAACAAGGAGATAAACGTATTATCCTCCTCAATGGTGAACCCATCGGCGCAGTCAATCGGGTTCCCAGTGGCACCGAATTTCGTGGGAATATGGCCGTGGGAGGTCTAGCGGTCAAAACAGAGATTACCCCTCGCGAACGACAAATCTGCGCTGAAGTCGGCCCAAAATTGCGAGAAGATGGGCTATATTTCGTCGGCCTAGATGTGATTGGAGGCTATTTAACGGAAGTCAATGTTACCAGTCCTACAGGGATTCGAGAAATTGATAAATATCTCCCCAATGATGAACGCTTAGGGCATCAAGTGATTGACTGGGTGGAGAGTTTTGTAAGAGAAAGATAGGGGAGAATTGTCATTAGTCATTGGTCATTGGTCATTGGTTGATGGGGGGATGGGGTCCATGTTCGTAGTAACGACTTCAGTCGTTCCCTCTCCCATTATCCCTCTATCCCTCTGCTCACCACTGACCAAAAACAAACAAATGACAAAGGACCAATGACCAATGACCAATGACCAACAACAAAAGACGAAAGACTTATGACCAACTTATCAACTTCCTCCTCTTATCCTACGGGGCCTAATTATGCACCGGGACCAATTGGTGTCGCGATTGTGGGGACGGGGTTTGGACAAAAAGTGCATATTCCCGGATTGAAAGAATATCCTCAGACGCAGGTTGTCGCCGTTTATCATCGGGATATTGATCAGGCGGAGGCGATCGCCGCGACTCATCATATCCCCCTGGCGACGGATGCGATCGCCGATATCGCCAAAATGGCCGAAGTCCAGGCAGTGAGTCTGTCTACCCCGCCTTTTTTGCATTATGAAATGGCCAAACCTCTGTTAGAAGCGGGCAAGCATTTATTATTGGAAAAACCCACCACTCTATCAGCATCGGAAGCGAAAGAACTCTATCGCATTGCAAATGCTAACAGTGTCGTCACTGCGATGGATTTTGAATTTCGGTTTGTTCCACCCTGGCAGCGTTTTAAAGAGGTATTAGATGATGGATACTGTGGACAAATTCGGTTAATTAAAATCGATTGGTTAGTATCCTCTCGCGCTGATGCCAGTCGGCCTTGGAATTGGTACTCTCAAAAACAGCAAGGGGGCGGTGCCCTAGGGGCGATCGGGTCCCATTGTTTTGATTATATTTCCTGGTTATTTGGGCCAGTAAAACGCTTGTGTGCCTCCCTGAGTACCGCAGTGACCGAACGTCCGGATCCCAAGGCGGGGGGACAACTGAAACCTGTGGATGCCGATGATAGTTGTCTGCTGATGTTGGAATTGGTTGAGGGAACTCCTATCCAAGTGAGTTTGAGTTCAGCAACTTACCAAGGACGAGGACATTGGGTAGAAGTGTATGGCGATCGCGGTACCTTAGTCCTCGGCAGTGACAATCAGAAAGATTATGTACATGGGTTTAAATTGTGGGGTGCACCGGCAGGGGAGTCTTTATCAGAATTAGCGATTCCCCACCGTCTGGAGTTTTCTAAAACCTACCCCGATGGACGCATTGCCCCTTTTATTCGCGTGGTGGATAATTGGGTCCGAGGGATTGAAGCAAGACGGGCGATCGCCCCTTCCTTACGCGAGGGTGTCTATTCTCAACTCCTCATGGACCTCACCCATGAATCCCACGAAACCGGCACCTGGGTCACTGTCCCCCATTTTGATGACTATCTAGCACGCAGTTAAACACAGAAAAAGTTTGTAGTAACGACTTCAGTCGTTATCTTTCCCCAGTTTGTTTATAGTAACAACTTAAGTCCTTATCTTTCCCAGTGTGTCGTAACGACTTCAGTCGTTTCTTCCCCGAAATTAATAAGGACTAAAGTCGTTACTACAAACATGAAACTGAATCATTTTTTAGCATTCTTTCAAACTCGAAGGCGGATAAGAGGGTAACATTTCCACAGGGCGATCGCCAGGAAGTTCCTCAATCCACACCTGGACCCCTACTTTGCGAACCCGTCCCATCCGACCTGCTTTGGGACCCTCTAAAATTTCCACCTTAGACCCCACCTGGGGTAGTTCTGTACAACTCGCCGAAGTTGCCAGGGCCAGTTCCACCAACTTGTCGATCGCCTGGGATGCTGGAATCGGTTGCTCTTCCAACCATTCCACCGTTTCCGGGGCGAGGGAAAACAACTTGCGGACTCGGTTTTTTTTGCGACTTTTTGGCCCTTTCTTCAAATTTGCCTTGGAGTTAGGGTGATGCCCCCGCTTACTCGGTGACCCGACTGCCTCTATCTCCTCAGTCCCTAAAACTCGATTACAGGTTGTCCGGATGTAGCACTCTTCATCAGTTTCACAGACCTCCGCAATCTCGAAAATCTGGCACTCATACCAGTCGGAGTGCTGGGGATCCGTGCGACAGACCACCTTCTGACCGGGGTGAAATTGTTTTTTGTCATCAAACATTGACATTTTTTCCATCAGTATATACGATTAGAATATAGCCAAAAGGATTTTAGCCGGATTAAGAAAACCTTTAAGTTTTTCCCCTCCATATTTAGCGGAGTCATCTCCCCACCTATCCCTATGGGTAGGGTTAAGATCAACCGTTTTGGAGAATTTGAGGGCTAGAATCTGGGCCAAACCTTTACGGCGCAATCACTCTAGGATATTGCTCCAGTGCAAGACCCCGGGAGAGTGACCCCAGACTGAGGTATTCAATCCATAGCATATAGACAAGTGGAGATGGGACAATGAACAAGCAAGCTTATGATGCCTTAAATCGCCTCGCGATGAGATTACATCAAACCCAGGGAACTGATGGCCCTGCAACTGAAGCAGAAGTAGCCCAGATTGCTGCAGCATATCTGAACACCCTAGTGGAAAATTTATCCGATCGCGAATTGGTCCAAGCGATCGATGAATATCGTTCGGGCCACACTCGAATTAAACAAGTCCAGGAGTCGGTTCAGAAGTGGTTAGAAACCGATTTAGGTCAAAGTCGGGAGCAAGAGTTTAAAGAATTTATTGCCCACTTAAACAGCCGAATGGGCAATGTTATTTAGAATAGTTATTTAGGGTTGAGTGAGCCTCACCAAAGGAACAATTCACCAAATGATAGGAGCTAGAATTAAGAAAACCCCAAGTGATTAATCGCTTGGGGTTTTCGGTATTAATGCTCTAGTTTTAATAGGCGATCGCGCCGCTTGAAGTTCTCCCCAGGAGAATCGGACCCATGAGCAGTCCAATTAAATCCGTTTGCCTTCTCGGAACTGTCCGGGGAAGCGTCTGCCAGCGCTATCTATGAGGACACCTTGACCGTGGGGAAGACCTTGACGTAATTCTCCCTCATAGCGAGTGCCGTTGGGGAAGGTACAACTGCCATTCGCGTCTAAGTTTCCGTTAAAAAACCGGCCTTGGCAGCGGGTTCCATCAACGCGGTTGAGGGTGCCCTGACCAAAGGGCTGTCCCGCAAAGAATTCACCCACATAGCGATCGCCATTGGTGAAAACAAATTGCCCTTGTCCGGCAGGTTGAGAGCTAACCACATCCGTAGCCACATCCCGAACCAGACGGAAAGGCCCTTCATAGCGGGATCCATCAATAAAAATAGCTGTCCCCCTCACAATATTGCCATTTTCAAATGTACCTTCATAGCGGGCATCATCGGCAAAGATGAAGGTTCCCTCTCCGTTGGGACGACCCCCACTAAAGAGTCCTTCATAGCGATCGCCGTTGGCATATACATAGATGCCTCTACCGTTAGGAACGCCATTAGAAAAAGAGCCGAAATAGTTATCCCCACCCCTGTAATTACACTTAACTGGGCCAGCCGAAGCGTCTCCGATACAAGAAGGAGGGACATACTCCTCGCTCCCCTCTTCTTGTGCACTGGCGGTCAATATAGGCCCGATTGAACTGGCAATCTGCATCAAACAGACGACAAACATCGTCATTCCTATCTTTTTGAGAGAGTCAGTCATAATCCTAACGTTCTCCTATGTGCATGGTTATTATCTATTCTAAGTTTTGGAAACCGAAGATTTCTTCTGCAATTGGGTAGATTCACCCCAGAGAATGAGGCGATCGCGGTCATGGTTCAAATCATGAACGCAATCAGTACCACGGAGTGCCATCGCCTCGTGAATCCCCGATCTGGCACTCTGAGCCCAGGGGTTAGCTAGATCTCCTTGACCACCCCATTAACGTCTTAAGGCCGCATTAGCCAAGTTAACCCCACCGGGAGTAGCCTCCGGGGGTTCTTGCTCTCCAAGCGCTTTACTGACCTCAATGCCGTTTTGCTCCAAAATCACAATCGGGTCAGCCGAATCTAAATTTTGCACCTCTTTAACCAGCACCTCGCCTAGAGCAATGCGATCGCCCACCTTCACATAGCGCGAAGTGGCCTCATTGGGAGCCTTAACAATAATTTGCACTTGACCCCCCGCTCGAATTACCCCAGTCACTTCCGTGCCTTGGGCTAAATCCGTAGAAGGAGGCGGTGGCAGGACTGGCGGTGGTGGTGGGGGAGGAAGCTGCTCTGGACCAATTTGGACGGGCAGATCCGGAAGACCAGGCACCCCTCGTGCCACTAAAGGCGGGAGTGACGGCGGAGTAGGAGGACCCGCAGGTGCCTGGGCCACCACCGGAGGCAGTTGTTCCGGACCAATTCCCACGGGCAGTTCGGGAAGATTTGGCACCCCTCGTGCCACTAAAGGCGGAAGTTTGGGGGGTTGAGGGGGAGCCGGTGGACCAGCAGCCGCTTGCTGTACGGGGGGTTTCGGTCTTGGCGGTAGTTGTTCTGGGCCAATTCCCACAGGTAACTCAGGAAGGGAGGGAACCCCTTGTCCAACCAGGGCAGGAATTTGAGGCCCGGAAGGCCCGGGCCTTCCGGGTCTGGCTCCTGGGCCAGTTGCATTTCCAGTTCCTCCCCCTGGTCCGGGTCTGGCTCCTGGGCCAGTTGCATTTCCAGTTCCTCCCCCTGGTCCGGGGAAGGGTTGAAAGGGTTGAGCTTGGGCGACTGCTTGACGGGGCGGTAATTGTGGACCGATCGCCACCGGCAATTCTGGAAGATCAGGAACCGCACGGCTGGGAAATTCTGGAACTCTAGGAATCGCGACGGCTGCACCCGCTGTAGGGGTGACGGGTACCGGCTGGACATCGAGTATCCCAAAGGGATTCTCCGGCCCCTGTCGGGCCTTTTCTTGTTCCAGTTTCCGCACCCGCTCATCTGGACTGGTGGGTGGAATTAAATTCCCAATGGAAGTGGGATCCGGGCGCTGCGGCACCACAGGTTTTTCAAATTCCGGGGATTTGGTTGGTTCTGCTGCTTCTGGGGGTTCCGGTGGAGTCCCCGTTGCCGTGGGAGGGGGCTCGACGGGGGCGACGACTTCCGGAGTCTCCGGTTCACCACCACACGCACTCAAGATGAGGACGAGCATCCCAATTGACACCTTTAATAAAAGTTGACGCATGGCCGCTGATTATTAGGATTTAGTACAAAGATAGCCGATGAACTTGAAAGTGCTTCATCACCCGAGGAGTAATTCCGCACGGTCGGCTCCATTTTTTATTGATCGCCCGGTTTGTTAAGCCAACTTTATCTTGACAAAAACACCGAATTAGGATAAGACAGGCGATCGCTGATTCTATCGTTTATTCTAGGTTCAGGGCTGCTTTGGGGTCCGGAACCGGAAAATAGGCAGCCAGTTGCTAGAAAATAGCCTCTTGCACGGGTGCAGCGCTGGTATTATGGCGCTTGGACATCGGGCAAAAAGACCTAAACTTACTCTGTTCATCTGCCTATTGTACTCTAATTGTTCAACCCGAGAATTGCCGGGAGGTGAAAACTTTTTTCTGGCAGAAATTCCCCTATATTTTAGTAAAAATAGTCAGCCAGACGGGTCCGAGAAGGGAGTGATGTCCGATGCAGCAGAATCCCGCTTCTATGCCGAGTTGTTCGCGCTTTTGCAAGGGATAGAGACGGAGATTGGCAGGGGATCCGCCCAAAACTCCTGAAGCAGTTTTGTTCGGCATCATAAAATCGACTAAGTAGTAGTTTCCACCTGGGGACAATACGCGGTAGACTTCCGATAAAACGCGGCTGGGATTGGGGTAATGTAAAAAACTAATGGTATTGAAAACGGTATCAAATTGTTGGTCGGCGAAGGGGAGTTGTTCGGCGTTTCCTTGGATGAAAATCAGCCGGGGACGATGGCGATCGCGCTTTTTTTGTCTCGCTTGGCGAATCATCTCGGGGGAAAGGTCAAATCCGGTGCCGCGCAGGGTGGGAAATTCTTCCGCAAGGCGATCGAGCAATCTGCCCGTCCCGCATCCGAGGTCTAGCACATTGGGAGAATCTGGCAATTGCAGATAATTCAGCAATCTTTTATGAATGGCTTGATAAAAGATTGTCGTAAACAGGATATCATAGCTCAATGCCCAACGGTCAAAAAGTTTTTGTTTTTTGATAATTTCTGGGTGAGTCACAGTTTGGTTTTCCTAAAGTTGAGGATAATAGACTTCTTGCAAAATTCTCTCAAGCCCCCCTTATTAAGGGGGGTTGGGGGGATCTCTCCACTATTTGGCAAGAGGTTTATTATTTTAACGGGTTTTATTCCAAGGATGCGGCAGTCTGGCGGGTTTAGGGGGTGACGCGGTAATTTTGGGCGATCGCATAAAATAAAGAGTAATATTCCCCAAATCGGTCTTTAGGCGATCGGCCTTGCCAAGTATAAATCACATTGCCCGATTCCAGGGTCATTCTCATCACACTTTCTTCGGTCCCCACTTCCACCTCTAACCATGCCGGTAATCCTTGTTCCGTGGTGAAATTAGACTTAGGAACCGTTGGAGTTTCCTCGGCTTCCTCTAATCCAGTGAGTTTCAAGGTTCCCCATCCTCTAATTTCGATATTGGGGTAATCTGGAGCATGAAACGCACGTCCATCCTGATTCGTGGGGGGAGGAAGGGCGACCCAATCTTGGGGATAGGGAAACTCGAACCCAAAGCGCTGATTTTGATAAGTCTGCCATTGGGTAGGGACGGTGGGATTGGTGGGAGTGCAAGCGGAAATTAGGACAGCGATCGCCATCCCCGATGCCATTCGGGGGAACAGTGCTGTGGGGATGGGATGAGGGAAAGAAGTCATAAATACACCGGCGATCGGCTGGGATAACTGGGAAGGGAGGGAATGCCTAGACAATGCCACAGGCGACTACCTCCTCCCCAACACTCGCTCAATCTATTCTAACGCGGAAGCGGATAAACCCATAGTCACCCACCCCCAGTCTACCAAGATCCACCACAACTGCTCCTCTCACATTCGGCAGACGACAGACTGGAGGTGCTGTAGTTCCTGAAGGATAAAATCGGCCTCGGTTACTCGCACTGTTCGCACTTCTGAGGTAGGCCGTCGGTAAATCCGGGTTGGGAGGATTTAACGCCAAAGCAATCCCCACCTCAGCCCCAAATGTTCCTTCCGTCGGAGTTTGACCATTGAACGTATCCGTGCGGAAGGTTTGAAAATCTTGCAACGGGTCGCACACCGTTGCATTCTCTAACGGTCCACTCCCAGCAGAGAGGAAATAGATTGTATATTCGACTTCATCTCCCGGTTGAATCGTATTGGAACTGGCAACACCCCGCACAAGGTTAGTAGGCCAATCCGGGAGATTCTCACTCTGACCCACAACCGCGCCATTCACCCGAGTAATCCGCTTTTCTAATTCCAGATTGGGATTGCCGCGCAGAGTGACTGGGGTTACTTCATTACTCTGGGTCGGGTCCCCGGTATTATTGCCAAGGGGATTTGCGCCATTGGTAGACGAATCGTTAACCCCAGTACCCCCGGGAGTGACGCCCGAAGCAGTCACCTGATTATTAAAAGGACCGAGATTGTTGCCAGGGGTAACACGCACGGCAAAATTAATCGTGGCCTCTGTATCCACTGCTAAAGTATTGTTAGGATTGCCCGCTTCGAGGAGATTGGTATCTGTAGTGCCATTAAAGCTGGGATTAACTGTGAGAGTCGGACTAGATAGGGAATTGGGTTCCAGAATATAGGTAAGATTGGCGAAAGTCTCATTGAGATTTTCCGTCACCTGGAGAGTAGTGAGGGGGAGATTTCCGTAGTTTCTCACGACTAGAGTATAAGGGATTGTAAAGGTGCGATCGCCATTATCAATCGGCGTTCCTGCTGCCTTCGCCACCCCCAGCAGTGGACTTCCGGAAGTCAAGGGGACGGTTACCGTAGCCGTTTCTGTGCGATTATTATTATTGTTTGCGTCAGTGTCATCATTGACGGGATCTGCCACATCATTCGGTCTAGTAACAGTGGCCTGGTTCACAATCGCTTGGGTTGCGGTAGGGATGATTATTCCAGTCAAGGTGTATTGGGCACTAGCCCCTGCATTGAGGGCTAATCGGGCATTGGACAAATTCCCCGTACCCGTCGCATCAATACAAGTTCCCGCTGTATTATTGGGCGTTGTAATTGCACAGGTCCAATTCAGGTTGATAACGGTATCGCCATTGGCGGTAAAGATATCTGAGACCCTTGCCGGGGAAACCGCAGTAATATTGCTGGGTCCGGCATTAGTGACGGTAATGGTATAAGTAATATTCCCCCCAGCAACTGCGGGGTCTGGGGTCCGAGTTTTGGTGATTTTCAGGTCAGCGGCAGCGATCAAAATTCCCCCTGTCAGTGCTACTGGTCGAGGCGTGAAAAAAGTCCAGCGATCAATGCCTTTCAGGTCACCAAAGAGACCACTAAATCTGTGGGGTCGGGGATCACTCGAACTATTATTTTGACCGGCATTGATCGGGCCGGGAGCGAGCGTCGTCGTGTCATCATTGAAATAGAGGGTAAAATCAGGCGTAGGATTCAGACGTTCAATAATAATTCCGTTACTATCATTTTCCGGGTCAATTAGGGGGAAGTGAACCTCCCCAAACGGGAACGTTAGTTGCACTCTATAGGGGATGTTACGAGGAGGCACTACATTTCCCAGTCTATCCCTTCCATCCCAAAATATCTGCGCCTCTAAACCGCCTAGGACGTATTGTGTTAGTTGGACATCTTCTGGATCGTTGAAACTGTTATTCCCATTCGCATCAATAGTCAGAGTTGCAGTCCCTGCTGAGGGAGGCGTAAATTTGAAAGAACCGCCCAGGGGTGATGTCCCCGCCTGACCCAGGGTATTGCCCTCCGAACCTTCAAATCGAAAGTTATTGATATTATCGATATTGAGGGTGGCAATACGAACTGCTGTATCCGGCGGGTTAAAGAAAATTTGATGGGTGGAGTCTCCAGTTGCTGGATTATTGGCAGTGGTGGGTAGGTGCAAAGTAACACCGGGGGGAAGAGCAAAACCAGCATTGAGTCCAATGGAACGATACAGTGGATTCCGGGTTGACGCTTCTAAAAATCCTTTGTTATTGGCAAAGAAGACAAATCCGTTAGGATCGAGACCATTGAGATCTACCCGATATTGATATCCGTCGGTAGTTTGGACGAACAGATTGGAGTGGATTGATCTGTCATTGTCTCCGGTGATCATTGCTAAGGAGTTTGTAAATGCTCGCCCCGGAATGACGACACCATCGTTATTTCGCACCGTTACATCCCAAGCGGCCACATAGGAAACGTTGTTGAGTTGAGTCCATTCATTGGTGGCGCTGTCGGCAGGATTGGCAGCATTAGCAAAATTGGGACTGACAAAATCGATTTCCCACACCCCGGTTTGATTGACATTAATTACGCAGGGCCTGTAACCTCCCGTAGTGGGAAAGGGTCCATTTAATTCTTCAGTAGGGTTGTCAATCCTCCCAAAATCAGCTATTGCAGGAGCTACAGTGGGTTTAATATCGTTTAAACAACTCACAGGACCACCCGTTGGTGGTCGCACGATAATATCTCCATTCGGACCCCTCCCCATTGCACTAGACCCCAGATTGAGAGTCTCGTTATTTTGAGCGTAGACTTTAATTGTGGTGCTAAATTGTATTCCACCTAGGGTAGTTCCAGGCAAAAATTGTAAGTAAGGACGTTTTCCCGGTCTATAGGAATTGGTATCTGTATCGTACACCAATTGCAAACTCCCTTCTGCATGAGCGGGTAAAGAAGGCAACACGCAGGAGGATAGAGCAACAATGAAACATTGCAGTAAAAATAGGGGGTGGGTTATGGCAATTCGTTTCATTCTTCTTCCCCTCCCGTCCCTTCTATGTCAGTTTGCTCCCTTGCTGGTGGGGGAATGACTTGACCGAATCCGGGCCAGAGTTCGTTTAATTTGACGGTTAAGCCTAGGTAAGGACCGGAGGCGGACCGATCGCCATTGAAGTCGCGATCGCTGACTTTGCCGAAGACGTACCCTAACCCGAGTCTCAAATCCGGGGTTAAATAATATCCCACCTCTGCTACCACTCCCCATTCATCATAATTCGCATTAGTTTGATGTATCCATCTGCCTTCGCCCATAATATCCCAGCGATATGCTAATCGATAGGTTGCTCTTAACTGATTTAAGGACACTAAACTTGTGCCTGCTAAATCATCGGCGAGGTATGAGGTACTTTGCCTTAATGCCGTTTTTCCATAAAATTCCCATCGCCAACTGGGGGCATAAATGGTTTCTAAGGCAAAGGTATGGTCTCGCGATCGCGTCCCGGACTCAAATAATATCGAATCGGGTATCAACGCCGGATTTTGACGATAATCATACCGCAATAATGCATTAAATTTATCACTATTAGGATTGCGATAGGCTAACCCCATTCGCAAATTCACTGTATCCCCCATTTCATCAAACAATTGATTTGATGACGATGCCTGTTGATAGCGGGTGAGGACCGACAAGGAATCTGTAATTTTACCCGATGCCGCTGCGGAAATCACCGTATTGTTGCCACTGCTGGAAAACCGATGTTCATATCGGGCACTGGCAGCAAAGTCGGGATTTCCGGTATAGTCAAACCCTACACTGTAACTGTCTCCGCTGAGAATTCCTAATGCCGCAGCACTCTGTCCCGGTGCATAAGGTTGAGCAAATTCACTTCCCGAACCTGTGCGACTGAATAGGGAACCAAAGACGTGTTCATAAGCAAAATTAACTCGAAATCCCGGGAAGACTGTCCACCCATGTTGTAATCCTAATGCGGCACCCATTGTCTGTCCATCAATAAAGGAATAGCGTCCGGTAACGATGGTATCTTCCGTAACGTTGTAATCCCCATTGAGGTTGAGACTGGTAATAGAATTGTCTTCAAATTCTCCCCCAGTAAACCAGACTTGATTCAATTCAAGAGTAACACCGGGAACTAAGCGCCAATCTATCCCTAAGATGGTGCGATCGGGATAGACGACATCCTCTTCTTTTAAGAGGTTAAATTCATTTTGCGCCCGAATGCTAATCGTATCGGTAATCGGCATAGAGAAGCGCGATCGCAACTGAGAAGAGGTCGCATCTAAAGGACTGCTGACTGCCTCATCTTTGCGGTTTCTCCACACCCAATCTAATCCCAAACTTGCCCGTCCAATGGTCTGTTGCAATCCGGCAGAAATGGTAGTTAGCGAGTTGTTGAGTCCACTCCCTGGAATGGGTTCTCGTCTGGGGGTTAAGAAATCCTCTATCACACTAATCGGACGGGGAGAATTGCCAAAGTTTTTCTCATGGTCATAAGCAAACTGTAACAAGGTTGTATTTGTTAACCGACTATTTAATAAAGCCCCATACCGCGTTTGTCCTGGCACAAAACTCACCGTGGCATCGTTGGCAAATCCTTCATCGGTATTTCGATAATATAAGCGACTAGAAAAAGGTCCGCCAATGGCATTTAATTCAAATCGGTACGCCTCTCCCGTGACGAGTCCTAAAAGTTCAGAATCGTTGGTGGAATGGGCATATTCGGCAATAAATTGGCCGCTGACTGGGGTTCTGAAGTTGGGTACTTCTTCTTCTCGATAATCAGTGATTTCTTCGGGTGCTTCTTTACCAAAGGTGAGCATGAAATCGGCCCCATAAAGTTCAAAATCTCGGATGCCTTGATTTTGACGAAGGTAGGTGGCCCCCAACCATCCAGGGGTGTTTAAATCGCGGGAAAAGTTATAGCGAACTCGTCCTCCCCAGAGGTTGGTATTTCCATCTAAGTCTTCATGTTGATAGGTGGCAACGATGCGTCTGGCAACAACAGTTTCTACCCCATTAACGGTTACTACATCGGTTCGCAGGAGGGGACGACGAAACAAAATTGAACCGCGATCATAGTCGATTTCATAATCCGAACCTCGGTTGAGTTGTTGTCGCCGGACGATATTTCCTGGACGTCCTAGTTCTTCCAGTTCTAAAAATAAATTTTCACTGCCAGGGATGACTAATCGGTGAGAGAGGAAGTAAAATCCGCTGGTGCCATCGGGGGCGATCGCATCCCGTTGGAATCCTTGAACATCGTTGGCAAATAACGCACTGACTTGGAATTGTCCCCAGTTATAATTCCCTTTAAATCCCTGTAATGCACGGGTTAAGGCGGTGAACTGTTGGGACTCGTTGGCAAATTCTGAAGTGCCATAATTTCCCCACATAAAGTAATCTAATCCAGCATTTTCTTCCGCTGAGGACCGTTCAAATCTCAGGAAAACACTATCACTAGAAGGTGCAGTTGCCTGAACGGTTGAGGCATCTCCATACAGGGGATAATTTTGCTCTGTAAATTGGGTATCTGAAAATAACCGGCGTCGGTTTCCGCTACAATCACAATTGAGCGATCGCTCGCTATTATAGGCCCCAGTAAATAACCATCCGCCTAACTCCCCAGTGGCAAACGCTGCACCAGTGACATCTAATTTAAACTCGTTATTTTCATCCGGGGGTAAAAAGTCGCGCAACCGTCCCCAATAATCCAATCCTCGCCGTCCAAATCGCAGGTTAATTCCCCCAGTGACTAAACTCGGACGGAGGTAAGTATCGAACTGCATCTGAGTAAATGCTTCTAGCGATCGCCCTGCAATGGTTTCTGTATCTGTTGCCGCCCGAATTCTCACCGTCTGAGCATCTAAAGGCGACTGCAACTGCGCGGTAAATTCCCCAGCAATCACGGGTACTTGAAATCCAGCCTGATCGAGATTCAGGTCTTCCCCAATAAATTCTCCAGCACTGGCACTGAGGGTAATCTCTGTCTCCCGTTCCACTAATTTCCCATTTTCATCCAATAACCGTCCCTGAATATTAACAATGGACCGTCCATCGGCTGGAACTCTTTTCTCAACGGTTTCTACGGCAATTTCTGCGGCTCCTCCTGCGACAAATACGGTGACTAACGATTCGTTGACTGTTGCTCCAACCACGCGAATAGCGATCGCATTTTCCCCGTCTTGCAAGGGAATGCCCACCCAGGTTTGCCTCACCATCCCAGTATTACTATCCCGTTCCGTTTGTCCCACTGCATCGGAAGATACTGGATTCCCGTTTACCAGGAGTTCGATTTCCGTCCCTTCCGGAAACTGCACAATAATCGGGGTTGCTGGAACCCCCAAGATTTCCCCCGGGGTTGGCGATAGGATCCGGATGCCACTCTCCGATTGTGCGATCGCCTCCGTGGCAGCTTCCAAATTTTCCCCAGTCCCTCTTGACCCAGGATTGGTTTCTGCTATAATGGGGGAAAGGGGGTTTTCTGTCTGAAATTGGGAATTTTCCGAATTTTCTCCCCCACCCAAATTGATCGCTAAATTCAACGAACTTTGACTACTAACTGTAGCTACATTTGTTAACCTGTTTGTAATATCAGTAATCCTTGTTAATTCTGTATTTTCAACCCATAGCGCCGATTTCATCGGATAGGCGTCTTGAAAAAATTCTGTGTCTACAAATGAGTAGACATTTGGAGGGGTGAGTTGAAGTAAATTGTTGTCTCTAACTGCTACATTTGTCACAACATTTGTCAGAACATCACCCTCCGCACGATTAATGCAAAAAACCCCCATTTTGCACAATTTTTCGTGTGTATTAAGCGAAAAAGCTACATTTGTTATCCTTTTTGTTGCTACATTCTTTAGGTCTTTTTTATCTGAAAGTTCAGATATATTGGAAGATTCCTCAAAATCCCAAAAATTTCTCCTTGTTTCCAGCACCCCTAAATTTTGGATGATTTCTGGGGACAAAAACATCCCAGGGTCACTGGAGGCGATCGGGAAGATTGGCCCTAATTCAGGATCCGTTGTCTCAATTTCCGATAACTTTTCATCGGAGCCTGTTGCAGATTGCAGGTACTCTGTTAACAACAGTATCTGAGGTAAGTTTTCCCCTGGGATATTGCTGGAATTAGCAGCATCGGGGACGGTTTCAGGGAAAGCATTCCCAGAAGTTGTCTCAATTTCCGATAACTTTTCATCGGAACCTGTAACGGATTGCAGATGCTCTGTTAACAACAGTATCTGAGGTAAGTTTTCCCCTGGGATATTGCTGGAATTAGCGGCATCGGGGACTATTTCAGGGAAAGCATTCCCAGCAGTTGTCTCAATTTCCGATAACTTTTCATCGGAACCTGTTACAGATTGCAGATGCTCTGTTAACAACAGTATCTGAGGTAAGTTTTCCCCGGGGATATTGCTGGAATTAGCAGCATCGGGGACGGTTTCAGGGAAAGCATTCCCAGAAGTTGTCTCAATTTCGGACAACTTTTCATCCGAGTTGGTTACAGATTGCAGATGCTCTGTTGACAATAATCTGTTAGGGGTCCTTTCCGCCAAGATATTGCTGGAATCAGTGACATCAGCGACTGTTTCAGGGAACGCATTCCCGAAAGTTGTCTGAATTTCGGACAAGGTTTCCCCCGACCCCGTAACCAAGGACAAATGACAAATGACAAATGACAAATGACAAAAATGCATTTTAAATTAACCTCCTTCTTGACCGACGGTGGAGGCAGGATTTTCCTCCGCAGCGGGGGTTACAGCAAAGTTCACCCGTGCCATGCCTCCGGGTTCGAGGCGCACGAGACGGGATAGACTATTGCGTTCACTCACAAACTCGTTGGGTGCGAGGGTGTATCCAGGAACGCTAGAGAGGTCTAAGGTTGCAGTGCGATATCCACCCAGGACATTAGAGACGGAGTACAACCCTTGTTCATCGGTGATGATGCGGTTGCCGTCATCGAGGAAAATCACCGCATTGGGCATACCCGGTTCATCGGGTTGTTTTTCGCCATCGCCGTTGAAGTCTTCAAAGACGCGTCCAATTAAGGTGCCGCAGTCGGAGAGAATTCCTGGTGCGATGCGCAGGGAGTGAATCGCCGGACCATCTTGAACCTGGATGCCGGTATCGATACGCCGACCATTGGCGAAGGCGGAATTGCGACCATTACCGCGCAAGGCATCGGGGGTGATGCGTGCGGCGTAAGCAATATTGAGGACTTCCGTGGGAGGAATGGTGACGTTAGACGCATCAAAGGTGATGGAACGGCCATCATGAGTAGAGGTGATGCCAATGCGCTGACCGGAGATTTCGGCGCGGACGGAATCCTCGCGGAATTGGAATCCGAGGGGGAGGAAGTCAGCGGCGATGATGCCGGTAACGGGAGTATTGGCAAGGTTGCGGATGGCGAGACGGTAGATGACGGTATCGCCGGGTTCGGCAGCGATGCGATCGCCGGTTTTCTCGATTTGGATTTCCTGCGCTTCGCACAGAGTGGCGCTTAAGTCAAAAGTGCCTAAACTCAACCCGACTTGATCGCGATCGCGAATATCAATCGTGCCCGTAGCGGAAGTGCTGTTCGTCACCACATTCAGGGGACGTCCATCCAAGGCGGTGGCGGTATAGGAAACGATGCCATTATTATTGGCACCGATATCCAGGCGGATGCGACGTTCCGCGTAGTTACTCCCGGAGGGGGGAGAGACTAAGAAAATGTATTGCTGTCCGGGGTCAAGTTGACCTCGGGAGACATCCAGCAAGAAATTGTAAGTACCTTCTTCCCCATTGGTCAGAAAGAAAGGATTAGCATTTTCCAGGTTAGGCGAGAGTCCCCCTCGGATATCTGTGGGAGTCAAGGGGACAACCCCTTGAATTCCTCCCGTGGGGTCTTGAGGGTTGGGTTGGTACAGTCCCACTCTAAATCCGCTGTAGTCCGGTAACAGTTCTCCCGCACATCCGGTAACCCGTCCCAGTCCTTCACGGCGGGGAGTACCAGGCAGGGTGGGGGTGATAATGACGGTTTGTGGCGTGGCAGGTTGTTCGGGAGTTTCCACAGGGGTGGGAATGTTAACCGTTACCCCACCGCCATCAGTAGGAATGGGTCCAACTTCTACCTCAACGATAATCTGCACACCGCCACCGGGTGGGACAATCACATCGGTGGGAGTGGTGACGGGTTGCGGTTGCGGTTGCGGGGTGGGGGGGGTGGGAGTGGGAAGGGGTTCGGGTTGGATATCCGGTGCCGGAGTAATGGTGGGTGGGGGTCCCGATGGCGGTTGTTCTCCCGGTTGCGGTTGTTCTCCGGGTTGCGGTAACGGGTCGATATTCGGTGCCGGAGTAATGACAAGGGGTCCGGGTTCGGGTTCGGGGAAGCAATCGCGAACGAGGAAGACATCGCTACCACTGCCAATCATGGAATAACTAACCCCACGGACAATGCCGTTAGTGGTTTGTTCTTGAACGGCATTGGCATCTGGAATTTGGAAGCGCAGGGCGCTATCGGTGGGGTTGCGGAGGGTGAAATCAAAATAGAGGACATCCCCTTGGTCTATGCCACTGCGAACGCCGTTGCGAAGGTTGCGGATTTCTGCTACAAAGTCTTCGCCAAGGTCGCGCAGGAGGGTTTCGCGACTGGGGGCAGCAGCAACCATCGCTTGAAAGGCGGCGCGGAAGGTATCGTCAATGGGTGCGTTATCTCCAGCAGAGACAATAGTAGAGATGAGTTGTTGAGTGACGGTTTCTGCTTCTGCCTCGGTGAGTCCATCGCTGACGAGGATGGATTTGGAGAGTTCAGCAGTTAGGGCGATCGCCGTTTCTTGTGCTTCTGGGCGTTGCAGTTTGGCGATCGCGGATGCTTTCTGGGGAACTGCTTGGAATACCGCAGTCCGCGCGGCGATCGCAACTCTGCGGAAACTCGACTCAACGGGCATCTGTGCCAAGGTAACGGTTACAGCAATCACCGCCCGAGTTGCTTCTGCTTGAGTAAATCCCAATTTGATTAACTCATCCGCTAATACACCAGCAAAGGCACCAGAGACGCGATTATTTCCCCCATCCCGAATTCCCCCGGGATTAATGGTGATGGGTCCTCCCCCGACGACCGCATCTTTAATCGGGTTGGTAATCGCTTCAATCTGATTAATGCCATCGCTGCTGTAACTGTAGGATGCTTCATTTTGCAGCAAGTATCCTGGAATCACACATTGGGGTTTATCCTGAGCAGAAGCTGGGGAAAAATTGCCAGTTTTAATAAACAGAGTCCCCACCGTTCCCGCCAGGAGGGAGGCACTCACTCCCCAGAACAGGGAACGAGTCCTCAATTTGGATTGGGAGTTGCTCACTCCAGAATGTTGATGCTTCATTGCACCCGCACCTCAAACTGTCCGGTCACAACTGCAGTGGGTGGCAGAGGATTAGTCAAGGTCCAACGGAGGTGGGTATAGGTCTCGGGGGGTGCCGGTTGGGTTTCCACCTGTCCATTTTCTAAGGTGACTTCCACTGTGGGATTTTTAACAAAGGTTTCGCCGTTATCGATGCTTACGGTAATTTCCGCCTCGGTATCAATGCGGGAGGAGTCAGGAATATAAACCACCGGATCCGGGATAGGTTGGGTGAGGATAAAGTTGGGGATATCCTCAGCAGTTTGGTTTTCGGCGGCGATCGTATAGCGCAGGACCTCCCCGGGTTGCACCGATGCAGCAGCAGGCAGTTCTACCCATTCATTTTGGACCTTCCCCTGCTCATCTTCAACGGTTCTGAGTTGATAGAGTTGCAGACGAATTTGCACCCGGTTACCTTGGGTGAGGAACAGTGGACAGGACCCGGGAACACAGGACCCGATGCCAGTAGCATTCTCCTGGTCAACGGGTGGAATCGATGCCATTGCCAAACCCGTCCATGACAGATTCCCTATCACGCCCAAAGTTATCATTAAAATTACGAACGGGTTTTCCTGCATTTCCTTCCCCCCTGATTACTGAAATAATTGATAATTGATAATTGAGAATGGATAATTTTCGTTTGTCATGAGAATGACCATCGACCAATGACCAATGACCCTTGTCAATTCACCCGGCGGCGAAATGTAAAGGTTCCCGATTCTCCCGGGGCGATTTCCCGAGTCACACGGACGACATACCGGGTAACATCCGTCTCCACCGTCGTCCCGCTTTGTTCTCCCGTGGGCGTCGTGGCGGGTGTTCCCCGGAACAATTGGATTTCTCCCCCGGTTGAATCCACCGCAGACCCCACCACATGAGAGGTATCAATTCCTGTGGTCAGATTGGTATCCTCATCCAGGTTGTCCGTATCTAACGCCCAATTATTTCCTTGGGGATTGGTCACCGGGTCATAGGTTGTGCCATCTTCGGTAATCACCAAATTTCGGGCGGTTAGGGTGACATTCCCCGGACCTCCAACCGTGGAAAAGTTATTGTAAGTCAAGCGATATTCGATAATATTGCCGGGGGACGGGGTTTTTACCTGGGTACTAAAGGTTTCCTGTCCGGGCAGCACATCGGGTCCCGTCCCTTTGAGGAGGCGAGATTCTTTAATCGTCTCGATAAACCCGGTATAAACCCGGTTTATCGTCGTCGCCCCTTGTTCCCCGGGACCAAAGGTCCCATTACCATCCGTATCGATAAAGGCGGCGGTCGGAACTGAATATTCGGTATTTACTTCCCCACTGGGCAAGCGAATCTGAACTTGATAGTCTGCCGGGGAAACTTCTCCAGGAATGATAATCGGCGGATCTGAGGTGGTAAATCCGGTGATGGGGTCGTAAGTATAGGTGACGGTTCGCCCCCCATAAGTGATGGTTACAACGGTCCCTGGGGGTAACGAGTTGCGATCGCTGGGGTTAACCGGGGCGATCGTCAGGGTTTGACCCGTGGGATTAACAATCGTATTGCCAAAATTCGTGGGAGGAACCGGGGAAATCTCGTCTCCCGGTCTTAAATTAGGTGGCAGCGGGACCACCGCATTATTCGTGAAACTGTCATTTTGATCCGTCGGCCCAACGGCCCCAGGTGTCCCAAGGGGACCATTTTGAATGGTAGTAGGAGCAAAGGGTAGGGTGAGGACATTTGCTTCCCCTCCCGGTCCGGCGCCGGTATTATTATTGTTCGGGTCACTACCATCGGTTGCTGAATTGGCCACCCCCGAGGAGACAACGGGATTCCCTTCCCCATCGAGTACAGGTAATGTCCCATTGTCATTAAAATTACTCGGATTTTGGTCTCCGGATTCGTCATACACCAGGCGGCCCGGATTCCCCGCCGTTCCCCCAAAGACCTGGGCAATATTGGCGATCGCTGTTGTCCCCGGGGCAATCTTGCTTGTGACGACCTTAAACTCAAATCCACTGACTACCGTGCCCCGGGTGATGGTAGTTTCCGAAATAAATCCCACTCGTCGCACATTGGCCACCCCTCCGACTGCGGCGACATCCGTCCGCCAATTTGCTTGCAAGGGATTGGCACTGTTCGGATCATCTGCCGTAAACACAACTTGCCATCCCTGGGGTGCGACTGCCGAATCCAGCACCAATTGAGTCCCCACCGGCATCGCATCAGAAATCAGAACCCGGTTGACCAGATTCCCATCAACATTAATGGGGAAACGTTCATTCGGCGCTAAATCTCCCGGGACAAAACCTATGACTCCTGGGGGAAGTTGCGATCGCACATCTAACGCCAGTTGATAAGTAATCACATCATCGGACGGATCCGATGGATTATTCGCTTCCACCGGCGTCCCATGAGTTTTATACAGGGCCGCCAATGCTAACGGGACTGCTTGCACCGCCACTCTTTGGGTCGCACTTGCCCCCCGCGTCCCATTTACCGGCGGTCCATCCACTTCCCCGGGCACCGCATCATTCGGGTTATCTACCGTATAAACATCCCCTACCCCAGGGTCTTGGGACACATTTTGCCCATCCCCGGGGGCATTCCCCAGTTGGACTGCAATTTCGCTACCCACTCCGGCATCAGGACCGACCGTGACCGGCACTCGCACTAAGATACTACCACCTGCCGGGACCGAGGGGGTGATCAGTTCCGTTCCCGTCACCTGAATCCAAGTTTGACCCCCATCGGTACTAATTTCCACATTACCCCCGAGGGTTCCGGGCCCGGTGATATTCGCCTCATTGGGGATGCGAAAGCGAGTGGGGTCATTTCCCACATTCGTGACCTCATATTGAAAGTAAAGCAGGTCCCCCACGTCGATGCGATCGTCCCCATCGGCGTCCGTAATCCCGTCTGCTTGTACTGTAATTCCAGCAACTTCCGCCACGGTAATCGTGACCGTGTTGGATTCAACTTGAATCGGTATCCCCGGATTTTGCGGGTCTTCAAAACTCCCCGTCGCTCGGTTTTCTATGGGGGTTCCTGCTGGAGTTAGTTGAGCGAAAACGGGCAATGCTTCGGCTAAAAATAGCGGCGCAATTCCCATCCCGCCCAGCAATAATATCCTGATTAAATAGGGGTACTTAGCCCGGTGCTTTCCAGCGTATTGAGTGGATTCCACAATAAAGATGACCCTGGAGTAACTGGTAGATACTGGTAGATGCCCCTGATGCTCATGCTGCCCACCTAAGTCCAAATAATTCCCTGATTAAGGGAGGAAAGCGAGGGCTTGGTATAAAAAAATAAACTTTAACCTAACATCAAGATATGAGGGTTTCCCTGTTTAAAACCCTCTATTTATTTGTTGGGATTAATTGCAGTTTAAACAGTTTATAAGTGTTTTACTTTAATTAATCTTTCATTCCCCTGGATCTCCTATTTAACCTAATCTATCTCCGTGATGTCAAGTAGCTTTAATATTTCTTTACAAAAATTTTACAATTTTCATCCCGAGGAGTGAAGAAAGTGAAGAATGCCAGACTCCAAAACTTCTAATTTGTTCCCTAACCCGATAAAATAGCCTCCATCACAGCCTAGAAGCTTAGCCAATCCAGCAAACCCGAGGAAACAAGCCCCATGAAAAACCCTATTGAAGCACCAGAATATGGCATCGTCTGGGTCACTGCCCCCACGCGCACCGAAGCGGAGGCGATCGCAGAAGCCTTAGTAGAATCACGGTTAGCCGCCTGTGTGAGCCTTACCCCGATTCACTCAATTTATACTTGGAAAGGTAAAATTAATAAAGAAGAAGAATGGCAACTCACAATCAAAACTGATTTGCGTCAATTTACCCGATTAGAATCAACAATTAAATCCCTACATTCTTATGAAGTTCCCGAAATCATTGCCATCCCAATTATTGCAGGTTCGACGCCTTACTTAAACTGGATTAGTGAGTCAGTTGTGAGAGATTGAGACTTTTCTCACAATCAATACCCAAAGAATTAAGCCCCAGAAACGGTCCTTTAGGGGAAAGTCCTCCTCGTGCCAATTCCGACCCCCGAGAGAGAATCCACAACACCCGTAGGCAGTGTCAGTCCTGAAAGCAGGGACTATAATACCCCAATAGGGTACAGCAACCTATCCTTGAAGGGGGTATAAACAGGAGCACAGCCCTCCCTGGCAACGCCTAGGGGAACGAAAAAAGAACGCCCCCCTTCATACCGAATAGCTCACCCTCAATCCTGGTAAAACCCCAACCCCTTATGAGCGATCGAGGAGACCAAACTAAGAATAACCCATACCAGGAGCGCATCCCCCGGGCGATCCTCAACCTCACCCTGGGGTTAAGCCTCCTGATCTGCCCCGGAGTTGCTGCTGCCCCTCCCGCGCCCCTCCCCGACTCTGCTGAGAGAACCACCCCAGACAGCGTAGCAGAACAGGCCGATCGCGCCTTTGAGGAAGGAGGGCAACTCTTTGAAGAAGGCACCCCAGAAGCCCTCACCGCTGCCCAAGCCAAACTCCAAGAAGCGCGCACCCTCTATCAACAACTGGGTAATCAATCCTTAGAAGCCGAAACCCTCATCGGACTCGCCTTCGTTGCCAAAGCCTCCGGAGACCCTCAAGCTGCCCTCGACTACCTCCAACAAGCCCTCACCCTCAAAGAAGCCGTAGAAGACCTTCCCGGCGTTGCTGACGTCCTGTTTAACCTAGGGCGCAGTTATGCGGAACTGGGGACCTTTATCCCCGCCCTGGAAGCTTATGATCGGGCGCGAGAACTGTATCAAAAACTGGAACTCCCCAGTGCAGAAGCCTTTTCCCTCACCGAACGGGGGGCCGTTTACGATGCCCTAGGAGAATATCAACAAGCCCTCGATGCCTATAACGAAGCCCTCCCCCTGTGGAAAGAAGCAGGCGATCGCCAGGGAGAAGCCGTCACCTATAACAACATCGGCAAAATTTATGACGATTTAGGACAATATCGAGAAGCCCTGGATTACTACAATCAAGCCCTTCCCCTGTATCGAGAACTGGACTACACCGCAGGCGTTGCCCTGACCCTCAACAACATCGGCAACGTTTACGAAGCATTAGGAGACAAACAAACCGCCCTCGATCGCTATAACGAAGCCCTTCCCCTGTGGCAAGCAGCGGGCGATCGCCGAGGGGAAGCCACCACCCTCAACAACATCGGCTTTGTCTATGCCAAAGACGGAGACTATCCCCTTGCCTTAGAAACCTATCACCAGGGATTGCCCTTGTGGGAAACCGCAGGCGATCGCCGGGGAGAAGCCAGTACCCTCAATAACATCGGCTTTGTCTACGCCTCCCTCGGCGACAACCCCAAAGCCCTGGAATACTATCAGCAAGCCCTACCCCTGCGCCAATCCGTCGGCGATCGCCCCAAAGAAGCCCTCACCCGCTACCGGATCGCGATCGCCTTGCGTCATCAAGGACAACTGGACAAGGCCCTCACCGAAATCGAAACCGCCATTGCGATCGCCGAGGACCTGCGCACCAACGTCGCCAGCCAGGAGTCCCGCGCCTCCTTCTTCGCCAAAGTCCAGGACTACTACGAATTCTACATCGACCTGCTCATGGAACTGCACCAACAGCAGCCCAGGGCAGGCTTTGACGCCAAAGCCCTCCAAGCCAGCGAACAGGGCCGCGCCCGCAGTCTCCTAGAAATCCTCAACGAAGCTAACGCCGACATTCGCCAAGGGGCCGACCCCCAACTTCTCGATCGCGAACGCAGCATTCAACAACAACTCAGCGCCTTAGAAGAACGGCGCATCCAACTCCTCTCCGGACCCCATACCCCGGAACAAGCCGACGCCCTCGCCGCTGAAATTGACGACCTCCTCACCCAATACCGGCGAGTCCAAACCCTGCTACGCGTCACCAGTCCCCGCTACGCCGCCCTCACCCAACCCCAACCCCTCACCCTCACCCAAATCCAGGAACAAGTCCTCGATGATGACACCATCCTCCTGGAATATTCCCTCGGCAAAGAACGCAGTTATCTGTGGGTGGTCACCAAAACCAGCCTCACCAGCTACACCCTACCCCCCCGAGAAGAAATCGAACAATCCGCCAAAGCCTTTAGAAACGCCCTCACCATTCCCAGTCTGCGGATCCGGCGATCGATTTTTACTCAAACCTCTGCCGCCCTCAGCGAGAAAGTCCTCGGACCCGCCGCCGACTACCTCGGCGATGACAAGCGCCTGCTGATAGTCAGTGATGGGGCCTTGCAATATATCCCCTTCGCCGCCCTCGCCGTCCCCAATCCCCCAGACGATAGCGAGACCTATCTACCTTTAATCGTCAAACATGAAGTCGTTAGCTTGCCCTCTGCCTCTACAATGGCCGTCTTGCGTCAGGAAATAGCCGGACGCACCCCCGCCCCCAAAACCCTAGCGGTCCTCGCCGATCCGGTGTTTACCCCCTACGACGATCGCCTGCAACCGAATGCTTCCGATGAGTCCCTTACCCTCGGGATTAAATCGGAAACTGGAACTCGCGCCTCGGAAGTCGAATTTAGCCGTCTTCCCTATACCAAACTCGAAGCCGAGGAAATTCTCGCCCTGGTACCTGAATCCGAACGCCGCAAAGCTTTCGGGTTTGACGCCAGTCGCGAAGCTGCCACTAATCCCGAACTGAGTCAATATAGGATTGTTCATTTTGCCACTCACGGATTGCTGAATAGTGTGAATCCGGAGTTATCGGGGTTAGTGTTCTCCCTGTTAAATAAAGAGGGGGAACCGTTAAATGGGTTTTTGCGCCTCCATGAGATTTTTAACCTCAACTTACCCGCAGAATTAATCGTGTTGAGTGCCTGTGAAACCGGGTTAGGTCAGGAAATCCGAGGGGAGGGCTTGGTGGGGCTCACCCGGGGCTTTATGTATGCTGGTGCGCCTCGGGTGCTCGTCAGTCTGTGGAGTGTGGATGATGAAGCCACCGCAAGGCTGATGGTGAATTTTTACCAGAAAATGCTCCAACAAGGGTTAACTCCCGCTGCTGCATTGCGATCGGCCCAAATCGAACTCTGGGAACAACAACGGTGGCAGGCCCCTTTCTACTGGGCGGCCTTTACCTTACAAGGCGAGTGGCAGTAGGCGTTTCGGAGGATTAGCGTTGTTGTTAATCCTCCTATTTTTTACCCTAACAGTTGCCAATTGTCAACAAGAGTTTATGAATTTTAATAAATTTCTGCAATATTGTTGCAAAAGTTCACAATCTCTGTTACATTTATTTACATAAGCAACCAAGGGGTTCACCAAACCAACTAAAGGAGCCAATAACCATGAACACCACAAAGGGAGTCGTGATTAGCGAAAGCGATAAACTAAACAACTTTGCGATCGAGCCAAAAATGTACGTTGATGACACCGCGCGCACGGGTTTTACCCCCTACGCCGAACGACTCAACGGAAGGCTGGCAATGATTGGTTTTGTTTCATTACTCGCCTTTGAAGTCTTAACAAAAAATGGAGTAATCTAATTTTTTCAAAATTTATAAAATAACGAGCTTTAGCTCGATATCTCCAAATCAACTTTCTCATAGACAAGCCTTTGCAACGCACGAGTCCTCTCAACTCGTGCGTTTTTGTTTCATGAAGAATGGGTGAAAGTCTGGGATAGTCTGGAACCGCCTAAAATTGTTAAACTGAAAATACTATAAAATCCACCTAAATCAATGACTGGAACTCTACCGATTAAACAAGCAACTCCGGTTATTTACCCCAGCGAGGACGGTGAACCCTTGGCAGAAACTTATGATCATCTCTATGCGATTCTCGTCACCCTGGAGGTGTTGCGACAATACCTAACGGGTCGTCAGGCGACAGTTTTAGGCGATCAGTTTTTATACTATGCGCAAGGCTTCCCCCGGTTGCGGGTTGCCCCGGATGTGATGGTAATTTTTAATGTGGAACCAGGGGGGCGGGATAATTATAAGATTTGGGAAGAGGGACAAGTACCATCAGTGATTTTTGAGATGACTTCACCGAGTACCCGCAATCAGGACATGGAGTTTAAGAAAACCATCTATGAACAGATGGGGGTTGAGGAATATTGGTTATTTGACCCGAGGGGAGAGTGGATCCCGGAACAGTTGCAGGGGTATCGTTTAAGGAATGAAGTGTATGAGGCGATCGCAGATAATTATAGTACCGTCTTGGGGTTACGTTTGGCCGTAGAAGGTAAGCTGATCGCCTTTTATCGCGGGGATAGTGGGGAACGGTTGCTGATGCCCGAGGAGTTGCGTGTAGCATGGCAACAGGAACGAGAACGGGCCGATCGCGAACGGGACCGGGCAGAGGCCCTCGCCGCCCAACTACGGGCGCTAGGGGTCGATCCCGAAGCATAAGGATGATTAGGACAAGGCATTTGCCTTGTCCTGATTAGATTAGGTGGCGTTTTGCAAAGCGGGGGCGGAATTAGAATGAGGGGGAAAAGCCTCCAAATAAATGGTTCTAATATCCCTTGGCAGGGCTGATTCTAACCGTTGATATCCTTCTTCGAGTAATGCCTTGACATCCCCTGGGGCGATCGTTTCTCCTTCCGCTTGCAGATAGGCCGAAATTCGAGTTTCACTCCAGTGAAAGGTCTGTGCCATTAATACCGTAATCCGTAGCAGGGGAGACAGTAAATCTAAGGCTTGTTCCACATAACACCATAATGGAGGCGGGGAAGTCTGTAAGGAATAGTGGATGGACTCAACGGGGGGTAATTCAGCGTGTTCGATACACCAAGCGGTCATATTAATCAGCCAGGTTTGTAACGTAAAGGGAGTGGAAGCCCCTTGCTCAAAGCGTAAATCGAGTCCCCGGAGTTCGTGGTAGATATGCCGCCAAGTCATGGCAAACAGATAGTCCCCTTGAACTGGGGATTTGGCTTGATGTTGAATCAGGGTATAGACGATGGAACTATAGCGCCCAAAAATGGCGGTGAAGTATTTGCCTTCATCGGGGTGGCGCTGAAACAGGGTCAGCAGTTCGCGATCGCTTCTTTGAAACAAAGACTGCACCAGTGGGTGCTGACATTCAGAAAAAACAGGCGGTTGCATAAGCTCGAACTCACGAATGAAAGCTGGTAAATTGCATCACCCACAAGGGGTTTGAAGTCCCTAGACGAATCCAGATGTCTCTGATGGATGTCTGTAATATATCCACACTTGCGTGAAATTCGCATCCCCAACCTCAACAGAATTAGAATGAATGCAAAGAAACCAGGGTTTTAGGAAAATCGGTCGGTAAAGAAGCAAACTATCGCTTCAGAAACCGGGTTTGTAGGGTAGGGGAGGGAAGTCAGAGATAATGCTGTGATGAGTTCTGTCCGGCTTTGTTACAATTAATTAACAAGTGAATTGACATAGAAGTGGGTCACCACCCCGACTGTCCAAGCGATCGCTCGATCTAAACCTTGGTTTACCCTATTGAAAAGTACATGGCTCTAACTGTTAGCGTTCCTCCGACATTAAGCTCGTTGCTGCCATCCCTACCTCTGGATAGCCTCTTTTCTACCCAGGGGATTATGGTGATGCTACTCGCCGCATACGGTGTGGCGATGTGGATGTTCCTCACCAGCGCCCCGAAAGTTTACACTATCATGGTTTCAGATTTGGAGACTGCCCGACAGCTTTATGAAGGGTTGCTCGAATTGCCTGCGGCGGAAGTCCCCTTACATTATTACTATAATTACGAACAAACCCTGGGCGGCACGGGTATCGATCCCCTTTATATGTCCTCCCCAATGGGGTCCTCAGCGACTCAAACCCTTGCCGGACCCGATGGACTCTGGTATCAATTACAGAAAAATACTCAACTGCACGTCATTTCTGGGGCGAGTTTAGGCAGCAAGAACCGACAACGCCATGTAGGGTTTGACCATGACTGCCTAGAACAGTTGTTATTACGGGTGCAGATGAGCGGAGTCAAGTACAAAATCCGCCGAGAAAAGCCCCTAAATTTCTTGGTGAAAGACCGACAAGGACGGGTGATTGAGATGACTGAGATCTCGAATTAAGCTCAAGAATAATCCGGCGATCGCCCTGTTATGGGGTCGCCGGATTTTGTTGCACTCAAAGAGTCATTCCTGCTGCTGGTATATCTTCGTCGAACTTTCGATCGCCTGCTTGCCTTCATTCAGCAGATAGTCAAAAAAGGTCTGCGCCACCACGGAAAGTTGTTTGCCACTGGGATAAATGGCATACCACTGTCGAGGAATTGGAAAACCCTCCACATCCAGAATCGTCAGTTGACTTTGCCAACCATCCAGGGTCAAAACATGACGAGATAGCACGGAAATTCCCAATCCTCCGGCGATCGCCTGTTTAATGGCTTCATTACTCCCCAGATCCAGGCGCACCTTCACCGCCACCCCCCGCTCTTCAAACATTTTTTGCACCGCTTGCCTAGTCCCCGAACCGGGTTCGCGCATGATAAAGGGTTCCCCATTCAAACGTTCAATGGGGATATTTTTCTGCAATGCCAAGGGATGATTCATCGGTGCTAACACCACCAGGGGATTGTCCAGAAACTCATGACATAAGACATCTGGAGTCACGGGAGGTTGGCTTAAAATATACAGATCATCCAGATTGTCATTGAGTCGTTCTTGTAATCCTTCATGGTTCGTCACCTTGAGGGAGACATCAATTCCCGGATAGCGCTGACAAAATGGCCCGAGTAACCGGGGAATGACATATTTGGCCGTTGTAATCACGCTCAGTTTTAATTGTCCCTGTTTGAGACCTTGGAGATCGGCCACCGTCATCTCAAATTGGGAGAGGCGATCGAAAATGTCTCGACAAGTCCCTAACAATTCCTCTCCCGCTTCAGTTAAATACAGCCGTTTCCCGACTTGTTCAAACAGTGGCATTCCCACCGACTTCGCCAACTGTTTGACTTGCATTGAAACCGAGGGTTGCGTTAAAAATAGTTCTTCAGCAGCACGAGTAAAGCTCTTATGTCGAGCCACGGCTTCAAAGACTCTAAGCTGGTGTAGGGTTGACTGCTTCAATGGCCTTTCTCCTCAGAATAACCCTTTGATATAGATTTGAGTCTATTATATTCATAAATAATTACTCTTTTGACTTATGATTTTTCGCGTTAATATAAATTTACATACAAAAAAACTGTATTACTCCCTTCCTGTAGCGTTGCAGGAGGAGTCGAGCCTCGGTTGGTTCTGACTGTTGCCATTATCTCGTATTTTTGACAGCCGGCGATCGCCTTTTTCGTGCAACGCTCTTTTTTCCTACTGCCAACGCTTCCTACTGCTTCTGTCTGCCAAAATTCCCTCCTGATTCCGCTGAGTTCATCCACCACCGATCGCCCACCTTAGAAATTCCACCGCTGTAGTCCGCTGGGGTGACGAGATAGAACCGTCCGGAGGAAGGCTCCACCCGACTGCGCACTGCGGCGATCGCCACAACGCCAAATGTTCCACCGGGGGGTCAGCATAGAAACTCTCGCATCCGGGGCCCAAGAGGGCAGAACTCCAGTGGGTAAAATAATCGTGACTGACTCGGTAAATCGGAAAGGGCGCAAATAGAGGGACCCCCCAACCATCAATAGCAATGAAGGCTTTAACCGGACATTGAAGAGAATATAACCCCCAGGCTGCCCCGATCGCACCCACGACTCCTGCGCTGAATGCGATCCAGATTAACGGTTCAGTGGATGCGGGTCTATTTAAGTCGATCGCCCCGCTTTGGTGCAAAAACTGCAAGATTTCTAGGGGAAAATAGGGGCGATCGCTCGGTGGCAGAATCCAAACCTGGGGAGTTCCGCCCGACGAGACTCGGTTCGGCAGCAAAGTCGAGACAAAACTCTGCGTCAGGTTCTGCTCGTGAATTCCCGGACAAATAATTAGCACCAGACCCCAGCCTTAATCAAACTATAAATTTTTCCTTGCCCTTTTCTGCCATGATAGTCAAATCAGTGCCCAGCAGAAAGAATTGAATCGGGTAGGAATCCGAAAAATCGGGGTGCAAATTCTTTCATATTAGGCTGGGGTTGACCTAGAAGCCACGAGGGGTCCCAATGGGTGTGGGATTGACCGAATGAGGGAGGATCGTTGTATCCGTCGCCACCCCAATTCTAGGGCATCGATACAGAATTAAGTCAGTAGGACCAGAAACCGGGCTTCTGTTCCTAATTTGTTACTAATTGGCGAACTTATGGGTAGATAAAGCCGGTTGTCTGCATGGGACTGAACGGATGCTGGATAATTGCGATCATTATTCGGGTGATTGACTGAGGGTGGATGGCGGGAATACAGCAATGGGTTCCGAAGCGGTCCCTAGGCAATGAGGAAGAATTTTAAGGCGCATAGAGGAAATTACCTTACACTGCGATCGGGGTGATTCAATCGGCAGATGTAGCACTTTATCAGTCTCAGGCTGAGGAACGCGATCGCCTAACGATTGCGCTACTCTAATGGATGTGATGGATGCTCAAAGGAGGAATCGTATCAACGCACCGATGTTTCGTACCTTGTATTCAAAAAGGACCTCAAAAAAGGATATAAATTTTGCCGTTACTCTGGTGTAAACAATAGAACGATGTCGTTAATTTTGATTGTAGATGATGCACAATTTACCCGGCGGGTTATCTGTAAATCCTTACAGAAACAGGGATATATTACCCGAGAAGCCTCCAATGGGCGGGAGGCGATCGGTCTGTTAGATGAAGAAGTGCCGGATTGTATTTTATTAGATTTATTGATGCCGGAATTTGATGGATGGGATGTTTTAACCTATTTAAAGGATAACAACTACAAAATTCCCGTGATTGTCATTACAGCCGACATTCAAGAAACCTCCCGTCAACACTGTTTTGAATTGGGAGCAAAGGCAGTGATTAATAAGCCGCCGAAACCAGATGAATTGAATAATGCCCTGAAAAAAATATTGGGTTGTACAGAGGAGAATGCTCGATGAATTTAACCGTTGACCAACTGGATACTTTGCAGGAATTGGTCAACATTGGTGTTGGCCGAGCAGCAAGTGTCCTCAATGAAATGATTGAGTGCCACATCCGCTTGCAGGTTCCATTTATCCGCGTGTTTTCCCCCGGACAAATGAAGCAGGAACTGGAAAATCGCCTGGGACTTTCTCTGGTTTCAGCGGTACGCCTTGGCTTTACAGGCTCATTCAGTGGTCTGGCCCAGCTTGTTTTTCCCACAGATAGCGCTTCTAAATTAGTGGCTTTGTTGACCAATGAGGAAGTCGGAACCCCGGACTTGGATGCTGTCAAAATCGGAACCCTGACGGAAATAGGCAATATTGTGATCAATGGGGTGATGGGCTCGATGAGCAATTTGCTCAGACAGCATCTTAATTATTCCCTGCCCATGTATTTAGAAGATACCGTGGAACACTTGTTGAGTTCTAAGCAATTAGAGCCTAACACCACGGTCTTATTAGCTCAGGCTCGGTTTACCATTGAACAGCTCCAAATTGCGGGAGATATTATCTTAATTTTTAAGCTCGGGTCCTTTGATGCCTTACTGACTGCCCTAGAGATGATAGAAGAGAGTGAGGAAGAATGAATGAGCTCCAACAGGTTGAGGAGAAATTTGGAATTCTCGACCGAGTTCCCGTGGGTGCTTGCGTGCTGCGGGAAGATTTTATTGTTCTGTTTTGGAATAGTTGCCTAGAGGATTGGACAAAAATTCCGAAAAGCGAAATTGTAGGGAAGAATTTGGGCGATCGCTTTCCTCATTTAACTCAGCCGAAGTATCACCACCGTCTTCAACAAGTCTTTGAAGGCGGCCCTCCAACTATTTTTTCCTCCCAACTGCACAAACATCTGATTCCAGCCCCCCTTCCCGATGGGCAATTCCGGATCCAACATACCACAGTAACTGGGGTAAAATCTTTTGAGGGTGAGGGGTTTTACGCTCTTTTAGCCATCGAAGATGTCACGGATCTGACTCGCCGCCTTCAGGATTATCGGTCCATGCGCGATCGCGCCTTAGAAGAAATTGAGGAACGCAAGCAAGCTCAGGAAGCATTACACCAAAAAACCCTAGAACTGGAAGTGCGTCAGCGAGAATTAATCTTGCTCAGTGAAATGAGCGATTTACTCCAAGCTTGCCTGACTGTTAAAGAGGCATACAGTGCGATCGCCCAATGCTGTAAATTACTCTTTCCCCAAATTCCCGGTGCCGTTTTTATTATTAACTCCCTCAATAATTTGCTCGATGTCGTTGCCAGTTGGGGGATTACCTTTAGCAGTCAGAAAGTATTTGCTCCCAATGAATGTTGGGCCTTGCGACGAGGACGGGTGCATTTTGTCGGGAATATGGAAAATGGATTAATTTGCCAACACCTCCATCAAAATCTCTTACCGGCGGAATATTGCTGCGTCCCGATGATGGCCCAGGGAAAAGCCCTAGGGGTGCTCTATTTATGCGCCCCAGATAAAGGACAATTATCGAATACAACCCAACTGTTAGCCATGACAGTTGCCGAACATATTGCCCTAGCCTTAGCGAATTTAAAATTGCGAGAAACCCTGCATAACCAAAGCATCCGCGACCCGCTAACGGGTTTATACAATCGCCGCTATTTAGAAGAAGCCTTGGAACGGGAAGTCTATCAAGCTGAACTGAAGGGATATCCCCTCTCCCTGATCATGATCGATGTTGATCACTTTAAACAATTTAACGATACCTTCGGTCACGAAGCTGGAAATCAAGTCTTACGACAATTGGGAGAATTTTTTCAAAAAAATATTCGCCCTACAGATATCGCCTGTCGCTATGGAGGGGAAGAGTTTACCCTCATTTTACCCGAAGCGCCTTTAACAGTTACTCAAGAGCGCGCCCAACACTTGCGAAAAAAGATAAAATTATTAAAAGTTGAATATGCTGGCCAATCCCTCGGCTGCATCACCCTCTCTTTAGGTGTTGCCAGCTTTCCTGAACATGGTCAAACCGGACTCGCCGTCCTCCGTGCTGCCGATGTCGCCCTCTATCAAGCTAAAGCGGCTGGTCGCGATCGCGTCGTCACCGCCTCTTAATCAATAGGAACCCGTAAAGAGCAGCCAACCCGACGAACTGCTAAAAACCTAATTTTCTCCCCGTATAACTTTTTGTAGTAACGACTGAAGTCGTTATCCGGCTGTGGGCGTAACAACTTCAGTCGCTTCTAAATCCTCACCAACACCGGGCATATCCTGGATATGCCGGTCTGTCTGTGCAGCTAACTCTCACATTCCCCATCTCCTACAATCGCCGACGATCCGGCCCCCGATTACAGTAGAGGATTTTGAGCCGGTATGCCCACCGCCCGGGGAAATTCAGCACGAGTCGGTGCAACCTTTCGCAAATAAACACAAGTGCGAACACTATCCGTTAGCGGGGTCGTAAATTTCTCCACAAAATCCACTATCCCGCCCAGTTGCTCAACCCCAGCGGAGACGACTTGCGCTTCTTCCTCAGTCCAATGACCGCGATACAGAATCGCCAACCCGCCCACTTTCAGCAAGGGAAGGGCATATTCTGCACAAACCATCGTCGGCCCGATCGCCCGCGCAAAGGCGAAATCATACCGTTCCCGATGTTGAACCGAACGACCCATTTCTTCGACTCTGCCGACGATCGCCTGGGCATTTTCCATCCCCAACTGGTTAATCAAACTCTGAAGAAAGGTAATTTTTTTGCGAGTCGAGTCTATGAGAGTCACCTGCCACTCAGGACAAGCGATCGCCACCGGCAACCCTGGAAAACCCGCCCCAGTTCCAATATCGATCGCCCGAACTGACCCATTCCCGCCTTCCAAAGGAACCGTCTTTGTGGTAGAACCCAAGGGTTGAGATAATAACGGCGTAATTCCCCGCAGAGAATCCCACAGATGCTTTTCCCAAAACTCATCCGGTGCAGTAATGCGAGTTAAATTTAGGGATTGATTCCCTTGGAGAATGCCTTCATAAAGGCTTTGAAATTCCAGCAGATGACCCGCATCGGGCTGCCAATTCATGGTTTTTTCCCATAATTTGATATTGGATGGCAGAACGGGTTTGTCAGGTTCACTCATGGTTAGTCGTTCAAATACAAGCACTTTTGGGTCTTTCTAAGGGTTGGGTGGGGGGGAAAATCCAGATTTTTGGGATCCAACCCCTGCCCCAAAATCTGCGGTGGTCAGAAGTCGGGGGTCGGCAGTGGGATGGAGACGGTGGATAAAACCAGCCCGAATTGGGCGATCGCTCAAGAACTGACTACCGAGAGTTGAGTGCTGATGGCGAGTTTATTGGGTTCGACACTTTGGAGTTCCCCGTGATTCAGGGTCCAACAGCAATCGGCGATCGCCAACAGGTCCCCCGCATCATGGGTTACCACCAACAAACTCCAGTGCTTCTTCAACTTCGCCAACAGCGTGACTAAATTGCGCCGCATCGACCAATCTAAACCCGCCGTCGGTTCATCCAGTAACAGCAAATGAGGCTGCCGAATTAATTGTACTGCCAATGCGAGTCGGCGCTGCTGTCCGCCACTGAGGGATTGGGGCGCTGTCTGCAACGATAACCCATCCAGACCCACTTCTTTGAGGGCCTCATGAACCCGTTCGGACCCCAGTTCCGGATGCCCTAACCGTAACTCTTCCAACAGAGTCCCACAACAAAAATGCCGTTCTGGGAACTGAAACACCAGGCCCCCCAATTGTTGTAAATGGGCTGGAGTCAACAGTTGATCCCGCCAAAAAATGTCACCTTGGGTTTTTTCCGCCAACCCTCCCAAAATTTCTAACAAGGTGGATTTACCAGAACCGCTTGGTCCAATAATCAAGCCTAACTGTTGTGGGGCAAATTCTAGGTCAAGGGACTTGAGAATCGGCGTGGGAGTCGCGGTGGGATGGTAAGTTAGGTTTTTCAGATAAAGCATTGAAACCCTTGTTAACAATAGGGGGATTAAACGAGATGGCACAGACTCAACAGCGTTCTAATGCTGAGTCTCTATTCTATTTTGACAAACTTAACCCGATTAAACTACTCCGGGATGGTTCGGAACTTGCCCCTAATCCCGGCGTCACTACCTGCGTACTACCTGCGTATTACCTGCCCAGTGTGGAACAGATTACTTTTTAGCCCGGACTTCTGCTGTAACGGGATTGGGATTCTAAAATGAAAATAACCGGCTTGAGGCGATCGCGACTCAATGGGGATTCAGAATTTTTTGGCATCATCAAGGCAAAACAGACGAGGTAGAGTATGAACTATCGGTTTTCTATGGCGGGTCGGTTGCTTGCGGCGATCGCCGGGACTGCGGCGATTGCCTTGACTTTCAGTATCAGTCCGACTCTGGCTTTAGACCCCTTCCGCACCGAAAATCGCCATGAAATCGGCGAGCACACTGAAGCCGCATTTAGAACCCTCTTTGAACAGGGAAATTATCAAGAAGCACTCAATAAACTCCAACAAGCTGAACAAAGCGAACCCAATGAACCTTTAGTCTATGCGATGCAGGGGGCTTTGGCCTATTTAGATGAAGACTGGGATCGCTTAAATGATTATGCAACCCGCACTCGCACTACTGCGGAATCTTTGTTGACTGAGAATCCCTTACGCGGCAATCTTTATTTAGCCGTGGGTCATTTTTTAGAGGGCGCTTATATTCTGAGTACCGAAGGGACATTGCGCGGGGTTCCCCAAGCAATGGGTAAACTCAGAGAAGTGTTCAAGCATTTTGATGCGGCAGAAAAAATTGAAGCTAATGATCCGGAATTGAATCTGATTAAAGGATTCATGGATTTAATGTTAGCGGTGAATCTGCCTTTTGCTAATGCCGATGATGCGATCGCCCGCTTGGAAAATTATGCAGCTCCTTCTTATTTAGCCTATCGGGGAATCGCCCTGGGCTATCGGGATATAGATAAGCTAGATCAAGCTTTATCAGCGGTGAATCGAGCTTTAGAGATTACCCCAAACAATCCAGAACTGTTTTATCTCAAAGGACAGATTCTGGTTAAAAAAGGCAACGATCAGAATAATATGGAATTGCTGCAACAAGCAGACTCTAATTTTCAAACAGCCCTCGCTCAAGCCAATGAGCAATTCCCCGAAGCCTTAAGACGACAACTGCAACGAGAACGCGATCGCAATGTTCGCAAAATGCAAGAGTTAGCCGCTGCCTCCTGAGCACCTCAAAAACCTCTTTCTGGAAACCGCTCTGTTCGCCGAAGCCTAGGGCGTCGGTATAGCAAAAGTTAGAAACCCAGTTTCTTGATAAAAACTCGGCGAATCCGTCCCCAATCTGGGTGAGGAAACGCGGTTTATTGTCCCACTGATTTAATCGTGAGCCGATGCCTGGATATGTTAATCTATAGGCGTCGGTTTTTTTGACCTTTAATCTCCCCTTGATGTAGAGACACAGAAATATGCAAGTAGAGTTTCGGGAGTTTAACCCCTTTGATGTCTGGATCTGGTTGGAGTTTAGCACCAGTCCAGGCAAGAGCGAAAAACAGTACGTTGAGGAAGTCTTCGATTCTTGGTTTTTTCTCGGCAAACTGGGGGGATTTAATGCAGAAAATCTCCAAGTTCAGGACACCGGATTAGAGATTAGCTATATGCAGTATGATTCGGTGACTGCGGAAAAAAGTTTGATGGCGCTGATGCACAATATGGGAGACTTTGAATATAATGGAACCTGGGGACGCTGCTGGTTTGACCTCGGGACCAGTGATGCGATCGCCATTGATGTTCTGATTAATGCCCTCGATCGCCTCAGTCAAGAATTTGTAGTCATCGAACGCCTGATTCTCGGCGGAGAAAATGCCGATTGGCCCGTAGCGGATAGTGAAAGCCGTTCCCGATTTGCTGAGGATAATTAGTCTGGTTTTAAAATTTTCCCAGTTCGTTAAACTGGGAAAATTCATTTGGTTTAATTAAAAAAAATGAGTAAAAAAAATAAGATTCGCGTCATTACATTAGGACTCATAAAAGACAGAAATCGCCTCTTTGTGTCGGAAGGTTATGATTCGGTCAAACAGCAATCATTTTATCGGCCTTTAGGAGGCGGTATTGAGTTTGGCGAAACCAGTCTGGAGGCTTTAAAACGGGAATTCCAAGAAGAAGTTAACGCAGACTTGGCCAATATTCACTACCTAGGTTGCGTAGAAAATATTTTTATTTATAACGGCAAACCGGGCCATGAAATCATTCAACTCTATCGTTGTGATTTTAGCGATCGCAAATTTTATGAACTCGAATCTCTCTACTTTTTTGAAGGAAAACGGGAAGTGAAAGCCCTCTGGGTCGAAATAGACCAATTGATATCTGGTGAGTTAGTCCTGGTTCCTACAAAATTGTTAGATTTTATTGCAAAATTAGAGTGAATAAAACGGCTTAATTCCCATAAAAAATTATTGTAGGAGTTGAAAAATGCTACTAGAAATCAATAAAATCAACCTTCCCCCGGGACAGCGAGTTCTACTCACCGATGTAAACTGGAAAGAATTTGAAGCCATTTTAGAAGACTTATGCGAACATCGAGGAGCGCGAATTGCTTACGACAACGGAACGTTAGAAATTAGGAAACCCCTAACCGAACAGGAAACAGGGAAAGTTTTAATTAGCAACTTCATAGAAATTCTCCTAGAAGAACTCGACCTAGAATTTTGTCCTCTGGGTTCGACTACATTTAAAAATCAAGTTATGGCACAAGGCATTGAACCAGATAATTGCTTTTATATCAAACATGAGGCAGCAGTGCGGGGTAAGGACCGATTAGATTTAACGGTAGATCCGCCTCCAGATTTAGCCTTAGAAATTGATGTCACCTCGTGCACTCATACGACAATTTATCAAGGGTTAGGCGTACCGGAATTATGGCAGTTTGATAAAGGAACCCTCAAAATTAGTCTACTGCAAGAAGATGGCACTTATCAAGAAGGCGATCGCAGTCAAATTTTTCGCAATTTTCCCCTAACTGAGGTGATTCCCCAGTATTTAAACCAAGCAAAAACCGAAGGCAGAAATAAAACAATGAAAGCATTTCGCGCCTGGGTTCGGGAATTTTTGAGAAAATTGTAGAGTGTTTGCCTTAACCTTACCCTATCGTAAGCATTCAGTTCTGGCATGGTTTTAGGATTACCCTTTCTGACGCGGGTCATCTTTGGGAGGATGATAGCCAAGTTTCGTCCAAAACCTCCGCGATTTTTGAATAAAACGATTATGGTGAAATTGGTCGTTCCTATCCAGGCGATCGCAAGTTGCTCGACCTGTTGGAGTTGTGCCTATTATTTGGGTTGCGTCCGATGTCCAAATAAAATGTTCAGACCATTGCTGCTGACGTGGGTTAAACAGGCTCGTTTCCTCGTGAGTGTCAGGGTCTATTCCTGTGAGAAAATTATAGCGGCGCTCATTACAGCGACGACAGGCTAAAGCCAAATTAGAGGGGTCTGATGACCCCCCGAGAGACTGGGGAATTAAATGTTCTATTGTGAAGCGATCGGCACTTATAAATTCTGGGGAATGGCAGTATTCACATAGTTCTTTTGCTCGGGTTCGGACGAATTCTCTGAGGGAGTCTGAGACCATTTTTGGCGATCGGCTAGAAGGGTATTGGCATAAGTAAAGATTCTAGCTAAGTCGGATATACCCGCTAGTTCTGCTTCTTCCTCGGAAGTGAGTAATCCAGTCTTGAGTTTTTCTAGCAGTTCATCAGAACGCGCTTGCAACTCATCGGTAAATTTAAACAGATGAAGGTCTTGGATGGTATTGAGTACGATTCCAGAATACATCAAGGATGAAGGTTCAACCATTAATTGACTCGTCATTTTATCCTCCCCCCTGGGTCTTGGTTGTACTTCTATGATAGCGATATCGACCCCAAGCATCAACCTGTGCCAATTTGATTGCTATAGAAAACCGAAGGCGATCGCCTCTATGGTTTTCTGCTTACCCATGTCAAAAGCCGGTCAACACCCTGAGTTCACCGGCACTATTGCATTTGATTAGTCAGAGTTTAGACCTCTAAAATTTCAACTCTAAAATCTCTTATTGCTGATTTATTTTTCTTCCTTAGTCTCCCCGGATCCTCCCGGTGAGGCATCATATAAAGCATCTAGGCGCTCTCGGGCATCATCCATTGTCATGGATTTCATCACCATCAACGGTTCATTGACCACATTTCCTGACGCATCCAACAGCTCCGGGTGGGGGACTGGACGTTGATACCGTCCCATTGCGGAATTCGGGGACCCAGAGTTCCACCGTCCTGGTGGATAGGTTCTGGATTCACTACTGAGCATGACTAAACTGCGGATCAAGTTTCCGACGGCCAGAAACGCCAAAATGGTGAAGGCAAAAATGTAAACTAAGTGCAGCATACTGATATTCTCCGGCACAGTCAGGTTATTAAGGGGTAACTCAGGGGGCTATAAAAGAGTGTTTCTGAAGTTTATAGTCAGTTTTTACTCTTAAAGCAGATCTATGGATTTAATTTAGGGTTGAAAGGGGAGTCGAGGGAACTTCCACCTAGGACAGCCTAGACGGAATTTTCCATGCGAAACCGCATCGACACTTGCCAGCATTCGGTTAGCAATTTGTGCCACGGCATCAGCACTTCCATTTCTACGCCTACCTGACCCTCCGTGGCCCTTAGTAGCATTTGAGCCGTGGTGACTTCTTGCTGCGCGTATTGCACTCTAGCGAGTAACTCGGTTTGGCCCTCTTTCCCCAAAAAGGAGATTTCCTCATTTTCCAATAACTTGCGCGATCGGGCAAACCAATATTGAAAATCCTCTAATAACGGTTCTAGTAGGGTTTTGAGTAAGTTGGGTTCGGGAAGATTCGGATTGAGCATGATTTTTAGATAATCGGGGTACTGAGGCTAATTTTAACTTATTTTACAAAACTTAACATTATGCGACACAGTTTACAAGGGGTTAGCGATCGCCTGGTAACAATTGGCGATCGGTCTGAATTTCCCTTCTTACCCTTGACATTTCTGATCTAATCTGCATAATTCCCCGCCGCAACCGCCCCTCTATCTCAGGCTCCTCCTGTGGTAACAACTTGATCCAAGCACTCCGATTGGGGAACCGACCCTTTAAAATAGAACAGAAGGTAATACAAATCCGAGATTAAAATCCAACGCAAATGGCTAACTCATCTCCGGCTGTCGAAGCACCCGCCGAAAAAATTTACTTGCCACGTACCGGCGAATCTGAGCAACTCCAAAAGATTCGCCACACCACCTCCCATGTGATGGCGATGGCAGTCCAGAAGCTTTTCCCCAAGGCCCAAGTCACCATTGGACCTTGGATTGACAATGGATTTTATTATGATTTTGACAATCCTGACACCTTCACCGAACAGGACCTCAAAGCCATCAAAAAAGAGATGGTCAAAATCATCAACCGGAAATTACCCATCACCCGCGAAGAAGTCACCCGAGAAGAAGCTGAAAGACGCATCAAAGCCATTAATGAACCCTACAAGTTAGAAATTCTCGGGGATATTAAAGAAGAACCGATTACCATCTATCACCTCGGGGAAGAGTGGTGGGATTTGTGTGCGGGTCCCCATGTGGAAAACACCAACGAACTTCACCCCAAGGCGATCGAACTCGAAAGTTTAGCTGGGGCCTACTGGCGCGGCGATGCCAACAAACAACAACTCCAGCGCATCTATGGCACCGCCTGGGAAACCCCGGAACAACTCACCGAATACAAGAGACGCAAAGAAGAAGCCCTCAAACGAGATCACCGCAAACTCGGCAAAGAACTGGGACTATTTTTGTTTGCCGACCCCGTAGGTCCCGGATTGCCCTTATGGACCCCCAAAGGCACCGTCCTGCGAAGCGTGCTTGAAGACTTCCTCAAACAAGAACAAGTCAAACGCGGATATCTCGGGGTTGTCACGCCTCATATTGCCAGAATTGACCTATTTAAAACCTCCGGTCATTGGCAACAATATAAAGAAGATATGTTCCCGATGATGGCTGAGGATGAAGAATCCGCCGCAGAAGAACGGGGTTTTGTACTCAAACCCATGAACTGTCCGTTCCATATCCAAATTTATAAAAACGAGTTGCGTTCCTATCGGGATTTACCCATGCGTCTGGCGGAATTTGGCACCGTTTACCGCTATGAACAATCCGGCGAATTGGGGGGATTAACCCGAGTTCGGGGCTTTACTGTAGATGATTCCCACCTATTTGTTACCCCGGAACAACTGGACGATGAATTCCTGAGTGTGGTGGATTTAATCTTATCGGTCTTTAATAGTTTGCAACTGAAAAACTTTAAAGCCCGGTTGAGTTTCCGTGACCCAGAATCGGATAAATATATCGGGTCTGATGAAGCCTGGAATAAGGCAGAAAATGCCATTCGTCGCGCCGTTGATACCCTGGGGATGGAGTCCTTTGAAGCGCCAGGAGAAGCGGCCTTTTATGGGCCAAAACTGGACTTTATTTTCCGGGATGCGCTCGATCGCGAGTGGCAACTAGGAACCGTCCAGGTGGACTACAACTTGCCGGAACGCTTCCAATTAGAATATGTGGGAGAAGACGGCACGCGCAAACGTCCGGTGATGATTCACCGTGCGCCTTTTGGGTCATTGGAACGGCTCATTGGTATTTTAATTGAGGAATATTCCGGGGATTTCCCCTTCTGGTTAGCGCCGATTCAGATGCGGTTATTGCCAGTGAGTGATGAATTTTTGCCCTTTGCTAAAGAGGTAGCGACTCAGATGCAAATCCAGGGAATTCGGGCTGAAGCAGATACCAGCGGAGAGCGTTTAGGGAAGCTGATTCGCAATGGGGAAAAGCAAAAGATTCCGGTGATGGCTGTGGTGGGGGCTAAGGAAGTGGAAGCGAATCAGTTAAGTATTCGCACCCGCGCCGGTGGTGAGTTGGGAACAATGGCGGTGGCAGAGGTGATTGAAAAGATGAAGGTTGCTAATCGCGATCGCACTAATTTCTAGTTCTCATTTTTAGTATAGATTTAGGGCGGATAATCATGCCTTTCCTAAATCTATACTTGCCGCACTACTTGAAGCCAAACCCAGAGTAAAAATGGACATCGTTAGCCCTTAGATTCAAGTTTAAACAGGTGGTTAAATAGGGAGTTAAATTATGCCTTCTCCATTTCCAGGAATGGACCCATATTTAGAAGGGCCGAATTTTTGGCCCGAGGTTCATAGTCGTTTAATGATAGAAATCGCAGATTTATTAGTCCCTCAGTTGCGACCCAAATATCGAGTTGCTATCGAAAAACGGGTGTATGAAAGTGCTGCAAATGATAGTTTATTGGTGGGAATTCCTGATGTCGTGGTGCAGCGTCGCCCCATTGCACCACAGCAAGATTCTAATGTAGCAGTAGCAGCGCCTCCGACTCAAAAACCTCTGCCGGTGGAAGTGCCGATGATGATGGAATTTCGGGAGGCATATTTAGAAGTTCGGGAGATGGCAACGGGGGAAGTGGTAACGGCGATCGAGGTGCTTTCTCCAGCAAATAAACGCCAGGGAAAAGGGCGGGAGATGTATGAAGAAAAGCGCAGCCGCATTTTAGCCAGTCGGACTCATTTGGTGGAAATTGACCTGTTGCGGGGTGGGGAACCGATGCCGGTTTTAGGTAACGACGTGGAGGCGCACTATCGGATTCTGGTCAGTCGAGGCGATCGGCGTCCTTATGCGGATTTATATCTGTTTAATTTACCAGAGACAATTCCCACCTTTCCCCTCCCGCTACGTTCGGGGGATACGGAACCGCTCATTGATTTAAACCAGTTATTAAATCATCTTTATGACCGGGCAGGCTATGATTTCGTGATTGATTATCAGACTGAACCCATCCCCGCTTTAGCTGAATCTGAAGCTGCTTGGGTGGATGCACAGTTAAGGGAACAAGGAATACGGGAATAAATCAAAATTGGATCGAGTGGACCCCCGGGGCGATTGCACAGGGGGGAAACAGTAGCGGCGTTTCTGGGTAGTAATAAGAATCACAGCAAATTGATTCACAGATTAGGATTTTCAGGGTCAATTTTTCTTAAAATCTCAGCCGCCTGCATCCGGGTATTTTCAGACTGAGTATTTTCAATTACTTGAACTAACCCCGCAATGGCTTGAAGATTTCCGGGGGCAATTTTCCATAAACTCTCAGCCGCCTGCATTCGGGTATATGGATGCTGAGTATTTTGAATCACTTGAATCAACAGAGCAATAGCTTCACGATTTCCTTGCCCGATTTCTCCTAAACTTTTAATCGCCAACCTACGGGTATATTCATCCTGAGTATTTTCAATAACTTGAATCACCCCAGCAATAGCTTGAGGATTTCCTTGTTCGATTTTCTCTAAACTGTAAGCCGCCAGCAACCGGGTATCTTCATCTTGAGTATTTTCAATAACTTGAACTAACCCAGCAATAGCTTGAGGATTTCCTTGTTCGATTTCCCCTAACCTCTCAACCGACAATCTACGGGTATATTCATAGTGAGTATTTTGAATGACTTGAATCAACGCCGCAATAGCTTGAGTATTTCCGGGGTCGCTTTTCTCTAAAATATCCGCCGCCTGCCAACGGGTATTTTCATCTTGAGTATTGTGAGTAACTTGAACTAACGCAGCAATAACTTGAGGATTTCTTGGGTCAATTTTCGCTAAACTGAGAATCCCTTGCCACCGGGTATTTTCATCCTGAGTATTTTGAATAACCTGAACCAAGCCAGCAATAACTTGAGGATTTCCCGGGTCAATTTTCGCTAAACTGAGAATCCCTTGCAACCGGGTATTTTCATCTTGAGTATTTTGAATCACGTTAACTAATCCACCCAGAGCTTGAGAATTTCCGGGGTCAATTTTCTCTAAACTCTCTGCGGCCTGCAAACGGGTACGTTCATTCTGAGTATTTTGAATCAATTTAACCAAGCCAGCAATAGCTTGAGGATTTCTTTGTCCAATTTTCCGTAAACTATCAATTGCTTGATGAATGAGAAATTTATCCTCAGTCCCTTGAATAACCGTAACCAAGCCAGCAATGATTTGAGGATTGCCTGGGTCAATTTTCTGTAAACTCTCAGCCGCTTGTCTACGAATATATTCCTTTTCAGTGGTTTGAATAACTTGAACTAACTCAGCGATTTGCTTCTGAGTTTCTTCATCCTGCACAGTCTTGATAACAGGTAACAACTCGCCGGGAATGGGAATCACAATATTACAACCCAAAGAAACAACCCCACCCTCAGTTGGTAACCGTGCAATTTCTGCCTTCGCTTCCTCAAACTTCTTCCGCCAATAATGACCCATTGCACGGGCAAAAATTCGCAGGCGGTCAAACTCTTCAATCGGTTGATGAATCATTTCCGTTAGGGTAGAAAGCCGCATTAAATCCCTAGGGTTTTCTTGATAGGCCCGCTGGAAAGCCCCTGCCAATAACTCTACCGATTTTTCTGGGTCTTGATAAGCCCAAGCCGCCCAACTTTGGGACTGTGCAAACTCCCTGTCATAAGTATTTTGACTGTCTAAATCTCGCTGCACATACTCTAATAAAAAACTCGCCACTTCCTTGAGGCGTTGTGCTGTAAATCGAGGATGAGCTTTGAACTGAGCTAACAATTCTTGGCGGACTGTGGCCTCCATTTCATACAATTCATGCCCCACCTCATCACACAAACTGGATAGAATTAAATCCGAAACCGCAATCCAAGGAATATCAATAAATTCATCCTGAATATCCCGCCGAAAATTGGCCCAAATCCGATAAAGTAAATCGGGAGTTAGGGCCAAAGGTAAAGCCGCATGATAAGCCAAATAAAGGTGAGGCTCCCCAAACCTTTTCTTAAAAGCATTAATCCGACGTTGAGCGGCTTCCAGTTTCATGATATGCAGTCAATGTTAATAATTTTGTTATCCCAAAAATCTCTTGGCTATTTTTTCAATGGATATTTCTAATTCTGGTAAATAGTTTTCAACAATATCCCAGACAACATCTAAATCAACATTTAAATATTGATGAGCTAATTTATTCCTAAATCCAACAATTTTATGCCAAGGAATATTATGTTCTGATGCTTTCCATTCATCGGGTAATTTTTTAATGGATTCACACATCACCTCAAGATTTCTCAGGACTGCATCTTGAATTAACATTTGTTCATAAAAACTATCTTTCCCTGTACTGGTATAATCTTTCACTCGCGTTAAACAATCTCAGATGTGAATCAAATAAAGCCGATACTCCTTCATAATTCAATCATAATTCAATGGCCTCTGCTATAACTTTATCACGAATAAAATAATGTAATGATTTAGCCGTTACCACATCAACTTTTCGATTTAAGAGTTGTTCTAAATCTTGAATCAGTCCAACGGGAAACCAGGAGGAGATTTTAGCTAAATCATAATCAATCAAAAAATCAATATCACTATCCTCCCGTTCTTCTCCCCTCGCTACGGAACCAAATATCCGCACATTAAACGCGCCATGCTGTTGTGCAATGGCTAAAATTTAATCTCGTCTTTGTTGTAATTCTTCTTTCATATTCATACAGTCATACCCTTAACAATTCGATTAAAAACTGCTCTGAGGTTACGAATGATTCACTAAATTACCCCGTAATACCTTAACGGCATTTTGTAACCCCAGGCGATCGCATTCAAACATCGGGATAAACTTTGCAATTTCCCCAGCCGTCGTCATTTCCCACCGTTCCCTCGGTACAGGATTCACCCAAACCAGATAGCGTAACCGTTGTTGACACTGCTGTAAAAATCGGTGAGTCAATTCTAACCTATCTTCACTATATCCCCCCCTTGCCGCTCCAGCATCGCTAAAAATCAGCAGACAGGCGCGATTAGGAGATAACCCGCTTAACATCTCCTCCACCCTCACCACTTGAGAATATCCCGCACTCCCATAAACATAATCCACTGGACAGTTATGGAAATAATAAACCCGCGATGCGCCTAACCGTCCCCCCCGGATGGCAGTTTCTTTAATTCTATCCCCTAAAGAATGAAAAGCCACCATTGAACCATCAACATCCAACAGCAAAACTAACTCAACTCGGTTCAGCCGTTGTGGCACCAACACCGGATTTAAGAAAAACCCATTTTGAATAATATTTTCTATGGTTGCTGTCACATCTAATTCAACTAATGGACCCTCACGGATGGGACGGCGTAAATAACGCCAAGTTTGTTTCATCTCTCTTTTCGTTAATGGTAAATAGTCCGAATATAACAAAAACTTGTCACGGGTTTTAGTTTTGGCTAACTCGACTACATCATCCATATCTAAAGCCACCTCTGGTGAAAGTTCTGGTTCAGCAGATTCTAATTTATCAACTTGATAAGAGGGTGGAATCGGGGTTTGTTCTGGAGTTTCGGGAATCGTTTGCTGTTCCTCTGCTAAGGGTTGAGGTTTTAAAGGTTTATCAGGCAGTTTGGGGATAAATTTTTTGAACTTGTTTAACCATGACCTCAGTAGAGACTGGCGTGGGGTCAATTTGACCTGTGGCTGGGTTGTTGGAATCGCGGGTTGTGTCCTGACAGGCTTCTCTAATGTTACCAATGAGGTTTCAATGGGTTTAGAGATGACCTTTTTAAAAAAATCATCAAAAATTTTTTCTTCGGAAACCGACTTCACCCACAAAGTTTTGCAGAGCCTTTTTAACGCCGCTTCATCAGCAATTCCAAACCCTTTCATTAACGCTTCTAACAGCAGTTCATATTCCTCAATCCCCAACACCAATCCCGCTTGACGCAGATTATCAAATAACTCTTGCAGGGGTAAATCATTAATCTTCATGATAAGATTTAAACTTGGTTAAATAACGCCGGTGGTCATCCCAATTTTTGAGTAAAACACCTAAATAGGGAAGTTGACCCTGTAGCTGTTTCAGGACTTGATCATCAGGATTACGGCGCAGGACATCAAACCAATCAATTAACTCACTGGTACTGATATTTTTACCAGTTTGCCGTTTTTCCTCCCGTAAAAATTCCCGCAACTCCCAGAACTTCGCCACCACTTCTTGAATCACCTGATAATTTTCGGGTTGGGGAATGGTTGCTCTATCCGGTGAACCCCCAAAAAAGCGAGCGATAATAATCTTAATTAACTGGTGTTTGTCCGGAAACGGAATATAATGAAATAAACAGCGCCGCAGAAAAGCATCAGGTAAATCTCGTTCTTGATTACTGGTAATGAAAATAATCGGAGGATGTTTAGCAACCACTTCCTCCTTAGTTTCAGGAATGTTAAAGCGTTTTTCATCCAACTCTAATAATAAATCATTGGGAAAATCAATATCCGCTTTATCAATTTCATCAATCAATAAAACCGTACGTTTATCATTAATAAAAGCCTGTCCAAGCTGCCCCCATTCTCGATAAGATTTAGGGTCATTAATTCGATTAATTTCTTCTGGATCGCTGTTTTGACGAAAAGCTAGTAATTGAGAGTCCCGCAGTCTGGCTAAATTATTATAGGTATAAAGTCCATCTTGGGCGCGACTGGTGGACTTAATCGTCCAGCAGATATAGGGTATTCCCAATTCATAGGCGACTGCTTGAGCGAGTTTAGTTTTACCACAACCGGGTTCCCCTTGCAGTAGCAAAGGACGCTGTAACGTAATGGCTAAATTAACCGCTTCGATAAGTTCATCACTGGGTAAATAGGGATAAATTCGCTGTCCATTCTTATCCCGATAGTCATCAGGCGGGTTAAGTTTTCCGGTATAGTGTAAGTTGTCGGTCGTTGGTTTTAATATTTCAGCCATTTGGACTCACAGTCCTCCCATGTAATTTGACAGAGACAGCAGATTTTTTCCAAGATATATTGATGAGTTCCCTTTTCATTGTCTCGCAGAACCTCATCCACTAAACTATCTGTGTATTGTAAAAGATTATCAGCACAAAGATATAATTCTAGCCACGTTGATAATTGTCGGCGTTTGATTGGCTGTATTTCCATAAATTTAATCAGAGTTTGGGGGATTAACTCTGAGGTTGGGTCTTGAGTATAAGGAATTTGCCAATCATTTGTAAATCCGTCTTCATCAAGTAAAAATAAAAGTAAACTATGATTTTCATCCGCCGTTCCCATTTGGCTGGCTAAATCAGCTAGAGGTTGCCAAAACTCTTGCAAAAATGTCTCCAGATAAGATTCTTCTACCTCATGAGTATTTTCTAAAATTAAAATTACTGTTTGAGATTGCCAAAGCTCACAAATCTTTTTGTGAATTGCTGTCAGGGAGCTGGTTTTATTGATTTCTACTTTGCGACTAATCTCTTGAAAAATACTCTCTAAAGAGCTATTCTGAGTTCGGCGAGAAAACTTGATTTTTTTCACAAAGTTTGAGGTATTGCCATTGGGGACATTGCGAATGAGCCGATTGAGCAACCAACGAGGTCCACTCTCCAAAGGACCATGAATTAAACAAGCGCCTATTTGATGATTTTCTACAAATTCTTTAAACAAATTTACCTGTTTATCATAATTTAAATGCAGCAATGCGTTTAACAACTTATTTTCAATATTTTCACAAGGTCTAGGCTGAATTAAATCCAGAATAAAATCAAGTTTATGAGATTGTTCATCAAGCTTGTTGATGAGAACATATTGCAGTTGCTGTAAATTTCGGTTAATACTTTTTTCAACTATCCCGAACTGAAGGCAAAGTTCATCAAACCCCGTCTGCATTTGGGTGGAAATAGCTATAAATAGTCTCTCTATCTGTTGTTCTGTCCCGGTTAGCTGCTGTTCTAAATAACTTAATTTTTCTAATAAATTTAGGGTGACTATACCTTGTTGACCCAATTGTTGCCTAATTCCAGTTATCAGTTGAATCATTAACCCCGCAAAGGCTTTACCGTCTTCCTTAAAGTCCTGCTTTAATGCTTCTCGCAAGACTCTCGGAAATTCTTTTTGGAGTAATTCCGAAACATCTTGGCGTACATGAGTCGCCAATTCTACCCCTTTGCCTGGGTCTACGGTCATTAAATCTAATTTTAAAAAAATAGTGCGCCACTCTTCAAATGTCAAAATTTCAGATTGGGTCAATCTGGCTTCTGAGGGGGTAATAATCAAGGGGATTTCTCTCTCGGTTAACTCGTGATAGGTAGACTGAAAAAATTCCGAACGCGCCAATATTACCCAGTTTTCTGTGGCTTTTGCGGCTATGTTTTTGAGATGGTTGCGAGTGGATCTATCATATTTTCTATTCTGGGAAGCGAGGAAAATAATTTGCGCGATCGCCTTCCCGGACACTCGAATTAAATCCTCATTCTCTAACCGAACATAATCAGCACGACCTGTAGGAAAATTATCAATAGCATTGGCGGTATTTCCCATCGTCACACCGCTAATCATTTCGGCCACTTTTGTCAAGAACTCTTGACCTTTGTCTGTGGATAAAAAAGCGACCGGGAGGGTCAACTCCGGTAAGATGGAAGCCCCAACACAAATTGTCCCAAAAATCGCTATTCGACGAAGCGATCGCCCAATGGTCATAAGCAATTGACTAGGAAGCCCCCCTATTATAGCCAAAGAGGCGATCGCCATTTCCGCTAACATTCCCTTCCATTAGTCTTGCCAGACCGCAGGGGAGACGGATCCACCTATCCGGAATTGAGCAAACCCTCCCAGTTTCTTGTTCATCTCGCAAGTTTAGCCTACCCACTCAAAGATTTACCTCCATATATATAGGACTCTTGGTTTCTGTCCAAGGGAGCCTGTAGGAAAATATGGATCCCTTGTTGTTGGGACTTACGCATCTATAAATGTAGAGGCGATTCGCGAATCGCCTGTAAATATGGACTGGCGATTCGCGAATCGCCCCTACAGAGATAATGGATCCTCTATTTGACGGGTTGGAGTCTCATCCGGTTGTCAAAGACTTAACTCTTCAGCCTGCGTAGGCAGGCTTCGTCCGTATAGCCCCAGGCTTTAGCCTGCGGGATTTTTATAGACCGGCCCCTACTTACAGGCGATTCGCGAATCGCCCCTACAGAGATAATGGATCCTCTATTAGGGGAATTGGAGCCTCTTAAGCCCGACTTTGAAGCCCGATCGCCTCCCATAACCGCATTCACCCGCATCAAGCGTGTTGACACCACATCTAGTATTAGTCCCGCATCTCATCTCTACTAATAGTGTAAAATGGGGTAAAGATGGCCCTCAAGGAGGCTGGATTTTCAAGGTCAATTGTAACGAAATATTACAATAGTGCCGTTAAAGCGGTTTAACATCTTGACAGTCTGAAAAGGAATCGCTAACATGGTTCACATACCCGGGTAAATCAATTCAGCGTCCTATGCAAGATAAGCAAAAGGTTACATTGTATCTGCCACCAGAACTGCATCGAAAGCTCAAAATTAGAGCCGCAGTAGACTCCGAGCCAATGTCAACCATTGCCGAACGAGCCATAGATTTTTACCTGACTCACCCCGGCGTGGTAGACGAACTAGAGTCATTCCACGGGCGCACCCATAGGGTCTATAACTGTCCCGACTGCACCAGCTCAATCGTGATGCGCGATGGAGAAATGGTATCCCTCAAAAACCAGCCGAGCGTATTGGCTGACGAAGGGTTGACGGTTGAGAAAGTGCCAGCGGTCACCGCGAACACCGATCAACAAGGTGAGGAACAATTAGTTCCCTGCTAAACCCAAGAACTTCCATCGGGAAGTAAATTTAGTGCTCCGCATCTAAACCCAGGGGCAATAAAGATCTAGCAATATTGTTGGCACCGTTTGTAGAAGGTCGATGGTCATGAAAGAAGAGCTCAATATTTTAGTCCAAGCTCAATATCCTTTAATCTACCTCGTGACCTCCGAGGAAGAACGGGCCGAGCAAGCGATCGCAACGATTGCTCAGATCAAGCCCCAGCGTAAAGTCTTTATCTGGACTGTGACGCACGGGATCGTGGAGTATGGTCAACCCCGCAACGTTACCCAACACAACACTGTGTCGCCCGAAGCGGCCATTGAGTGGGTGGTACGGCAGCGCGAGCCTGGTTTGTTTATCTTCAAAGATTTGCATCCGTTTATCGATTCTCCAGCGACCACCCGGTGGTTGAGAGATGCGATCGCCAGCTTTAAAGGCACGCAAAAAGCCATCATCCTAATGTCACCGCTCCAGCAAGTTCCCATCGAGCTTGAGAAAGAAGTCGTTGTCATTGACTTTGCTCTGCCGGATTTGGCAGAACTCAATCAGGTGCTATCCCAGCAACTAGAGACAAGCCGGACTCGCAAAATCACGACCGAAACGCGGGAAAAACTATTAAAAGCCGCCCTAGGTCTGACGCGAGATGAAGCCGAAAAAGTCTATCGTAAAGCCCAAGTCACCAGCGGAAAACTGACAGAAGCTGAAGTGGATATCGTCCTATCCGAGAAAAAACAACTCATTCGACGTAATGGGATTCTCGATTATATAGAAGAGGACGAAACCCTAGATTCCGTCGGCGGTCTGGAAGAACTGAAACGCTGGCTCAGACAACGGTCCAATGCCTTTACGGAAAGGGCACGAGAATATGGTTTACCTCAACCCAAAGGAATGTTAATTCTCGGGGTTCCCGGTTGCGGCAAGTCAATGATTGCCAAAACAACCGCCCGCCTATGGGGTTTACCCTTACTCCGATTGGACATGGGTCGTGTGTATGACGGTTCAATGGTGGGGCGATCGGAAGCCAACCTTCGCAACGCCTTGAAAACAGCCGAATCCATTTCCCCAGTGCTACTATTTATCGATGAATTAGATAAAGCATTTGGTGGAAGCGGTGGGTCATCGGACTCAGACGGAGGCACATCCAGTCGCATCTTTGGTTCCTTCCTAACCTGGATGCAAGAAAAAACCTCCCCCGTGTTCGTGATGGCGACAGCCAACCGTGTAGAACGCCTACCTGGAGAGTTCCTCAGAAAGGGACGATTTGACGAAATCTTCTTCGTTGACCTTCCCAACAACGAAGAACGGCAAGATATTTTTAAGATTCACTTGAGCAAACGGCGTCGAGAGATCGATCGCTTCGATATCGAGCAATTGGCGAAAGTCTCGGATGGATTTTCCGGGGCAGAAATCGAACAAGCTGTGATTGCAGCCATGTACGAGGCGTTTGCTCAAGACAGAGAATTTACGCAGCTAGACATCATCGCTTCGATTAAGTCTACGCTACCGCTGTCGAAGACGATGACCGAACAGGTCACGGCCCTGAGAGATTGGGCCAGACAGCGAGCTAGACCAGCTGCTTCTTCCGTCGCTGAATACCAGCGCATGGAGTTCTAAAGGCTTTCTCCTGGAGTTTCCAGGAGCAAAGGCTAACCCACATATATCGGGTTAGCAGTGTCCGAAAACCGCGATCGCGGTTCCCTTCAAACCCAAATGTTGTCGTTTCTTTAACTATCTTACTGGAGGAAATCCAATGTCTCACTTTAGCACTCTCCGTACAAAAATCACCGATGCCGAAATCCTCAAGACTTCTCTGCGCGACTTAGGCATCAGCGTTAAATCCGATGCGGACGTTCGTGGTTACAATGGCCAGCGTGTTCGTTCCGACTTGGTTGCAGTGCTCGAAGGCGAATATGATCTGGGCTGGTCTCGCAACAGCGACGGCACCTACGACTTGATCGCTGACCTGTGGGGTGTTGCTAAGAAGCACAACCAGACCGAACTGATCAACGCCATTAACCAGAAGTACGCGGTTAATAAGACTCTCAATGAAGTTCGCCGTCCCGGTCTGCAAAACGCTAACGTTAAGCTCGTTGTTCAGTAAACATAGAGCGCGTTCCCTTGAATTACGGGTTAACCTACCATAGGTTAGCCCGTTTTTTCTGTTGAGATAGAATTGCGGTCAGGAATATCGGGGGAGTGTAGATGCAAATTATACAACGAACCTCAACTCAGTTAAAACTAAAAATCCTCCCCTTGTTGATTTGGATGATTGGGGGGATAATCATGAGTATCGGGGTGCGTCAGAGTCAACAGATAGGGAGATACCGTGTGATCTGCGATCGCCTCCCAGATTCTGGTCACTGTGAAATCAGCCAGTCCAGTTTCTGGCAAACCTACCGCCAAACCTTTCCTCTAAAAGACTTACAAGGGGCTGAGGTTGTCTTGCATAACAGTAGGAACCCGAATACCGCTTACAAAGTCGTTCTCCTGCTCCCAGGAAAACTCATTCCCCTTCATGATTTTTTGAGTTCCGATCGCCCCGCTCATCAGAAACAAGCCGATCTCATCAACCAATTTGTGCAAGATTCAACCCAGTCCAAGTTGGCGATCTCTCGAAATATGTTGGGGTTGATGATTACACCCTTTCTCTTGGTATGTGGCACAGGTCTGTTAACCATTGCCTGCTTCGGCCAAATCATTATCCTCAAATTGGATAAACCCTCCAATCAATTTATTCTTACTTGGCGAGGAATTTTGGGGACCAAACGGATTGAACATCCCCTGCGGAATATTGCCCGGAGTTATGTGGAACCGAGTATTAGTCGCCGTATTGGTCGCCAAACGTATGTTATCAAAGTGATGCTTACCTCTGGAGAAACCTTTGCTGTAACGCCCTATAAAAGTTCCGGATATGAGGAAAAACTCCGGACCACTCAAGAAATTCACAGCTTTTTGGGGATAGAACCAACAGAAACAACCTAGCCGAGATCTTTGGTTCCTTAACCTGGAGAACTCTTCGGTCTCATGGTGAGGGGAAATCAAAAACGTCAACAACAGTTAGAAGAGTATCAGGAGAGAATTTCCCGTCAGCCGGAGGATATTGAGGTCCCCTACAGCATCGCCAGCATTCTAGCCTTGCCAGGAAAACAACCAGAGGCTAAAGCACACTTAAAAAAATTTTATTCCTAGTTCGCTGTTGAGGGAAAAGTTGACTGGGCACAGTTGCTAGACCCGGTGTTCGACCAGCGAAACCACTCCATCTAAAGCCGATCGCCTCAATCCATCCCGATTGGCCCTCGACTCATTTAGGACCCCTGGGAATCACCCCTCGAAAACACAAGGGTGTGATTAATTCCAACAATATTCAGAAATCAGTCCGGGGGTTAGAATAAGCCAGAGTCAAATCCTATTGATACTGTTTATATGCAAACTTTCTCCGTTGAGCTAGAGCGAAAAATCCGAGACTTAATCTACCAATGCGGGACCCGGGCTGAAGACTTGGCGAAACAACCCTACTCGGTATCGGAAAAAGGGCCAGAAGATTATGTCACCAGCATAGATCGGGAACTCGATCGCCTGTTAACCGCCGGATTTTCTGAGTTATTTCCCCAAGATGGAATTATTACGGAGGAAAACGAGCGATCGCGACTGGCATTTAATGGCGATCGCGAACAACTCTGGTGCATTGACCCCCTTGATGGCACCGAAGGATTTATTCAAGGGAAGCCCCATTACTCCGTGATGATTGGCTTACTCTCAAATTTTCAACCGATCGCCGGTTGGATATACGCCCCCGCTTTACAGCAGATGTATTATGGCGGGACAGACTGGGGACTGTTTCAATCCGTCGGGGGTTCAGCCGTGGAACCCTTATCCCCCGTGGAACCACCGCCACCGAACTCCGCCTCTTGTCCGATTATGCTGGGCGATCGGGACCAACGAAATTTCGGGGAAGCGATCGCCCAATTAGTCCCAGGCGTCTGTTATTCTTCCCTCGGCAGTTTTGGTCTGAAAGTGATGGAAGTCATTTATGGACGAGCCGGACTCTATCTCTATCTGAATGGCCGAGTCAAACTGTGGGATACAGCCGGTCCCGTGGCCCTCGCCAAAGCAGCAGGGTTAGTCTGTTGTGATTTAGAGGGAAAACCCCTAAGTTTTGAACCCTCCGCACTTTCCTCGGATACCTTGATTCATAAACAACCGATTTTAATTGGGTGGCCGAGTTATGTAGAAGCCTTGCGATCGCCCATTTGCGCAGCCGTATTAGCCACTCAAACCCCATAAACGATTGCCCGATGAAGGTGGCGCCGTCATCCTTCCGATGACTGCAACTGAAGCTGTAACGGTTTATCTGCTTGAATTTCCAGACCCAGAAAATCTTGATTCCCGGGGGCTTTTTGACCCTCCGAGGGCCAGAAGACCCAGCGACTGCCTCGGGGTAAATGATTCAGACTGCCGCTATTTTGGGTCAGCCAAATCAAGGGTAAAAACGGAGGTTCTCCCACCGTTGCATCTTCTTCTCCAGCTTGAGTAGCGGCTAAGGCTTCTAAAACTCGGTTATTGCCATGCACCAACCCTGTTCCGGCAGTCCAGAGTCGGACATTGAGTTGACAGCGTTCGGCATAGCAGTATAAAGAAGCTGCTGCGATTACCGCTGCTTCAAAATCTTCTAAATTCCAAGAACTGCCACTATCGAGAGCAATAATTACTTCTTGTCCCCCGGTGGAAACTTCTAATTCCCGGACCCGCAGTTCTCCGAAGCGCGCGCTGCTGCGCCAATGGATTAAGCGAGTGGGGTCGCCATATCGGTAGGGTCGCACAGTGCGGGTAATGCCTTCGGTGGCCATTTCCGCACGCCGATCGCTATGAACTAAAAGGCTATCTTCTTGACCCATGCGATCGACCAGAGGACAGCGAGTCAGGGGTAAAACTTGGGGATAGACCCATGCGGTAGCCGGGACTTGGCGCGATCGCCTACACCAAAATAACCCCAGGGGAGTGGCGGATCTTAACTGGACCTCATGCCAGCGATAAATACCCCGTCGTTGGGTGGGGTAGTAGTACACCCAATGATGAATGCCATGAGGGGGGATTTCTTCGATCGCATATTCAACAGGTTTTCCCAACACGAAAGGAATCATATCCTCCACTTGCACCAAGGTTTTTGGCTTTGCCGTCTGATTGGCGATCGCCAGGTCGAGGGTGAGGTCTTCCCCCGCGCTGACGGGTTCAATCCGGGCCCGATCAACTTGTAAATCCTGGAGCGATCGCACCGGCAACACTGCGGCAGTTCCCAACAAAGCAAAACTCACACCACTGATGACATAGAGCCATCCTGCCATCGTATTCGTTGCAGCGGCAAAGAAAAATATAGCAAGGGTTAAGAGTAACCAACCGGCATAGGCCGGGTTTACCCAGTGAGTTTCCAGCCAGTTGGCGATGCGATGGGTAATTCGCGTTTTTTTGGAGCGAGTTGCAATGGGTTCTGCTGCCGTCATAATCGATCCCTTAGCCCTTCCACTCGTGGGGGTTTGATTTTTCTATGGTAATCGGAATTTTAGGCGATCGCTACTGCCCTTGAGGCTTCCGGGATAATTTCCAAATAAAGAAAAACTGGGCTAGAGTATCTCTAACCCAGACCGAGGGTGAACAATGAACACGGTGAATGATTCCAGGGAGTTCCCCCATTGAGGCGCTGGGGTTCTGATTCCCTTGGAACTTCTAATTCTGGTAGCAGCGACTGCCTTGGGGATGTCGTTTTCGCTTTCGAGTTCTATCTTACCTCAGTGATTGCACGGATGTCAATCCTTAAATTTTTCAGAACCGGGAGAGACTCTTCCGGACATTTATTGTAAAACATCCCAAAAAAACCCCTGTCTGAAAAGGGGTATCAATATTTTATCCCGGGGAAGGGCGATCGCCACTTTTATCCGTATTTGTCCGGATACTAGGGCCGATGGTACAAAACTTAACCTGGACCCTTGCAGTCCTGACATCTGGTCGATGTAGCGTTCCCCAGTTATGACCCTAGGCAGATTTCATGACTTGATAGCTTTCGTTCGCCACGGCAGTACAATGAACATAGCGGCACGAGTGAGTCTAACGACTCAGGGAGGCAATCCGAGGCACGCCTCGGGTCCTCAGGGGGTAAAAACCTGCCTGAGTCTGACCTAGGGATACCGGCTTAATTTATTAGGCCAGAGGAATCGCGATCGCACTCCAGGCCGGGATCCAACAGTCCCGCTTTGAGCGGGTCAAGACTTACTTAAAAGTCTTTGTCAGTATATTGGTTGACCGAACGTTCTTGTGGCGTCCGAGATAGTAACAACGTGGACTTAAAACAGCTCTTCAAAACCCCGAATCCGATTATTGGTGTTGTCCATTTACTGCCCCTGCCGACCTCTCCGAGGTGGGGGGGCAGCCTCAAAACTGTCATTGAGCGAGCCGAGCGAGAGGCCACAGCGTTGGCATCAGGCGGGGTTGATGGTATTATTGTCGAAAATTTCTTTGATGCTCCCTTTACGAACGGCCAGGTTGATCCAGCCGTAGTGAGTGCCATGACCCTGATCGTGGATCGGCTGATGAACTTGGTAACGGTGCCGATCGGAATCAACGTTTTGCGAAATGACGCCCTGAGTGGATTGGCGATCGCCTCCTGTGTCGGTGCCAGCTTTATCCGGGTCAATGTCCTCACTGGGGTCATGGCGACGGACCAAGGCTTAATCGAAGGACAAGCGCACCAACTGCTGCGCTATCGGCGAGAACTCGGCAGCGAGGTTAAAATCCTGGCCGATGTTTTAGTCAAGCACGCGCGGCCCTTGGGGTCCCCCAATCTCACCACCGCTGTGCAAGAAACCATTGAGCGCGGTTTAGCCGATGGCGTGATTCTCTCCGGTTGGGCAACTGGGAACCCTCCGAGTTTTGAGGATTTAGAACTGGCGATCGCTGCAGCTAAAGGCACTCCCGTCTTTATTGGCAGCGGTGCCAACTGGGACAATATTTCTACCTTAATGCAGGCAGCCAATGGGGTCATTGTCTGTAGTTCCCTCAAACGACATGGACAACTCGAACAACCCGTTGACCCCATCCGCGTCAGTCAATTCGTAGAAGCCACTCGCCGGAGTCTCTCTCTCGAAACTCCCTCCGCGTCACTGGCGGCTATCAAGCTGCATTCAGGGTGAGGGCTTTTTGAAAACCACTCCATGAAGGCATCAGGATGAAGGGGGAAAATTCATCCCTCATCCTGATCCGGCTTTTTCATTTGGGTTCCTGAAATCATCCCTCCTCCCTCCTCCCCTATCCCTCCCCCTTCATCCCCTATCCCTCCCCTTCATCCTGCCGCACTCATCCTTCGGCCTAGAGCATTCCCCCTTCCCCTGAGCGAATATGCCACAATCAAATTGTCCTGGCTTTGCTACTTGAGCAATCAAGAGCCATCGTCACAGTCCCATCTGAGGAACAGGGTCGTCAACCCTTGCCTCAGATAGTCGTTGACCTGCCCAAGTCTTAACTGACTCAGTTATCGGCAACGGTTCCCTACCCTATAGCAAGTCTCAATTATTCTGACAATAGAATTAAGGAGTGGGAGCCGGAAAGCTCCCTACTACTGAAAGGTCGCTTTCCGGACCCCACTCACGCCTAAAAATTGTCCAATTCATCGAGACGCGCTATATCCAGGAATACGAAGCAAGTTCCTGGCTCTAAAACTGGATCGTTAAACAGTTTTACCCCGATGAAGACCGTCTGTTCAACAATAGTAGCGACCGATAACATGATTTAAGGGGTTACCACTCCGGGAACGGAAGGGGTGCCTACCCCAAAAAATACTATGCGTACAGGGTAAAACGTTTGAGGCGGTAATTGTCCCGTTGAAAGTGCATCACAAAAGCACCCCAGGCCAAGTCACCCCAAGGCGATAGTAATCCTCAATGCTCACGGGGGTTTAACCCCTGTGATGCGCTTTTCCTCCGAGGTTTAAAAACTCTCGGTTTGCAAATTACCAAATTTTTCTTATGAGTCGCCGACGTTCTACTCCGTGGATTTACCGCTGGTCGCGTCATATTATTGGCGCGATCGCCGTTTTAGGTCTTTTAGAAACCGCTTTTTTGACCATCGTTGAGTTTACCGGATCCGCTGCGGCAGTTTGTCCCACCACCGGCTGCCAAATTGTCCTGGAAAGCGAATATGCCAAAATCTTTGGGTTGCCCCTCACCCTATTTGGTTTTCTAGGCTATACCACAATGGCGATTTTGGCCTTTGCTCCCCTATTAATCAAAGAAGAGACCCAAAAAGGGTTGAAATCGCAGGTAGACAACACATCCTGGTTGCTGATGTTTGCGATCGCCTCCGCCATGCTGGTGTTTAGTCTATACCTGACATACATCATGTTTTTTACCCTGCAAGCAGTCTGTCCTTACTGCATGGTTTCGGCAGTCTTTTCAGTCTTGCTGTTTGTCTTAACCATCATTGGCCGCGATTGGCCCGATCGCGGCCAACTGTTCTTTATCGGCATTATTGTCGGCATGATTACCCTGATTAGCGCCTTGGGGGTCTATGCCAGTGTCAATAACCCAGGGACCCAAGTTTCTGCCGACAACTCCATCGTTCAGCGTCAGGCTGGACGCCCCCCCTCCAATACAGGCTGGCCGATTTCCACCTCCTCCGGTGAAGCTGAAATCGCCTTAGCCCAACATCTGAGTGCAGTGGGGGCAAAAAACTATAGTGCCTATTGGTGTCCGCATTGCCATGAACAAAAGGAACTGTTTGGAAAACAAGCAGTGAGTGAGATTAACTACATTGAATGCGACCCCCTGGGCAAAAATCCCCAACCTCAACTCTGTAAATCAGTTGGAATTGAAGGATTTCCCACCTGGATCATTAACGGGGAAAAATATCCAGGGGTGCGATCGCTCTCTGAATTAGCGGAATTGTCCGGCTATCAAGGGCCAAGTAACTTTAAAAACGTCTTACCGAGTCCCTAACCTACCCTAAACCCCAGGATCCGAGAAATTCCCAATGCGGTTTGAGGCTGGACTCGCACGGGGAAAGTCCGGATCCCAGTCCTTTTTCTAAGCAGATTAAATCCCCTCAAAAGCTAGTATTTCATGAAAATGCAGCCCCTTAAAGGTCCAAAACTACTCTGGAGTGCCCTGACGCAACGGTGGCAACAAAGACTTCCCGACTGGAGTGGGAGCATTTGGCTTCCCTTTAAGGCGGTTGTCGGTGTGGCCGGGTTTGTGTTGATTTTGCGCTCCACGGGACTGTTGCAGTCTCTGGAATGGGCGGCTTATGACCAGATGTTTCGTTGGCGTCCCCCGGAACCGAGGGACGATCGCATCCTGATTGTGGGAATTAACGAAACCGATATCCGGGAATTCCAAACCTGGCCGATTTCCGATCGCGTCTTAGCTGAACTGCTGCAAAAACTGGATAGCTACTCTCCCCGGGCGATCGGTCTGGATCTCTATCGAGATATTCCAGCCGAACCCGGTTACGCTGAGTTACAACAGGTCTTTGCCACTACCCCTAATCTGATTGGCATTGAAGAGGTGCCGATCGGTACCAACCTCATCGGGGTCCGTCCTCCGAAAGTTTTGGCGCAATTGGATGCGGTGGGATTTAACAATGTGGCGATCGATTCCGATGGCAACATCCGCCGTAATCTGCTTTATCTATGGAGTGAGGAGAAAACCTACCAAAGTTTTGCCTTAAAACTGGCCTTGATCTATCTGCAAGGGGAAGGGATTAAACTTGAACCCTCATCTGAGCATCCCAAGCATTTCCAACTCGGTCCTCACACCTTTCCTCGGTTTGAAGCCAATGATGGACCCTATATCGGCCAAGATAATGGGGGTTATCAACTACTGGCTAATTTTCATCTGGGACCCCCGGGTAAGTCTGAACTGGTCCCCTATCGCGAGGTCTCCATGAGGGATGTGTTAGAGGGTAAGGTTCCAGGGGATTGGGTGCGCGATCGCGTGGTCTTGATCGGTTCAACCGCTACAAGTATCAATGATTTTTTCTATACCCCCCATAGTGCGGGATTGTTCCAGGCCCCTAAAAAAGTCTTTGGGGTCCAGCTTCATGCCAATTTTGTCAGCCAAATCATCAGTGCGGCTTTAAATGACCGTGCTCCCTCGATTTTTTTCTGGTCTGAACCCCTCGAATGGCTGTGGATTGTGCTCTGGGCGATCGCCGGTGCCTTCATCAGTTCCACCGGGCGATCGCCACTTCGCCTAACGGCGAGTATCCTCCTGGCTTCCTTAACCCTCTTCGGTAGCGCTACCCTGCTCTTTTTAATAGGCTGGTGGGTCCCCTTAATTCCTCCCCTCTTAACCCTCTTATGTTCCGCCGGATTGCTCACTTCTTATATTGCTTATCATGAAGAAAAATTAAAACGCTCTTTTGCCGAATCCAAAGACTTTTTAGACCAAATCATCAATACCATCCCCGACCCCATTTTTGTTAAAGATAAAAACCACCACTGGATTGTCTTAAATGATGCCTATTGTAAACTCATTGGCTATCCTTTACAAGTAGTTCTTGAAAAATCGGATTATGAAATTTTTTCCACCGATGAAGCTAATCTCTTTTGGCAGGAAGATGAATGGGTCTTGACCACAGGTTTACCCCATGAAAATGAAGCCAAGTTGACCGATGCCACGGGAACGCTACATTATATTGCCACAAAACGGTCTTTGCATAAAGATTCAGCCGGAAATGTCTTCTTAGTGGGGGTGATTCGAGACATTACTGAACGCAAGAAGATGGAAGAAGAACTCAAACGCACGGCTTCAGAATTGGCTCAGTCTTACCAAGAATTAAAAGTCTCTGAAGACCGATTGCGCCACCAAGCCTATCACGATACTCTAACCAATCTTCCCAACCGAAAATTATTCTCTGATCGGCTCAATCAAGCCTTAGAATGGGCGGCGATTAATCACCAAATTGTAGCAGTTTTATTTATTGATTTAGATGGGTTTAAACAAATTAATGATACCCTCGGACATGACAGCGGCGACTTGTTATTGAAAGAAGTGGCGCGACGACTCACTGCCTGTTTGCGGGGGAGTGACACGGTGGCACGTCTGGGGGGTGATGAGTTTACCGTGATTTTACCGGCAATTCCTCGGCAGCAAGATGTGGCGAGTGTGGCGCAGAAGATTATGACGACTTTGGGGGAACCCGTTGCGATCGCTGGAGACTTGATTCATGTCACCGCTAGTATCGGAATTAGCTTGTACCCCTTGAATGGGGAAGATGCAGATACCTTAATTAAGCGTGCAGACGCGGCGATGTACCGTTCTAAAGAACTCGGTAAAAATCAATATGAATTTTATGAAGTTTCCTAAACTTCCGGACCCGGTAAGCACAGGGATCAAGGATATCGAGGAGTTCTCTCTAGATCCACAGCGGGTTAATTTTGCCACCCTAGATCCACCATTAAACGGGGGGGGATATTAGGATTGATGATGAGAAATATTAATGTATGTTAAGAATTGAATCAATCACGACACAAACTCTATACCTAAACCCTATTGTCAAGGTTACTAGACATTTTAGAAAACATCTACTGAGTCACCACAGCCGCGTAAGAGTAAATACGGATACCCCTGAACCTGAGCGGACTTCAACGGTGGAGAATTTCATTGAAATCACAGGTTTTAACCCCGTGACCTAGCTCTAACCCCTCAAAAACTTCCTCGGTAAATCCACGGTACCCCTCCAAAAATTTTTTTTCAGCTACTGGACAAATACGTGAATCTACTGATAAACTAATACCACAGGGGGACATCTACTAGGAAGGTTATTTTATGGGGTCAAGGGTGTTATGTTTACGTTACTTCGCTCTAGTACAATCACTCTCTTTTCAATTAGCAGCTTGCTAGGGACAACCCTGGCCCTCACGAGCTGGCCAACGAGTTTGACTCCTGAATCGCTCCGGAATACAACCGGCTCGAATCTGGAGATTTCCATTGCTGAATATGAACCGCCAAGGCCGGGTAACGGCAAGCCCCAGGGTGAAACCCCTGGAGCTGGAACCCGCTACATTTAGTTCTAAGACTTGCCCTCGGAATTTAGGGACAAACCCTCCCGTTGCTTTAAACCCGGGCCTACTCCTGACGCTTCACCGGATATTTATAGGAGAGCCCCACCTAAGACTCAGTGAAAGAAATAGCTATCGGCAGAAATGGCAGGACCATCAAAGGGGAATCCTGCGCCAAGATTGGTTTTGAACCACAGTATGAGCTTGCCAACTGGGATCCGTATGGGGATAATCTAAGCGATAGTGACCCCCACGACTTTCGGTTCTAAACATGGCACTGGTGAGAATCAAGTAGGCTCCATCCAGTAAATTGCGGGTTTCCGACCACTGAACGAGCAGTTCATTGGCATTGGGGATGGAAAAACTGACCCTCTGACCAACCACCGGCTTTAATAAATATTGAGACAGAGGAAGGGCGGCAAATTCAGCTTGCCAGGTGTTAATTTGCCCGATCGCCGCTTCTAAGGCCGCTTGTCCCCGCACAATTCCCGCACTTTGCCAAACCAGCAACGGTAGCGATCGCCGCAGTTGTTGAATATAAGCTTGTTGTGCGGGTAAATCTTTCCCCAATCGATTACTCTCTAAGGTCACCGTCTCTTCCTCAACCCCTTCTCCCCGATTGGGATCAATTTCAATGGCCCCTAACTGAGCACCAAACACGAGACATTCCAGCAAAGAATTACTCGCTAAGCGATTCGCACCATGCACGCCGGTATTGGTCGTTTCCCCCACCGCATACAAACCGGGAATCGAAGTGCGTCCGTACAAATCTGTTTGAACCCCACCCATCCAGTAATGGGCCGCTGGTGCCACCGGAATGGGTTCCCTAAACAAATCGACTCCCCAAGTTTGACAAACCTGGATAATATTCGGAAAGCGATGGCGAATCCGCTCGTCGGAAATCGGGCGCAAATCTAGCCAAACACATCCCGGGGTGGGGTCAGTGCCCCAATTCTGAAGATGCATAAAAATCGAGCGACTGACCACATCTCGCGGTGCCAATTCTCCCGCCGGATGGTAATCAAACATGAAGCGATAGCCGCGATCGTCGAGCAAATGAGCGCCCTCACCCCGGACTGCCTCACTGATTAAAAATCGGGGAGCGTCCGCTTTGGTGAGTGCGGTGGGATGAAACTGAAAAAATTCTAAATCTCTTAAAACTGCACCGGCACGCCATGCCATTGCTACCCCGTCCCCGGTACTGACTGAAGGATTGGTGGTTTGGGCGAAGACTTGACCACCGCCGCCGGTAGCGAGAACTACAGCACCAGCACGCACCCAGTAAATCTGACCCTGATACACTAGGCGGACGCCTTGACAGCGTTCGGTCTCTGGGTCAATCCACAGATTCAAAACAACGGCATTTTCGATCGCCTGAATATTGGGGCAGCTCAAGACCCGACTGCTCAGGACGCTGACAATGGCTCGACCCGTGGTATCTGCTGCATGAAGAACGCGGCGGTGGGAGTGAGCAGCTTCTAGGGTTAAGGCTAAGGTTCCTTGATTGTCCCGGTCGAAGGCTACACCCAGTTTTAGCAAGTTTTGAACACAGTTAGGTGCTTGTTCGGCGAGAAACTTGACGGCTTCTAGATCACACAACCCAGCACCGGCAACGAGGGTATCTTCGATATGGAACTTGGGAGAATCATCGGGGGCGATCGCAGCGGCTATACCCCCCTGCGCCCAATCGCTTGCGGAAATCGGCAAGCTATCTTTGGCAATTAAACCCACGCGGTAAGTATCAGGAAGGCACAGGGCTGCATACAAACCCGCAGCACCAGCGCCGACAACCAATACATCAAAAGTGGTGGGTATCCTCTGATTGAGACCGGGATCGAACTGTGACGGATTGCTCAATGAAAAATCGCCCCTTGTCAAGTAGTTGAGCCGATTCTATAGGGCTGGGTAAATCTAGGGGAGCATTCGGGTCGCCGTAGCACGTTTGTCTCCCTAACCCTCCGGGGTCTTGCATCGGGGTCCAAGGGCCTACTGCCTATTGCTCCAATGATTTAGAAGCCCTATAGAAGCTCTTTATATTACCTTAATGGACAAAGGACGAAATTAACGATCTCTGTGTGTTCTACCGGAACAGGAGATCGTTTAGTAATAGCCGTTATTGATGCGATCGTCGCCTTCAATTAACGAGACTTCAGGGTCGGTGACGGTAAATTTATCCAGATTGGCTTGTAGCAATTCTTTTTGGCGATCGCTCAGGCTGGGAATGCTTAAAACATCCTCAACTTTCTCGTAGGGGGCATTTTGGACAATTAACCCCGCCAGGGTGGGATACAGTCCCCGATACTGCCGGAAAGCCCGAACGTTGGTGTTATTTAAGTCAATTTTTTCGCCAAACTCACTCGCCAGCTTATCATCGATGGGATTGCGATACTGGGGTTGCGAGACTAAAATCGTGGATTGTAAGGATATCCCCCTCCAGCCCGCAGCGGCTGCATTTTGAGGAAATCCTAACCATCCCAGACAACCCACGACTAAGCCGAAGACTGCGACCAGGCGAACCAATCTTTGCATAACTTTATTCCTTTGTTTCTCATAAACAGCCTTTTAATAGAGACTACCATTTTACCTACAGATTTTTTTTTGATTTCTGCCAAATCAGCAGATTTTTTCCCGAGTGGGGCTGTGTTCAAGGGGTCCGGCTCCCATAAGAGTAGGCGCTGGATAGGAATTACCTGGACAGATCCGATGATCTCCCCCAATGGCTTTAGGTCTAATTCTATTTAAAAGGGTTAAAAGGGGAGTTTTAGCGGTTGGCGGCCTGGGAACGCAAAAAGGCATCCAGGTTGGCGAAGGAGCAAGCGTAGGTGATGGTCGGCTTTTCGTAGCCCTTGAGATGGACGCTATGCTGCTTGAACAAGTCCTCATGTCCCGGGACGGTCCGACAGTATTTATAAGTGGTTTCACCCAAAGCAATATCCAGGCCGATCTCTTTGGTAGCCGACTCCAAGCGAAAGGCGGCGTTGACGGTATCTCCTAATGCGGTGTAGTCGGGGCGATCGCCCGATCCGGTATTGCCAACCATGCCATATCCCGTATTGACTCCGGCCCCTATTCGCAGCGGAAAGGGCAGGGGATAGCGTTTATTGAGGTCTTCGGTAACCTCATGCAAGGAATTGAGGGCCTGAAAAATTCGCAGCATCTCTTCGTCGCTGACTTCTTGGGTGCTATGAAACCAGACTGCCATGACGGCATCGCCGATATATTTATCCACCCAACTGCCGCGATCGCGAATAATATTCCCGGCACAGCGGAACCAGGTCCCAATCACTTCCGAGAGGATTTTTTCATCCAGTTGTTGGGTCAAAACGGTGAAATTTCGGATATCCACGACCATCACCGAGATTAACCTGCGCACGTGCAAGGCCGCCGTGACGGTAAAATCCTTCGCGGTTCCTAACTCTTCTGAGCAGTCACTCAGATCGGCCATTGGGGAGAAAAATTCCAGGTCGGTTTGTCCGAAGGTCAGGCGATCGCCATTGTGCAAGATCACCGGGATGCTCACGCGGCGGCCATTGACAAAGGATCCATTGCGACTCCCGAGGTCGATCAAATAAAATTCCCCCGTGTCCATGCACTGCAGCATGGCATGGGCGCGGGACATCCAGCGATCGCCAATTGCGAAATTATTATCTTCACTTCGTCCAATTGTCCAGCAGTTACCTCCCACTAACGGGAGATAGCGGTTCCCTGCTTCAGTTCGCAGTAAGAGATGAGGAGTAGGTGGGAGATTTGCCACAGGTTAAGCACCAACGTTATGGATTTGTAACGCTCTCATTTTAAAAGGAGTAACCCTAGACTGAAGGTCTTCCACCTTTCTGAGGAAAGGTTGAGGAAAGTTGTGGGTTTTGGGTTGGTGTTGTTCAGTTGGAACAGGTCCCCTTCAACGATGCTTACCCCTTTTTAAGTCAGATACTTAACCCTGTAAGAGGGGATATTCAAGCTCTAATTGACCATTCAGGCGGCTAGGGCTGCCAGCCAAAACAAGCTGTCTACAACAATTGTACTCAATACTGCACCCCCAAACGCCCACCATTTTAACCCATGAGAGCGCAAGGGTAAACTACCCACCCCGAGTAACAGAATTCCGAGGACCGCTGCCCAACCACAGCCCCAGGGGGTGTTGACGATCGCCAACGCATTCTGAAAAATCGGAATTGCTAGTTCCGGTTCGACTTGCATCAACTGTCGCCAGTGTGGAATTAAGTTTACTACATAAAAATAAACGTCGGTGACGGTGGTGCCAAATAAGGAACCCAAATAAAACCAGCTTCCGATCGCCAGGTGACCGCGCCACAGACACCACAGGGCCACGGGTAGCCCGATCGCCTCTAGGGGTAAGTGTAGCAAGGGTTCCCATCGAAACCATCCCCAGTAGATGGCCCCGGCCAACCAACTGCCGGTAAATCCGATTAATAAATCACCCCAAATCTGGCTGCCATCACGCGATCGCAACACTTGCGCCAGCCCTAACCACCCCACACTCAGGGCGACAGCGAGTAGGGGCAGATGCCGCACTAAGGGGGCTTCAAAGAAGACGGGGACTGATACCAGAAAGGCGGCAGCGGCAAACATCCGCAACCGTTGGCCGACCCCGATGGGGCTAAACGAAGGATTCAGACTGAGGCTTACAGATTTCACGGCTGCTCCTGCAGAGGTGTAAGAAGACCAGGATTTATTTAACAACTCTTTAATATTCTTTACTTAACTTCATCTTATTTAAGATATCACAAGAAATATCCCCCCCTAGGGGATTTCCCTTCCTAAATTTTACTCGATTCCTGGAATTCTGGGGAAAAGAACAGGACCAGCCGGGGCCATCTCTCCGGAATGACCCCAGATTTTATAGAATCAATGCAAAATTTTGGGCTTCAGCTTGTCGCCCCATCTTAAATTGCCAATAGAGAATATAATGCGTTTGTTCTGCTCTGAGGCACTCCCGGATGGGAAAAAAGCCTATGGCACAGTGGCTCCACTCTCCTCTGTAGGAATCTAGGAAAAAAGAAGATTAAGAACTTCTCCTGGAATAAATCCATCCACTATAAAGGTCAAGTTTAGATTTTCCAGACAGATAACATCGCAAAAATTCATGGGACTATCACGCAATCAGTTTTTAACTCTAGGGAGTTTCAGTGCCATCGGCATGGCGATCGCCACCGCTGGCAAAGCACTCAGCAGCGAATTACTAGGGTCCAGTCGCGTTACCGACATCACCACTTCCCTATCTGGGTGGACTTCCAGTCCGCAAATCTTGGCTGTGACTGAATCCGCCTCGGAGCTCATGGAACCAGAAACCCAGATCAATTTATTTCAGGCGATCGCACTCGGGTTCGTCCAGGGAATGACCGAATTTATCCCGATTAGCAGTACCGCCCATTTACAAGTCATCCCCGTGGCTTTGGGGTGGGGAGATCCCGGGGTTGCCTTCACGGCTATCCTGCAACTCGGCAGCATCGGGTCCGTGCTTTGGTATTTTTGGCCCGATTTGAGTACCCTAGGCAATGGAGCAGCGCGGGCGCTGGTACGGCGTGAATATGAGGACCAGGACTTTCGGATTGTCCTAGGCATTCTCATCGGATCCCTGCCAATTATCCTATTTGGGTTAATTATCAAATATCTGATTCCGGAGTTTTACGAGGAAAATCTTCGGACTCTCACGGCGATCGGTGTTGTCTCAATTTTAATGGCAATCTTGCTCGGGATTGCTGAACGTTTTGGGGCGCGAAAACGCACCTTTGGGCAATTGAGTCTGAAAGATGGTCTATTAATGGGACTCGCTCAGGTCCTCGCCTTGGTTCCCGGTTTCTCTCGGTCCGGTTCTACCATTACCGCCGGATTATTCATGGGATTAGATCGCACCACTGCTGCCCGGTTTTCTTTTTTGCTTGGCATTCCGGCGATTACCTCAGCTGGATTAGTGGAACTTAAGGATCTGTTGAGTTCTAATTTGGACAGCATTGGCATGGTCCCTCTGGTGGGAGGATTGATTTCATCCGCCGTCTTTTCTTATCTCTCCATCGCGTGGCTGCTTAATTTCTTAAAAACCCAGAGTAACTGGGTTTTTATCTGGTATCGGATAGCCTTTGGTAGTGTGATTTTATTTGCCCTGGCGTTGGGTTGGATACAGCCCTAGTTCACCGTAGAGAGTATCGGTCTGCCCATTCCCAACCCGTTAAGGGAGGGGCAGAAAACAATCCCTTTAGGGAGTGATTCCATGCCATGAGCGTTACGGTGCTTCAGTTATAGATAACGGATGCATCAAAAAAATAACCGCTCAATCTGACACACAGGACAACCCTGCCTTGCAGCTAACGCCACTACGATGGGGCAATTTGATAGTTGGGCATGGACTAAGCATATAATAGGGAAGCAGCAGATTCTAAGGGAGAAGGGAATGATGCTATCGGTTCCAGGCTATCAAATTCTTGCCAAAATTTACGAAAGTTCCAACACCCTGGTCTATCGAGGACGTAGAGAGTTCGATGGACAACCCGTTATCCTGAAAGTTCTTCATAAAGACTATCCCACCGACCAAGAATTGGCGAGTTATCAACAAGAATATGAATTAATTCGGTCTTTTAATTTAAACGGTGTTATTAAAGCCTATAGTCTGGAAAAATATCAAAATACCTTAATGATGAGCTTAGAGGATTTTGGTGGGGAATCCTTAAGACAGTTAATCTCATCCCAAAAATTTACCATCCTGGGATTTCTCAACCTCGCTATTAAAATCGCGGAAAGTTTGGCGGAACTGCACTCCGCTAATATTATTCACAAAGATATTAATCCGGCTAATATCGCCTTTAACCCGGTGACGGGACAGCTTAAAGTTATTGATTTTAGTATCTCTAAGGTGTTGACCCGAGACCATCCCAGTGTGGAAAAGTCTGATGCCTTAGAAGGGACTCTGGCTTATATGTCGCCGGAACAAACCGGGAGAATGAACCGATCGCTTGATCGCCGTAGTGATTTTTATTCTCTGGGGGTTACGCTGTATGAACTGCTGAGCGATCGCCTTCCTTTTGAAACCACCGATGCGATCGAATTAGTCCATTGTCACATTGCGATCGAACCACCTCCTCCCCATCAACACAACCCTGACGTTCCCAAAGCCCTCTCGGACATCATCCTCAAACTCCTGGCAAAAAGCCCCGAAGACCGCTATCAAAGCGCTTGGGGGTTAAAAGCGGACCTAGAGGAATGTCTCAGCCAACTTAGGACCACTGGCAGCATTGCCCAGTTCCCCCTGGGACGGATGGATATTTCCGATAAATTTCAAATCCCCAAAAAATTGTATGGTAGAGAACTCGAAATTGAACGATTTATGAACGCCTTCGAGCGCGTCATGAACGGCCATACAGAAATGATTCTAGTCGGGGGGTATTCAGGCATTGGTAAATCTGCTTTGGTGGATGAAATCAAGCATAAAATTAATCAAAAAAAAGGCTACTTTATTTCCGGTAAATTCGACCAATTCCAGCGTTATGTCCCCTATTCAGCAATTGTTAGTGCATTTTCTGACTTGGTTGAACAACTGTTAACGGAGAGCGAAAAGAAGCTAGAAATTTGGAAAGAAAAACTTTTAAATGCTCTAGGTCTTAATGGTCAAATTATTATTGATGTAATTCCGGAAGTCGAATTGATTATCGGGCCTCAAAATCCCGTAGCTCAACTGGGACCCAGCGAATCTCAAAATCGATTTAATTTAGTTTTTCAAAATTTTATTCGGGTCTTTTGCACCCGACAAAATCCCTTAGTCATTTTTCTCGACGACCTTCAGTGGGCGGATTCTGCAACCCTGAAGTTGATTGAGTTAATGATGACCGATGAACAGACCCGATACCTATTTCCAATTGGGGCTTATCGGGATAATGAAGTTAACCCCACTCATCCTTTAACCCTCACCTTGGATGGATTGCGGAAACAAGGGGCGACGATTAATCAAATGACCTTAACCCCCTTGGGGATTGACCAAATCAATCAACTGATTAGTGAAACCTTGCATCAGGACCGGACAACGGTACAACCTTTGGCGGAATTAGTGATGCAGAAAACCCAAGGGAATCCCTTTTTTGTTAATCAGTTTTTGAAGACGCTTTATCAGGAGAATCTTCTTACCTTTAATCCCAATGCTGGCAATAACCAAATCGGCGGGTGGCAGTGGGATATTGACCGGATTAAGGCCGTGGGGATTACGGATAATGTTGTAGAATTGATGATTAGCAAATTGAGGAAGTTGCCCGAAGTAACCCAGGAAGTGCTACGTCTAGGGTCTTGTTTGGGGAACCAATTTGACTTAAATACTCTGTCTTTAATTTATGCTAAGGAATCCTTTGGGACTTTTTCCGATATGTCACCGGCGATCGCCGAGGGATTAATCCTACCGATAACGCCGGAAGAAGTCACGGATCCGAGTGCGATTAATCCGCTATTAATTCTTAGCTATAAATTTTTACATGACCGAGTACAGCAAGCAGCTTATGCCTTAATTGAAGACTCCCAAAAAAAGGCAGTTCACCTGCAAATAGGCCGGATGTTAGTTGCCAGTACCCCGGAAGAGTATTGGGCGGATAAAATATTTGAACTCGTAGATCATTTGAATGTGGGGCGATCGCTAATTGACGAAGAGGCGGAAATCCTAGAATTAGCCACTTTAAATTTAGAAGCTGCCAAAAAAGCTAAAAATGCCACCGCCTATGTCGCCGCCCAGCAATATTTAAAAGCGGGCATGGACCGACTCACGGAAACCATTTGGGACCGTGATTATGACTTAGCCTTGGAACTCTACAAACAACGCTCACTGGTTGAGTATCTGAATGGCAATTTTGAAGAATCGGAAGCTTTCATTAAAGAAACCCTCAACCGAAGCCAATCGATTTTAGAAAAGGCCGAAGTTAATAATCTCCTCTTATTGCAATATGTCTTGCGCGGGGAATACAGCGAAGGGGTAAAAACGGGGCGAAAAGCGCTCTCACTCCTGGGAATTGAGTTACCTGAAACCGATGTGCCAACGGCGATCGGGGCTGAATTTGCAGCAGCCAAAGCCAAATGGGAAGGGAAAGAAATTGGGCGGTTAATTGATGAACCTCAGACGACTAGACCCGAAACCAAAATTGCATTAAAATTACTCACCACCGTTGCCGCACCTGCATACTTAATTGACCCGCAACTCTGGACAGCGATCGTTCTCAAAGGGGTTAATCTTTCTCTGGAATATGGCAGTATCCCCGAGTCTTGTATTTCTTATACTAATTACGGACTGCTACTGAGTTCAGGTTTTGGGGACTATAAATCCGGCTATGAATTTGGATTATTAGCAATGAATTTGATTGACAAATGGGGAAGCCTTGAACTCAAAGGTAAGGCTTGCACTGGATTTGCCAATTGCTTAAGCTTCTGGTTTAAACATATCAAAGAATCAAACCGTCTCAACAAAGAAGGATATCAAGCGGCTTTAGAATCGGGGGATTTAGAATATGCCGGATATCTTCTCCATAATACCGTTCTCAATGCTTTTTTTGAAGGTCAAAATCTGGCCCAAATCAGCAAGGAAACAGGGCCTTGTTTCCATTTTGCCCAAAAAACCAAAAACCAAATTTCAAGTGACCTCTCCCTGGGGTTACAACTGATCCTCTTTAATTTAATGAAAATCACACCTGACCCCCTAGAATTTTCTTATGAAGAAACCAGCGAAGCCGAGTATTTGGCAAGTTGTTATCAGGATAACAAATTTTATGCACTCTGTAATTATTTAATCCGAAAATTACAGGTTCTCTATCTCTATAATCGCCTAGAAGAAGCCAAAACTTGTGTTTTAGAAGCGGAAAAATATCTACTGTATATTACGGGCACTCTTCCCACAACGGATTTTAATTTTTATCAGTCCCTGGTGTTATGTGGACTCTATGCCAAGGCATCACTGGAAGAACAAACAGAGTATCAGCAAAAAATCGCCGCTAATCAACAACAGATGAAAGTGTGGACCGATAATTGTCCCGATAACTTTGAACATAAATATCTCTTAGTGGCAGCGGAACTCGCGCGGATTTCCGGAGATGAAGAGGAAGCCCTCGACTTGTACGATCGCGCCATAGAATCCGCCCGGAAATATGAATTTATCCAAAACGAAGCCTTAGCCAACGAACTGGCGGCACAATATTGGTTTCAACGAAATAAACAAAAATATGGCCGAGTTCACCTCCGGGAAGCCTACTATGGATATCAACGCTGGGGTGCAGTGAGAAAAGTCACCGAACTAGAGGCGATTTATCCCCAATTACTGACGAAAGCACCGGCAAATTCTGGGGCGATCGACACGCGAACCACAGCGATTCACACCACCACGGATAATCATGCAGGCATCCTGGATTTAGCCTCAGTAATGAAAGCATCCCAAGCGATTTCGGGAGAAATTGTCCTGGACAAATTGCTTGCCAAATTGATGAAAATATCCATCGAAAATGCTGGAGCACAAAAAGGATGCTTAATCTTACCCGCAGAAGGTAAACTGACGATCGCGGCTGAAGCATCCGTTGATCGCGAAGAAGTCACCATCGCTCAATCTGCACCGGGAACCCTGGGAGGGCGATCGCTCGAACCGGATCAAGTCCCCGTCACCATTATTAACTATGTCGAACGGACTAAATCCGATGTCGTCTTAACCGATGCTGCCAGCGAGGGAAAATTCACCGCTGACCCTTATATTATTTCCCATAACTTAAAATCGGTTCTGTGCCTACCCATCCTCGATCGCGGTCAATTAATCGGCATTCTCTACTTAGAAAATAATCTCACCACAGGAGCTTTTACCAGCAACCGCTTAGAAGTCTTAAGACTCCTCTCCGCACAAGCCGCAATTTCCCTAGAAAATGCCCTTTTATATGCTTCCGTCGAGCAGAAAGTCCAACAACGCACTCAGGAATTAAACGAAAAAAATACCCGCCTCGAACAAACCTTACATGAACTCCAACGCACCCAAGCACAACTGATTCAAAGTGAAAAAATGTCCGGACTCGGACAAATGGTAGCCGGGGTTGCTCATGAAATTAATAATCCTGTAGGATTCATTTATGGCAACCTCACCCCCGCGTCCCAATATGTCCAAGAACTGCTGAATTTAATTGAAACCTATCAGCAGGAATATCCTAATCCTACCCCAATTATTACCGAAACTCTGGAAGAACTCGATCTAGAGTTTCTCGTAGAAGACTTGCAGAAACTGCTCGATTCCATGAAAGGAGGTGCAGAACGCATTCGCAATATTGTCCTATCCTTGCGAAACTTTGCGCGTCATGATGAAGCGGATATGAAACCCGTGGATATTCATGAAGGCATCCAGAGTACCTTGATGATTTTGCAACCGCGACTGCGATGCGAAGGTGAACAACGGGGAATTACGGTGGTTGAAAATTATGCTACTTTACCCCGAGTTACCTGTTACGCCTCGGAACTGAATCAGGTGTTCATGAATATTTTAAGTAATGCGATTTATGCCTTAGAAAAGGACGGAACCACGGCTACACCCACGATTCAGATTCATACCGAACTCAGCGATCGCCACTCAGCGATCGTCCGTATTGCGGATAATGGTCCAGGAATGACTGATGAGGTATTAAGGCGGATTTTTGACCCCTTTTTCACCACAAAACCTGTAGGTTCAGGGACAGGTTTAGGGTTATCCATCAGCTATCAAATTGTTGTAGAAGCACATGGTGGAGAACTCACCTGCACCAGTGCACCGGGGACCGGGACCGAATTTGTCATTGAGATTCCCCTGCAACCGCGTACAAGGTTTAGTTAATCCACCACCTCAGAAACCCGGTTGCTGCGAGATCCCGGGTTGTAAAATCCACTCAACATCTACCTTACCCGCTAAAATTCCATGAGTGAATCTTCCATCCGTCCCGCCGTCATTACCAAAGTAATTCCCGATTCCATCGCCGCTGAAATGGGATTTGCACCCGGAGATGCGATCGTTTCCATCAATCAACAAAAACCCCGAGACTTAATTGATTATCAATTCCTTTGTGCCGATGAACTCCTCGAACTCGAAGTCCTCGACAGCCGAGGCAAAACCCATCAATTAGAAATAGAAAAAGACTATGATGAAGACCTCGGACTCGAATTTGAATCCGCCTTATTTGATGGATTAATTCAATGTAATAATCGCTGTCCCTTCTGCTTCATCGACCAAAAACCACCGGGAATGCGAGATACCCTCTATCTCAAAGACGATGACTATCGCCTCAGTTTTCTCTATGGTTCCTACCTCACCCTCACTAACCTCAGTCAAAAAGAGTGGAACCGCATCGAACAAATGCGCCTCTCTCCCCTCTACGTTTCCGTCCATGCCACCGAACCCGATATCCGCACTCGCCTCTTAAAAAATCCGCGCGCCAGCCAGATTCTCGAACAATTAAAGTGGTTTCAACAAAAACGGCTACAAATTCATGCTCAAGTCGTCGTTTGTCCCGGCATTAATGATGAGAAACATCTCGAAACCACACTCTTAGACTTAGCCAAATTTGGCAAAGGAGACATTCCTGCTGTCGCCTCTGTCGCCGTCGTCCCCGTCGGCTTAACCCGCTTTCGTCCCGAGGAAGATGAACTCATCCCCGTCACCGCAGAAAAAGCCCGAGAAGTCATCCAACAAGTGCAAACTCTGCAACCGAAATTCCGTAAAACATTAGGGTCAACCTTTGCCTGGTTAGCCGATGAATGGTTTCTAATCGCCGGGGAAGAACTCCCCCTAGAATCCGACTATGAAGACTATCCCCAAATCGGCAATGGCGTCGGTTCCATTCGGCAATTTTTAGAGGAATTTGAGGAAATCGCTACAGAATTATTGCCGCCCAAAGTTTTTCCCCCGCGACAATTCAATTGGGTAGTGGGAAATGCTGTAGAAAAAGCCTTTCAACCCATTGTAGACCGCCTAAACTCCGTAGAAGGATTGCAGATAGAAATGGTAGCCCTCTGTAGCGATTTCTGGGGGCAAACTATGAGCGTGACTGGCGTGTTAACAGGTCAAGATTTGCTCCACGGGTTGCAAAATAGAAAGTTAGGCGATGCCATTTTGCTGCCGGATGTCATGTTAAAACATGGAGAAACTAGGTTTTTAGATAATATGACTGTTGAGGATTTGGCAGCTCAATTAAAAACTCCAGTATTGCCGGTGAGTGGGATTGATGGGTTAATTTTAGGTTGTATTAATCCCCAGTTATAACCTTTGGACAAGGGTTTGAGGCGTCCTCTGGGGGCCAATGATTTATAGAGCGCGGCTAAATCAGTTTGTGAAACTCCCTGATCTACCGACGGGGAAGGTGTCGGGACCTCAGGGAGTCGCGGGGGATGCAATCGCCATTGCGAAGAGTGGAAGGCGGCAAGATGCGATCGCACCTAAAGGAACTAATCACTACTACATATCATGAGTTGAGTAAAGTGTTAGAAAATTCCTTTTAATGACGTCGTTCCAGCATGACCCAACGCAAGACAAAAATAATGGATAAAACCCCCGCGACAAGGAAACCTGTGGGAAGAGTAATCAGACCCAACCAGTGCATCAAAACCATAGAGGTCAAAATCTCTCCCATCATCGGGTTTGGGCAAGTAATTCCGGGTCCGGAGCCCCCGCACCCCAATAAGTTAGCCAATCCCATACCGGCAAAGGCTAGAAAGAAGGGAAAAATAGAGCAAAAAATAACAAGGCAAATCAGAAGGCCAATAAATTTTAGCGAAAGGAAAAAGGAGAGAACTTTTTGCATTTTCATACCAGATTGAGGGGCTATAAAATGCATGGGAACACCAGCGTTCACGGATAACCAACAACTTGTTGTAAGGTAGCACTATTTTGTAGTGTTCGGTGTAATGCGAACTTTAAATTCACCTGGTGCAGTTCCCCACCGGCAAACTGCCATCCCTCCGGTGTTGATGCAATAGTTTCAAAGGGTTCTCCCCATTGAAAGCGGGGGAATGGGGGTAATGGCAGTGGGCGATCGCGTCTGGAGGAAGGGGGTTACATTGCTGCGATCGCCCAGGAATCTGGAGACGCCGGTCCCAGTCGCACCATTGATGGCATTACCCCCAGTGGGCGCGATCGCAGGCGGCAGAAAATACTCTAAAAATGTTTCTTTTTCAGCGATTTAGAACAAAAGGCAAGGCTGGAATTAATGGAGCATTGCTTAGTGCTTTGTCCTGCTCGATACAAAAGTTTCAGCGAAAAACCTTTGCCGGATAATTTTTATCAAGTCGCTGTCTGGAATCGACATTATTTGGAGGTTCTGAAATTAGAAATCGACTGGATGCAACAACGCTTAGTCTTAGAGATCAACCGTTAATCTCTTAACAAGTCTGGAGCAATCAGTTATTTTGGGATTGCTAAGCTAAGACTCAGCCCGATGTGCGATCGCGCGCCTCCAGCTTCTTCAAGAGCGAATGAACAGCGCTCCCCTAGGGCGGTAGCGGTAAGGCCCTGGGAAAATCTACTTCTTAAGTAGCAGTCAAATATAGTTCTTCAGCAGTAGATTTTTTTAGAAATTAAGAGTTACCCTAGGGAATCTATTAATACCCAAGGATATTATGAGGGATAATACCGGGCATTGGAAAATCTACTTCTTAAGTAGCAGCCAAATATAGTTCTTCAGCAGTAGATTTTCTTAGAAATTAAGAGTTAGTCTAGTGAGTGTAGTAATAGCCAAGGAAATTATGACGGATAATACTCCAAATTTTAAAAAGCCTTATGCATATAATCCTGACTTGCAGGAAAAGAATCTTGACAAGAGCGAGAACCAGGAGCTTGAGGCTCAGACTAACGACAATGCAGAATCTAAGCAAGATGAATCATCAGGTTCAGGCATTGGTGCGAGGATAGCTGGAGCAGCAGTCGGTGGTATCCTTGGTGCTCGCTCGGGAGGCATTGTGGGTGCTGTAGCAGGCTCAGTTGCTGGCGCTATAATTGGTAAGGGTACGGCTGATACGGTTAACCGTGCTGTAGACAATTTAGGGGATGCAGCACACACGGTCGCTGACGGTATTACCCACACTGTAGAAGAGCTAGGGACAGTAGCAAAGGAAACTGCTGAGGAAGTTAGACCCTCTATCAAAGCTACAGCAGAAGCAGTCAAGGAGACTGTTGAGGAAACCAAGCCTTCTATTAAAGGTATAGCCGAATCGGTCGATCAAACAGTTAGGGAAGCGAAGCCTTCTGTAGTAGATGCAGTCAAAAGCGCATCTGAGGAAGTCAAACCGACAATTAGAGAAGTAAAAGAGTCAGTCAAGCAGACAGTGGAAGGTGTCAAGCCTTCTATACAAAGTGCAGCGGACTCTATTAAGAGCACGGCCGATGAAGTTAAGCCTTCCGCCAAAGCTGTAGCTCAGGAAATTGAGGGGGCAACTAAGGAGCTGCGATCGACTGTAAAAGATACAGCGAAAGCAGTTGAGCCATCTATAAAAAGCGCCGCCCACTCGCTTCAGTCATCTGGCAAGAGTGTAGCTGAATCAATGAAGTCATCTGCTCAAAGCGCAGCCGAATCTGCTAAAGCGGCAGCGCAGGATGTTAAGTCATCTGCCCAAGATGCAGCAGAATCGGCTAAAGGTGCAGCGCAGGATGTGAAGCATGATGTTAAGTCATCTGCCCAAAATGCATCTCAATCTGCTAAAGGTGCAGGGTATGATGTTAAGTCATCTGCCCAAAATGCATCTCAATCTGCTAAAGGTGCAGCGCAGGATGTGAAGCATGATGTTAAGTCATCTGCCCAAAATCCAATCCCATTTCCTCCAGGTGCAGGGCATGATCTTAAGTCATCTGCCCAAAATGCAGCCCAATCTGCTAGAGGTGCAGCGCAGGATCTTAAGTCATCTGCCCAAAATGCAGCCCAATCTGCTAAAGGTGCAGCCCATGATGTTAAGTCATCTGCCCCCTATCTAGCCGAATCCACCGCACAGAAAGATAAGGATAGCGATATTCACATCTCCGGCAGTCCTGAAGTCAAGGACAAAGTGGTAATTCATGATAAGAGAATCACTAAGGACTAGGTAAAGTAAGGACTTAACTCCAGCTTGTTAAAGCTAGGGTTAAGAGAGTTTAACAGAGAGTGGCTCTTAGAAAAGAGTCCACTCTTTGCCGTATAATGTCCTCTGAGAGTACCAAAAGGAATGTAGAGAAGGTCTGCAATTTCCTGATTGCTCCGTCGGGTTACCATCAGGGCTAAGATTTCCTGTTCGCGCCTCGGGAGGGGATTTGCCGGGAATTATTTAGCCTCTGATGGGATAACAAGGACTGATAAATCTCGGTCCCCTGTCCACAGTGCAGTAGCGATTTGTGGGGACAAACCATGAGGGTTATGGGTGTTTTAACAGGTCAAGATTTGCTCAACGGAGTGCAAAATAGAAAGTTAGGCGATGCACTTTTGTTCTGGAATTGGATGTTAAAAGATGGATAAATCTGGTTTTTAGATAATAGGAATGTTGAGGATTTAGCAGCTCAATTAAAAACGTCTATCTTGCCAGTCAGTGAGATTGATGGATTAATTTTAGGTTGTATTATTGGGATGTCCGAGTTGGTGGAAATGTCCAGATCAGCCCGCACCCTCCAGGGTCTGGATCCACAAACCAAGCCTGCCTGCGCGGGCTCACTACAGGGGCAATCCCCACAGATTTCATTCTAATAAAACTTGACAAAATAACTAAATAGTGATATTAAAAATATCTTTTTCCCTCGCCTGTGGGGGCTGCGTTCCTGTTGCTGCGCCCTGTTGGGGTGTCGGCCAACCCATTACCCAGAAACTTAACAAAATTTAATCAATTAGGCTATACTGTAGCCTAGATATATCAAAATGATATAAATGCTTGAACTCTCTGCTTTAGGACTCCTGCAGCGCCATCCCCTACATGGCTACAGGTTGAAGCAAGAACTGGAGCTATTTATGAGTAGCTGCATGAGCGTCAACTATGGAGCCATTTACCCCTTGCTGAAACGGTTGGAGGAACGGGGTCACATTGCGGCGATCGCCCGGGAATCGGGAGACGCAGGACCGAGTCGGACGATTTATGGCATTACCCCCAGTGGGCGCGATCGCTGGCGGCAGAAAATGCTCGAACATCCCCAGGATAGCTGGGTGAAAAGTCGCGCGCGTTTTGCTATTAAATTTTTCTTTTTCAGCGATTTAGAACAGGAGGCAAGGCTGGAATTAATGGAGCATCGCTTAGTGCTTTGTCGTGCGCGATACAAAAGTTTCAGCGAAAAACCTTTGCCGGAGGATTTCTATCAAGTCGCTGTCTGGAATCGACATTTGGAGGTTCTGAAATCAGAAATCGAATGGGTGCAAAGACAAATTGCCATTGAGGGGCAAGAGCAAGGGAGTCCGGATACAGCCCAAGCCAAGGCAGGAAGAAATCACTCGGGCGATCGCTAACCTTCCTTATCGGTTTAAATCCCTTAATTAATAAATCCATCCTAAAACTTAGATGGATTGCTCACTAAATCGGACAAAACCAGGGAGAAATATGAAACTACCAGACGCTTACAATTCCCAACTAGAAACTAAAGAATCCGTAAATACTGTTGCTAATGAAAGCGAATTAGAGCAACAATCAAAAAAACCGTTACGAGATAAAAAGCGCAGGTTTAAATGGAGCAGCAGGCGGGGCCGATCGCTGGCTTATGCTCTGTTTCTGTTGTTATTAATTGGCGGTGGTGGCACCGGCTGGTACTTTTGGCAATCGAGGCAAATTGCTCAGGCAAATAGCCAACAGCAAGGCGGACCCCAAAAGCCCCAAGGGGTGGCAGTGCGGTTAGCTACCGTCGAAATGACCAATTTAAGGGAAACCTCGGAATTTGTGGGGACCCTAGAGGCACAACAGGCGGCGATTGTACGCTCAGAAATGGCGGGACGGGTGAGTCAAATTGATGTTAAAGCCGGGGATAAAGTCTCCCGAGGGGACGTGATTGCCCGCATTGATACTCGGGAAATTGAAGCCAGACTGCGACAAGCACAGGCAGCCCAAGCGCGGGCACAATCTCAGGTTGCCCAGTTACAAGCGGGGAACCGACCGGAGGAAATTGCTCAAGGAGAGGCCCGTTTAGCGGCAGCCGAGGCCCGATTGGCGGAGGTACGGGCGGGGAGTCGTCCGGAGGAAATTGCTCAGGCACAAGCGCGGTTGCGGCAAGCAGAGGCCCGATTAGCTGAATTGCGGGCGGGGAATCGTCCAGAAGAGATTGCCCAAGCGCAGGCGCGGTTAGAACAAGCGCGATCGCGGCTGCAATCCTTACGGGCTGGGAGCGCTGGGGATGAAATTGCCCAAGCTCAAGCTCAAATTGCCGATGCGCAGGCGCGGGTGGAGTTAACGACGGAACGGGTGGAACGGAATCGGGAATTAGCGGATCAAGGGGCAATTTCCCGCGATCGCTTTGATGAAGTGGTCACAGAAAACCGGCGTGCCCAAGCGGATTTACAGCGATTTCGCCAACGAGTCGAGGAACTGGAAAACCAGCGACAGGAGGAAATTGTAGGGTCTCAATTGCAAGTGACTGAAGCGGAACAAGCGTTAGCACAGTTACAAAGTGGGGCGCGTCCGGAAGAAATTGCCCAGGGGGAAGCGGAGGTGGCGGAAGCCCAGCAATTGCTGAATCAGAGGCAAAATGGGGCACGTCCGGAAGAAATTGCCCGCGCCGAAGCGGAGGTGGAAGAAACAAGGCAAGAGTTACGGCAATTAGAGAATGGGACGCGACCCGAGGAGATTGACCAAGCTAAGGCACAGTTAGCGGAGGCGATCGCCCAAGTCAGAGCGTTGGAGGTGCAGTTACAAGATGCCAATATCGTCGCACCCTTTGAGGGAATCGTCGGCGATATTCCCGCGAAAGTGGGAGATGTGGTCACTGTGGGGCAGGAATTAACAACTTTGACCCAAAATGATGCGTTGGAATTGCGGCTGTCCATTCCCCTGGAACGCGGGTCTGAGTTGAAGTTGGGGATGCCGGTGGAAATTACCGATGCCAACGGACAACCGTTGACTATGGGGAGGGTGAGTTTTGTTTCTCCCACGGTGAATTCGGATTCCCAAACGATTTTAGCCAAGGCAAGTTTTGCCAATCAAGGGCAATTACGCGATCGCCAGTTTGTGAGGGCTAAGTTGGTTTGGAACGAAAGGGACAATCGGATTGTGGTGCCAACTACGGCGATTACCTTCCAAGGGGAGGAGCGATTTATCTTTGTGGCGCGAGGTGAGGACCCGGCGACTGCGGAACGAGTGGCGGTAACTTTGGGATTGGTCCAAGGCGATCGCGCGGAAGTGGTTGAAGGACTGACAAACGGCGATCGTATTGTTATTTCTGGTTTACAACGACTATCCGACGGTGCTGCCATTCTTCCGATTGTCGATGAACCAGCTACAGCGAATCCCCAGTCATCCCCGCAAGCGGCACCATCCCCCTAAGCATCGGTGACTTGATGCAAGTGAGAATATAATTTTAACAAGATAGCTCTCACTTAAAATTGATCAGGAATTAGCCCCTAATAATCGCCAATCCCTAACTCAATGTTTACTACTTTTTTTATCAAACGCCCGGTTTTCGCCTCTGTCTGTTCCCTGTTGATTATCATAATTGGGGTAGTCGCTTATACGCGCTTGCCGGTGCAGGAATTTCCCAGCATTGACCCGCCTGTCGTGACGGTATCCACGATTTATCCGGGTGCCAGTCCCCTGGTTGTGGAAACCGAAGTCACAGAAATTTTAGAAGGTCAACTGAATGGGATTGAAGGGATTAAAACTCTCACATCCCAAAGTCGAGAAGGGGTGAGTTCAATTACCCTCCAGTTTAACCTCGATCGCGATATTGATTTGGCTGCTCAAGATGTGCGATCGCGAGTGGATCGGGCCCTGCGCCAACTCCCAGACGATGTAGATATCCCCCAAGTTACAAAGCAGGAAGGGGATGTTTCTCCCATCGTTTGGTTTGCCTTATTTGGGGAAAATTACACCTCCCTGGAATTAAGTGACTATGCCGAACGATTTATTCAGGACAATCTGGAAACCGTTCCGGGAGTGAGTAACATCTTTATCGGGGGTCAACGGCGCTATGCGATGCGATTGTGGGTTGATCCCGTCAGACTAGCAGCGCGCAATTTGACCGTCTTAGATATTGAACGCGCCTTGCGTCAAGAAAACCTAGAAATTCCCGGCGGTTTAGTTGAAGGAGAACAATCGGAATATTCAGTACGGGTTCTGGGTAGACTGCAAACCCCGATTGAATATGAAAACTTAATTATTCAGCGGAATCCCGATGGGACGCAAATCCGATTTAAAGATGTGGGACGGGCGGAAATTGGTGCCGAAAGCGATCGCTCCTTCGTCCGTTTTAATGGCATTCCCGCAGTTTCTCTGGGGGTGGTAAAACTCTCCAGTGCCAATACCATTGAAGTGGCACGCGGCGCTAAAGCCAAAATGGAGGAACTCTCTAAAAATTTCCCCGAAGGGTTAAATTATCAGATAGCTTTTGATACTTCGGAATTTGTGAAACTCGCCATTGATGAAGTTTGGATTTCCCTGTTTATGGGAACCTTGCTGGTTATTCTGATTATCTTTGTTTTCCTACGGGACTGGCGATCGACTCTAATTCCGTCACTCACCATTCCCATTTCCTTGGTGGGTGCATTTGCCATCATGTTAATTCTCGGGTATTCCATTAATACCCTAACTTTATTTTCCTTGACCTTAGCGACCGGATTAGTTGTGGATGATACGATTGTTGTCCTGGAAAATATTGTCCGGTATATTCAAGAGAAAAATATGAAACCCTACCAAGCAGCCCTGCTTGGAGTGAGTGAGGTGGTATTTGCCGTGATTGCTACCACCGTTGTTTTAATTGCTGTGTTTGTACCCGTGGGGTTTTCGGGGGGAAATACCGGGCGATTATTCACCGAATTTGCTATAACCCTAGCCGGTTCAGTCGTCATTTCTTCCTTTGTGGCCTTGACCTTAGCACCAGCATTATCGGCCCGTATTTTAAAGCGAGATGCCGAAATGAAAGGCGGTGTATTTGCGATTATCGAATTCTTTTTTGATCGCATGGAACGGGCGTATCGGTGGTCTTTGCGGAAAATTATGCCCTTGAAAACGATTGTCGTGATCGCCTTTATCGGGTCCTTAGCTTTAACGGTCTTCCTATTTAATCAAGTACCCAAAGAATTCATTCCCACCGATGATCGAGGAGCAATTTTGACGATTGTTCGAGGTCCGCAAGGGGTGACGATTAATTACACCGATCAGGTGATGCAGCAGGTGGAAGCAGCCTATAGTAAAATCCCGGAAGTTAAAAGTTATTTAACCATTGGTGCATTTGGTCGGGGGGCTCCCGGTCAAGTGAATCAGGGATTTGCCTTTGTCCGCCTTCTACCTTGGGCGGAACGAACCGAAGAGGATCAGTCTCAACAAAGCATTATAGGTCGCTTATTCGGACAGTTTTCCCAGATTACGGATGCAGTAGTTTTGCCCATTAATCCTCCTTCTTTACCTGGTGCAGGGTTTAGTCAACCTGTAGAATTCGTCCTGCAAGGCAGTGATTTAGATGAACTAGCTCGGGTTTCGGAAGAGTTGGCAAATAAAGCTAATCAATTGCCGCAATTAAGAAACGTTGATACAGATTTAACCCTGACTAAACCAGAATTATTAATTAGCATTGACCGCGCTCAAGCAGCCAATTTAGGCATTTCGGTTCAGGATATTTCCCGTACTTTGCAAGTCATGTTTGGAGGACAGGAGATTACCAATTTTAATCAAGGCAATCGACGGTACGAGGTTGTCGTGCAATCTGAAAAAGAATTCCGGTCCTCTCCCCAAGATATCGAACAAACCTATATTCGCACCCAGTCGGGACAGTCGATTCCTCTGAGTAGTGTGGTTACCGTTAGTCCTTCAACTACACCCCCACAAATTAACCACTATAATCGCTCTAGGGCAGCGACCATTTCTGGTTCTCCCGCCCCAGGGTCTACCTTGGGAGATGCCTTAGAGGCCTTAGAAAACCTAGCTCGTTCCGTGATTCCCGCCGATATACGAGTTTCCCTCGCGGGTCAATCTTTGGAATATAGAGAAGCAGGACAATCGACTCTGTTTATCTTCGGTTTATCCCTAGTCTTTATTTTCTTAGTGTTAGCAGCTCAGTTTGAAAGCTACATTGACCCGATTATCATTCTTTTGGCCGTTCCTTTGTCCCTCTTAGGCGCATTCGCGGCTTTGTTAATGGCGGGGTTGGACTTAAATATTTACAGTCAAATTGGGTTGATTATGCTGATTGGGTTGGCTACTAAAAACTCCATTTTGATTGTAGAATTTGCCAATCAACGTCGGGAAGAAGGACTCTCCATTACTAAAGCGGCTCTCGATGCTGCAAAGGTGCGCTTTCGTCCGATTTTGATGACCGCATTTTCAACTATTTTCGGATTGATACCCTTAGCATTTGCCACAGGTGCAGGGGCGGCGGCGCGGGTCTCCATCGGGATGTCTGTTGTGGGCGGAATGTTTGTTTCTACCTTGTTAAGTTTGTATGTCATTCCGGTGTTTTATACCATTGCTATGAGAGCACAATATCGGTTAATGCACAAAGGACATGATGAAACAGACAGGGCGGTTCCTGCGGAAGCTGTTGAACAGGAGTCTGTTTCAAATGGCAATGGGAAGAGTACCCAAACCTTGAGGAAGGTAGAACAAGAAGGAGGCGATCGCGAAAATCTCCCCTCGGGACGACGCTAACTCAATTGGAAGTTCCATCCTAGCCGGATGGGACTTCCAATAATTTATAATTTACTCGCGCAAATATAAACTTCAAGAAAACAATAAATATTTCCCGCTTGCACTTTTTGCTCCAATTACAATATACTAAAATTTCTTGTACCTCTTGTTCTAACCACACCCCCTAAAAATGGCCCGAGATGAGTTATTACAAATTCGGCTCAGCACACCTGAAAAAGAGCGCCTGCAATTAGAAGCAGAGCGACGCGGAGTATCCATGTCCGAAGTGATTCGCGACTATATCAAACGTCTGCCTAAATCCAAAAAAGAATTGTAATTAACCGATAGAATATGTCTAACCCCCAAATTGCCGCTTATGGCTCCTGGAAATCCCCGATTACCTCCGATGCGATCGTCGCTGGCAGTATTGGACTGGGGCAAATTTTTTGGGACAATCAAACCCTGTATTGGTTGGAAATGCGACCCCAAGAAGGGGGAAGAAATGTCCTCGTTGCGCGATCGCCCCAAGGAGAAATCCAGGATATCGTCCCGGCACCCTTCAACGTTCGCACCCGCGTTTGTGAGTATGGTGGCGGTGCTTTTACCCTCAGTAACGGGACCGTTTATTTCTCGAATTTCAGCGACTCCCGCCTCTACTGTCAACCCCCGGGAGAAGAACCGCAACCCCTCACCCCGGAAGCGAATATGCGCTACGCCGATTTTACCGTGGATACGCAACGGGGACGCTTAATTGCGGTGCGAGAAGACCATACCAGCGCGGGAGAACCCGTCACCAGTTTAGTCACCATTAACTTAGCACAGGGTTCCGATATCCGCGTCTTAGTCGCCGGAGAAGACTTCTATGCCACACCCCGCCTCAGTCCAGATGGTCAAAATCTCTGTTGGTTAAGTTGGAATCATCCCAATATGCCGTGGGATGGGACTGAACTGTGGATCGCTAAAATTAATCCCGATGGTTCTGTGGGGGAAACCCATCAAGTTGCTGGAGGCGTTAACGAGTCGATTTTTCAGCCCCAATGGTCTCCAGATGGTAGCCTGTATTTTGTATCCGACTGCTCAGGATGGTGGAATCTGTATCGATCGCACCCCACCACCAGCACTATCGAACCCGTCTGCGAAATGTCTGCGGAATTCGGACTCCCCCAGTGGGTGTTTGGGATGTCTACTTATGGATTTGCCAGCAGCAGTCGCCTGATCTGCACCTACACTCAATTCGGGATCTGGCATTTAGGTAGTATCAACCTCTCCACCGGCATCCTCCAAGAAATCACCACCCCCTACACCTCCTTTAGTTCTATACAAGTCAACGGCGATCGCGTCGCTTTCATCGGCGGTTCCCCCACCGAACCCACGGCGATCGCGCAATATCATCTCAACAGCGGCGAATTAGAAATTATCCGCAAATCCACCACCTTAACCATCGATCGCGCCTACCTCTCCCAACCCCAACCCGTCGAATTTCCCACAGAAAACGGATTAACCGCCTATGGTATCTTTTATCCCCCTAATAATCAGGATTATATTGCCCCCCAGGGTGAATTACCGCCTCTGTTAGTCAAAAGTCATGGCGGACCCACCTCCTCTGCCAGCAGCAGTCTCAGTTTAAGCATTCAATATTGGACTTCCCGGGGATTTGCCGTACTGGATGTCAATTATGGCGGCAGTAGCGGATATGGACGGGAGTATCGGCAACGCCTAGAGAATCGCTGGGGAATTGTCGATGTCGATGACTGTGCCAATGGCGCAAAATATCTCGGGGAACAAGGATGGGTGGATAGCAACCGACTGGCGATCGCCGGAGGCAGTGCAGGCGGTTATACAACCCTGTGCGCCCTCACCTACCGGGATGTTTTCAAAGCCGGGGCCAGCTATTATGGAGTCAGTGATTTAGAAGCTTTGGCAAAAGAAACCCATAAATTTGAATCCCGCTATCTGGATAAATTAATTGGTCCTTATCCCGAAGCAAAGCAAACTTACATCGAACGTTCTCCGATCCATGCTTGCGATCGCATTTCCTGTCCCGTCATCTTTTTCCAAGGATTAGAAGACCAAATTGTTCCCCCAAACCAAGCTGAAGCGATGGTGAATGCGTTAAAACAAAAAGGGATTCCCGTCGCTTACCTTCCCTTTGAAGGCGAACAACATGGATTCCGTCGGTCAGAAAACATTAAACGCGCATTAGATGGAGAATTTTACTTTTATTCAAGAATTTTTGGCTTTTACCCCGCAGAAAAACTAGAACCCGTACCTATCGACAACTTCTAACAAAAACCCCGGCTAATTATCTATTAAAAGGCAGAACCATGAGCAGAAACAATGTCAAAGCGATCGCCGACACCCTGAAAACTCAAATTCTGATTTTGGGTGGTTTTGTCACCCTCATGTGGATCGTCCAAATCCTTAACCTTTTTCTGTTCCGAGGCACCTTACTCATTTATGGGATTTTGCCTCGCCACCCAGACACTCTACGCGGCATTCTATTTATGCCCTTTTTACATGGTAATTTCCCCCATTTAATCGCTAACACCATCCCATTTTTAACCCTCGGTTGGTTCGTCATGCTGCGGGAAATTCGGGATTTTTGGGTTGTTACTGCCGTAACCATGTTAGTCAGCGGATTAGGGGTTTGGCTATTGGGTTCTCCCGGGTGGCATATCGGGGCCAGTGGACTGGTATTCGGCTATTTAGGTTATCTCCTATCTCGCGGGTTTTTTGAACGCAATTTACCCTCAATTTTGCTATCCATCATCGTGGGTGTATTGTATGGAGGAATTATCATCGGCGTCTTACCCATACAGGCGGGAGTCTCCTGGGAAGGTCATTTATTCGGTTTGATTGGCGGTGGCATCGCCGCTTGGTTGTTATCACGCCGTCCGTCAATCCCTTAACCGGAAATAATTTAGCGATCGCCTCGGTGAGCGATCGTCATTGGTATCAAAAATTAAAGGGTCCGAACAATGGCAAAAAAACAAAAATTTCCGTATTTAGTCGGGTCCAAATGGACCTCACAACAAAAAACTTGGGGATGGAGACATTTCCAAGTGGTGAATCGCAAAAACGAGGGCAAATGGGTCTTTGCAGAAATGGTTTCTGCTTGTGACCCCAACGTGCGCTTTTGGATTAATGCCACCCAATTTAAAGATAGAACCCTCTGGCAAGCCGGTTGGCAAACTTTACAAGAAATGCAATCCCACCCTGAACAAGACTTTGTAGATACTCTAATTCACCTTTCATGATACAGTCATGAAAGAAAAATCCACTTTAACTAAATTTCCATGAGTGCTGCGGTTACCGTCCAAAACGTCCAAAAAGTTTATAACAAAGTCCCGGTGGTTAATGACTTATCATTTACCATTGAACCGGGAGAAATGTTTGGCTTACTCGGGCCCAACGGTGCAGGCAAATCCACCACAATTCGGATGCTCACCACCTTAACAAAACCTACCAGTGGGAGTATCAAAATTGCCGGATATGATGTCCAGCGTCAACCCATTCAGGTGAAGCAGTGCATCGGCGTTGTTTTACAACAAGTCAGTGTGGATAACGACCTCACCGTCTGGGAAAATATGGAGTTTCACGGACGATTACATCACATTCCACACCGGGACCGGCAAGAGAGAATCAAGCAATGGCTGAATTATGTAGAACTGGGCGATCGGCAAGACAGCCTGGTAAAAACCCTATCAGGCGGCATGAAACGGCGCTTACAAATCGCTAGAGCCTTGTTACATCAACCGGATATCTTATTTTTAGATGAGCCCACAGTCGGACTCGATCCACAAACTCGGCGCAGGTTATGGGAAATTATTAAAGATTTAAACCGCCAGGGAATGACAATGTTGCTAACTACTCATTACATGGATGAGGTGGAATACCTGTGCGATCGCATTGGCATTATGGATGGGGGGAAATTAATTGAACTGGGGACACTCAGCCAATTTAGAGAAAAACATGGGGAAGGATTGGTGATGAAACAAATAGGCGATCGCTGGGAATATAAATTTTTCCCAGACATTGCTGAAGCAAACGCCTACCTGGAACAACAACCGGATAAAACCGGGTTAATGGTTCGTCCTTCTAACTTAGAAGATATTTTTGTCGAACTCACCGGACGTCAGTTAGACTAATCAACTCAGAACGTTTAAACGAACTCCACAGCGTTTAAAATAATATTTTGTGGTCAGAGGTGTTGGATGCACGGATATCGTCAATGTCAAGTTTAGCCAGCCAGATTGAAGCCATACTGTACTTAAAAGGGAAACCGCTTGCGATCGCGGAAATAGCCGAATATGCAAACTGCGACAAAGAAACCGCAGAAGAAGCACTCATTCAACTCATTAACGATTATGCTCACCGAGATAGCGCTTTAGAAGTGCTAGAAACTGAAAACGGCTACAGCTTGCAACTGCGAGAGACGTTTCAAGACTTCATGCAGCGCTTAATTCCAGCAGAATTAGGCGTCGGTGCCTTGAGAACCTTAGCGGCGATCGCCATCAAAGGCCCCCTCAGCCAAACCGACTTAGTAGAACTACGCGGTTCAGGAGCCTATCAGCACGTTCAAGAATTAGTCCAACAAGGGTTTGTACGCAAACGCAAACAACCGGAAACGCGATCGTTCTCCCTGCAAGTCACCGCCAAATTCCATCAATACTTCCAGCTAGATCAACTACCCAAACAGCTAGAATTACCCTTTCAACAAGAACACAATTCAGATAGCGATGAACCCGAAGAACTTGATGAAACCCCAGAACAATTCCCCGAAGAATCACCCACGGAATAGAGAGGAAAAAACGCTCTGTGCTGTGATTCCTGCTGGTTGAAGGTGAAAAAAGCGAGGCAAATAGGAGTTTCTAAGCTTGACTCAACGCTTGTAAAAACTCCAGCACAACCCAATCACTGTCTTCCGTACATTGGGTAACCGGGTAGTGGTGGATGATGCGGATTCCCTGAGTTTGCAGAAGGCGATCGGTTTCTGCCTCATCCTCCTCCCCATTCACCACCAGAATCCCCAATTTACCCTCAGAACAAACCAGAAAATGAGGATCTTGATTTTTTCCGCCCTCCGGAGTCGTCAACCGCGCCGTCGCGTTGGAGTAAAACAGAACCCCAGCGCGATCAAGTGCTTCTGCAATCTTTACCTCTGCCTGCGATCGAAACTGCCAACCATTCCAGAAATGAGAACTGGATTCAGAATTTGAAGTGGCGATCGGGTTTATTCCTGGTTCGGCATTTATATCATCTTCGTTTAATAAAATCTTATCATCCGGCCTTTTCGCTTTGTAGAAATCAGCTTGACAAGAATCTTGACTTACATTAGCGAATAATAATTTAGCTCCACTTAAATTTGATCCACTTAGATCCACTCCCATTATCTGATTTCGTTGTAAAGTGATTTGATTCCGCCGTAAATATCGCTTCAGAACAGATTGCAGATTACCTTTTTTAACCTTTTCTCCGAATGCTTCTGAGAGTAACTTCCAGAGTTTAGCACCAGCATCCTTGAGATAATCAGGGTCATACCCAGTAGTTTTAGAAATTTCGCAATAAGACAGACCTTCCCAAGACTGACGAAACACTATCTCTTGAACATGGTTGAGGCGTTCATAATCGAGTACCGTTTCTACGATCGCGAGAGCTTCGTCAACCGTCATGGCTCCAAATCCCTCAAAAGTCATGATAATTTAACAAGAGGCAGTCAGCTAACCCAATCTTCATGCTACAAATGGTTATTTGCTCTGCTATGCAATACCTAATACCTTTCTGGAAAAGGATTGCCTCAGAACCCAAGGCAGTGGGCCCTCAACCTGAACGCCGATATAGCAGCACTTTTGGAAGCTGGAATCTGCATCCCAAAGTAAATTCTACCATAGGGAATACCTTTTTATTACTTTTCTCCTACTTTTCAATTACTTTTTTTTCCATAAAAAGATGAGATAATCTTATTATGTGGAAAAGAAAAACCTCTGGTTAACCGAGAGGGAGTCGCTCATAGGGCAAAAAAATCGACTGGCATAAAACCAGACCATAATTGATAGTCGCTCAGTGTTCTACTCCTAACCTGTGTTACTATTACGCACACCTACGAGAGAATTGAGCAAATCCTTTAAAGTCTACGGCCAAGATTCAAAACCACACCCAGTCAGCTTAATGTTGACAAAATTTCTTCAGGCTAACAATTTATTTAGGCATAGTGTCTTACATAAGATCACTGGATAGTTGATAGTTGAAGCCCTCTGTATAATTATCTTCTATAACTTCGTCCTGTCCAGACTGAACACTAAAACTCAAAATATAGGTAAAGATTATTTAGAAATTTTAACCATATGATTGACAGAAAATTTTTTTGTGTAAAATAGACGATAAGCCCTGCTATACCATCAGGCTTATCGCTGGGTTACTCGGTCGGATGGTGTGATCGGCGATAGCTGTCAGTATTTAAGTTTCTTCTAGATAAATCTCAGGAGTTTTTGTATGAATTCAAGCACCAGTAAAAGGAATCAACTTGGAAAGGTATTTGAAAATCCACTTTTCCAAAAGATAATCCTTACCATTCTAGGGTTTTTCTTGATACAAGTTTTGCTTTTTCAACTGAGTGGAGCAGTGCGTAGTACACTTTATGTCATAACGCACGTTCTTTTACCTTCCAACCAAACCACTGTAGAAATCAGAAATATCATAATTGGTGGCCTCCACGACATAAATGAACTGACAACTACTGAGATGTCTACTAAAGCTACAGTCGATTTTAAAGAAGACCGGATATTTTTTGGTCGGATACCATTTGGGGATACTCATGTAGTTTATGAAGCTGTGGGAACTGTGCAAGCCGGAATTGACTTAGATCAACTTGATGTAAAAAAAATAGATGTAGCAAAGCATAAAGTTCGGCTTGTATTACCACCGCCTCGACTCATGAAAGCATTTCTTGATGTTGAAGGTTCTCATGTTGTAGTACATTTCCGTCGTTGGTTTGGGCGTCCAGTAGAATCAGACTTACAAGAGCAAGCGCAAAGAGAAGCTTTAGCTTTAATTAAAAAAGAAGCCTGTGCCAATAAGATTTTGGATAACGCCAATCAACAGGCTAAAAAGCTGGTTGAAAACATTTTACATAGTTCCGGGTATCAAGAAGTTATTATTGATACTCAACCCCCTGGAATTAATTCTTGTCAGGTTTAATTGATTGTAAATCAGTTTATTTCTCGGATTTCCAATCAATCTGTGGTGGGATGAGGGCGCTGTGATTTTAATAGCGTGTTTTACAAGAAAAAGGGCAGCGCCTAACCCACCCTCCTAATTACTATTGTTCATAAATTTAATTTCAAGGCTGATAAAAAATGGCAAAATATTTACCTATGCACGATTCAAGTCAAGCAATACCAAAAGAAGAACTGCAAAACATTGAAAATCAATATAAGTCTAATAGCAAAACAATTGCTGCGTTAAAGTTCATAGAAAATAACAATGAAAATATTGTAGCAACAATCCAATAAATTTCTGAAAACACAGGGGTTCAAGTCTCAATTATATTGCAATCTTTAGACAATCAATGCCGTAATATTTTAAGGGATAAAGATGTAAGCGAAGATTTACCGGATCTGGCTAATACTATTGTTTCTGGTGTGACTGTAGCAGCACTTTTAGCTAGTCACGCAACTCTTGCTCCTTTTGCTCCTGTATTGGGGTATTGTGCTGCATTGGCAGTAAAAAAAGGGATTAAGTTATATACACGAGAATAGCCAATTAAACAAGAGATTCAGAATTGATCTCATAGAAAAAAGCTCTAATCGGATGACATATTTATTTCATGATTGTAAATTGAAAAGTCTTGGTGAATGCGACAGTATTCGCATTTTCCTTCAGCGCGAGCGCTCGTAAGTTGACGCAAAGCTGCTGGATTAACTGATATTCTAGCAATAGAAAGCTTGCTCTGTTGGGGAGGCTTCAACACTCCTCCCCCCTCGCCTCTAACACTACAGAATCAGGGGAAGCAATTTTTGAGAGGGAATCTTCCCTAATGCAAGGCAATACACCGACAGTCCATCGAAAACGGCGATCGCCAACAAACGTATTATGATTTTGATTGAAGTTTTTCCTGAAAAATAGCCTCCATCTCTTCATCGGTAAGATCGTAGGCGTATTTAGCAGTATTTTCACTTCTACGGCTCATCAGAATTTTAAGTGCTGCGTGACAAGCAGACTCATCATTCCGATGAGCTTTAATATAAACTTTTAATTCGCTAGTGGTTAGATTTTCAAGATTTTCGCTCATTCAACAAACTCCCAGATTCCCTCTTGATTAATTATGATTGAAAACTCATCATTGATGCCAGCTTGAATATAAATAGTTTTTAGCACCCGATCATAGCGAAAGACATTGATTACTTGATACAAGTTAGAAAGCATCTGACAAACTTTAACACTCCCATAGGCTTGTGCAACAGTGGGCAATTTTTCACCTCGGCAATTTTATCTTAAATCAACAAAACTTATTAAAAGCACAAAACCCCAACACTTTCGTATTGGGGTTCTGTCTAATATTGACCGGGCACCGAGCTATTTTCCCAGGAGGCTACCCTCCAAGTATCTTCGCCGCAGTCGCGTTTCACGTCCGAGTTCGGGAAGGAGTCGGCGTGGGGCCACGAAGCCATAGGCACCCGGAAAACTGTGAGGTTGATAAACCCTCAAGACTGCATAAAGAAAAGAAATCAAAGTTAAATCAAAGTTATATGAGGTCAAGCCCTCGGTCTGTTAGTACGCCTTGGCTGCATACATTACTGCACTTCCACCTAGCGCCTATTAACGGGTGTTCTGCCCGTGACCTTACTGGATTAACTCCATGAGA